>NZ_BAAGVF010000002.1:0-664545 GCF_054781015.1 Bordetella muralis | reverse complement strand
CGCACTCAAGCAGATCTTCCAACCAGGCACCACGCCACCCCTACCGCATGCCCGGACCGATCGCTTGAGGGGGACGCGCAGGGCGTCCCCCGAAAGCAGCACCGCAAGATCTTCCTCTCTACCACCGCGGCTGCAGAAAAACGCCAAGCAAGAAAGTCGTGCCAGCGATGCAGAGAATTCTAGTTGCTGCCAGTCGAGCCGAGGCAATCGGCCCGGCCGGGCGCCTCAAAGTCGAGTGGAGCGGACGTCGAAGGGAGCGCGAACGCGCGGACGAGACGAGCGAACACGGTGTCCGGCGCCCGCGCGCCGGACCGACTTTGTGAAGCCCGGCCGGGCCGATTGCCTCGGCTCGACGACCAATAGAACCCTGAACACCGATCAGCACAAAAAAAAATGCCAAGCACATCACATGCCTGGCATTTCTCCAGCTAACAACAACAGCGACAAGCCATCGAACAATCAGCCAGCACGTTCCTCGAGAATAGCCACAGCCGGCAAGGACTTGCCTTCCAGGAATTCCAGGAATGCACCGCCCCCAGTGGAGATATAGCCGACCTTGTCAGCGATCCCGTATTTGGCGATGGCTGCCAGCGTGTCGCCACCGCCTGCGATCGAAAACGCAGGTGATTCGGCAATCGCTTTGGCGAGGACTTCGGTGCCGTTGGCGAACGCATCGAACTCGAACACGCCCACGGGGCCGTTCCAGACGATGGTGCCTGCCTGCTGCAGAATCCCAGCCAAATGCTGTGCGGTCTGCGGGCCAATGTCCAGAATCAGATCATCGTCAGCAACCGCGTCAGCCGCCTTGACGGTGGCTTCGGCATCAGCGGAAAACGACTTGGCGCACACCACATCCGTCGGGATGGGGACTTCTGCGCCGCGCTTTTTCATGATGTCGATCACGGCACGGGCCTGCTCGACCTGGTCGGGCTCGGCCAGTGATTTACCAATGGACAAGCCAGCCGCCAGCATGAAGGTATTGGCGATACCGCCGCCCACCACCAACTGATCAACCTTGTCGGCCAGCGACTGCAGGATGGAGAGCTTGGTCGAGACCTTGGAGCCGCCGACGATGGCTACCAACGGGCGCTTCGGTTCGTGCAGAGCACGGCCCAATGCGTCCAGCTCGGCCTCGAGCAACGGACCCGCGCAAGCGATCGGCGCAAAACGCGCGATGCCGTGCGTGGTGGCCTCGGCACGGTGTGCCGTCCCGAAAGCATCGTTGACGTAGACGTCGCACAATGCCGCCATCTTGCGCGACAAGGTTTCGTCGTTTTTCTTTTCGCCGGGATTGACGCGGCAGTTTTCCAGCAACACGACCTGGCCCGGATTGACGGTCACGCCGTCGACCCAGTCTTTGACCAACTGCACGGGCATGCCCAGCAGTTGCGACAAACGCTGGCCCACACGGTCCAGCGAGTCGGCTTCGGTCAGTACGCCCTCGGTGGGGCGTCCCAGGTGCGAGGTCACCATGACAGCGGCGCCGCTATCGAGCGCCAGACGGATGCCCGGCACCGAAGCGCGGATACGCGTGTCTTCGCTGATCTGACCCGCGTCGTCAAACGGCACGTTCAGATCGGCGCGGATGAACACCCGCTTGCCATGCAGCGCGCCAGCCTTGGCCAGCGCGGACAGGGTATTGACCTTGGCCATGGCGGATTACTTGGCGGACATCAGCGCGACGGTGGTGTCGAGCATGCGGTTCGAGAAGCCCCACTCGTTGTCATACCACGACGAGACCTTGACCAGCTTGCCCGAGACCTTGGTCAACGTGGAATCGTAGGTGCTGGAAGCCGGGTTGTGGTTGAAGTCAACCGAAACCAGGGGCTCGGTGTTGTAGTTCAGGATGCCTTTCAGTTCGCCTTCGGAGGCGGCCTTGAGGATGCTGTTGACTTCGTCGACGGTGGTTTCGCGCGAGGCCACGAACGACAGATCGACCAGCGACACGTTGATGGTCGGCACGCGGATCGCAAAGCCGTCGAGCTTGCCGTTCAACTCGGGCAACACCAGACCCACGGCAGCAGCGGCGCCGGTTTTGGTCGGGATCATGCTCATGGTGGCCGAACGGGCGCGGCGCAGGTCTTCGTGATAGACGTCGGTCAGAACCTGGTCATTGGTGTAGGAATGGACCGTGGTCATCAGGCCGCTTTCCACACCCAGTTTGTCGTGCAGCGGCTTGACCAGCGGGGCCAGGCAGTTGGTGGTGCACGAAGCGTTCGAGATGACGGTGTCGGTGGCTTTCAGCACGCCGTGGTTCACGCCGTACACAACAGTGGCGTCCACGTCTTTGCCGCCGGGAGCCGAGATGATGACTTTCTTGGCGCCGCCTTTCAGGTGGGCGCTGGCTTTTTCTTTCGAGGTGAAAAAGCCCGTGCATTCCATCACGACGTCGACTTTCAGCTCGCCCCAGGGCAATTCGGCTGGGTTGCGATTAGCCAGGACGCGGATCTTGTCGCCATTGACGATCATGTAATCGCCTTCGACCTCGACCGTGCCGGGGAACTTGCCGTGGGCGGTGTCGTAGCGCGTCAGGTGCGCGTTGGTCTTGGGGTCACCCAGGTCGTTGATGGCAACGATCTCGATGTCGTGTTTTTTACCGCCCTCGTAGTGGGCACGCAGGACGTTGCGGCCGATGCGGCCGTATCCGTTAATGGCGACGCGAATGGTCATGACTAAGAGCTCCTTTTACAAAACTTGCTTGACAGTCTCGGCTACCTTGTCGGCAGTCAGACCGAAGAACTTGAACAAGGCTCCCGCAGGTGCGGATTCGCCGTAACGGTCGATACCGACCACGGCGCCCTCCAGACCCACGTATTTGTGCCACAGCGCCGTGGTGCCCGCCTCGACGGCGACGCGCGGCAATCCCGGCGGCAATACGCTGCGTTTCCACTCGGCATCCTGACGATCGAACACGTCAGTGCTGGGCATGGACACCACGCGTACCGCGATCCCCTCTGCGGCCAACTGCTCTTGTGCAGCCAGCGCGATAGCGACCTCGGAGCCCGTGGCGATGATAACGGCACGCGCGCCTTCTGCGTCTCGCAGAACGTAACCACCGCGGACAATCGCTTTCAGCGTGTCAGCGTCGCGCGGGACGAAAGGCAGGTTCTGGCGCGACAGCAACAGCGCAGTCGGACCGCCATCGTGCACATCCATGCCGATGCTGGCCGGACGCGACACGGCGGTGGCCCAGGCCACGGCTGTCTCCGTGGTATCGCAAGGACGCCATACCGACAGATTCGGAATCAAACGCAGGCTGGAGGCGTGCTCGATCGATTGGTGCGTAGGGCCGTCTTCGCCCAGGCCGATGGAGTCGTGCGTGAATACGTGCACCACACGTTGTTTCATCAACGCGGCCATGCGGATAGCATTGCGCGAGTAATCGGAGAACGTCAGGAACGTCCCGCCGAATGGCAGGTAACCGCCATGCAGCGCGATGCCGTTCATGACGGCGGACATGCCGAACTCACGCACGCCGTAGTTGATGTGGCGGCCAAACTGAATGCCCTGCTCACCGGCGCGCACCGGTGCAACGCCCTTCCAGTCGGTGTAGTTCGAGCCCGTCAGGTCGGCCGAGCCGCCCAGCAGTTCGGGCAATGCAGCAGCCAGTGCCGCAATGGCGAATTGAGAGGCTTTGCGGGTAGCGACCGTCTCGGCTTTTTCGTCGGTGGCCTGGATGAAGGCCTGAAGTTTTTCGGCGATGTCTGCGGGGAGCTCGCCCTTCATGCGGCGGGTGAACTCAGCCGCCTCGGCGGGGTACTGGGCCGCGTAGGCATCAAAGCTGGCTTGCCACGCAGTTTGCGCCTCGGCGCCGGCCTGGCGGGCATCCCAGCCCTCGCGCACGGCTTGCGGCAACTCGAACGGCGCCGCGGTCCAGCCCAACGCCGCACGCGTCGCTGCGATTTCTTCGGCGCCCAACGGTGCGCCGTGCACATTGTGCGTACCCGCCATCGTGGGTGCGCCCTTGCCGATGATGGTGCGGCAGATGATCAGCGTGGGCTTGTCAGACTGCGCGCGCGCCTGGGCAATCGCGGCATCGACGGCAGCCACATCGTGGCCATCGACGCCACGGATGACGTTCCAGCCATAGCCCTCGAAACGCTTGCCGGTATCGTCGCCAAACCAATGTTCGACATGGCCGTCGATGGAAATGCCGTTATCGTCGTACAGGACCACGAGCTTGGAGAGCTTCAGCGTGCCGGCCAAGGAACAGGCTTCGTGGGAAATGCCTTCCATCAGGCAACCGTCGCCCACGAATGCATAGGTGTAGTGATCTACGATCGGCAGGCCAGGCTTGTTGAATTCAGCGGCCAACAGCGCCTCGGCCAGCGCCATCCCCACGGCATTGGCCACGCCTTGGCCCAGAGGACCGGTGGTGGTCTCGACGCCCGGGGTGATGCCAACCTCGGGGTGGCCCGGCGTGCGGGAATGCAATTGACGGAATTGTTTCAACTCCTCGATCGGCAGATCGTAGCCGGTCAGATGCAGCAGCGCGTAGATCAGCATCGAGCCATGGCCGTTGGACAGCACGAAGCGGTCGCGGTTGGCCCAGGCCGGATCGGCCGGATTGTGGCGCAGGTGGCCCAGCCATAGTGCCTGGGCAATTTCCGCCATCCCCATCGGGGCGCCGGGATGCCCCGAGTTTGCTTGTTGGACAGCATCCATGGCTAGAACGCGAATGGCGTCGGCCAGGGCCAGGGGTTGGGCAGTGGATGGGCTCATGCGGAAAAGGCTCGTAGACTCCGGCCAGCCAAAAATGGGGCCAGGTGACAGGAATTGTGAAGCTTACGATTTTAGCATCCGGGGATACCCGGACGCGACGCCGGGCCGAAGCCGGACGATATCGAGACGGGATGCCGTGCCGGCACGCCTGAATTTGGCCGATCAGAGTGGTAGGCTACGCATATTCTTGCCCGCCCGCGCTCTAGAGCGTCCTGTTATTTCATCGCCATGCCGTTGCCGCGTTTTTTCTGCGATACCCCGCTTTCTCCGGGCACCCGCCTGTCTCTGCCCGATGCGTTGGCGCATCATGCCGTACGCGTGCTGCGTCTGCGCGACGGTGCACCCATTGTGCTCTTTAACGGCCTGGGCGGTGAATACCCCGCGACGCTGGGCATTGACGGCAAATCGGCCTGGGCGCAATTGGGCGATCACGACCCTCGCGAAGCTGAGCTCGCAGGCAGTGTCACGCTGGTGCAGGGCTTGCCTTCGGGCGACAAAATGGACTGGGTGATAGAAAAGGCCGTCGAACTCGGTGCGAGCCGCGTCACGCCCATCGCCGCGCAACGCAGTGTGTTGCAACTGAGCGGCGCTCGCCTGGAGAAACGGGTATCCCATTGGGCTCGCATCGCGCAATCCGCCGCGGAACAATGCGGGCGCAATCGGCTCATGGATGTCGATGCGCCGATGGGATTACGGGAATGGCTGGAACAACCTGCCACGGGCCTGCGTCTGCTCTGCCATCCGGATGCGGTTCCAACGCTGGCCGATGCGCTCGCCACGTCAGCTGGACGCGAACCGCTGCAATCGCTCAATCTGCTCGTTGGGCCGGAGGGCGGGTGGTCAGAGGCTGAGCTGGCGCTGGCCGCTCAATATGGCGTTCAATCTGTGCGGTTCGGACCACGTGTGTTGCGCACCGAAACGGCGGGGCTTGCCTTGATCTCGGCGGTGACGGCGATACTCGGCTGGTAATGCAGCGCAAAGTGTTACTCCGGCAGAGCAACACCCCGCGCTCAGCCTTCTCCGTAGCGTGCTGCAGCCACTCCCGGTTCAGGATCCGGATGCTTGCCCGCATGCTCGACGATGTAACTGAACGAACGCCCGTTCTCCTGCGCAAATGTCACTACATCCGCGCACACGGATTCGATCTGCGCTGCATCATCGGCCAACGCGGGATCCCCTGAATGCAGTTTCACCAACCACAACACGAAGCCGGTTTTTTGATCTAAGACCGTGTCACATAAACAGTCATAGAGCGCATCGAAATTCCCGCCAAAATATTCAGGAAAATCGACCGCTTTGGCAATCGCCCGCAATACCGCCGACCGGCTGCGCGCCCGGTCGCACTCGGCCACCATGAACGCTAACCCGAGTTCACGCGCAGCCTCATCCACGGCATCTTTCTGCAGATCGCCATGATCGATCGCGCCACCGCTGCTCAATTGGCGCTGCAACGTAGACTGGCCATTGTGCGTCATGCCTGGCCCTCCTTGAAAAAACCCGCGACATCTTCGCTACGCCGCATCGTATCGGCATACCCCAGTTCAATCAATCGTTGTGTGTAAGCGCCTTCGAACAATAAATAAGACAACAACGCGCCACCACCCGAACGATCAGGGTCGGACGATACACCGAGTACGCGAAAAAGGGTACGGGCTTCGAGAGGCATTTCAGATAAATAATCGAGCGCCAACAGGTCCAACGACTGACTCGGTGTCAAGGTCAGGACGTTCACCCGCCGGACACCCCCACCTACTGCCGGATCATGGCCGATGTAGGTGACCAGTTCGTTAATCCGTTCCAGACGCTCCAAATCCATTGATAAGCCATCTAAAAAGATGCTGGAGAGTACATGTCCGCCCACCTGCGCCAGGCTGGGATAAGGCGGCGAGGCCTCGCGTTTTTCGGGATGCGTCTCATCACGAAAACTGGTGCCTATTACCAACACCCGGGCAGCCCCCAAATGGATCGCCGGACTGATGGGGGCCAACTGTCGCATGGAACCATCACCGCACCACTCGCGCTGGCCCTGCACGTCAACAGGTTGCGCAGGAAAGACAAATGGAATGGACGAGGACGCCATCAGATGCTCGACACCGATGCGTACGGACAGCGCCCGCCGCAATGAACGGTGCCAGGGATCAATCGCGTGGTTCGCCTGATAAAAAGTCAGATGCTCGCCGCTGGTAAACCCCGAGGCGGTAATCGCCAAGGCGTTTAAGGCGTTGTGCTGCAAGTTGGCATGCAAATGCTCGAAATCCAGCACGCGCGTCAACAACTCGGCCAACGGTTTATTGTCCAGCAACGACCGGGGCCGCTCGCGGCCCAGACCGGAAAACATCCATCCCAGGGCCAGCAAGCCCAGCCAACGCACACCGGTCTTGATCAAGCCCGGCGCGTCGGCCCGGTACACCATGCTGGTGTGCAAAGATTCCCAGAGGCGCTGAATGCGTCGCACCGCGAGGTGCGGACGATCGGCACGGCACGCCAAAGCGGTGGCATTGATGGAGCCCGCCGAGGTGCCGCAAATGATGGGAAACGGATTGTGAAAACCCGGACGGGATTCTGGATCAAGAATATCCAACACGGCGCGCAGCGCACCTACTTGGTAGGCCGCGCGCGCGCCGCCGCCTGTCAACACCAGCCCCGTCGGAGAACGAGGCTGGCCGACGGCCTGGGCGATGCTATTTGGGGATGTTGGCATCAACGACGACCAGGGCGGTCATGTTGACGATACGGCGCACCGTGGAACTGGACGTCAAAATATGCACGGGCGCATCGGCCCCCAGCAAGAACGGTCCCACGGCGACGTTGCCGCCCGCCGCTGTCTTGAGCAGGTTGTAGGCGATATTGCCAGAATCCACGTTGGGGCAAACCAACAGGTTGGCGGCGCCTTTGAGGGTCGACGAGGGCAGGATGCGGGTACGCAGCGCCTCGTCCAATGCGCAATCGCCATGCATCTCGCCGTCGATTTCCAGGTCCGGGGCGGCCTCGCGCACCAGGGCAAGCGCTTCGCGCATTTTCGCGCCCGAGGACGAACTGCCCGTGCCGAAATTCGAACGCGACAGCAGCGCGATCTTGGGCGCCAGATTCAGGCGCTTCATTTGCTCGGCTGCGGCAATGGTGATCTCGGCGATCTGTTCGGCCGTGGGATTGTCATTGACGTGGGTGTCCACCAACGCCACCACGCGCTCGTCGAGCAACAGGACGTTCATGGCGGCGTAAACGTTGGCGCCGGGGCGCTTGCCGATCACTTCGTCGATGAAACGCAGATGCTCGGCGTAGGAACTGACCACACCGCAGATCATGCCGTCCGCCTCGCCACGATGCAGCATCATGGCGCCGATCAGCGTCAGGCGGCGGCGCATTTCGACACGCGCCATTTCCTTGGTGATGCCGCGGCGGCACATCATTTCCCAGTACGTGGTCCAGTACTGGTGGAATCGCTCGTCGTATTCGGGGTTGGTGACCTCGACGTCCTCGCCCAGGCGCAGGCGCAGGCCATACTTTTCGATGCGGGCAGCCAGCACTGCCGGGCGTCCCACCAGGATCGGTTTGGCCAGCCCCTCGTCGACCACGACCTGCACCGCGCGCAACACACGTTCGTCCTCGCCTTCGGTAAAGACGACTCGCGCCTTGCCGCCCTCGCGCACCAGGACCTTGGCCGCCGAGTACAGGGGTTTCATGAAGGCGCCCGAGTGGTACACGAACTGCTGCAGTTGCTCGACGTAAGCCTCCAGGTCGGCCAACGGACGCGTCGCGACGCCGCCTTCCATGGCGGCCTTGGCCACGGCCGGCGCGATGCGGGTGATCAAACGCGGGTCGAACGGCTTGGGAATCAGGTATTCACGGCCAAAGCTGATGTCGTACGTGCCATAGGCAGCGGCCACGACCTCGTTTTGCTCTTCCTGGGCGAGTTTGGCGATGGCGTGCACGGCCGCCATTTCCATTTCACGCGTAATCGTAGTGGCGCCCACGTCCAGCGCGCCGCGGAAAATATAGGGGAAACACAGAACGTTGTTGACCTGGTTCGGATAGTCGGACCGGCCGGTCGCCATCACGACGTCGTCGCGCACGGCATGGGCGTCTTCGGGCAGGATCTCGGGATTGGGGTTGGCCAAGGCCAGGATCACTGGGCGAGCCGCCATCGAGGCGACCATCTCGGGCTTGAGCACCCCGCCCGCCGACAGGCCCAGGAACACGTCTGCGCCCTGGATGACCTCGGCCAGCTTGCGCTGTTCGGTTTTTTGAGCAAAGCGGGCTTTGTCGGGGTCCATCAGCGCGACGCGCCCTTCGTAGACTACGCCCTCGAGGTCGGTCACCCAGATGTTTTCAATGGGCACGCCGAGATCCACCATCAGGTCCAGGCAAGCCAGCGCGGCCGCGCCAGCGCCCGAGGTCACAACCTTGACCTGATCGATCGCTTTACCCACCACTTTCAGGCCGTTGATAAAGGCTGCCGACACGCAGATGGCCGTGCCGTGCTGATCGTCGTGAAACACCGGGATTTTCATGCGCTCGCGCAGCTTGCGCTCGACCGTGAAGCACTCGGGGGCCTTGATGTCTTCGAGGTTGATGCCGCCAAACGTCGGCTCCAGCCCCGCAATGATTTCGACCAGCTTGTCGGGATCGGTTTCGTTGATTTCGATATCGAACACGTCCAGGCCGGCAAACTTTTTGAACAGGACGGCCTTGCCTTCCATGACGGGCTTGGACGCCAGCGCACCGATGTTGCCCAGGCCCAGCACAGCGGTCCCGTTGGTGATCACGCCGACCAGATTGCCGCGCGCCGTATAGCGCACCGCATTGACGGGGTCGCTGACGATTTCTTCACAGGCTGCCGCCACGCCGGGGGAGTAAGCCAGCGCCAAATCACGCTGGTTCGACAACTGTTTGGTCGGCGTGACAGCGATTTTGCCGGGGCGGCCGGACTCATGATAATCAAGTGCGGCTTTGCGAAAATTGGCATCCATATTGCGGGCTTACTCGGTTGATCGACGAAAGTGGGGAATTCTAGCTTAGAGAGGCGATTATCTTACTGCCAGATGACACGGGCCTCCGGTAAAAAACGGCAGCGCAAGCACGGCACACCGGACGCAGGATGGGCACGGCGCTCCGGCTCAGTCCCCGTACAGATCCAACGGATCAAATGCGTTTTTCATACGGATCTGCAGCCGTCGGGCGGCATTGGCCACTTTCTCGTCTGACAATGCCTGGCCCTGCATGGCGCCGACACCGGACGGCGTGCCGGCAGGACACGGCGAGGCAACGGGCAACGCCCCCGGATCAGCCATCGCCGGCTCCACTGGCCAGGCGCCGCCAGGATGACTCGGAATCAGTGTGACAGATTCCACCCATGCCAGCGTACCACCGTGTCCCAGTAACAATTGGGCGAGATTGACCTGTGCCGGCGCAGTGGGCTGCAGTGCATCCAATCGATAACGACATGGCCACTGAGGAGCCTCGCGGCATATCACGGCGTCCGGGGACGACGACAATTGAAAGAGCGCAGGCACCAGGCGCTGCACCATCGCTGACCGCAGGGGCCTCACATCGGATGCGCCAAATGCCCCCAGCGACTCGACCGTGCCGTCGGAGAACAGCAGCTCGGCCTGTACCACGCCGCTCATCGCAGTGGCGCCGGGCATCCAGCCGCGAGATCTCGCCAACCAGGCAGCCAAGGTCCATTCAGGCGGCGCGCCGCGGAATTGCAGCAGCCCGGATGCCGCCAGCTCGCCGACGCGGCATCCGGGCTGAGCCACCCATTGCCCGCTCTCGGGGTCATGGGTGACCATGTCCAGGCTGGACGGATCGACCTCCAGCACATCGCCCTGAGCCAGGGCATTTGTATATTTCTGACCAGGTCCGTCAACGGCAGCAGCATCCCACGGGTCTCGCGCACCCGCCTGAGGCACCGCGGATCGCGTGTCATCGGCCAAGCCAGCGAGTTGCAGCACCACGCCGTATTCCGCGCACAACGCCCGCGCTTGCCGCACGTCCTCGCGATGCACGGCGGTCAGGCGGGCGCGATTCGGCACCTCGGTTCCGGGGTTGTGCCCCAGCGGTTGACCGGCCCTCTCTGCCCCGAGGTTGCTCACCCGCCCCTGTACGAGCCGCCCCAGACGCTGCAAAAAGGCGTCCCAGGGCGTGCGTGGCGTTTGCCGGCCAAACAGAAATGCGCGCCGCGATGGCTGCATCTACAATTCCTTTTTCGTTACGAGAACTGCCATGTCGCGCCTTGCCTCACGCGCCCAAGAATTCCTGACCTTTCACGCTGTCGAAGTCTTTAAAGAGGCTCAGGCACTGCAAGCCGCCGGCCGTGACATCGTCAGCCTCGGAATAGGCGAGCCGGACTTTACCGCGCCCGCGCAGGTCGTGGAAGCCCTGGACCGCGCCGCGCGAGCCGGCCTGAGCGGATACAGCGCCCCCGCCGGCCTGGCCGGATTGCGCGAGGCCATTGCCCAATTCTACGCAACTCAGTTCGGCGCCAAGATCGACCCCGCGCGCGTCATCGTCACCGCAGGCGCTTCCGGCGCCCTGTCGCTGGCATGCGCTGCCATGGTGGACACCGGCGCGGAAGTCCTGATGCCCGATCCCTCGTACCCGGCCAACAGCAATTTCATTCTGGCCGCCGGCGGCCGTCCCCGCCTGATCCCCAGTACAGCACAAAAGCGGTTCCAGCTATCGGCGCAGGACGTGCGGGACCACTGGACGCCCGCCACACGCGGGGTGCTGGTCGCCTCCCCCAGCAATCCGACCGGCACCAGCATCGCGCGCGATGAGTTGGCTGCCCTGCTGCATGCCGTGCGCGAGCGCCAGGGCTTTGCCATTGTCGACGAGATTTATCTGGGACTCAGTTACGAAAACGAGGCGCGCTCGGCGTTGACGCTGGACGATGACATCATCGTTATCAACAGTTTCTCCAAATACTTCCACATGACAGGATGGCGGCTCGGCTGGATGATCGTGCCCGAGCGCCTGGCCGGCCCTATCGAAAAAATGGCCGCCAGCCTGGCGATCTGCGCGCCCACCTTGGCGCAGCATGCCGCCCTGGCCTGCTTCGCGCCCGACACGCTCAAGATTTATGAGCACCGCCGCGAGGCCTTTAAACAACGCCGCGACTATCTGCTGCCCGAATTCGAACGGCTGGGTTTACCTGTGCCGGTCAAACCCGACGGCGCGTTTTACATTTATGCGGATATTGCTGCCATGGGCGTAGACAGTTCGGTCTTCGCCAAACGATTGCTGCATGAGGGCGGCGTCGCCGCAGTGCCCGGGCTGGATTTCGGTCCGGCGCATGGGCACCACACGATGCGATTTTCGTATGCGACGGGATTGGACCGCCTGCAAGAAGCCGTGCGACGCATCGGCACAGTGCTGTAGGCATCAAGGTGCAGGGGTTGCTGATTCAAATGCGCATCCCCTTGCGCCGACACACCCGGGTTCGGGCCATCGGCGTCATCTTGGCCGACTAAGTTCAATTAAATCGAAAAAAGCTTTCGACTAGTCGGGATTCCTCACAGAAACACCACCCCGCACAATCGTCCCTGATCTGTTGTCCAGTGTGAACTGGCATTCATACCGACAAGCCGGCGCACGCGACGCCAGCTATCAGGAGACGAAGCGTGGAAACTTTTGATGTAGCCGTCATCGGCGGTGGCAATGCGGCCTTGTGTGCGGCCATTTCAGCCCACGAATCCGGTGCCCGCGTCGTGCTGATCGAACGCGCTCCCAGGGAAAACCGCGGAGGCAACTCTGCGTTTACTGGCGGTGCATTCCGCATCGCCTACGAAGGGAATGAGGACCTCAGGACCCTGATCCCCGATCTGTCACCAGAGGAACTGCGCGACAACGATTTCGGCTCCTATACCGAAACGCAGTTTTTCGAAGAAAGCCTGACCATGAGCGGCTACCGCGCCGATGCCGACGTGCTCGATGTCGTGGTCAAGGAAAGCATGCCAACGATGCATTGGATGCGCGGCCACGGCGTGCGCTTCATTCCGATCTACGGCCGTCAGTCGTTCAAAGTAGATGGCAAAAACAAGTACTGGGGCGGCCTCACCGTAGAGGTATCGGGTGGCGGCCTGGGCTTGATCGATGCGCTCTTTGCCCGCGCCGAAAAGCTAGGCATTGACATCCGCTACGGCGCCCGCGCCCATGGACTGGCCCGCGATGGCGAAACCTGGAACGTGACCCTGCAACAAGATGGCCAGGACAACTCGTTGCGCGCTCACGCTGTGGTGCTGGCCAGTGGCAGTTTCCATGCCAATCTGAAGCGCCGCGCAGAATACCTGGGCCCCAACTGGGATCTCGCCAAGGTGCGCGGCTCGCGCTACAACACCGGCGATGGCATCGACATGGCGCTGAGCGTGGGCGCCGTGGCACACGGCAACTGGACCGGCTGCCATGCCGTGTTCTACGACCTCAATGCCCCGGCCTATGGCGATATCAACCTGCTCAACCAGCAAAAAAACTATTACACACTGGGCATTGTCGTCAATGCGGACGGCCAACGTTTCGTCGACGAAGGCACGGATTTCCGTAACTACACCTACTCTGGCATGGGCGCGCGCGTACTGTCACAACCCGGCGCGGTGGCTTGGCAAGTGTTTGATGCAAAGACGTCGAACCTGCTGCCCGACGAATACCGGGTGCGGCATGCCACACGGCTGGTGTCTGACACGTTGGACGGCCTGGCCGATCAGATGGACGGCATCAACAAGCAGGCCTTTTTGCAAACGGTGTCCGAATTCAACGCCGCCGTAGATCAAAGCGTGCCGTACAACCCTGCCATCAAGGATGGACGCTGCACGCGTGGGCTGGCTATTCCCAAATCAAACTGGGCGTCTCCCCTCGACACTGGCCCCTACGTGGCTTATGCCGTCACCTGCGGCATCACATTCGCCTACGCCGGCGTCAAGGTGAACACGCATGCCCAAGTGCTGGACGACACCGATCTGCCTATTCCAAACCTGTACGCGGCTGGCGAAATGGTAGGCGGCCTGTATTACGTGAAATACGCGGGTGGCATTGGATTGACCGCCGGCTCGGTGCTGGGCCGCAAGGCGGGTGCTCACGCTGCCGCCCGCGCTCGCCAAGCCTGAAATCCCTATGTTCAATCAATCGCAAACACTATGAGCAACAACGATATCCAGACCGACTTGGTCGTGGTCGGCGGCGGCATGGCGGGCTTTGCTTGCGCGCTGCAAGCCGCGCAAGACGGCGCCGACGTGGTCCTGCTGGAAAAGCTCGGAGAGATCGGGGGATCCTCCGCCATGAGCGGCGGCTGCCTGGCGTTTGCCGGCACCGATCTGCAAAAAGCCAGCGGTATTGCAGACTCCAGCGAGCTGCTCTATGCCGACCTGATCGAGGTGGGTAAGCACGAGAACGATCCCGCCCTGGTGCGCGCCTACGTGGACCACCAGCTCGACACCTACGGCTGGCTCAAACAGGCGGGCGTCGAGTTCAGCCCCGTCATGGAAACCTCCTCGGGTCAATCCGTGCCGCGCGTTCATACCGTAGACCCGGCCGATACCGTGCGCGCCCTGGCGGGCCGGGCCAAGGACACGGGCAAGGTGCGGTTGCTGCTGAACACCAGCGCGCAGCGCCTGATTCGAGATGCGCACGGCAAAGTCGTCGGCGTGAGCGCCGAGCGAGAAGGCAAGGCGTTCGTGGCATCGGGAAAGCATGGTGTAGTGCTAGCCAGCGGGGGCTTCTGCAAAAACCCTGAGCTGGTACACCGCTACGCGCCACAGTATGACGACGCCGTGTTCATCGGCGGCGAAGGCAATGTCGGTGACGGACTGAAGATGGCGTTGCTCATCGGCGCCGATTGCCGCGACATGATCTACATCAAGGGCACCTACGGCAAACATCCCACCGACGAGACCAACCATCACAGTCTGCTGGCCGTCTACAAAGGCGCGATCGCCGTCAACCAAGACGGTAAACGCTACGTGGATGAGTCCATCTCGTACAAGCTCCTGGGGGACGCGTGTATCGCCCAGCCCTACGGCGCTACGTTCCAGATTTTCGATCATCCCATCATGCAAAGCGGCGACAACGCCGTGCGCATCCTCGACATCGAACGGCGCCTGGAAGAAGGCCTGGTGATCCAAGCCGATACGCTTGAAGCACTGGCCGAGCAGATTGAGGTGCCAGCACATGTGCTGATAGATACCGTGAACACCTATAACGGCTACGTGGATGCGAGACATGACCCCGACTTTGGCCGAGCGCACCTGGTTCACCAGCACGGCGAACTCGTGCGCATCGAGACCGGCCCGTTCTATGCTTATCCATCCACCGCGGCCGTGTATGGCACCTACTGCGGCTTGTGTGTGGATGCCGCCATGCATGTCCTGGATGTATATGGCGACGCGATTCCCGGCCTGTATGCCGCTGGCGAAATGGTGGGGGGGCTGCACGGTGCCGCATATATGACCGGCTCTGCACTGGGCAAGGCCGCGATTTTCGGTCGAATCGCTGCTCGCAGCGCCACTCGGATCTGATCGCCATGCATATCGCCGTATTACTGGCTGGCGTCGCGGATCCAAAGAAACTGCTGCCCAAGCCTGCTTCAAGCCACTGGCGCGACCTCCCTGCCGACACGGCGGTCTCGTACAAGCTGAGTCCCTTTGACGAAGCCGCATTGGAAATCGCGCTCAAGCTGCGCGACCAAGGCGTCGCGACACGAGTCACCGCCATCGTCACCGACGGCGCCCACGATGCGACGCTGCTTCGCGCCGTGGCGGCACTCAAGCTCGACACGGTTCGTGGTCTCAATCCCCCGCAGCGCCAACGCGGCAACCCGGCGTGGTTGGCGACGCACGCCGCCAGCCTGCTGCGTAAAGACGACACCTGGCCCGACCTGGTGCTCATCGGCCGCGAACATGGCGACCTGGACGATGGCATGACAGCCGCCTATCTGGCCGATGCCTGGCAACTGCCGTATGCAGGCCAAGCCCTGCAAGTACGGCCCTCGCCCGATGGCGGCTGGACCCTGTTGCGCAGCGGAGCGCTGAACGACGAATCGCTGCACTTGCCCGCTCCCGCATTGGCCAGCATCAGCAACGACAAGAGCAACCGACTGCGTCATCCATTGATGAAGAACGTGGCACTGGCCAAACAGATGACGTTCTCACAAACGGCGCCTGATGGCGCCTCGCCCGAGCCAGCCGTCGCCCTGGCCGACGCGGCACTCCCACAGGCCGTCGCGCGTGGGGAGAACGCCTGCCGCATGCTGTCCGGATCCGTGGAAGAACAAGCCGCCGCACTGGCCGCCTATCTGCGCGCGCCCCTCGCACAGGGAAACGACCATGCCTGACAATCGTCCGATCTACGCGCTTATTCCCGCGTGCGGCACCGACACTCACGCCGAACTCGCGCTCATGGCCGAGGCTCGCAAGCTGGCAGATCGGCGCGGCGGTCATGCTCATGTCCTGATGGCAGGATCAGACACGGAACACGCCGTGGCTCAAGCGCGCGCTGCAGGTCTGGATCATGCGTGGCACATGGCCACACCCATTGACCTGCAAGTCCACCAATACGTCGATGTGTTTGCCACGGCGCTGCAGACGCCGGGCCTGGCCGATGGCCTGCGCGAAGCGCTGGTGCTGGTAATCGCCAATCCGGACAACGAGGCTCTCGCTGGCGCGCTGGCCGCACGGCTCGGCGGTGCGCCGTTAGGCCGCTGTACGGGCTTTGTCTTTGACGAGCCAGGCGGCATAGCCGCGCAGCGCAGCGCCTACGGCAATCGCTTGGACATCACACTGTCGGCCAACGCCGGGCCAGCCATTGCCGCGGTGCGTCCCCAAGCGCAGCCCTCGAATCAAGACAGACCGACGGAGATCCATTCACTCGAGGCCTGCGACGCGCGCGCCGCCTATCCAGTGAACACCGTACCACGCACCGAACCGCATGCAGCTCTGGAAGGCGCGAGCATCGTCGTCTCGGGCGGACGCGGCAGTGGCGAGGCGGCCTTTCCCGCGCTGTACGAACTGGCCGCCAAGGTAGGCGGAGCCGTGGGCGCCAGTCTGCCTGCGGTGGATGCGGGCTGGGCGCCAGTCACCCGCCAGATAGGCATCTCCGGCAAATACGTCAGCCCGCACATTTACGTGGCCGTCGGCATTTCCGGCACGCCCCAGCATTTGGCCGGCATCGATCCACATACCCGTATCGTGGCCATCAATAAAGACGCGGACGCGAACATCTTCAACGTGGCGCAGATCGGCGTCGTGGCTGAGTGGCAGAGTCTCATCCCCGCGCTGATTCAGGCACTGGAGATTTCCCCCGCGCGCTAGCGCATCCCCCTCGTCATTAATAACAACACAGGAGACTTCCATGCAGCCCAACCGCGCCATCCGCCGCCGCACGCTACGTGCCCTAGCCGGCGTCATCATCGTCACACCACTGCTGAACGCCGGTCCCGTCCTGGCCAGCGAAACCTACCCTACCAAGCCGATCCGGCTGATCGTCGGCTACCCACCCGGCGGCTCGAACGATATTGCCGCGCGCATCATCGCCCCCGAACTCAGCCAATTGCTGGGCGTATCGGTAGTCGTTGAGAACAAAGCCGGCGCCAACGGCGTGATCGGGGCCGACCACGTCGCCAAAGCGGAACCCGATGGCTACACCCTGCTGCTATCAAGCATGAGTCCCGTGATCCTGGCGCCGCAGACCATGAAGCAGCCGCCCTTCAATACCCTCAAGGACCTCGCGGCTGTCAACATGATGGCGCTCACGCCTGAAGCCATCGCCTTGGGGCCAAAACGCCAAGGCATCAACACACTGCCCGAACTGCTCGATCTGGCCCAGAAAGAGCGCATCACGTTGTCATCATCAGGCTCGGGCGGGCTGCCCCACCTGACCATCGAGTTGCTCAAGAAAGTACGGCCCAATATCGAACACGTCCCCTACAAGGGAGCAGGTCCCGCGCTGACCGACACGCTCGCGGGTCACGTTGACGGCATCGTCATGGATCTGCCGCCGCTTTACAGCCAAATCAAGGAAGGCAAGCTCAAGGCTCTGGCAGTCACCAGCGAGCAACGCGTGAGTTTCCTCTCGCAAGTGCCCACCGCACAAGAGTCCCTGCCCGGTTTCAACGTAGAGAACTGGGTGGGTATTTTCGCCCCGGCCAAGACACCTGCCAACGTATTGACCACGCTCGATCAAGCCGTGCGCAAAGCCGTCACTCAACCCAAGGTGAAGGCCGCATTGGAGGCCGTCGCGCTATCGCCCGTCACACAGGACTCGCCGGCCGCCTTCCAGAAGCAGGTCGCTGACGACTATGTCCGCTGGGGCAAGATCCTGCGCGACGCGGGCGTGGAAATGAACTGAAGCGGAGCACAAGATCATGCATAGCAAATACGGTAAATACACCTTGCGCACGCTGCTGGCCGCGTGCCTGACCTCGGCCAGCCTGGGCGCAGTGGCAGCGACATATCCCACGCACGCCCTCAAGTTCGTCGTGCCCTATAACGCGGGCGGTGGCACCGACGTGCTGGCCCGTGCCGTAGCCCAGGGCACATCCAAAGTACTGAACCAGTCCATCGTGGTCGACAATCGCCCCGGCGCCAGCGGCATGATAGGCGCGGACATGGTCGCAAAGGCTGCGCCAGACGGCTACACGCTGGTGGCCACGGCGTCGGACACGCACACCATCAATCCCCACGTCTACCCCAAGATTCCCTACAACGCACCGAAGGACTTCGTCCCCGTGGCGCGTGTGGGTTACCTGCCTTATGCCATGGTGGTCAACACACGCCTGGGCATCAAAGATATCCAAGGCTATATCGACCTGGCCAAAAAGAACCCGGGCAAACTCACCTATGCCTCATGGGGCGTAGGCAGCTCCAGCCATGTGGCCATGGAAATGCTGAACGTCAACCAACAGCTAGACGTGCTGCACGTACCCTATACCGGTGCAGCGCCCGCCATGACCGCACTCATCGGCGGGCAAGTCGATGCCTTGTTCGTGCCTTTGAGTCTGGCCAAGCCGAACGCCGACGCGGGCAAGGTCATGATCATGGGTCTGGCCGCGCCCAAACGTTTTGTGGACGCGCCCGAGGTGCCCACCATGGTCGAACAAGGCATCCAGGTCATTGCGTCGCCATGGATAGGCATCCTGGCGCCCACCGGGACACCGGCTGACAACATCAACGTGCTGTCCGACGCGATCGTCAAAGCCACTGCCATCCCCGAGGTCGCCGCAGCCCTGACCAAAGGCGGGCTGGAAATCGCCCCACAAAACGCCAAAGATTTTGGCGCCTACCTCGTCGAAGACTACAAGGCCTGGGGCGATACCGTTCACGCAGCCAATATCAAAGCTGAGTAGGATTGGAGAACATCACGGCGTCCGTGGTCTCAGCCTTGCAAAATCTCGCAAGGCTGCCCATAGAATTAGCATGTTCCTGTTCGCTGTGCGCAGCGCATGCGTCCTCCAGGACGATCACTTCATAGTCCCGGTCATGAGCGTCGCGTACCGTAGCCTGCACCACAGCCTGCGTAGACACCCCAGAGCAATAAATACGCTGCACGTTGTTGGCACGCAATTGCGCTTCGAGCGTAGTGGCATAGAACGGGCTGACGCGGTGCTTGGTCACCTGAATGTCGCCGACTCGCTGTTCGAGATCGGGATGGATTTCCGTCCCCCATGCGCCTAACTTGAATATGCCGGCCTTGGGTGCGCCCGAGAACACCTGAGACCCCTCGGGGCACTCGGGGTAGCCTTCTGAGAAGCCCACGCGCACAAACCCCACCAGGACATCGGCCGCACGCGCCTTGGCGATGGCCTTGGCCGTCTTGGCCAGAATCTGGCGGCTTTGTACCTGTTCGCCCAATGGGCTCTTGCCGTTGGGGCCTTCGGCGTGAACGAGATCATTCTGCATATCGAGCACGAGATAGATGGAACGGGGAGCTTTCATATCGAATACCTATGTCAGTTGAAAAGGAAAAAATCAGTCGCACCAGATGCCGCCATTGACGTCCAGCACCTCACCGGTGATGAAACCCGCCTGCGGCGATGCCAGGAACAGCACCGCCGCGGCGACCTCATCTGCGGCTCCCATGCGGCCCACGGGAATCAGATTCTTTAGCGATGGCGGAAAATTAGTGGTCATGGCCGAGGCTACCGGGCCAGGCGCCACGGCGTTTACCGTAATGCCCGACGCGGCCAGTTCCTTGGCCAGAAATGAAGTCATGATGTGCACACCCGCCTTGGATACACCGTAGGCCACGTTGCTGGCACGCTCCTGTTCGGCGGGATCGATCCACGGACGCGGGTTGCCGCCATTTTTGCCGATGACCGAACCCAGATTGATGATGCGTCCACCGCCCTGGCGCCGCATCGGCTCGATGGCAGCCTGGCAGCATAGAAAGGTGCCTTTGAGATTGATGTCAATGACGCGGTCCCACTCGGCCTCCTGCAAATGCTCGGCGCTGCCCATCGACACCACACCAGCCACGTTCACAAGAATATCAAAACGGCCCAGCGTGGCGGTAATGTCCGCCATCACGCGCGCCACATCATCACGCCGGGTCACGTTCAAACGCAGCGTCTGCACGTCGGTACATGCAGGGTCAATCCGGTCGGCGCCATCGAGGTCGGCAGCCACTACGCGTGCGCCATGCGCGGCCAGCGCAGCGGCCACCGCCCGGCCTATGCCACCCGCGCCACCCGTTACCAGCGCCACCTTGCCAGCGTATAAATCAGCCGTAAACATGGAGTCCTCTCATGATGCACAAATGGATGAAAACGCGGATTGGACCTTGCCCTGCATCAACGCTTGCCACAGCGCTTGCGTGTCCCTCTCGCGTCCTGCATGGCGCAGGCAATCGATGAACTTCGCTTGCACGCGCCGCTCGTCGAGTTGCAGGTCCAGCGGATCGAATACGGTTCGATGCAAAGCCCGGGAACCCGATATCAACGTGAGCACAGCCTGCGGATGACCGGGGTTGTCAGGCAGGCCGTCTTCCAGTTCGATGCGATCCGCCACATCCAGTACTTTGTCATCGCGCAACACGTCGTGCGCAAAGCCACTGAGTGTCGGCTCACCATGCACGAGCGCGTAGGCCGTCATGAACGGGATACTGTACTTGGCATCCTGCAACGTGCGTGGACGCCGGCGTTGGGCCAGCGGGCGGCACAAGCGCCCAGCCGATGCGTTTACCGCGACGCGAACATTCGCAGCAGGATGACGTGCGTAACTGTCGCGCGCAGCCAGCGCCACGGCCACATAGGGATGCGACAGGCGGCAACAGGGCCAGGGTTTGATATCGACCTGCGCCGCATGCCACACCGAAAAATCCAACAGCGTGCGGCGTTGCCGGCTGGACAGCGCACCCGCCAGGTAAAGACGGAACATACTCGCCTCGCCATCGAGCGCCCCGGCCGGCCCCGCCACGCCAGCCTCGGCGAGCAGCGCGGCCTGCAGGCCGCCTTGTGCCGCAAAGGCGGGATAGATGCCCCGCGCCGTAGCGCCCGTGCTGAACCCCGCCTCCTTGCCGCCAGCAAGCTGCATATAGGCCAATCCGAAACACGACACCAGCGCTGGCGTGTCCAACCCCAGTACCAGCCCAGCGCCCATGGCCGCGCCCAAATAACCAAATAGCTGCGTGAGGAACCATTCCGAGCCCGGCCCCTCGCCCTGCGGTGCGCAGGCCATACCGAGACGGCACATCAGCTCGTTGCCGATCGCTACAGCGTCAACGACTGCCTCGTCATCCACATCGCGCAACGCGGCGGCGGCCAACACAGCCGGAATCACGCAGGCGGACGGATGCAAACGGCCGGCGTCATGAATGTCGTCGTAATCCTGGATATGAATCAGCGCGGCGTTGACGAACGTGGCAGCCAGCGCCGAAGCCTGGCCGCCACCGATCAAGCCATGACGTCCGTCTCCGGCACCCAGGCGCTGCGCGGCAAGCACTTGCCGCGCCAGCTCCGTATCGTGCGCCGCCAACCCAATTCCCATCGCGTCGGCGATATGCAAACGGGTCTTGGTCCGCATCGACTCCGGTACGCCGGCCCGATACGTTTGCAGCAGCGCATGGGTCAGTTCTGCACTGAGCGAGATAGGCTCATCGACCATGGCTGCCCCTATTGCGCATTCGCGATATGCTGCGCCGCCAAACGGCCGAACACCAATCCCTTGAGGACAGATGTAGCACCGGTATAGTTGGTGTAGTACATACCGACCGTTTCCCCTGCCGCGTAGAGGTTCTTCATCGGATTGCCATCAGTGTCCAGCACCTGGCCCGACGCATCGATCTTCAGGCCGCCAAAGGTAAAGACATTGGCCGAGATGATGGGATAGGCCATGAACGGCCCCTGGTCAATGCGGCGCGACCAGTTCGATTTGACCGGCGACAAGTCCCGGGTCGCCAGGCCATCGAGTTCCAATGGCTTGAAACCTTCATCACCCGGGCAGGCCTCGTTGTAACGCGCCACCGTCGCTTCGAGTTCGCCTGCCGGCATACCCAGTTTCGTCCCCAACGCTGCCAGGCTATCGGCCTCGATGGCGGGTTGATCCGTGCGGATGGCCAAGCGATAGTTCGGCACATCCTTTACGCGCTGATCGAGGATCACATAGGCAATGCCTTCTTCCTGCTCGTAAATTCGCCGCGTCACGCGCTCGTAATAAGCATCCACCGTGCCCGGCGCCTCGTCGGTAAAACGCTGGCCACCCTTGTTCACCAACACCCCATACGGGAAGATAAATATCGAGGGTTCGGACACGCCCGAACGCGGATCCACAGGCTCGGCATGATAGCTCCCGAACTCGCCGCAAGGCGCCGCGCCTGCGTCCAACGCCATCTCGATTCCTTCGCCGCGATTGAAATATGCCCCCTTGCACACCGGACGCAGATACACCGAACGCGGACCCACATAGCGAGCCATCATGGCCGGGTTGCCTTCAAAACCACCGCAGGCCAACACCACCTTGCCCAGGAAACGCACACCGCCTTCGTTGGCGCGATACGCTTGCAGTCCCTGCACCTCGCCGCGTTCGTCCAGCAGCAAATGCCGTGCGGTAGTGTGATAGAAAAACACCGCCCCCAAACTCTCGGCGCGAGCCGCCAATGCCTCTACCAGCGCCTCGCCGCCTCCGACCGGCAACAGACGCGGTTGCGTCTTGGTCAGAAACTGGGTGGGCAGAAAATCGAACTTCACGCCCAACTCCTGCAACCAGCCGATAGTGCCCGGCACCTGATCCGCGAAACTCATGATGAGCTCGGGATCGGGCGAAGCCAGCGCACGCGCCGCATGCGACCACCCTGCACGATCACCGCCCATCTCGGCCGCAAAATCCGGGTCCATATACACGCCGGCGTGCTCGGCCAGGTGCGTCTCGAAATCGTCCGACACCTGATCGATCGCCTTCATCCGCAGATAGGCCTCGGTATAGCGGCTTTGCCCGCCGCGCTCCTCGCGACTGGCCCGCTCCAGCACGGCCACCTTCAGCCCCAGTTCCGCCGCGGTCACCGCGGCCGACAGGCCAGCCACGCCACACCCCGCCACGACTACATCAAAACGTTCTTCCATGCTCTCCACCTTTGTCGTATACCGATGCTTCGCCGTATCATCGTCGTTAAATGCAGCGGCTAGGTTAGGCTTATGGCGGCGCTTGCGTTAGACATCGGCGCCTAATGCGCTATTTAAAAAAATCGAAAGGAGACGTATGGACAAGCTCTGGGCCATGGAGGTGTTTGTGCGAGTGATGGAATGCGGCAGCCTATCTCGAGCCGCCGAGTCTCTCGACTTGGCCAATGCCACTGTCACGTCGAGCCTGCGCAATCTGGAAAAGCACCTGGGCACCACGCTGATACAGCGCAACTCGCGCCACCTGCGCCTCACCGAAGAAGGTCAACTATTCCTACCGCGTTGCCAGGAAATCCTGCGCAACGTGGCGCGTGCCGAATCCGAGATCACGACGCGTACGGCCGACATCAGCGGCCACCTGCGCGTGGAGGCCCCTTTCGCCATCGGTCAGAATCTGCTCTGCCCTGCATTGGTCGAGTTCTCGCATCGTTATCCAGGATTGTCGGTGGCACTGACACTCACCAACTCGCCACACAATCTGATCGAACACGCCACCGACGTGGCCATACGCATGGACAAGGTGGAAGACGCCGATCTGGTTGGCCGCCCTATTTACGAAGCCAAGTATCTCGTGTGCGGCACGCCCGCACTGGTGAGCTCACTGCAAGCCGTCTCGCCAAACGATCTGGACCCTACTCTATGCCTGGGCTTGTTTCCGGAAGGCGGCCATACTCCCAACCCCTGGGTCTTTACGCGAGGTGACGAAGAAGTCGTAGTGCGCCCGCGGGGGCCATTGAGCTTTAACAACACAGAGTCGTTGATCCACTGTGCGCTGCAAGGCCGTGGATTGATATGTGTGCTGGACATTTTTGTTGCCCAACTGATCGACGAAGGCAAGCTCACGCCCATATTTTCGGAATGGGACACCGCCAAACGCACCTTTCACCCCGTCACGGTGAAATCACGCTTCGCGGCGCCTAAAGTGCGGACGTTTGTCGATTTTCTGCTCGAAGTCTTCGACTCGCGCCGCCGTCCTGATATCAAGACGATTGTTCCAATCGGTTCAGACCGTAAAAAGAAAAAATCTCGTTGACCCTGTCTGGATCGGGCAGGCGATGGTAATAGCCCTTGCGGCAGGCCTTGATGCCGCACAGGCGATGCAGGTCTCCTAAAGTCTCCGCCTGCTTGACCCATGTCGCCAGCGAATCCAGCACGGGCACGCCATCGACCTCGGACACCCCATTACGAGCCAACAAGACATTCATGGGCGCCTCGCCGGGAATGATCACATCGGCGCCACGCGCAATCAGTTTTCGCGCGGAGTCACGAAAGGCCTCGATCAACTCTGAAGGATCCTCGAAGGCCGCCAGCACATCGTTGAACGTGAACCCCACCGGCTGCGCGCCCGCGAAGCGCGACTCCAGCCCATGCCGCAGCGCGTTCTCCGTAATGAGCTCGTCCATATCGTCGATGAACAACAACACGCCGAACTTCCGTCCCAGCATGCAGGCCGTCAGCATGGCGGATTCGCCATAACCCACCACGGGGATATCCACCAGCGCGCGAATCTCGCGCAGCGCCGGCTCAGGCAAGGTACTCAGGGCGTACACATCGTAGCCCTCTTGCTGAGCTTTGACCGCCGCAGCCATGAATTGCAGACCATGCACGTACTGAAAGGCCGCGTGTCGAATATCCGAGCCCGGATAGTTGCTGCGGTATGTGCCCGGCTGCATGCCATGCATCACAATCTCGGTATCTGGGCGCGCCACGCGGGCGAAATGCTGCTTGAGGGCGTCGTTGTATGCGCCCAGATCACTCAGAACCGTAAAGCTTTGATGCCAGATTTTCATGATGTCCTATGTCGGAGAGTAGCTAATCGAGTTGCACATTGGCCCGTTTGACCACTTGTGCCCATTTGTCGACTTCGGACTTGAAGAACGCGTCGAACTCGCCCGGTGTCGAACCTATTGCCACGCAGCCCAAGCTGTCGAGCTTGGCTTTCACGTCGGGATCCTGCGCAGCCTGGCGAGCGGCATCGCTGAGTTTTTCCACCACGTCGGTGGGCGTGCCCGCCGGCACAAACAAACCAAACCATGCCGTGGCGTCATAATCCGGCAGACCGGACTCAGCCAGCGTCGGCACCTGGGGCAAGGCTGGCGAGCGCGTTTTGGTACTGATGGCAAGCGCGCGCAATTGCCCGCTCTGGATCAGGGGCAAGGTCGTAACCATGTTGTCGAACGTGATCGGCACGCGGCCGCCCAACACATCAGCCATGGCCGGCGCCGCACCACGGTACGGCACGTGCTGCAGCTTGATGCCGGCCTGCTCGGCAAATAATTCGGTAAACAGATGCGCGCCCGACCCGTTGCCCGCGCTGGCAAAATGCAGCGGCTTATCGCCCGCGGCCTTGGCGGCGGCAACCAGATCGGCGACAGAGCGATAAGGCGTGCTGGTATTGGTCACCAGCATGAAAGGCGTAGAAGCCACCTGCGATACCGCCTCGAGATCCTTGAGCGGGTCGTAGCTGAGGCTGCGGTACAAACTCGGATTCACCGCGAGCGAAATCGTCCCGAACAACACGGTGTAGCCGTCCGGCGCCGCTTTCGCGACGGCGTCCGACGCAATATTGCTGGCCGCGCCAGCTTTGTTCTCGACCACGATAGGTTGGCCCAGCAAGCGGCTCATCTTCTCGGCCACCGCACGCGCCGCCACATCGGATGCGCCCCCGGCAGGGAACCCCACCATCAGCCTGAGCGGCTTTTCAGGATAGCTGGCCAGGCTGGGACTCGTAGCCGCCAGCGCCAACAGGCTGCCAGCCAACAGGACTCGCGCAACAGCGCAACCGATACGACACATAGCAAAGGTCTCCTTCCTCATTTTTCGCCATTTTGCCCATAACAACGCAGGTCAAACATGGCAAGAACATGAAGACAGGATTCACTAATCTTGAAAGTGCCGGCGCTGCGGAGTTTTCGAGATTCTCGAAATCGGCATTCGAACATGCGCCCTTCTTTATGGCACACCCTCCCGCGCACAATGAGTGCCATCCATAAACAAGGGCATCCATGCCCTGGAGGAGATCGACATGAGAACTACCCGGCGCCACTCTCTGGCCTACTTGTGCGCGGCCATCCTGGGCGTGACGATCGCCGGCACATCGGCGCACGCTGCCTATCCCGACAAGCCCATCAAAATCATTGTCCCCTGGGCGCCCGGCGGCAGCACCGACATCCTGGCCCGCAGCACCGCGGAGCGCTTGAGCCAGGCGCTCAAGCAGCCGGTCATCGTGGAGAACCGCGCTGGCGCCAGCGGCAATATCGGCGCCGAGGCGGCAGCGCGTGCAGCGGCCGACGGCTACACGCTGCTCTTTACCAGCACGAACCTCACCCTCAACCCTGCCGTCATTGCACATACCCCCTACGACCCGGTAAAGGACTTCACCGGCATCACGATGGTGGCATTCGCGCCCATGATGCTGGTGACCAAATCAGGCTTTGCCGGCGATACGCTGCAAGGTCTGATGGACTATGGCAAAGCCCACCCGGGCAAGCTCAATTTTTCGAGCAGCGGGGCAGGCGGCGCGCCACATCTGGCAGGCGAGATGTTCAAGCGCGCGGCGAAGCTGGACATGGTGCACATCCCCTACTCCGGCGCGGCGCCAGCGCTGGCCGACGTATTAGCCGGCCAGGTGCAAATGACGTTCACCACCTATATCTCGGCCCAGGGTCAGCTCGCCGCTGGTGCGCTCAAGGCATTGGCCGTAGCCAGCGACCAGCGATTGCCGGTGCAGCCCGACGTGCCTACCTTTGCCGAAAAAGGGCTGGATATCGAGATAGGAACCATGTTCGGCCTGCTGGCGCCCGCAGGCACGCCCGCGTCCGCCGTGGACACGCTGTATCAAGCCCTGAAACAGGCCAGCGCCGACCCTGCTTTTAATGCAAGCATCATCAAACAGGGCGGACGCATGGTGATGAACACGCCACAGGACTACAACGCCTATCTGCGTGAGGACACCCAAAAGTGGAAGAACCTGGTGCAGCAGATCGGCGGCGTGGACACGAACTGAGCGCAGAACGCCGATCAATCGCGTGCCAACGCGATCCCGGCCGCCAAGGCCAACCGGCGACGTTCGGCCTGGACCTTGGCGCCATAGCCGCCATCGCTGGGACCTGTCGCCCCCACGTAGCAAGCCAAACCGCCTTCCACCGATCCGCGACGCGTGATGCAGTCTTTGAGGATGGTGCTGCCGACGCGGATATTCGAAATCGGATCGAGCGCATTGGCGCCCTCGCCCAATTTGTCGAATTTGTCCTGGTGCACGCGCGTCATGACCTGCATCAGGCCTTGCGCCCCCACCGAGCTCTCCGCAAAGGGGTTATAACGGGATTCGATAGCAATGACCGCCAACAGCAATAGCGGATCCAGATCTTTTTCGCGCGCGACACGATACGTCGTGTTAACCAAGACACCGGTCGCGTCATACGCCACGCGGTACTTGCGCGAGATATAGTTGCGCAGCGCCTCGGCCTGGGGGCCGGACACGGCGGTACGTAACACCTTTTTAGGCGGAGCCGGAGGCAGTTCGCTGCGCAGTGGACCCAGAAAGCCGGTGGCGTTACTGAGCGGCGCAGCGGGAATCGCCATGGCTACCACTGAAGGGGTGTCATAGAGAGGGTCGTCGTTGGCATCGGCGAGCGAGCTGGACGGTACGGATGTAGGCGCTAAAGCGGTCAACAAGGCTTTGTGCACCTGCAGGGCCTGGTCGCGCAAACCGGGCAAAGCGAGGCTCATACTTATGGTGACAATGACGGCAATACCCAGATAGGTACAGCAGATACGCAACCATTCAGCAAGACGGTGGTGCACTCCTTGGGCGGACTGACGGAACAGGCCTGCCACTGACGCATCGGGCATGGTGACCTCCTGCGTGATAAAGAAGAGGCCTGGATGTTAACCTCTCTTCTGACTTTAAAATGTAACGAATTGACCTGGATCTGTAGTGAAATACCGTGACCTGAGAGACTTTTTACAGCAACTGGAGCAGCGCGGTGAGCTCAAACGCATTGCCACGCCAGTATCGACACATCTTGAAATAACTGAGATCGCCGATCGCGTTTTACGCGCCGAAGGGCCTGCCTTGCTGTTCGAAAACGCCGTCCACAACGGCACGCGGGCCGAGATTCCGGTGCTGGCCAACCTGTTTGGCACGCCCAGGCGCGTCGCCTGGGGCATGGGAGCCGAGGACGTCAGCGCCCTGCGCGAAACAGGAGAATTACTGGCCTCGTTACGCGAGCCCGAGGCTCCGCGCAGCCTGCGCGATGCCTTCGGCAAAGTCGCCATGCTGAAATCCGCGCTCTGGGACATGGCGCCCAAACGCGTGCGCAGCCCGGCCTGCCAGGAAATCGTCTGGGAAGGCCAGGACGTGGATCTTGGCCGGCTGCCGCTGCAAACCTGCTGGCCCGGCGATGTAGCGCCGCTTTTGACCTGGGGCCTGGTCGTCACGCGCGGGCCGAACGCGCGCCGCCAGAATCTAGGCATCTATCGCCAGCAGCCGATCGCGCCAAACAAACTGATCATGCGCTGGCTGTCGCATCGTGGCGGTGCGCTGGATTTTCGTGAGCACGCGCGCGCCTATCCGGGCACGCCCTTTCCCGTCGCGGTTGCCTTGGGCGCAGACCCGGCCACGATCCTGGGGGCCGTCACACCGGTGCCGGACAGCCTGTCCGAATATCAATTCGCCGGCCTGCTGCGCGGCTCGCGCACAGAGGTTGCCCAGGCCATCGGCAGCGAGCTCTCGGTACCGGCCTGGGCTGAAATCGTCCTGGAAGGCCACTTGTTGCCCGCTACGGATCCGCGCGCCGTTGCACCCACGGTCCCTGACGGGGTCCCGCCGCCACCAGATACAGGCTACGAAATGGCGCTCGAGGGGCCCTATGGCGACCACACCGGCTACTACAACGAGCAGGACTGGTTCCCCGTCTTTACGGTGGACCGCATCACCATGCGCCGCAACCCGGTCTATCACTCGACCTACACGGGCAAACCGCCGGACGAACCGGCGGTTCTGGGGGTGGCGCTGAATGAAGTCTTTGTGCCGCTATTGCGCCGTCAATTCCCGGAAATTGTCGATTTTTACCTGCCGCCAGAGGGTTGCAGCTATCGATTGGCCGTGGTCTCGATGCGCAAGCAATACGCCGGACACGCCAAGCGCATCATGTTCGGCATCTGGAGCGTGCTGCGCCAATTCATGTACACGAAATTCATCGTCGTCGTGGACGAAGACATTGATGTGCGTGACTGGAAAGAGGTCATCTGGGCCATCACAACGCGCATGGACCCGGTGCGCGATACCGTCATGGTCGAGCGCACACCGATCGATTACCTGGACTTTGCCTCGCCGGTATCAGGTCTGGGCGGCAAAATGGGGCTGGACGCCACCAACAAATGGCCAGGTGAAACCGACCGTGAATGGGGCCGACCGATCACCATGGATCAGGACGTCAAACAACGCGTGGATGCGATGTGGGGTGAATTGGGGCTATAACAGCACCGGGAATCGCAGGAGCCAGTGCTCCAAAGCATTGGCTGAACCCGCATCCCGCCGATAATCGGGCGGCAAGCACTCCGGTATCGGGAATCAGTCCTGATCGTCGCGCCTCACCCGCTCACGAGACGGGCTGACGTCATCCTCGACATCAGACGATGACGTCCCACGCGAATCGCGCCAGGCCTTGAAGGCCTGCCACCCCAACAACGCGCCCCCCGCCAGCTTGATCAAACCCGAGCGCTTGCCACGCCCCATGACCAGTGCAGAAAGTGTGGAACTGACAAAAGGATAGCGCCGGGCCAGCGTAAAGCCCTGCCATAACAGTTTGGATAGATTGCCCTGCGTCAAACTCGGCAGCCAACGCTTGACGAGATTACCAGGCCGGAGCGAGCGGGTCGTTGACACGATATCGTGCGCCAGCGATTCTCGTTCGAGCGCAGCCCGAGCACGCAGCAGCTCAATGCGAACGGCACGGTCAACAGCAGTCGTGGGTTTCGCCATAGGTCAGCTCCGTGCCCGTCGAGCAGCGGCCTGCCGGGCACGCGTGGCGCGCGCCTCTTGCTCGGCTCTCTCGTCGCGTTCGTCCTGCTCGGCTTGTTCGGCCTCGTCCTGCGCGGCACGAACACGATCCAGCAGCTCGGCATCACGGCCGAGTTCTTCGACCGTTGCCGCGAAAGGCATCGGACCGAACAGCAACTGACGACGTATGGATAGCAGCAATACGAGACCGACCAAGGCATATACCGCAGCTAACAATCCCAGCGCTACGTAACGATTTTCCGTAGGCCAGAACGCCACCGCGATGGTGACCGTGAACACCAGCACCGCCAACGTCAAAAACAGCAACGCCGCAAATGCCGAGCCCAACAACTTGATCAACCGCGTTTTTTCTTCGGCTGCTTCGAGGGAGAATAATTCCAGGCGCGTACGCAGCATCCCTACCAGGCTGCTGGCCACGCTGGATACAGAAGTCCGCAAGCCCATAATAAGACCAGGCCAGCCTCAAGAAAGGCCGGCCCGTGCCTTTATCGGCGAGCGATCAGCAAACCGAGCAGCAGGCCGGTCACGCCTGCAACGCCGATGGCTTGCCAGGGATTGTCGTGCACATAATCATCGGTCGCGCGTGCGGCCTTGCGACCGCGTTCCAATACGGCGTCTTGCGCGTCGTACAACGCCTCGCGCGTGCGTTTCAGCGAGGCCAATGCGCGATCGCGCAATTCGGAGGCCTTGTCGCCGGAACTGGATGCGGCCTCGCGCAGCAGGTCTTCGGCATCGCTCAGGCTGCTTTTGACGCTATCGATGAGTTTTTCTTTAGCGGCTTCCTCGGAACGTCGTGTAGGCATAAAAGCTCCCTATGAGTAAGGTCGATGACAGGTTCATCATACCAGCCTGCTGCGACTCTCGCAGCCAGGCCGTGACGATATATATGTAAGGCATGTAGCGGGTTTCACAAGCCCTGTTTTTATTTGACCTGGGTAATTTCCACCGCGGATTTCACACCGCCCTGATCGATGTCCTGCCGCATGACCAGATTCACCCCCGGACAAAACCAGTCGGTGACGGTGGTGTTCATACCTGGGATCGGCAAGGTCAGTCCCTTGAACGTCGCCATCGTGGGATCGGTATCGCGCGTATAACGGATCGGCCAGCATGATTGACGTCCCAATGCGGTATCCAGCGTGGATTTGGCGCCGACGGTTTTCTCGCCGATGCGCACCACCGTGCTGGGCTGTCCGCCAACCGGGGCCTCTTTGCCGATATTCAATCGATATGTCGCCCCCGGCATGCGCTGCCCCTGCCCGGTAATAGCGCCATCGTAGGCAAACAGCCCCAGCATGCGCAGATCGAATTGACCCTGCGACGAAGGCTGTTCACCCGCCTGGGCATAACGCACAAAACTCGCTTGCCCCTGCTTGATAGTCATCAGATAGTCGAGTTTGGACTGGCTCGCCGGCAAGCCGGCATAGCTGAACATAGCCGTGCCTTGCACCCGCGCGCGGCAGTTGGCCGAATCTGTCTTGGACACCTCGGCAAACGTCAAATCGGCACCCAGCTTTAAATTGCCGGACCCCGTCAATTGCACCGCCCCACCGTCGTGCATGAAACGCGCATCGCACACGCCAGCCATCGCAGGGGCCGTCACACTGGCGCAACTCGCCAGAATCAGGAAAGAAAGATATCGTGCCGCCACCGGGACTCCAGACGTAAATATGACATCTGGATGCTACACCGTTTGTCTGATTTCGACGTTTCAAGCCGTGTGCAATTCGCGCTGTGTGCAAGGTGGGGTGGATACACAAGCCACTGGCGTCTACGAATCCTCTGCCCCGCTATTCTCTATCCGACTCGCGGGACATTTCCCAGACCTCAGAGACCGCAAAAAGCAAACGCTCAGCCAGCCACCTCACCTGGCGCATCGGCCTTTTCGGCAAAAAGCGACTCGGCCATGAAATCGATGAAAACGCGTAATTTCGGGGCGAGGTGTTTGCTCGACGGCCACAGTAGTCGAAAAGTCCCCTGATGTTCGACATGCGCGTCCAGCACCGTCACCAATTCGCCGCGCTCGATGGCCGACCTCGCCATGAAATTCGGCAAACAAGTAATGCCCAAGCCTGCGATAGCCATATCCATCAAAGGTGATGAGGTGCTGCAGACGCCCCGTATCGGCAGTGTCCATTCCCTTCCGTTTTCTGCCGGTTTCAATGGCCACGGTTCCAGCTTTCCTGTTGTGAAAAACTTGCGCATCAAGCATGCATGATGCGCAAGATCAGCAGGGGTCTCGAGCACGCCATGTCTTGCGAGGTAATCAGGCGAGGCGACCAACTGCAGCCGATAGCTGCCCAACGGCCGGGACATAAGCCGCGAATCAGCGGGCTCCCCCGTGCGTATCACCGCGTCAAAACCATCTTCGATCACGTCCACCAGACGATTCGAAAAATCCACGTCCAACTCAATGGCCGGGTAACGGCGCATAAATGCAATCAGCGCAGGCATGATCAGCACGCGAGCCAGGGGCACGCTGATACGCAACCGGCCGCGAGGCGATTGCTGCGTCTCGGACAATTCCAATTCGGCCGCCTCGATTTCGCACTGGATACGCCGGCAGCGCTCGAGGAACAGCGCGCCTTCGGCCGTCAGCGTAATACTGCGCGTACTGCGATGAAACAAACGCACGCCCAGACGCTCCTCCAGCCGCGACACGCTTTTGCCCACGGCCGACGAGGAAACACCGAGTAGGCGGCCCGCCTCAGAAAAACTGCGGGTTTCCGCCGCCTGCACAAAGAACGCAATGCCGTTGAGCGATTCCATCATTTTCTCTATTTGAGAATTTTTGTCCGATATGTTTTGAACAATAGCATTATTGTCTTTTATAGGTGTCTCTATCACCATGTGCTCATACGTTCCGTCGTGGCGGCCGTCGCCAATCGGCCATCGCCCCACCCGGAAACAATCGGACCGTCAGACAGTCTGGCGGCCACGCCTCATTTCACCGGCCAAGTGCCGACGTTTCCCGAGACTATGTATGACACAGTCAACGACCACCGCGCTGGACTGCGCCCTGGACCGGCCAACAACGCGCCTGCCCTTCACATCACTGCTGGCCTTGGCGCTGGCGGGGTTCATCACCATCCTGACAGAAACGCTGCCAGCAGGCTTGTTGCCGCAAATCAGCGCGGGTCTGAGCATTTCCGAAGCACTGGCGGGGCAACTCGTCACGGTCTACGCCATCGGCTCACTAGTAGCAGCGATTCCACTGACCACCGCCACGCAAAGCATGCGCCGCCGTCCGCTGCTAATGACGGCTATCGTGGGATTTGTTATTGCCAATACCATCACGACGTTTTCGGGTAGTTATATTCTGACGATAGTGGCGCGGTTCCTCGCGGGGATGTCGGCCGGACTCCTTTGGGCGCTGCTGGCGGGCTATGCGGCGCGTATGGTCCCCGATCACCAAAAGGGTCGGGCCATCGCCGTCGCGATGGTGGGGACGCCATTGGCACTGTCGCTCGGCGTACCGGCGGGCACGTTCCTGGGTAACGTCATGGGATGGCGCCTGTGCTTTGGCATCATGAGTATGCTGGCGCGGGTGCTCCTAGTCTGGGTGCGCGCCCGACTGCCGGACTTTGCGGGATCGGTCAGTGCCAAACGGCTGTCTCTGACCGACGTGTTCACGGTCGCGGGTGTGCGTCCAGTGCTCGCCGTCGTATTCACGTTCGTGCTGGCACACAATATTCTCTATACCTACATCGCCCCTTTTCTCGCCGCGGCGGACATGGCAGAACGAACCGACGTGGTGCTCCTGCTCTTCGGTGTCGCCTCTCTGCTTGGGATATGGATCACCGGTATGCTAATTGATCGCCATCTGCGAGGCCTGACGCTGGCCAGCACGGCCGTATTCGGCCTGGCCGCGTTGATGCTAGGCGTGGCCGGCAATATGCCTACCGTCGTGTATATTGCGATCGCCGCCTGGGGTTTTGCGTTCGGTGGCGTACCTACGTTGCTGCAAACGGCTCTCGCCAAAACGGCCGGATCCGCGGCCGATGTCGCGCAGTCGATGCTGGTCACGGCATGGAACCTGGCGATCGCGGGTGGCGGCATCATCGGAGGCATCCTGCTGGAACACCTCAGCGTCGCCGCGTTCGCCCCCGCGTTGCTCGTACTGCTGGCTGCCACACTGATAATCGTGTTGGCGGCGAAGCACCACGGCTTTCCAGCGACGCCGAACTAAAGCTAAAGCGCCAACGATGACTCGGCGTACTGACACGTCTACTCATGCCCTGGTTTGGTGCAACACGGGCCTCATTTAGCACCATATCGGTGCCAGCCATACCACTCATGAGCGCCGTTCGGACAAACAGGCCCTCACGGCAGGGCAGCAGCCGACGGTCATAGGCCACGATCCTGGTGGCACGAGTTTTGCATGAATGCACTACACAGCAGCCGCAAGGCTGACGGCTAATCACTTATAGCTATATCAATCCAATAAATCAAAAGTTGTGGGGCTGTACAGCAGTCCCTATCATCCTTGACATATGCGGGCTCGTCCCGCCAGGCTGATCATTTCATGAAGCTTTTCCCCTTATTTGCCGATCTACAGGGTCGCCGCGTGCTGGTAGTCGGCGGCGGCGAAGTCGCTGCGCGCAAGGTCCAGGTGCTGCTGGAGGCATCGGCCGATGTGCAGGTTGGCGCGCCAGAACTCGTGCCCGAACTGGCCGAGTTGGCCAACCAAGGCCGCATTCGCGTATTCAAGGGCGAGTTTCAAGCTGCATGGCTGGACGAAGCCTGGCTGGTTGTGGCTGCCACCGACGACCGGTCGGTCAATGCGGCAGTGTCCGAGGCCGCTGAAGCCCGGCGCATTTTCAGCAATGTCGTAGACGATGCGGAGCTATCGTCGTTTCAAGTCCCGTCCATCGTCGACCGCTCCCCCTTGATTGTGGCCATTTCGTCGTCCGGCGTAGCGCCTGTACTGGCCCGCCGTTTGCGCGAGCGAATAGAGTCCTTGTTCGATCATTCGTTGGGATCTCTGGCCGCGTTGGCGGCTCGCCATCGTCCGCGCATCCGCGAGCGCCGCCCAGACCTGAAACAACGCCGGCGTTTCTATGACTGGCTGCTCGACGGTCCTGTCGCAAGCCTGCTGCGCCAACAACAACCCGCCGAAGCCGAACGCGTGCTCAAGGCCGAGCTCGACAGTCCGCAACCTGCCAGTCAAGGCAGCGTCGTGCTGGTCGGCGCAGGCCCGGGCGACCCAGGACTACTGACCCTCAAGGCCTTGCGCGCCCTCAACGAGGCCGATGTCATCCTGTACGACCGTCTGGTCAGCCCTTCCGTACTGGCGTTAGCGCGTCGCGATGCCGACCGTATCTCCGTGGGCAAGCTGCTCGGCGAAGACCACAACGCTACGCAATCCCGTATTCATGCCCTGCTGGTCAAACATGCGCAGGCCGGCCGGCGCGTCGTGCGCCTCAAGGGCGGCGACGCCTTCATTTTCGGACGCGGCGGCGAGGAACTGGAATATCTGCGCGCACACCACATCCGCTACGAAGTCGTACCCGGCATCACAGCGGCGCTGGCCTGTGCAGCCTATGCCGGCATCCCTCTCACCCATCGTGACCATGCGCAATCCGTACGCCTGGTCACCGCACATTGCCGCGAAGACGAGGACTCCTTGGACTGGGCCGGATTGGCTCGCGAACACCAGACCCTGGCGTTCTATATGGGCGTCGGGCAATTGGAAACGCTGTCTGCCCGGCTGATCAGCCACGGCCGTTCTGCCGCGACGCCCTTCGCCCTGATCGAAAACGGCAGCCGCCCCGAACAGCGGGTCGTCACAGGCCGCCTGGATGAACTCGCGGCCGTGGCACACAGCCACAATGTACGCGCCCCCGCGTTATTGGTGATCGGCGAAGTCGCCGGGCTCGCCCGCCAATTGCATTGGTTTGGCAGCTACGAAGAGGGTCGCCGCGAAGCACTCGCCGCCTGATATTGACGCTGGCAAGAACGGAAAGCGGCGGAAGGGTCCCGGCCTCTTTCCTCGTACGTATTAAAGTCGCTAACCAGAATCGAGCTAATTGGGATGACCGTGCTCGCGCCCGTGACGGCGGTAAAGCGCCAGGCTGACAACGGCGCCCATCGGGCTTTATTCCGCCTTTTGCTTCGTGCCAAAGATACGGTCGCCCGCATCACCCAGGCCCGGCATGATGTAGCCGTTTTCGTTCAACCCCTGATCGATCGACGCGGTGTAAATATGGACATCGGGGTGACGATCCAACACTGCTTTGATCCCGGTCGGCGCCGCCACTAATACCAACGCCCGGATCTCGCGACAGCCGGCGCGTTTGAGCATATCGATCGTCGCCACCATCGACCCCCCCGTGGCCAACATGGGATCGACGATCAGCGCCAGGCGCTGATCCAACTCCCCGACCAGGCGCTCTAGATATGTGTGCGCCTGCAGCGTTTCCTCGTTGCGGGCAACGCCGACGACACTGACCTTGGCACCGGGAATCAGGCTCAACACGCCATCCAGCATGCCGATGCCGGCGCGCAGAATGGGCACCACGGTCACTTTTTTACCGGCGATTTTCTCGACCTCGACCGTACCGCACCAGCCTTCGACTGTAGAGGCCGCCAAAGGCAGGTCTTTGGATGCCTCATAGGTCAGCAAAGCGCCGACTTCTTGAGACAACTCACGAAAGCTCTTGGTGCTGAGGTCAGCACGACGCATGATGCCGAGCTTGTGGCGAATCAGCGGATGACGGATTTCGTGCACGGGCATGTGCGGAAGTCTCCAAAAACAATGGGGCAGCGAGGCGGCCAAGTCAAAACAGAATGAATTTTAGCGCTACGGCCCGGCGCTGCCGTCCATCCGCTGGCGATTTAGTCGCCCATCCGGCGAAATCGATGGGCGCGGCCCAAGCGCTGAACACGGAATTCGCTCGCCGCCCGCATCGATTCCATCGATTTATTTCGCTGCCAGCCACTCAATCAACGCATCATCGAACTTGCGCACCGCCGCCGCGTTTGGATCGTTAACGATGCTGACTACCACATAGCGCTTGCCACTGGCGCCCAGCACATAGCCCGCCACGGCCCTTACGTCTCGCAAGGAGCCGGTCTTCAGGTGGGCCATACCGACGGTTTCCTCTCCTTTCAACCGCCGGCGCATCGTGCCATCCACGCCGGCAATCGACAGCGAAGAGAGGTATTCGGGCATCAGCGGCGATTGCCAGGCCAAGGTCAACATGGACGCCAGGCTTTCGGCCGACACACGCGCGTCGCGCGACAGGCCCGCGCCGTTGTCCATGACCAGCTCCGGCATATTCAACCCCTGGGAAGACAACACCGATTTGGCCACTGCCTCGCTGGTCTGCGTGGTCGCCGGCCGCGTACCGCGCTCGGCCCCCAGGGTCAACAGGACCGTGCGAGCCATCACATTATTGCTCCGTTTATTGATCTGGCGAATGGCTTCACCTAACGGGGGAGACTCGTGCGAGGCCAGCACCACCGCATCGGCGGGCACCCGGCCGGCACGGATTTTCCCCTTGAACGTCCCGCCCAGTTCGCGCCACAACTGGCGGAATAGGGACTCGGTGAACTCCGGTTGCGACAGCGCCAGGCGGTACAAACTGAATTCCCCGCAAGACCCCGCCACCGTGCCGCCCAGCCGGATGGAAACACCTTGCTGCGTCAGCACGGGATCTGTCGTCACCACAGGAGGGCCGGGACAGCGCGCCGTACTCCAACCCACCTGTCCCTCCAGCCGTATGCCTGGTAGTGGCGGATCGATGATCGGCACCCATTTCTGGGCCGCCTGGTCCGGCGTAAACAGCAGGCGCAAAGCGCCAAATCCCACCATCAACGCATCGGGACTGGCGTTGTAGGCACGATCCGGCGCACCGTCAAATGCGCCCGGATCCGTCGCAACATTGCCGAAAATACTGCGGTCGATCACCAGATCGCCTATCTGTTTGACCCCGCGCAGGCGCAACTCGCGCAACAGGGTCCACATATCCTGTATCAGCAAATAGGGATCTCCCCCCGCCCGCAAATACAAGGGGCCGCGTAACGCGCCATGTGTGTCAGGGCCGGCGCCCGGCTCCAAGAGAAAATCCGTACGCCAGACATAGTTGGGCCCCAGTTCCGACAAGGCGGACCAAGTGGTGACCAGTTTCATGACTGACGCGGGATTGCGAGGCTCGTTGGCATTGATCGCCACGATCCGCTGACCACCGAGCTCTTGTACGACCAGCGACAGCGATGTGCCTGGCAGCCCTGATGCTTTCCAAGCTCGCGTCAGGTCATCAGGCATGACGTCTTGTGCCTGCGCCATGGCCGCCGCCCCCAACAGTGCGCACGCCACGAACCATCGTTTGAGTCGCCCGTGTCGCTTGTCCGCCTGTCCTGTCATGCTATGCCCGCCGCCATGCCGATGATGTTCAAAAACGCAAGCATACCGAACCTGCTTGACAAGTGGCTGTAGCGTCAATACGTCCATGCGAACTGGTGGGATGGCAACAACATCATCGACGCTCGATCAGTGCGTGGCGAACAGCTCACGGAAGGGTCGACGAGAGGGAGTCATTAGAGGATGGGCGGCCAGGCACTTACAATATGGCCCAATCCACGCCCTCCGCCTACCTCAATGGGGCGGCGATCCCTGGCGTTTTACTTGAATTGTTCCGCGTGTCCTCGACCCTCACTGTTTCCGACTTCGATTACGAATTACCGCCCGAGCTGATTGCCCAGACACCTGCGGCAACGCGCGACGGCAGCCGCCTGCTGCATCTGGATGCATCAGGCGCACTGCATGACCGGCGGTTCCCTGATTTGGCCAATCTGCTGCGCCCCAATGATTTGCTGGTGTTCAACGACACCCGCGTCATCAAGGCGCGCCTGACCGGCCAGAAAGCCACCGGCGGCAAAGTCGAGGTCCTGGTCGAGCGTATCGTCGAATCGCACCGTGCGCTCGCCCATGTCCGGGCCAGCAAATCACCCGGACCGGGCACAACGCTGCGCTTGGCCGATGCGTTTGACGTGACAGTACTAGGCCGGGCCGGCGAACTGTTTGACCTGCAGTTTCCCGCACCGGTTCTGGATTTGCTGGATACCCACGGCGCGACGCCTCTGCCGCCCTACATCACTCACGCGGCCGACGCCACCGACGAAGACCGCTATCAGACGGTCTACGCCCGCGAGCCGGGTGCGGTCGCCGCGCCGACGGCTGGCCTGCACTTTGACCAGGACATGCTGGACCGCGTCGCGGAACTGGGCGTCGAACGCGCCTTTGTCACCTTGCACGTCGGCGCCGGCACCTTTCAACCGGTGCGGGTCGACAACATCGCCGATCACATCATGCATGCCGAGTGGTACACCGTCGGCCAACCCGTGATCGACGCCATCGCGCGTACACGGGCGCAGGGCGGGCGTGTGATCGCCGTGGGCACCACCAGCGTGCGCGCCCTGGAATCGGCCGCAGCGCAAAATCCCGCAGGTCCGGACGCGCCATTAACCCCTATTCAGGGCGACACCCGCCTGTTCATCACCCCTGGCTATCGCTATCGGGTCGTGGATGCGCTAGTCACCAATTTCCACTTACCGCAATCGACACTGCTCATGCTGGTGTCCGCCCTGGCCGGCGTCGAGCCTATCCGCCGCGCCTATATCCATGCCGTCGCCCAACGCTATCGCTTTTTCAGCTATGGCGACGCGATGTTCATCGAATCTCCCTCTGCCTGACCATGACTGGACTGAATTTCGAACTCCTGGCGACCGACGGCCAAGCCCGCCGCGGCCGCGTCACCCTGAACCACGGGGTGGTCGAGACCCCCATTTTTATGCCGGTGGGCACCTACGGCAGCGTCAAAGCCATGCTGCCGCACGAGCTCAAGGAAATCGGCGCGCAAATCGTGCTGGGCAACACCTTTCACTTGTGGCTGCGCCCCGGCACTGACATCCTGGATCGTCACGGCGGCCTGCACGGATTCATGCAATGGGACAAGCCGATCCTGACCGATTCTGGCGGTTTCCAGGTGTTCAGCCTGCAAGGCATGCGCAAAATCACCGAGGAAGGCGTGAAATTCGCCTCGCCCATCGATGGCGCCAAGCTGTTCCTGACGCCCGAAGAATCCATGCGTATCCAGCGCTCGCTGAACTCCGACATCGTCATGGTGTTCGACGAGTGCACGCCCTACCAGATCGATGGCCGCCCCGCCACCACCGAGGAGGCAGCCCGCTCGATGCGCATGTCCTTGCGTTGGGCACGCCGCTCGCGCGAGGAATTCGACCGTCTGGAAAATCCCAATGCCCTGTTCGGCATTGTGCAGGGCGGCATGTACGAATCGCTGCGCGACGAGTCCCTGGCCGGCCTGACGGATATCGGTTTTCATGGCTACGCCATCGGCGGCCTGTCGGTAGGCGAGCCTAAAGAAGACATGATGCGCATCCTGGCGCACGTCACGCCGCGCCTGCCCGCGCAGGCGCCGCGCTACCTGATGGGCGTAGGCACGCCCGAGGATCTGGTCGAGGGCGTGTCGCGCGGCGTCGACATGTTCGATTGCGTCATGCCTACGCGCAATGCCCGCAACGGCTGGCTGTTCACCCGTTACGGCGACATCAAGATCCGCAATGCCAAATACCGCGACGACACTCGCCCGCTGGACCCGAGCTGCGCCTGCCACACCTGCGCCCATTTCTCGCGCGCCTATCTGCATCATCTGCAGCGAGCCAACGAAATCACAGGCGCACGCCTGAATACCCTGCATAACCTGCATTTCTACCTGACGATCATGGGCGAAATGCGCGAAGCCATTGCCGCAGGCACCTTCCAGGCGTGGCGCGCCAAGTTTGCGGCCGACCGGGCACGCGGAATTGATTAGCAACGAGCAACATCCCCGTAATAGCCTCGCCCGCCCGGGACAAAACAGCGCTGTCGTCGTTGTACCTCCATCGGGCGAGGCCGGCACCTCGTGGCGCCCCCAGCGCCGCGCTCGCTGACCTGCACAGGTTGGCCCTGTACCGCCCGGTAACACCCTGGATTTCCCCCCTGGCCCTGCCGAGCGCATAACCTCGCTACAATAGTCGGCTTGCCCTGTCCAAGGCTCGCGCGGGGACGGGCGCTACAAAAACCTTTCATAATTCGACCCGAACACCTCATTCAGGAGATTTACCATGTCCGTTATCGATACCGCCGGCATCGTTCTGGCCCAGGCAGCCCCCGAAGGCAGCGCGCTGATGGGCATGCTGCCCATCGTGCTGATGTTCGTGATCCTCTATTTCCTGATGATCCGTCCGCAGATGAAGCGCCAGAAAGAACACCGCAACCTGGTGGCCAACCTCGCCAAGGGTGACGAAGTCCTGACCGCCGGCGGCATGCTGGGCAAGGTCTCCAAGGTCACCGACACCTACATCACCGTCGAAATCGCAGACCTGGCCGACAAGCCCGTGGAAGTCCTGATGCAGAAAACCTCGGTCTCGACCGTGCTGCCCAAGGGAACCATCAAGGCCCTGTAAGCGTCATATCCGGCCCCCTTACCCAAGGGGGCCTTTTTGCCACCGGGCCGCCCCAACGCAAAAGCGCCCCTTTGGGTGTCGCAAGCCGAAGACGCAGCGTGGGGCCTTTCCGTTATCTCGCATGAACTAGCCGCCAATGAACCGCTATCCCCTCTGGAAGTACATCACGGTGCTGGTCGCGGTCATTATTGGCCTGCTGTATACCCTGCCCAATTTCTACGGCGAGTCCCCCGCCGTGCAGGTCTCCAGCGCCAAAGCCACGATCAAAGTCGACGAAGCCATGCTCGGCCGAGTCGAACAAATACTGACTGCCGGAAATATTCCCGTCTCCAGCGTGTACTACGAGCAAAACGGTACGCTGGGTACGATCCGTGCCCGACTGCCGTCCACCGACGTGCAACTGCAAGCACGCGACCTGCTCGACAAGTCACTGAACACCACCCCCGGCGACCCGCAATACACGGTGGCGCTGAACCTGCTGCCCGCCTCGCCGCCCTGGATGCGTGCGTTGGGCTGGTTCGAGCCCAAACCCATGTATCTGGGCCTGGATTTGCGTGGCGGTGTGCACTTCCTGCTGCAAGTCGATATGCAAGGCGCACTGCAAGCCCGCTACGACTCGCTGGCCGCCGACGTACGCACCTCGCTGCGCGATGAAAAAGTCCCCAGCCAAGGGGTCGAACGCTCCGGCTCGTCCGTCGTTGCCACGTTCAGCAACGCCAACGAACGCGATCGTGCGCAGAGTATTCTGCGCAGCCGCCTGCCAGACCTGGAATTCACGACCGGCGAAGACGGCAATCGCGCGACGCTGATCGGCGTGCTCAGTCCTGCGGCCGTCACCCGCGTGCAGGATTCCGCACTGAAACAAAACATCAACACGCTGCACAACCGTATCAACGAGTTGGGCGTGGCCGAACCTGTCATTCAGCAACAAGGCTCGGATCGCATCATTGTCCAACTGCCAGGCGTGCAAGACGTCGCCAAGGCCAAGGAACTGCTGGGTCGTACCGCCACGCTGGAAATCCGCATGGTGGACGACTCTCCGGCCGCGCAGACCGCCCTGATGGGTGGCACGGTGCCCTTTGGCCTGGAACGCTACACCGACCGCGATGGCCGTCCCCTGCTGGTTCGCCGCCAGGTCGTCCTGACCGGTGAAAACCTCCAGGACGCCCAGCCCGGCCGCGACTCGCAGACCCAGCAAGCCGCCGTGCACCTGACCCTCGACGGCAAAGGCGCCCGCATTTTCCGCGATGTCACACGTGACAACGTCGGCAAGCGCATGGCGATCCTGTTGTTCGAAAACGGCAAAGGCGAAGTCGTCACTGCACCGGTCATCCGCAGCGAAATCGCGGGCGGTCAAGTGCAGATCTCCGGCAGCATGACCGCCGAAGAAGCCGCCGATACCGCCCTGCTGCTGCGCGCCGGCGCCCTGGCCGCACCGATGTCCATCATCGAAGAGCGCACCATCGGCCCGAGCCTCGGGGCGGACAACATCTCCAAGGGTTTCCACTCCACGCTGTATGGCTTCCTGGCCATCGCCGTGTTCATCATTCTGTACTACCACTTGTTCGGGGTCTTCTCGACGATTGGCCTGACGATGAACGTGTTGCTGTTGCTGGCGCTGCTGTCGATGCTGCAAGCCACGCTGACCCTGCCCGGTATTGCCGCTATTGCGCTGACACTCGGTATGGCCATCGACTCGAACGTGCTCATCAACGAACGGATCCGCGAAGAACTGCGTAACGGTGCCTCTCCGCAGCAGGCCATTCACCAAGGTTTCGAACGCGCCTGGGGCACGATTCTGGACTCGAACCTGACGACATTGATCGTCGGTCTGGCACTGCTGGCATTCGGCTCCGGCCCGATCCGCGGCTTCGCCGTCGTGCACTGCCTGGGTATCGTGACCTCGATGTTCACCTCGGTGGTAGGCGTACGCGCGCTGGCCAACCTGTGGTACGGCCGCAAGAAAAAACTCGCGAGCCTGTCCATCGGCACCGTCTGGAAACCCAAGGCAAACTGACCTGGTTGGGCGGCCCAGCCGCCCAACATCGATAAGACTCAAGGCGAAACATGGAATTTTTCCGTATCCATCGCACCATCCCGTTCATGCGCCACGCACTGGTGCTGAACATCATCAGCCTGGTGACGTTCCTGGCGGCGGTGTTCTTTATCATCACCCGCGGCTTTCACCTGTCGATCGAATTCACCGGCGGCACGGTCATGGAAGTCAACTACGCACAGACTGCGCAATTGGACAGCGTGCGTACTGCCGTATCCAAGCTCGGCTACTCTGATTTCCAGGTGCAAAACTTCGGCACCTCGCGCGATGTCATGATCCGCTTGCCGTTGACCGAGGGTCAAACCTCGGCAACGCAAAGCGAAACCGTCATGGGCGCTCTAAAGGCTGCGGACGCCTCGGCGAACCTGCGCCGCGTCGAATTCGTCGGCCCTCAGGTCGGCCAGGAGCTCTTGCACAACGGCCTGATGGCACTGCTGTTCGTCGTGCTGGGCATCATGATTTACCTGGCCATACGCTTCGAATGGAAATTCGCGGTCGCCGGCGTGATCGCCAACCTGCATGACGTGGTGATCATTCTTGGCTTTTTCGCGTTCTTTCAGTGGGAGTTCTCCCTATCCGTGCTGGCAGGCGTATTGGCGGTGCTCGGCTACTCCGTGAACGAATCCGTGGTGATCATGGATCGGATTCGCGAAAACTTCCGCAAATACCGTAAAGCGGACGTGCACGAGGTGATCAACGGCGCCATTACCCAAACGATCTCCCGGACCATCATTACTCACGGTTCCACCCAGATGATGGTGCTGGCCATGCTGTTCTTCGGCGGTCCCTCACTGCACTACTTCGCCATGGCGCTGACAATCGGCATCTGGTTCGGTATCTACTCGTCAGTCTTCGTGGCCGCCGCACTGGCCATGTGGATGGGTGTCAAGCGTGAAGACCTGATCAAGCCGGTCAAAAAAGAGGGCGACGCCGAGATCGCCTGATCGCTGATGTGATCCCTCATCCCGCAAAAAAATCGGGCACCTGAAAACTCAGGTGCCCGATTTTTTTGAGCAAACGCAGGCGGCATTTACATGCCAACGCCGACGCCCACACGCCTCAACGCCTCAACGCCTCAACGCCTTTAAAAGTAGAGCACACACCGTCAGGACTGTGAGCGCGTCATTTGCCGTGAGTTTGCCGCAGCCGGGTAGGCGTGGCGGGCGGGCCTGTTGGAGGCTGCCGAGCCCGCGCATCATTGGCGGGGGAAGTCCGGGGGCCATGTTTGAGCGAAGCGAGTTTGGCCCCCGGCCCGCCGATGATGCGCGGGCGAAGGCCGAGTCCCCGTTGAGGGGACGAGTCAGCCGACCGGGCCCGTCCGCCACGCCTACCCGGCTGCGGCAAACGGCTCAAGAACCCAACTCAAACAGACAAAAACACAGCCCCAGACACAGCAAACAGTCCGACCCTACCAACAAAGCAGTAAAGCCAGACCCCTCACACTCAATGCTGCGAACCTGCCGAGCGAACCTTAGCCACCTGGTCCGCCGACACCTCACCGCCCTTGTTGCCCCATCCGGAACGCACAAAGCTAGCCAGCGCCGCGACTTCCTCGTCATTCAAACGATCCGAATACCCCTGCATCACCAGATGCATCGGGCGTCGATCCGTCGACGGAACAGAAGTCCCGTTCAGGATGACCGATACGAGCGGACCAGGATCCTTGCCCTGAATCATCGCATTGCCCTGCAGCTCAGGGAATATCTCCGGAGCTCCCTTGCCAGTGACAAAGTGGCAAGCAGCGCAATTGTCCAGGTACAGACGCGCCCCCAGAGGCATATCAGGCGAAGCAGCCGTCAGCATTTTGGCAGTTGCTTGCCCAGCCTCGTCAGCGGGCGCAGCCGCCATCGGACGGGGACCAGGCGCGGCCACCTGCTTGGGCGCCTCTTGCACCGCCTGACCATCCGCGGACTTGAGGAACACCGCCATCGCATTCAAGTCTTGATCATTCAGATATTGCAATGAATGCTCGATTGCCAATGCCATTTCCCCATTCGCGATGGCGTGTGCATTACGCCCCGTGCCCAGATACGCCGCCAGTTCCGCAGTGGACCATTTCTCGATACCCGAGTTGGGACCTCGCAGCGCAGGAACACTCCAGCCGTCCAACTCACCGCCCGTCAGGAAATTGGCGTCACCCAAGCGCGTGCCATCCTGTGCCATGAAAGCCGTACGCGGACTGTGGCAGGCTGCACAGTGGCCGGCGCCTTCGACCAGATACTGGCCTCGAAGCTGCTGCTCATTGCCGCCCTCCATCGGCTTGAAGGACGAATCGCCACTCAAAGCCAACCAGTTCCAGGCCCGGATGCCAAAGCGCAGATTGAACGGGAACGCCAGTTCCGTCGCTTGCACCTCGTTTTTCACCGGCTTCACATCGTTCATCAGGTACGTATACAAAGCCTGGATATCACTCTCGCTCATAAAGCGATAGTTCTCGTAGGGCATGGCCGGGTACAGGTGCTTACCGTTGACCACGCCATCGACCATCGCGGCGCGGAACTGATCCAGCGTCCAGTTACCGATGCCGGTTTCCTTGTCGGGAGTGATGTTCGACGACCAGATGGTGCCCATGGGGCTTTCGATGCCCCGGCCACCGGCCAAAGGCGAGCCGCCAGTCGCCGTATGGCACGCCATACAGTCACCCGCACGCATGACGTATTCGCCACGGCCGGGTTCGATTTTTCCATCGGCCGCCAAGATCTCCTTGGGCGGAGTGGTTTGGACAGGAACATAGATAAAGGCCAGCAGACCGACAATCGCCAGTACCACCAAGACCCCCAGAATACGGAGCACTTTTTTCATCTTGTTCTCCTCAAACCAGGGGACGGGGATTGCGCAGATACAGCGTACGGATGGCGTTCACCGTCCAGTAGGCCAGGCCACCGACCATACCGGTCGGGTTGTACTGCGTGTTCTGCACAAAATTGCCTGCGCCCATGACGAACACATTGTGCTTGTCCCAGGCCTGGCAATAGCGATTCACCACGCCTTCGAGCGGGCTGTCGGACATGATGTGACCGCCCGTATTGTGCGTGGTCTGATAGGGCCGCACGTCGTACTGCGCGCCGATATCCTTGAATCCCAGCTGCATCAGGTCCGGCTTCATCGCGCGTCCCACCTCTGCGGCCTTGAGCTTCATGTACTGGTTCATCTTGAGATCGTTTTCCTGCCAATTGAAGGTCATGCGCATCAACGGGCGGCCATGCGGGTCCTTGTAAGTCGGGTCCAAATCCAAATGGTTGGCGCGGTACGACATATGCGAACCATGCGAGCCGATCGACATGGAGCGGCCATAATATTCCTTGATGGCTTCCTTCCATTTGCCGCCCCAGGTCGGCGTACCGCTGGGCAAACTCATAGAGCGAATAGGCTGTCCATTAAAGGTACCCGAGCGCCAGTAGGCGCCGCCGATAAAGCCCAGCTTGCCAAAGTCGTTCTGGTTGACGCTGAAGTCATCGATACAGATGCCGTTCGAGCCGTGCCCGATAAAGGGGTTGAAATTGGCATCCTTGAAGAACATGGTCACGCCACCGTTCATCTGATAGGCGTAGTTCTTGCCCGTCACGCCTTCGTTAGTAGCCGGGTCATAGGGTTTGCCAATGCCCGACACCAGCAACAGGTGCACGTTATTCAGTTGGTACGCAGACAGGATCACCAGATCGGCAGGCTGAAAGACTTCTTCTTGATTGATGGCATCGAAGTAAGTCACGCCAGTGGCAGTCTTGCCATCGGCCGCGATTTCTACGCGCAGCACCTCGGCATGCGTGCGATAGGTGAAATTCGGCTTGCGCTTCAGTGCGTCCAGGATGGCGGTCTGCGGCGACGACTTGGAATACTGATAACAACCATAGCGTTCGCAGAAACCACAGAAATTGCACGGCGCCATCTGCATGCCGTACGGATTCACGTAGGCGGTGGACGCGACCCCTGCTGGCGCGGGGAACGGGTGATAACCCATGGCCTTACAGGCGGCCTCGAACTTGGTCGAGTCATAGGTACGCGGCAGGGGCGGCATGGGATAGTCCTCCGATCGCCAGCCCTCAAACGGATTCCCGCCTTCCTGGATCTTGCCTTTGAGGTTACCTGCCTTGCCAGAAATGCCGGCGACGCGGTCAAACTGCGTGAAAAACGGCTCCAGCTCATCGTAGGTCACCGGGTAGTCCATCAAATTCATTCCCTCTGGAATGATGGACTCGCCCCAATTCGCTTTCACGTAGCTGCGCAACTGGATTTCTTCAGGCTGCGGCCGCCACAGCAGACCGTTCCAGTGAGTACCGGCACCGCCCACGCCATTAGCAGGCAGAAATGAGCCCATCGAGCGATACGGCAAAGCGATTTCCGAATCGCGACGGCGAACCGTCACCGTCTGCTGGCTGGGATGCTGCATGTTCTTGAGCCGCACACCATACTTCAGCTCATCGATCTGGTTGGGATACTTGAACTCAGGCACCGTGTTCTGGTCGCGGCCGCGCTCCAGTGCCACGATTTCCAGCCCTTCAGCGGCCAGCTCAATCCCTGCGATGGAACCTGTCCAGCCCAAACCGACGATTACCACGTCCTTCTTTTTTTCAATGCGTGCCATGCTTCAAGCCCTTTCGCCTTTGATGGAAACCGGACCCAGCGGATACTTCACATTGTGCTGGTCCACCCACTCTGTAAAGCCGGCGCGTGCCCCCGGAAACCCGATATAGCTCCAGGATTGCATGCCATAGTTGCCGCCATACATGGGGTCGGCGAAATAGCCTTCTTTGGTATTGCTCAACAACGTGGCAAAGAAGAAGCTGAGTTCCGGCGCCAGCTTTGCTTCGCCTTTTTGCAGCGCGGTGAGCGCCTCGTCCTGCTGTTCGGGGGGCAGGCTCTTGAAATCCTTGTTCCAGCGCGACTCACACCAGGCGTTAAACGCGGGGATCGCCTTGCGGTAGAGTTCCGCAGGATTCAGCGGGCTTTGCCAGCCTCGGTCAGCGCTCGCAGTGGGGTCGTGCGGCCCTTGCATGTACCAATCCTTGGCGCTGCCATACTCGCCCGCCAATTCGCGATCGATAAACACCGGAACGTGAGCTTCCAGCGCGCCAGGGCCGTCGCCCTCAGAGGGGATCAGCCGGGAGGTGGCCGCGAGCACGAAGCTCCACTCATCGGGCGTGAAATAGACGGGCTCGTATTTATCAAGTTGAACTGCGGCTTCTTTGGCATTGGCACGCAGAGGCACGGCCAAGCCAGTAAGTGCCATCCCGGCACTAGAGGCGAGCAGAAAGGTTCTGCGACTGTGAGGACGCAAGTCAGGCATATCGAATTCCTTCTTCCAGAGACCATCGTGAAATGGTCCCCCCGTTTAAATCTTTGCTTTTTTGTGTCAGATTACCCACACTGCTCGGCAGAAAACTCTTATTGGCAGACTGCAAACGAGCGCAGGTATTTTAGCGTTACAAGCAACAGCACCCCGTCCGGGCCCTGAGCGGACCGGTTTGACGGGGTCTGGAAACGATGCGGATAGAGGGGGCGCTCGGCCGAGCCTGAATACACCTCGGCCCCGAGCCAACTCGCAGAAAAACTACTTCCGCCAGGGCTTTCGCAGCATCCAGCGATGCCGCTCATCCAACACATACGGCGCCAGGTAATGCGCCACCATGATGCCAATCGCCGCAGCGGCCGTGACATCCGAAAGAAAGTGATCCCGATTGATCACGCGACTGATCGCCACCAAGGCCGCCAGCAACAACGCCGGCATCCGCCAACGAGGCGCGATCTCACCGATAGCGGCAGCGACCGCAAACGCCGTCAGCGTGTGGCTGGACGGAAAAGAGGTGTAGTCATGACCCCGAGTAAACGGCTCAACCAGGCCGTGCCACCCATCTTCGAGCAACACCTCGGGCCGTGTACGCGCGACCAGTTTTTTTAGAATGAGCGTAATCAAACCACCCACGGCCATCGAGCCGATCACCAGCACGCCATAGCGGGCCAGCCGCTCAAAACCCGCTCGGAACGGGCAGGCCCAGCCACGGCGAATACCGATCAGCGACACCACGTAGACGAACAGCGCCGCGAACAAATACATCTCGCTATCGCCTAGAAAACCAATGTAGTCAAAGACCTCGTTGACCACCGGCGACATATGCTTTTCGATAGCCAGGGTCAACGGCTGGTCGACCCAGCGGCTCATCAATAGCAGCAACAGCGCAAAACACGCGGTCAACAACACGCCACGAAAAGGCCTGCGCGGGAAATCTGCCATAGCATGAGAAATCACATGAGGGGCCGAGACGACCTCGGCCTCGGTCGTGGGAATCGCCTCCACGGGGGAGACAGGAGGCAAACCTTGAGTAGATGTCATGGAGATAAGAGTAGATAGCGAACCATTCACGACCCATCAAGGCGGTGCCGCGCGGTCCACATCGTATACGCCAATTGTCTCCAGACCAAGACTGAAATACCCGCACGCGGTAAAATGATTGTTTCTTTTCCTTTCGCCCCCGGGATCTACACCCGTCACGGCGCACATCATGCAAGAAACCTCACTCAAGCGCGCTGGCGCCCCTGCGCCCGCAGCATCCTCCCCCGCCACCCCGAATCCCCTAGTGCCCGACGCTGGCGTCACGGCGCCCCCGTCCGGGGTCCGCAAGCTCTACATCCGCACCTTTGGCTGCCAGATGAACGAGTACGACTCGGACAAGATGGCCGATGTATTGCGCGGCGACCAGGGCCTGGAGCTCACCAACAACCCCGAAGACGCCGACGTCATCCTGTTCAACACCTGTTCGGTGCGTGAAAAGGCACAGGAAAAAGTGTTCTCCGACCTGGGCCGCGTGCAGCACCTGAAAAAAACCAATCCGAATCTGGTGATCGGCGTGGGCGGCTGCGTGGCCAGCCAGGAGGGTGCGGCCATCGTCAAACGCGCCCCCTACGTGGATGTCGTGTTTGGCCCGCAAACCCTGCACCGCTTGCCCGAACTCATTCAGCGCCGGCGCGACTCCGGAGCATCCCAGGTTGACATCAGCTTTCCCGAAATCGAAAAATTCGACGCCCTGCCGCCTCCTCGGGTGGACGGCGCCTCGGCCTTCGTCTCCATCATGGAAGGCTGCAGCAAATACTGCAGCTTCTGTGTGGTGCCCTATACGCGTGGCGTCGAGGTCTCGCGCCCCTTTGACGATGTGCTGATCGAGGTTGCCGATCTGGCCGATCAGGGCGTGAAAGAGGTCACCCTGCTGGGCCAGAACGTCAACGCCTACCGTGGCCCCATGGGCGACTCGGGCGAAATCGCCGATTTCGCGATGCTGCTGGAATATGTGCACGAAATCCCCGGCATCGAGCGCATCCGCTACACCACCTCGCACCCCAAGGAAATGACGCAGCGCATGGTCGATGCCTACGCTCGCCTGCCCAAGCTGGTCTCCTTCCTGCACCTGCCCGTACAAGCCGGCAGCGACCGCGTGCTGGCTGGCATGAAACGCGGCTATACCGCACTGGAATTCAAATCCGTGGTGCGGCGCCTGCGCGCAGCGCGCCCCGGCCTGACCCTGTCATCGGACTTCATCGTGGGCTTCCCCGGTGAAACCGAAGAAGACTTCCAGAAAACCATGAAACTGATCGAGGACGTGGGTTTTGACACCTCGTTCTCCTTCGTCTATTCACGCCGCCCCGGCACCCCTGCCGCCGACCTGACCGACGACACACCGCAGGACGTCAAGCTGCGTCGCCTGCAGCAATTGCAAGCCCTGATCAACAAACAGGCCGCCGCCATCGCGCAATCCATGGTCGGCACTCGCCAACGCATCCTGGTAGAAAGCCCATCTCGGCGCGACCCTAACGAGATGATGGGCCGCACGGAAAACAACCGGATCGTCAACTTCCCCGCGCCGGCCCGGCTGATCGGCCAGATGGTGGATGTCATCATCACCGAAGCCTATCCCAACTCGTTGCGCGCCCGCGTCGCGGACGTCGAGGGCCCGGATCACGACGTATCGGCGCCTGCCGCGCAACACTCTGCACACAGTCCCGCATAAGGCCACGAATGACCGCACCACGCAGCCGCACCCGACGCACCATGCCGACCATCATCAACCTGGAAGGCGACAACACCCACTTGGCCAATCTCTGCGGCCCGCTCGACGAAAATCTCCGTCAGCTCGCCGATGGCATGGGTGTCACCCTGGCACGCCGCGGCAACCGCGTCACCCTCGAGGGCGAACGCGCCGAACTAGCCGGCCGCGCCCTGCGACGCTTTCACGAACAAGCCGTGCATCGCGCCCTGTCGGTCGACGATATTCAACTCGGCCTGGTCGAAATGGGCGTGGGCCGCAACGAATCGCAGCCGACCGACCCGCGCGGCATCGAGCCGGCCTCGCTGCCTACCGCCAGCGAAGATGGCGGCATCGCCCTGCGGACGCGGCGCAGCGATCTGCGGCCGCGTACCCCTCGGCAGCGTGAATATCTCGAAAACATTCTCAAGCACGACATCACCTTCGGGATCGGCCCTGCCGGCACGGGCAAGACGTGGCTGGCCGTTGCCTGCGCCATCGACGCCATGGAGCGCGATTCGGTGCAACGGCTGGTGCTGACCCGCCCCGCGGTCGAGGCTGGCGAACGCCTGGGCTTTCTGCCCGGCGATCTGGCCCAGAAAGTCGACCCGTACCTGCGCCCGCTCTACGATGCCTTGTACGACCTGATGGGCTTTGACAAAGTCCAGCGCCTGTTCGAAAAACAGACCATCGAAATCGCGCCGCTGGCCTATATGCGCGGCCGCACCTTGAATCACGCCTTTGTGATTCTGGACGAGGCGCAAAACACCACGCCCGAGCAGATGAAGATGTTCCTGACCCGCATCGGGTTTGGCAGCAAAGCCGTGATCACCGGCGACCCGTCGCAGGTCGACCTCCCGCGCGGTCAACAGAGCGGTCTGGCGCATGCCGTGCGGGTACTCGAAGACGTCCAGGGTATCGCGACCACCCGCTTTACGAGCCGCGACGTGGTGCGCCACCCGCTGGTCGCCCGTATTGTGGACGCCTACGACAAAGCCGCCGAAGAGGAATCCTGAGCGACGTGCCAGCCTGGCAATGCGCCGACCAAAACCGGTGCATTAACAGGCCAGCCAACGCATCCGGCCCTTGGGGCCGCCCGCAATAGAACATGAACCCTGACCGGTCTGCGCCTGCCGCTCACACCACCACCATGAACGCCGAGCTGACTCTGCCCGAACTCTCCCTCGCTGTGCAATACGGCATCACCGAGCCGCGCCTGCCGCGCTGGCGCCTGCGCCGTTGGGCGCGCCGGGCGCTGGACGGGGCCGCGCGTGACGGCCTGGTCGACTGCACCCGGGCAGAATTCAGCCTGCGCCTGGTAGGCCAGGCAGAGGGCCGCAAGCTCAACCACGCCTATCGCGAAAGAGACTACGCTACCAACGTACTGACGTTCGAATACGGCACGGATCCGCTCGGCACGGCCCGCGGCGATATCGTCATCTGTGTCCCTGTGCTCGTACGCGAGGCCCGCGAACAGGGCAAAACCCTACTGGACCACGCGGCTCACCTGACCGTACACGGCGTCTTGCACGCGCTGGGCTACGACCACATCAAGGCGCGCGACGCCCGCCGCATGGAGACCCTCGAAACCGAGATTCTCGCCGGCATGCGCATTGCCGATCCGTACGCTTGAGGCACACCTCGGCGGGCCGGGCCAGACCATGAGCCGGCCTCTCCCGCCGCGCAAACCGTCCTCGTTTCCCCTAGCCTCCCCGCCTTCGTAACAAATTTGCAGCCGATATTCGGTTATGCTGACCTTTCTATAACTTGTCCGCTAGGACGATGTCCGACCCTTACCCTACCACCGAGGCGAACGCGACCCGCGCGCCCAAAACCGCAACGAAATCCCTGCTAGACCGCATTCTGGCCCTCGTCCGGCGCGAGCCCGAGGACCGCGAGGGCATTAAAGCCGTCCTGGATGCCGCCCATGATCGAGACCTGCTGGACGTCGAATCGTACGGCATGATCAAAGGCGCGTTGGCCGTATCCGAACGTACCGTCGCCGACATCATGGTGCCGCGTTCGCGCATGGATTTGCTTGACGTATCCCTGCCCCTGCCACAACAGCTGGCATTTATCATCGATACTGCGCACTCGCGCTTTCCGGTCTACGAAGACGATCGCGACAACATCATCGGGATTTTGCTGGCCAAAGACCTGCTGCGCGGCATGCTGGACCCGGATATGGAATTGCGTTCGCTCATCCGTCCGGCCGTCTTTATCCCTGAAGCCAAGCGTCTGAACGTACTGCTGCGCGAATTCCGTGCCAGCCACAATCACCTGGCCATCGTCATCGACGAACACGGCGGGATCTCCGGCCTGGTCACCATGGAAGACGTTCTCGAACAGATCGTTGGCGACATCGAAGACGAATTCGACGAAGAAGACGAGCAAAGCATTTTCCCCGAAGGCGAAAATCAGTGGCGCCTGATGGCCACCACGGAAATCAGTCACTTCAACGAAGCCTTTGCGACGGATTTGCCCGACGACGAATACGACAGCGTAGGCGGATGGCTGGGCGGCCAATTGGGACGCATCCCGCGCCGAGGCGACAGCGCCTCGCACGGCGATATGATGATCGAGGTCATACGGGCCGACGCGCGCCGTGCGCTATGGCTTCGCGCCAAACGCGTCCCAGGCGCTGATGCGAACAGCACCGCTAACGCGGCATCGCCCGCCCTTTGATTGCCCTGGCCCCGATTGGCGAGGGTTGTCACAGGTCGTGATCACCCCCCTTGTGCAGCCTTGCTGCGGTATCCCTTTCCTTCCCGGCATCAATGCCGGTTTTTTTCGGAGCAACAACGGATGACGTTCGGCCGCGCCCCTCTCTGGGCAACACTGGGCCTGGTGGCCGCAGGCGCTGTACACGCCTTGACCTTTGCGCCAAGCCCCTTACCCGCGTGGTCTCTGGCGCTGGTACAGATCCTGGCGCTGGCGTGCGCAGCGCACGCCACCTTGCGAGCGGTCAGCCTGCGGCAGAGCCTGTTGAGAGGTTGGCTGTTCAACTTTGCCAGCTACTCGCTGGGGTTGTACTGGATTTTCGTCAGCCTGCATTACTACGGCGGCCTGGCCGCGCCCCTGGCCGTGGCTGGCGTACTGGCCTTGTCGGCCTTTCTTGCCCTGTTTCCCGCCGCAGCTGGCATGCTGGCGCGCTGGCTGTGCCCGCCAGTGGCCCTCGGCGAACCCAATCCATCACCCGCTCGCCGGCTGCTGGTCACGGCTGCCGCCTGGGCAGCAGCGTGGGCCTTGCTGGAATGGATCCGGGCCACTGTCCTGACAGGATTTCCGTGGCTGAATATCGGCTACGCCCACGTTGATAGTCCGCTTGCCGGCTGGGCGCCCGTGCTGGGCATCCATGGCATGGCATTACTGTCAGCCTTCGCCGCCGCCGCCCTCGCGGGACTGTGGCAGGCCCTGCGCTCGGCCCGCGGGAATATCAAAGCCGGGGACGCGCGCCGCAATCTGGCCTGCGCGCTGGCGCTCTTGCTGGTCATTGCCGGTTGGCCGTTGAGCGGCGTCAACTGGTCGCAGCCCAGCGGGGCGCCTCTGCAAGTGCGGCTCATACAAGGCAACGTCGAGCAGTCTCAAAAATTCGACCCTCAGTTGCTGGAACTGGGCATCCGCCGTCACCTCGAGCTGGCTGCGCTGCCAGCCCCGCCCGCCGAACTGATCATCCTGCCCGAAACCGTACTGCCCATTTTCCAGGACCGCCTGGACCCTGCCGTCTGGGAAGCCTGGCGCACCCTGGCCGCACGCAACTCGGCCACCATCGCCATGGGCGTCCCGCTGCGCACCAAGGGCACCGACGGCAATGACAGCTACACCAACAGCGTCATCGGCTTCAACGCCGACACCCCATTGGAACAACTGCGCCAGGGCACCACAGAACAACGCTATGACAAGCACCATCTCGTGCCGTGGGGAGAGTATGTCCCTCCCGGATTCCATTGGTTTGTCGACATGCTCAGTATTCCCCTAGGGGATTTCGATCGCGGTGAACGCCGGCAAGCGCCGTTTCACGTGCGCGACCAGCACGTCGCCTTCAACATATGTTACGAAGACCTCTTCGGCGTCGAGCTCCTGCCTGCGCTGCATCCCGGCGCCAATGGAGAGCCCGGCGCCACCATCCTGGTCAACGTCAGCAACCTGGGCTGGTTCGGCGATACCTGGGCATTGCGTCAGCATCTGCAGATCGGGCGCTTGCGTACCCTGGAAACCGCCCGTCCCATGCTGGCAGCGACCAACACGGGCATCACCGCAGCCATCGACGCACATGGCGCCGTCGCCGCCCAACTGCCGGCACACCAAGCTGGCATTTTGCCTGTCTCCGTTCAGGGCATGACGGGCCTGACGCCCTACGCGCGTTTTGGTGACAAGCCCATACTCGTCATCATCGCCCTGATCCTCATCGCCGCGGCGGCACTGGGGCGCAGGAGATAAATGCGGGTCGGGGCTGCGCGGTGTGACTGCTAGCCGCCCAGATAGGCTTTCCGTATATCCGGATTGTTCAGCATCTGCTGTGCAGATCCATGAAAAACCACGCGACCGGTCTCCAACAAATACGACCGGTCGCACAGCTCCAGTGCAGCATAGGCATTCTGCTCCACCATCAACACCGTGGTGCCGCCTTTGCGGATATCCGCAACGAGCTCGAATACCTGTTCGACGAAATTCGGTGCCAGTCCTAACGACGGCTCGTCAAACATCACCAACCGTGGCCGCGACATCAGCGCACGCGCGATAGCCAGCATTTGCTGCTCGCCCCCCGACAAGGTCCCGGCAGGTTGTGCAACCCGTTCACGCAAACGCGGAAACTTGTCGAACATGCGTTCGATATCATCACGGATCCGTTGCCGGTCGCTGCGCCGATACGCGCCCATTTCCAGGTTCTCTCGCACCGTCAACTGTGCAAACACGCGCCGGCCTTCCGGGCAATGTGCGATACCGCGCTCGATGATGTTCTGCGCGCTCGCCTGCGCGATCGGATAGCCATCGAACGTGATGGATCCTGACACCACAGGCTCCAGCCCGCTGATCGCTCGCAAGGTACTGGACTTACCCGCGCCGTTCGAGCCGATCAAGGTCACGAACTCGCCTTCTTCCACACTCAGCGATACGTGGTCCACGGCGCGTGTGGCGCCATAATGCACAACGATGTCGTCAACCTTTAGCACGTTTCAGTCCTGATCCTAGATAAGCGCGTATGACTTCGGGGTGTTCCTGGATCGCGCGCGGTCCGCCATCGGCGATACGCACTCCCTGGTTCAACACCACGATGTAGTCCGAGATCGACATGACCATATGCATGTCATGCTCTACCAAGAGAATCGTGACGCCGCTGTCGCCGATGCGGCGGATCATGGCCTTGAAGTCTTCCGTTTCCGAGGGATTCAATCCCGCTGCCGGTTCATCCAGCAGCAACAGCCGGGGCCTGGCCGCCAGGGCAATCCCCACCCCCAACAGACGCTGCTCTCCGTACGAAAGATTCGCGGCGATATCTGCCGCGCGATGCGTCAGGCCCACAAACGTCAGGACTTCATGCACCCGATCCCGCAATGCAAGTTCCTCACGCTTGAAAGACGGCAAGCGCAACAGCGACGACAGCAATCCTGCACGGCCCTGCATGTGCAATGCCATCAAAATATTGTCCGCCACAGAACACTGCCCGAACACACTGGTGCGTTGAAAACTGCGCACCAGTCCGCGGGCTGCAATCTGATTCGGGCTCATGCCCACAATATCGTCACCAAACAGCACCACGCGGCCCGACGTCGGCTTCATGTAGCCCGATATCACGTTGAACGCCGTCGTCTTGCCGGCGCCGTTGGGACCAATCAGGCTGACGATCTGTCCCGGCATCACATCGAAACTGACATTGTTCAGTGCCACCAGGCCCGAAATACGCACGGTAATGTCATGCAATGACAAGACCGGGCGATCCAGAGACGGCTGCAGCATGCCGGACGCGATATTACCCATCGGCCTGACCGGCACTGCAGTATGCGGCATCACCAGGTTCATGCTCGCCCTCCTTCTGATACAGCAGAGCGCACTGCAATCGCAGGCTTTGTATCGATCACCGCATCTGTCTTGCCCCGGCTTTTGAACCATTGCACAGCGCGAGCCCCGGCAGGCACAATGCCTTTAGGCAGGAACAACAGAATCAGAATCATCAACGCGCCGTACAACATCCATTGGACTTCCGGCGGCACCACACCGCGCAAGACCTCCGGCATCAGGCCGAAGATCACTCCCCCTACGACCGGGCCGGCCAAGGTTCCTTTACCGCCTGCCACTACCATGATCACCATCGTGATCGTATAGACGAACAAGAACACATCGGGATCGATAATGCGCACCGTGTGTGCGTACAGCCCGCCCGCTGCGCCGGCAATAGCGGCCGACAACACCGACGCGATCACGAGATATCGCGTCACGGGAATGCCGATGGATTTAGCCAGTGTTTCGTTCTCGCGCAATGCAATCACCGCCCGCCCCGCGCGGCTGTGCACCAGCCGTGCCACCAGCACATACGCCACCACACCGGCGGCAAGCACCAGCCAATACGTAGCTGCCTTGCTGACCAGCTCAATCACGCCCTGCCCGGGCAGCCAGAATGTCAGCGCAGGAATGGCCGTCAACGCCATGGGTCCCTCGGTCAAGTCCACCCAATTCAACGCCACCATGCGCATCACCTGGGCAAAACTGATCGTGACAATCACGAAATAGGCGCCGCGTACGCGAAAAGCCAGCTTGCCCACCAGCCATCCAGCCAGGCCGGCAACCGCAATGCCCATCACGAAGGCAAGCCATACGGGTTTAGGATCAACCACCAATGGACCCCACCCCAGATTCACATCGAAACCCAAAGACAGCAGCGCACTGGTATAGGCGCCTATGCCGAAAAACGCGGCATGCCCCAGACTGAGCTGGCCGGTGAAACCCAAGAGCAGATTCAGGCTGATGGCCGCCACGATCATGATGCCGGCCGCCGAGACCACCGACAACATATACGGGTCGGACCACAGCACAGGCAGCAGTGCGAGTGCCGCTACACAAATCAGAAACACGATACATTTCACGTCAACCCACCCTTTCCTTGACCGCAAACAGGCCTTGCGGACGCATGACCATCACGATCAGAATCACGATGAACCCCAGCGCATCGCGATACGAGGTCGAGATATAACTGGCGCCGAACTCCTCTATCATTGCCAGCGCAAATCCCCCCAACGCAGCACCGCCAATATTGCCCAGCCCTCCCAGAATCACGATCGCAAATGCCTTCAGGCTGGCCAGATCGCCCATCGTCGGACTGACCACAAAGATAGGCGCCAGCAGCGCCCCCGTCACCGCCGCCAGGCACGAGCCCAACGCGAATGTCAGCGTATAAATACTCGAGACATTTACGCCCACGATCTTTGCAGCGTCCTTGTCCTGGAACGTGGCCCGCATGGCCATCCCCAATCTGGACCGTTCGATCACCAGATAAAACACCAGCAGCAACACCGCGGCCGCACACAATACGAACAGCCGTGTCGGCGACAATGCCACGCCGCCCCATATCAACGGCTCTTGCGAAAATGGCGTGGGCACCACCTTGGCCACACCGCCCCATAACATCAGCTCTGCGTTCTGCATGATGATCATTACACCGATCATGATCAACATGACTTCATCGATGTTTTCCAGCTTGCAGCGGCGCAGCAGGACGAACTCGATCACGCTGCCGATCAGAAACCCGGCGACAGCCGAAAACAGCAGGGCACTGAAAAAATCCAATCCCAGCAGCGACACCAGCGCATAAGCCACGTAGGCGCCTAACGCATACAACTCCCCATGCGCGAAATTGACGACGCGCATGATGCCGAACACCAATGTCAACCCTATACCCAGCAACGCGTAGGTCGCGCCCAGCACCAGGCCGTTGACGGCGTGTTGCATGATTTGATCCAAGTCAGAACTCCTGTGTGCTTGCTTTCGGCGCCGCGGCCCTGCAAAGACCGCGGCAACAGCGCCAATCCTTACTGCGCCGACACCACGCCGTCCTTTAACTGCACGATGTAGATATTGGGTTCGTTCTGGCCGCTTTCCTTGCCTGCCGGGCCATCCTTGATGAACGAGACATCGCCATTCACGCCTGCAACCTTGGTTTCCCAGAGCGCTTGGCGGATCGCTTCAGGCTCGGCCTTGCCTGCTCGCTTGATCGCATCGGCTACCGTCAGCACCGCGTCATAACCGCGAAACCCTTCCGTCAAACCCGGAAACGGATAGCCTTTCTGCTTCCAGCCATCCATATAGGCCTTGGCGATTTCGGGGTGCAAGGCCTTGTCGGCCGTCCATGGCGAGAAAAACAGCAGATGCGTGCTGACATAACCCTTCGGCCCCGGATTCTGGATCAGGGGTTCGGGAAACGAACCGCCCGTCGTGATGATGCGCTGCTTCAACCGTTGTTCAGACGCTTGCCGAATTGCCAGCGTCAACTGCTCGACACCCGAGGTCACGATCAAAGTATCACTGCCCGTTTCGCGCAAAGCCGCCAATTGCGCCGACAAGTCAGTTGCATCAGGCGACATCGTTTCCACGCGGCCGACCTCTATCCCGTGCTGTGCAAACACGTTCTTGAATTCCGTCGTAGCGCCCAATCCCCAATCATTGTTCACTGCCAGAAAATCGACTTTCTTGATCGCAGGCGAAAAGGATTGCAGCTGTTTCGCGAATGCCAGCGCCTCCATGCGTGAGGTGGGACTGATACGAAACACCCAGGGATTGCCCGCCGTCGTGATCTTGGACGACGACGCGGTTTCTACCACCATGGGGACACCGTACTCTTGCAGTTTGGGCATGGTTGCCAGCGTGAATGTCGATCCCCACGCCCCTATCATCACGGGCACCTTGTCACGCAATATCAGTTTCTCTGCCGTATTCACCGCCTCACGCGGATTGGACTTGTTGTCTTCGACAATCAATTCGATTTTCTTGCCAAGCACACCGCCTTGCGCGTTCAACTGCTCCGCCGCCAGTCTGGCGCCATTGGCGACATAGGTGCCAGCCGCCGCCACTGGGCCGGTCAACGGCTGCGAGACGCCAATCTTGATGGTTTCCTGCGCCATCGCAGGCGCCGCAAACAGCGTGCCTGCTGCGATCAGGGCATAAAGCCGGTATTTCGTAAACATGGAACACTCCAAAATGAGCAATTGCGAAACGATGACCACCCACGTATGCTTTCGTGGCCCTAACCCTGCAACAACGACGTAAACAACGACACTGGTGGCGCATAGAACCCCCGCCCCGCCAATCCCTGCACTCCGTGCGCTTCGACCATCGCCAGATGCACAATGGGCGACACCCGGCTCTGCGCGATAGATCTCGCACACACCAACCCCGTCTGCTCATTCAGCACATGCCGGGCACGGTTGGCTGCATCCGTGGGCAATTGGTCTTGCCACAAACTCAACAGCGCTGGCGCCAGACTCAATGCCTGACCACCCAATCCACAAAAATCGACCACCGCACTATCGCCGATAGCTCCCAATACCGCCGTGTTTTCAAGACCAGGAATAAAGCAACCAATGGGAGCAGTAGCTGGCACCGTGCGCCAGCAGGACTCGCCTGCCATCCGGACACCGAAATCGACCCCATTGCCGCCGGCTGCCTTGATATCGCCGTCCTGTGTTTCCAACACGCAAGCGCAGGCTGCCATGATCAACGTCAGCACGAAATTGGGATTGCTCGACAACGTGGAAAGCAGTTCGTCGCTCAACGCAGGAAATGCGGCGACCAATGCTTCAATCATCGATTGATTGGCAACGCCGGTGCGTGAATGGCACTCATCCCCCTGCTGCAAGGCAGTGCGCAGCCATGGCGCAACGGCCAACGGAGATGAGCGCAGACAGGGCGCCAGCCCCCCCAGGCCCAAACGGCTGATGACATGTAGTGCCATGACGCACGAGGGGTCCTGCGAGCCAAAACGCAAAGAAGGCACGCCTGCCTCCAATAGCGGCGCATACCGGGCCGTTTCCCCCAGACGCACCTCTGCCATAGGCATGCGCGACGATACGACCTGAGCCAATGGCGTCACCACGCCGTGGTTTTGCGCAGGCTCGAAACGATAGGCCCCCGATGCCAACAGCTGTAGCGCGGCAGGAACATCCGCCGCCGCCCCCTCAAATACCACCGCCTGCGCCGCGGCCTGCATCACCGGCACGGGAACCACGGCATCGGCGGCATACGCGGGCCCTGCGTGCAACAGCACACGGGAATCCAGATCAGGCAACGCATCGCGCAGGCGCACGACGTCTGCCCAATACGCATGCTGCAATGGCGCCAGCATGCGCCCGATATCACGCGTTGGCGCGACAGTGGACGGCATCATGTCGTACTCCGTTTTGCCTGCTTGTCCCGGCCCATCCATTTTTTCCAGGTATCACGCATCATGGCCAGCATGAGAGCAAACAAATTCAGTGCGGGCGCCTCGGCGGGTTGCGGCACGGCTTTAGCCTGACCCATTGACTGCGATGCGGCGTTCCTTGGCATCCTCTCCGAGGACGTGCCGGTTCCGTCCGACGGGATCACTATGGCACCTGACTCGGACGCGATCACTTGAACTGAGCTTGTGCTATGAATGTCATCCGCGGGCGTATTACGCTGAGTGCTCAACATCGCCTGCAAGTTCTGCGCGAACTGCTTCGTCAACTGATCGCCCAATGCACGCACAATTCCCTCGCGGCTGAACTGAGCCAACGATCCGGTGATGCTGAAGTCCACGGTGACATTGACTGTCGTGACGGCGCTATCCTGCGATACGACGCTGAATCGGGCTGCTCCTTTGACACGGCTATTGCTTTTCCCGTCCGTGGCCTGACCGGTCATCTCGCCCGAGTGTCCAGCCTCATCCAGCGACAGCACCCCGAGGCCCGCGAATGCAGCGGCAATCGGCCCCAACTTCACCTTGAAGAGCAACGGCAACTCATCGCCAACAGGTTCGCCCCGCAACGAAGCTCCTGGCAAGCATTGCACCAGCAGCGCAGGCTCATGAAACGCGGCCCATACCGTTGCCAAAGGCATGGCCACGTCAAAAGACTGTTCAATTTTCATGTCTCTATTCCCCCGAGCGATAGGTCGACAACACATGCATCACGGCATCGACAATGCCTTGATATCCCGTGCATCGGCATAGATTTCCAGCCAGTTCATCGCGCACCCGAGCCTCGTCAGCGTGCGGCAGGCGACGGACAATGTCGCGTGCGGTGATCAACATGCCGGGCGTGCAATAGCCGCACTGCAACGCGTGATGCGCTGAAAATGCCGTGCGCAATGCCGCCGTCAACGCATCGTCATCCAACGCCTCGACCGTCGTGACGTGCTTGCCTTCGAAACGCACAGCGGACTGCAGGCATGACCGCTGCGGGGCGCCGTCGACTTCCACCGTACAGGCGCCGCACACCCCATGCTCACACCCGATATGTGTGCCCGTCAGTCCGCAATGCTCGCGCAGCGCATCAGCCAGATGCGTGCGCGGTTCACAATGAATGCGAAAAAGCGCCCCATTGACCGTCAACGCAACGTCAACCTCGTTCACCTCTGGAAAATCGAGAGGCACCGTCATTGCTTTGCTCCCAAATCAGCCACCACACTGGCCAGCAGATCGCCGTGCCAGGCACGACGCTCATACGACAAACCCGACTCCGATGCGTCCAGCAAAGCCGCTCGCGCCGCAGGATCAGCCAGGCGCGCGTATAGATCCGGACCACAGTGAGCCGTTACGGGCCCATCCAACGCGCCCAGCACCAACCGTTCGATGCCACGATCAGGGTCCACCACACCGGTCACGATCGCCAATGCAAACTCACCCGTTTTGCGGCAATGTTTGCGATACGACCAGCGTGCGTTCGCACTGAATCGCGGCACCCGAACCTGGGCCAGGATCTCTCCGGGATTGAGATCGGGCTCGAAGGCCGAACGCACAAACTGCTCGGCGGGCACCCCGCGCGTGCCGTGCGGCCCCACGACGTCGCACGTCGCGCCGATCACGGCCATGGCACTGACCCAATCGGCAGCAGGGTCTGCGTGGCACAAGCTGCCGCCCACCGTACCCCGGTTGCGCACAGCACGATAGGCAATACCATGAGCCACATGGGCCAACATGCCATGTGTCACATCCGGCACCTTGCCATCTTCGATCGCAGCGTGGGTCGTCATCGCTCCCAAAAAGAGCTCATCCCCCTGCACGGTGCTGGCGCGCAGCTCGGCAATCGCATCCAGGTCGATCAGGCGCTCAGGCTGAGCCAATCGCAGATTCAACATGGCACCCAAAGACTGCCCGCCCGCGATGGCTTTGTAGAACTCGTCGCGCGCCAGCGCAGACCAGGCATCGTTCACGCTGCGCACGCGCTCCAACTCATAAGCAACTGCTTTCATCGGGCAGCCTCCGCCTGTTCGATGGCAGCCAACACACGAGGCGGGCTGGCAGGCACGCACAAGACCTCTGCCCCCAGATCCGCCAACGCGTCATTGATCGCATTCACGATCGCCGCCGGCGGTGCGATCGCGCCACCCTCGCCTATCCCCTTTTGTCCGAACTTGGAGAACGGGCTCGGCGTCTGCATATGATCGATACGCACCCGCGGCATTTCACCCGCACCGGGCACGATGTAATCCGCCAACGTCGATGCCAACGGCTGGCCCTGTTCGTCAAACGGCATTTCCTCATACAACGCCGTACCGATACCTTGGGCCAGTCCTCCCAGCAGTTGCCCTTCGACCACCATGGGGTTGAGCAATACACCGCCGTCTTCACACACCACGTAATCCAGCAATTTGACAAAGCCTGTCGCCGTATCGACCTCCACCGCACAAGCATGGCAGGCATAGCTGAACGTGCCGCCATCCGGTTGCATGCGATAGCCCGCCGTGAGCGCCAGGCCGCCGGGATTCACATCTGCCGGCAGTTTCTGCGGCGCGCGATACCACGTGTGGCCAATCTGGGCGTAACTCACGCGCTGCGAACCATCCCGGGACGCGATGCCCCCCTGCACATACACCAGGTTGCTTTCCGGACAGTCCAGCAGACTGGCAGCGATGCGTTTCATCCGCGTGCCGAGTTCCTCGCAAGCCGTCCCTACAGCGCCGCCAGCCATGACCGCACAGCGCGATCCCCAGGTGCCAGTGGAATACGGTGACGTGGCCGTATCCCCATGCAGTACGCGCACATGTGCCGCATCAATGCCCAGCACCGTGTTCGCAATCTGCGCCATGGTGGTTTCCAGACTTTGTCCATGCGAATGCACGCCGATCTGGACCTCCAGGATGCCGTCCGGCGTCAGGCGCACATGACATTGCTCATATCCGGGCACCATGGGAATGCCCCAGCCGTGATACACCGACGTCCCGTGTGCGCCTTGCTCGCAGAATATCGACAATCCGATACCAATGCGGCGTTGCGGACGCGCGCCCGCGGGCTGCCACTGCGCCTGACGCGCGCGCCACTGCGTCCAGTTCAAACCCTCCACCGCTCGATTCAAACAAGACAGATAATCCCCGGAATCGAACGTCTTGCCTGTGATATTGGTGTACGGCATATCCTGCGGCCGCACCAGGCTTTGCTGACGCAATACATAAGGCTCCACGCCCAGCGCACGCGCCGCCATATCCATCATGACTTCTAACGCAAAACACACACCGGTGCGCGCCACGCCGCGATACGGCAGGATAGGAGGCTTGTTCGTAGCGGCCGAGCGAGTACGGCACAGAAAATCATCCATGCGGTATGGCCCCGGCAAAATCGAACCGATCTGCGCGGCCTCCAGACAGGCCGAAAACGGGTACGAGGAATAGGCGCCCGAATCCACGATCGCATCGCACTCGATTCCCGCCAGCCGTCCATCGGCATTCACGGTGACACTGATGTCATAAGCATGTTCGCGGCAATTCGCGTTGGCGCTCAAATGCTCGCGGCGATCCTCCAGCCAGCGCACCGGACGCTTCAGGTGCATGGCCAGCCACGCACAGCAGATTTCTTCGGGCAGCAGAATACCCTTGTATCCGAACCCGCCGCCCACGTCGGGGGAGACAACACGAATGCGCCCTTCGTCCAGGCCCAGACATTCCGCCAACCCGGTGCGATTGATATGCGGCAACTGTGCGGCACTCACCATCACGAGCTGATCCATCCGCGTATCCCACCAACACAAGACCCCGCGCCCCTCCATAGGCATCATGCATTGGCGAGAGGTAGAGAGTTTGCGCGATACCGTCACCGCTCCTGACTGCCGGGCTTGTCCTTCACCACGTTCGACGCGGGTTTCCAGAAATACATTGCCATCCCATTCATCATGGATGCGCTGCGGCGCCACGCCGTTGGCAGCGTCATGCATGTCGGCAATGACTGGCAGCTCTTCATAATCGACCCAGACCTGCGCGGCCAGATCCTCGGCACGCGCCCGCGACGGCGCCACACACATAGCGACCATTTCTCCCACATGGCGCACCTTTTCCATCGCCAAGGGATACTGGACCGACGTGCGAAAACCCGGCAAGCGCGACGCCGCCAGGATGGGCTTTACGCTCTCCATGTCCTGCATCGTATAGACCAGATGCTCGTACCCCTGCGGCTTTTCAATATGGGCCACGCGCGCATGCGCCAGCGGCGAACGCACAAACGCCACGTCCAGCGTACCCGGCATACGCATATCACCCACGTATTGCCCTTGACCACGCAGAAAGCGCTCGTCTTCCTTGCGAGTCAGGCGCGCCCCGATGCCCTGACCCATGATTGGAGGATGTTGCTGCGTCATGGCGGGGCTCAGGCGGCGGCCTTCAGGACAGGCAGGATAGGCGCGTCGGCGTCGTAGCGCACACCCTCGCGCAGACAAAACCGCGGGTTGAGCATGCGCGCGGTCACCGCCTGATTGCCTTCGTTATCGCGTAAGGTCCATTTGCCCCGCTCATCTGACAGGACCGACACATCGGCCACCGCCCCAACGCCCAGGTGGCCGATCTCGCCCTCCATGCCCGCCAGTTTCGCAGCCTCGCTCGTCACCATCGGCACGACCTGCTCCAGCGGCACGCCCAGCGCGAGCATGCTGGTCATCGTCGACACCAGCGAAAACCGGATCGCGCTGGTGAACAGATGGTCGCCCTCGTCGGGATGGATATCGGGCGTGGCCGGAGGATGCGGCACCTTGGTGTTATAGCCATGCATGTCCGCGCCCAGCGTATCCGGCAGAAAGCCCGCCTCCAACACGCGGCGCGCCATGTCGAAACTGAAGTGCGAGCCATGGCCCACATCAATCTTCATCCCGCGCGCCACCGCTTCGCCCAGCAAGGGATGCACTTTGCCGTCCGTTCCGACAAATCCGCCCGGGTGCCTGCTGAACGGATGCGCCAGCACATCGCCGGGCTTGGTCAGCTCCAGCACGTCACGAAAGATCGAATCGGGATCAATATCCAGGCCCGAATCCGGCGAGGGCCATAACTGTCCAAAATGGATGTACACCGGCAAATCCGCCTCGCGGCCGATCTGCGCAGCAATGCGCATGACATCCATGCCCCAGCGCTGAAATCCGCCTAGTTCGGCATGAGCCTTGACGCCACGCACCAGATCTTTGTTGGCCAGCGCCGCCTTGACCGTCGCATCCACATCCAGACAGGACGGGCGATACAACTCGGGGTAATAGTGCCCTTCCAGCCCGCCCACCAGATACGCCGAGATAAAAGACAGCACACGCGAGGTGGCCGGCTCGGCGACGTAATGCCTGAATCCCGGAATCGTGATGCAGCTCGCGCCACCCTGATCGATCAAGGTGGTCACCCCGCTTTTAATCCCGCACGTATCTGCGTCCAAGCCAAAGCGGCCGGTGACATACCGATAGACATGCGCGTGCGTATCGATGAGCCCGGGCAACACCAGGTCTCCCCGGCAATCCACTGTCGTGGCTTCGGCACCATAGGGCACGTCTATGCCAGCAACCCGTCCATCCCGTATCACCAGATCGCCGACGCGATCCACACCGTTGGCGGGATCCATGATGTGCCCGCCCAACAATACCGTTGTAACCATGACTGTTTCTCCCATCTGACCTGTCCGGCCCCGAGAGACAACAAAGCAATATGCATGCCAAATCGGCCGGACAGCCCAGCCGAGTTGCTTTTAAGCCTTTGATAAAACAAGACTATTTTTTTATAAAAATATGTGGTGCACCATCTAATTAAGCGTTTTCCCTTAGCGGGCCGGTGCATCTGGCTCACCAAACCTGCATCGTTACGGCGCCAGATCTGGCACCAGCATGAGGCAGTTTATGTGGTACACCACCTATTTTGGTGCACGACATGCGCCAAACAGCGGCGCATCACCCTTTGTATTTTTCACGGTCAATGACAAATACGTGGTACACCACTTACACTGACAATTCGCCCGTTGACGCATGGCGCATGCGCGCCCAGCCCAGTAATGAATGAACTCAATCAGAATGCCGCACTGCGCGCAGAATTGCAGTCCTACCAAAAACGCACACTACTCTATACCCGCCCAGGTTTTTTGATACGGCGGCTGCATCAAATCCATAGCTGGCTATTTTCCGAAGAAACCAGCGCGTTCAACATCACGCCGGTGCAATACAGCCTCCTGACAGCATTACGCGAGCGGGGTGAACTGGACCAGAATTCCCTGGCTTTGGATATCGGACTGGAACGCAGCAGCGTGGCCGAAGTCCTGCCACGACTGGAGCTACGCGGGTTGATCGAACGCCGCCAGTCACCCGACGACGGCCGAGTCAAGCTGGTCCGTCTGACTCGCGAAGGCCGCACGCTCGTCAAACGCATGCAACCCGCCGTACAAAGGGCGCACGATCGCACCATCGAGCAATTGCCCGAGGAGACCCGCGATCTGTTCATGCTGCAGATGATCCGATTGGTGGAAGCCAATAATTCACATGCGGTGGCGCCGCTTCGGGTACGCTAGACGCCGGCCCCGTCACATAGAGAATTCCTACAAGCCAGCGACCAGTGGGGGCTGGGGCTCGCCCCCAGTAGGGATCGCAGCCGCGACGTAGAGAGGGGTCATCGACCCCATTCACCGTGACTTGCACACGCAAAAAAACTCGTGCATAATCTCGTTTCTTCGCCAACGGCACTGAACAAAACCGGCAACGACAGGGATAAAACCCCGAAAATTGCAGATTTTGGTTTGGAGAAACGGGGGTATAGCTCAGCTGGGAGAGCGCTTGCATGGCATGCAAGAGGTCAGCGGTTCGATCCCGCTTACCTCCACCAGTCGACAGCGAAGTTGCAGTACAGTTAGTCCAAGTCCCCTTCGTCTAGAGGCCTAGGACATCACCCTTTCACGGTGAGTACAGGGGTTCGAATCCCCTAGGGGACGCCAGCTTTCTTAGTTGGTTGCAGTATTAGTGGTACACCGCTGCGGAGCGGTAGTTCAGTTGGTTAGAATACCGGCCTGTCACGCCGGGGGTCGCGGGTTCGAGTCCCGTCCGCTCCGCCACAGAATTCAAGGGCCAGCGCGCTTACGCCGCTGGCCCTTCGCAGTAAAAGTAGGATGTTTGGGGGTATAGCTCAGCTGGGAGAGCGCTTGCATGGCATGCAAGAGGTCAGCGGTTCGATCCCGCTTACCTCCACCAGTTTGCAGTACAGCAGTCCGAGTCCCCTTCGTCTAGAGGCCTAGGACATCACCCTTTCACGGTGAGTACAGGGGTTCGAATCCCCTAGGGGACGCCAGCTTTTTTAGTTGGTTGCAGTTTAGTAGTACACCGCTGCGGAGCGGTAGTTCAGTTGGTTAGAATACCGGCCTGTCACGCCGGGGGTCGCGGGTTCGAGTCCCGTCCGCTCCGCCAAAAAATTCAAAAAAAGCCCTTATTCAAGGGCTTTTTTATTTTCTGCAATACAGCTCAACGGAGGATCAGCGTCGCCTCGATGAGCTTGAAGGTCGGCTGCAACTGCCGCCATGCGTCCTTGCTCATACCGTCGGGTTTCCGCAATGCCGTGCGCAGATCCATATCGTCAAAGCGCTCGCCCTTGCAAGCGAATACGATGCTGTTGGTCATATCGTCGTCGATGACTTCGAACAGCGACGTACCAAACGTCTCGCGCAGGAATGCGAGGCAAACCGGATACGACTCGCTCTCTAAATGCAGATTCACGACCAGAATGCCGTCAGGCAACAACGCTGCATGGCAGTCGTCGAAGAACGTCTGTTCGCACAAGGCCGGTGGCATGCCCTGCCCGTCGTAGGCGTCGATCAGCAAAACATCCACCGGCATAGGGCCGTCATGTAGATAGTCTTTGCCATCCGCGGCAATTACGCGAAAGCGTTCATCGTCTGGGGGCACGTGAAAAGCGTCTCTCAACGCGATGACATCAGGGTCGATCTCGACCACATCGATCGACGTCCGGGGCAGATAACGATGGCAAAACTTGGGCAACGACCCACCGCCCAAGCCGATCATCAATATGTGCGCGGGATCATGATCAAACAGCAGAAAACCCATCATCAGGCGGGTGTACTCGAATTCGAGCGCATACGGGTTCAGCAGGGACATACTGCTCTGCACCGAGGCGGATCCACTGAACTGCAATGTCAGCGCGTCGCGCGTCCAACGCAACCGGGGCTGACCCGAGGAGTCATCTGCGGGTGTAGGTTCAGGCAAGGACATCATGCGTTGAAGAAAGCGAACGGCGATCACGGCATCTTACCGGCTTTCCATTACGCAACAGGCCTGCTATGGCCGGACTGACCTGGGATACGCTGGATTTGCTACCTGCCCGCTCCCAACACCGCCTCGACCACGCGATACACAGCACGAACGGCGGCGTCATTCGCGCGGGGACGATACGTGACAAGATTGATTGTGCGGCTCACCGCCGGGTTCGCGATCGGCGTGATCGCAAGCTCACCATGCTTGATCTCGTCGCCCACCGAATGCGCAGACAAAATGCTCTGCCCCTTTCCTGCAGAGACGAGTTTTTTAATGGCATACGTTGAATCAACATCCAGCATGACATTAGGCGCCCGTCCCACATGTTCTGCAAACGTCCGCTCGATCATCAGCCGCAGCGTTTGCGGAAACGCCGGCAAAATCAGCCCTAAATCGGCAATATCCGCCAACGACACCGTTTCCGGCAACCGCTGTTTGAACGCGGGATCCGTGACCAGGTATAAATCTTCTTTCCCCAGACTGTGCACCGCCAACGGCGTGTTACCCGGCACGTCGTACACCACCGCCAGATCCACCCGGCCGCTTTCCGTCCATTCGAGCAAGGTGCCGCTCATATGCTCGGTCAGCGTGAGTTTGATGTTGGGATAACTCCGAGCCGCCTGCTCCAACACCTCGACACAGAATTTCGTGTTGACCGCCGTAGACATGGCCAACGTGACGCGGCCTATCGGATTGACATCAGAGGATTTGAAATCGTCCTGCACCGAGTCCACCCGGCGCAGGATCTCCAACGCATGGGCTTTCAGATGATGGCCCGCGGGCGTCAACTCAATCCCACGTGGCAATCGCTTGAACAAGACCTGACCGAGCTCTTGCTCCAATTGCCGCAATCGCTGGGAAATCGCCGGCTGCGCCACATGAATTTGCGTCGCCGCGCCAGAAATACTGCCGCATCGGATGATCGCCAGAAAATAGCGCAGTTGTGTCAGCGTCATGATGTCTTTCCGTTACCGGCACAGCCCCTGGAATTCACGATCTGCGCCGCGGCCTGATGGCAAGGCCATACATAATCATCTATACAAACCATATTTTTATACTATTTTACCTATGGCAAATTTACATGAAGAATAGGAGAAAACATTCCGGAGACACCGAACCATGTTCTTCAAGCATTTCGCAGCCAGCCTGGCTGTAACGGCTGGCATCGGCCTGGCCAGCACAAGCGCCTACGCCGCCTACCCCAGCCAACCCGTCAACGTCATCGTCCCGCAGTCGCCAGGCGGCACCAATGACATCGTGGCGCGCCTGATTTCCGACAAACTGGCGCAGAAACTCGGCCAGCCCTTTGTCGTGCAAAACAAGCCCGGTGCGGGCGGCAACATCGGCACGGCACAGGCCGCACGCGAGGCTGCCGACGGATACACCGTACTGTTCACAATCAGCAGCGCCCAGGCCATCAACCCGGCCATCTACAAAAATCCCGGCTTTGATCCGGTCAAAGACTTCGCGCCGGTCGCCGCCGTCGGATCCGTGCCGAACGTGCTATGCGTGCACCCGTCATTCCCCGCAAAAACACTGTCCGAATTCATCACCGAAGTCAAAGCCCATCCCGGCAAATATCAATACGCCTCGGCGGGCAACGGCACGCTCAACCATCTGCTCGGCGCCATGCTGGACGAAAAAGGCGGCCTGAAACTGGAACACATTCCCTATCGCGGCGTCGCCCCCGGCATGACCGATGTCCTCGGCGGACAGGTTCCCATCATCTTTGCCAGCCTGCCCTCGTCCATCGCCACAATCAAAGCCGGCAAGCTGCGTGCCCTGGGCGTCAGCACCAAAGAACGCAACCCTGCACTGCCGGACGTACCGGCCATCGGCGAACAGATCCCCGGCTACAACGGCGAACTGTGGATCGCCATGTACGTGCCCAAGAACACCCCGAAAGACATCATCGACACACTCTACAAAGCCACCGAGAGCGTGCTGGCAGATCCCGACGTCAAGAAAAAATATGCCGACCTGGGCGTTGAACCGTTGAACGACAACCCCGAACAACTCGCAAAACGCCTGGACGACGACCTGAAACTCTGGGGCGCCATCGTCAAATCCACCGGCGCACAAGTGAACTGAACACCCATGACACAGACCGCTCACACTCACGCCTTTACCCCCGGCCAGGACGGCCCGCTCAAAGACATCAAAGTCGTCGACATGTCGCGCCTGGTCGCTGGCAACATGCTGTCCGTATTCCTGGCTGATTTCGGCGCCGACGTCATCAAAGTCGAACGCCCCGAAAAAGGCGATGACCTGCGCCATTGGCGCGAAGGCGGCCAGGCCGTGTACTGGAAAGTCTACGGCCGCAACAAGCGCTCGTTAGCCCTCGATATCAAATCCGAAGAAGGCCTGACACAGCTCAAAAAATTGATCAAATGCTCGCAGGTATTGATCGAAAACTTCGTGCCTGGCGGCCTGGAAAAAATGGGCCTGTCGCCCGACGTCCTGCACGCCCTGAATCCGGCGCTGGTCATCGCACGCGTATCCGGCTGGGGCCAGACCGGCCCCTACAGCCACAAACCGGGATTCGGCACACTGGTCGAAGCCATGTCCGGCTACGCCTATCTGAACGGATTCCCCGACAAGCCTCCTGCCCTGCCCCCGTTAGCCATGGCAGACATGATCGCAGGCATGTATGGCGCAGCAGGCGTCCTGACCGCGTTGCGTAGCGCGGAAAAAACCGGCGTCGGCCAGATCGTCGACCTCTCGCTGTTCGAACCAATTTTTTCCTTGATCTCGTCCGAAGCCGCAAAATTCCAGGCGACAGGCACACCCACCCTGCGCTCGGGCAATCAGTCCGCACACACCGCGCCGCGCAACGTCTACGTCTGCAAAGACGGCAAACACATTGCCATGTCGGGATCCATGCAGTCCATGGCCATGCGCATTTTCGACACCATCGGCATGCCCGAACTCAAGACCGATCCCCGTTTTGAGAACAACGACGTGCGAGTGCAAAACAAAGACCTGTTAGACGAAATCATCCAAAGCTTCGTCTCGCAGCGCAATCAAGACGACAACCTGGCCCTGTTCGAACAAGCCGGCGTCACCGCAGGCCCCGTCTATTCCGTCGCCGACCTGATCGATCACCCCTACGTCACAGGCCGCGAAGCCATCGTCCACGTCCCCGACGCCGACATGGGCAGCGTCCCCATGCACAACATCATCCCCCGCCTATCCGCGAGCCCCGGCGTATTCCGCCGCCCCGCCCCCACCCTGGGCGAGCACACAGCAGACATCCTGGCCGAACTGGAACACATCCACCTGCCCCCCGAATCAAAGTAACGCCCCCCACACGAACAAGAGACCCGCACCCCCAAGACTCGATGACAGCATTAACCGCCAGCAGGGGGCCACCATATAAAGGCCACGCCGGCCCGTAGAGTCCGCCGAACCAAGTGCGCCAGTCGGCTGGGCATGTTTGAGCGGAGCGCAGCGTAGCGAGTTTGCCCAGCCGCCCCGCCTGGCGCACTTGGTGAAGGGCAGTCTGGCCGCGCAGGCGGCCAGACCGGACGATAGGGCCGGCGTGGCCTTTATATGGCGGCCCCCTGCGACTTAAGAACTCCATCCCCAACCGTAAAACACAGCCCCCAAGAGACCCCTCATGAGCAAAGTCTTCACCTGGCGCTCCATGCTTTTCGTCCCCATCGTCAACGACCGCTTCATCCAAAGCGCCCTGAAACAACCCACCGACGCCATCCAGCTGGACCTCGAAGACAGCATCGCCCTCGACCAAAAAGAGCAAGCCCGCGAACGCGTCGCCAGCGTCGCCAAGCTATGCCGTGAGCAAGGAGGCAAAGACGTCATCGTGCGCGTCAATCGCCCCTGGCGTCAGCTGATACGCGACATCGAAGCCAGCATCGGCCCGCACGTACAGGCATTGACCCTGCCCAAAGTCCCCAACGCCGCCTTCGTGCAATCCGTCGCAGAAATCATCGATGAGCTGGAAACCGAACGGGGCATGCCGTTGGGCACCACCCGCCTGATCGTCATGGTCGAAGACGCCGAAGGCCTGCACAACATGCACGACATCGCCGCCGCGCACCCACGCATCTGCGGCCTCATCGTCGGCGCCGAAGACCTCGCCGTCTCCTTGCAAATGGCCGTCACCGCCGACACCCTATACGTACCGAACGTCATGGCCGTGGCCGCATGCCGGCGCGCAGGCATCGCCCCCATTGGCTTCGTCGGCTCCGTCGCGGACTTTGCCGACCGCGACGCCTTCCAGAAAACCGTCGAGCGCGGCGCAGCATTAGGATTCGAAGGCGCCTTTTGCATCCATCCCGCCCAAGTCGCCATCGCCAACGCCGCATTTGCCCCCAGCCCCGAGGCCGTCGCACGCGCCCGCCGCCTCATCGCGGCGTTCAAAGAAGAAGAAGCCAAGGGCCGCTCGGCCTGCACCTTCGAAGGCCGCATGGTTGACGCCCCCGTCGTCAAACAGGCGCAACGCGTCGTAGAAAAAGGCGAAGCATTCGGGATTTGAATACGGCCTGGGCACAGGCGAACGGACTTGCCATATGCCCAGGCCTCGTATTTCAAACAGTCGGCAGCGCATAACCGCCACCCGGCAACCGCCGTACGACTACAACAGCAACGGCTCGCCCTTCATACGAATCTCGGCCACGATCTTGTCCGCACGCTGTTCCAGCGAAAAACTGTGCCGATCCGGGTAACGCAACGCCAGGCGGCGGCACAGATTCCCCAGTCCGCCGCCGCTGCGCGCCAAATCATACGGGGCATGCAACTGCCCCGGATTGTCCACCTCGACAATCAACTCATCTCCCTGCACACGCGTCCTGACATTAATCAGAAAATGATCATATTCAGAACGCATGCCATGCTTGATCGCATTTTCCACCAGCCCCTGCATCGTCATATGCGGCACCAGTAATTCCAGCGACGCTGGATCGACCTGGCAGCGATACTCCAGCCGCTTATCAAAGCGCAGCGCTTGAATGCGGATATACGTTTCCGCTGCTTCGATCTCCTCTTCCAGCCGGCACATCCCGCGCCCGCGCCGATCCAGCGAATAGCGCAGATAGGCCGCCAACCGGCGCGTCATTTCCTCGGCAATCGCCGGACGATCCGTGATTTCCGCCACAATCGTATTCAACGCATTGAATAGAAAATGCGGCTCGATCTGCAGTTTCAGGTATTCCAGTTCCAGCCGCAGCGCCCGAGTCTCGGCCTTCATCTTCGAAATACGCTCAGTGCGCACCGCCAGCTCCGCCGACACGCCAAAGTAGATCAGCGTCCAGATCGACAAGATACCCATGTAGTAGATAAAGCCCAACCGATACTGGTCGACCGGCATCACATACCGGATCTCCGGGCCGAACATCTGATGTATCCCATAAGCGATTCCCGCCAACACCGCCGACGTTGCCAGGCACAGCAACACCGCACTGGCCAGCACCTGGATCGATGCATTCGGCTTGGGATGACGGCCATGAAAAACCGCCACGGCGCTCGTGATCGCAAACGCCAGCGGCTCCACCCCCACAGTCAGCCAAAACGCGACCGTCGCATTGGCAAACACCACCAGCCGTATACAAAAGCCAATGATCGCCAGCACGCACCACCCAACCACCTGGGCGCGCCAGAATGCTACCGACGACTCCCCCAGGCTCAATGCCTGACCGATGGGCACAAAAATCATGAAAACATCCCCTTACACCCTATTGGACGTACCGACTACGGGCCGTTACGGATTTCCGACACGCTGAACATGACCTATATTCAGGCCCTGCTGTGCAGGCGCTGCCCATTTTCGCGCCCTACCCATCCGGTCGCTCGCTGTCCACGCTCAGCTGGCTCGCCATCATCAGGCTCCCAAGGAGAACCAATGTTACGCGTGCTGATCATCGATGACGAAGCGCCCGCGCGCCGCTATCTGCGTCGATTGCTCGAACAATTCCCCACGGTTCAAATCGAGGGAGAAGCCTCCACCGCCGATCAAGCGCAGGCGATGATCCGCGAATTCCGCCCCGATGTCCTGTTCCTGGATATCGAACTGTCCAGCGGCACGGGATTCGATCTGCTGGCCGGGCTGGACCCCGTGCCGGCCGTGGTTTTTGTCACGGCGCACGACGACTACGGTGCGCAGGCCTTCGATATTGCCGCCGTAGACTATCTGCTCAAGCCCGTCAGTCCCGAACGCCTGGCTCAGACACTGACCCGTCTGCAGTCGCGCAGCAGCAGTAGCAACTACCTGACCACCAAGACCAAAAACGGCACGCGGATCATCAAAATCCAGGACCTGACCATCGCCCAGGCACAAGGAGACTACGTCCTGCTGTGCAGCGCCGCGCATGCCAACGAACTGATGCACATCACACTCAAGCGCCTGGTGCCACAATTGCCCACACCCCCATTCTGCGCGGTCTCCCGGTCGATGATCATCAATCTGGACCATATTGCCCACGTCTCCCAACGGCCCGGCGAACAGGCCGAAATCACCTTCACTCACAACAACGTTGCCCCCATCATCCTGGGCCGCACCGCGTCCCTGCGCCTGCGCCGCGCGATGGTGTGACATGGAGGCCATCGTCCCCACGTTCAGGTTGCGCCACGATCTGAGGTTGCGGCCAGATTGACAGTATGCTCAGTGGCAAAAGCCAGCTACTGTTTTTCGACGAATGTGCATAAACCCTCGACGAACTCATGGTCGGACCGGCTTGTGCGCCGCCGTTTCTTTCCCGGGGGGCGCACAAAAATTACAAAATGACACATAAAATCCGGCAAAATTTATCTCGGAAGATCGCGACACGTTAACGAACTCCCACGTGCAACGCACCGCGAACCTCCACCTACTACCGCCAAGACCCTCTCAATTCCAGCCAAAACCCAGGCATTGCCATTCCCGGACGCCGTTCTTACGATCCGCCGCTATTGCTCAGGCTGCCGCCCTTTCCGCGGCAACGTTATCGCTGGAGGATCGTCTTGCAAGTCACTACTGTTCCCGTTTCCGACATCGCCAAACCGCTGCCTGCTCCCACCGAGGTAGCGTGGCCCCACCAAGACATCCTGGCACTGTTCGAATTGCCGTTCATGGACCTGCTCTACCAGGCCCAGCAGATTCATCGCCAACATTTCGACGCCAACGCGATCCAGCTTTCCAGCCTGCTCTCGATCAAGACCGGCGGCTGCCCAGAGGACTGCGCCTACTGCCCCCAATCGGCACACTACGACACCGGCCTCACCGCCGACAAACTGATCCCCTTGGACGATGTCCTGCAGGCCGCCCGTGCCGCCCAGGCGGGCGGTGCGCAGCGGTTTTGCATGGGCGCCGCCTGGCGCAGTCCGAAGCCGCACCACCTGGACCAAGTCGCCGAAATGATCCGCGCAGTCAAAGCCCTGGGGCTGGAAACCTGCGTCACCCTCGGCATGCTGCGAGAGGGCCAGGCAGAGCAACTCAAAGCGGCCGGACTGGACTACTACAACCACAACCTCGATACCTCGCCCGAGTTCTATGGCCAGATCATTTCGACCCGCACCTATCAGGATCGCCTCGACACACTGGACCGTGTGCGCCATGCCGGATTGAACATTTGCTGTGGCGGTATCGTCGGCCTGGGTGAGTCGCGCAACGAACGCGCAGGCCTCATTGCCCAACTCGCGAACTTGACGCCCTACCCCGAATCCGTGCCCATCAACAACCTCGTACAAGTCGAAGGCACTCCACTGGCCGGCACCGACGCCTTGGACCCATTCGAATTCGTGCGCACCATCGCCGTCGCCCGCATCACCATGCCGCGCGCGCACGTGCGCCTGTCCGCCGGACGCGAAACCATGAGCGACACCTTGCAAGCCCTGTGCTTTCTGGCCGGCGCAAATTCGCTTTTCTGCGGCGACATGCTGCTGACGACCGGCAACCCGCAGGTGCAGGCCGACCAGCGCCTGATGGAACGCCTGGGCCTGCATGCCGAGGTCGCTTGATGGCTTATCCCCGAGCTCCCGACCAAGACGCCTGACTCATCTCTCCGGATATCCATCTGACTCTGGAATCGCAGCCTATGCCTCATCTCACATCCGGATTGCTGTATCTGATTGCCAGCGTCGCTTGCAGCGTCAGCGTTGCCGTCCTGCTCAAATTGGCTCGACGATACGACATCGACATACGCCAGGCCATCGCTGCCAACTACGCCGTCACGGCAACACTCAGCGCAATCGTGCTGGGCCCCACGGCGGCCCAAGTCGAATCCGCCATCCGGTCCTGGCCCCTGCTACTGGCGCTGGGCATCATCCTGCCCACCGGCTTCATCGCCATGGCGCAATCCGTGCGCCATGCCGGCATCGTCCGCAGCGACGCCGCACAGCGTTTATCGTTATTCCTGCCTTTGCTGGCGGCCTTCCTGCTATTCGGCGAAAACCTCACCTGGCATAAAGCCGCCGCCATCGCATTAGCCTTTACTGCCCTGTTTTGCGTCCTGCGCCGCCGCGACCTTGCAAACCACGCCGCCGCCGGCCCACATATCTGGATATGGCCATTAAGCGTCTGGACCACCTACGGTCTCGTCGACATCCTATTCAAACAAGTCGCAAAAACCGGTACCGCCTTTGCCGGCGCACTGCTCATCGCCTTCATTCTGGCCGGCATCGCCATGACCGCCTATCTGCTCATCCGCCGCATCACCTGGCACCGCCGTCACCTGCTCGTCGGCGTCATTCTGGGCCTGCTGAACTTCGGCAACATCGTCACCTACATCCGCGCCCATCAATCCCTGCCAGACAACCCCGCCCTGGTCTTCGCCTCCATGAACATGGGCGTCATCGCAGTAGGCACACTAGTTGGGGCGCTCGCCTTTCGCGAGCCACTCAGCCGCATCAACATATTGGGACTATTGATCGCGGCAGCGGCCATTTTCCTGATGATGCCCGCTTGAGCCACGATCGTCTCTTGTCTGCGCGTGTGCCGCCGGTCGATCAACGCATGGGAGAATAATCGGTCGGCACGAGAATGTTGTTTTCGACGCGCTCCACGATGGGCTTCTCGGCTTCGCTGGCGGCCCGTTTGGCGATCCACTCGGGATCGGCTTGAAAGGCATTCCACTTGCGCTCTCGCTCTTCGAGGCTTTCCCATTCCAACAAGTAGGTCAGCGCGTGGTTGCTGGGACCGATCAGCGTTGTCCAGAACCCGATGGGCTTGATACCGTATTTCTTGAAGAAATCCAGCGTCGTCTTGGTAAAGCGCTCGTGCAGCGCTGGCAGACGACCAGGCAAACAATGGTAAATACGCGTTTCGATGATCATGAGGTCTCCTTGTGGTATCGAATGTGACTCAGCGGTGCGCTGCAGGGTACTCGGACTGGAGCAATTCCTCCTGCCAATCGGCCTTGCCCAGCGAAATGGCCAAATGCGTCATAAACGTGTCGGCGGCCGCACCATGCCAATGACGTTCGTTGGGCCGAATCCAGACCACATCGCCCTGGCGGATTTCCTGCGGCTCGTCACCATCGGAACATATCCAGCCGCGGCCGGATGTCACATGCAACACCTGGCCGTACTCATGTGTATGCCAGAACGTGCGCGCGCCCGGCGAAAAAAATACGTGATTGATGCCAACGTTGTCTTCCGGAGGCATGACCGGATCAGCCCACACAACCCCTGTGAACGTCGCACCGCGTTGCTCCGAGGGCTTGCCCTGATCCCTGCCGTGAAATACTTGCATGACCTTTTACTCCTCTGTTGACGCGCTTTTCAAACGAACGCCACCCGACACGTCGCCGATGGCGTCCACCACACGATTGCTGATCTGGTCACCATAACCCAACGCAGTGGCCAGGCCAAAGCAGGCGGCAGGACCTGCGGCGTTCAGCGACGCTACGCCCAGCTCGCGCACCATGTCCACATACAGCACCACGTCCTTGGTCATCAGTTTGCTGGTCAAACCGCCTTCGAGGTAGTTGCCATCGATGATGAATGGAAAGCGATTCAGCGAAGCAAAATTCACGCCGCTGCTGCTGTTGATCACCTCGAGCAGACGATGCAGATCGAGGCCCGCTTTCTTGCCGGCGACCATGACTTCGGCGGTCGCCGCCAGACTGACGGCGTTCAGGAAATTGTTGAGCAGCTTGGTAGTATGGCCAGCCCCACTGCCACCCATGGTCACGACCTTGGCGCTGATGGGCGCGAACACCCAGGCGATGGCATCGATAGTGGCACGGTCCCCTCCCAACATCAACGTCAGTTTGCCCTGTTCCGCAGCGGCCGCTCCGCCCGATATGCCGGCGTCGACGTATTGCACACCGCGTTGCGCGAAGCGCGCATTCAGGCGCACAGTGGAGCTGGCAGCCGCCGTGCTCAGATCGACCACGACCTGACCGGGACGACAATGCTCCAAGATACCTCCGGCCCCTTCAATCACGGCCTCTATTACCTTGCTGTCGGGCAGCGATAACAGTACGACGTCAACGCCATCGATGGCCTCGGCAATGGTCGCGGCAGTCTGAGCGCCAGCCGCCATGGCGCGCGCCGGGTCTGTGTCATAGCCCTGCACCGCGATGCCGGCATCGACCAGGCGGCGCGTCATGCGCGCGCCCATATTGCCCAGGCCGATAAAGCCTACTCGCGTCCGGATCATTGCTTGTCCCCCTTGGCCTGCGCCGCGGTCTCCGCCTCGTATGCCCGTATGGCCTCGGAGGCTACCCGGAATGCCGCCAATCCCAGGGGCGCTCCACAATAAACCGCCGCCTGCGTCAGCACAGCGCGAATTTCCTCCGTGGTGACACCGTTGCGCAGAGCCCCTCGCACATGCACGGCCAGTTCGTGATGCTGGCTCATGGCGGTGAGCATGGCCAGATTGACCATACTGCGCACCTTGAACGACAACGTATCGTCCCCCCATACCTCACCCCAACAATACTCCGTCACCAGGCGCTGCATGGGCCGATTGAACTCATCGGCGGCTGACCACGATTTCTCGACATGATCCGCGCCGAGGACCGTTTTGCGATTCTCGAAACCCTCGAAAAACCGATCTGATTGCTGCATGAAATACCCTCCAACGTCATCAATGCGCAGTTATGCGCCGCCCTAGCGAGAACCTGTTATTTGCCGGGCCAAATGGGCTGGGCGACGGCCTGTTCCTGCGGGAATACGGTCACCGGCACACCGTCCTGCCACTGAATCACGGTGAGCGTCGCGCCGACGCGGTGGCCCGCCTCATCAAACTTGATCTCACCCCCAGGAAAATACCGGCTGGGACCTTCATCCAGGGTGTGCATCGCCTGCCCGACTGCCTCGCGATCGGCCTTGCCAGCGCGTTCCAAGGCCGCCTTCATGATCCACATATCACCATAGGTCGAAATGGCGTTCTGCGTCATCCACGGCTCTTTGTATTCGGTCTTCATCCGCTGGATCAGCGCTTCCTGGCCCTTGGCTCCCCAATTACCCACGGCCGACATAACGCCATTGAGCAACGCCGGACTAACGGTGTTCAGCACTTCGGGCTCGGCGATGGCGATGCCAAAAGAAATCACCGGCACCTTTACATTGGTCTCGTTCATCTTTTCAAGGATGAGCTTGGCATCGGAGATCACGGTGGGCAGGAAAAACAGCAGATCGGGACGCCGCGAACGCACGCGCTGGATCAAGGACGATGCATCCGCCAGTGGCGGCGTGAAGGTCTCGTCGACAACGAGCTCCAAGCCATTCTTTTTCAACAGACCGTCTTTCAGGGCCTTGACCGTCGACAGCGAGGCGGCGGTATTGTCGGTCACGATGGCCACCGTCTTGGGCCGCTTGCCCGAGGCCTGCTGCGCCAGGTCCAGGATGCTGGGCAGCGCGATCTCGGCCTGCTTGCCGGCAGGCGCCGAAGTCTGAAACACGTACTTGAATCCGCGCGAGGTGATCAGGTCGGAATACGACAAGGTCAGCATCGGCAGCTCGGCACGCTCGGTCACCTCGGTTGCTGCCAAAGTGAATGAGCTCAGGTAGGCGCCCGTCGCAGCGACCAGGCCGGGATAATCGGCCACCATTCGTTCCGCCGCGCTTTTGGCCTTTTCGGTGGAGTCGCCAGAATCCACCACTATCAGCTTCAGTTTGGCGCCGCCCAGCGCCTTGATTCCGCCCTGGTCGTTAATGTCTTTGACGCCCATTTCAGCGCCCATACGCATGACTTGGCCATAACGCGCATAAATGCCCGACATGGGTGCGATCAGTCCGACGCTCACGGGGGCCGGTTCGGCCAGGGCGCCGCCGCCGAGCAACAAACTGGCGCCCAAGGCCATGCTCACGACACTGGCCACCATGGATTGCTTTTTCATGTTGATCTCCTCGCTTTTATTCCGCCGTGGTTCGGGCGGCATGTGTGCTACATCCCAAGATAGGCGCGACGCACCCGGTCATCAGCCTGCAATGTTTGATGCGTGCCTTCCAACACCACGCATCCGGTTTCCAGCACATAGCCCCGGTCGGCATATTGCAGCGCTTCCGCTACACGCTGCTCCACTAACAGGAGGGTCAGATTCGCCTCTCGGCGAATGTCGATCAGGCGCTCAAAAATAAAATCGGCGATGGCGGGCGACAGCCCCATCGACGGCTCATCAAGCATCAACAAGCGTGGCGACGATGCCAGTCCGCGGCCGATGGCCACCATTTGCTGCTCGCCTCCCGACAGCGTGCCCGCCAATTGCCGGCTGCGCTGTTTGAGCACGGGAAACCACGCATAGATGCGCTCCAGGTTGCTTTCCCAATCGCGCCGGCCGGCCTCGGTATAAGCACCCATTTCCAGGTTTTCCAACACACTCATCGAGGCGAACACTTGCCGTCCCTCGGGCACATGGGCGATGCCCAAGTGAGGCCGCCGATCGCTGGGCACGGTCAGCAGATCCCGTCCATCGAAGCGAATGCTCCCCGAACGGGCCGACACACTGCCGGAAATGGTCTTGAACAAGGTGCTTTTGCCCGCACCGTTTGGGCCGACAACGGAGACGAACTGCCCCTCGCCAACCACCACCGACACCCCTTTGAGCACCGGCACCGCGGAATAGCCGGCCGTCAATTCATTGATTTCAAGCAGCATGTTGCGCGCTCCACTTCTTGCCCAGATAGGCCTGCACCACCTGCGGATCCTGCGTGATCGATTGTGGATCGCCACGGGTCAGCACCTGCCCATGATCCAGCACCAGGAACTCATCGACCAGATGCACCATGGTCTGCATGGTGTGCTCGATGATGACAATCGTGACGCCCTCGGCCGCGAGCGCGTGGATCGCATCGACAATGTCATCGACCTCGCCGTGTCCCAGGCCCGCCAGGGTTTCATCCAACAGCAACAACTCGGGTTGCCCGGCCACCGCGCGAGCCAGCTCCATCAGTCGCAATTCACGGGTAGTCAGCAGTGCGGCGATCTTGCCGGCGCAATCGGACAGGCCGACCCGCGCGATGGCCTGCGCCGCGAACGCCTCGGCCTGCGCCTCATTTTTGGCGCGCACGTAGGCGCCCACCTTGACGTTCTGCGCCACCGTCAGCCGCATAAAAGGCCGCATTATCTGGAAAGTGCGCCCCACCCCGGCCGCACACAATACATGCGGTTTGCGGCCCGCCATATCCACACCATTGACGATCACCTTGCCCGTATCCGGCTGCAGAAAGCCATTGAGCAGATTAAACAGCGTGGTCTTTCCCGCGCCATTGGGGCCGATAATGCCCAGGATCATGCCTCGGCGCACCGAAAAGCTGACATCCTGCACGGCCTTGAGCCCGCCAAAGCTGCGCGACACAGACTGCACGTCGAGGATAATGTCGTCGGCCGATATCGTCGGCCGCACCGGCCGCGGCGGCTTGGCGGGCCGTTGCGCAGACGCGGTCTGTTCTAACGGCGTAGCCGGCGTTGGCGCGCGATGGCGCCGTTGCAACATGTCGCGCAACTTCCAGAACACGCCTTCCGGCGCTACCAGAATCACCGCGATGATGGCTACGCCCAGGATCACGCCCTGAATACCCGGATAACTCGAGCCCAGCTCGGCATGCAGGATCTCGCCCAAGGGGACCAGAATGGCGGCACCGATGATTGGCCCCCACACAGACCCCACACCACCGAACATCGATACGGTAAGCGCCTGCGCCGACACCAGCATGCCAAACACCGATACCGGCGTGACCACCAACAGCACCACGGCGTAAAACGCCCCCGTGATGCCGGCAATAGCGCCGCTCAATGTGATGGCGCGCAATTTCCAGCGCAGCGTGTCGATACCGGCGGCTTCAGCTGCTGCTTCGTTTTGCTTGATGGCGATGAGCGCCATACCAAATCGCGTTCGCTCCACATACAGGGTGACCTGCACGAATACCAGCAGCATGATCAGGCCAACCACCGTGTAGTAACGCCGGTCAGCAAACTGCATATACAGCCCGGGATGCTCGCGTTGCATCGGAAAGGTCACTTCCTGCAACCCCAGCCACTCGAACACATATAACAATGCCAGTGGATACGCCAACATCGCCAGCGCGAAATAATGACCGCGCAAGCGGAACGTCGGCAGCCCCACCAGAATTCCGGCCACCGCGCCGATCACACCTGCCAGCGGCAACATCACCCACGGCGACAGGCCCAGATAGACTTGTCCCAATACCGCCGCGTAGGCCCCCAGACCAAAAAATGCGGCATGGCCAAACGAGACCAGGCCCGTATAACCGCTCAGCATGTTCCACGACAAGCCAAAGCACGCCCACACCAGCACCAGCGTAAAAATCAGTTGATGGTACGCATTGCTCGCCAGCAACGCGGCGGCCAAGTAGATCGCGGCAACCAGCAGCAACGTCAAGGAAGTCGGCAATCGTTTCATCAGGTCCGCTCCGACACGCGGCCGAATAGTCCTTGCGGCCGCAACATCACGATCAACAGAAAGAACACGAAAATCGCCGCGTTCTGCAATTGCGTGGGCAACACCAGCGACGACAACTGCTGCACCAGTCCGATCACCATGCCTCCCCAGAACGCGCCAAAGATGCTGCCTATGCCGCCCAGCACCACGCCGGCGTACATGATGATCACGTACTCCAGGCCGACAAAAGGATGAAACGGAAAGTTTGTCGCCAAGAGTCCACCGGCCAGCGCGGTCACGCAGGTGCCCAACGCAAAAGCGATGCGGTACGAACGGTTGACGTCGATGCCCATGTAGGAGGCGGCGACCGGATTGTCGGCCGAGGCGCGCAAGGCCTTGCCAAGCCGGCTGCGCGTAATCAATGCGCCGAGCACCACAATGGCGGCCACAGAAATCAACGCCGCCACTGCCCGGCCCTTGTTGGCGAACACGCTGACGTAGTCTCCCCACAGCGGTCCGATTTCCCAGGCACTGCTCGACAGCGGCGTGCGCAACGACACCAGTTGCGGACCGAACACCATCATGCCGCCGTTTTGTAAAATCAGGGCGATGCCCAGCGTCAGCACCAGTTGAGCGTAGTGACCATCGCCATCCAGCGCCGCACCGCGCCGGCCCGTGACGCGCGAAATCAAGAGCCGGTGCGCCAGATAGCCCACCCCGAACATCACGGGCACCGCGAGCAACACCGAGATATAGGGCCCCAGCACAGAGCCCGCCATCCAGTGCGAGCCCAACAGAATGAAAAAGTAGTACGTCACATACATCCCGAGCATCATGAAATCGCCCTGGGCGAAATTGATGACCCGCATGATGCCGAAGATCATTGCCAATCCGACGCACATCAATCCATATAGCCCTCCCACCAGCACGCCAGCGGTGAGCGCCTGCAAGAATGCTTCGAGATGAATTTGCAGTTCTGTCATGTCCATCATGTCAGGCCTCGTTCCAGGTCTGTGTCGTATCCAGCCGCAAAGCGCACAAACGCGCCAGCAGACCCGCATCGGGCTCACGCTCGTAGCCATCGACCATGGCCTCGATACGCTCAGCCCTCTCGTCCCCCAGCACCGCTTGTGCGGCGCGGCGCAAGCGCGCGCGGATGAGCGCCTCATCGGCTGCCACCACGTCGTCCAGTTCAGCTCGCGCGTGCGCCCCATCATCCAGGAGCAGGACGACGCGAGCCCCCTGCCGAGCCGGAAAAGCCGCCGTATAAGCATCGTCCGGCACGAGTTCGGTGTGTGCGATCAAGCGCGCGATCTCGGCGTCATCAAGCCGGTGGTAGTTGTCCTCCTCGATCGCGCCTCGGGCCAGCACCGCCGCCACACCGAAAGCGATACTCATCTTGGCTTGCAGTGCATGGTCAAACGGCCCCTTGGCACTACACCCCGGATACGCCAACGCGGCCCGCGTGGTCTCGACTCGCACCGCGACGATGCGTCGGCCGCGGGGCACCGTCCGCCACGCTAGCAAGGCTGCCTGGCACGGCGATTGGGCAAAATTGCAGGCTGGCGCCGGCTTGTTGAAAACGTTCAGGATGTCGGCCTCGCCCCGCGGGAACAAAGTAATCCGTCCCGGCATGGGCGCACGCGCATAGGCCTGGAACAAGCCCGCCTCCCCTTCCAGAATGGACGGCGAGGCGTGCGCGCCCTGACGCGCCAGTTCGAGACAGGTCATCGCATTGCGGACCACAAAACCCGGATGGAAGTACATCTCGCTGCCACCCGTATGCGCCCATTCGTTCAATCCCACGCAGGCATTGCCCGCCAGCGCAAAAGCGTTCAGCGCCTGATCCTCGTCCAGACCCAAAAGGTGCGCGCCGGCCATGGCGCTGGCGAAAGGCCCCACCAACCCGGTGGGCCGAAACAAACGCGCCAAAGACGGCGTAATCAACGCCCGGCCAATACGCGCGCCTACCTCGTAACCGACGACAGCCGCGCTCAACACCCGCGCGCCCGGCACCGCATGACGCTCGGCCAGCGCCAACACGGTAGGCCACACCACGACCCCGAGGTGTGCCACGCTCGCCGCGTGCATGTCTTCCCGTACGAGACCATGGCCCGCGACGGCATTGGCAAAGGCCGCGTCGGCCGGCACATACGTACCGGCTCGCCCGATCTGATGTGCGCCACGTGCGTCGGGCGCGGCCAACCGGGCGGCCTGTTCGCTCCATGGCAACGACCGTGCCTCGAATGCGCATGAAAGATAATCGAGCAGACATCGCTTGGCCGACGCCAACACCACATCCGCTAGTGGTAACTCGCTCAACGCGGCGCGCACGATTGCCCGCGCTGCGCCCGCGCCTTGTCTGTCAGGATGCGTCATCCTGCTCCCCTTGGGAACCTGCGAATCCGCGTTAGTAGCCGAGAACGGTCATCGCGCCGTCCACTTTGAGCGTGACCCCCGCCACCGTCGCGCTGGCCGGCGAAGCCAGAAACACGGCGACTTCGCCAATATCCTCGCCGGTCGACAACCGATTCAGCGGCGTGCGGCGGCGACGCGTGGCCCAGCCTTCCTCGGAAATCACCGAACTTGCTCCCGGCGTGATCACGGGCCCGGGCGCCAGCGCATTGACGCGAATACCGTAGCCGCCCAATTCGACGGCCTGCTGCCGGGTCAGGGTGTCCAGAGCACCCTTGATAGCGCTATAGACCGCCGCGTTCTTGATCGACACCGACACGGCCACCGATGAAAGATTGATGACAGAACCCCCGCCCCGTGCGATCAGGTGCGGCGTGGCCGCCTGCAACGACCACAGCGCACCCTTCAGTCCCACGTCGATCATCTTGCAGACCTGATCCTCGGGCATTTCCACCAGCGGCGCGTAGTAGAAATAGGCCGCGTTGTTCACCAAAATATCCAACCCGCCCGATTGATCTGCATAGGCATCGATCACGCGCTGCACTTGCGCGCGATCAGATACATCGCAAGGCAGCGCCTGGACGTTCGCGAGCTCCTGCTCGGCCTCGGCCAGCAATTCCGCGTTGATATCCAGTAATCCCACTTTGGCGCCCTCGCGGGCATAGGCTCGCGCGATAGCTCGGCCGATGCCGCCCCCGCCACCGGTGATGATCGCGACTTTTCCTTCCAGCACTCCCATACCATCGTCTCCTTTTTCCGCGCGCCGGCCACAACGTGGGCGACATATCGTGGGCTTCATATATTTTTGTATTCTTGTACTATAGACTGATTGTATGATTGAATGGCAAATAAATTACAATTTTGCTTTAGGATTTACCCTGACCCGCTCGACGCGGCCCGATCCCGGCAAACCACCTCACGAGAGGAGACAACAGTGATCAACATTCCCAACCTCGAACCATTCGAGGTCTATGCCATCCGCTACGCGCATCACGCCAATCGGCGAGCCTCGGACAACTATCTGGGCACGGTCGATTTCCATGATGCCGAATCCGGCCTGGACTACTTCGTATGGGTCCTGCGCCGTGACCAGGAGGTTTATCTCGTCGATACCGGGTTCGGCGAAGAGGCCGCCACCCAGCGCGGACGCCAGTTGCTGCTGCGCCCAGCGCAGGGGCTGGCGCTGCTGGACATCGACGCAGCCTCGATACGCGACATCATCATCACGCATTTGCACTATGACCATGCCGGCACGCTGGGCGATTTCCCTGCCGCCACCCTGCATGTGCAGGACGCGGAAGCCGCCTATGCGACCGGCCGCTGCATGTGTCACGCAGCGATGCGCCACCCTTACGACATCGAGGACGTCGTCACCTTTGTCCGCAAGGTTTATGCCGAGCGCGTGAAATTTCATCGTGGCACCGTTGAGCTGACGCCCGGGCTGACGCTGCACCTGGTGGGTGGCCACACCGCAGGTCTGCAGATCGTGCGCGTCTGGACGCAGCGGGGGTGGGTCGTACTGGCGTCGGACGCCTCGCACCTGTACGGCAACATCGGGCGCAACGCGCCTTTTCCGTTAGTACACAACGTGGCCGATATGCTGGAGGGCTATGCCATCGTTCGCGCCATGGCAGACTCCGAGGCGCATATCGTGCCGGGCCACGACCCCATGGTGATGCAACGCTATCCCGCCCCCAGTGCGGACCTGGAAGGCAAGATCGTGCGGCTGGACGTCGCGCCTACTGCCTAGGATTTCGCACGCACTTTCACGCCGGCCCAATCCTCCACGACGCGGGCCACATCGGTATAGTCCGCGTCGTGGCCGCAGATAGCGGTAGTCATCACCAGCATCTCGCGCACCGATGAACCCACTACCATCGGCACGCCGTGGCGCTCGGCCTCTTCCAGGCACAGGCGCACATCCTTGTGTGCCAAGCGGACCGCAAAGCCCACGTTGAACGTGCCGGTCAGCACCGCCTTGGGGAATTTTTCCATGGTGGCAGAGTTGCGGCCGGAGCCCGCATTGATTACGTCGATCATGACGCTCGGATCCAAGCCCGCCTTGACGCCCAGCGCCATGGCCTCCGACGTAATGGCAACGGCGGTCGCCGACAGCAGATTGTTCGCCAACTTCATCACCTGAGCCTGACCCGCCTCGGCGCCGAGATAAAACGGCTTGCCGAAATGGCCCAACACCTGCGTCAACGCCTCGTAGCGCGCCGGCGCGCAAGCGACCATGACTGCCAGCGTGCCGCGTTCGGCTCCAGTTGGGCCGCCGCTGATGGGCGCATCGACGTACTCGATGCCCTGCGCGGCCAGAATGTCGAAAGCACGCTGCGCCGCCACGGGGCCAATGGTCGACAAATCCACCACGCACTTGACGCGATTCGCCCGCGCCAATCCCTGCTCGCCACTCAGCACGCTCTCGACCACCTTGCCATCGGGCAAGCTCAGGAATACCACATCGGCCGCGCGGCCCACGTCCTGCGCGTTGTCGTGGGCCACGGCGCCGCAGGCCGCCAGGCGGTGCATCACCGCCGGGTCGCTATCGGTCACGTGAAGCACGTTGCCCGCCTCGAGCAAGCGTCTCGCCATGGGGCCACCCATATTTCCCAATCCGATGAATCCGTAAATCGTCTCACTCATGTCTGTTCTCCAATTGTGGGACGCGGAAAGCCGCGTCCACGCTATGCCGTCGAGTTGCTGCGCCGTCGCGGGGATTGGATCAGCGAGGTTCCAGGCCGATCTGCTTGGCCAGCTCGGCGAATTGCTTCTGGTCGCGTTGCAGGGTGCGCGCAAACCCCGCGGGACTGCGTTCGTCATCCGCGGGAATCTGCGCGGCGAGCGTATCGATACGCTCGCGGAACGCTGGTGTCTGCACCGCCTTGGTCACTGCCTCGGAAAGTTTCTCGACCACATCCTTGGGCATATCCTTGGGCCCGACCAAGCCGTTCCATATCTGCAGATCGAACTGTGGCAGACCGCCCTCGGCAAAAGTCGGCACGTCCGGCATCTGCGGCAAACGCTCCTTGGACGCCACAGCGATGGCCTTGATCTGTTTGCCTTTGTGCAGCGGCAGCATGGTGACTGTCTGATCCAGCACTGACTGAATGGTGCCGCCCATCAAATCGGTAATCGCCGGCCCCGAACCGCGATACTGCAGCAGTTCGGCCTGCACATTGGCCATGCGCAAGAACAACGCCTCAGCCAGATGCGCGGTCGTGCCCGGGCCGCCCGAACCAAAATACAGCTTGAGCGCACCACTACGCATGCCCGCCAACATCGAAGGTAGATCCTGGATACCACTCTGATTGCTCACACTGAGCACCATGGGAACATTGGCGACTGTGCCGATCGCTGTCGTGTCCTTGACGATGTTCAAACCGGCCTTGGGATAAAGCAAAGGGATCAGGACCATGGATTGATTACTGAACATCAGCGTGTAGCCATCAGGCGCCGATCGAACCAGCCGCTGAAAACCCAACAGCCCGCCCGCGCCGGTGACGTTTTCCACCACAAAGGTGTTATTCGTGACTTTTCCAAGCTCTGTGGCCAACAACCGGGCCAGGGCGTCCAGGCTACCGCCGGGAGCCACGCCCACGATGATAGTGACCGGTTTGGAAGGAAAGGCGTCATCGGCCAGGGCCGCGTGACTCACGCCAAGGCACAAAGCAATACTGGCAAGCGCGGATGCGATGCGTCGTTTCATGTTGTTGTCTCCTTGCATGATGGCCTTTGCGGCCTTCTTCAAAAAAAAACCTCAACGCCTGCTTAGCAAGCGCGTCAGCGAATGGACCGCGTCGGCGCGCTCCAGATGCGCGATCGCTTCCAGGCAGGTCTCGGCCGCGTCCGTGGGCATTCCCGCACGCGGGAACAGCTGAAAAAACTTGTCTTCTACATCTCGCCAATCGAGGCCACGCACGCCGGCGCCACGCGGCGCTACGCAGGTGGCGTGACGCATAGCGCCGTCCTTCATATGTATCGTGACACTGCCGCCATGCCGATGAGGAAAGCGATCCGGCAGTGGCGGCGGGTCGGGATCAAACTCGACTTTGTCCTGCAACGCTGCGATCACGGGATCAGCCATCTTGGCCGCGTCCATGTGTTGCCAAGCAAAGCCGTCATCGGCAATGGCCGCGGCGACGAAATAATGCAGACTGTGAGCGGCGTCGACCAGATTACGAGGATGGGGTTTTCCCTTGAAATCGGTCCACTGCACTGCCGCCGACACAACGATGCGCGCAACGTCGTCAGGACTGACGCGGCCGCCAGCCCGTGCGGCCTCGGCCGCGGCTTCGGCGGTTGCATGAAAAGGATGTGCGCCCGGCATCAGTTTGATGGCCATGTCGGTCACAATGTCCCAAGACATCCCCCAGTCGCGCACGATGTCCTCGCGCGCCTGCCCACCCAACGCATCGAGAAACCCGCGCGGCTGCTCGAACACAGCCAACTCACCCTCGAAACCTGACTGTGCCGCCAACGCAGCTCGGATGCCCGTGCTGGCGGCCAGCCCGGCGTGATACTCCCGCGCGCAACTGGTATCGGCCGCGATCGCCATACCACCGATCGAGGTCGCCGAAAGCGCGATAGCGTGAGCGAGCCGATGCGCATCCAGCCGCAACAACAGGCCGGCGGCCACACAGGCGCCAAACACCGTGGAAAACGAACCGTGAAACCCACGCTGCATGCGGCCGGGGGTCAGTGACTCGTCAATGCGTCCGGCGATCTCATAGCCCAGCACCATAGCGGTCAGCACATCCTGGCCACTCGATCCCTCACGTTCGCCCACGGCCAACGCCGCACTGGAGACAATGGTGCCGATGTGCGCGATGCTACGCATATCGCTATCATCTGACGCGGCCGCATCGCTGGCCACTGCGTTCACACGTGCCGCGCTCGCCAGTGGCAACCGGGCATTGTCAAACCACACAGTCGCCATCGGCGTGCCGCTATCTGCCAGATCCAGCTCGCGGATAATGCGGGCCGATTCGATACCGTACCCCGCGGCGGCACTGGCAAGCGTGCTGGCCAGGCTCATCTTGGCATGTTCGAGAGCCAAAGCCGGGAGGTCGCCATCACGGGTCGACAGGACGAGGTCGGCCAGTTGACGCGCCAAAGGCGGCGTCACTAAAAGGGATCGCACAGTAGGAGTTTCCTTCGTAAGTTACCGCGGCGTCACTGCGCCGACGTGCCCAATTTCTGCAGGACCGGGATCCAGGTGGCGAGATCCTGGCGCACCAGCGCTTCGAAAGCGGCGGGCTGGGGAAGAGGCGTATCGGGCAAAGTGAACCCCAGGCCGATCAGCTTCTCACGCAACGCCGGATTGCTCATGACCTTGTCCAGCGCGGCATACAGATGCGCGGAAATGTCGGGCGGCAGTTGGGCCGGACCCACCAGACCCCACCAGAGCGTGATCGAATAGCCTTGCAGACCGCTCTCGTCCAGCGTAGGGACGTCAGGCAACAAACTCGAGCGCTTGGGCCCGGTGACGGCGAGCGGCCGCAGCTTGCCCGATTTCACCAGGCCCATGGCCGCGGGCATGTTGTAGAGGCCCATGTCCACATCACCGCTCAGGATCGCGCTCAAGCCTTGCGGCGCGCCGGTATAGGGCACATGCATGAGCGGCTTGTCGAGATACTGCGCGACGGTAGCGCCGGCGATATGGTGACTGGTGCCCACACCGCTGGATGAGTAGCGGAAAGTCTCCGGCGGCTTGGCCTTGATCGCTTCCAGCAGCGCCGGCGCGCTCTGATAAGGCGATTTCTCGGACACGACCAACAGATTCTGCACATCAGCGATCACGCTGATGAAACTGAAATCCTTGATGGAGTCGTACCCTGGCGAACTGTAGAGCACTTGGTTGTTGACAAAAGTCCCCTGCGCGGCGATACCCAGCGTGTAGCCATCGGGCTTGGAACGCGCAATGTCCACCGTGCCGATCGTGCCGCCCGCCCCACCTTTGTTGTCTACCACCAGAGGCTGGCCGAGTTGCTCGCTCAAGGCCGTGGCCACCACGCGCGACAACGTATCGGCCGCACTGCCCGCGGCAAACGGCACAATGAGTTTGATGGGACGCTCGGGATAAGCCGCCTCGGCGCGCAAGCCCCCAAAAAGTGCGACGCAGGCAAACGGGATCAGTACGCGGGCGATTGCCCGGCGTCGATGAAACTTGGTCATTCTGTCTCCTCGTGGCAGGATGGCCAGCGGCGATACCGCAGCGCTAACACCAATCCGACACTTGATTTGGTTTTATTGGATAGGACAGACTGTAGGCCGCTTCCTCTCTGATGTCTGTGGAAACTTATTTCTCAATCATTGAATCCATCTCAACAATGCACAAACTGAGAAACCGCCTCGGCCCACTGCGCGTACTAGATGCCGTGCATCGCGGCGGCGGCGTGGGCCGGGCCGCCGAACTCCTGCACATCACACCGAGCGCAGTCAGCCATCAGTTGCGCCGGCTGGAAGCAGACCTGGGCGTGCGATTGGTGCAAAAAAGCGGTCGCGACATTGGTTTCACGACAGCAGGTACCGAACTGGCCATACAGGCCGCCCACTTGTTCGATCAGCTCGAGTCGGTGCTGGCCAAGGCCGGCGAGGCCGGCGCCAACCCCCGCATTCGGGTCAAAGTCATTCCCAGCCTCGCCATCAAATGGCTCATGCCCCGGCTGGGCTCGCTATACGCGCAACACGACAATATCGACATTGAGGTTGCCACGGTCGCTCGCGCCGATGACACTGACCTGCACAACGCCGATTTCGTCGTGCGGCGGGGCAATGGCAACTGGCCGGGACTGCGCGCCGATTTGCTGTTTCCCGACGAGCTGGTATTGGCCTGCGCACCATCGCTGGCCAAGCGCCTGCGCACGCCCGAGGACGTGTTGGGTGAAACCTTGTTGAATTCGATGATTGCGCCGGACTGTTGGGATCGCTGGTTGCTATCGATCGGCCTGGCCGCAAACAGCGACACGCGCTTTATCTCGCTGGCCAACGCGGTGCTGTGCCTACAGGCCGCCGCCGAGGGTCTGGGCATCGCCGTGACGCAGCGCGCCTATATCACCCAGGACTTTGCCACCGGCCAATTGGTACAGCCCCTGGCGCACAGTGCGCGCAGCGGCGACGGCTATTACCTGGTCAGCGATCCGGCACGAGCGGCCACGCTGCCGTTCAGCACCTTTGCCAACTGGATGATTGACCAGAAGTAGGCAACGAAGGCTCTGCCCGGCGCCTCAAGACCGCCCGCCAGCCTGCGCTGAGCGTTCGTCGTCAGCCTCTGCCGCGGCCGTGACCTCATTGAGCACCGGGTCAGCCGCAGCGGTCTCCGTGACATCCGCAGAAGCCGGCACCTGCACCACATCCGGCTCCGGCGACACCATCTCCATCGCCGCATCCGCCTCGATATCCACCCGAGGATCCAACGTCACCGAGGCCGGCGAACTCTGCAAACTATCCGGCATCGGCACAAAATGCACCGGCGCCTCATCCACCTGATGCGCTCCCGTCACCCGTGCCGGCCGCACTCGCCACACCAGAATCAATGCGCAGGCCGACACAAACACATAGAACATATTCGGCCCGCCCACCGACATCAACGCCCCCGCCACGAGCGGGCCGAGACAAGCCCCCACCCCATAAGTCATCAACAACACCGCGCTCAGGCTCACGCGCCGGTCCGACTCCACATGATCGTTGGCAAACGCCGCCCCCAGCGGATACAGCGTGAACTGCAACACCCCGAACACACATGACAGCAACACCAACGCCCAGAACGGAAACGTCAACCACCCCCACAGCACCGCTGGCAACAACACCAATAGACACGCATTAAAACGAATCAACCCCGCGCGATTGATCCGATCCGACAACCACCCCATCGGCCATTGCGACAACAAGCCTGCGGTCACCCCCGCCGCCACAAACAGTGCCGACTGCGACGTCGTCATCCCGTACTTCGATGCAAAAACGGGGGCCAGGCCATAAAATGCCCCCGACAGATTCCCCGCAACAAACAACACCGTCAACGACAACGGCACCCGTTCGCGGAAAAACGGAAAGTCCAGAGGCGCCGGCACAGGCGTCGGCGGGTGAGAACGCGCCGTCACCGCAATCGGCACCAGGCACAGCACCATACAAACCGCCACCAACACCAACGGCTGCTCATCCAGCGAGCCATACGCGGTCAGCACCAATTGCCCCAGCACCGTGCCCAACCCGGACACCACCATATAGACCGAAAACACACGGCCGCGTTGATGATTTTCTGTTTGTTCGTTGAGCCAGCTTTCGATGACCATCAACTCGGTCACCATGACGATCCCGGCGACCAGGCGAAACACCAGCCAGACCGGCATGTAGTCGACCACGATCTGCGCCAGAATCATGCAAGTCGAAATCGCCGCACAGGCCACAAAAGCCCGGATATGCCCCACCCGGATGATCAGCTTGTGTCCCAGCCGCGCGCCGCACACCAGCCCCAGGTAATACCCGGCAATCAACGTACCGATCCAGATCTCACTGACTGACTGCGCAGTCAGCCGCAACCCCATGTAAGTATTGAACAGACCGCCGCCGATCAACATCAGCAGCGTCGCCAGATAAAGCGACGAAAAAGAAGAAATCGTGGTCAACATGGGATGCAGGAACGTGCCATCACACTACGCGGTGCGCAAGCCGCTCAAATTTGCCGGGCGCAAAGCCGCCCGCAAGGACTGTGCCTGTGTCCAGGCTCACCGCCAAGGAAATTGCCCTGGGGCTGCCCGGTGACAGGGATAGCCCCGGGCGGAAAAAATTAAAGCTGCGACAACATCGTGCCCGCGTCGCTGACCTCGAATTTGCCAGGCGCTTCGACGTTCAATTGCGTCACAACGCCGTCTTTCAACAACGCCGAATAACGCTGCGAACGAATGCCCATCCCACGCGCATCCAGATCCAGCTCCAGACCCAACGCACGCGTCCAGTGAGCTGCGCCATCGGCCAGCATGCGGACCTTGCCTTCGGTGTGCTGTTCGCGGCCCCATGCGCCCATCACAAACGCATCATTGACCGACACGCACCAGATTTCGTCCACGCCCTTGGCCTTCAGGGCTGCCGCTTGCTCGACGTAGCCTGGCAGGTGTTTAGCCGAACACGTCGGCGTAAAAGCGCCCGGCACGGCGAACAGGGCAATCGTCTTGCCCTTGACCAGATCTGCGACCTGAAAAGCGTTGGGTCCCAGGGAGCAACCATTGGCTTCGGTCTCGAAAAACTCAGTCAGGGTGCCATCAGGCACGCGATCGCCGACTTTGATCGTCATTTACATCTCCAAGTGAACGCAGAAACGCGGACGCGAGCCGTCCGCCAAACCCTCATCATAGTGCCAAGTCGAGGGCTTGCGTTTGATGACAACGAAAGAACCACATTGACTGCCGTGCATCATTGCAACGAAAACTCCACACGTGAGGGCAGAGCCTCGCCCTCGCCTGCGCCGCCCTCGAGATTAGGCGTCACAATGAAAATACGGTCGGCCGGTCCGATCTCCTGCAGCTTTTCATAGACGGCCTGCGCACGCGCCTGCGCCAATCGTTCCAGCGACTGCTCATTGATCGGTGCGGCCTTGCGCAGCAAAGACTCCATCTGATCAGCTGGAATCGATTTGGCCATGCCAATGAAATTGCGCGGTTTTTCCTCGATATCGGTATCGTCGTAGACTTCTTCGAGATACTTGGCTCGTTCGGCGCTCGATACCGTGACCGTAGAGAGATCAGGCTTTTTACCTTTGCCCGAGGTGTCCTCAGCCTTGGCGCGGCGAATCTGACGATCGACCCAGGCTTGGCGCAAGCCCTCCTCATCCGTCGTCGGATCTGCGCGGCCGATGATATCCAGCTTCAGGGCTGGCCGATCATTCAGCGCCTTGGCCAGGGTCGAAATCCGTTCGTCCGCATCTGTGGCCAACACCGCGCTGCCAGGCTCGAAATTGATATACGACAGCTCTTCGCCACCGCCAAACGCCGACGCCAGCAACGAGAACGGCGAGGTCACTGCCTTGACCAGCAAATTGCCCAACACCCGCAGAATAATTCCGCCGACCGAAAACTCAGGATCGTCCAGCGAGCCTGAAATCGGCAGATTGATATCGATGTTGCCCTTGCTGTCTTTCAACAGGGATACGGCCAGCATCACAGGCAAGGTCGTCGCATCCGGGCTGTTCGTCTTGTCGCCGAACGTCAATTGATTCAGCACCACATGATTCGTGGCCTGCAACGCGCGGTCTTCCAACTTGTATTGCAAGTCCACCGATAACTTGCCACGCTTGATGGGATAGCCCACATATTTCGAGGAATACGTCGTAAAGCGGGGTAAATCAACTCCCTTGGCCGAGACCTTCAAATCCAGGGATAGAAACTCGGCAAAAGGCTGCACCGTCCCACCGATCGACAAGGGTGCTGTGTCGTAAACACGCCCCGTCACATTGACCTTGGCAGGTTTGGGTGCACGCGACGACACTGCCGACAAACCGCCTTCGATACGAGAAAGCTGGGCCGTATAGTTCGGTTTGACGAAGTGATCGGTGAACGTCATGCGGCCATTTTTCAGCGTGACGCTGTTCAGGGCGATATCCGGCAGTTTGCCGGTCTTGGCGGCCTGGGCCTCGCGTGCCGAGCGTCCGCGCGTCTGGGTATCCTGAGTAATCGACCCGCCGGCCTGCCCCGGCTCGGCCACCAGATCCATCACGTTCAAACGACCGTCAGCACTGAGCAGAATACGGCCGTAAAAATCATCCAACGTGATGTCGCCCAGATTGGCGGCAAACTGATCGCCGTTGACCGACACCTGCATGCCGCTCAGATCCAGGGTTTTCCAGCGCAGAAAGTCATCGCGGTTCACGCGATCCGCCAGATGCAGATCGGTGATGTCCACGCCGCCTTTCCAATTGGCCTTCATCGGCGCATTTCCCGCCGCCGCCGTGAATGCCGCTTCGCCATTAGCGCCCACGACCAACGAGCGCACCGTCGCATTCAGACTCGACGCGCCATAAGCCGCCAACGATGCCGCGTTGAAATTCTGCAGATCCACTTTGGTTTGCAACGCCAAAGGCTGCGTGATCAAGGTACCCTGCAGTGCCAGACTGCCATCGCCCTGCACACCCGCGGCCTGCAGCGTGAACGGCGTCGGCGTGGCATCGAGCGCCACCCGATCGGCCGCCAGGCTGAGCTGTTTCACACCCAGATCCACCGCCGGTTTCTGTGATTCGTCACGCGCGGCCAATTGAGACAAATCAACTTTGACGCCCGTCGCCGCGACTTGCGTCGCATTGCCCTGTTGGGCCACGGTGATCAATCCTTGCACGCCGAGCAAACCATCCAGTACCTGGATCGGCGACAGGCTGCGCACTGCCGGCGCATATTGAGCCAGCCCCAGATGGCCAGCGCGAAAATCGAGCTTCAGGCTCAATGGGCTGAGCATCAGCGGACCTTTCGAGCGTATCCAGCCGCCGTCTCCTGGGTTATCCATCGTCAGCCACAAATTGATGGGCTGCTTCGCCGGCTGCGGAAACTGCACGCTTTCCACCGTGACCGCCACGCCCGCAAAGGTGGTGTTGAGTTTGGTCACCGCGTCCTGCACACGCAGTTCAGCATCGTGAATATTGATCGCATCGACCGCGATCTGCCACTCGTCCGGCGCCTTGGCAGCAGGTGTGGCGGCTTCGTCCTGCGCGGCGGGTGCATTTCCCGACGCCACGGCGGCATTCCCGTCAGTGGTATTCGACTTCGGTACGCTCGATGCAGGCGCAACAGCGGCCGTCGTCGTTGCCGCGACGGCTTGCAGCGGGGCGACGCCATTGTGTCCCGATGCCTTGGCCTCAACAGTCGCCTTATCACTGACCGGCTTGCCATCAGCGGCTTGCGCCGCAGCAGGTTTATCAGTGGCCGATTTACCTTCCGCCGATCGAACTGCAGCCGGCTTATCAGCTTTCGCCGTCGCAGTAGTCGCCGGTCCTCCCAAGGCCTTGAGCTTGTCGACCACGCGCAGCCAATTCAGCTGTTGATTCGCATCCCGGCTGGTCTGCAGCACCGGCGACCACATGTCCACCTGGCCGATCGAAAACTGCTTGGCCAGCATATCGAGCCTGACCCGCTGCACCTCCAGCGTGCTCCATTGGACCAACGACGCGCCCGAGGCCTCGCGCAGATCCAATTGCCGTAGTCCCACATCCCCTGTCACCAGGATCTTTGCCGCCGCGTCGCGCGGCTGCTCGAACACGACCTTCAGATTCGAATCCAGTAATGCCCGTTCGACCTTGATCGGCAGAGCCATGGGCCACACATCTGCCCATTTTTCCAGCTCCAGCCCCCGAAAATCCACATTCAACGTCGACGAGGGCACGGCCTCGAACGGCCGGGCCACGCCCCGCATATCGAGCGGACTGCCGTTAATACGCAAATGCACCAGCGGCTCGACATCGATATCCGTCGCATAGCCAAACGAGGAAATAAAAGGCACGCCGAGCGTGATCTCGTCGATCTGTTGTTTACGGCCGGTCACCTTGTCATCCAGGGTGATCGCGCCGCCTTCCAGCACCAGGTTATTCAAAGAAAAACGCGGCAGCCCGGCGTCCTCGTCTTTCTTTTCGGGCTCGGGCTGAGCCGCCGCCATATCGGCCAGTTTTTTCTGGATATCCGAGAAATTGAATGTGGTCTTGTCCTCACGCACCAACGCGATCTGCGGCCGCTGCACTCGCACAGAGTCCACCACCGGCGCAAACCAGAACAATGACGCCCACGAGGCGCTGGCCTCCATCTGCCCGACCTGCAGCAGCGGTGTCGCGCCGTCCGGCTGTTCGATCGCCAGGTCCTGCGCTCGCACAGTCAGCGTAAAAGGATTAAAACTGATATCACCGACCTGCACCGGCCGGCCCAACAACTGGGCGACATCGCCAGTCAGCGCTGAACGCAGCACCTTGGGCACCTGCCAGGCAGCCACGCCGAACAGAATAAGAATAATGGCCACTATCCACAGAAGGATTTTTGCAAGACGCCGAGTGAATCTCAACCTGGGCATCGTAAGGGCCATGCGTAATCTCCTGGTGTGAACAGCCGGGCATAGGCAAGGGCAATTATCCCCTCGGAACCATAGCTCGTCTATCATAGGGTGTAGCCAAGCCTGGCTCGGGCGAAAACCCGCTTTCGTTTTCAATCGTTAACATTTTTTCTACCCCATGTCCTCTTCATCTCCTACGCTTAGCCATCTGGACGAATCCGGCCAGATCCGCATGGTTGACGTTGGCGCCAAGACCGAAACCGACCGCATCGCCATTGCGGCTGGCCGCGTACGCATGAACGCCGTGGCCTACGGCCTGTTGACCCAACCGGGCCAGGGAAAGGGCGAAGTGCTCAACACGGCCCGCGTCGCCGCCGTCCTGGCGGCCAAGCGCTGCGCAGAGCTGATCCCGCTCTGTCACAGCCTGCCATTGGCCTTTGTCGGGGTAGAGTTCGCCCTGAACGACGACACCCATACTGTCGAGATCCGGGCTACGTGCCGCACCCGCTACAAAACCGGCGTCGAAATGGAAGCCATGACCGCCTGCAGCGTTGCGGCGCTCACCATTTACGATATGTGCAAGGCTGCCGACAAAGGCATCCTGATTGAACAAATACACCTTGAATACAAGGCAGGAGGAAAAAGCGGTGAGTGGCGCAACCATTAATCTGCTGTATTTTGCGCGGGTCGCCGAACTGGTAGGCAAGCGCAACGAAGCCTGGCCGCTGGCCGAGCCGACAACGGGCGCCGAACTGCTGCAGGCCCTGCAGGCCCAGTATCCGGACCTGGCGCCGGCGGCACGCCTGAAACTGGCGATCAACCAGAACCACGCCAAAGCCACCGCCTCGATCCAGCCGGGCGACGAGGTCGCGATTTTCGAACCCGTCACGGGAGGCTGACACCATGATCATCGTTCAGGAAGCCGACTTCGACAGCACGGCATTGCTGGCGGGTCTGCGCGAGCAGGTCGGCGCCCAGGCAGGTGCGATCGTCACGTTCACAGGCTATGTGCGCGACTTTTCCTCGGATCAAGCGACCGAGACACTGTTCCTGGAGCACTATCCCGGCATGTGCGAACGCCAGTTGCATGAAATCGCAGATACGGCGCGCGAGCGTTGGAATCTGGCCGGTACCGTCATCGCCCATCGTGTCGGCGCCCTGCCCCGCAGCGCCCAGATCGTCTTCGTGGCGGCCGCCAGCGCCCATCGCGGCGACGCGTTCCGGGGCTGCGAATACATGATCGACGCGTTGAAAACCCGCGCACCGTTCTGGAAACGGGAAACCCTGTCCGACGGCAGCAGTTTCTGGGTCGAGTCCCGCCAATCCGACCAGGAGCGCACCGAGGCCTGGAACGACTCGCATGCCCCCAATTCCCTTCGCCGCTAGCCCCATACTGTCCTGTCCGACGTACATCGCATGAATAACGATCTGCTAGATTTCGAGAGTGCTCAAACCCTGCTGGCCCAGGCGGCCGCGCCGGTCACTCGCCACGAAACCGTATCCTTGGCCCACGCCGTGGGCCGTGTCCTGGCGGTCAATCTGGCAGCCACGCTGGATCTGCCTCCCGCCGATAACAGCGCCATGGATGGCTATGCCATCCGCTACGCGGATTACCAGCCTGATGCCGTCCTGCCTGTACAGCAACGGACCTATGCAGGCGAAATGCCGGCCGCGCTGATTCCGGGTCAGGCCACGCGGCTGTTCACGGGCAGTTTGATCCCCGACGGCGCCGACACCATCGTCATCCAGGAAAACACCCGCGAATCCGACGGACAGGTCCACATCCTGCAAGCTCCAAAGGCCGGAGAATTCGTACGCAAACGCGGTATGGACACCACCGCCGGCCAGCCCCTGCTGGCCGCCGGCACCGTGCTGGAGGCCGCGCATATCGCGCTCCTGGCCTCTCAAGGGCTGACGCAGGTTCAAGTATTTGCGCCATTACGCGTGGGCATCCTGACCACCGGCGACGAACTGGTTCATCCCGGCGAAACACGCGCCGCGCAGCAGATCTACAACTGCAATGGCCCCATGCTGGCCGCCCTGGTGCAGAAAACGGGCGCGCAGGCGATACACGTGCTGCATGCCCGCGACAACGAACCCGACCTGCGCGCCGCCATCACCACCATCCTGGCCGACTGCGATCTGCTGTTGAGCATCGGCGGCGTGTCCGTTGGTGAAAAGGATCTCGTCAAACCCGTACTGGAGTCCCTGGGCGGCAAACTGGCGCTCTGGAAAGTCCGTATGAAACCGGGCAAGCCGGTCGCCTTGGCCCATATCGACGGCAAACCCGTTGTCTGCCTGCCGGGCAATCCCGTCTCGGTCTATGCGGTATACGCCATGCTGGTCTCGCCGCTGGTGCGGCGCATGCAAGGGCGGACCAACCTATTTCCGCAAGTCAGCGCCGCAGCGCTGCGCCTGTCGCGCCCGCACAAAGACAGCCGCGAGGAATTTCTGCGTGTGCAATGGCGCCAAACCGCCGAAGGCGCACCAGAACTCGTGCCTTACGCAAACCAGGACTCATCAGTGATCAGCTCCATGCCCTGGGCAAGCGGGCTGGCGCGTACCCCGGCAGGAGAAACCGTCAACGATGGCGATATCGTGAAGTACTACGACGTGGCGCATTGGCTGGCGTAACCCGTCAAATCAGCATGAAAAAAGGCGGCTATTTCACAGCCGCCTTTTTTGTGCATCGATTGAAATCGAGTCACCCGCCGATATAGCTCATCTCTACCTTGCGCTCACCCTGCGGCACAATCGGCACGCCGCGTCCCCGCAGTTCAGAGTATCGATCATCGCGCTGCGCCCAAATCCCGGCCATCGCACGCGCGACCTGCTCATCGTCTGCGCCGCTGCGTAACAGCGTACGCAGATCGTGCCCCTGCGATGCAAACAAACACAGAAAGATTTTGCCTTCCGGCGACAACCGTGCACGTGTGCATCCGCTGCAAAATGCATGCGTGACGCTGGAGATCACGCCGATTTCGCCGCCGCCATCGGTATAGGCCCAACGCTCTGCCACACGGCCCATCACCTCGGCATCCAGTGCCCGCAACGGGTACTGCTCCGAAATGCTGCGCAGTACCTCATCGCTGGGCACGACCTCCTGCAAATTCCATCCGTTGGTGTTGCCCACATCCATATATTCGATGAATCGCAGCACATGGCCGGTATGCCGGAAATGCCTTGCCATCGGCACTATCTGGTCATCGTTCAGTCCGCGGCGCACCACCATGTTGACCTTGACAGGCGCCAGTCCCGCCTCGGCCGCCGCATCGATGCCGCGCAACACGTCATCCGGCGTGAACGTACTGTCGCTCAGCCGAGCAAACATCTCGGCATCCAGCGCATCCAGGCTCACCGTCACCCGCGTCAACCCCGCCTGTTTCAACGCCGCTGCTTTACGGCCTAACAAGGTGCCGTTAGTCGTCAAGGTCAATTCCAGCGGCCTGCCCTCTGGCGTGCGCAATTCGGCCAGCATACCGATGAGGATTTCGATATTTTTACGCAGCAGCGGTTCGCCGCCCGTCAGCCGGATTTTCTGGACACCCAGTTGTACGCCCAATCGCGCCACACGAGTGATTTCCTCGAACGACAGCATCGCCGAATGCGGCATGAACGCATAGTTGCCGTCGAACACCTCGCGCGGCATGCAGTACGTACAGCGGAAATTACAGCGATCCGTGACCGAAATCCGCAAATCGCGCATCGGCCTGGCAAACTTATCCTGCGCCGGCTGCCCTGGTGGCGGCAATGCTGACTGCGGCAGCTGGGCGGCTCGCGACGCAGTGTGATCGGTCAGGAAAATAACTTTGCTCATTGAAATATCATATCGCGCAATGGCGCGGAACTCTTTCTATCGGCCGAATGCCTCGTGCAAAGTCTGTAACTGCCCCGTATTCGTCGTATCGTAGCCCACCAATTGGCGCACGTACGACAGGTACTCATGGCCTCGCATGATGCTCAGCAGGTCCTGCATGGCGGGCGTTTCCAGCGACTCGCGGCGTATGGCAAAGAAATATCGCTCCAGCACCAGCGGGATGAAATCCAATCCGAACCGTCCGGCGGCCGTTTCAACGCCAACACCCGTATCGGCCATCCCGCTGGCAATATGTGCCGCGATCGCCATATGGGTGAACTCGTTGGTCTCGTACCCCTGCACCTCGCTGACCGATACGCCTGCTTCCTCCAGCATCAATCCCACCAGATAACGGGTGCTGGAGCCGATCTGCCGATTTACAAAACGTACATCCGGCCGCGCCAGGTCCGCCATACCGCGAATATGCTTCGGATTACCGGGCATCACAAACAAGCCCGTGTTGCGCACCGCCAGATGAATCAACAGATAATCATCCGGCGACAACCATTGCGCGTAACGCGCCAGGATAGGCCCCTCGAACGCACCGCTCGGCACCTGGAAACCCGCCAGATCGCATTCGTTGCGCTCCAGCGCAGCCAGCGCCTCGATCGCCGTGCGATAACGCAGTTCCAGGCCGGACTGCCGTCCGCTCATGTGCTGCATCAACGCTTCTACCGCGAAACCATGGCTCGCGTGCAGGCGCAGGTGCGGCATCGTCTCGGGCAGCAGTTTTTCCAGTTCTTCCTGCAGCTCGGATGCCTGGCTCTCCAGTGTGGGCATCAACCGGGCCTCGATACGGCGGTTGGCCCACAACAAGCGCTGTGCAAACGGCGACAGCTTCGTGCCCTGACGACGATTGGTGATCAACAGCGGCGTGCCGAATAGGGCCTCGAATCGACGCAACACCCCCCAGGCGTGCCGGTACGACAGACTGCAGGCGCGGCAGGCGCCGGCGATATTGCCTGTCGCATCGATCGCGGACAGCAACGCCAACATGTCATGCAGCGCCTGAGGCGGGTGCTCGGCGTCTCCCTCCAGTACCCATTGCGGGCGCAGCCCGATTCGGAACTTATATGTCATTAATTTCCTATTGAACACCGTAAGTTAGGTGTTTACAGTACGGCCAATGAGCACGTTGCGTTCATTTTATATGCTTTACAAAGCATATTATCAATGCAAGCAGCTAGCAATAAGAAACCGACGCGGCACGATCACAAAGCCGCCTCCAGGAGATCTGCATGTCCACCCCTCAGGCAACGCCGAATCCCCCCGGCAGCGCCGGTGCACGCGGCGGTGAGTCGGCCCTCTCGGCCGCTCGTCAGTCAGCCACGCCGGCCGTCAAAGCCGCTGCGCAGGCCGCCACGCAGTGGCGAGGCCAACCCGGCGCACTGTTGCCGATCTTGCACGACGTGCAAGACCAGCTCGGCTGTATTCCGGCCGACGCGGTTCCCACCATCGCCGAGGCCCTGAACCTGTCCCGCGCCGAAGTCCATGGCGTCGTGAGTTTTTATCCCCATTTCCGTACCGAACCCGCTGGCCAGCACGTACTGGAAGTCTGCCGCGCAGAATCCTGCCAAGCCATGGGCGCCGAGGGCTTGGCCGACCATGCACGGCAGGCCCTGGGCTGTGATTTTCATGGCACGACGAGCGATGGCACCGTCACCCTTGAGCCCGTGTATTGCCTGGGGCTATGTGCGCAATCCCCCGCGGTCATGCTGGATGGCAAACCTCATGCGCGCGTCACGCCCGACAAGCTTGACCGCATTCTGGATCGCGCGATGCAACGCACTCAGGAGGCAACAGCTTGAACACCGCTCCCTCACAGCCCACCGTCGCATCCGTTGACGCCACTGTGACGACTGATGGCGTCAACGCCGCATCGTCGACAGGCGTTTCAGCCAAACCTGACATCATCACCATCTACCTGCCCCGCGATGCAGCGGCACTGGCCATGGACGCCGACGCCGTCGCGCTGGCCATCGAACAAGAAGCCCGCCGCCGCAATCTCACGATCCAGCTAGTGCGCAACGGATCGCGCGGCATGCTTTGGCTGGAGCCACTGGCCGAAATCGTGACGCCGGCGGGCCGCATCGCCTATGGCCCTGTCCAGGTCGAAGACGTCGCCAGCCTGTTCGAAGCCGATTGGCTGCATGGCGGCGCGCATCCCCTGAATCTGGGATTGACCGAAGCGATTCCCTATCTCAAAAACCAGCAGCGCCTGACGTTTTCCCGAGTCGGCATCACCGATCCGTTGTCCACGGACCACTACCTCGCTCACGACGGGTTGCAAGGCTTACGGCGGGCACTGACGATGACGCCGGAGCAGATCGTCGAGGAAGTCACGACGTCCGGATTGCGCGGGCGAGGCGGTGCCGCCTTTCCGACGGGCATCAAGTGGAAAACCGTCCTGACCACACCCGCGCCGCAGAAATACATCGTCTGCAATGCGGACGAAGGCGACTCCGGTACTTTCTCCGATAGGCTCATCATGGAGGGCGATCCCTTTCTGTTGATCGAAGGCATGACCATCGCCGGCCTGGCGGTCGGCGCGACCTACGGCTATATCTATGTCCGTTCGGAATACCCCCAAGCCATCGACACGCTCAATGCAGCCATCGCCCGGGCTCACCATGCAGGCTGGCTGGGTGACGATATACAAGGCAGCGGCAAACGTTTTGACCTCGAGGTCCGCAAAGGCGCCGGCGCCTATATCTGCGGCGAGGAAACGTCGCTGCTCGAAAGCCTGGAGGGCAAACGTGGTGTCGTGCGCGCCAAGCCTCCGTTACCCGCGATCTCCGGATTGTTCGGCCAACCCACCGTCATCAACAACCTGATTTCGCTCGCCACGGTGCCCGTGATTCTGGCGCGCGGGGCTGCGTATTACCGCGACTATGGCATGGGCCGTTCACAAGGCACGCTGCCCTTCCAACTGGCGGGCAATCTGAAACACGGCGGCCTGGTCGAAGTCGCATTCGGCATCACACTGCGCGAGTTGCTGTACGACTACGGCGGCGGCAGTGCCTCGGGCAGGCCTCTGCGCGCAGTACAAGTCGGTGGTCCGCTAGGCGCCTACCTCCCTGAATCCCAATGGGATGTACCGTTGGACTACGAGGCATACGTCAAGATCTCGGCCATGGTAGGCCATGGCGGCATTGTCGCCTTTGACGATACGGTCGACATGAGCCGCATGGCGCGTTATGCCATGGAGTTCTGCGCCGTCGAGTCCTGTGGCAAATGCACGCCCTGCCGCATCGGTGCGGTACGCGGACAGGAAACGCTGGACAAAATCCGTGCCCGCGGCCCGCAACACGAGCAGCACATTCATCTGCTGCGCGATCTGTGCGACACCATGCTGGGCGGCTCGCTCTGTGCATTGGGCGGCATGACGCCCTACCCGGTGCTATCCGCGCTGAACCATTTCCCTGAAGACTTCGGCATCGCAGCGCCTGCCACGTCCGGCAACCCAACCGCCTCTCATCAGGCCTGATTCGAACGAGACCCGCCATGCTCGAAACCGTCATCAAACGCGACCGCGATCTGGGCACGCCCGCCCGCGGCACACAAGCGGATGCCCGCCTCGTTACCCTGACTATCGACGGCCAGGAAATCTCCGTCCCCGAAGGCACCTCCGTCATGCGTGCCGCGGCCGAGGCCGGTATCAACATCCCGAAACTCTGCGCCACCGACAGCCTGGAGCCTTTTGGCTCGTGCCGTTTGTGCCTGGTGCAGATCGAGGGCCGGCGCGGCTATCCCGCCTCATGCACCACGCCCGTCGAAGACGGCATGGTAGTCGCCACCGAAACGCCCAAACTACATGATCTGCGGCGCGGCGTCATGGAGCTTTATATCTCCGACCACCCGCTCGACTGTCTGACCTGCCCTGCCAACGGCGACTGCGAGCTGCAGGACATGGCAGGCGTAGTGGGATTGCGCGCGGTGCGTTATGGCTACGACGGCGCCAATCATCTGAAAGACGAAACCGACGCGTCCAATCCATACTTTTCCTACGATCCGTCCAAATGCATCGTCTGCAACCGTTGCGTGCGCGCCTGTGAGGAAACCCAGGGCACATTCGCGTTGACGATTTCCGGTAAGGGCTTTGCCTCGCGCGTGACCGCCGGCCAGAACCAATCGTTCCTGGAAAGCGATTGCGTTTCCTGCGGCGCCTGTGTCCAGGCATGCCCGACATCTACCCTGCAAGAAAAATCCGTCATCATGATGGGCCAGGCCGAACACTCGGTCATCACGACCTGCGCCTATTGCGGTGTCGGTTGCGGTTTCAAGGCCGAAATGAAAGGCCAGGAAGTCGTGCGCATGGTGCCCTGGAAAGACGGCCAGGCCAATCGCGGCCATGCCTGCGTCAAGGGCCGATTCGCCTGGGGCTACACCACGCACAAGGAACGCGTGCTCAAGCCCATGATCCGAAAACACATCACGGATCCCTGGCGCGAGGTCTCGTGGGAAGAAGCCATCGCCTACACCGCGTCGGAATTCCGCCGCCTGCAGGCCACGTATGGCCGCGATTCCATCGGGGGCATCACATCCTCGCGCTGTACCAACGAAGAAACCTGGCTCGTACAGAAACTCGTTCGTGCGGCCTTTGGCACCAACAACGTCGACACCTGCGCCCGCGTCTGCCATTCGCCGACCGGCTATGGCCTGAAGCAGACCCTGGGTGAATCCGCGGGCACGCAGACATTTGATTCGGTCATGCATACCGATGTGGTCGTCCTGATGGGCTCGAATCCCAGCAGCGCGCATCCGGTCTTTGCGTCGCGCCTGAAGCGCCGTCTGCGCCAGGGCGCGCGCTTGATCGTCATCGATCCGCGCCGCATCGAGCTGGTGAACTCGGCGCATATCAAGGCCGACTATCACCTGCCCGTGCGTCCCGGCACCAACGTCGCTTTGTTGACCGCGCTGGCGCATGTCATCGTCACGGAAAACCTGGTCGCCGAGGACTTCGTGGCACAACGTTGCGAAGCCAAAGCCTTTAACGAATGGCGCGACTTTGTGGCGCGCCCCGAAAATTCGCCAGAAGCCACTGCAGACATCACAGGCGTGCCTGCGACGGATGTGCGCGGCGCGGCCCGACTCTACGCCACAGGCGGCAATGGATCGATCTATTACGGCCTGGGCGTCACGGAACACAGCCAAGGCTCGACCGCCGTCATGGCCATCGCCAACCTGGCCATGGCCACGGGCAACATCGGCCGCGAAGGCGTAGGCGTGAACCCCATGCGCGGCCAGAACAACGTGCAAGGCTCCTGCGACATGGGCTCGTTCCCGCATGAGCTGCCGGGTTACCGTCACGTCTCCGATAACGCAGCACGTGCGCAATTCGAGGCCGACTGGGGCGTCACCCTGCAACCCGAGCCGGGCCTGCGCATCCCCAACATGTTCGAGGCCGCGTTGGGCGGCAGTTTCAAGGGACTGTACTGCCAGGGCGAGGACATCGTGCAGTCCGATCCCAATACGCAGCACGTGGCTGCCTCGCTGGCGGCAATGGAATGCATCGTGGTCCAGGACCTGTTCCTGAACGAAACGGCCAAATACGCGCACGTCTTCCTGCCCGGCTCATCGTTCCTGGAAAAAGACGGCACCTTCACCAATGCCGAACGCCGCATCTCGCGCGTGCGCAAAGTCATGGAGCCTCGCAACGGCATGGCCGATTGGGAAGTCACCGTCGCACTCTCGAATGCGCTGGGCTATCCCATGAACTACGCGCACCCCAGCGAAATCATGGACGAGATCGCCCGGCTCACGCCTACGTTCACCGGTGTGACCTACGCCAAACTCGATCAAATGGGCAGCCTGCAATGGCCCTGCAACGAGGCTGCGCCCGATGGCACGCCCATCATGCATATTGATGAATTCGTCCGGGGCAAAGGCAAATTCATGATCACCAAATACGTCCCGTCGGATGAGCGCAGCACACGCAAGTTCCCGCTGCTACTGACGACGGGGCGCATTCTGTCTCAGTACAACGTGGGCGCCCAGACCCGCCGCACGCACAATGTGGCCTGGCACAGCGAAGACGTGCTGGAAATGCATCCCCAGGACGCCGAAGACCGCGGCGTATCCGAAGGCGATTGGGTCGGCGTGCAAAGCCGCTCGGGCGAAACGGTGCTGCGCGCCACCCTGACCGACCGCGTGCAGCCGGGCGTGGTGTACACCACCTTCCATTTTCCCGAGTCCGGCGCCAACGTAGTGACCACAGACAATTCCGACTGGGCAACCAACTGCCCGGAATACAAGGTCACCGCGGTGCAACTGATGCGTGTCTCGCAACCGTCTGAATGGCAACGCCAATGGTCGCGCTTCACCGACATTCAGCACAAACTGCTGAGCGAGCGTGCCCGTGACAACGAAGCTGCCGTCGTCAGTAAATAGATCGTCTCCTTCGATACAAGTATTGATTTCATGGATCGTCAACCTTCGTTCATCCGGCATCGCGCAGACTGCGCGCAGACCTCTGTCGTGCGCGTGCGAGGCGGCACGACAGAGTCTGTCACGCAAGTCGATCGCGTCGCCGAGGAAACGCCCATCGCATTGGAATACAACGGCATCAGCCACGCGACGATGCTCGCCTCGCCTGCCGATCTGGAAGACTTTGCACTGGGCTTTTCCTTGACGGAGGGCATCATCGATCGGCCCACCGACGTGCGTGGCATCGATGTCGTCCCGCAGCACGACGGCATCGTTGTGCAGATCGAGATTTCGAGCGCCTGCGAGGTCCGCCTGAAAGAACGCCGGCGCGCGATGGCAGGCCGCACAGGTTGCGGGCTGTGCGGTGTTGAAACCCTGCCGGAGGTGTTGCGGGCAGTCGCACCTGCTCCCGATGCGTCGCCTGTCGCGATATCGGCGATTCTGCGGGCGATGCGGGCAATGCGGGCGAGCCAGACTTTGCACGACATCACTGGGGCGACTCATGCCGCGGCATGGGCCGATACCGATGGCCAGGTTCACATGGTGCGCGAGGACGTTGGACGTCATAACGCCTTGGACAAGCTGATCGGTGCGCTGGCCCGTCGTGATGAACCGTTCCAGCAGGGCTTGGCCCTGGTGTCGAGCCGCGCCAGTTTCGAAATGGTGCAAAAGTGCGCGGCTGCCGGGATCGGCATCCTGGCGGCGGTCTCGGCACCGACTGCGCTGGCGATTCGGCTGGCACAAAACACTAACGTGGCATTGCTTGGTTTCGTACGCAATGCCGACGCCACCATTTACTCACATGCTGAACGCATCCAGAGCTGAACCGTCATGGATATTGCCAACTTGATCCGCATGGCCAATCGCATCGGCGATTACTTCGATGCCCTGCCCGACCGCGAAGAAGCCCTCGAAGGCGCCGCCACACATATTCAAAAATCCTGGGAACCCCGCATGCGCATTGCGTTGCTGGATTTCCTGGCTCAGCACGCGGATGGCCAGGGTGATGAGGTCCGCCTGCATGCGTTGATGGTCGAGGCGGTTACGCGATACCGGACGCGGCTGGTTCCGGTGCGAGCTGTTTGATCGCTCCTGTGGGTTTAGGCTGGTGCTGCAGGTTTCGGGCTGCTTTTGCGGGTCGTGTTTTCGTTTGCTGTCGTTAGAAATGAGTTCTTTTGGCGTCGGTGCGGGGCAGTGGCCGTGTTGGGGCTTCGCGTGGTCGGTCGGCCGCCTGCGCGGCCGACACCGCTTCGTCAACCTCGTCGCTACGCTCCTTCGGTTTCCCTCGCTCGACCACGAGGCGCCCCAACACGGCCACTGCCCCGCACCGACTCGCAATGTCTCAGGCTCGGTTTAACGCTGGGGCGAGTTTTTGCTGCTTGGGCCTCGTGGAAGTGGAGGCCATGGCTGTCTTGCGGATCAGGGCTGCGAAGGCTCTTGTCAACTTGGATTGAGGCTGGTCGTTCTTGAACAGAAGACCCGGTGTTCTCATCGGGGTGGGGCCCTCTAGAGGCAGGGCGCATAGTCCTTTACTTTCGTCTACGGCGCTGGTTGCGACGATGGCGCCGATGTGCATGCGAGAGATCAATCCGAACATGGCGTTTACGGTGTTCATTTCTGCGATGATGTTTGGCGCTGCGCCGGCTGCGCTGAAAAACTCGTCCAGCATGCGACGGGTGGAAAAGCTGCGCGGCAGCATGACCAAGGGCTCTCGATGCAGTTCTATCATTCGAATTCGCTTCCGACGTGCCCAGGGATGGGTCTTGGCCACGACGAGGACGAGTTCTTCGTTGAATAAGGGTTCAAAGCGTAAACCGGAACGTAATTCGGGACGATAGGCCACACCCATGTCCAATTGGCCCGCGTCCAGACTGGCGACGATGGCGTCGGCCGGCAGTTCCTCGATCACGACTTTCACGGTGGCATGCCGTGACAGAAATTGAGCGACGCACTCAGGGATGAATCCCAGATTGAACGTGTGCGTGGTGCCGACCCGCAGGACGCCCGACATGGAGACGTCACGCGCTTTTAATTCACCCAGGCCTTGATCTATTTCTGATAAAGCGCGAGAGGCGTACTCCAGAAATGCCTCGCCCGCTTCAGTCAGAAAGACGCGTTTTCCGATTCTGTCAAAGAGCGATTGCCCTATTTCGTCTTCGAGCTGGCGAATTTGATGGGACAACGTCGATTGCGTGACGTGCACGCTTTCAGCGGCACGTGTGAAGTTCAATGTCCCCGCCAGCGCAATGAAGTATCTGAGATGACGTAACTCCATATTTGCCCCAATCAATCGATGACATCAATGATAACTGGAGAAAATAATCATTTCTATCTTTTGTTTGGCTCGATTAGCCTTGCTCCAGCTCTCACTCCTTCTTACGCTCGAGGACGACACGCATGGCCAAAGTATTGGATGGAATTACCGTCGTAGAACAAGGCACGTTCATCACTGGACCCGCGGCAGGAATGCTGCTTGCCGATCTGGGAGCCAATGTCATCAAAGTCGAACAGCCTGACACGGGTGATCCGTTCCGCGCATTCAAGGGAGGACTCTACAGCCCGCACTTCCAGACCTATAACCGCAACAAGCGCAGCATTACGCTCAATACCAAACAGGCGGATGACGTCGAGGTTTTCGACGCGCTGATACGTGAGGCGGATGTCTACATTCAGAATTTTCGACCGGGTGCTGCGGCGCGCCTTGGTGCAGGCGAAACGCGGCTGCGTCAGATCAATCCACGACTGATTTACTGTGCGATCAGCGGATTCGGGCAAACCGGCCCCTCCTCAGGACGGCCTGCCTATGACACGGTAGCGCAGGCGGCGAGCGGTTTTCTCAATCTATTGATCAATCCCGAAAACCCTCGTGTTGTCGGCCCTGCCATCGCGGATGCGTTGACGGGCTTTTATGCGGCCTACGGCATTCTGGGTGCGCTGGTCGAGCGCAGCCGAACGGGCGTGGGCCGCTCGGTCGAGGTGTCGATGCTGGAGGCGATGAGCCACTTCAATCTGGATGCGTTTACCCATTTCTTTGCCGAGAACGAGGTGATGGGTCCTTATAGCCGGCCCAGCGTTTCGCAGTCTTATACGTTGAAATGCGCAGATGGGAAATGGGTAGCGCTGCACATGTCGTCGCCCGAAAAATTCTGGCAAGGACTGGCTCGAGCGATTGAGCGTCCGGCACTTTTTGAGGACGAGCGTTTCGCTACCCGCGAGGCGCGTATTGACAATCAAGCGACACTGATCGATTTATTGGGCTCGATTTTCGTGACGCGCACTCGTGACGAATGGTGCCGGCGGCTTGAGGCCGAGGACGTCCCGCATGCGCCTATGTACGACACCAGCGAAGCACTGCAGGATCCCCAGGCAAAGCATCTGCAGCTTGAAATTGAAGGAACGCACCCGACGCTCGGCGCCTGGAAGACCGTTCGATCGCCGGTGAGCTTCGATGGCGAAAGGCCTCTGGACGTCGTTCCCCCGCCACTGCTTGGCGAACACAGCGCTGAAATCAGGGCTGCACTGCTGGCAAAGCAGAAATGAACCGACATTGAGTAGATGGTCCCCAAAAATAATGAATGGAGACAACCGTGACGCTCTCAACAACGCCCGCAATAGCGGCCTCAGGGCCCGCCGATCAAAGCCGCAGCACCCAACCGTGGATTCAACTGGTACTCGGCATGATTGCCATGATGGCAATCTCCAGCCCCCAGTATGTCTGGGCGCTTTTCGTACAACCGTTTAAAAGCTCACTTGACGTTTCGCTGTCGGCCCTGCAAGTCACCTTTGCGTTGTTCAGCATTTTTCAATGCGGGATCGGCCCTCTGCATGGCGAACTGGCCAGCCGATTTTCCTCTCGGGTCTTTGCCGCGGCAGGCGGCTTGCTGGTAGGGCTCAGTTGGATAAGTTCGGCCTATGTCACCTCGCTGCCGCTGCTGTATATCACCTACGGCGTGCTCTCGGGTATCGGTACAGGATGGGTGTATGTCGCCGTCATCGAGCTCATGGTGCAGTGGTTTCCGCGCCGCAGAGGGTTTGCGGTCGGCATGGCGGCAGGCTGTTATGGACTCGGTGCGATTGTCACCACATTCCCCATCGCGTCCAGCATCCGCGAGCACGGCCTGCAAACAACGTTGGTGGTTTTCGGTATGGTGTTATCTGCCGTCATCGTGCTCGCGTCATTAGGCATGAAACGCGCAAGCGCACCGTCGCGCGCCGAGCCCTCTGCCCAGCCGGGCATGGCGTCCAGGCGTGATTTCAATTCGCGTGAAATGTTGCGCACCCCGTTGTTCTGGCTGATGTTTTTCATTATGGCCCTGGTCGCCACGGGCGGGCTCATGGCCATCTCTCAACTCGGCGCACTCGCGGTGCATTTCGGCATATCGGATCAGACACTCGTGTTGGGGATGGCGGCACTGCCGCTCGCGCTCACCCTGGATCGTGCTGCGAACGGACTGACTCGTCCTTTTTTTGGATGGATATCCGACAGAATCGGTCGCGAGCCAACCATGCTGATCGCCTTTCTGATGGAAGCCGTCTCCATCCTGCTACTGCTCAAGTTCGGATCGAACCCTGTCGCATTCGTCTTGCTGTCTGCGGTCGTGTTCTTTGGCTGGGGAGAAATCTATTCCTTGTTTCCTTCTCTGCAGGCCGACGCATTCGGGACAACACATGCCGCCAGGAATTTCGGCTACCTGCTGATCGCAACAGCGGTCGGCTCTATCCTGGGAGGCCCTCTCGCCGCGTTGTTATACGAGAAAACACAATCCTGGGATCTGATCTTCTACTCCATTGCCGGACTCGACATCCTCGCAGCGCTGCTTGCGTTCTTTGTGCTGCAACCCATGCGTATTCGTTGGGTGAATAATGCCCTTCTACAAAAACGAGCGTAAAGCCCTAGAACACGATTAAAGGAGAACACAATTGAACGATCAGCAAAGTCTGGACCTGACTCAGGCAGTGATTGCGCGATTGGCAGACACTCAGGATGCGCGATTCAAGACGCTAATGACTGCTCTCATCACCAAGTTGCATGAATTCATCCGCGAAGTCGATTTAACCCCCGAAGAATGGATGTCCGCGATTGAATTTCTGACGCAAACCGGCCAAACCTGTACCGACAAGCGGCAGGAGTTCATCTTGCTGTCCGACACATTGGGCGCGTCCATGCAAGTCGTCATGTCGGCTCAGGCCCGCGCATCGGCCATTACCCCCGGCTCAGCCACTGCGACAGCCGCCACCGAGGCCACGGTTCAGGGCCCGTACTACTGGGCTGGCGCCCCACACAAGGAAATGGGCAGCAACATCGCAGAAGGTGTCGCGGGCGAACCCGCCTACTACCACGGCCGCGTCACGGATCTGCAAGGCAATCCCCTTTCCGGTGTCGTGCTGGATGTCTGGTCAGGCGACGGCGAAGGCGTCTACGACATGCAAATCGAAGGCCAAACCGACATGCTCGCACGCGCGCGCTTCGTGACAGGCGAGGATGGGCGCTATGCATTCTGGTCGATCCGGCCCAGCTACTACCCTATTCCCATGGATGGTCCGGTGGGTGTCATGATCAACAAAATAGGTCAACACCCGAATCGCCCCGGCCATATCCACTTCAAACTCTCCGCCCCAGGCTACGTCGATATCACCACCCACTTATTCGTCGCCAACAGCCCGTACATCGACTCCGATGTGGTCTTCGGTGTACGAGACAGTCTGATCGTCGACTTTCAACATCATCCGCTAGGCACCGCAGGTGATGGCCGAACGCTCGCCACGCCTTTTTGGAGCGCATTGTTCGATTTCAGCCTTGCACCCGTTCGCATGTGAATCAACGCCCTCGTCTCTTGACGATACTCCCTCTACTTTTCAGACAAAATCATGAAAATCGGTAAAGCCACCATCCCTCGTAGTGCGATCTGCACCTCGGACGAACACACCATCGTCGTGCGCGGCAAGGATCTCTGCAAAGACCTCATCGGCCACATTTCCTTCACGGATTACTTTCATCTATTGGTCACCGGTCAACGTCCCAGCGCCACAGCGACGGCCGTGCTCGACGCCACCCTTGTTGCTATCGCGGAACATGGCCTGGTGCCCAGCGTGCAAGCCAGCCGAATGACGCTCGCCGCTGCGCCCGATGCGCTGCAGGGCGCCGTCGCAGCCGGCATCCTGGGATGCGGTTCGGTCATTCTTGGAGCATCGGAATATGCAGGACGATTGTTCGTTGCGATTCAAGAACGCCAGGCCACAGGCGCCACGCTGGAAGCAGCGGTTCAGGCAGAACTGCAAGAGTACCGTGCCGCACGTAAAGCGATTCCGGGTTACGGCCATCCGCTGCACAAGGAACGGGACCCCCGTGTCGCACGGCTGCTCGAGGTCGCCCGGATCAACGGCGCAGAGCTGAACTACATTGCCATTGCCGAAGAAATAGAAAAACAGATTCCAGCCATCATCGGCAAAGATCTCCGGCTCAACGTCTCGGCGGCGATCCCCGCTGTGCTGCTGGGCGTAGGCTTTCCCTTGGCCGCATTAAAAGGCGTACCCATCCTGGCCAGAACGGCCGGTTTGATTGCACACCTCACCGAAGAACTCCAGGCGTCCATCGGGTTTGCGTTGTCCTATCAAGCCACGCGCGAATTGCAATACGACGGCGAAGTTCCGCCAGGATTTGGTTCAGGCCAATAACCAACACGGCTGCAGCACACATCCCCTGCGGCGGCAGCCAATGCCCGCAGACAGAACAAAAACTCAGGAGGAGATTTCATGACGGCACGCTATACCCCTCGCACTCGACTCAGCATACTGCTACACAAAACCGTGGCGATTGCTGCAAGCACAGGCCTTCTGGCACTGGTCGCCATATCGGCCCACGCTCAGAACTACCCCGCGCAATCGATAAGGATGATCGTCCCCTTCGGTCCAGGAACATCCACTGACACCGTGGCACGCATCATGGCCAACGGCATGGCAGAGTCACTCGGGAAAACCATCATTGTTGAAAACAAAGCCGGTGCGGGCGGCACGATCGGCACGGAACAAGTCGCCCGCGCTCCCGCGGATGGATACACCATCGTAATGGGTACCGTTGGCACGCACGCGATCAACAAAACCCTCTACAAGAAGCTGGGCTACGACCCCGTCAAAGACTTCGTGCCCCTTGGATTAGTTGGCCAGACGCCCACCCTGCTAGTCGTTAAAGCCGACTCGCCGTTGCGCTCGCTCAACGATCTGGCGACGGCCGCCGCCAAGCCGGGAGGCATCAGCTTTGGATCGGCCGGCAACGGCACCTCGGGACATCTCGCCGGCGAACTGCTGAAAATGCGTCTGGGTGGCGAAATGACACACGTGCCCTATAAGGAAGGAGGTATGGCCGTCACCGACGTCATTTCAGGACAAACCCAGTTCATGTTCTATCACCCCGCCGCGACCCTGCCACACATCAAATCGGGCAAACTGAGAGCATTGGGTAGCTCCGGTGCGACGCGCAGCGCGTCTGCACCCGACGTTCCGACCATAGCCGAGCAGACCGGCAAGGATTTCGACCTGGTCGCCTGGTTCATGATTTACGCCCCGGCCGCCACGCCAACGCCCATCATCGAGACCCTGCGAAAAGCCGCTCGAGCCGCACTTTCCAATCAGGACGTAGCAGCGAAACTCAGCAATCAGGGAATCGAACAACGCCCTCTCACCACTGAGGAACTCGGCACATTCACCCAAGACGAAATCAGCAAATGGGCCGAACTCGTCACACAATCTGGTGCTCAGATAGATTAGATCGCCGCCCCGAGCAGCCAGGCCGGGGCGCGTAATCACGTTTCCGTGGACACTGGCATAGGTAGTTGACGTGAGTGACCGGCCTCATGGGCAGTTGAGCCGTACATTGGAGAAACTGCTACATTGCCAAGCATTCACTCTTTGCCTTCGCCATGTCCGCTTTACCTCTCGTCCATTGGACCGAATCCGACCAAGCCCAGACAGCCTTTTGGCGCTCCGAATCAGCAGCACCTGCGCCGACGCGCATTCAGATCGCGGGCGATCAATTGTCGGCGGATGCGGCTTATCGTTTAGTCTGCGAAGGCACACAGCTCCTGTGGCGCGGCGATTTTCATAACGCGCGGCAGCTATTGCAGGCGCTGGCGCGCCGTATCGACAAGAAAAAACGCAAACCAGCGGCAACGCCGCTGGAGGCATTCAACCAGCATCGCCAAGCGCAATCACAACGCGCCCGGTTGTTGAGCAGCGTACTGGTGCCTTTCGACGCAGATCACACTATTCCCCTGCGCCGGGCCCCTGACGTCCAACAAGCCTGCCTGGAGGCCTATGGCCCGGCCACCGCCCCTTACTTGGCGTCCCTGCGTGAACTACAAGGTATCGTCGGCGCCCATGAATGGCGCAAAAAAGGGGTTCCCATCCCCGCCCTCAACGCCCGCATTCACCCTCACTACGGCGTGTTTTCACCGGTGCGCGGCGAATACATCGATCTCGTCGCACGCGCCCCGCTCCCAGCGGACACATCGTTGGCATACGACATAGGCACGGGCACCGGCGTCCTGGCTGCCGTCCTGGCACAGCGCGGCGTCAAACAAATCATTGCTACCGACCAAGACCCACGCGCTCTGGCATGCGCACAAGAAAACCTGGTCCGGCTAGGCTTACCTTCACGCGTCACCCTGACGCAAACCGACATGTTTCCCGACGGCCAGGCCCCCTTGATCGTCTGCAATCCTCCTTGGCTGCCCGCACGTCCCAGTGCGCCCGTCGAATACGCCATTTACGACCCCGACAGCCGCATGCTGCGCGCATTCCTGCAAGGGCTCTCCACCCACCTCGCCCCCAAAGGCGAAGCCTGGCTGATCCTGTCAGACCTGGCCGAACACCTGGGCCTGCGTGCTCCTGACGAATTGTCCACACTGATCACCAACGCCGGCCTGCGCATCGTAGACCGCCTGACGGCGCGCCCCACCCATGGCCGCGCATCAGACCCCACCGATCCGCTGCACGCCGCCCGCGCAGCCGAAGTCACTTCATTGTGGCGCCTGTCACGCCTCGGTTAGCACGATATCCGGCACCCCGGCCGTTCAAGTTGCTAGCGGTTCTGCAGGGAAACTTCAGGCACAAATTCTTCGTCGAAGAAATCACGGATCGCTCTGTATGCGAGGAGCCGATTTTTCTCCAGCAGAACGAGATGGGTGGCTTCGCCGATCTCGACCCATTTGCGATATGGCGCATGCTTCAGCTCGAGAAAAAGCGCCTGTGCGAGGTCGATGGGTACGTCGATATCCCACTCGCCATGCACCAGCAGCACGGGGACCCGGATGTCCGACGGGTTGTAATACTTGCGGCCGGCGCGCCAATAGTCGCGGATGTCCTGGATCGGCCCATTGCTCGCACGGATCAAATCAGGCGTACGTTCTTTGCTCCATGGATCTTCGGCCAGCGTGAAGTCCGCCCATTGCTCGAACCAACCATCCGGTATCAAGGTGGCGCGCCCATACTCAGGCGCGGTGCTCAGCCACCGCGCCTTGCTTTCCCGTACCGGGACCAACCGATAGGCGCTCAGTGGACCGCCCGCATCGATCGGGATCGGTTTGTCGCTGAGCCACTGAGGCGCGAGCAGCGACAGCTTCTCGACTTTGTCTTCGTTGCGGCTGGTATAGGCGCCCGCCACGGTGCCGCCCCAGGACATGCCGAACACGCAGACACGCTCCAGACCACGAAGCGAACGGACGTGATCCACCACCGCACCCAGGTCGCGGACACCGATATCGGTTCCGACCACGGGAGCGGAATCGTCTGCAGGCGACTCCATCTCCGATGGACGTGACGAATGTCCGTAGCCCCGGACATCCAAGGCGTGGACGTCGTAGCCCGCCGCAGCCAGGAAATCCAGGAAGGACATGCCGTTGAACGGCACATCGTAAAGACTGCCTGATGAGAACGTCGCGCCGTGAATCATGACGATGGTGCGATCTGCGCGAAAGTGCGTCATCGAGGCAGGACGCTTGTTGCGTACATGAATCTCGATGCCTGTGTCGGCGGGCACGTGGTATTGCTCGAACACGAGTTCTGTGCCGCCGGATACGTATTTCCTGGTCATGATGAACATCCTGAGAAAAAGTATTTATTCGTAGCGCCAGTCAAAGCGATCGCCGTGGCGAGTCACGTAACCGGCCGAGCTCTCTGCGAAATGGGGTGTGAAAAAGAGCAACCGGCGTTCGGCTGCATATTCGAGTGCCCACCGGCGCGATGCACGCGCCTCGTCCTGCCATTCACAGAAGACGGAGTTCCAGTCTGGGCGAACGACTTGCAATGGATGGTGCATCACGTCGCCACTGAACAGCGCCTGTTTACCCTCGGAGCGCAGCTCGATCGACATGTGTCCGATGCTGTGCCCCTCCGACGGATGAAAGACGAATTGATCGAGAAACTCACCACCGGCATCGCCAATGCGTTCGACCTGTCCAGACGCGATGATTGGCGCAACGCTGTCTTCGTAGACGCCCAAGCTGGGCACGTTGACGTCGTTATGGCTTGCCGGACTACTGTAGTAGTCCTCTTCGGCTCGGGCGAACACATGACGGGCATTGGGAAAGGTAGGAACCCAGCGGCCATCCACGAGTCTTGTATTCCAGCCGACGTGGTCGACGTGAAGATGCGTATGAAGAACGTAGTCCACATCCTCGGGCTTCACCCCTGCCGCGGCCAGACGCTGCAAATACGGTGTCTGCAGTCGATGAAAGACCGTGTTCTGTGGCCGCTCCTTGTCGTTGCCGGAGCCGGTGTCGATGAGAATCGTGTGGTGCCTGGTCCGTACCAGCCAGGAATGGATGCTTTGAATCAGATTTCCGGTGCTGGCATCCATGTTGCTGGGTGTGAGCCAGTGTAGATTTCTTTCCAGTTCCTCAGCATCCCATTGGGGGTACAGAAAGGATGGCGGAGCGACATTCAGCCGCATTTCTTCGATCTTCGTGACGGTCACGTCACCAATCCGGTAGATTTTGTTCGTGTGGGGCATATTTCAACGGACCTGGTTGGCAATTGAAGGCGGCATCGCGAGGCGCATGAGGATGGCAGAGCTATCAAATATTGCGATACCATTCTCCACCGCTACTGGGGGTTCGGTGAAAGCTTAAGGGAGAGGCCCGCAGGTCGGTTAGTCGTTAGATTCGATATGAGGTATCGGAATGTTCGATATGAAAAGATCGGAGTTATACCTCTTGATCTCGCTGGACACATTGCTGGACGAACTGAACGTGACACGCGCCGCGCAGCGCCTGCATATCAGCCAGCCGACACTATCGGGCCACCTGGCCCGCCTGCGCGAACTGTTCCAGGACCCGTTGCTTGTGCCTTCGGAAACGGGCCGCGGCATGGTGCCGACCGAAAGAGCGCTTGCGCTGCGTGCGGGCCTGGCAGATGCCCTTGCGAAACTCCGCGACGCCGTGGCGCAGCCGCACGAGTTCGATCCTCAGACCTCGACAAGGACCTTTGTCGTCGCAACGAACGACAGCGTGTTCACGATCCTGGCACTGGACGTGATGACGGAGGTGATGAGCTACGGCAACCCCGAGTTGCGGATGTCCGTCGTGCCCGCCGACGATGCCGGGCTGGTAGAGCGCATGGCACGCCGCGAAGTCGACTTGTTTCTCGGGGATATCGACAAGGTTCCAGAGACGCTGAAGGCACGGTTTCTGCTCAGCGATGATTTCGTGCTGGCGCAGCGCCACGGCCACCCCCGAGGGATCGGCGCCCCCGATCTGGCAGAGTATTGCGCCCTGCACCATGTCGTTGTTTCAGCCCGCGCGGAGTTCTCCACGCCAGTGGATGCAGTGCTGGAGAAACTGGGTGTGGAAAGAAATGTCGTTGCCACCGTCCCCAGCTACAACCAGGTGGCACTCGTTCTGTCTCAGACTGACGGCGTCGCCAGTCTTCCGAGGCAATTGCTCCAGCGCTATGCCGCGTTTGTTGATCTGATCCCTCTGCCATTTAGCATCCCGTCGTTTCGCTTGGCGATGGCATGGCATCCACGAGCACAAAGCGACCCCGCCGGCATATGGATCAGAGACCGCTTCCTGGAAATAGGCCAGCGAGCAAGAACCACAAGCTCGGATCCTGTTTTTCCCGCCTGAATAGAACACAACCCGCCAAACAAGGACAACACCTCTAGTCCCTCACCGCCCGCCCACTTTCACATCCCCGTCATGCAACGTTAATCCCCCCGTAACCTCCCTGCCCAATCATTCCTCTTCCGCAAAGACACATTACGACACACTGCGATGAAGAACTGGAAGAGGACCACCCAAGTCTTGATGCTAAGCAGCCTGACCCTGCTAGCCGCCTGCAGCAACAGCGACGACGATGACGACGACAACGCGTCGCCCACGCCGCCCGTCAGCCAGGCAATGGACCTGACGATCCTGCACATCAACGACCATCACTCCAATCTGGACAGCAAAAGCAAAACGCTGCTGTTGAAAAACGCCGCTGGCACCCAGACCGAAGCCACCGTTGACGCCGGCGGCTTCCCGCGCGTCACCGCAGCCATCAACGAGTTGGCAGCCGCATCCACCAATGTGCTCAAACTGCACGCGGGCGACGCCATGACCGGCACCCTGTACTTCAACCGCGCAGGCGAGGCCGGAGAAGCCGACGCCGCCCTGATGAACACCGTGTGCTTCGATGCCATGACGCTCGGCAACCATGAATTCGACAAAGGCGACAGCGGCCTGCATCGATTCATCGAGCTCCTGCATGCAGGCACTTGCCAGACGCCGCTGCTCAGCGCCAACGTCAGCTTCGGCCCCAGCTCCCCCCTGAATGCAGCCAACGCACCCAACTGGGTTCAGCCTTCGATCACGCTAGAACGCGGCGGCCAATCCATCGGCCTGATCGGTTTGACCATCGCCGGCAAAACGCAGCAATCGTCCAGTCCCGATCCCGGCACCACCTTTTCCGACGAAACCGAAGCCGCCCAAACACAGATCGATGCGTTGCGCGCCCAAGGCGTCAACAAAATCATCCTGATGAGCCATATCGGCTATAGCTACGACAAGGAAATCATCCCTAACCTGAGCGGCGTCGACGTCGTCGTAGGCGGCGATTCCCATTCATTGCTGGGCCCCGACGCGATGAAAACCTACGACATAGGCACACCCGCAGGCGCCTATCCCACCGAACTGACCGACAAAGACGGCAAGCGCGTGTGCCTGGTACAAGCCAGGGAATACTCCCAAGTCGTCGGAGAACTCAAAGTCAGCTTTGATGCCAATGGAGACGTCACGGCATGCAGCGGCACGCCCCATGTCCTGATCGGCGACACACTTACCGTCGGCGGCACCGCCCCCAACGCAGCAGACGAAGCCGCCATGCAGGCCGACATCGCAGCCAGCGGCATCCTGCGCGTACAAGCACCCGACGCCAACGCCATGGCTACCCTGCAGCCGTTCAAAGCGCAAGTCGATGCCTATAGCCAGAGCGTGGTCGCCAACGTGCCGCAAGAACTCTGCTCGCGCCGTGTCCCCGGCGGTCCTGGCTCTGTCGATTACGGCCGATCCAGCGCAGCCTGCAACGCCGAAGGCAGCGTCAACGTCCGCGGCGGAGACATCCAGCAACTCGTCGCCCAGGCCTATCTGGAAGTCGCCAATGCCGAATACGGCGGCGCGGACATCTCGCTGCAAAGCGGCGGTGGCGTACGCGTCCCGCTCGAGGGCAACGTAACAGCCGCTAATGTCATCGAAGTCCTGCCGTTCGGCAACATGTTGTGGCGCCTGGACATCACCGGCACCGAAGTCATCGGCATGCTAGAAGACGGCCTCGATGCGGTATATGGCGACGGTGGCACCACCGGCCCCTATCCCTACACCGGCGGCCTGCGTTATGACGTCAACAGCCTGGCCACCAAGGGCAGCCGTGTGTCCAATGTGGAAGTCTTCGACTCGACCACAAACACTTGGCAGTCCCTGGATTCGGCCCGCACCTACAAGCTGTTTGTCTTGAGTTTCAATGCGACCGGTGGCGACGGCTACACCACGCTGGCCAACGTACCCGCTGATCGCCGCCAGGACATCGGTGTGCTGGATGCCGACGTGCTGCAGACCTACATCGATATGCAGGCGAAGGACGCCAACACGAACCTGCCGGTCCTGAACCGGCTGCCCGTCGAGTTGTACAGCACCAAGCACTACGTCGAGTAACGCTTCCTGCACAACACCGCAAGCCATAGCAAAACGGCCGGGATATTGCCTATCCCGGCCGTTTTTGCATAATGAGCCCGACATTCAAGGCTGCCCGATTCCGCTCAACCCTATCAACGCTCCCGCCAACAACATCCACAACGGATGCACACGGCTGAAAATCGTCACGGCAGCCACGAGCGCGGTAATTCCCCCCAGTACCCACGTATGCACCGAGGCCTCCGTGATCAACGACGCGCTGGCCGCCATCAACCCGACCGTCATGGGGAAAATACCCGCCTGCACGACACGCCGCCAGGGCTTGTCCTTGAACCTTTCCCACAATCCCAATGCAACAGCCGTCAAGATCGACGACGGCCCGAACTTCGCAATCGTCGTAACCAAAGCTCCCTGCCAACCTGCCACATTCCACCCCACCAGCGTCACAATCATCAGATTGGGGCCAGGCGCGGCCTGACTCAACGCGAACAACGCGCTGAAATCGGCATTCGACATCCATTGATGGATCTCCACGACCTGCCGCTGCATCTCGGGCAAAATCGTATTGCCGCCGCCAAAAGCCAGCACCGACAACTGCGTAAAAATAACGAAGAGCGAAATCAGTACGGCAATCATCGCGTCAGCCTCCAGGTCACCAGAATGCTGATCGGTGTCAACACCAGCATTGTCGGCAGCAAGGGCGTACGCAGCACAGCGATGCAAATAAAACATGCCACGGCCACGGCGATACCCGCCCATTTGCCGCGCAACGGTTTGGCGATTTTCACGGCCATCGAAATCAGCAGGCCCGCAGCCGCAGCAGCCAAACCAGCGAACAGATGTTGAATATGCGGATCATCCGCATACCGGTCGTACACCATGCCCAGCGCAATGACGATGAAAGACGGCGCGGCGATCAGGCCCATCAAGGCCGCAAACGCTCCCTTGACCCCGCGGAATTTCATGCCCAGCGCCACAGACATGTTGATGATGTTGCCGCCCGGCAAAAACTGGCACAGCCCGAGCAGCTCCGTGAAATCCTCGGAAGACAGCCAGCGATGTTTCTCCACGACCATGTGACGCGCCAATGGCAGCGCTCCCCCAAAGGCACTCAATCCCAACCAGAAAAAACCCTTGAACAGGTCCCAGCAGGTAGGTGGCGGTGAATCGGATGCAGGGGATACGGCAGTCGAAGACGGGGTGTTCATCAAAATTCCAGCAGAGATCGGGACGCGATGATTCCTGTGCAGCGAGCAAGCTGCGCTGAACAGCAGGAGATGAATCGGGACGAAAGCCTACTCCTGCTCGGACCGGTGCGCAATTGCACCCGTCAATTACCATGACATCGGAGGGGGCAAATCGACGTCGCGGATAACGGAACGACTCCGTTCAATCAAGGTCCCGCCCGATCATTCGCGCAAAACCAGAATCTCGCTCGCCGTCAGACCACCCCTGCTGCGCGTAGAATGTGCGACGTACCGGCCCTGTTTTGCCGGCTCCATGCAACATGTCCGCATCCACTGCCCCCTCGCCCGCCCCTTCCCTTTATCCCATCTTGTTGATGATGATTGCCATGGTGTCCATGCCGAGTGGCGCAGCATTGGCAAAAAGCCTGTTTCCCATGGTAGGCGCCCAGGGCACGGCGGCGCTGCGCCTGCTGTTCTCAGCCCTCATGCTGCTGGCCTATTTCCGGCCATGGCGTGTCCGCCTGACTCCCTCGGGATGGCGCGTCGTGCTGGCCTATGGCTTGTCGCTGGGCATGATGAACCTGCTGTTCTACATGTCGCTGCGCACCATCCCGCTGGGCATTGCGGTCGCCCTGGAATTCACAGGCCCGTTGACGGTAGCACTCTTGAGTTCGCGCCGTTTTGCAGATTTCTGTTGGATTCTGTTGGCCGCCGTGGGCATTCTGTTGCTGATCCCGCGCGGCGCCGAGGTCCACTCGCTGGATCCGGCAGGGATGCTGCTGGCGCTGGGCGCAGGGCTATGCTGGGCGCTGTATATCGTGTTCGGACGCCGTGCCGGGCTGCACCATGGCACCCAGACCGTGGCACTGGCCTCGACCGTCGCTACCGTGGTGGTCTTGCCCTTTGGATTCGCTCAGGCAGGCACGGGCCTGTTCGCGCTGGAGGTCTTGCCCTGGGCGCTGGGCGTTGCCGTGCTGTCCAGCGCATTGCCCTATGCGCTGGAAATCACCGTCCTGTCCCGTATCCCTGTCCGGGTCTTTGGCACACTGCTCAGCCTGGAACCTGTCTTTGCCGCCTTTTCCGGCATGCTGTTCCTGCGCGAGACGCTATCCCTGACCCAATGGGTGGCCATCGTCGCCATCGTCTCGGCCTCGATCGGGATCACCATCGGCGATCGGCGGCCGACGAAGGCGCGCCCCAAACATAAACAATAAGCGCGCGGCAATCGCCGCACGGTCCCCCAAAAACAGGACACCGTGCGCGCTCCCGCGGCCTGAAACGAATCCCCATCGCGGATGGGGATCAAATTCAATCGCGGAAATTCTGATACTGCAGCGGCAGATCCACGTCGGTCTTGCGCAGCAACGCGATCGCCTCTTGCAAATCATCGCGCTTTTTGCCGCTGACACGCAGCTTGTCGCCATTGATCTGGCTTTCCACCTTGAGCTTGGCGGCCTTGATGGCTGCGATCAGTTTTTTAGCGACAGGTTGCTCGATACCTTGGCGGACCGTGACTTTCTGGCGGGCACCGCCCAGGTTTTCCAGCGGATCAGCGACGTCGAGGCAGCGCACGTCAATGCCTCGGGCGGACAGACGACCACGCAAAATATCGAGCATCTGTTTCAGCTGAAACGCGCTCGGCGCGATCTGCGTCACGACGAACTCCTCGAGTTCGAACTTGGCGTCGGTGCCTTTGAAATCAAAACGGGTGGCCAACTCGCGATTGGCCTGATCCACCGCGTTGCTGAGCTCGTGTTTGTCTACTTCGGAAACCACGTCGAAACTGGGCATGGCTGCAACCTACAAAAGAAAAAAGTCAATCAAGGATAGCGCCATCTTTCACGATGCGCATACCCGCACAGGTATCCAGTGTAAGACGATTTGCGGCGATCCGACTGCCCCCTTGCCCCGGGATTCACGCCGCGGCCTGCCGGAGCAATGGATAATATCGGCTATGCGGCGCCTATCCCTGGCACCGCAACTGACGGAACACTCTGCCATGTTTTACAGCGTTCTCAAGCTCGTACACATCCTGGCCATTCTGCTGTGGGTAGGCGGAATGATCTTCGCCCACTGTTTCCTGCGGCCCGCCGTGGCCGCGCTGGAACCGCCCCAACGGCTGCGCCTGATGCGCGACGTGCTGGCACGCTTTCTGAACGCCGTGCTGGGCGCCGTATTGCTCGTGCTGCTGAGCGGCGCGTGGATGATAGGCCGGACGGCCCGCCAGGTCGCGGACACCGGCGGCAGCTTTCAGATGCCGCATGCCTGGATAACCATGGCGGTATTGGGCGTCATCATGGCAGCGATATTCGGACATATCCGCTTTGCCCTGTACCCACGCCTGGATCGTGCCGTACAGGCCAGTGACTGGCCCTCAGGCGGGCGCGCGATGCAATCGCTCAAAACCTGGGTGACCGTCAACCTGGTGCTGGGGCTGTTGACTATCGTGGTCATCGTTCTCGGCTGAAAGCTTTTTCGGGGCGTCAGGCATTTAAGTGTGTGGACTAGCGAGGGTGGCGTGCTTATTGGACGTCGAGCATCGGGATATGCAGAGCGTGTGAAGAGGCGTCTCCCATCGTTGGATATCGCGAAATCGTCATTCGAAGGATCCCTTGCTTGTCTACGAGAAATCGTTGCTCGAGAAATCTTCAGAATGTCACCGATGCCAAAGCCCTCGCATGCCAATCACGAACGCTATGCACGGGCGCGCCCGTAGGCGCCCATGCATAGCAGCCCTGCAAGATCTTCATCCTTGCAAAAACCAGTTCCCACGAAGCCTACGTAGACCAGCCGTCCCAGCGACGGAGGGAATCAGAGATGCTGCGAGTCGAGGCGGGGCAGTGACCGTGTTGGCGCGCCTCGGAGTCGCGCGAGCGGAAGTCGTAGGTAGGCCCGAAGGGGCCGGACGAGACGAGCGATGCGGCAGTCGGACGCGCAGGCGGCCGACCGACTCCGTGAAGCGCCAACACGGTCACTGCCCCGCCTCGACGTCCAATAGCACTCGATCCCCCGTCCTGCTCACGAGGCAACGTCCAATAGCACCTAACCCCCCCGTGCTCACAGCCCCCTACAGAACCCGCAAGAAAATCAGCCCATCCGAACATGACGGACAGGCTGATAGCAAACCCTGCAACAACGAACGCGAGCGTTTAATCCACCTTCGCGCCCGACATCTTGACGATTTCCGCCCAACGCGCAATATCCGCCTTGTGCACACGCTCGAACGCAGCGGGGCTGGGATCCGCCGGCGGCGTGATGCCTTGCGTATCGATCAGCCAACGCTTGAACTCAGGCTTGGAAATTTCCTTGATCACCGCATCGCTCATGCGCTTCTGGATATCGGCGGGCAGCTTGGCCGGCCCAAACAGGCCATACCACGTGCTGCTCTCATAGCCCGGCAGCCCGCAGCCCTCGGCCACGGAGGGCACGCCAGGCAGCGCCTCGATCGGTTTGGATACCGTCACACCCAGCGCGCGCACCTGCCCCGAATTCACGGCGGCGATCGATGCCGCGCTCTGATTGAAAAAGAAATCGACCTCGCCCGACAAGAGCGCCGTCATGGCAGGCCCCTGTCCACGATAAGGTACGTGCACAATGTTGACTTTGGCCATCTGCGTGAACAACGCGCCGGCCAAGTGACCCGAGGCCCCATTCCCGGTCGACGAATAGTTCATCTTGCCGGGGTTCTTGCGCGCCAATTCGATCAGATCCTTGCAGGTCTTGATATCGGGGTGCTTTTTCGGGTTGATCAATAACACGTTAGGCACATCGCCCAGCAACGCAATGTGCGTGAAATCGTTCCAGACGTCAAAGTTCAGGCTCTTCTTGTATAGCTCCGCATTGATCGCATGAGTGCCCGCCGTGCCGAACAAAAAGGTATAACCATCAGGCGCTGCTCGCGCCACCATATCCGACGCCACGTTGCCGCCTGCGCCCGTACGGTTCTCCGCCACGATGGGCACACCCAGCGTTTCCGTCAGACCTTGCCCTAATTTGCGGGTATACAGATCCGTCCCCGCCCCCGTCGGGAAACCCCCGACAATGGTAATGGCGTGTGTAGGCCATTTGCTGTCCTGCGCGACGGCCGGCATGGCAGCGGCCAATGTCATAGCCGTCAACGCGGCAATACTGAAACGACGCAACATGATTATTCCCCTTGAAAAAGCATAGCTGCCGAGTCCGGATATCCGAAAATCGTTAGCCTGCGATATTGAATGCGCGTAATGAATCACTATGCGGCAACGACTGCCCGTCGTGACGGACAGCCGTTGCTGCGTTAGCTCAACTGCTCCACTGCCTTTGCAATACGCTCCAACGCCGTCTGCAACTGGGCCTGCGACGTGGCATAGCTGATCCGGAAATACGGCGCCAGGCCAAAAATCGTGCCTGGCACAACAGCCACATCATGATCCTGCAGCAAGTACTCGCAGAAATCCGCATCCGTTTCCAGGCGCTTGCCCTTGGGCGTGGTGCGGCCCAGCACCCCTGCGCAACTGGCGTAGGTATAAAACGCGCCTTCGGGCAGGCGGCAGCTCAAGCCCGGAATCGCATTCAAACCATTCACCACCAAATCCCGCCGCACCTGGAACGAGGCACGGCGTTCTGCCAACACATCCTGCGGTCCGTCCAGCGCCTCGATTGCCGCCGCCTGACTGATCGAGCACGGGTTCGACGTGCTCTGGCTTTGCACCACGGCCATGGCACCGATCAATTCCTTCGGTCCGCCCGCATAGCCCAAGCGCCAACCTGTCATCGCATAGGCTTTCGACAAACCATTCACCGTCAACGTGCGCGACTTCAGATGCGGTTCGACCTGCGCCATGGTCTTGAACGTGAAATCACCATAAATCAGGTGCTCGTAAATGTCATCGGCGAGCACCCAGACATGCGGATGCCGCAACAATACCTCGGCCAGCGCCCGCAGATCCGCTTCGCCATAAGCAGCACCCGTCGGATTGGACGGCGAATTCAACATGACCCAGCGCGTACGCGGCGTGATGGCGCGCTCGAGATCAGCCGGATCCATGCGGAAACCGTTTTCCTCGCGGCATGCGACCTCGACCGTTTTGCCGCCAGCGATGGTGATCATGTCGGCATAAGACGTCCAGTACGGCACGCCCACGATAACCTCATCGCCATCATCCAGCGTAGCCATCAACGCGTTGTGAATCACTTGCTTGGCGCCAGCGCCCACATTGATTTCGTCCAGGCCGTACTTCACGCCATTTTCGCGTTCAAACTTACGCGCGATCGCGGCTTTCAGCGCCAGAGTGCCGTCGAGCAAGGTGTACTTCGTCTCGCCGGCATGTATCGCGCGGATTGCCGCTTCTTTCACATTATCTGGCGTATCAAAGTCGGGCTCCCCTGCACCCAACACGATGACATCGCGTCCTTCGCGCTTTAGCTGGGCAGCGCGCGCGCCGATGCGCAAAATCTCCGACACCGCAATACGGGAGATACGACTGGCGCGGCGAAACGCCGGCGCCTGAGAGTTATCGGTAGACATATCAATCCTGAAAAAACATTCCCGCCTACAACGCGGCGGTCACCATGATTTCGACGAGAATTTCCGGCAGAGCCAGCTCGACAGCGCCGCAGCAACGTGCCGGCGCCTGGCCCGGCACGATCCATGCGTCATAGACCTCGTTCATCGCCTGAAAATCAGACATGTGCTGCAACCAGATCGTGACGTTCAAGAGCTTGGACTTGTCCGTGCCCGAGGCCGCCAACATCTCGTCGATCTTGGCCAGCACCTGACGCGTCTGCCCTGCCGCATCGGCGCTGCGATCGTCTGCCGTATGGCCGGCGAGATACACCGTGCCGTTGTGAATCACCGCTCGCGAACGGCGCGTGTTCTGGTCCAAACGGGTGATAGGCGCGCTCATTGCTGCACTCCCTTGCCCGAAATACGGCGGCAGTGATTCAGCGCGGATTGAATCAGGTTATCGCTCGCCTCGGGGGTACGGAATGCCGAGTGCGCCGACAGGGTCACGTTATCCAGCTTAGTCAGCGGATGGTCCTTCGGCATGGGCTCGGTGACAAACACGTCCAGACCGGCGTGGCCCAGCTTGCCCGACTTCAGCGCGTCGATCATGGCGTCCTCGTCCACCAACGCACCGCGCGCCGTATTGACCAGGATCGCGCCATCACGCATCGCGTTAATGCGCTCACGCGAGATAATGCCGCGCGTCTCGTCCGTCAACAGCAAATGCATCGAGACCACGTGGCTCTTCGCCAGCACCTCGTCCAGTTCCACGAAGCGCACGCCCGGGTGCGATTTCGCACTGCGATTCCAGGCGATGACTTCCATGCCTGCGCCCTGAGCCAGACGCGCGACCTCTGCAGCGATGCCTCCGAAACCAACCAAACCCAGCGTCTTGCCCGTCAATTGCACGGCATCGCTACGCAGCCAATTACCCGCGCGCATTTCACGGTCCATGCGTGCAAAGCCCTTTGCCGACGCCCACATCAAGGCAAACGCACACTCGGCTACGGCCGTATCTCCATACCCTTTGATAATGTGCACCTCGATGCCGATCTCTGCCAATTCCTCAGGATTCATATACGAGCGCGCACCGGTTCCCAGGAACACGACATGCTTCAACCCCTTGCATTGACGAGCAATATCAGTCGGCAGATGCGTATGGTCAATGATGGCGATTTCCGCATCACCCAACACGCCCGGCAGTTGATCCGACGTAATATCCGGTTGACGGTTGATGACCAGCTCCAGATCATCGGCACGATGCAGGCGCTCTGCCACCGCGGACAAAGTAGGATTGGCGTCAACGAAAATAGCTTTCATGAATCTTCCTGGTAAAAGTGAGATGTAAATCAAAACCTGCAATGATGCCGGCTCGCGGCTGGCGTCGAGGAAACGCCCCTCAATCCCTCGTTTCCTTGCCACCATCAGAGGACGCGGCCCAGTCCTCCTGGTGTTCTATAAAACGCGACTCGGCATAATCGGCCAGCGCATTACCCGTATAGATCTCCGCATAACCCGCGCGGGTCAGCTCAATGATGTGATCCAGATGCTTTTCGATATGCTGGCTCATCAACGCCTGCACTGCCGATTGATCACGCGTCTGCAGCGCGCGCACAATATCCGGATGGTCATTGCGGGTCTGCCCGCGCCGGGCTTTCAAATCGATCCAGCGCGGGAAACGCAGGCGCTCGTTGATAGACCGCACCGAACGCAAAAACTCGGGATTGCCGGCCAAACCCGCGAGATGCTCATGAAAAGCCTCATCGCGAGACAATAAGCGCAATGCCTGAGCGTCCGTATCGACTTCGTCCCGGCTGCCTTCGACCATCTTTGCCAAATCGGCCAGTTCTTGATCCGAGGCCCGCATACAGACCAGACGCACAACTCCCAGCTCCACCGTCGCGCGATACTCGTACAGCGCCATCAACTGCTTGGCATCGAGTCCCCTCACGGTGTAACCGCGATTCGGCGTCGCCACCAAAAACCCTTCGGCGGCGATACGGCTGAGTGCCTCGCGTACAGGCGTGCGGCTCACGCCCAGTTGGCGCGACAACTCGAGCTCATTCACTTTTTCGCCCGGGCGCAGGCGGAAAGTAGTCGCCATGGCCTTGATGCGATCGTAGACATGGCTGTGCGAGGCAGCGCGAGAGGCGGAAGATTCAGAAGTCATGCGTCAAATATCAAAAAACTCACGCCGCCATGGCCGCCGGCAAAGACGAACCATGATGCAAGCGTCGTAAAAAGGATTTCAGGCGTTCATTACGCGGATGGCCAAAACTGTACACATATATTGAATATTGTTTTGTATACAGTCAAGTGTTATGCTTTTTGCTCCTCGGGCGAGACGTTATGCCACCCCCTTTATCTCCCGGTCTCGCAATGAGCACAGATCAACACATCGTCATCATTGGCGCCGGCGCGGTCGGTGCTGCAACCGCCGTTCAAGCGCTGAACGCGGGATTGCGCGTCACCTTGGTCGAATCCGGCACGCCCGGCGGCCCACAGGCATCCAGTTATGGCAATGCAGGCTGGCTTTCGTCGCACTCCATTCTTCCCCCAGCCGCGCCCGGGGTCTGGAAACAGGTTCCCACGTGGCTGAAAGACCCGTTGGGTCCACTGGCGATACGTTGGAACTATCTGCCGCGCGCCATTCCTTGGCTGACTCGTTATCTGACCTCGGCCTGGACATGGCCGCGCGTAGAGCGCACCGCTCATGCCTTGCGCTCGCTACTGGCGGGCGCGCCCGCCCTGCATCAAGCATTAGCCGAGCAGGCCGGTGTGTCTCATCTCATCGAGCAACGCGGCCTGTTGCATGCTTATCTCTCGGAACAACATTTCCGCGCCGATCGCCGGGCATGGGACATCCGCCGCAACGAAGGAATCCAGTGGCAAGAATTGGATACCGAGGCCCTGCGCGCGCTGGAGCCCGATCTGCACCCGCGCTACACCTTTGGCGTACTGGTTCCTGAAACTGGCCACTGCCGCAACCCGGGCGCCTACGTAGCGGCCCTGGTACAACTCGCTCAACATCTCGGCGCCGACCTGCGTCACGCGCGCGCCACCGGATTTGACATACAAGCAGGCAAATTGCGGGCCGTGCGCACCGAGAGCGGTGACATTCCCTGCGACAAGGCCGTCATCGCGACCGGCATACGCTCACGCGAACTTGCACGCCTGGCAGGGGATCGCGTGCCGCTTGCGGCCGAACGCGGCTACCACGCCGTCATCAAACAACCAGAGGGTGCGCCGCGCGTATCCACCATGTTTGCCGACTGCAAAGTGGTGATCAACAACATGGAAAATGGCCTGCGAGTCGCAGGCCAAGTCGAAATCGCCGATATCGACGCACCGCCCGACTGGCGGCGTGCCCACATCCTGCGCGACTTGCTGACGTCGATTTATCCCGCATTGCCGGCCAAGCCTGCCGACGAGCGCATCGACTACTGGCAAGGATGCCGCCCCAGCATGCCCGATGGCCTGCCCTGCATAGGCGCGGCGTCAGCGAGTCCTGATATCGTGCATGCGTACGGACACGGCCACGTCGGGCTGGTCGGATCCGCGCGCACAGGAGAACTCGTCGTGCAATTGCTTCAGGGCCTGGCCACAACGATTCCTCTAGAGCCCTTCAGTCCGCGTCGTTTCGCGTGACTACTTCCCCGTCCCTCAAGGCACCCGTCATGTCCACGCTTTCCTCACCCGGCCGCATTGCCCGCGGCGGCAAATCGCTATACGGCGCCCCGCTGGGCATCCTGATGCTGGATGCGCGTTTTCCTCGGATCCTCGGCGACATGGGCAATGGCCAGACGTGGCCATTCCCCGTTCTATACCGGGTCGTACGCGGCGCCAGTCCGGAAAAAGTCGTTTTACAAGGTGCGCGTGGCACATTGGACGCCTTCATCAAGGCCGGTCGGGAACTGGTCGATCTGGGCGCAGAGGCCATCACCACGAACTGCGGCTTCCTGGCCCTCTTCCAACAAGAATTCTCACAGGCGCTGGGCGTCCCCGTCGCCACGTCCTCAATGATGCAAGTGCCATGGGTGCAAGCCACCCTGCCTCCAGGCAAGCGCGTAGGACTAGTCACTGTCAGCGGATCCACCTTGTCCCCGGCGCATCTGGCCGCGGTCAACGTCCCGGCTGACATCCCGGTCGCCGGCACCGAGAACGGCAAAGAGTTCTTCCGTGTCCTCATCAAAGCCGAGAAACAGGACATGGACATCGATCTCGCGCAACAAGACATCCTGGAGGCTGGGCGGGACCTGGTGCGCCGCCACCCTGAGGTCGGTGCGATCGTGTTGGAATGCACCAACATGCCGCCGTACGCCGCCGCGCTGCAAGCCGACCTCGGGTTGCCGGTCTACGATATCTACTCAATGATTACGTGGTTCCATGCAGGGTTGCGCCCCCGAGCGTTTGGTTAGGACCATATCGAACCGGTTCGCGCACATCTCGCTTGTGGCGCGGCAGCCATACCCCTCAACAAAAAAACAAAGAGATACAAATCTCTGCTTGCCTCACCTATCTACTAGTAGATAACATACGTCTCATGGTTGGGCAGTAAACAAATCACCCAACCACCGCGCGATAGAGCAGTCACTAAGCGCGTTTTTATTTCCCTCGTAATCTACCTATAGGTAGATAGTTTTAAAGACCTTTTACTTTAAAGAGAACCATCATGAAAACCATTGCTTCCGTACTGCTGATTTCCGCTTCCCTGGCTGGCACCGCTGCCTATGCTGCCGAACCCTCCGGCGATCTGGACTATCCGCCCACCATCACCCAGACCAGCCAATTGAGCCGCGCTCAAGTCGTCGCTGAACTGCAACAAGCCCGTGCCGCTGGCCAAATCACCTTTGGCGATATCGACGAACCCGTTACGCAAGTGGCCGCCAGCACCGTCACCCGCGCCCAAGTCCACGCCGAAGCCGTTCAAGCCAATACCCACGGCCCTGTCGCATTCGGCGGCGAAGGCTACCCCAACACCGGCGCTTGATCGATTTTTTATTTGACCACAAACCTACCTATAAGTAGATAGCTTTTTAAAGAGAACCATCATGAAAACCATTGCTTCCGTACTGCTGATTTCTGCTTCCCTGGCTGGCACCGCTGCCTACGCTGCCGAACCCTCTGGTGAACTGGACTACCCGCCCACCATCACCCAGACCAGCCAACTGACCCGCGCGCAAGTCGTCGCTGAACTGCAACAAGCCCGTGCCGCTGGCCAAATCACCTTTGGCGATATCGACGAACCCGTTACGCAAGCAGCCGCCAGCACCCTCACCCGCGCCCAAGTCCACGCCGAAGCCGTTCAAGCCAACGCCCAGGGCTCTGCCGCATTCGGCGGTGAAGGCTACCCCAACACCGGTGCCTGATGCGGTCGATCCGACCAAGCCTCTAGCGATAAACGACTAATTTTTTAAAGAGAATCATCATGAAAACCCTCGTATCCGCAGTGATGTTGTCGATGACCATGATGGGCGCTGCCTATGCTGGCGAACCCTCGGGAGAGTTGGACTATCCGCCCGTTCAAAGCAGCATCGGAACGGTCAGCCGCGCCCAGATCCAGGCTGAATTGCAAGCCGCGACAGCAGCTGGTCAAGTGACGTTCGGCGAATTGGAACAACCTGCCGCCTACAACGCCGGCCCGGTTCCTACCCGCGCCGAAGTCCAGGCCGAAGCACAAGCCGCCCGCGATAACGGCAGCGATGCGTTTGGCGAACTCGACTATCAAGCCAGCAATGGCGTGAATTCTTCGTCCCGCAGCTAAGGACAGCACATGTTGTGTACCGCGGCGCCGCCCTGCCTGCATACGGCGGCCCGCCTTTATTCCGTTACTTGAGGAGCCTATCCGCCCCTTTTCTATCAACCCTACACCTACCCGGTAGCGTCCCGACTATGAAATCCGAAAACACCCGCGAACAAATCGTGCAACATGCCCAGCGTCTGATTCAGGAACGCGGCTACAACGGTTTCAGCTACCGCGACTTGGCCGACCTGATCGGCATCAAGACATCCAGCATCCACTATTATTTTCCGCAGAAAGAAGACCTGCTGCTGGCCGTCGTAGAGCAATACCAATCGCGCTGGAATGCAGCCATACAAGAGATCGATCCGACGTTGAGGGCCGACGCGAAATTGCGAGCTTATGTCGATGCGCACCGTCGCGCCTTCTGCGGTACCGAGCGTATATGCCTGGGTGCAGCGCTGGCAGCGGAACTCGGCGCCCTGCCCGGCTGTGCACGGCAAGCATTGCAGAATTTCTACGCTGCAAACGAAACCTGGCTCACCAAACTATTGGAACAAGGCGCCCACGAAGGCAGCCTGCGCGTACCAGGAGACCTGCGCGCATCGGCCCGCGCGCTATATGCCGCCCTGCAAGGCAGTCTGGTCAGCGCCCGCCTTTTTAAAAACGCAGAGCGCGTGGAAGACCTCTTGCCCGCAGTGATGGCTTAACGCAAAGCATCAAAACAAGGCCTGTGCACACGCGCAGGCCTTGTTGCATGATGCGGGCAAATGCCCCGTAACGACGGTGGAATCTCCAGCGCGCACGGGCACGGCCTTTTACCGCACGATGCGGGGCCGTGGTCACCTCAACAGAATCAACTAGGCAGCCACGCCGTGTTTGCAACACACGGCGGTGATCACATCATCCAGGCGTTGCTGGTCCTGAAACAGACGCGAGCCCATCAGCGCCCCCTGGAACGCGGCAAACAGCCAACGACCATCAGCCGCCGTATCGCCGCAAGATTTCAGCGAGCCGGCCTCTACTCCGGCAGCGACGACGTCGGCCAGCCAGGTTTCGTGCATGCGGAAAAATGCCTGCACCGATTGCCGTGCCCGGTCCGACAGCGAGGCAAAATCCGCAGCCAGCATGCCGCATAGACAGATCTGGTCGGAGGGTCCGCCCCGGAACAACGCGGCATAACGTGCCAGCCGCTCGTTGGCGGGCAGGGACTTGTCGATGCCGTGCAACATTGCATAGACCTGCCCCGCGTACTTGTCGATAACGGCGATCAACAGGTCGTCTTTGGCGGGGAAATAATAGTGAATACTGGCGGTTTTCACCCCCACGTGATCGGCCAGGTCCCGGTAGCTAAAGCCGTTATAGCCCCGCCGCCTGATCAGGCACTGGGCATGTTCCAGAAGTTGGTCGCGGGTGGTAGCAGTATTCATAGTAGGGATATTGTTACCTACTAGTAGATCGGGGGTCAAGGCTAGCGAGTATCCTAGACATTATTGTCGTTTTCTCCGCCACAAAGTGGCCGATTATTTACATTCACCCCTGCTGATGTCCGACACTCTAGCCGCCTGGATTCCCCGTTTAACCGCCATTGCCGCCTCAGACAACCAAGACGACGGCGCGCATGATCTGAATCATCTGCAACGTGTCTGGCGTGTCGCCCGGACATTGCTGGACAGCTACCCCGAGGCTGACGCGCTGGTCGTCCTGACCGCCTGCTATCTGCACGATCTGGTCAACCTGCCCAAGAATCACCCGGAACGCGCCCAGGCCTCGCGTCTGGCCGCACTCGAAGCCCGGCACCGTCTGGCCCAGACAGACTTTCCGGCCGACAAGCTCGATGCAGTTACCCACGCCATCGAGGCGCACAGTTTCTCGGCCGGCATTACGCCCATGACTCTGGAGGCAAAGATCGTGCAAGACGCGGATCGTCTCGATGCCTTGGGCGCCGTCGGCCTCGCCCGGCTGTTTTATACCGCCGGCCGCATGGGTTCGGCGTTTGCGCACCCCGACGACCCTTTAGCGCGCAATCGCCCTCTGGACGATCGTACCTATGCCTTGGATCACATTGAAGCCAAGCTCGCAACGCTGCCCCCGACGATGCATACTGCGGCCGCGCGCGCGATGGCAGAGGCTCGGCTGGCATGGCTACGAGAGTTTCGCGATACGTTCGTGCACGAGTGGAGCCATCAGAGGTGATCATTGGACCGGATAGAAACCAACTCATTCCGGCCCCACTTCAATGCGAACGCGTTCGCCGGGGCACCCCATAATATGTCGACGCACATTCAGGTCCGGAGTTATCTATCGACAAACGACACAAACTCATGCAGCTCCAGCTTTTCTAGACTCATATTGTTTTCGGGCACGGTGTTATCAGCATAGCCAAGTGACATGCCCGCCACCACCATCTCTCCATCCGGGATTCCCAAAACGTTCCGCAGCACAGCCGATTGCAGCGACCAGATCTGTTGCGGGCAGGTGTCCAATCCCTGCGCATGAGCAGCCAGCATAATGTTCTGCAAAAAACAGCCATAACAAATAAAGCTCGCCCATTCCAAGCGGCGATCCATCGTAAAGATCAATCCCACTGGCGCCCCGAAAAACTGGAACTGGCGTTCTACGTCTCGCCTTCGTCCCGCCAGATCACTGCGATGTACGCCCTGCGCATCACCGAGCATGCCGCGAAAGGCATTGAAGCGTGACGAGAACGGCACGGGCAGCTCCTTTGGAAAGAAAGGATACTGGGGTGCGAGGGTTTCCGGCCCGGCGCGATATGCCTCGACTGCCGCCGCTGTGACCTTTTCACGCGCCTGACCGGTCAAGACGTAGCAGCGCCATGGCTGTGTGTTGCTCGAACTGGGTGCGTGCTTTGCGACCGAAAGGATCTGCCGTACCACAGCCAGCGGTACCGGCCGATCCAGAAATTTTCTTTTGCTACGCCGTCCGCGAATCAACTCTGCGACAAGACCCGGTTTATCAAACTGCTCGACCGTTGTCGTTTCCATCATTATCTCCATGTCCGTCTTCTCCTTGGCCTGCTCGTCGATTGTGGCCGTGTTGAAAATGATAGACAGATAGCAGTCATCCAACAGCTGGGAAGACTTGCCTTTTGCGTTCATATGTTTGAACGACCGCATGCTCAGGCAACCGGAATCGAGCGTCCATATTCGTGAACGATAAATCCAAGAATCGCCCCTGCACGGCCGCTTCCGAATGACCTATCTTCTGGTCGACATGTCGCTCATCGAACAGCGCCAACCACATTTTCGGAGACGGACTGGATGGAACAATTGAAATGCTTACCTCAGGAGCATATCTTCTGGGGACGGGATATTGCGGGGCAAATCGCCGCATCGCTCAACAGCTACGGCATCACGCGTCCCATTACGTTCACGGTCGAGTTTCTCGAGACATTGCACAGCGTGCATCTGCAGCCTCATATCGTGGATAGTGCGGGGGTCTTCAGCTCGCTCCCGCCACATGTACCGGACTTCGCTGTGCAGCAAGCACTACAAGCCTGCCTGCACGGTCGTGCGGAATCTATCGTCGCACTCGGTGGCGGGTCCGTGCTCGACGCGGCAAAAGCCGTGTCCGACCTGCATTACCGCCAGACAGGACGCTACCTCCCAATCGCCGCCTTTCCGACAACACTGTCAGGCTCCGAGTTCTCTCACTACTTTGGCGTGACGGAAACCGACGGCCCCCGCAAATTCAAACGCAGCTATGCTGTTCGCGAAACTGCACCGAAGCTCGTCGCCATCGATCCGCAGTTGATCATTGATACACCTCGCGCCCTGTTGCTCAGCTCGGCCATCAAAGGAATCGATCACGCAGTAGAAGGTATGCGCCTCGTTGACCGGGACCATCCTCACGCAATACTTGCCGCCCGCGGCGTCGAACGATTCTTCAAAGTGCTGAAGAAATGGCCCAGGCAGCTCGAAACACGCGTGGCCCTCGCGGAAGGCCTGATTGATATCGACGACTTACTCCAACTTCAGCTCGCCGCCTGGCAATGCTATTTCTATCCCGCCTCAGTCATTTATGGCCTCAGCCACCGCATAGGCCATATCCTCGGCGGTACGTATGGATTGCCGCACAGCATGACGTCGTGCATCACTTTAGCCCCCTCCATCCAAGCATGCGCCGGCATCTACGGTGACAAGCTGAATATATTCTCTGCACACCAGCAAGATACCCCACCGGCCACGGTGCTGTCCGAACGGATCTCGAATCTCGTTGAAACGCTGGAGTTGCCCCATCGCCTGCGTTCTTTTGGCATATCTCGCGACCTGCTGCCAGAGATAGGGAAACTGTTGACGCAGCACTACCCTTCCGAAGTCGGCGATCTCGGCGACAACGAACCTGGGAAACTCGCGACACTACTGGAGAACCTGTGGTGATGCACGGCATCGAATCATCTTCGTCCGTCGGGAAAGAGACTCTCGGCCTGCGGCGTATGCACCAAGCCCTCGCAGCGCGAGAGATCACGGCGAGCGTATTGATAGAACAAACACTCAGGGCTGCAGAGGCTAGCCAACGCGCCGTCAACGCGTTTGCCACGATCGACCGGGACGGCGCGTTAGCGGCGGCATCAGAGAGTGACCGACGCTACGGCGAGGGGACGGCGCGACCTCTCGAAGGATTGCCGATTACGGTCAAAGACCTGATTGATACAAAGAACATGGATACATGTTATGGCTCGCAGGCATATCTCGGTCATCGTCCTGCCACTGACGCGGATATCGTCCGCTCACTGCTCGATTGCGGGGCGATCATCATCGGCAAGACCACCACGCATGAGTTCGCATGGGGGGTCACAACTGCCAGTGAGTGTTTTGGCGATACGAGAAATCCAATCGACCCCACACGGATACCCGGCGGCTCGAGCGGCGGTGCTGCTGCAGCGATCGCGTATGGTGCGGTGACTGCCGGCATAGGCTCTGACACTGGCGGTTCCGTAAGGATCCCTGCAGCGTTATGTGGTCTGGTTGGTTTTAAACCCACCCTAGGTGCGCTGTCCACGCGAGGCGTCTTTCCCTTGTCGCCCACTTGCGACCATGTCGGCTTGATGGGACGCGAGGTTGACGATGTGTTGTACCTGAGCGATGTACTGAATCCTCAAACTCCCCGAAGCGATGCGCCGTTATCGGCAAGATTGGGCGTGGTACGCGAGATCGCGCCTGTATCTCTGGCCACTGATGTCGCGATCCCTTTTGAGGCTGCAGTGCAGCGTCTGGAGCGAACGTTTTCATGCGTAGAACTGGATTCTGCAGATCTGTTCCATGGTGCATTCGATGCCTTTTCAAGCATCGTCTTGATTGAGGGTGGCGTTGAGCATTTCCGCCGTCATAGCTGGGAACGTATCGTCGCGAGCTACAGTCCGGAAACAGTCGACAGACTCAGACGCGCGCAAAAGACGGACATGCATGCATATGTCTCTGCCCAACAGGTCAAGGACCGACTCATCACGGGCCTTCATGAGGCGATGCATTCGATTGATTACGTCATCCTGCCCACCTGCCCATGCATAGCGCCTGCGCTGAATACAACGAGCGTCAACACCGGAAATTGGTCCGGTACGGTACGCGAAGCGCTGATGACCTACACCGCACCGTTCAACATCGCGGGATTCCCTGCGATTTCTATTCCGATACCCGTGCGGAACGAGTCCCTACCAGCGTCGCTGCAGATCGTCGCCAGGCCGGGAAATGACCGTGCCCTGCTGCACATTGCGCAACAAATCGAAGCGATCTTGCGCCACGGCGACACCATCGAACGCCAAAGCACACACTCAACCACGAGGAGACCCGCATGAATCAACCGATCACGCATTCCACCGGCATCACACCGGCAGGACAAACCCCTTACAGTGCATGGATACAGACGGATGTGCTTCACACGTTGCAGAACCCTGTCAGCCACCATCCCGGAGAACACGCGTGGATCACGTCGGTGCAAGTCTCGGAGCTGTACTGGATGCTGATCATCAAGGAAATCCGAACAGCCCAGGCACAGTTGAGAAAAAATGACATTACTCAGGCCTGCGACACACTGGAACGCGTCGTGGCGCATCACGAACCACTGAATGCGACGTGGAAATCCATCGCCTGGATGACCCCGGCCGATCTGCTGTCCATTCTTTCGCGTGCAGTGGCCAAGTACGGCCAGGATACTGCGTTGCAAGGATGGACTTATCGGCAAATGGTCTATCTGCTAGGCATCAAACAGCCTGAACACCTGCAGCACTTCATTCCTCAACCGGCGCGCTGGAAACAGCTGAACGATACGCTCGCCGAACCCAGCCTCTATGACGACATCCTGGCCTTTTTGCATCGCGCAGGATTTCCAATACCGGACATGACGGAACGAGATTACCGCGCCCCTTATATCCCTATGCAGGCGGTTGAAAATGCATGGCGCGAAATTTATGCCGACCCTGACAGATACCGTGACCTTCGAAGATTGGGCGAGACACTGGCCGATATAGCGGAAGGTTTTTCGACCTGGAAGCACCTTCACCTCATGGCCACTCGCCGCACATTCGGCCATCGCGCAGCCTACTTTGGCACCGAAGGCATAGCCTGGTTGCTGCCCACACTGCAAGAACTTCCTTTCCCGGAACTCTGGGCGGCGCGCAGCACCATGGGAGAGCCTCCTATGGTGTGTCCGCATATGTCCCGGCAGCCAAAAGGACAAGCAGCATGACGACGCATCAACTCGCCAAACTCGCCCTCGAGGCTCGTGCCCGGATGGCGGACCCTGCACGCAGTATCATCGTCGGCAATGACGCCAATCCTCGCCTCGAACTTTTTCACGCGGCAAGCTCTCTGTGTTCGCAGAAAGTACGAACCGTATTAGCCGAAAAACAATTACCTTATCGCTCGAACGATATGTTGATCCTCAGTTCAATGAGCGACGACGGACTTGTACCGGCAGAGCACTACCATCCGCCTTATGTCCGGCTCCGATTGATGGCGGGGCGCGAAATCGACAAACCGCTCGTCAATAGCTATAGCGGACGCACCTCTGTAGAAACAGAGGGTTTTGATCCCTGTGCGGTGCCGCTGCTGGTCGACTATGAAGCGGGTCGCGTGATCGCCGATTCGATGCGTATTTGCTGCTACCTGGACGAGTTGTCAGCCGTGCCGATCCGGCTGATTCCAGAGACTGAACAGACTCGCGCTGCGGCCATGCATCAGGCCGCCATTGTCGACAGGATTCCGAACGGTGCACTGCTCTATGGATTCCATCCTGAAGCCGATCGCCGGCCTGAAGCACTCCGGACGATGATGCAGACGGTGTACGATTACAAGACGATGGCACTCGAGTCGATGATCGTCGCCAATGCCGACGACATAGCGCTCGTTTCCGCCTACCGTGCAAAAATCATCAAAGAACGGGGCGGAAAGTCGGTTTGCCAAGATGCTGGTTTCCAACGCGCCATACACGGGCACGTCGCAGGACTGCTCCGGCAACTGAATCGAACCCTGATGTCAGGTGTCTCCCCCTGGATTGTCGGTAATTCCTTTACTTTTGGCGACGTAATGTGGGGCGTAAATCTGACCCGGCTCGCTTACCTGGGACTCGCGTCTATGTGGGAGGAACTGCCCGCGGTCAAGCTGTACGCCGATACGCTGATTCAACGCACCTCACTGCGTCGCGAAGCGATACAAGCCACGATAGATTCGCTGCCCTACTCCATCCATTTTGACGAATGGGTCCAACGGGCCAAACATTTATAGAGCCAAATAATCTCCCTCTTTCGTGTTGATAGAGGGAGATCTCGATTCGGCAAATCAGCAGGAACGGATTAAACAGAGATAGGTTCAAGGCGTGCCAATAACTCGTTCTTGCGATCGGCAAGCCAGGGAGGCAGTTGGAATTCTTCGCCAAAATGGCCTGGATTCTCGTCGATGGCAAAGCCAATATCGGTGGTAGCCGCCTCAAAGATCACGCCGCCGGGCATCTTGAAATACATTGACCGGAAGTAGTTCCGATTCACTGACTCCGATGTGTCGATGTAACCCAGAGCCATGAATTTTTCCTTGAGTTCCATCTGCTGATCGACGCTATCCACCGCAAAGGCCACGTGGTGCACGGTACCCTCGCCATAGACTGACGAGCCTTGCATTCGGTCGGGCTCATGTAGAAACGCCACCACCATGCCAGGTCCGCCGGTATGCGTTTCAAAACGATAGTACCCTCCCGATTGGCCGACAAGGCGGAAGCCGATTGCTTCGCTCATGAAGCGAACCGATTCGGCCACCTCGCGTAGCGACAACGTAATGCTGTGCACGCCTCGAACCGCATTCGCTTCGGGGATATCGCCAGCCACGCAAGGCGGTCGTTTATCCAGATCTGTCTCGACGAGATCGAACTCGATTCCGCATGGGTGATAGAAACGCTGGCGACGCTCATCAAAGCGCTCGACAATTTCCGCATCGTACCGAACGCTCATGCGATCGAAGCGACTACGCCAAAATTCAATCGATCCGCGCGGCACCGAGTAGTTGATAACGCGCACCTGGCCCGAGCCGGGGCGTGCCTGGACACCTCGCTGACGGAACGGAAATGAGGTCACCAGCGTGCCGGGATCGCCATTCGCATTGCCATAGTAAAGATGATAAATCGGGTCATCCCCATCTAGCAGAACAGTCTTCTTGACCAGGCTTTGGCCCAACAGTTTTACATAAAAATCCACATCCTCCTGGGCATGCCTGACGCCCGCAGTCAGGTGATGGAATCCTTTGATCATCGACATTTTTCTCTCCACATTGAATTGGCATTACAGAAACAGCATTAGGCTGCTCTTGTGCAATAGCTTAAGCACTTGAATTCGTTTGTGAAGCAGCTTGGCATGTACGCAAAGTTCAGCAAAATCGAACGACGTCCCGGAGGTTTGCCCTTATAGAACAGCCTCTGTCCATGAGGTAATATCGGCGTCCACTTACAGCTCCTTTGCGCGCGCCATCGTGACGATGGTAGAGGCAAACTCACGCCATGCTGGATCTCAAAGACGTCTATTTCTTTGTTCAGGTCGTCGACCGCGGCGGATTCACGGCAGCTGGCGAAACGCTGCAACTACCGAAATCGACACTGAGTCATCGCGTTAAGGAACTCGAGGCAATGCTGGGTGTCCGGTTGATCAACCGGACGTCAAGGCAGTTCAAGATGACCGAAGTCGGCGTGGAGTTCTATCAGTACGCCATGGCACTGCTACGCAGTGCCGAACTGGCCGAAGAAGCCATGCGGCAGCGGTTGACCGAGCCGAGTGGCGTCATTCGTGTGACGGTCGCCATCGAAATCGCGCAATTCGCATTACGCCATGTCCTGCCTACGTACTTATCGCAGAACCCGAAAGTCAACATTATTGAGACCGCGACGGACCGCATACTGGACGTCGTGGGCGACGGGTTCGATTTAGCTATCCGCGGGCACACAGGGCAATTGCAAGACTCCAATCTCGTGCAGCACCCCCTCGCGCGGACCCCTTGGTACCTGTTTGCCGGAACTGAATATCTTCAACGTACGCCGCCGCCGCAGCAGCCCGCAGATCTGGCGTCTCATTCGATCATTTCGCATGCCGGCAAAGCAGCCCAGCAATGGACTCTGCAGGGACCGGAAAAGCGGGTGGAAACGCTGTCGGTAGAGCCACGATTCCAGAGCAACAGCCTGATCTCGCTAAAAGAGGCGGCCTGCTCTAACATCGGTATCGCCGCGCTGCCGGGGTATATTTGCCAAGCCGAACTGAAGACGGGCGAGCTGCGCCAGGTGCTACCGGAATGGATTGCGGCAGATGCGCGGATTACAGCGTTAATCCCCTATCGCACCGGTTTGTTGCCAGCGGTACGGACGCTGGTCGACTATCTCGCGGTGGTGCTGCCGAAAGTGACGGAGTTCGAACGCGACTAACCGCAAGGCGATCAACTATCTGTACTTGGCAGCCCCTTCCGGATAACTGTTATCTGGACGCCGAAACGACATCCCCGGATAACTGCACTTTCTTGACCTCCGAGATATACATCACAATCAACGACACCCAGACGATGCCGTAAAGCAGCATGAAACAGCTGGACCGGATCGGCACCAGTTCGGCCAACACGCCGAACATCAGCGGCAACAAAAAGCCGCCCAGCCCACCGGCCAGCCCCACGATGCCTGTGACGACACCCATGTTCTCTGGAAAATCGTCGGCCACGTACTTGAACGTCGAAGCCATGCCAAAGGCAAACATCGCGCCCAGCACAAAGAGCAGCAACGTGAACAACCACACAGGCAAATAAAGATGAAATGCCGCCGGACCGTTCAAGGTCTTGATCGTCAATGTCGTATCCGGGTAAGACAGGACAAACAAGGCCATCCAAGCCACCCACAGGCACCACCACGTCATTTTGTGCGCACCGAAACGATCGGCCAGGCCGCCACCCACCGCGCGCAGCACCGCGCCAGGCAAGGAAAAGCCCGCGGCCAATGCGGATGCCGCCACCAACGTCAGCCCGTATTCGGCCTGAAAATACTGAGGAATCCACAACGAGAGCGCGGTAAAGCCGCCAAAGGTGATCGAATAATATTGGCAATAACGCCACACGCGGGGATTCTTCAGTATCTTGAACTGCTCGAGCAGTTTGCCGCCGGTTTTCCCGGCGCCGGGATCGGGTGCCGCCACAAACCAGAACATCACAGCAGTCACCAGCAAAGCAACCGCATAGATCTTGGGCACCATGCGCCATCCGTATGCTTCCAGCAACACCGGCGTCACGAATAAATTAACCGCAGCCCCAACGGTGCCCGCGCCAAAAAACCCCATGGCAAAGCCCTTGCGCTCGGCCGAAAAAAAACGCGAAACGTAGGGCGTCCCCACCGCGAACGATGCCCCGACCAGGCCTAGAAACAGGCCGATCACCAAAAACTGCCACAAGGCCTGCGCGTAACTGACCAGATAGACCGGAATCGCGCAGCCCAGCAGCAACACCGTCATCACGATGCGGCCGCCAAATCGATCCGTCCACATGCCCAGCGGCAAACGAAAGATGGCGCCGGTCAACACAGGTGTAGAAGTGAGCAGCCCAAACTCAAACGCATTCAGTCCCAGTTCCTCGCGGATGCGGATACCCAGTACGCCGAACATCATCCACACCACAAAGCACACCATGAACGCAAACGTACTGCTGTACAACACCGCATAGGCACGTGGATGGTTGCTCATCGCGTTATTCCTGTTCGATAGGTTCACATCACGATCAATTGAGTCCGGCTCACTGCAATAGTGGTGAATCCGCTCCGGAAATATCTACGCCCTCGATGCGGGCCTGCCCTACCAGCCACTGCAAATACTGGTGCGTCGCGCGACGCTCGGAAGCCTGCGTCAGCCAGGCGGCGATACGCTCGTGGACGGCGTCAAAAGTCATGAGCGAGCCCTCGACCTTGCGCCCGGTACGCACGACATGAAAACCATGGCGCGTCTGCACCAGGCGATTCAACAAGGTATGTGCGGGCATGGCGAACACCGTCTCTTCGAATTCGGGCAAGGTCTCGCCACGTCCGATATCCCCCAGCCGCCCTCCTTCTTGAGCAGACAGGCAATTTGAATACTGTCGCGCGTAATCTGCAAAGGTCTCTGGAGGCGCTCGATGCACCTCTTGCAAAACCTCGCCCGCGCGGGCGCGCAAGCGCTGCGGATCCACACGCGGCGTGAGTTGGAACAGGATGTGCCACACCTCGACCAGCGCGCCGCTGATGAAGCGATCTGCATTCTGCTCATAGTAGCGGCGGCAACTGGTTTCGTCTGCGACCGGTGTTTTCACCTCTGCGGCCAATACTGCCTGTATCGCGGCATCGTCACCGCCCTGCGCCAACCCCAACTCACGAGATCGCTGCAACAGCAACTCGCGCAACACCAACTCATGGGCTGCGCGCTGTACCGGGTCGGCGTCATTCTGATGGCGCGCCATTTCTGCCTGCACCTGGGCATCGCTGATCGAAACGCCGTTCACGACGATCATATTTACTCCCTGTTAACGCGAGCGTACGAGTTGCCATGCGCGGGTCAGGTATCCCACTGATGCAAAACCGCTCCAGACATGCACCAAACGCGTGAAAGGAAAGATCAGGAACAATGTCATGCCCAGCACCATGTGCACCTGATACACCCATGGCACGCCCACCATCACCTCAGCAGCCCCGGCACGAAAGGTCACGATCCGCTGCGCCCAATCGCCCAGCAACAACATCAAGGACCCGTCCTTGTGCTCGGCTGAGGTCAAGATGGACAACAGTCCCAGCGACAGTACGATCAAGATCCAGATGAGCGTCACCCAATCTGAAACGCGTGAGGTCGCTCTCAAGCGCGGCTCAGACATCCTCCTATAGATCAAAATCAACAAGCCAGCCAGACAGATCAGCCCCAGAATCGCCCCGACGACGACGGCCATCAGTTGCTTCGCTTCGGTGGACAAACCCAATGCGTGATATACCGCGGGCGGCGTCAACAATCCGAACAGATGCGTAAAGAACAGGGACAGGATGCCGATGTGAAACAGGTTGCTGCCCCAACGCAACGCCCCCCGTTTCAACAATTGGCTGGAGTCGCTTTTCCAGGTGTACTGGTCACGCTCGAACCGAGCCAGGCTGCCAAACAAAAAGATAGCCAGCGCAATATAGGGGTACACCGCAAAAAAGAAATGATGCAAATAGGCAGTCATGCGGGGCCCCTTATGACGAAGCAGAACCGGACACAGCCCGTACGCGCCGAGGGTCCGTTTCGTAAAAATGCACGGGCTGTGCCGTTTGCGTGCGCGCCCGCAGCGTGGGCTCGGACCCGTCTGCGTCCGGCCCGAACGTAATCATGGACTCATCCAGTTCCTCTGGTGCAGGATCTGGCAAGGGCTGCGGCACAGCAGAGGTCAGCTCGCGCAATACGGTGAACACCGATGCATAGGGGCTGCCGTATTGCGCCAGCTTGTCGCCGATGCGCGCCAGCACATGAATCGCATCGCCCAGCAATGCAGAGGCTTTTTCGGCAGGAATCTGTCCGAGAAACTCCAGGAACAGCGGCACATAGTCCGGCAGCTCCGAAGTATCCAATATCAATCCATGGCGCAAATACTCATCACGCAAATCGACCATCGCCTGCCCGCGATCGCGCGATTGACCGTGAATGTGCTCAAACAAATGCAGGGAATGCGCGGGCCGCCGATCAAACGTCGCCACGTATCGTTCCTGCACTTCGATCACGTCGTCCGTGTCGCCCAATGCCTCAAACAGCGGTGCCAGCTGCTCGCGCTGCGCCCCCGTCACGCTGGCCTGCAGTTCGGGTAATGCCGCCAACAACGCCTGATCGGGATAGGTCAACAATGCCGACAGTACGCGATACACCGATACCGGCGGCGCCGAGGACTCGCCAGTGTGGTTATGCTCGATCGTCATCATGCCCTCCTACCCCGAGACCTTGTCGCGCTGCACTTCCATGAACACCATTTTCTGGGCATCGCCGCGCGGCTTGCTGCCAAACAGGCTGCCCTCGGATGCTCCATCCGAGCAGCCATTGCCGAACGAGAACCCACAACCGCCCCGCATATCAAAGGCGTCCTCCGCATACTCGCGATGCGAGGTGGGAATGACGAACCGGTCTTCATAATTCGCAATCGCCAGATAGCGATACATTTCCTCTATTTCACTTTTGCTTAATCCCACCTGCTGCAAAATATCAGTGCGTTCCTGACCATCGACGGTACGCGCCCGCATAAAGGCCCGCATCGCCAGCAGACGCTCCAGTGCAAGCGCCACCGGCACCTCATCACCTGCCGTCAACATGTTGGCCAAGTAACGCAACGGAATACGCAGCGATTTCACATCGGGAATATCGCCAAACGCCCCTATGTGACCGCTATTGGCCGCGGCCTGAATCGGCGACAGCGGAGGCACATACCACACCATCGGCAAGGTGCGATATTCCGGATGCAAGGGAAACGCGATGCGCCATTGCACGGCCATCTTGTAGGTCGGTGAACGCTGCGCCGCATCCAGCCACCCCTGAGGCACCCCATCTGCCAGGGCTTGCGCAATCACAGCCGGATCATCGGGGTCCAGGAACACGCTGAGCTGCGCCTCGTAAAGGTCCTTCTCGTCTGCGGTAGCGGCCGCTTGTTCGATACGGTCAGCGTCATATAACAACACGCCCAAATAACGTATGCGCCCCACACAGGTTTCCGAACAGACCGTAGGCTGACCGGCCTCGATGCGCGGATAACAGAAAATGCATTTCTCGGCCTTGCCGCTTTGCCAGTTGTAGTAGATCTTTTTATAGGGGCATCCGGACACACACATGCGCCAGCCGCGGCACTTGTCCTGATCGACCAGGACGATGCCGTCTTCTTCGCGTTTATAAATAGATCCGGACGGACAGCTCGCCACACAGCTGGGATTCAAGCAATGCTCGCACAGACGCGGCAAATACATCATGAAGGTATTTTCGAATTGACCGTAAATATCCTTCTGCACGTCTTCGAAGTTGTAGTCCTGAGATCGCTTGGCAAACTCACCCCCTAGGATTTCCTCCCAGTTCGGTCCCCATTCGATCTTTTCCATGCGCTGACCGGTAATCAACGAACGCGGCCGCGCCGTGGGTGCGGCCTGTAATTCGGGCGCGCTCTGCAGATGATCGTAGTCAAAGGTGAACGGCTCGTAATAATCGTCGATCTCTGGCAGATTTGGATTGGCGAAAATATGCGACAGCAGTCGCAATTTGCCTCCTTGGCGCGGCTCGATTTTTCCCGAGGCGGTGCGTTTCCAACCGCCGTTCCATCGTTTCTGGTTTTCCCAGTCCTTGGGATAACCAATGCCGGGTTTGGTCTCGACATTGTTGAACCATGCATATTCCATGCCTTCGCGTGACGTCCATACGTTCTTGCACGTCACGGAACAGGTATGACAGCCAATGCACTTGTCCAGATTCAGCACCATGGCGATTTGCGCGCGTACTTTCATCGTTCGGCTCCAGTGCTCAGGCTTGAGGGGTTTCGGCATGGTCGGCACGTTCGCCTTCCAGCCAATCGATCTTGCGCATCTTGCGCACGATCACAAACTCATCGCGGTTCGAACCCACCGTGCCGTAGTAATTCAAACCATACGACTGTTGGGCATAGCCGCCGATCATGTGGGTGGGTTTGAGCACGATGCGTGTCACAGAATTGTGGATGCCGCCACGCGCGCCGGTGATCTCCGAGCCGGGCATATTCACAATTTTTTCTTGCGCGTGGTACATCATCGTCATGCCCTCGGGCACGCGTTGGCTCACCACCACTCGGGCAACGAGTGCACCGTTCTCGTTGTAGGCCTCGATCCAGTCATTGTCGACCAGGCCTGCCTTGACGGCGTCTTTTTCCGAGATCCACAAGATCGGCCCACCGCGCGACAGGGTCAACATGATCAGATTGTCGGTATAGGTGGAATGAATCCCCCATTTCTGGTGGGGCGTAATGAAGTTCAACACGATCTGCGGATTGCCATTGTCATGGCGGCCGTCTGTCATGCCCCTGAGCGATTTCGTATCGACAGGTGGTCGATAGACGCAGAGGGCCTCGCCGAACGCGCGCATCCAGAGGTGATCCTGATACAGCTGTTGACGCCCCGTGAGCGTGCGCCACGGAATCAACTCGTGCACGTTGGTATAGCCGGCAGTGTAGCTGACATGATCGGATTCCACGCCTGACCAGGTGGGCGACGAAATGATTTTGCGCGGCTGCGCTTGCAGGTCGCGATAGCGAATTTTTTCGTGTTCTCGAGGCAAGGCCAGATGCGTATGATCTCGGCCCGTCATGACAGAGAGCGCCTTCCACGCCTTGACCGCGACTTCGCCATTGGTCTCCGGCGCCAATGTCAGGATCGTCTCGACCGCATCGATGTCCGTATCGATGCGGGGCAATCCTTGGCTGACGCCTTCCTCTTGCACCTCATAATTCAGCTTTGCCAGCAGATCGCATTCTTCGCCAGCGGGCCAGTTGATTCCCTTGCCGCCCACGCCCAATTTGCGCGTCAAGGGTCCCAGCGAGGTGAATTGTTTATAGATCTCGGGATAGTTGCGTTCGACGACTGCGATGGCTGGCATGGTCTTGCCCGGGATCATCTCGGCCTGACCGCGTTTCCAATCCTTGACACCAAAAGGGTCGCCCAGCTCTGCAGGGCTATCGTGCTGCATGGGCGTCAACACCACGTCTTGCGATGCCGGCAACTCGGCCTTTGCGATCTCGGAAAAAGCGCGTGCAATGCCTTTGTAGATTTCCCAATCGCTGCGAGATTCCCAGACAGGATCGACGGCGGCCGAAAACGGATGAATGAACGGATGCATATCCGAGGTATTCAGATCGTTTTTTTCATACCACGTGGCCGTGGGCAACACCACATCGGAATACACACAGGTCGTAGACATCCGAAAATCGAGCGTGACCAGCAGGTCCAATTTCCCGCGCGGCGCCTCGTCGTGCCAGGCCACCTCTTGCGGCTTGTCGCCGCCCGTCTCGCCCAGGTCTTTACCCTGCACGCCATGTTCGGTGCCGAGCAGATGCTTGAGAAAATACTCATGCCCCTTTCCTGACGAGCCCAGCAGATTGGATCGCCACAAGAACATATTGCGCGGATAGTTGTCAGGATGATCCGGATCCTCGCAAGACAGCTTCAAACGTCCGTCTCGCAGCGCCTGCACCACATAGTCAGCGGGCGATTGTCCTGCCTCGCGGGCATCGCGGGCGACTTGCAGCGGATTGGTCTGCAACTGCGGAGCCGATGGCAACCAGCCCATGCGTTCTGCACGCACATTGAAATCGATCAGCTCGCCCTGGAACGTGTCGGGCTCGGCCAATGGCGAAAGGATTTCAGAGACCTTCAGTTTTTCGTAGCGCCATTGATCCGTGTGCGCATAGAAAAACGAGGTGCCGTTCATGTGACGTGGCGGACGGCACCAGTCCAGGCCAAAGGCCAAGGTGGTCCAGCCTGTCTGCGGGCGCAGCTTTTCCTGGCCCACGTAGTGGCACCACCCGCCGCCTGATTTCCCGACACAGCCACACATCACCACCAGATTGATGATGCCGCGATACGCCATGTCCATGTGATACCAGTGATTCAGGCCGGCTCCCAAAATCACCATCGACTTGCCCTGCGTCTTGTCAGCTGTCTCGGCAAACTGCCGCGCCACCGTAATGACGTCCTCACGTTTGACGCCAGTGATACGCTCTTGCCACGCAGGGGTATACGGCACGTCATCGTCGTACGACATCGCGACGTTCGCGCCCCCCAGACCTCGGTCCAGTCCGTAATTGGCCATCAGCAGGTCGTACACCGTCACTGCCAATACCTCGCCCTCGACGGTCTGTACTCGCCGCACTGCCATGTTGCGCTCCAGCACCTCGGGATGATCCGTGCCCTGGAAATAGTCGTGCTGACGCCCGCCAAAATACGGGAACGCCACCGGCACCACTTCGTCATGGCTACCCACGAGCGACAGGCGCAGCGGCAGGGGATTCCCATCCGCGTCTTTGGCGTCCAGATTCCATTTGCCAAGATCTCCGCCTTCCTTCTGCCCCCAACGAAAGCCTATCGATCCATTCGGCGCGACCAGATCGTCCGTCGCGTCATAGCAGGCCACGGTCTTCCATTCGGGATTATTGGTTTGCCCCAGACCATCGGCAAAGTCCGAAGCGCGTAACATACGCTCAGGCACATGGCGCGTGCCCTGGCGCACCAGTCGCACCAGGAACGGCATGTCGGAATACTGCCGGCAGTACTCGCGGAAATACTCGCTCTTTCCCTCGAGGTGAAATTCTTTGAGAATCACATGCCCCATGGCCAACGCCAGTGCAGCGTCGGTGCCCTGCTTGGGATGGAGCCACACATCGCCGAATTTCGCGCCCTCGGCATAGTCGGGAAAAATCGACACGATCTTCGCGCCGCGGTAGCGTGCTTCGACCATGAAATGCGCATCCGGCGTACGCGTCTGGGGCACGTTCGAGCCCCACATCATGATGAAGCTCGAGTTATACCAATCCGCGGATTCGGCCACGTCCGTTTGTTCGCCCCAGGTCTGGGGGCTGGCGGGCGGCAGATCGCAATACCAATCGTAGAAGCTCAGAATCGTGCCGCCCAGCATCGATAGATATCGACTGCCCGCAGAAAACGACACCATTGACATGGCGGGAATAGGCGAAAACCCGATGATGCGATCCGGTCCATAACGCTTGATCGTGTGGACGTTGGCCGCCGCAACCAACTCGTTGACCTCATCCCAGGTGGCCCGAACAAAGCCTCCCAGACCCCGTACGCGCTTGTACTCGTCTGCGAGGCCTGGTGTCGTACAGATATGCTCCCACGCCGCCAAGGGCGCCATCGTCTTGCGGGCCTCGCGCCACAGCCGAGCCAGGCGCCCGCGCAGCATGGGATATTTGATGCGGTTCGCGCTATACAGATACCAGGAATACGATGCGCCACGAGAACAGCCGCGCGGTTCGTGATTCGGCATGTCGGCACGGGTACGGGGATAGTCCGTCTGCTGAGTTTCCCACGTCACAATGCCGCCCTTGACGTAGATCTTCCACGAACAGGAGCCCGTGCAGTTCACGCCATGGGTCGAGCGTACGATCTTGTCATGCTGCCAGCGATCCCGATACGCTTTTTCCCAACCCCGGTCTTCGTGGACAACGGCGCCGTGGCCGTCCGAGAAGGACTCTTTGGCGCGCGTAAAGTATTTGAGGCGATCGACGAAATAGCTCACTGTCAGGCTCCTGGCGTTATTGGGAAAGCAACAACATGCTCAGGAGCTAGGGTGGAGGCCGAAAGCGTCTGCACGAGAGAAATGCCATCGAAACGTCCTTATCGACGATCAAGCTGCAAGCAAAACGTTACTACCGTACTGTGTACGATAAATGACGTCAAGATTCGCAATATTTAACAAGAATCACCATTACTGGTAGAAATATCGCTTTCTGAGCAACAGGATGACGATAAAGCCCCCTACCGCCCGGATACGGGCGCCGACCCATTGAAAGATTGATAACGATCAAGCGCGCAGCATTTAGTCTCGCGCCGGCCCTAACAATCCGATCAAAAAAGATACAGTTTTGCGCAGTGAGGGCTTGCTAAGCTTGCTGGCTTCACAGAGAGGAACCAGCATGCAAGGGATCACCGCACCGTTTGCACTGACCTTTCGCCTATGGCGGCGCTTTTGGCCGCAATTGGTCGCCCTCGTACTAGTCGGCAGCCTGGCCCACGCGCTCCTGCTGCGCTTGGCGGTCCATACCGGCTTCGCAAACCATATGGCCGGCCTGGCGGTGTTGACGCTCGTGGCCCTGGCCCAGCTGGTGGTCACCGTGACGATGTTTCAGATGTTGCTGCCGGGCCTGCCTGCGATACGTGCTGCCCAGGAGGCCGCGCGCGGCGATGCCGCACCAGACTCGAACTCGCGCCGATTTCTGTCCGCCGTGTCCGTAGCCCTGCTGCCCTTTTTTGCCTACTACGCCGCCTGGGGATTCCTGGGCGATACCGTGAGGCAATACTCTCGTCTCGCTCTCAGCCTGGACCCGATGGGACAACACGGCATGATTCTGGACGCCCTGGATTCACGCTGGCTATTGATTTCGGTCGCCATCTCGTGGCTGGTGCGCAAGCTGGCACTGCGATGTCAGAAAGCGACGGGACGCCCCTTCTGGCAGATCGTCGTGGTGATCTGTGAGACCAACTGGATCCTGGTCGGTCTGTATGTCATCAGCCGCTGGAAAGACCAGCTCTGGGCCTGGATCGCGACCCATTCCGTGTGGGAAAACCTGCTGTCCTTCCTGAATGTATTGCTCACGCCCATTGCCACGGCCTGGGCGGCAGCCACGGACAACGGCCCGCCCATCCCTGTCGAAGACCTGGTCGACACCCCGGGCAAACTGCTGGTGAGCCTGTTTTTCTATGCCTTGCTGCCCGTGGTCTGGTTGGTGATGACCGCCTTGGTGTACGGCTATGATGTGCGCAATGATCAAGAGCTGCTGCGATCCCATCGCCGCATCGAGCGTTTCGGAGAACGCTACCAAGCCATTCCGAAATTTTTGCGCGACTTCCTCGCGCACTTCATCGGCGGATACCGGTCGCGTTATCTGCCGGTCGCCAACAGCGTGCGGCTGACACTGAATGCCGGCGTACTGCTGTTGATCACCTTGATTGTGGGTTACCGCCTGATTGATTGGTGCAGCGTTCAGTTATGGATCATCGGCGGCCGCCTGATTGGGCCGCTGGATATTGATTCGGCTCAGGTGGTCGCCCAGGGCTTGACCTTGTTGCTTGGCAGCCCGTTTCGGGATTCGTCTACAGGCATTTTGATCGAACCGTTGCGGATATGTTTTCTGGTGGCGATTCTGGAAACAGCATTTGCCCAACCTCTGCGACGCAACGCATCCCCTGCCGGACAAGCTGCCTGATCGCGCTTTCGGCGATTCCCTGACGGCCTGTCGACAGGGCCCTCCTCTTGTCTCGAAAACAACAATTCGAAAAAACAATAATGGAAATGAGAATCATAATTATATAATATCCATGCCGGTCACCTATCTAAGAAGAATTCTCATGTGCCACGCAGGTCCTCGAAAGCTGCTCCCCTTTGTCCTGTGCGCCGGTACGCTGATCCCCCTGCCGCTCGCTGCGCAAGACGCTGACACCACGACATTGGCACCCGTCATCGTCCAGGGTTCGGATGACGGCGAGAACGATCTGGCCACCGCGCCCGTATCCAACGGCGCATTGGGGACCCGCAATGCGTTGAATACGCCTTTTTCCATCACGTCGGTCGGCGAAGAGGCGTTGGCCGACCGCCAGGTGTCGTCGTTAGGCGAAGTCTTCGCGCGCGACGCCAGTGTGATCGCGGTAGGCAACAGCTATAACAGCCGGCCGTCGACTCTGGTGGTGCGTGGCCTGCAACTGGATGCCTTCAACAGCTACAAGATCGACGGCATGTCCATCGTCAACTATGGCGTGGAGCTACCGCTGGAACAGTTCGAACGCGTGGACCTATTGAAAGGTCCTGGCGGATTTATGTACGGATTCGGTTCACCGGGAGGCATCGTCAACTACGTCACGAAAAAGCCGACCGAAGATTTTCTGGCCAGTGTTGATGTGGGCTACCGGTCAGACAGCATTTTTCAAGAACATGTGGATCTGGGCGGACGCGTAGGGCCGGACAAGCGTCTAGGCTACCGCCTGAACTACACGCATGAGCAAGGCGATACCTATAACGATGGCAGCATCAACCGCGACTCGTTCTCGCTGGCGCTGGATTTGCGGCTGACGCCGGATCTGCTCTGGACATTCGAAGGCCTGTATCAAGACCGCGACACCGACGGCACCGTGCAGGCCGTCTCGCTGTCAGCGGCGCGATATACAGGCAACGGCCTGCCGGATACCATCAGTGGCCGTACGCAATTGTCGACCAATGGCAGCGGCTATCACGCAGTCAGCAAATTCGCCAAAACGGGACTGCAGTGGAAGTTTGCGCCCACATGGACGGCGTCCGTGGACTACAGTTTCAGTCAGGCGATTCGTACCTACAAAGAAGAAACCCTGAATCTGCTGAATGAGGCAGGCGACTATGACGACTACATGTACGATCAGAAAAATGCGTACCGTTTTAACCAGCTGCAAGCGATGGTCCAAGGCCAATTCGCTACCGGGTTTCTGACGCATGAGGTGGTGCTGGGCGCCGCCACCCAAACGCAGGCCAACGATTTCAATTCGAATGGATTTTACGGGTCGATCGGCTACGGCAATCTCTATGACGGCGCACGTCCGTCGCCCTACAACGGATCGCGGACGCCTCAAATGTACCGTGGTGCGGAATACGAGCAGGATGCCTTGTTTGCCAGCGATACGATCAGCATAGGCGAGCATTGGTCGCTATTGGCCGGCGCGCGTTATATCTCGTACCGCCAGCACAGTATCAATGCCGCAGGGGTCGCAGGCGAAGCCTACAAAAAACATCCTCTCACTCCGACTTTCGCGTTGATGTACAAGCCCGCTGCAGGAACCACGGTATATGCCAGCTATGTCGAGTCCTTGGAACAGGGCAGCACGGTGGGCAGTCAGTATGCGAATGCGGGCGCAACCCTGGCACCTCTCAAGAGCAAGCAGTACGAATTCGGCATCAAGACGGCGCAAAGCGATTGGGGCGCCTCCGCCGCGCTGTTTCGCATCGAACGCGGAACCGGCTACGTGAACAACGCCAATGAATATGTGCAGGATGGCGAGGGGCGCATTCAAGGGCTGGAACTGGCCGGCAATGTCCGCGTGGCGCGCGATTGGGATCTCCAGGCCAACGCCATGTGGCTGAGCGCAAAATACCAGACCGGCAATGCCGCCTTGGAGGGCAATCGTTTGCCGGGCTCCGCGCGCTTTATCGCATCGGGTCAAGTCACCTATGCCCTGCCCGCGATGCCGGGGCTCAGTGTGGCTGCCGGCGTGAAATACATAGGATCGTCCAACCTCGATTCGACCAATAATCTGACCGTGCCCAGCTATTACACCGTGGATCTGGGCGCGGTATACCGTACGCGGATCGCCACCAAAAACGTGGTGCTGCGCGCCGCTATCGATAACCTGACCAATCGCCGCTACTGGTATTACGTGGGAGAAAACAGCATCCTGCCCTCACCGTCGCGCACTGTCAGCCTGAATGCCCAGGTCTATTTCTGATTATCCGGCGGCTTGACCTGGATCAACTGTGGCGGTTGTGCGAAGCGTAGATAGCGAGGTTGCTGCGGCTGCAGCGTCACTGCGACTCTGAGCGAGTCGGCCACATCGCGGGGCGCGAGAAACGCCTCGCGCACACGCACGGTAGAGCCGGCCTTTGCGCCCGACATATAGATCGTCGTCGTGCAGGGTCTCGCTTCCGAACGAGGCAGGCGCATGGCCTCTGTCGGGGCCCAACGCCGGCCATCGGGACTTTCCAGGGAAATCGTGCATCCACGCCAGTTCTTGGCCAGATCCGCGTCCTGCACCTGTACTTCGAATTCCGCCAACATCCCCATCGCCCCCTCGGGAATGTCTTTGCCGGCGGGGACCGGCAACATACGGAATTTGCTCAGTTTCCATTGCGAGCCACCGAAATCACCGCTGCCGTTGAGCTCAACATCTTGTGCCAGACGATCCCGGCTCACCCACCATGCACTGATCGACTCATAGGCGGACACACCGATAAGCAGGGGCAACAGCACGATCAACGCATAAAGACTGCGGCGGCGCCAGCGCTTTTCGTCGGCATCTACCGGACCGTCGCTGCGCCCGTTCATGGTTGGGCTCCCTCCAGTCGATTGAGAGAAACCAAGTCTGTGACTTCCAACGCCCCATTCGCTGCCCGCGGCAAATCGTCCAATGCGATATGGGCCTCGGCATCCAGGCGCGGCGGCAGCCCTGACGGCCACACGACCAAGGTCGCATCGCCCACCTGGTCCGGCCGAATCTCGAACAGAAAACGCCCGAATGTGGACAGACCCGGATCCAACCGGATGGGCGTCATATGGGGCGGGTTCACGGCGCGATCGGATTGCTCGTAGCGCAGCCCTTGCGGCCCATCCCAAAAACCTCTCGTGATGGACATCGATTCCGAACGCGCCGTCAGGCTGGCTGTCACAATCGCCCACAGTCCCGATGTCGTGAGCACCACGTCTTTACCGATATACCGATACGCGATTTTCCGGGCAAATTGCACGCGCTGCACCTCGATATCGAACAGCCGCGTCGATGCGGTCTCGTGCATGCCGGCACGCACCGGGATCGCGCCCGTCAATTCGTCATAGCGCGGCGTGGTGCGCTGCATCGCGAACAATACGGCAGCGGCGATCAGAATCAGCGCCAATGTCGCCAAACGCCGCTTCACGAAGTTCGCTCCGTCGAGCCGGCAGCCGATGGCGCGGCTGGGGGTGTGCGAATGGCCGGTGCTGCGGCGGTGTCCAACGGCAAGGTGAATTGTCCAATCACTTTCGGGTTGGTCCACAAGGGCGTGCCATACAGGTTATCGACTGGTTTGTAGGTCTGGGCGATAACTTCTATCGGCATTTTTTCCGGCAGCGACACCGAGCCGGACAATACCCAGACGTAGGCCACGCGTTCAGGCATGCCAGGATGCAGCAGCGGTATCAGTTTTGAATCGCGCAATAGCGCCACATCAGGATTTTCGGGTTTGGCGCCCGCGGGCCATTTGGGTTTGAGCGTATCGTTGTACGCGCGGCTCGACGATGCCGAGCGATTATTCAAATCGACTTCCACGACCAGGGCTTGTTGCCCTGGCTGCACTCGCACGCCGTAGACGCGTTCGTCTTTGCTGATCCAGACGCGATGCGGCACCACCTGCCAGCGGCCGGCATCGATTTGCGCACCTGCTGGATATTGCGTCACGGGCGCAACAGCCCCCGCACCCATGATGGTGTAGACCGTCGCCGTGCAGACTGCCACGGTAGAACCCACCCCAGTGGCAATCCTTGTTTTGAGTTTGCCGAGTGCTGGACGCATCCGCGCTCCCGTATCAACGTGCGTAGATTGGGTATTGCCGAAAGTCCGAAATCGTAGCCGCCCTCGCCGCGCGAGAATCTTGCAGTTTTGTTTCTATACGTACAGCATTATTTCTTGCTGCAGTGCATGGTACGTCGACCTAGGCGAAAACGGCGCCTCGATCGGCGAGCAACTGGCGCAATACACTGCGATGGCAGCGATTTTCGTCCTCGCAATAGCACCCCACAGAGAAATCCGTCGTCGCAGACAGCGCCGCCAACACATCGAGCACCTTGGCCGCGTCGCCATGATCCAGCTCGGCGTGCATCTTGCGAGCGACCGTGCGCCATTGCGCGTCCGTGGTCACGGCCAGTGCTTGCGTGACCAGCTCGGGGCTGGGAGACAACGTAGGCAGCCAGACATCGTAGTAATTGCGGCTGGCGAACTCGGCTTTCGGCACACCGCGCGGCGGACGCCGCACTGTCCCGATGCGCAACCCTTCGCCTTCGACACGAGGCGACCCCAATCGCACGATACGAACACTCATGATTCCCTCCGTCGCCTGACTGCCTCATCGAATCGAGGTGTTACGCCTCGACCACGGCCTGATCTCGGTCCCGGTCCCCGTCCAGGTCCAGGTCTGGATCTCGGTCCCGGTGTGGGTCTGCGCCATGCTCCGGCACGACATCGACCGGAGTATCGGGCGCTACTATGCTCGCCGCTGCAGCCGATATACCAGAGTATCCAATTTTGCCAGGCCACGCTCTTTGAATTTTGGCTCCTTGTCCAGAATATCGCGCCGGTCGATCAGCGTCGCGTCAGAATGTCCGGCATAAATCGCCTGCACCTCGGCATCGCCCACGGAAAACGGAGGCCCTTCCATCTGGCTTTGATCGTAGTCCAGGGTGATCAACAGCGCGCGATAGGCATCAGACAACTGCCCGTAAACGTGCTTCGCATAGCGTTCACGCATATCCTCGGGCAGCGCCACCAATGCCGCGCGATCATAGGCACCCACGCATTCACCGAGCACATCCGCATCCAACGCGAAAATATCGCCGCAGTAGATCTCGATATTGCCGGCAGCGTAATACCGTCCTTGATCGGCGTCGCGCACCGTGGGCGTCAGATTGTTTTCTGCAAAAAACTGCTCCACGGCCAGCGACGACAATTCAACGCCCAATACCTGATGCCCCTGCTCGGCCAGCCACACCATATCCAAAGATTTCCCGCTCAACGGCACCAGCACTTTGCTGTCTGGCGGCAATTCCAGCGTAGGCCAATATTTCGCCAACAACGGCGTCACGCGTGTTTGATGAAAATGCGTACGCCCATCACGCCAGCGTTCCAGCCAAAATTCTGCGTCCATCCTGATGTCCCTGCTCCAAGTGTTCTCGATATGGATATTATTGTAGAAACAAACGAGGTGCGGCTCTCCCTCTGTCCGATTCGGGCTTTCACAAACCACAATCGTCCGGTATGCTCTTATGTATGGACAACACATACGCCAGCTTCTGCGACTCGCATTCGCGACGAACGACTCGACGATTTCGTTGAGTGGCTTTGTCTTGTCCTGACACCGTAATGGGTGTCCCCCTCAAAGGCCACGATACCGCGTGGCCTTTTTGTTGTGTAGTGCGTTCCTCGCCCCGGGGTATCCGAATTGGCCTTTGTTTTTTCAACGTTGAAGGAACAAAGTGTGAATCCGACCGAGTTTTCAATCCGGACCTACCAACCCGCTGACGCGGATGCCGTCGTGCAATTATGGACAGCCTGCGGCCTGACACGGCCGTGGAATGATCCCTACAAAGACATCGCTCGCAAACTCACCGTGCAACCCGAGATGTTTCTGGTGGGAACGGTAGGCAATACCATTGTGGCGGCAGTCATGGGTGGTTATGACGGCCATCGCGGCTGGGTGAACTATCTGGCTGTCGCGCCTGACTATCAGCGGCGCGGCTATGCCGCGGCATTGATGCAGGAAATCGAGCAGCGGCTGCTGGCCCTGGGCTGCCCCAAAATCAATCTGCTCGTACGTGGCGGCAATACGGCGGTGGTGGCGTTCTATGAAAAGCTGGCTTTCAAACAGGATGATGTCATCAGTTTGGGCAAGCGACTCATACCCGATATGGCCCCCTTGCCAGCGGCTGCGGCGGTCACTAGCGGCTAGCGGCTACGCGTTCGTACGCATCGCAAGTTGAATTTTTGCTGCATTTTGCCGCTTGCCGCCGCTCGCACTAAATGTGTACGCTAGTCACTTGCCCCATGGGTTTTACAGAATTCGGGCGCACGGTTTTCCACGCCCGAATACGTCATCCGGAGGAGTTATGAAGCGTCATCTGAAGGTCACCTTACTGGCAGGATTACTCGGTTTGGCGGCAAACGCCTATGCCGATGTCACGGTACCGCTCCACCAGGCCACGGATAAAGGCCCGGGTCAGGAAATTGGCTCCGTCAGTCTGGCCGATAGCAAGTACGGCCTGGTTTTGACGCCAAACCTGAAAGACTTGCCGCCGGGTGTGCATGGATTTCATGTGCACGAAAAAGGCAGTTGCGATGCTACGCAGCAAGATGGCAAAACCGTACCCGCGGGCGGCGCCGGCGGACACTACGATCCGGACGGCACCAAAAAACACAGTACGCCCTGGGACGACGGCGGCCATCGCGGCGACCTGCCCGCGCTGTATGTCGGTGCTGACGGCACCGCGACCACGCCAGTGTTGGCTCCCCGCTTGAAACTGTCAGAAGTCCAGGGCCGTGCGTTGATGGTGCATGCGGGCGGCGATAATCACAGCGATCATCCCAAACCGCTGGGCGGCGGCGCGGGCCGTATCGCTTGCGGTGTTATTCCGAAATAATCGCCGGTAACGCATAACGCAATCGTTCGCCGCGGAAAACTCCGGCAGGAGTCTGCCGCGGCGATCATTCCCACTAGCCCGCGGCCGCCTCCGGCTCTGCTACCGGCGCCTGAGTTTCTTGCCCATCGATCGCGTAGCGGATCGCATCCTCTATTCGGTCGAGCAACAGGAACTTCAGTTTCTGACGCGCTTCGGCGGGCACATCGTCCAGATCCTTTTCATTGCGTCTTGGGATCATCACCGTCGTGATCCCCGCACGCAATGCGGCCAGGGTCTTTTCCTTGACGCCGCCGATAGGCAATACCAACCCTCGCAGACTGACTTCACCGGTCATCGCGATATCCGAACGCACCGACCTGCCGGACAGCAGTGAGGCCAATGCCAGGAACATGGCAACGCCCGCACTGGGACCGTCTTTGGGCGTGGCACCTGCGGGGACGTGGATATGCACGTCGATTTTCTCCAACGAATCGCCGCTCCAGATCTTGGCCAGCGTCAACGCGGTCTGCGCGGATTCCTTCATCACGTCGCCCAGTTGGCCGGTCAAAATCAAGCGGCCCGCACCTGGCGTTTTGCTCGCCTCGATGAAGAGGATATCCCCGCCCACCGGCGTCCAGGCCAAACCTGTAGCCACGCCTGGCACGCTGGTGCGCAAGGCGACTTCGTTCTCGAAACGATGAGCGCCCAGAATCGCAGGCAAATCAGCGGCATCGATCACGATATGCTCGGCCTTGCCCTCTGCCACCTGCATGGCGGCGTGGCGCAGCGTCGCGCCAACCTCGCGCTCGAGTTGCCGCACGCCTGCCTCGCGGGTGTAGTCGCCCACGATGGAGGACAAAGCAGCATCCGTCAATTCGGCTTGCTCGGGTTTGAGCCCATTGGCTTCCAACTGACGCGCGACCAGATAGCGGCGAGCGATCTGGATTTTTTCTTCTTCCGTGTAACCGGGGAGTTGAATGATTTCCATACGATCGCGCAGCGGCCCTGGAATCGTGTCCAGCATGTTTGCCGTGCAAATGAACATCACATGCGACAGATCGAAATCCACGCCCAGGTAGTTGTCTCGAAATTTGTGATTCTGCTCGGGATCCAGAACCTCTAGCAGCGCACTGCCCGGATCACCATGAAATCCACCGGCGCCGAGCTTGTCGATCTCATCCAGCATCACGACCGCATTATTCGTACCCGCACGCCGCATCGCCTGGATGATATTGCCCGGCAAGGCGCCCAGATAGGTACGGCGATGGCCTCGAATTTCCGCCTCGTCGTGCACGCCCCCCAGTGCCACCCGCTGAAACGCGCGCCCGGTCGCCCGAGCGATGGATTGGCCCAGCGAGGTTTTGCCCACCCCTGGAGGGCCGGCAAAACACAGAATCGGGCTGCGGCCCTGCGGATTGAGTTTGCGTACGGCCAGATATTCCAGAATGCGACGCTTGATCTTGTCCAGGCCGAAATGGTCTTCGTCCAGGATTTTGCGCGCTTCGGTCAGGTCGATGGGCGGCTGCGGCGACTGTTTCCAAGGCAGCTCGGTCAGCCATTCCAGATAGGTGCGGAGCATGGCAGACTCGCCACTGGCCTCGCCCATGCGTTGCAGACGGCCCAGTTCCTTGCGAGCGTGGCTCAACACCTCGTCGGGCATGCCCGCGGCTTCGATGCTTTCCTTCAGGCGTGCGACTTCCGCCGCGCTGTCATCGACCTCGCCCAGCTCTTTCTGAATCTGGCGCAGTTGCTCGCGCAGCACCGTCTCGCGCTGACGCTCGTCGAATTGTGCGCGGGTGCGGTCGCCGATCTCTTTGGACAGCCGCAATACCTCGACGCGCCCTGCCAGCAGTTCGATGGATTTATCCAGGCGGCGCGACAAGTCGAACGTTTCCAGGATGTCCTGTTTTTGCTCGGGCTTGATATCGATCATGTGCGTGACCATATCGGCCAGCAACCCGGGAGACTCGATGCTGCGCACGACGCCCACCAGCTCGTCGGGCACGTTGGGCAACAGCGCAATGGCCTCTATCGCCTGCTCTTTCAATTGCAGGAAACGGGCCTCGACCTGGCTGTCCTGCGCCTCGGCCTCTGCGACCTCGGCGACACGGGCCACCATGTACGGCCACCCTTCCAGGAACTCCAGCACGCGAAAACGCGACTGCCCCTGCACCAGCAGATGATGCGCGCCTTCCTGGCCCGTGATGTAGCGGGCGATCGGCCCTTCGGTGCCCACCCAGCACAAGTCATTCGGCCCGACGTCGTTCTTGGACGGATCACGCTGCAGAAGAAACCCGACGGGGCGCTCGGTTTTCACGGCCTCTTGGGCCGCAGCAATGGAAGACTCGCGCCGCACTGTCACAGGCGACAGTACGCCGGGAAATAGCACCGCGTCGCGCAACGGAATGATGATGCGTGCGTCGTCGGGCAGAATGCGGGTGTCGCTCATGGAGCCTCCCTTACTTTGTTCAGCGTCAAAACCAGGCAGCCATCTGCCAAGGTAGAGGATTCGGGTTCCAGCGCGTGCAGCGGCAACGCGATGCGGCGGCGGAAGCGGCCGTAGGGAATTTCAAATCGATGAATGCGGGCGTTGGCCGCACACGGCATGGGGCGCACGCCCGACACCGTAATGCCGCCAGGATCGAACGCCACCACGAGCGTGTCAGACGGCACACCCGGCAGCGCCACATAGACCATGACGGCAGTAGCGGTTTCAATGATGTCCACCGGGGGTTCCCAGTGGGGTGCATCCGCGGGGCCAGCGCGCAGCAACTGACGATGCAGGCGCTCGGCGTGATCTAGCAGCGATAGTGCATCGCCCCAGATCCAGGATGAAAAATCTCGCGATCTCATGAGCTTGCCCTCTTAACCATACTAGGTATGTAGCGGCGAGTTGGCGTATTTCAAGCCGGTCGGGGCGAATCGCGATCAGGCCGCGCGGCTCAACATTTTTTGATGTGGTGCGTGAGCGACACCACGGAGACATCAAGCAAAATCCATTTGGACCGGATCCATGCCGGTCCCCTTCAGGTTACCTCTACATGATGTGCCGTGCACACCTCGTTCAGTGACGCCTACGCCGTCTTGTCCGCCACGGCGACGGGCCTGCCATAGAACGGGTAGCTGGGATCGTTATAACCCGGTGTCGAGGCATGGCCAGGCGTCACCCATGCATTGACCATGGCTTCCTCCTCAGGCGTGATCTCCAGATCCACGGCGGCGTAGTAATCCTGCATCTGGGCCAGCGTACGCGGGCCGGCGATGACGGCGGAAATCAAGGGATTGGCCAACACCCATGCGGTGGCCAGTTGGCCTGGTTTGACGCCTCGCCCTTCGGCGTAGGCTGTCAATTCAGCGGCGATTTTCAAGGATTCCTCGCGAAACTCGGTGTCCATGATGCGCTTATCCCCACGGCCTGCACGGGTATCCGCTGGGGGCTGTTGACCCGGCGCATATTTGCCCGTCAACACGCCGCGGGCAATGGGGCTGTATGGCACTACCCCCAACCCATAATGGCCGCAGGCCGGCAAAATCTCGACCTCAGGGCCCCGATTCAGCATGTTGTAGTAGGGCTGGCACACCACTGGCTGCGGCACGCCGAGTTCGCGGCACAAACGAACGACTTCGGCAATCCGCCAGCCGCGGAAATTCGACAGGCCGAAACTGTGCAGTTTTCCTGCGCGAATCAAATCGCCCAACGCGCGAATCCCCTCTTCGAGGTTCTCTTCGTGGAAGTCCCGGTGCATGTACAGAATATCGATGTAGTCGGTAGCCAGACGAGCCAGGCTGGACTCCACGCTCTGCACGATCCATTGACGGGAATAATGCGAGCGGTTCGGGGCTTTGGCCACGGCGTTGCCCATTTTGGTGGCCAGGATCCAGTCATGGCGCTGTCCGGTCAGCAATTTGCCCACGACCTCTTCGGACCGTCCGCCGTTATAGACGTCGGCAGTGTCGATGAAATTGATCCCGGCCTCGCGGGCCGACGCAACGATGCGCTCGGCCTCGTCGAACGGCGTTTGCTCGCCAAACATCATAGTTCCCAGGCACAACGGGGAAACACGCAAATTGCTGGTACCGAGACGGCGGTATTTCATTCGAGATTTCCTTGCTGAAGAAATTGAAAAACACACAGACGATCTATAAGCGACAGCGTACTGCGGCAACCTTTCAATGCCTAGGGCCTGGGCGAGCTGCCTTTCAGGGCGAACAGATGCTGGGGGTCGCCCCCAGCCATATCCCCTGCTCTGCAAACGCTCTCGCCATGCGGGTCAACATCACGCGCGCTGCGAGTCCGGCAGGTGATAACTCATCATCAGACAGGCTGACCAAAAAACATTTACGTGCCATGCGGCTGCCTGCGACGGGAATGACAGACAGGTCATCATCCTTGCCATAACCAAAAGTGGGAAAGCCAGCCTGGCTCGACAACAACGAACCTGGCTGGACGCTGGCGCCCACCCCGGCCCGCACCGCCCTCATCAAGGTATGGGCGCCGTCGATTTCGAGGATCACATTAGGCGTCGCGCCGTCAGTCCGAAAACCCTCATCGACCAGCGAACGCAAAGCATGCCCGGGCCCCGGCAGAATGAGGGGCAGCCGCTCGATGGCGCTGAGCCTGATTCCGTCCGTGTTGCTACAGGCGGGCCATCCTGCCAGATTGGGCCTGCCGATAATGAACAGGCGCTCTTCGGCCAACGGGATGACGCTCCAGCGTTTTGCTTCGATCCCCCCAAAAACGACGGCGAGATCGAGCTGCCTCGAATTAAGCATCACCTGCAGATTGCTGGTCAGGCCTTCGATAAGGCGCACATTGACTGTGGGATAACTCTCGCGCATCGCTTGCACAAAGGGCAAGGCCAACATGGTCGCAGTGGATCCTGTCATCCCCACGGTCACCTGGCCGGACAGCCGGCCTTTCTGTGCCACAGACGCCGCGATATCGACCTGTTTAAGAATGACTTGCGCCTGGTGCCAGAAATCCAGTCCGGCATCGGTCGGATAAACCCCCGTCGGCCTGCGCTGCAATAACCGCGTGCACAACTCGCTTTCCAGCATGCTGATCTGCTGGCTCAGCGTAGAAGTCGCCAATCCCAGTTCCACCGCGGCGCGTCCCATGCTGTTGAGTTCCACCACACGAACGAAAGAACGCAATTGTCTGAGTTCCATGAGAAACCTGGAAATGAGGGACCGATCAACAGATCGAACCAGTATAGCGTGTTCGAAAAAACCGAAGCCCTCTTTGCGCCAACCTAATGCGTGGGTCCGCAGAACCCGTCAGACTTTCTGGATACCCAACGTCCGCCTATGTCCGGCCACATTATTAGCCGCCAAGGGCTGAATGCACGACAACCCGTCAACCACGAGAAGCACATGTCTCATACAGGTCGAATCCATATCCCGTCGATGAAATCCCACTGCAGCGAAGCGGAATGGAAGGCCCGCGTCGATCTGGCGGCCTGTTATCGGCTGGTCGAGCTCTATGGCATGGCCGATATGATGGCGAACCATATTTCCGCCCGCGTACCGGATGAAGACGGCGCTTTCCTCATCAATCCGTACGGCATGATGTACGAGGAAATCACTGCCTCCAGTCTCATCAAGGTCGACCTGGCCGGCAATATTCTGTCCAAACCGGATTTTGGTGATTTGAACTACGGCATCAACAAGGCCGGCTATGTCATCCACAGCGCCATCCATGGCGCGCGTCACGAGGTGGACTGCGTCATTCACACGCATAGCTGGGCCTCAATGGCCGTCTCGTCTCTCGCGTGCGGGCTGCTGCCGCTCACGCAGACGGCAATGCGATTCCTGAAAATCGGCTATCACGATTATCAGGGTGTGGTGCTGGACACCAAAGAACAAGCCTCGCTGATCGAGGACTTGGGTAACGGAGAGGCCTTGATTCTGCGTAATCACGGCGCCCTTACGGTGGGCCGCACGGTCGGCGAAGCCTTTAACTGGATGCATCGACTGGAACTCGCGTGCCGCGCGCAGTTGGCTGCACAGGCTGCGCAACAACCCTTGCAGGCGGTTTCGCCTGAAGTATTAGAGGAAACCTGGAATAACTACCAACCAGGCACACGGCGCCCCTACGGCGTCATGGAATGGCCCGCATTGCTGCGCAAGCTGGATCGTCTGGACAGCAGCTACCGCGACTGACGCACCGGCGCACTTGCCGGGCTAAATAATGATAAAGACGAGGAGACCCCTATGAAAACAAGCTGCACTTCGATATTGGCCGCGGGCATTCTGACGCTGGCTGCGGCCCTACCCACCGAGGCAGCCAACTACCCTGAGCGGCCCGTCAAGGTCGTGGTGGCATTCACCGCAGGCGGCACCACCGATATCCTCACGCGCACCACCAGTGAGCAACTATCCCAAAAACTGAAGCAGTCCTTCATCGTGGAAAACCGCCCAGGCGCGGGTGGCAACATCGGCACCGAATACGTCGTGCGCGCCGACCCCGACGGCTACACCCTGATCGTCGATTCAGTCGGGCCGATCGCGGTGAACCCGTCGCTGACCAAGCTCAGTTACGACCCGCTGACCGATCTCGTCCCCATCATTCAGATCGCGACCGTGCCGAATGTGCTGGTCGTTCCTCCCGAGCTGCCAGTCAAGAATTTCGACGATTTCCTCAAATACGCCAAATCCAAAAGCAGTCTGAACTATGGGTCTACCGGCGTGGGAACATCGTCACATTTGTCCAGCTACATGCTGATGCAACGCCTGGGGGCTAAAGACGCCACCCACGTCCCGTACAAAGGCGCCGACGCCATCAACGACCTGATCGCAGGCCGGCTGGACTTTATGTTCGCCACGGCTCCCTCCGTCATGCCGCAGATCCGCGCAGGAAAATTGCGTGCATTGGCCGTCAGCACCAATAAGCGATTGGCCTCGCTGCCGGACATTCCAGCCGTCGAAGAGAAAGGCTTCGAAGATTTTGATGCCGGTTCATGGTTTGGTTTCTTTGCCCCCAAAAACACCCCGGCCAACGTCATCGACACTATCAATAAAGGCGTCAACGAGGCACTGCCCGGGCTGAAAGACAAAATGCTCAGTGAAGGCGCAATTGCAGTAGGCGGCTCTCCTGAGGACTTCGACAAGTTCACCCATGTCGAATACGAAAAATGGAAGAAAATCGTCGAACAGGCCAACATACAAGCACAATGACCGAGAACTCGCCTCTACATATCCTCTGCTCCGAAAAAGAGGCCCCGCTGCTGGCGCCTCAACTTGGATCGATGGCGCGCGCCATCGCGCTGTGCCATCCCGGCGACACTCAGGCGGCCCTGGCAGAGGCTGCCTTTATCTCCCGCGATATCACGGGCCGCTCGACCAAATTCGAGATCATGCCCGAGACGGAGCGATTCTATGACGCGATGCGCGCTGCTCCCAACATGCAATGGATGCACGTGCACTCGGCCGGGATTGATCGCGATTTTTATCAAGAGCAACAACAGCGTGGCGTTCGGGTCACAGCATCTCATGGCGCATCGGATGCCGTGGTCGCCCAAACCGCGTTGACGGGCCTGCTCGCCCTGGCACGAAAGTTCCCGCAATTAATGCGTGCGCAACAGCGGCACAAGTGGGAACCATTGTTCGGCGAACATACCCCACGCGATATCCAAGGGCAATGTGCAGTCATCGTCGGTTGGGGCGGCATCGGCCAACGTATCGGGCAATTGCTGCAAGCCCTCGGCCTGAAGGTTTGCGTCGCCAGGCATGGGGGAGAACCGGCGGGCCCTGATCTGCGCACCGTGCGCTATGACGGCCTGCGAGACATTTTGCCCGAAGCCTCCTGGCTCATTTTGGCCTGTCCGTTAACGGACACCACGCGTGGCCTCATCAGCGCGGAGTTGCTTGCGATGTTGCCCGCGCATGCTTGCCTCATTAATGTGGCACGCGGTCATGTAATTGATGAGCCCGCGCTCATTCAGGCACTACAGAGCAACCGGCTCGCTGGGGCCTTTCTGGATGTGTTCTGCCACGAGCCACTGCCTGCCGAATCGCCAATATGGGATTTGCAGAATGTCATTGCCTCCCCGCACAGCGCGGGCTTTTCTGATGGGAATCCTGCGAGGGTGCGGCAGATATTCATTGACAACCTGCAACGGTGGATACAAGGCACCCTTTGACGTGACGCGATGCCGATTCGCGTCATACGGTTGAAAAATGGCGCGCCGTACAGATAACACTGACGGCGCACTGCCATGATTACTCTACGGTAATACCACCGCGCTTTATCAACTCGCGCCACGTGGCGATCTCTGTGTTGATACGCTGAGCAAATTCCGCAGGCGAGCTGCCGACTGGATTAAAGCCCATATCGGTCAATTGCTTATGCATACTGCCGGACCGTATCGAGGTCGCGACCGTCGAAGATAATTTGTCGATCACGGCGACAGGTACGCCTGCCGGCGCAACCAGGCCGAACAAGGGTGAGAGATTCACGCCTGGCAGTCCGGCTTCAGTAAAGGTGGGCACGTCAGGCAATTGCGTTGAGCGTTGAGCACTGGTCACTGCCAATGCCCGCAAGCGCCCCGCCAAAATATGGTCACGCAGGCTAGGCACGGTCGCAAACGCAAACTGGATTTGTCCGCCCAGTAAATCGGTAAAAACAGTGCCGCCGCCTCGATAAGGCACGTGCAAGATATCAATGCCGGCTTCCTGCCGTAATTGCTCGCCGGCCAAATGCGGGCCGCTGCCTACGCCCGCGGATCCATATGACAGCGTGCCCGGCTTGGACTTTGCCAGCTTGATGAAGCCTGCCAGATCCTGCACCGGGACGGAAGGATGCACGACCAGGACAAACGGCGCCGTTGCCATCAACGAGATAGGCGCAAAGTCTTTCAGCGTGTCGTAGGGCAGACGGTCGCCTAACAAGCCGGGATTGATCGTGAAAGACGAATCCACCATCCCTATCGTGTAACCATCCGGCTTGGAGGTCGCCAGCGTGCGCGTACCGATCGTCGTACCGCCGCCGCCGCGATTTTCCACGATGAACGATTGTCCCAGCGTCTGGGTATAGGTCTGGCCTGCCATCCGCCCCAAGGTATCCGTTGCCGCCCCGGGAGGATAGGGAATGATCAGGCGCACGGGTTCCGTGGGATAGTCTGCGGCAAAAGCCGGCCGCCCCCATGCCGCTGCCATCGAACCGACGGCGAACGCGGCGCTGCCGGCTATGAATGTTCTGCGTGATGTGTTCATGGTGTCTCCTGTCTTTTCATGGATCTACGAGGCTGCGCCGATACTGACCATCCACTTTTTTGCGCAATACATCGCCGGGTTCAGATCAAGCTGTCTATTTCCGATACTGTCCTTGGGCCAGCACCTGCTCCGGATCTGCACCCAGCCCCGGCGCGTCGGGCACCGCGACCCATCCGTCCTTGATCGGCACCGTTTCGCCGTAAGGCACGTGCGCGAGCTCTACATACAAGCGCTCCAACGACACCTCGTCCTGTTGTGCGGCGATCAGATGCAAGCTCGCCAAATATCCCGGCCCGAAAAACGCCACCTGCGGCGCACACCGTACCGACGTTCCCTGGCATTGCTGCGCCAGCCCCCATGCTGCGGTAAAGCCCAGTTTGATGACGCTCGGTTGCACATACTGCACCGCCTCTTGCTCGATCAGGCGCCTTAGCGCATACACGCTGCTGGCGTTTTCCCCCACGGCCAAAGGCACCGCACATTGATGCCCTAACTGCATCAACGCCTGGTCGTCCTCCGGCGGCCACAAGGGCTCCTCGATCCAGAACGGGACATGCGGCATCATCGCAGCGATGGCGGCTGGGGCTTCGGCTGGCAGCCATGCGCAGTTGGTATCGACCATGACGGGAACCTGCGGGCCTGCTGCGCCTCGTGCTGCGCCCAAGGCATCGGCCGTGCGCTCATGCAATTTGATTTCGGTATAGCCTTCGTTCAGAGCACGCGTCACGACTTCGTGCAAACGTTGCGCATCGCCGTAGTACTGCAACAAAGACGCGTAGGCGCGAACGCGATCCCGGCGCTTGCCACCCAGCAGCGCATAAAGCGGAACGCCTTCGCGCTTGGCGCGTAAATCCCATAGTGCAATGTCCAGGCCTGCCAGCGCATGCACTACCGGCCCTGATCGCCCCAGGTTATGCAGCGTACGCTGCATGACCGGCAACAGCGTCGGGTCCGCGGCATCTTTGCCGCATGCCAGCGGCGCAATCAATGTCTCGAATACCGCCTGCAGCGCGCGCGGCTCTACACAATAGGACTCGCCCCATGCGACTGTACCGTCATGAGTCTGGACACGAACCAATGCGCTGTCCAACTTGTCGCGCGGACGCCCCGCAAACAAAGGGGGAGGATTCCAATGAAAAAAAGGCAGTCGCATCGGGATGCAGTCGACGGACACAATCGTATTGGCGCTCATTGATTCGGCTCGAGCCGAGCACCGCGGATCTGGCGGGCAGCTCATCTCACAAAACAGGATGACCAGGATTGTGTTGGCTCGCTTCCCATATGGTCAAATAGATAAATCAGCTGATTTCATACAAATTTCATATGCTCAACCGTCGCGAACTGACCTTGTTGCGCGCCATGTACCAACACGGCACGGTGACCGCCGCAGCCGCTGCTGCTCACATGACGCAGCCGGCAGCCAGCGCCCTGCTGCGCGATCTCGAAATCCGCCTCGGCTTTGCGCTCTTTAGCCGCGAAAACCGCCGGCTGCAGCTCACGAGTCAGGGACGCACGTTGATACCCGAAGTCTTGAACGCGCTGGCCGGGATTGAAGCCGTCGACCGGTTGGCGGGAGACATCCGTCAAGGCGCTCAAGCGCGCTTGGCGGTGGGTGCTGTAGCTATCGCCGCCTCCAGCCTGCTGCCCGCAGCACTGGCCAGCATGCGCGAGCGCCATCCTTCGATCGCCGTCACCGTGCGGGCAGGCACAGCGCTGGAAATCATCGAAATGGCCGTAGATCATCGGATCGATCTGGGTATCATTATTGGCTCCCCCGCCGATCAGACGCGCGTAGCCAGCCAGCGACTCAGCCCGCTGAGCTTGTATGCCGTCATGCGCGCCGATCACCCTTGGGCCGAATTGCCCGACCTGACGCTGGAGAAAGTCGCGGCAGCCTCCCCCATCGTGCTCGCAGCGGCCCTGCCCGCCGGCCGTGCTACCCGGCAGGCCACCGAGGGGCGTGGCCTGGCCTTTCAGCCCACGATCGAAGTCGCCCAGTCATCCGCCGCCTGCGCCCTCGCTGCCGAAGGATTGGGTATTGCCATCGTCGAGAGCCTGGGCGCACGCTATGCCCAGCGTCAGGGATTGCTGGCTCGCCACCTCCTGACGCTCTCCGATCCGGTATTGGCGCTGGTATGGGCTCACGACCGTGCGCTCAGCGATGCCGCGCGATGCCTGCAGCGATGCCTGCAGTCGCAGGCGACAGGCCAGACTGAATCATTGCTGCCGGCCTGACGACACGATTGCGCATAATTTGTTCACTTTTACCGATTTCAGGGGGTAAAAACGCGCAAAAGGGCGGCAACACGTGCCCATCTGCCTCACTCCCTGTAAACTGCCGGATTTTGACTCCGGCCGTATGGTGCAAGTACTCCGGCGAGGTGTCAGCGGCCCCACGCTTATCCGTCTGCTTGCCCGGCTGACGGACGCTGACGTTTCCGAATCCCGCCAACCCCTGTCAGATCGACTCAGCCTATGGTTAGGCTGGACGGACGCGATCGCCCTTTCTACTGTGTTAGAAGGCGGTCCGTTGGCGGTGACCGCCAATCCAAAGTCGCTCGATAGCGCCGAAATGCGGGAATACGATCGCATGCGCGCGGCGCTGACCTATGCCATCGCCGACGAAAAGGCGTATACGGCGGACGTGTTTGTGCCCACTCAACGCGGCGCGCCACGAACCGCCCCTGTCTCGCCCGACGAGGCGCTGCTCGAATACACGATTTACCGGAAACGCTATCAGACAATCCAGCAGGCGATGGAAACCAGCATCGCCAAGCTGCGGGGCAGCCTGCGAGCCGTTCTCGCCGCGCAAACACCTGACCGGGCTCGCCTGGCCATGGTGGACGCTATCCTGGAACGCTCATTGAGCCTGCAGGAGCGCCGGCTTTTGGCTACCGTACCCGGTCTGCTGGAAAAGCACTTCAAACGTCTGCGCCAAGCCGCTCAGAAAGCCGAAAAAGAAGCCCAAGAGCGCGCAGCGAAAGCCGCCGAGGCGGAGACGGCTGCGTCTGCTGGCCCGGCCGCCGACCCCGTAACTAATGTCGCCCAGGCAGACTCCGTCGGATCCTCCCGTAGCGAAGGGACCCAGTCCGCTGGCGAACCCGTGCCGCAGACATCAGCCTCCCAGGCCTCTGCAGCAAAAAATATCGCATCATCTCGCTTTGCAGCGGCAACGGCCACGACTGCCGAAGCCGCCGCAACGACCTCTCCCGCTGTCCAACCCACGACGCGCGCCGTTCCCTTGGCCAATACCCGCTACACAGCGAACCGCGCCAATAAACCGGCCGCGCCCGTCGTGCCCTTGTGGCTCTCCACGTTTCGCAAAGACATGCGCAGCGTGTTGCTGGCCGAACTGGACATCCGTTTACAACCGATCGAAGGCTTGCTAGCCGCTCTGCGCGCCAGTTGACCGAACCCCTATGACCCGAACAATCATCTCTCTCGTCGTTTTCCTGGCCGGTCTGGCCGTTGTAGGCTGGATCGGTGCCGGTTACATAGGCACCAACCTGCTGGCGTTAGCCATCATTGTCCTGATTGGTCTCGTCTATCTGACCGGGGTCATAGAACTGCAACGCTATCAGCGCAGTACCGACACGCTATCCCATGCCGTCGGCAGCCTGACTGTGGCGCCATCGAGCCTGGACAGCTGGCTGAGCCAATTGCACCCCAGCCTGCGCGGCGCGACGCGCCTGCGCATCGAGGGCCAGCGCGTCGCCCTGCCCGGCCCCACGCTGACGCCCTATCTGGTGGGAATGCTGGTGTTGCTCGGGATGCTCGGGACTTTCCTGGGGATGGTCGCCACCTTGCGCGGCACGGGCGTTGCCCTGGAGAGCGCCGTCGATCTGCAAGCGATCCGCGCGTCTCTCGCCGCTCCCGTCCAGGGTCTGGGTTTCGCGTTCGGCACCTCGGTCGCCGGCGTAGCGACCTCCGCAGCATTAGGTTTGCTGGCCACGCTTTGCCGGCGCTCGCGTATTCAGGCGGCGCAACAACTCGACGTCATGATCGCAACCACGTTGCGGCCCTATTCCCAGAACCATCATGGCGAACAGACCTACAAACTGATGCAGCAGCAAGCCGAGGCCATGCCCCTGCTGGTCGAACGCCTGCAAGCCATGATGACGTCCATGGAAAAGCAGAGCCAAGCCCTGCATGACCGCCTGGCCGCCAGCCAGGACGCCTTTTACGGCAAGACCGAGACCGCGTACACTGGCCTGGCCTCGTCCATCGAACAATCGCTCAAGCAAAGCGTCATCGACAGCGCTCGCATGGCCGGCGAGGCCATCCAGCCTGCCGTGCAAGCCACACTGGCAGGCTTGGCGCGCGAAACCAGCGCCTGGCAAGACACCCTGGCCATTGCCGTTCGCCAACAGTTGGAAAACCTGTCCGGCCGTTTCGAAGCAACCACCTCATCTGTTGCTGATATCTGGAATCAGGCCCTGTCGCAACAGCAGCAAGCCAACACCAAACTGGCAGACGACAACCAACGCGCGCTGACAGCCGCCACCGCCAGTTTGGAACAGCACGCCTCGGCTTTGCTGCGCAGCGTGGACCAGTCCCATACAGCGCTGCAAAACAAGCTGGCCGCGCACGATCAGCAACGCCTGGATACCTGGAAAGCGTCATTCGACCAAGTCGCCTCCGGATTGAACGCGTCGCTGGAAAATACCGCGTCTGCCTTGCAAACATCGATCGCGGGGATCGCGTCGTCGCTGGATACCTCACTGCAAGGCACCGCCTCGGCGATGCGCCAAGAATGGCAACAAGCCAGCGCTCACGCCGTTGAACGCCAACAGGCCATCTGCGATACCCTGGCTCAAACTGCCCAGGAGCTGACCGCGCAAACGCAGGCTCATGCTCGCGACACCATTACCGAAGTGTCCCAGCTGCTGCATACCGTTTCCGAAGCCCCCAAGGCAGCCGCCAGCGTCATCGCCGAGCTGCGCCAATCGCATGCCGACCTGCAGGCCCAGCTGATTGCCCAGGATCAACAACGCCTGGACAACTGGAAGGCCTCGCTCGATCACATCGGATCCGCGCTGGGCTCGTCGATGAAGGACGCGACCTCGACACTGCGCCAAGAGTGGGAACAAGCGAGCGCGCACGCCACCGAACGCCAGCAACTCATCTGCGATACCCTGGCCCAGACTGCCCAGGAACTGACCGCACAAACGCAGGCTCACGCTCGCGACACCATTACCGAAGTGTCCCAGCTGCTGCATACCGTTTCTGAGGCCCCCAAGGCCGCTGCCAGCGTCATCGCCGAGCTGCGCCAATCGCACGCCGATCTGCAGGCCCAACTGATTGCCCAGGATCAACAGCGCCTGGACAACTGGAAGGCCTCGCTCGATCACATCGCATCGAACTGGAATACCTCTCTGGAAACCACGGCAGGCGCGCTGCATACGTCGATGGCGGACACGGCATCCACATTGCATACGTCTTTCGAGAGCCTGTCGTCCTCATTGGACACCTCGTTGAAAGACACCGTCTCGACGCTGCGCCAGGAATGGGAGCAGACCAGTTCGCGGGCTGCCGAGCATCAGCAAGCCATCCGCGAGACGCTGGCCCAGACAGCGCAGGAACTGACCTCGCAAACGCAAGCTCACGCACGCGACACCATCACCGAGGTATCCCAGCTGCTGCATATCGTCTCCGAGGCGCCCAAGGCTGCAGCCGACGTCATCGCAGAACTGCGCCAATCGCACGCCGATCTGCAAGCCCAGCTGATTGCCCAGGACCAACAACGTCTGGACAACTGGAAAGCCACGCTCGATCACATCGCATCGACCTGGAATACCTCGTTGGAAAGCACAGCAAGCACACTGAGCACCTCGCTGGAAACCACCGCGACCGCGCTGAATGACTCGCTCGAAAAGACCACCACCGCGTTGAACGCCTCCATGGAGGACACTGCGGCGTCCTTGAACGCCTCGCTGACGGGCACGACCTCCACCCTGACCGTCACGCTGGAAAACACCGCGTCCACGTTGCACAACTCGTTCGACGACATTGCATCCTCGTTGAATGTGTCTCTGGAGAACACCGCCTACGCACTGCGCCAGGAATGGGAACAAGTCAGCGCCCAGACGACCAGCCGTCAGCAGGAAATCTGCGACACGCTGATCCGAACCGCACAGGAACTGTCGTCCCACACGCAGACCCAGGCACGCGACACGATTGCCGAAGTCGCGCAGTTGGTGCAGACGGCCGCCGAAGCTCCTCGCGCCGCTGCCTCGGTGATCTCCGAGCTGCGTCAAAAGCTGTCCGATGGCATGGCCCGCGACAACGAATTGCTCGACGAGCGCAACCGCCTGATGGAAACCCTCAGCACGCTGCTCGATGCAGTGAATCATGCCTCGACGCAGCAACGCGATGCCGTGGACTCGCTCATCTCCAGCTCGTCCCAGCTGCTGGAACGCGTCGGCTCGCAATTCACCGACACCGCCCAGACAGAAACGGTCAAACTGACTGACGCTGCCGCGACCATCACCGGCAGCGCCGTCGAAGTCGCCAGCCTGGGCGAAGCCTTCGGCACCGCGGTGCAGCTTTTCAGCCAGTCCAACGACAAGTTGGTCGAACACCTGGAGCGCATCGAAACCGCCCTGGAGAAATCCATGGCGCGCAGTGATGAACAGTTGGCCTATTACGTTGCACAGGCTCGCGAAGTCGTGGATCTGAGCGTCATGTCGCAGAAACAGATCATCGAAGACTTGCAACTGCTTGCCGCCCAACAGACTGCAGCCAATAGCGAAGCCTCCGCATGAAAGACGACATCGACGCGGGCGTAGAGCCCTCCGCCCCTGCGTGGGCGGTATTCGGCGACTTGATGTCGGTGCTGCTGGGCGCCTTTGTGCTGATCCTGGTCGGCGTCATCGGCATGCAGTTGGAGCTGTCCACCAAACTCGAGACCGAAGTCAAAAAACGCCTGGACCTGTCCAGCAAACTGGAAACCGAAGTCCAGCAGCGCGAGGTGGAAACGCAGCGCCGCGAAGCCCTGGAACACGCATTGGCCGTGCCCTTGGCCGCGGGCCAGGTCACGCTGATAGATGGCCGCATCGGTATCAGCGGCAGCGTGCTTTTTGCGCTGAATTCCGATCAACTGCAACCCGAAGGCCGCAAGGTCCTGCAAAGCCTGATCGCTCCGCTGTCCGCCTATCTGAAAGAGCATGACGAAGTCCTGATGGTGAGCGGCTTTACCGATGACCAGCCTATCCACGAGAACAATCGACGCTTTGCCGATAATTGGGAACTCTCCGCGCAACGTGCATTGACGGTAACGCGCGCCCTGATCAACGACGGGATCTCGCCAGAGATCGTGTTCGCTGCCGCCTTTGGAGAACAACGCCCCGTCGCTGCCAACACGGACGAGGCAGGCCGCGCCAACAACCGCCGCGTAGAGATCGCCCCGATTCCGAAATCCTCCAATGCGGGGGCTGCGACCAGTGAGTAACGCCCAGCCTGCCGACATTCAACAGACCTTGGACGCTTGGCGCGAACAGGGCGCTGATCGTCTGGATCCGGTGCGATTTCAACTCATCCAGACCATGGCGAATCGAGCAGCAGGCCTGACTGACGAGAATACACAGCGCGTACTGCACGCGAGGCTGGCGCAATTACTCCAGCAATATGGTGCGCGCATAGAAGATGCGGCCAATACCGGCACTACGGCAGCCGCCACAGCGACATCCCGCGAAGGCGCTCTCACCGGACTGCTCGCTCACCTCGCAGCGTTGACGCCCGCCGACCACACGCGCACGTTTGCCACCAGCGTCGGCAATCTGCGAGAACGCTACCCGGAGCTTCCGGTACTCGACGAGTTCCGTTCGACGTGGTCTCGCGTCAGCGCGAATCGGCAAGTACGCCAGTCCGAAGAGCAAGTCCACGAAAACGCGGGACCGCTGAACTCAAATCATCTGGTGCACCGCGCCCTGGCATACATGCGCGATGTCTCGCCGGGTTACTTGCACCAATTCTTGAGTTACCTGGATACGCTGGCTTGGGTGGAGCAACTGCAAATGAGCAGCGAGCCGCCGGCGAAAGAAACCAAACGCGGTGCGGGCAAAGCCGCGAAAAGCACCAAAAGCCCTGCAAAAGCCGCCAAGAAGAAAGCACCCAAAGCAGACAGTTAAGCGCTCAGTACCCGCGCCACCTCTCGCAAACATTTCAACAACTGCCGGCTGCTGGCCGAGAGTTTCGCCTCACGCAAGGTCATCACCCCCACGGGCGGGACCGATACCTCCAGCGGAATATTCAAGACCCGGCACAGGCCTTGCTGCTCAAAATACTGCGCTGCAAACTGTGCCAGAAAACCTACAGCGCCTCGCTGTCCGACACATGCCAGTGCCGTCAAATACGAGGACGTCTCTATCAAATCGGTCGACGGAGTCACATCGTGCCGATGAAACTGCTGCTCCAGTTTGACACGCAGTGATGCCCACGGCGGCGGCATGACACAGGGCAAGGCCGCGATATCCGCCCAGGTCGGAGTCCGCTTTTTCGCGATGGCGCTCTTTCTCGCCCCCACCGCCACCATCGGTTCCTCGTACAACACTTCCGTAGATAAATCCGGGGCGGCATAGCCGGGCTCCAAGCGGCCCACAAAAAAATCCAATTCTCCCAAACGCAATTTAGGCAGCAAATGGGTCAGGTCGCCTTCTTCGACCAAAACTGTCGCGCGCGGGGACCGGAGCTTCAGACGCTCAACGGCCTGGGTCAACAACACAGGCACTGTCACCGCCATCGCCCCGACTCGCGTCTTGCCCACCGCGCCGCTGGCAGCGGCATCGATCTCGTCACGCGTACGCTCATATTGTGCCAACACGCCGCGCGCAAAACGCACCACAGGCTCGCCCGCCAGAGTAGGCTCCGTCCCACGCGATGAACGTTCGAACAGAGTCAGCCCCAACATGGACTCAACCTCGGACAACATACGAGACACTGCAGGCTGGCTGACGGCCAGGAATTCTGCCGTTCGCCCTAAATGGCGAAACTCATCCAGCGCTACGACCAACTGCAAATGTCGCAACTTCAGATTTGAACGGAACACGCGGTCCAAATGTGCCATGACGATAAACGGCCTTTGTAATCGGGCAATGGAGGGGAACAGTCTTTACATAACAATTATGTTATCTAAAGATGCACTCATTTTATTGGATTGTTATAAAAACCTCCCACAAAATGGCCGTCGATCACAGCAAGCCATACGAGCACGACAACCCGCTGACGATCGTATAAAAACCAAGGAGACGCCCCCATGAAGCCCGCATTCCCCCTGGATCATCAGCGCCGCCGGTTACTGGCAGGCGCAGCCTGTGCTGGCGTGGCCAGCCTGCTCGCCCCGCTATCAGTCCGCGCCGCCAGCTATCCTTCGCGGCCCATCACATTCATCTGTCCCTGGCCCGTCGGTGGCACGGCAGATCAATCGATGCGCGCGCTCTGTCAGGTGGCTTCCAGCAAACTGGGCGTCTCCATCGTCGTCGAGAACCGTGCGGGCGCTTCTGGCATGATAGGAACCGCGGCCCTGGCGCAGGCCCAGCCTGACGGCTACACCATCGGCCAAATCCCGATCTCGGTCACCCGGTTTTCGCAGCTGGGCATGCTGCAATTGGACCCGCGCAACGACTTGACCTATCTGGCTCGCACGTCTGGCCAGACGTTCGGCATCGCGGTACTGGCCAGCTCACCCTTTAAATCCCTGCAAGAGGTCGTCGCCTACGCCAAAGCCAACCCCGGCCGCGTCACCTACGGACATGCAGGCGTAGGCGGCGCCACTCACGTGGGCATGGAACAGTTCGCCATGGCTGCCGGGGTGCAATTCAATCCCATCGCCTACAAAGGCGGCTCGGCCGCACTGCAAGATCTGCTCGGCGGCCAGGTCGACCTGCTCGCGGACTCCAGTTCCTGGGCTCCCCATGTCGAGTCGGGAAAACTACGCCTGCTGGCGACATGGGGCGCCGAGCGCACGCCGCGCTTTAACCAGACCCCCACGTTGAAAGAGCTCGGTTACGACGTCGTCGTAGAAGCCCCCAACGGTGTCGGCGCTCCCAAAGGACTGCCGCCCGACGTCGAAAACAAGCTGCGCGACGCCTTTCGCGCTGCTGTCGAGAGCGACACGTTCAAGCAGGTCGCCAGTCGCATCGATGCCCCCGTCATGTACCTGGACGGCCCCGACTACAAAGCCTACGTGGCAGAGGTCTACCAGCAAGAGACCGCATTGATAGACAGCCTGAAACTCAAAGCCTTGCTGCAAAAGGGTTGATGCCGCAGTGAATAACCTTCCTCTGATACGGTTGCACGCCAACGACAATGTCTTGATCGCCAAACAGACGCTGGCATTAGGCATGGCCATTGGCGAACTGGGGCTGCGCCTGCGCGCGCAGGTCCCCGGCGGACACAAAATCGCAGCGTGCCACATCCCGGCCGGCGCACCGGTACGCAAATACGACACCGTCATCGGCGTCGCTGCACGCGACATCGAAGCCGGCGAACATGTGCATACCCATAACCTGGCGCTGGTGGATTTCGACCGCGACCCCGCCTTCTGCCAAGACATGCGCCCCGTGACGCTTTTGCCCGATCACGAGCGCGCGACATTTCAGGGTTACCTGCGCCCGGACGGGCGGGTCGGCACGCGTAATTTCATCGGAATCATTGCCTCGGTCAATTGTTCCGCTACCGTCATCAACCATATCGCCAATCACTTCACTGCCGAGCGTCTGGCCGCCTTTCCGAACGTCGACGGCGTGGCGGCGTTTGCGCAGACCAGCGGCTGCGGCATGTCGTCGCCCAGCGAACACTTTGACGTACTGAGACGCACACTGGCCGGCTATGCCCGCCATCCGAATCTGGCCGGCGTGCTCATTGTGGGATTGGGCTGTGAGCGCAATCAGGTTGCCTCTCTCGTAGAATCGCAAAACCTGGCATCGAGCTCCCGGCTGCGCACGCTGGTCATGCAGGACAGCGGCGGCACGCGCGCCACAATCGCCGCCGGCATTCGCGCCATCGAGGAAATGCTGCCCGCCGCCAATGCCGCACAACGCCAGACGGTGTCGGCGAGCCACCTCAAAATCGGGCTCGAATGCGGCGGCTCCGATGGATTCTCCGCTATCACGGCCAACCCGGCATTGGGTGCCGCCATGGATATCCTGGTACGCCACGGCGGCACCGCGATTCTGTCGGAAACGCCCGAAATCCATGGCGTCGAATACATGTTGACCCGCCGTGCCGTCACGCCTGAAGTCGGCAAGAAACTCCTCGATCGCCTCGCCTGGTGGGAACAATACACTGCCGGCCACAACGCCCAATTCAATGGCGTGGTCGGCCACGGCAATCAACAAGGCGGCTTGGCCAATATCTTTGAAAAATCGCTAGGCTCTGCGATGAAGGGTGGGACAACTCCTCTGCAGGCGGTCTACGAATACGCGGAACCGATCGATAAAGCAGGGTTCGTGTTTATGGATTCCCCAGGCTACGATCCCGTGGCAGTCACCGGACAAATCGCCAGCGGCGCAAACATGATCTGCTTCACCACGGGACGCGGTTCCATGTTCGGCTCCAAGCCTGCTCCCACGCTGAAACTCGCCAGCAACACCGCCATGTATTCGCGGCTGCAGGACGACATGGACATCAACTGCGGTGTCGTACTCGACGGCGAACTGGACATTGACGCCATGGGCCAGCGGATCTTCGAACGCATTCTGAGCGCAGCCTCTGGCGAACGCACCAAAAGCGAAATGCTAGGCCTGGGCAGCTACGAATTCGTTCCGTGGCATTTAGGTATTGTGAGTTGAGCCGATACTCTGAGACCATAACGGCCCCGCTTCCCTTTTTTCACATAGGCGCTTTCACATGTCCGCAGACAACTCCTTTAAATCCGCCTTGACGGCAGGTCAGGCACAAATCGGGCTATGGCTTTCCATGGCGGATCCCTATCTGGCCGAAGTCTCAGCCACAGCGGGATTTGACTGGCTGTTGATCGATGGCGAACACGCCCCCAACGATCTGCGCAGCGTCCTGGCGGCATTGCAATCCATCGCTCCCTATCGCTCGCAGCCCGTCGTACGTGTCGTGGCGGGAGAAACCGCGCTCATCAAACAGGTGCTGGACATAGGCGCCAAGAGCATTCTGGTGCCCATGGTAGACACTGCCGAACAAGCCAAAGCCGTCGTCTCGGCAACGCGCTACCCCCCCGAGGGCGTACGCGGTGTCGGCAGCGCCGTTGCGCGCGCGTCGCGCTGGGCGCAGCGCAGCGACTATCTGGATGTCGCCGACGACGAAATCTGCCTGCTCGTCCAAGTCGAAACCGTCACGGCGCTCAACAACCTGGAGAGCATCTGCGCGGTACCAGGTGTAGACGGCGTATTTATCGGTCCGGCGGATCTGGCAGCGTCCATGGGCTTTCGCGGGCATCCAGAAAACCCCGCCGTGCAGGCTGCCATCGAAAACGCCATGAAAACCATCATCGCCAGCGGCAAGGCAGCAGGCACATTGACCTCGGACCCGGCGTTGGCACGACGCTACCTGGACCTGGGATGCACCTTTGTCGCCACGGGTGTGGATGTCTTGGTCTATGCTGGCGCCGCCCGTCGATTGGCCGCACAGTTCCAGGCGCCCGGCGCCTCTTCTGCAGCGCCAGCCGCTTCTTCCGCCGCCTATTGAGCTTGGCGTTTCCGGCAATCGCCCGGAAACGTTTTATCTCTCCGCTCGGGCAATCGATACGCCGCGCATCCTTGCGCGGTGCAACGATGCAATATACCTATCCGCCAGAGCCGCAAAATCTCGTCCTGCACCTGTCACGGTACGGATACATCGCTTACGCACACTTGCAAATACTTCGCCCGCTCCAGGGGTATGCAACGCCGATTGTCACGGGCGGCATACACTCCGTCACGAATATGTGCATTCGTCACGATTAAGTAATTTCTAAACGATTACAGAATCGAACGCAGCCCCTTGCTCTATGCCTAAATAGGCGCGTCTGTGCATTACCGGCACGACGTTAAAGGAGCTACCATCATGAGAACCCTCGCCATATTGTTCATCGCCGTCACCACGTTGGCAGGATGCATTGTGGTGCCGCATCACCACAGAGGCGGGCACGATCACTATCGTGGCGGTCGGGGCTATTATTCTCAACCGGGGCCCCCACCGTATTACTACCACTCTGGCCCTCGCTACTATAGATACTGATTTTCCCCACGGGAGATCATCATGAATACATTAAAACGACTATCCGCTGGCGTCTTGATATCGGGCTCGCTGCTCGCCACGCTGGCTGCACCGCTACCGGCCGCGGCGGCCGATGTCTCGATCAGCATCGGCGTCAACGCATGGGACGCGCCGCCACCACCGCTGCCCGTCTACGATCAGCCGATGATTCCCGGCCCAGGCTATATCTGGACGCCCGGCTATTGGGCGATTAATCATGGCGGGTATTACTGGGTGCCTGGCGCCTGGATCATGCCGCCTTTCATCGGCGCACTCTGGACGCCGGGTTATTGGGGTTTCGTCGGCAACCTCTATCGCTGGCATCCGGGTTACTGGGGCCGCCAGGTAGGCTATTACGGCGGCATCAATTATGGCTTTGGCTATATCGGCTCGGGATACCACGGCGGCTATTGGAAGAGCAATCGCTTTTACTACAACCGCGAGGTCAACCATATCGACGTGCATCGCGTCACGAACGTCTATAACCGCAAGGTCGTGGTCAACAACGTAGATAACCGTCGTATCAGCTACCACGGCGGCAGGGACGGCATTCAACGCCGCCCCACCGACAGAGAACGGCAAATCGACCGCGAACATCGTCGCACCGTCGAGGCGCGCGAACGCCAGAATCAGCGACGCGATGACGATCGCGATCATGCGCAACGCGGTGATCAGCGTCCGGGGCAACCAGGACGAGGCGACAACGATCACCGTCCGAACGGGCAGCCTGATCGGCGCGATTTTCAACAGAACCAGAATGCCAACCGTGGCGATGATGGACGACGTGCTCAAGAGCAACGTCAGCAACAGGAACGCCAGCAACGGCAGGATGAGCAGCGCCAGCAGCAAGCTCGTCAACAGCAACAGCGAGAACAACGCGAGCAACAAGGTCGCCAGCAGCGGCAGGAAGAACAACGCCAGCTGCAGGATCGTCAACAGCGGCAGAACGAACAACGTCAACAGCAAGCTCGCCAACAGCAGCAACGAAAGCAACGCGAGCAACAAGATCGCCAGCAACGGCAGCAAGAGCAGCGGCAGCAACAGGCGCGTCAACAGCAACAAGAGCAACGTCAACAACAAGCTCGTCAACAGCAACAAGAGCAACGTCAACAACAAGCTCGTCAACAGCAACAAGAGCAACGTCAGCAACAAGCTCGTCAACAGCAGCAAGCGCAGCGTCAGCAGCAGGCGCGTCAACAGCAGCAACAAGCGCAGCGTCAGCAGCAATCGCGCCAACAACAGGAGCGCCGAGGTGGTGGCGGCGGCGGTGGCGACCACGGAGGCGGTCGAGGCAACCGGGATTAGAACACCTGAATGACCTCAACCCCGGGGCAACCCCATGGCATATTCCTCCAGCAGATGACAGGCCCAGACGCTACGCAACTGGGCCTGTCGTCAATCAATCGGAATATTCGCGTCCTGATCAGCTTGGTCCATCTTTCTTGCGGACTTGCTCCACACCCTGCGAATCGTCCGTTATAGCGCTTTTGTCATATCCATCTCCAATACGCACATTACTTTCTGATGTACATTCGCGAAGCACAATTTCCGGGGCATGACCATCGCCCCTGCAATAAGCGTGCGGAAACACAGTAATTATGTAATTGGAGATGTTGGTATGGCTGTTTCAGTACAGGAAAGCCGGTCCGCCCGGTTCGCCATGCGTTGTGCCAGTTGGGCAGAACGCTGGTTCCCCGATTCCTGGGTATTCGCCACGGTTGCCGTCTTGATCGTCGTCGTAGCCGCGTTGGCGATGGGAGCTCCCGCTGCCGCTGCGGCCAAGGCATTCGGGGATGGATTCTGGAGCCTGATTCCGTTCACCATGCAGATGGCGTTCGTGGTGATCGGGGGCTATGTGGTGGCGAGCTCCAAACCCGCCTCGCGTTTGATCGACGTTCTGGCGAGAGTGCCCCGTAACGGCCGCTCTGCCGTTGCATGGGTGGCCTTCATCTCCATGCTGGCCTCGCTGCTGAACTGGGGATTGAGTCTGGTATTCGGCGGGCTGCTGGTTAAAGCGCTGGCTCGCCGCACGGACATCAAAATGGATTACCGTGCCGCCGGCGCCGCCGCCTATCTGGGCTTGGGCGCGGTGTGGGCGTTGGGCCTGTCATCATCGGCAGCACAATTGCAGGCCAACCCGGCCAGCTTGCCGCCGTCGATACTGGCCATCACCGGTGTGATTCCTTTTACCGAGACCATTTTCCTGTGGCAGTCGGGCGTCATGCTCCTGGCGCTGGTGATTGTTTCCATCATCGTGTCGTATATGACTGCCCCCGGCGACCAGAGCGCCAAAGACGCCGCAGCCTGCGGCATCGATCCGGTCGTGGTGGTGCCCGAGCTGCCCAAGCGCACGCGCCCGGGCGAATGGCTGGAATACAGCCCGTTCCTGATTCTCGTTCTGGTAGCCCTCGCGGGTGGATGGCTTTGGCACGAATTCGCGACCAAGCCCGCCATCCTCGCCATCTCGGGGCTGAACACCTATAACCTGCTGTTCCTGATGGCGGGCGCGCTGCTGCACTGGCGGCCGCGCAGCTTTCTGGACGCCGTCGCTCGCGCCGTGCCGACCACGACAGGTGTGCTGATTCAGTTCCCGTTGTACGGCTCCATCGCCGCCATCATGACGACAGTACAGGGCGCCGACGGATCCACCCTGGCCCACCACATTTCAGATTTCTTTGTACAGATCGCCTCGCACGATACCTATGCGTTGCTCATGGGTGTGTATTCGGCGATATTGGGGTTCTTCATTCCGTCAGGCGGCGGAAAGTGGATCATCGAGGCCCCGTACGTCATGCAAGTCGCCAACGATTTGCAGTATCACCTGGGCTGGGCGGTACAGATCTATAACGCTGCCGAGGCCTTGCCCAACCTGATCAACCCGTTCTATATGCTGCCGCTGCTAGGCGTACTGGGCCTGAAGGCGCGGGACCTGATCGGATTCACGTTCGTGCAGTTGCTGGTGCATATCCCGCTGGTGCTTGGCTTGCTATGGCTGCTCGGCGCAACGCTGAGCTATTTCCCGCCCATGCAGCCCTGACCGGGCCTCAAAAGCCGAAGCCGTGATGCACCCCAAGGGCATCACGGCTTTCGTCGGTTTGGACAAGACGTACGGCCGCCTTGTCCCAATTTTAGCGCCCCAGCATAGGCGTGTTGTGAGATTGCTGCGAGAAATAGGCTGCTGTAACGACTTGGTCCTCGTAATGTGAAATCGATGCTATCAAGCCCGATGCTGCACCTAAAAGCGCAGATCGGCCCATTCGAGTCGACGTATCACTTCCCGCCAAATACAGATCAGCAAAGAACGGAAGAACCCCGCCATAAGCCATCGCCTTGACGATCCCGACGCGAGCTACCGGGCCCATCAGCGATGCACCAACGACATAACCTGCGGTAGTCGCAACCGACCCCACAGCGGCAGAAGCGATATACATCCCCTCTGATCCGCCCACGGCAGGTCCCAGGGCGCTCGCACCACCAGCACTAGAGATCTCATGTAACGTGAGCTCACGCATAACTCCTCCACATTTCGCTAATAAGAAAAATTTAGCCTCGAAACCTCTGAGGAATACAAAGTCGTCGCACGACTGCGAACAACTGAGGCATTTTGAAATGGGCAGTGTAGGCGTATGAGTCCTATCGACGACGCGAACGCTCGCATCCCCATAAAAATCAGACATTGCTCCATCATTCCTTTGCACAAGGCCTCATCACAGCGATAGGATCTGATCATTCTTCGGCTAACACTGCTCCTGGTCGGTCAAGTGAAGGATTTGTCCCGCTCCAGCAGACATCCTCAGCCAGGCACACCACAAAAAAGCCCTCCGTTTTACGGGAGGGCTAGTTCGAGCCTGCATTACCACAGGCGGCTCATGTGGGCTTACTTGCCGGCGCGTTCGATCAGCGCCTTCAGTTGCGCTTTCTCTTCAGCCGTCAGGTTGGTCAACGGCGCACGAACCGGCCCCGGCTTGTGGCCGATCAATTCAACACCGGCCTTGATGATCGACACGGCATAACCCTTTTGGCGATCACGCAGTTGGGCGAACGGGAAGAAGAAATCGTCCAGGATCTTGGCCATGGTCGCATTGTCGTTGGCGTTCAAGGCGTTGTAGAAACGCAGAGCCAACTCGGGCACAAAGTTGAACACGGCCGACGAGTAGGTGCTCAGGCCCAGACCGTTGAAGCCCTGGGCGAACAATTCGTGCGTGGGCATACCGCCGATGTAAGACAGGCGATCGCCCAGCTTGGCCGTGATGTGGCGGACCAGATCGGTCTTGCCGGTGCCGTCCTTGAAGCCCACCAGGTTGGGGCAAGCATCGGCCAGACGAGCCACCGTGTCAGCCGTCGCCACCGAGTTGGCACGGTTGTAAATGATGACGCCCAGGCGGGTGGAATCGCACACGGCTTTGACGTGTTGATAGATCCCTTCTTGGGGCGCTTCCATCAGGTAGTGAGGCAGCAACAGCAGACCGTCGGCGCCAGCGTCTTCGGCACGGCGGGCGATGTCTTTGGCGATGGCGGTGCCATAGCCGCAACCGGAAATAATGGGGACATTGCCAGCAACCGACTTGGCGGCGCGGGTGACCTCGCCGATTTCCTCGGGGGTCAACGAGAACATTTCACCGGTGCCGCCCGCGGCAAACAGCGCGGCGGCGTCATAGCCCGACAACCAGCCTACGTGTTCCTGGTAGCTGTCCAGGTTCAAGCTGAAATCGTCTTTGAAGTGGGTGACGGGAAACGACAACAGTCCGGAGGCGATGCGGGTCTTGAGTTCTTGCGGTGTCATGTGATCCTCACTAGGTCATAATATGAATTCTGAACAAATCATATTATGAATTTTGAAAACAAGTCAATCGACTTCGACGGGTGTGGGGTGCGCACTACGCCGGGTCAGCAAACGATAGCGCTGGATCCCGATCAACAGGTGCCGTCGCATGGCGTCCCGCGCCCGGTCGACGTCACTGGCAAAAATCGCATCGGCGATTTCTTCGTGTTCGGCCAATATCGTGTGGTCCCGGCTGGGCAGCGGGTCGATGCCCCCCATTACCGTACGCAGCTTGACCCGCGGGATCATCCGGCGCCCGATGTGCTCTAGGAAGGTCTTGAACCGGCTGTTATTGGTAGCCGCAGCGATCGCCATATGAAAGCGAAAATCCGATTCATCGGTCGATTTTCCCTCGGCAATCAATTGTGCAAACTGATCCAATTCAGCCTGGATTGCCGCCTCTTGCGCCGGAGAGCTGCGAGCGGCTGCCAGACCGGCCGCCTCAACCTCGATACCGATGCGCAATTCCAGTTCCTCGATGATGTCCGAGATTTTGTCACTGGCGTGCGAAAACAGGGTCAGGGTTTCGTCCGACTGCTGCGGTCCCAGCACAAACACGCCCGCGCCCTGGCGGGACTCCAGCAAGCCATCGGCGCGCAGGGTCGCCACGGCCTCGCGGATCACGGTCCGGCTAAAGCCGAATTTCTCCACCAGGACTTGCTCGGTCGGCAGCTTGTCGCCCGGCGCGTAGATACCGCCTTCGATCTGGGCACGCAGCTCATCCGCGACCTGAGACGAAAGCGTCTTTTTCTTCGTCGGAGCGGGGGGGCTGGCTTTCAAGGTATTCTCCTGCAATGCGGCGTCGTAAGCCGTCATATTACTGGGAAAACCATGTCATATGACAAATTTCACATCAACGGAAATCACGAATTTTAGTTAACTAAAAACCCCGTCAGGCAGATGACGGGGCTCCCCCGCACTTCTCACCGAAATCTCTCCTGCGCCGCCATCCCCGTCCATGAGCAGAGCGGCTAACCCGCCTGGACGACGGGTGGCCACGCACCGCACAGTCACTGCGCCGGCGCAGTCGCTGCCAACTGGTCGAATTGCCGATCCAGATCCGCCAGGGAATTCTTGATGTGATCGCGACGCGCTTGTATCCACGCCGCCTGGGCCGTCAAACGCTCATTTGCCTCTTTCAGCATCCGTTGCATTTCCGCCGGCTGCGGGCCGCCCGAGGTGTGGCGGTTTTTCACGATCGCCACCGGATCCAGTGTCGAGCGAAACTCGGCTTCGCTCATCTGCAGCTCGGCAGGATAGTCTGTGCCCTTCACCGCCTCAGCATAGATCCGGCGAGCCTGTTCATACGGAAAATCCAGGGGCTTGATGTTATTGGTCTTGGCATAGTCCACTACCTCCGAGGCAAAGTGATGGCCAACCCGGAATGGCAGCTTGTATTTACGCATCAGCACATCGGCCAGTTCCTGGGATGCCGTCCAATCGCTGTTGAGCTCTTCCAACGCCCGTTCCGGGCTCACCACCAGGGCTTTCAAGACGCGATCCCAGCGCTTTAACACGACGATGGCGCTATCGACCATGGCGGCATTCTGCTTGTCGTCTTTCGGGTCACTCATGCCCGGTGTGATGTTATGCGTCTGCCAGACCGGCCCCATCGCCAATGTCACCGCCGTCGAGGCGTCGCTGCGCGTGCTGTTCAGCAAACCGGGATTGCGTTTCTGAGGCATCGCGCTGGATACATAGGTATTGCCGCTGCCCTCCTGCAACAGGATCCATGGTCGCGGCTGCGCGTACTGCGTCATCACGTCCTCGATAAAGTTGCCCGTATGCAAGGCGATGCTGGTGACGATAGCCCCCACTTCGACCGGTTGATCCATCGCCGATATCTGCGCCGCATCGTAGGCGTTGTCCACCACCGCCTCAAAGCCCAGGTACTGGGCCATACGTTTGCGATCCAGCGGCCAGCTCGTGCCATTAAGCACCGTCGTCCCCATGGGGGAACGGTCAATCCGCGCGTAGGCCTCGCGAATACGCTGCGCGTCACGATCCAGGCCCGCTGCATGGCCCAGCAAATAATGGCCGTAGCTATTGGGCTGCGCCGCCACACCGTTCGTATAGTTGGGCACGACGGTATCGGCGTGTTTAGCCGCCAGATTCACCAGCGTCGTCGAGGTGGCATTCAGTTGATCGGCCAGCTCCAGCAGTTTGTCGCGCAGGATCGCGCTACGGTAGGTCGCATGCATATCCTGGCTGGATCGTCCGGCATGCAATAGCGTGATGTCCTGCCCCGCCGCCTTGATCAACAGCGGCTCAAACGTAATCACGGTGGAGGGCCGTTTTGCGCCGGGCTGATTACCGTCGTTGATGACCTTGGCAACACCTGCAGCCAGGCGGGCGCCCAGCGCCTTATCCAGCAGTCCCTCGTCGGTATTGATCACCGCGGTGGCTTTGTTGATTTCCCCCAGCCAGAAAAAGGGATCGCGCGCGGGCGCTTTGTTGGTCGCCGCAGCCTCGGCTTTAGCGGGCGCCGGCTGCTGTGCCCAGACACCGCTACTGGCCAACGAAAAGATAAACGCGACACTCAAAATAACGGGGGTATGTCTCATCCTTTGCTCCAAGAATCCGCGTCGCTCCTACCGAGAGGGGAAGCGGCATAGCCGCAAGACCGCGGGATTGGTCTGATTTGAGTCCAATACTGGCTAAACGTCCAGGCATTAATTTAATGCGGATAGCATCTCGGGAACAGGCGCTCAGCGTGTCTACTGATTCCCGTCCAATCCAACGCCCGAGCAAGTCATTATGCTGGCAAAACTGGCTTCAACCCGCCCTATCCTCTTTGGGCGAGTCCCCCACTCTTGCCCGAATAGGTCTGTCTCACGTAAAATTCCCTATAACAAAACCCGCCAAGGCTCTGCGCACAAACGTACCCTCAAACCGGCGGGTTACTTTTTTGGGCCGCCAGGGCTCTCAATGCCGAACGCATTGACGGGCAGGCGATGAAACGCCCCTTTGGCAAACCTGCCACTACTCACGCTCAGCAGGTCATACAACTGCAACGCCGCGGCATGATCGTTGATGATCCGACAGCCGCTGCGTTTTCCCTGCAGCACCTCAATTACTATCGCTTGAGCGCTTATTGGCTCCCTTTCGAGGCCGATCACGCGTGAATTCACCATCACTCCACTACTGCCCCGCAAGAAACCCGCAGAACTCGCCCCCAGCTTCAACACGGCTCCCGCAAGCTCTACAACGCGTTAGCCTTTCTCTTGCATTGCATCGATCTGATCTCGCCCAGTCATTGTTGGCGAACACGTCTAAAACATCTCATCACCTCGCATGACGTCTCCATGTCGAGTATGGGGTTTCCTGCAAACTGGCACACTCTGCCTATATGGCAGGACAGAGGGGACTTCACCGCTGCATCGCTATCATCAACGGGCTAATACATTCCGACGGGGTGTTGATGCAAGGACCTGCCGCAAAGCCTTCAGGCAGCCCACAATCTGCAATCTCTGATCGATGCGTCGACCCAGCAATATGAAGCAAATGTGGATTTCTCGTCTGAAACGGAGCTTTTCCCATTTCATGGTGCAAAATTTCGCTTTATGCCTCTTTTCCCACGCCCGACTATGAAGCTCGGCATCACGTCCAAGTTGTTTCTGGCAGTCCTCGTCTCGTGCGCGATCGTGCTGCTGATCAACAACTTTGCCTCGCGTATCAGTTTCCAGCGCGGCTTCCTGGGCTATCTGAACGAACAAGGGGAAAGCCGCATGCTGTCGGTCATACCGCGCATCGCCCAAGCCTATCAAGCCCATGGCAGCTGGGATTTTCTGCGCACCGACAATCTGCAGCCCTGGTTTGAATTCATGCGCCCCGATCCCCTTCCGGATCAGCCCCGGCTCGCGCCGCCAGTGTCCGACCAAACGGGAGCCATCCTGCGTTTCGCGCTGCTGGATCGCGACTATTCATTCATCGTTGGCAATCCTGACGCCAATCGCAGCTCCATCCTGCGTCCGGTCAATGTGAACGGAGATACCGTGGGATGGATGGCCCTCGTGCCCTTTCAACAAGCGGTTTCGGCAGGCGATGTACGTTTCTACGAGTCCATCGACGGCGTAGGCTACCGTTTTGAGTCTTGATCGGCTTGATCGTCATCGTCATCGATATCGCCGATCTCCACCGCATTCGGCACCTCGCCCCAGCGCGGCATATTAGGCATGTCCAAGCCAAAACAATCCAGCGCGCGTCCCAACGATTGATCCACAATGTCCTCGATGGACTTGGGATTCGTATAAAACGCCGGGACAGGGGGATGGATGATCGCCCCCATCTCCGTTGCCGTCAGCATATTACGCAGATGACCTGCATGCAGCGGCGCCTCGCGCACCATCATCACCAGCGTACGGCGCTCTTTCAGCACCACGTCGGCTGCGCGCGTCAGCAGCGACGTCGTCACGCCGGTGGCGACCTCGGCCAGACTGCGTACCGAACACGGAGCAATCAGCATGCCCATCGTGCGAAATGAGCCGCTGGCGATTGCCGCTCCAACATCGTTAATGGGATACACGACATCTGCCAAGGCATGCAAATCTCGCCGGCTCAGCTGAGTTTCGTATTCGCGCGTCATTTCCCCGGCCCGCGACACCACCAAGTGAGTCTCGATGCCGAGCTCACGCAGCACTTGCAGCGCGCGTATACCGTAAACCACCCCGGTCGCACCGGTAATGCCGACAATCAGGCGGCGGGGGGAATTGGACTGCTTCATTATTCAGGGAGCCTTGGGGGAACGAGATTGCGCACGGACGAATCCAGATACTTTAACGTATTTGAAGTTCCCCGCTTCAGCCTAGTCTTTCGTCACCCCGGCACTCTGCACCACGGCGCGCCAGCGATCGGACTCCTGAGCGATAAATCGCCCGAATGCCTCCGGACTGCCTTTTACGGGCATCGATCCCAGTTGCGCCAGACGTTGCCGGGTTTCCGGTTCGTCCAGAATCAGATTCACCTGTTCGTTCAAGTAGGACACAATGGGCTTTGCCACCCCTGTCGGCGCCAACAATCCATACCAGACCGGTGCATTGAATTGCGGATACCCCGCCTGGGCAAACGTGGGCACGCCAGGCAATGCCTCCAGCGGCTGATCGCCCGTCACCGCCAGAACCTTCACCTTGCCGCCTGCGACTTGCGGCACTGCCGAGGGTGCGGTATCGAACATGGCCTGTATCTGCCCACCGATCAGATCCACCATCGCGGGGCCGCTGCCCTTATAGGGCACATGCTGCATATCGAGCGTGTTCTGCGATGCAAACAGATACCCTGCCAAATGCACGGAGGTCCCCGCGCCACCAGAGCCGTAGTTGACCTCGCCAGGATGCTGTTTGGCATACGTGGTAAACGTCTTGACGTCTTTGAAAGAACTGGTCGCGCTGACCAAAAGCACTGTCGGCGAGTTCGCGATATGGGCAATGGGAGTGAAGTCCTGCGTCACGTCATAACGCAGTTTCGGATACAGAGACGGGTTGATGGACAAAGTCACCTGGCCGAATAACAACGTGTAGCCATCGGCCGCCGCACGTGCAACGAACTCGTTGCCGATATTGGTACCTGCACCGGGACGATTTTCCACAATCACGCTGGCGCCTAGCCTGTCGTTCAAGCGCGAGGCGATATAACGCGCGATATTATCGCTGCCGCCTCCCGGAGAAAACGGCACGACCACCGTCACCGGGCGTGCCGGATACCCATCCGGCCCATTACCCGCCATCGCCACAACAGGCGCAACCATCCCCAGTGCAGCACATAGTGCCGCACGCAAACGTGCAATATTCATTGATGTCTCCTCACTCAACCGGCAGGTGGCTCGAACGGCCACCTTGACGGCGATATGCTTAGTTCAGAATCACAACTGTTTGGCCACTGCGGCGCCAAACGCTTGAGTCCCTATGCTGCCGCCAATATCCGGCGTACGCGTGGCCGGATCGTCCAACACCCGATCAACGGCGGTATGGATCGCCTGCGCGGCCTTTGCGTAGTTTTCCAATTGGCGGTGCTCGCCCACCCAATCCAACAGCATCGCCACTGACAGAATCATGGACGTAGGATTGGCCTTGTCCTGTCCCTGGATGTCGGGCGCCGAGCCATGTTGAGCCTGTGCGCAACATAGATCATCGCCTGCCATTACCGAACCCGCCAGGCCCAGGCTGCCCGACAGCTCGCTGGCCAGATCGGAAAGGATATCGCCATAAAAATTCTCGGCCACCAGTACGTCAAAGCGCTCCGGCGATTTCACCAGATGCGCGGTCGAAGCATCGACCAGCAGATCATCCAATGCCACCTCAGGAAACTCCGCTGCGACGTTGCGTACGCACTCCAGAAACAGCCCGTCCGTCATGTGAAAGCTATTTGCTTTGTGGATAGCGGTCACTTTTTTTCGGCGTTTCATCGCCAGCTCGAAAGCACGACGGGCAATACGCTCGCTGCAATGACGCGTGATCTTGCGCACGGACAATGCCATATCGGGCGACGGCATCATTTCGCCCCAACCGCGCGCCATATTCCTATCCGGATAGAAACCCTCGGTCGCCTCGCGCATGATCACCAGATCCATCTTGCGGCCCGCGCGCATATTGCTGGGGATACTCTCACGTGTACGCGCCGGCCGGACGTTGGCGTACAGATCCAGGCCCACGCGAAATGTGCCCGAAATATTGCGACCACCCTTTTCCGGGGCGGGATAGTCTGCATGCGATTGCGTGCCCAGAATAATGCCATCGTAGGCGCGCGCGCCCTGCAGCACCTCTTCACGCAGTGTCGTGCCATGTTTTTCCAGGCTGACAAAACCCACATCCTCGTACACGAAAGAGAGGTCCAGGCCATAGCGCTGATCAGCGGCCTTGAGCACGTTAACGGAGGCTTCGACAATTTCGGGCCCGATACCATCACCGGGCAGCACCAAGAATTTCATGTTCCTATCCTAAAAAATAACCGCTTATTTGTTGTGCTTGCAGCGTCATGCGCATCCTCACCCTGAACGAGCCAGGCACCGTGACCATTCACGCCGCCCAGGGCAGTTCCAGGTGATTAGCCTTGGCTGCCATGCTCCGCCGCAATGGGCCGCGTTTCGCCGCTGTCTACCAATGTGCGAGTGGCATTCTGCGAGCCGTAAATCCACAGAATCTTCATAGGCTCGGTCTGCGATGCATTACGAAATCGATGCGGCACCCCTGGCGGAATAAACGTGACGTCCTGCGCCTTGACCACGAACTCCTCGCCATCGATGTCAAAGATCGCATTCCCCTCGACCAGCATCACACTTTCCTCGCAGTTGTGATGATGAAAAGGAATCTGCGCGCCGCCCTGAAACTCGGTATAGCCGGTAATGAACGCAGTCGCACCGACGTCGCGCGTGACCAGCGGCGTCGTGCTCGCACCACCGCCTCGGTCATGTTTTTGAACCGTTTCCGGTTGGATCAGCACCGCATTGGAGCTTGTCTTGATCATGAGTACATTCCTTTAAAAAACAACCCGTGCATGACGCTTACCTGCACGGACACATAGCCAAATCAAAGATCGAAGCCATAGAGACGCGCAGGGTTGTCGACCATCAACGCGTTGAATTGCTGCGGGTCCGAGACCCACTTGCGTAACAACATCAGCATGGCCGCCACGTCCACCTCTCGGAACGGCTCGATCTCCGGCACTGCGCCCTTGCGCTGGCCATTCCCGCCGGTATGCGGCCAATCGGATGCCCATACCAGGCGATCCGGCGCGATCTCCAGGCACTCGCGCACCATGGACGCCAAGTCAGCGTACTCGGCCACCTGCGACACCCGATACGGCGCCGAAAGCTTCATCCACACATGACGGCAGGGCAATAGCAAGGCCAGCGTTTTCATCGATGCAGCACCGCCGCCAAAATGATCCAGTACGACAGGCACTTTCGCATTCCGCAACACCGGCGCCAACACAGCCAACGTATCGCTATCGACGTGCAATTGCACATGCCAGCCACGCCCGCTGATCCGATCTGCTGCCGACTGAAAGCTCTGAATCAACACCGACGGATCCATGGCGGCATGCACATGAAAATTCAAACGCACGCCTCTTACCCCTTGGTCCTGCAACGCATCCAGCTCCGATTCAGGCACGGTGGCGGGATCCACGACAGCAACGCCACGAGCCCGCTCCACGCCCAACGTTCGCAATGCCTGGCACATGGCGCGGTTATCCAGTCCGTAGCAACTGGGCTGCACCAGCACTGCTCGCTCAATGCCCAGCGAGGACTGCCACTGCCGTAACGCCTGGACTGGTGCCGCCGCGGGGGTATAAGCCCTGCCGGCGTCATAGGGATAGCGCTCGGGGCAAAACACATGCACGTGGCAGTCACAGGCATGGGCTGGCAAAACGGTCACAACAGAGGACATGTGAACTGCCTAATCAAGGGAAGCGTCTCGGCTGAGCGCTCCGGGGTATCGGCCCTGGAAACAATCGAGTGGTCTTTTGTTAAAATAAAGTACCATTCATTCAAACCCCGGCGCAAGCAAATTTTGAAACCGAACCATCGCCCCGGACGAACCCGGCATCGTCAAACGTGCGCCTCTCGCTGGCACTGAGATACGATAGGCAGGCATTCCCTTTCCATTGAGCGCATGTCCCAATCCCTTCAGTCTCAACTCGCCACCGATATCCTTCAGCGGATCAATGCTCAGTCGATGCCGGCAGGGACACGTTTGTCCGAACGCAGTCTGGCCGAGGCACTGCGGGTGTCTCGATCCCCGGTGCGCACGGCGCTGCGGCAATTAGCCGACCAGGCATTGATCGATCCCCATCCCGACGGCGGATTCGTAGTTGGCGCAGGCGCGCTCCAGGTCAAACCCACGGCCCTGATCAGCACGTCCGACCAGGAAGACCTCTACCTGCGCATTGCGCAGGAACGGCTCGATGGCAAGCTGCCCGCGCGAGTATCTGAAAATGAATTGATGCGCCGCTACGAGGTCACGCGCAGCCAGCTCACCGACATACTGCGCCGCATTTCAAACGAAGGCTGGATGGAACGGTTGCCCGGCCATGGCTGGGCCTTTACCGAGGTCATGACGTCGTCGGTCGCTTATGCGGACAGTTATCGATACCGCATCCTGGTCGAGCCGGCCGCGATTCTGGAACCTACGTTTCGCATCGACGAAGCTGGGCTGAAACAATGCCGCCAGGAACAACAATCCCTGGTCAACAGCGAAGTGCATCATGTATCGCCAGCGCAGATTTTCGACGCCAACACGCGGCTGCACGAAACCATTGCGGCGTGCTGCGGCAACACTTTTATTCTGGATTCACTGCGGCGCATCAACCGCGTTCGCCGGTTGATGGAATACCGTAAAGCCGTGGACCGGCAACAGGCGTTGCGCCGTTGCGAGGAACACCTGGTGTTGATTGATCTGCTGCTGGCGGGGCAACTGGAAAAAGCCTCCAGCATGATGCGCACCCATCTGCGGGACGCTGCCCGCGAAAAGCGGGCAGTGGTATCGGCGTAGCGGAAAAGCTTTAAACGTGGATGCCCGCGACCTGGACCAATTTCTTCCAGCGCTGGCTTTCCTGGGCCATGAACGCAGCCGTCTCTGCCTGGGACATCTTTGGCATGAGCGGCGTGCCCTGGCGTTCGAAATTTTCCACCAGTTGCTTATTATCCCGTGCGGCCTCGAAAGCCTGTCCCAAGCGGTCCACGATACTTTGCGGCGTCCCTGTCGGCGCCCACAAGCCGTTCCACGTCACAATCGTGAAGTCTTTCTTCAACAGCTCGCTCAGCGTCGGGATATCGGGAGCTACCGAAAGCCGTTCGCCATTGGTCGTGGCAATCGCCCGCAAACGTCCAGACTGCACCAGTGGCCCCACCACGGACCATGGATCCACCGCATACGTCAACCGGCCGCCGATGACATCCGCCATCACCCCCTGCGAGCCTTGTTTGTAAGGCACGTGCAACAGATCGGGATACCCCAATTCCGCCGCCAGGCTTTTGCAGATGATGTGGCTGGACGTCCCCACACCGTTCGAGGCATAGCTGTCGGTCTGCGGGTTCGCCTTGATATGGGCTGCCAAGTCATCCAAGGTATGGATCTTGCTCTCGGCCGAGACCACCACAAACACCGGCACACTGATCGTGACTGCAATCGGCGCAAAATCCCGCGCAGGATCATAAGGCAGGTCGGCATACACGAACGGCGCGATGACATAAGGTGTCGCCGCGCTATACAACAGGGAATAGCCATCCGGCTCGGCGCGTGCGATGACATTGGCGCCCAGATTGCCGCCTGCTCCCGCGCGGTTTTCAACCACGACGGAAGCGCCTTTTATGGCTTTCGCGACCACCTCCGCGTAAACGCGCGCTGCAATATCGGTACTGCTGCCTGCTGAAAATGGCACCACGAATTTGATCGGACGGTCTGGATAGTTCGCTGCATTAGCGGGATTGGCCAGGGCCAAACGCCCGCCCCCCAAAACCGCAGGTGCAGCGGCAAGTGTGCCCAAAAACGCTCTTCGGCTATAACGCATCGTTGTATTCCCCTTGTTGACGTGATCACTGCTAAAAACCGAGCTGCTGCACCATGGCGGCAGCGGTCATTCAATACAGAATGCTGGGTTGCAAGCGCCGTCCGTCTATCAAGCGCTCATACGAAAAATCATCCAACGCTATCTCGGCACGCCCATGTACCATCCATTGCGCCAGACTTCGCCCCGCTCCCAATGACGAGCTGAAGCCATGGCCGCTAAAGCCGGTACATAGAAACAAGCCAGGCAAACGCGAAACCTCTGAAATGATGGGAATGCCATCCGGCGTGTTGTCGATCATTCCCCCCCAGGCCTTATCAATCAGATTCGGTCCCATGCCTGAAAACAAAGCCGCCGCGTCCTCATAAGCACTTCTGACCAGATTCATATCGGGCTTCGGATCGAGAATCCGGTGGCGGGTATAAGGCGACTGGTTCAAATAGAAATAGCGAAACTCATCCCAGAGCTGGGCAAAGAATTTGCGCCCCAGAGAAACATTGACGTTCGCCTTTCTGGCTTGATACAGCGACCGGAACGTCATCCCGTAACGCAGCAGATCGGGCACCACGTGCATGGTGCCGCGTCCGCTCTTGGCCAGAGTCAGACCGCCATCCTCCCGATCACGAAATGAGAACTGCGTCGCACGGGCGGGCGAGCGGCCGCCGGTGTCGAACTGCAGGCTCTTCGATGCCGACGAATGTACCTGCAGGATCGGCAGCCGCAGCCGATGCTTCCTGCAAAACATGGAGGACCATGCACCGCCAGCCAAGACCACTTGCTTCGCTCGCACGATGCCCTTTTCTGTCTGGACGCCCGCAATACGGCCGCCCTCGATCAGCAACTCATTTACGGCGCACTGCTGAACGATTTTTGCGCCCTGCTCCTGCGTATGCTTGGCTAACAACGGAATCGCCCGAGACGGCTCGGCATAGCCATCCCGCTCGGTGAGTATCCCTCCGATCCAGGCGGACTTTCCCCACGCATGCGTAGCGTTGGCTTCGCGCGCGCTCAACATCTTGGACGGAACACCGCGCGCGGACGCCGCGCCATGCCATCGTTCCCAGGTTTGCAGTTCCTTGGGGTTATCGGTCACGAACACTACGCCGGTCTCGCGAAATCCCACATCCGCACCGATGTCGGATTTCAGATGACGCCACAGATCCACACTGAGCTTTGCCATCTCCAACTCGCGGATATCCCGCCCGAGTGTGCGGCACCAGCCCCAATTTCTACTGCTTTGTTCCGCCGCGACCCATCCCTTCTCGATCACTGCGACGCTGGCGCCCAATCGCGTCAGTTCATAGGCCGTCGCGATCCCCGCCGCTCCCGCTCCGATCACCACGACATCTGCCGATGGCGGTGGCGACTGAGCCGTATCCACGCGCAAGAGCGCTTGCTTCAGTTGTTGCATGACAATGGCTGCCTGATAGAGTTCTTGGTCGCTCAGACATCACGCGTCTGCGGCTTGCAATTGGGGATAGGCCCTCTGCATCTGCTCGAATATCTCGTCGATCAGTTCAGGCCGTGTGTCGCTGGCGTCTTGCCGCACTCGCTGGTCCACCGCGTCAAAGATCTTTATCTTGAGAAAATGCCGCCAGATCGGCGCCACACCTGCCAGATGCTGAGTCAGCTTCGCATATCGGGCCGGTGTCCATACCGATTCGAACGCCGTTCTGCCATCGCCGTAGTCATAGTGCGCGCCGTTCGGAGCCTGATCGGCAGATAGCTGAGCGCGCAGCGCTTTGGTTTCGTCCCGGCGAACTTCGTCACCGTCGATCACCACGCCGTACTGCTGACGGGCGTTACCGACCGACACATAACCGCAACGCACATCGTGCAGCACTTGCTGAGGATCCCGCTCAAAGGGCGAGCCATAGCCGCCGCCTCCGCAGCCATCCAATCGAATCACATCACCGGGTTGGCATTGAATAAAATCGTTGACGCCCAGATCCTCTTCGTGCGGCGTGCCAGGATTGCGTGTGAATTTCGACACCGTACCGGCCTTACCCCCTAGCACTCCCCAGGACGCAAAGCGCGAGCGATCGCGGTTGCGTGCCGTGACCGCCGAGTTGGGCGTAAAGACCTGAAACTCCATCGAGGTACCCAGTCCTCCGCGATATTTTCCAGGCCCGCCGCTATCGGGGACCATGCCATAGCGAGTAATCCGGATCGGCACCTCGGTCTCATTGATCTCTACCGGCGTATTACGCAAGAACGCTACAATCGCGCCCGACGCATCGACTCCATCGCTCCACGGGTCTCCGCCCGCACCACCGCCTACAGGCCCGATAGCAGCAATGATGTTCTTACCCGAGCGATCCGTGGTCTTGACGTTCACGATGCTCATGCCACCAGCCGGAGACGCAGGCAAGCGATCTGGCACAACCTGGGAAAACACACCCATCGTGGCGTATTGCACGACCTTGCATGTCAAACTGCGCATTCCTACAGCGGCTGGCGGCAAAGGATTGACTACCGACCCCTCCGGCAAAATGCATCGGGCGACGCGCAACATCCCCGCATTGAGCAAGATGTCCGGATTCAAGGAATACAGTACGTAGTTCAGGCCCACCAAGGCCAACACATGACGCTCTTTGCCGCCGGTGGGCATATTCAGCGATGAATTCAACTGAGGGTCGCTACCCGAAAAATCGAACTCCAGACTGCCATCCCGGATACGCAGCGTAATCGCAACGCGCAAAGGCTTGCCGTTCAACGAATCTTCGTCGGCATATTCTGCAAAGAAGTATTCGCCGTCCGGCATGGACCGCACGATGGCGCGCGCCTGCTCCTCGGAATAATCCAGCATGGCCTCTACGCCATCCTGGAACGTCTCCAGTCCGAATCGCTCGATGATCTCGAGAATGCGCCGCTCGCCGGTCATCAGCATGGCGATCTGCGCCTGCAAGTCACCGCGGTTCTGCTCGGGCGAACGCACGTTGATTTCCATCATGCGCATCAACTCATTATTGAGTTCGCCACGGCGCACGATCTTGGTCGGCGGAAAACGGATGCCTTCTTGCTGCACCTCGGTCAGGGTACGCGACAACGAGGCAGGAACAGCGCCTCCCATATCGGTATTATGAATATGCCCCCCAACAAAGCATACAATCTTGCCCTGGTAATACACGGGCTTCCACATCATGATGTCGGGCGTATGCGTCGCGACGAAGCCACTGTAGGCATCGTTCGTCATGCAGATATCGCCCGGCTCGTAGCTGTCAATCATCTGGATCACGCTGCCAAAATCCAATCCTGGGTACCAGGTGGCTCCCAATGTCTTCGGTGACGCAAACGTCTGCCCTGCCAGATTCATGATCGTGCAGGAAAAGTCCTCCGTTTCCTTCACAAATGCCGAATGAGCCGTACGCATCAAGGTATGCGCCATGCTCTCAGCAGCCGCAACGCAGTAGTTGGCAAAAATCTGCAGTACCGTTTTATCGAAATTCATTTGATCCTCGCCCGATTCAGTTCAAGCGCTGTAAGCTCGAGATTCCCGTAGACATCCACCTGCGCGTCAAAGCCGGGCAGCACGCATGTTGTGCAATCGTCCTGCGCCACGATCGCCGGCCCGCTGAACGTCTGTCCGGCGAGCAATTTGTCCCGCCGATAAAGCGGCACATCCCGATACTCGCCTTCCATCCAGACTTGCAACGTGGACTCGGTTGTCGGCGTTCCCGAGCCTTTGGCGATATGGCGCAATTCCGGCTTGGGAGTTCTATACGTAATCACCAGGCGTATCGCGACGATCTGAACGTCGGCGCTCGCATCACCATGCCCGTACAGACGTTCATGCTCTTGATGAAAGGCATGGCTCAATTCATCGATCCGGCCTTGCTCCAGCCATGCGCGCTGAATAGGCGTATCGATCTCGAACGACTGGCCGCGGTATCGCATATCCGCAGAGACATCGATCTCGGCGCCGCTATCGCTGCCGACCTCGGCGACGAGCCATTCGCGCGCCCGCGTCTCCAGTGCCTGGACCGCAGTCGCCAGACCAGGCAGCGTCCCCGCATTCAGATCGCAATACGTGGTCTGAACGAAGTCGTTCTTCACATCGGCAATCAACCCGCCCAGAGCGCTCAGCACTCCCGGCGTCGTAGGCACCAGCAGTTTCTGTACCTTGAGCGCCTTTGCGAGATAGCAGGCCAGCATCGGGCCCGCACCGCCAAAAGGCATCAGGTTGAACACCCGCGGGTCGATACCGAACCGCGAGATCACTCGGCTGACTCCAGCATACATGCTCGATACGGACACGTTGACGATGGCTTCGGCAGTGCGCAGCACGTCCGTTCCCAAACGCTCGGCCAATGGCGCAATTGCCCGACGCGCGGCATCGACATCGACTTTGACGGCGTTGTAGCCCAACTGCTGCGAGCCGATCACACCCATCACGGCAAACGCGTCCGTGATGGTGGGCTGAGTCCCGCCCTTGCCATAGCACACGGGCCCCGGGGTCGAGCCTGCACTTTGCGGCCCCACCTTCAACACGCCCAGATCGTCGACCCAGGCAATGGAGCCGCCGCCATCGCCCACAGACGATACGGAAACCGAAGGAATATGAATCTGAAAATCGCCGATGTATTCGCCCGTCGCGAACTGCGGTTTGCCATCCACGATCAACGCGATATCAGCGGTAGTCCCGCCGATATCCAGGCTCATGCAGTTGGGGATATTGCACAACTTGGCGATATACGCTGCGCCAATCACCCCAGAGGCCGTGCCGGATAGAATCATCTGGACGCAGTTCGCTTTGCCGTGCTCCGCACTCATGACGCCGCCATTGGACTTCGTCACTTTCAGGTCGACAGGAACACCGCTCTCGCGCAATGCCCCCTGCAAGCTCTCCAGATAATGCGACACGCGCGGCTGCACATAACCGCCGATGACCGCTGTCAAGGTACGCTCGTATTCCCGGATGATCGGCCAGACTTCGTGCGAGCACGACACAAACATACCCGGCAACGCACGCTGCAAGATCGCCTTGACCTCGATTTCGTGGGCAGGATTACGATAAGCATGCAATAGGGAAATCACGATCCCTTCGCAGCCCGCCTCGCGCAAGGATTCTGCCACAGCCAACACGCTGGCCTCATCGACGGGCGACACCACGCGTCCGTCTGCGGCCATCCGCTCGTCGACCCCGAACACCCGGTCACGGGAAATCAACGGCACGGGGCGTTTGGACATCAGGTGGTACATGTCCGGGATCTTCAGGCGGCCGATATCAAGCACGTCCTCGAAATTGCGCGTCGTAATCAGCGCCAGCTTCAATCCGCGGCGCTGCACCACGGCATTCACGCCCACGGTCGTGCCATGTGTGAAATACGACACCTGCGCAGGATCAATGGCATACCGCGCCTTCAGTTGCTCGATACCGGCCAACACCTCGCTGCCTGGCGCGTCGGGGCGGGAAAATACTTTCAAGGTCTGGATGGTCCGCGTCGACTCATCCAACACGGCGAAATCCGCAAAGGATCCACCGATATCCACGCCTATCCGAAGGCTCATTGGGCACTCCTCAAAATTGGGGGTCAGATTCGAGCAGCCCCCCGATCAGCTGCATCAATGTGCCCATGGTAGGGATTCGCATCCCATATGACTAATTGAATTATCATCAGATGTCATGCAAAAATGATATGACCCTTTCCATGCTGAATTTCCGCCAGATCGAAACATTCAGAGCCGTCATGCTGACGCGGTCCATGACCCAGGCGGCCAAAGACCTAAACACGACCCAGCCCAACGTCAGCCGGGTCATCGCCCAATTGGAAAGCCGCATCGGTCTGCGCTTGTTTGAACGCATCGCGGGCAAACTCATCCCCACACGGGAAGGCGAGGTTTTCTTTCGTGATGTCGAATTGACGTTCGCAGGCCTGCGCAGCCTGGAGCGATCTGCGGCGACATTGCGTACGCGCGGGACAGGACATTTGCGCATCTCGGCCGTGCCGTCTCCTGCCCTGGTGACCGTACCCGAGGCCATCCGGCTGTTCGCGGAAAAATTCCCCGACGTCACGGTATCGTTGCATGTGGCGGACTCCATCACGGTCTGCCAATGGACCGCTGCAGGTTATAGCGACATCGGCGTCGCGTCCGATATTTTCAGCAACCCGGGCATCGGCCATCACGTGGCCAGCAAATCGCTGGGCGTCTGCATCGTATCGACCAAGCATCCCCTGGCCACGAAACGCCGCCCGCTGACCCCCAAAGACCTGGCGGGCGAACGATTTCTCTCGCTGTCACCGAACGACGCCATGCGCAAGGTGATCGACGCCGTGTTCGCCGCGGCAGGCGATCAGCGGCGCCTATCCTACGAATCGCATTTTGCCGCCGCGATCTGCCATATGGTGGATCTGAATCTAGGCGTCAGCATCGCCAATCCCGATGTCGCCGACAGCTTTCGGTCCTTGAATATTGCGATCAAACCGTTTGCGCCGGATATCGTGTTCTCAACATATCTCGTGTACCCGTCGGGAAATCCGCTCAGCCTGTTGGCCAAGACTTTTTGCGAGTGCTACCAGACCGTAGCGACCCGCCGGCGATTACTGAGAGATTCGCCCTGAGCAGCCTCGCGGAGGCACCCAGCCTGGTCAATGACAAGCAAGAGATCTTTCGCATTACGACTTACATATCATCCGCACGCTCTATGCATCATCACCGCATGCATCAACTATCGCCAAGCAGGTCTTCCAAACTGGCACCGCGCCACCCCGCCCCATGCCCGGACCGATCGCCATTTTCGGGGGTGCAGGGCACCCGAAAATGGCAGCCCTGCAAGATCTTCCTCTTTGCCAACACGGCTGCAGAAAAATGCCAAGCAAAACAACCGTGCCAGCGATGTCATGAGCTTGAGTTACTGCGAGTCGAGCCGAGGCAATCGGGCCGTGAGGGCTTCACAAAGCCGGTCCGGCGCGCGGGCGCCGGACACCGTGTTCGCTCGTCTCGTCCGCGCCTTCGCGCTGCCTTCGACATCCGCTCCACTCGGCTTTGAGGCGCCCTCACGGCCCGATTGCCTCGGCTCGACGTCCATAAGCACGCTAACGTCGCCGACACCGAAGCCCCCCCAAACTGCCTCGCCATATATCTTCAACACTTGCCTAACCCAATGCCTGTGCCGCCAAGGCATAAGCATGAAACTTCCCATCGCCCGCGGCAGGCGCACCGCAGACCATCCGTGTGCCTGTATCGACCCGCATCAACCCCGCCGTGGCCAGCCAGCTGGCAATACCCATCTCAGGTGGAATATCAATGCGTACGAATCGGCCCGCGCAGACAGCTAGCCAATGCGCGATCAATACACGCGCTGCCTTTTCATCAACGGCGACGACAGGCCCGATCAATTCGCCACGCCCAAATGGACGCAACATCGAAAACCCGATCATTTCGTCATGCTCTTGCAGTACCACGCCCTGCCCTTGATCGAGCAATGCTTGCATTAGCGGGCGGCGCGACAGCCCCGATGCCCGCCGGTCCAATTCGGCCAGGGCATCCAGATCATCACGTATCGCAGGACGTAGAGACCAACCCGCCGGTAGCGTCTCAAGCTGCTTGTCGATCGCCACGCCCTGATGCTGGCTGATCTGCCCCACCGGTTGAAAACCATGCCGGGCGTACACGCCTGCGCCATGCGGCGTCGCATGCAACAGCGCTGCAGGCGCCGACAAGGTATTCAATATGCGCGCCACCAATTGGCTTGCAATACCTCGCCCCCGATACGCCTCAGAAACAATAATCATCCCCAACGTAGCGTATGACCCAAAATCCCAATGCATGGCGACGCCAATCAGCTGATCGCCGTCGAGCACCGCTACGCCACTACCCAGCGGATAGATGAATTGCCAATCCTCCAGCCGGTGCGGCCACCGGGCGGCTTGCGACAACCCCCATGCCTGCGCCAGGTCCTCCGGCCGCAGCGCCCGAAACACCATTCCACCCCAAACGGGGCCTTCACCAGATTCAGTTTGCTCTTGCACAATGCGCTCCCATTCCAAAATGGGCAATTCTTTGCACGGAAACTGCCATATTATTGCGACAATTGAACGAGGCCATCAACCGCGTCACGCTCTACAAAGTGCTGGGTGGCAGCGCGGACGCGTCATCGACCGTGGCTAACGCGGACCAAACGCCTTAAAGAAAGTCTCCAACGCCAAATTGGCCCAGCGCTTGCGCTGGGCCGCTGTCGGCGGGCGATCGGACAACAACAAGCTTTGCAGTTGAATGTGTCCACGGACCAGGCTGAAAAAGACCGCAGAGGCCTCTTTGGCAGTCATTGCGCCTAGATCCAACTCTTTGGCTTGCACCGCCCGCTCTAGATGTTCGGCCACGATCGTGCAATAGACCTTGGGGCCTTTCTCGTAAAAAGTGCGCGCCAGCTCTGGAAAGCGGATCGCTTCCGCTGCCGCCACGCGGAACAGAGCCAGGCCCGACGGCGCCAATCCAAAATCCAGGTATGCGTTTGCCAGGTCGGCCAACACCGCCCGGATACCTCCCGACATCGACCGCCCGGCTCTGAGCGCGTCCATATGCATGGCGCATTGCCGTTCGATCACCGCAGCAAACAAGGCCTCTTTGGTAGGGTAGTGCGCATAAACCGTGGCTTTGGACACACCCGCGGCCTGCTGAATCATGTCCGTCGTCGCCGCAGAAAAACCGTGCGTCAAAAAAACATCGCGCGCAGCATCAAGCACCGCCAATGCCTTGCCCGTTGGACACGGAGACGATTCCGAGGACTTGAAACCGCTGCCAGGGCCAGGCTGTGCGCCGTTTGTTCCTCGTGCAGCCCCCGCGTTCCTCGACTGGCCCGCAGCGGATTCAGATTGGTGATCGGCCTTTTTCATCTGCGTATGTGTACCGTTCGGTTTAAAAAATGATTGACCTGTCTCTCGACAAAGAATACCATACTGTACCGAGAGGTTTAGTTCAATCCGCAAAGTTTTCGTACGGCTTATCCCATGTCTATCGTCACCTACTTCGGCAGCCGGGCAGCGCCAATTCTGGCCTTGGCGTTGCTTGCCGGCTGCGCCGTCGGCCCGGATTTCCAGGCACCGCACGCGGCGCTTGACGGCATGCAGCTCCAGCCTAAAGCGGGGCACGCTCGACAAACACTATCGGCGGACCCCGTACCCCGAGACTGGTGGCACTTGCTGAACGATCCGGTGTTGGACAGCCTGATCGCCCGAGCTTGGGAAGGTAACCTCGACATACAAACTGCCGCGCTGCGCGTACAGCAGAGCCGCGCGCGCTCTGGCATCATCATGTCCAGCCTGTTTCCGCGCATCGGGCTGGACGCCGGCGTGACGCGCCAGGCGCTGAGTGAAAACGGGCCGATGGTCGCCCTCGGGGCTCCTACGGCTGCGACCGATCTGTGGCAGGCAGGTTTTGATGCCAGTTGGGAAATCGATATCTGGGGCAGATTGCGCCGGCAACGCGAGCAGTCCCTCGCCTCGCTCGAGGCCTCGGTCTATGAAGAACGCGGCGTACAAGTCTCCTTGTCCGCGGAAATCGCCCGGCAATACCTCGCGCTGCGCGGCGTGCAGACACGCCTGGCTATCGCGCTGCAAAACCAGGATATCGCAACCCATCTTGTCCGACTGACGCAGAGCCGCCAGAAAAATGGCGTCGCAACGCGTTTTGACGTCGCCTCGTCCCTGTCTCAACAGGCGTCCGTCGATGCGTTGATTCCACAATTGCGCGATGAGCAGAATGTCCTGCTCAATGCGCTGGCGCTGCTGGTCGGCGAACCACCTCGCAGTCTGGATGCTCAATTGGAGCAAGCCCGCGCGCTGCCCAACGCCGCTGTACAGCTGCCCGTTGGACTACCCTCTGAACTGGCCCTGCGCCGTCCCGACATCCAACGTGCCCAGGCTGATCTGCACGCGGCCACCGCTGCAATCGGCGTGGCCAAGGCGGACTTTTATCCCCGTATATCCCTGATCGGCAGCTTTGGCACTCAGGCTTTTGATCGTGATGACCTGGGCTTATGGAGCTCTACGAATTTCTCTATCGGCCCAGCCATTCATTTGCCGATTTTCGAAGGCGGCCGCCTGACACGCACGCTGGAGCTCACCGAACTGAAGCAGAAAGAGGCCGCCATTAGCTATCGTCGAACCGTGCTGCAAGCCTGGCACGAAGTCGACAATGCCTTCAACGCTCTCGTCGCGCAACAACAGCGGCAGACCGCATTGCAGCGCGCCATGACCGAAAGCCGAGAGGCGCTGGACGCCGCAGAAAGTGCCTATCGTGCCGGGGCGACAGACTACGTCACAGTCCTGACCGCTCAGCGCAACCTTTTAGCGAGCGAATTGGAGCTCAGCAATGCGACTACGGGTAGCGCCGTGGCGATCGTCTATCTCTACAAAGCGCTAGGTGGCGGCTGGGCACCGCAGGCAGAGACCAAGGCACAATCATGACCTCGACCACGGCCTCTCTTGCCGCGCCGCCAGCCTCAGGCAATATTGCTGCGGCGGCGGCATCGACCAGCGCACCGTCAATCGCCGGCGCTCCGTCTCCGAACAACATTCCCGCAGCGGCCAGCCATAACGCCAACACACTCACCCCGCGCCTGGCTGTTGGGTTGACCGGCATATTCCTGGCCGCCATGATCGCTGGCATCAATAACCGGGTAGGTTCGTTGGCCCTGGCCGATCTGCGTGGCGCCAGCGGCTTTGGCCTGGACGATGGATCCTGGATCACCACCGTCTATAGCGCTGGCGAACTGCTTGCCATGCCGATCGCGGGCTGGTTTGCGATCACGCTCAGTTTGCGCCGTTTTCATCTGATGATGCTGGGAACCTGCAGCGCGATTGCCTGCTTACTACCGTTCGTGCACGACATGAGCTTGTTGTTGATCCTGCGCGCGCTGCAGGGGTTGACCGCCGGTTCCCTGATCCCCTTGTTGATGATGGCCGCACTGAGATTCCTGCCGCCATCGATCCGGTTGTATGCACTGGCGCTGTACTCGATGACAGCGACCTTTGCGCCCAACGTGTCTACATGGTTGGCCGGACTATGGACCGACCAATTGCTTGATCTGCGGATGGTGTATTGGCAGATCATCCCTGCAGGCCTGGTTGCAGGCCTATTGGTCGCCTGGGGTGTGCCGCAAGACATGCCCAAACCCGAGCGCTTTAGTCAGGCGAACTGGTTCGGGTTGATTTTCGGCGCCCTCGGCCTGGGGCTCGTGGCCGTCGGTCTGGATCAGGGAAATCGACTCGAATGGTTCTCCTCCCCATTGATCAGCACCTGCCTTGTCGTAGGCATACTGCTGGTGGCGTACTACCTGTTTACGGAATGGCACCATCCTGCACCGTTCATCAAACTGCAATTGCTGGGCCGGCGTAACCTGGGACTGGGCTTCACGATTTTCTTTTCCTTGTTGGTCATCTTCCTGTCCGGATCATTGCTGCCTTCACTGCACCTGGGCCACGCCTGGAATTATCGTGCGCAGCAAAGCGCTCCCATCGGCTTGATGATCGGGCTTCCCCAACTCATTGTCGCTCCCGCGGTGTCGCTGCTGCTATACCGCAAATGGGTAGACGCCCGTGCCGTCATGGCGCTAGGGCTCGCATGTCTATCCTTGTCTTGCGTGATAGGCGCACACCTGACATCCGAATGGATGTGGATGGAATTCATCTGGGCCCAGAGCCTGCAAGCCATCGGCCAACCGTTGGCGGTCGTGGCGCTGCTGTTTCTGTCGACCAGTGTGGTTCAACCTATGGAAGGCCCCTATGTCTCAGGCATGGTCAATCTCCTGCGCGCCTTGGGGACATTGGCAGGCTCCGCGGTGATCAGCCGCCTGATCGAACTGCGCACGCGCTTTCACAGCGAAATGCTGCTGGATCACGCCGCGCGGGCGCAGACTCCCGCACCGGCTGACTTGGCATCCGCGATCGCCGGCCAAGCTGCCGTGCTGTCCGTCGCCGACGCTTATTGGACGCTGGCGGTCTTCGCAGCCATCTTGATTCCGCTGGTATTCGCCCTCCAATACATCCCCTCGCCGACAGTGGCGATGCATTCGAAACACTGATTCAAAGCACTGAGAACCATCATGGCATTGAGCAAGAAAACCAAAGCCGTATCCGGCGGCGTATTGATAGCCGCCGCCGTCATCGCGGCCATCCTGATCAACCGTCCCGAAGCCGCCGCGTCGTCTCAATCGACGGACGATGCCTATATCCGGGCCGATATCACCTCCGTCGCCCCTCAGGTCGCAGGGCTGGTTACCCAGGTTCTGGCCGAAGAAAACGACACCGTCAAAGCCGGCCAGTTACTCGCTCGCATTGACGATCGTGATTACGAATTAGCCGTGCGCAGCGCCAAGGCCACGCTCGCCAGCGCACAAGCCAGCGTCGACGCATTAAAGGCGCAGGCCACGGTGCAGCAATCGGTCATCCATCAAGCCAGCTCGACGTTAGACGCCGACCAAGCCAATCTCAAACTGGCTCGTGCCGATTTCAACCGCTATAGCAACCTCGCAGCAGATGGTTCAGGCACCATTCAAGCTCGCCAGCAGGCCCAGGCCCGTCTGCGCGTACAAGAAGCCCAGCACGAGAAAAACCGTGCCATTCACCAAGCCGAAACCGAACGCCTGACCATTTTGCAGGCCGATCTGCAACGCGCCGCTGCCACCGTCGAACAAGCCAAAGCGGCTGTCGCACAAGCCGAGCTCAACCTGTCCTATACCCATATCAAGGCCCCGATCACGGGCGTGATCGGCCACAAGAACATCCGGGTCGGCAATTTCGCAAAAGTCGGCGAATCGCTCGTCACCGTGGTCCCGCTGGCGGACATCTACGTAGAAGCCAACTTCCGCGAAACCCAGCTGGCAAAGATGCGCGCAGGCCAGCCTGTCACCCTGACTGTCGACGCGCTGCCCGGACAAACATTTTCCGGCAAAGTGCAAAGCGTAGGTCCCGCCAGCGGCGTCAGCTATTCCGCCATCGCGCCTCACAACGCGACGGGCAACTTCACGAAAATCGTGCAACGCTTGCCCGTGCGTATTGCGCTGGATCCTGACCAAGAAAACACCAGCCTGCTGCGCGTAGGCATGTCGGTACAACCGGAAGTCGACGTCAGCAGCTCAAGCTCAGGATCGTGATCCGAGTCCTCCGGGGCATGAGTTTGCCGCGGCTGGGCAGCCGCGGCAAACGTCTCAAGAACCCGTCCCGCCTCCACCAGGCCACACCTTCGACCTGCACCTTCCAAAAAAAACCATCACACCGCCGATACAGCCCCGCCCTGCCCCTGTCCATCCAACACGGGCGGCGCCGTCACAATCGACGTCAACGCCGGTTCGGCAACCTGCAATGCCGCCAGATTCGGACGCGGGCGGCGCAGCGCCTCGATGCGCGAGAACGCCTGCTCCATCGCGTACGACGCTCCCAGCACCTCACTATCGCCCCGGAACGGCCCCACGATCTGCAAACCGAACGGCATTCCATGTCCGTCCAGACCGCAAGGCAAGGACAAGGCAGGATGCGTGGTCAAGGTCACCACGTACGTCAGCGCCAGCCAACGGTAGTAGTTTTCCTGCTTTTCGCCGTTGATCGTATCCGCATACAAGCTCGTCCACGGGAACGGCGACACCGGCGTGGTCGGCGACAGGATCAAATCGTAGTCGGCGTAAACCTCCTGGAAACGCTTCAGGATACGTGTCTGTTCGGCTTGCGCCCACGCGCTATCCTTCAGGCTCATCGCCGCGCCCATCTCATAATTCGCGCGAGGATTGGGCCCCAGGCTGGCGGGGTCCCGCTCATAGGCCTCGCGCATCCCCGCCACGAATGCCTCGGCGCGCAACACATCAAAACAACGATGAGCATCACCGAGGTCCAACTCGATCGGATCGCAGGCCGCAAACAAATGCTTCATCGCCGCGATCTTTGTACGGAACGTGGCACGAATGCCATCATCCACCGCGCACACGCCGAAATCCTCGGTATACGCCACGCGCAACGAGCCCAGGTCGACCGACTCCGGTCGCAGGAACGACAACGGATCCAGAGGATAGCTCAACGGATCGCCCGCATCCATCCCGGCCGAGGCTGCCATCTGCAGACAAGCCTCTTCGACGGTGCGCCCCATCGGGCCCACGACTGAAATCGGCGTCCAGCCCAGCAACTTGCGCACACTGGGCACCACGCCAGGTGAGGGACGGAATCCCACCACACCGCACTTGGCAGCGGGAATACGCAACGATCCGCCCGTGTCCGAGCCTGTGCAGACCGGCAACATATCGCATGCCAACGCCGCAGCGGATCCGCCCGAGGACCCACCCGCATTCAGATTCGGATTGAATGGATTCCCCGTCGCACCCCATACAACGTTGCGCGAGTTCGCTCCCGCCCCCATCTCGGGCACGTTGGTCTTGGCCGTCACGATCGCGCCCGCGCGGCGCAAACGCGCGATCAGCTCGACATCGTGCTCTGGCACATGATCCCGATAGATCGGCGAACCAAACGTCGTCAGCAACCCCGCGGTAGGCTCCAGGTCTTTCACCCCCATTGGCAAGCCATGCAACAAGCCCAGCATGTCCCCCGCCATCACTGCGCGCTCGGCGGCGCGAGCCTCTTCGCGCGCACGCGCATAGGCCTTGGCCGTCACCGCGTTGACGTACGGGTTCACCGCTTCGATACGCGCGATGCAGGCCTCCAGCAACTCGACTGGCGACAACTGCCGCGCGCCGATCATTTGCCGCAGCGTAACGGCCGAAAGAGAAACCAGGGAATCATCCAGTGCCATGAGAGAACCTTAATCAAGCTTGATATGAGCGCGCTCTGCAATGTCGCGCATGATCGGCAATTCTTTTTGAATCAGTGCCTCGCCGTCCGCGGCACTGCCGTAGTCCGGTTCGAACCCCTGGGCCTCCAGATTTTTCTGAACCTCGGGGTTCGACACCGCGGTCTGCAGCGCCGCCTCCAATTTGGTCTTGACCGCTGCCGGCAAGCCACGCGGCGCAACCACCATGAACCACGTATCCATCTCGGGCCCAGCATACCCCTGTTCTACAAACGTAGGAAGGTCCGGAAAAAACTTGGAACGTTTCGGACTGGACAAAGCAATCGCCCGCACAGTGCCCTGCTTGACCTGCGGGATCGCAGCCGACACCGTATCGAACGTAAACGGGATCTGCCCGCCGATCAAATCCGTCATCGCGGGCGCACTGCCTTTATAGGGAATATGCGCCATCTGCAATCCGGCCTCGGCCAAAAACGCCTCGCCGACAAACTGCGACGTGGTCCCCGTGCCGTACGAACCATAAGGCGGCTGCTTGTTCGCGGGGTCTTTTACATACGCCACGAACTCTTTCAGGTTATGCACTGGCACCTTGGGATTCGCCAATAGCACCAGGCCTGTACGCCCCACGATGCCCAACGGCTCGAAACTCTTGACCGGATCGTAGGGCATGTTGGTGCGAATCGCGGGATTGACCGTGAACGTCGTGCCCGAACTGACCAACAAGGTATATCCATCCGGCGCGGCCTTGGCCGCATAGCTGGCGCCGATCACCGTGCCCGCGCCACCCTTGTTTTCCACCACGACGCTCTGCCCCAGCACATCGCCCAAGGCCTTGGCCATGACGCGGCCCATCGTATCGGTAGAGCCGCCCGGCGGGAATGGCACGACCAGCGTGATGGAACGAGAGGGGTAAGGCTCTTGCGCCACGGCGGATGGCATTCCTACTGCCATGCAGGACATGGCGAGGCTCATCGCCAGTAAAGCTTTTTTCATGCATTGCTCCGATAGTGAATCAACGGCGATTCAGGAAACGCGCATATTCTTCGTCGGGCACAAACAGCCCGCCGGTGGTCCATACCAGATGTGTTGATTGCGGCATCTGCGCCAGCAAGCCTTGTCCGGCTAGATAGGATTGGCCGGCACTGCTCAGACAGATATGCTGAGGACCGGCGAAACCCGCCGCCGCGGAAGGTTCAATCCGTATGCCTTCGGTATCGTGCAGACGAATCAGGTCGTCAAACAAGGTCTGATCCGCCACCGTATAGACTCCAGACAACATCCCCCCCACCGCGCCATATGCCAGTTCAGAGGCGCGCGGTACTGCCAACCCATCAGCCTCGGTACGATTGTGCAAGCCGACGTCATACACCGAAGGCGCTGCCGGCAGGCCGGGCAACTGACCATGGCCCGCCATCATGCGCACCAGAAAACACGGCGATTGCACGGGCTCGGCAAAAAAACAATGCACATGCTCACCCAGCACCTGCCGCAAACCATAAGCAATCCCGCCAGGCGCACCACCCACGCCGCAGGGCAGATAAACAAATAAGGGATGCTGCGCATCCACGCGAATCTGTGCAGCATCGAGCTGTGCACGCAAATGCAGCGCCGCGGCGGCATACCCCATAAACAGCGAGGCCGAACGTTCATCATCGACAAAATAGCCATGAGGATCGGCCTGTACCTGCGCCCGGCCCGCCGCAACAGCGCGCTCGTAATCGCCGCTATGCTCGACGACCTCGACGCCACGTGCCCGCAGGCGGGCTTTTTTCCAGGCCTTCGCATCCGCAGACATATGCACTGCAGCACGGAAACCCAGCGCTGACGCCATCACGCCGATTGACAGCCCCAGATTGCCAGTGGACCCCACCGCAACTTGATAACGTGCGAAGCATGCCCGCGCGGCGGGCGTGGCCAATTTCCGGTAATCGTCGCCAGATTGAATCAGCCCCTCTCGCAACGCCACGGACTCCGCAAATTCCAGAACCTCGTGAATGCCGCCGCGCGCCTTGATCGATCCAGCCACTGGCAACGCATGATCCGCCTTGAGCCACAATCGCCCCTGCGTCTCGGGCAAACCCAAAGCCGCCTGCATTTTCGGCGTACGCAGCAACGGCGACTCGATCATCCCGCCGATGTCGCGCAACTCGGGAAAGAGCTCCGCCAGCAATGGCGTAAATCGATCAAACCGTGCCTGCGCAGCCGCGATCTGATCCGTCGTCAATCCTGTGTCTGCGGGCGCGTCCACACGACAATCCCCAGGCCCGGGACGTAACCACAGCACGGGTTCGGCATTACGCAGCGTTTGTAAAAACTCAGGCGTCACAATATTCGATGGCATAACCGGCACTCACTGCGCCTGAATATTGGCGCGCTTGGCAATTTCCGCAAAACGCGGAGTTTCTTCTGCAATGGTCTTGCGCAGCGACTCTGCGGACTCGAACGAGGCCTCAACGCCAGCGGTACGCAACTGATCCAGCGTGGCGGGATCCTTCAGCGCGGTTTCCATCGCCTGGCTCAACGTATGCTGCACGTCTTCGGGCAGGCCTTTCGGCGCAAACAAGGCGATCCACGTATCCACGTTAAACCCAGGATATCCGCTTTCCGCCAATGTGGGCACATCGGGCAAAAAGCTCGATCGCTTTGCCGTTGTCACGGCCAGTGCCTTGATTTTTCCCGCCTTTACCTGCGGCATGGCAGCCACCACGGTATCGAACATCACCGGAACCTGGCCGCCAATCAAGTCCGTCATCCCAGGCGCGCTGCCCTTATAAGGGATATGCATCATCTTGATGCCCGCAGCCTCTTGAAACTGCTCGGCCACAAAATGCGAGACTGTCCCGATGCCGAAAGACGCATAGGCGATACTGTCGGGCTTGGCCTTTGCAGCGCTCACCAGATCAGCCAGATTGGAGTACGGTGTTTTCGGGTTCGCCACGATCGCCATGGCCGTTCGCCCGAGAACACCCAAGGGCACGAAATCCTCTTTGGGCGAATAAGGCAACGAAGGATAAATCGCGGGATTGATGGTGAATGTCGTCCCGGAACTCAGCAGCAGCGTATAGCCATCCGGACTCGCTTTAGCGACAAACTGCGCGCCGAGAATCGTGCCTGCTCCCGCCTTGTTTTCCACCACGACCGTCTGCTTCAATGCGTCGCTCATCGCCTTGGCCAGAATACGGCCAGCCACATCGCCAGCGCCCCCCGGCGAATAGGGAATGATCAACTGAATGGGCCGCTCGGGATAGGCCGCCACGCTGAGTGGAGTGGCAGCCATCGCCGCTACGCCGATGGCCAAAGCGCCACATATCGTTGATAAGGTCTTCATGGTTTCCCCTTGTGCTTGATCAGCCGCGTATCGGCGGGCTTATTTAAGAATCAACGCAGACGCGCAGGTGCAATGACCGCGGCCTGTACGCCGTGGGCCAACAACGTATCGGGTACCGGCTGATTCAACAACAACGCCGCCGCCAGCTCGGATACCCCGGCGGCCGATTGAATCCCGTAGCCGCCTTGCGCAGCCAACCAGAAAAATCCGGGCATTGCATCATCCCACCCGACGACCAGATCGCCATCACGCACAAACGAACGCAACCCGGCCCATGTATGACGCGGGCGTCGAATCGTGAGAGTGGTGGCCTCTTCGATGTGATAAATGCCTGTCGCCACGTCCAGTTCCTCGGGCATGACGTCGTGGGCGGCCACCGGGTCGGCATTCGCCGGTGAACCCAGCAGCTGTCCGGCATCCGGTTTGAAATAAAACTGCTCGTCCAGATCCGACACCGTAGGCCACTGCGAACAATCCACGCCCTCCGGACCGGCAAAGGTAAATGCGGTGCGTCGGCGCGGCTCCAATCCGATAGGCTGCACGCCGAAATGAGCCGCCACGTGATCCGCCCACGCACCCGCAGCATTGACCACGTGCGCCGCACGTACCGTCTGCCCATCGGCCAGCGTCAAGGTCCAATGCCCCGCATCCCGCACTGCAGAGGCCACCTCGGCCTTGCAACGCAGCACTCCGCCCTGCTGACGCATGGCCTTCAGGAATCCTTGGTGCAATCCGTGCACATCCAGATCCTGCGCCTCGGGCTCGAACATCGCGCCGATCAAACGGTCCGCGCGTAAACATGGCACTCTGGACATCGCGTCATCGACGCTGAGGAGGCTGACATTGGGCGCGGCTTTGACGGTCTCTTCGTAGACCTGTTGCAGCAATGCTTCCTGGCCGGTCTTGCCCAGGTATAGGCACCCACGGGACGACAGAATCGGATGTTCGGCAAACCCCTCGGGCGGCTGCTCGTAAAACGCCCGGCTGGCGCGCGTCAATGCCTGAATCTGCGGTGTCCCGTAGGCCTCCATGAACATGGCGGCCGAACGGCCGGTGGAATGGTAGCCAGGCTGTTCCTCCCGCTCCAGCACCACCACCCGGGCGTGGCGGGATAACCGATACGCCACCGAGGCCCCGGCGATTCCGCCACCGACCACGGCAAAGTCAAATACATCAGATTCGTTCATAGCGGGACTGCGCTTCCATAATTCTCATTTAAGAGAATTCTCTTATGTGACAAAATTACAGTCAATCAGTAGTTACCTTATACGGTGCGGAACGAGTTTTGCGTAGCATGTAGCGCCACCCATATCATCCTGTCTGCACTCCCAAGCAGCCGCGCCCCGCCGGCGTTGCACATTTTCGAGGTATCGCGCTTGACTCAGCCCTCTGCCCCCTCTTCGCCGGATACGGCGCGCGTACGCATGGGTCAACAGTTGCGCGCCGCCCGCAAAGCCTGTGCCCTGACCCTGAAGCAATTGTCCGCCGTCTCCGGCGTGGCCCTGTCTACCCTGTCCAAGATGGAATTGGGCCAGGTTTCCGTCAGCTACGAGAAATTCACCGCCGTTGCGCGTGCGCTGAACATCGACATTTCTCAGTTGCTGTCTGACCCGGACGCACACCATGGCACCGTTCCAACGCGGGCCTCGACCACTCAGTCACCGGACTACGACACGGGCAACTACAGCTATCGATTGCTCGCCGGCGACTATCCCCAACGCACCATGACGCCCATGTACGGGCGCATCATGGCTCGCCGCATTGAGGATTTTGACGGCTTCATCCGACACGCGGGCCAGGAATTCATCGTGGTCTTGTCTGGCAAAGTCCGTATCTGTTTCGAGTCGGGTGAGAACCTGACGCTCAGCAAACATGAGTCTGCCTATTTCGATAGCGGACAAGGCCACATATACCTGTCATTGAGTGCCCGCGATGCGGAGATCATGGTGGTGATGACGCCGGCTTGATGGCACTGTCGGTTCAATGGGGAAAGTCAGTAAAGCCGCCGTGACTCAAGCCGATTGAACCGGGCGTTCAGAAGCCCTCCAGCACGATCTTTCCGCGAGACCGGCCGCTCTCGATCAACGTATGTGCCTGGCGCAGATTCTCTGCGTTGATCTGGCCCAGATGCTCCCCGAGCGTGGTGCGCAATGTGCCGTCATCGATCAGCCTCGCCACGTTGGTCAAGATCTCGTGTTGACGCACCATGTCCGGGGTTTCGAACAAAGCGCGCGTGAACATCAGTTCCCAGTGAAACGAAATGGCCTTGCGTTTGAGCGGCATGACGTCCAGCGTCTCTGGATCGTCGATCACGCCCAGCTTGCCTTGCGGCGCCAAGGCTTCGATCAATTGCGGATAATGGCTGCCCGTGTGCGTCAGGCTGGCCACGTAGCGTACTTGAGGCACGCCTATGGCTCGCAATCCCTCTAACAGCGGCTGCGTATGATCAATCACATCATGCGCACCCAGATCACGGATCCACTGGCTTGTCTCTGGCCTCGAAGCGGTGCCGATGACCCGCAATTTGGTCAACTTCGCGGCAAGCTGCGTCAATATCGAGCCAACGCCGCCAGCTGCGCCCACGATCAATAACGCATCGCCGTTACCGCCGCCCTCCTCGACACCCAGCCGGTCGAACAATAGCTCCCAGGCTGTCAACGAGGTCAGCGGCAGTGCTGCCGCAGCGTCGTCCGCGAGCGTGCGAGGCTTTTTGGCAGCGATACGCTCGTCAACCAAGCCATATTCGGCGTACGAGCCAGGCCGCGCGATAGAGCCCGCGTAATAGACTTCGTCACCCGGCTGAAACAGGGACACGTCGCTCCCGATGGCTTCGACTACACCTACGGCATCCCAGCCCAGAATACGCGGCTTGTCGGTCGGCGCGCCGGCACGTACTTTGGTATCGACCGGGTTGACCGCAATCGCCCGAATCTTGACCAGCAAATCACGAGGGCCCGGTGTGGGCTGAGGCAAATCCATTTCGAACAGGGATTTCGGATCGCTGGCCGGCAAACCGTGCTGGGTATACACAATGGCTTTCATGATGAGTGTCCGGATCAAAGGTCAAATCAAACCGGCGGCGGGGAAACTGCCGTCAGCGCATAACCGAATCTTCCATCATTTTCATGTCCCGACAAAGTAGAAAAAGCCAACAGGACTTTTAATTCGTGGGATTTCGCACCCGTTCGAATTCGATCGTGACCCGCGACCCTTCGGGGCGCTGGAAACGCTCGGACATGCGGTCGCCCTTCACGACGAGGCTGAGCTCCTTGCTCGTGCGCGTGCTTCCCACCCAATTGGGAAAGGTCGAGCCGAGGACGCGATTGCCGCTGAACTCTCCGTGCTCGTCTACGCTATAGGTGCCGAAAAAGCCGATACTGCTCGCCATAGCGGCGCGGTTCTCGGCATCGGTGCCCTGACCGCGCGCGCTGGAGGCGAATCGCGGCGTCGAACCATCGGTGAGGACTTCGACGAAATGCATGTCGGGAGTGAACACCAGCATGCCTTGCGGTTGCTCGCCGTAGACCGGACGCGTCTTGCCATCCTCCTCGATCTGCGCCGACACGACCCGCCAGGTGCCCTGCACCTTGTTGGGCGATGAGGACTGGGCTTGCGCGCTCGTCGCGGTAATGGCAGCAGCCGCGATGGCCGCCGCGAAATAGGCTCTCATCAATGGCATCGTCTGCTCCCCCTGTCGACGCGGCGCATGGTCGGCCGCGGCCTCATGCTGACTCCATGACGGACAAGGCGACCGCCCTTTGCGACTGCAAGGTTTCCAGTCGTTGCTGCAGGGCGCTGCCCACCTTGTCGTAGGTCGAACTGCCCAGGGCCAGCCGCAGCGGGGGATGTTCGGCATCGATGGCGTCGACCATGGCGTCGACCGTCTTGCCCGCGTCCCCGAACGCCGCAAAGCTGCCGGACGTGATCGATCGCCGGACTTCGTCGGCCGGCGTCCCGGCGTAGCAATCCATGATCGGCGCGTTGTCCAGCGCCGCGCTGAAGTTCGTGCGCGTGGGGCCCGGCTGGACGATGATGAAATCGATGCCGAAGGGCACGACCTCTTGTGACACGGCTTCGACGAAGCCCTCAATGCCCCATTTGGTGGCGTGATAGAGACTGAAACCCGGATACGCGATCTGGCCGCCCTCGGAAGACACCTGCACGATGCGCCCGCCACCCTGCTCTCGCAGCTTCGGCAGCACAGCGCGGATCAACTGGATCGAGCCCATCAGGTTGGTCGCGAGCTGGCGGTCGATCTGCGCGTCGCTCAGCTCTTCGGCGGCGCCGAACAATCCGTAGGCCGCGTTGCTGACCACCACGTCGATACGGCCCATGGCGCTGAACGCCTGCTCCACGCGCTCACGAATCTCCGTGGCGTCGGTGATTTCCAGTTTGAGGACCAGAAGCCGTTCGCCGTGCAGGGATTGGAGTTCGTCCAGTACGCCGTCGCGGCGCACGGTCGCCACCACGCGGTCCTTGCGCGCCAACAGGCGTTCGGTCAACAGCCTGCCCAGTCCTGTCGAGGCGCCGGTGATAAACCAAGTTTTGCTCATGTTCGTTCCTTGTTTGAGTGCCATGGACACCATGGTACGGAGCCTCGATTAGTTAGGGAATACCGTACTGATTGCATGAATAGATGAGTAAAATGAACCAATGAAGACACCTTCGATTTCCGATCTGCATGCCTTCATGGCGGTGGCCTCGCATAAAAGCTTTCGCCGCGCGGCCGACGTGCTGGGCGTCTCGCACTCCGCTCTCAGCCATGCCATGCGAGGTCTCGAAAGCAACCTGGGGGTGCGCCTGCTGAACCGCACCACGCGCAGCGTTTCTTTGACGCAGGACGGCGAACGGCTGTTGGCGCGTCTGTCGCCCATTCTGAGCGACCTGAGCACGGCGTTGAGCGAAGCCGCCGCCGCCGCAGGCCAACCCAGCGGCGTAGTCCGTGTCAACGGCAGCGAAGGCGCCATCCGGATGCTGCTGCAGATCGCGGTGCCGCGCCTGCGGGAACGCTATCCGAAAGTCGAACTGGATCTCTCGGTCGAAGGCCAGTTGATTGACGTGGTCGGGCGCGGCTTCGATGCCGGCATCCGCCTGGGCGAGGCGGTGCCCAAGGACATGGTCGCGGTTCGCCTGGGGCCGTCGCTGCGTTTTCTTCCCGTCGCCGCCCCGGGGTACCTGAAGTCGCATCCCGCGCCCCGCACCCCCGACGATCTGATGACGCACGAATGCATTCGCCAGCGCCTGCCCAGCGGCAAGCGATATCGCTGGGAATTCAAGAAGCACGACCAGGAACTCGCCATCGACGTGCCGGGCGGGATGACACTGGACAATAACCAGCTCATGGTGGAGGCGGCCGCGCAGGGCCTGGGCATTGCATTCGTGCCGGAGCCTTACGCCGCGCCCTATTTCGGCGCCAAGCGGTTGCTCCCCTTGCTTGAGGACTGGTGCCCGGACATACCAGGACTGTTCCTCTATTTTCCTAGCAACCGCCACGTGCCTCCCGCGCTGCGCGCGCTGATCGACGTGGTGAAGCAGTCACAGTGATGCGTCAGGCAGAACGGGACAACGCAGCCCAAAAATCGCCATCTGCTACCATCGCCCCCTTTGCCACGGAAGACAGGGAACATCGATTAATGACTCAATATCTGCGCATCAAACCCATTTTGGCCGCTGTCAGCGTCGCGATCGGGACGGTAATGAGCGTCAATGCTCATGCACAATCTCCCACCTGCGAACTCGACAGACCGATGAAATTCGGCGGGATGAATTGGGAATCGAATCAGATATTGGTCAACGTCGAACGCTACATCGTCGAACACGGCTACGGCTGCCAGACCCAAGTCGAACAGGGCGACACCTTGCCCATGTTTGCCGCACTACAACGCGGTGACGTCGATATCAATAGCGAAATCTGGATCACCCAGATGCAAGAGCCCTGGGACGAAGCCATCGCGGCAGGCAAGATCAAAGCCGTCGGCACCGTCTTTACCGGGACCGATGGCTGGTACGTGCCTCGTTATACCGCCGAAAAATTTCCGCAATTGCGCAGCGCCACCGATCTCAAAGGCCTGCATGAGACCTTCATCGACAATGAGGATCCCGGTAAAGGACGCATCTACGGCTGCGCGGCGGGCTGGACCTGCGGCACCATCAATGCCAATCTGCTGAAGGCCTTCAACCTGCAAGACGAATACCTGGTGTACTCACCCGGCAACGCTGCCGCGCAGCGCGCCGCAATCACCTCGGCCTATAAGCGCAAAAAGGACATCGTGTTCTATTACTGGACACCTACCTCGCTCGTCGGCTCGCTGGACCTGGTCAAACTGAAAATGCCGCCGGTGGATGAGAAAGCGTTGGCATGCATCACCGACCCAAAATGCGAAAACCCTCGACCCACAGGCCTGGCCGAGTATCCCGTCGTGACAGCGGTCAACAGCCAATTTGCGCAGCGCGCGCCGCAGCTGACCGCCTTTCTCGCCAAGGTCAACGTACCCGAAGAAAAGCTGACGGCCACATTGGGGCACATGGAAAATGAGGGCCTGGAACTCGAAGAAGCCTCTCTCTATTTCTTGCAGACCTATCCGGATATCTGGACAAATTGGGTACCGGCCGATGTTGCGCAACGCGTACAAGACAAGCTATCGAGCTCATAAAACGTAGACGGCGCTGGCATACGGGCGAGGGACGAATGTCTCCGCACTGCGACACGCTCGCCCGCCTTCGCCTATGACGCATGCCCATTAGCATGTAAGATTTCCCCATGTTTTCACACTGGGGCGCTGAAGACCATGGGTAAGCTGGTTCTATTGCTGTTAGGTTTGGACTACCTGCACAAACGCGCAAGAGCCCTCGTCATCACAGGTTATCTATTGGTATTGGTGGGGGTGGTCGTCCTGATCGACGCCACGGATGGTGTCGCCTATTTCCCGCTAGAACTCTTTGCCATATTGTTCATCATCGACGGCGTCTCCACTTTGCTCATTGCGCAATCCGGCGTGGGCGGCCAACGTGTCTTGCGCTACGCCAAGGGCATTTTCGTATTATTAGCCGGCATGTTGGTATTGGCTGGCCATCATCACGGTCATTTTGTCCTGTCGATGATTTTCGGCCTGCTGTTCCTGGCCGACGGGCTGATGCAGAGCATCTCTGCCTACGTCGTGCGATATCGCCGATGGCGTTATGTGCTCGCATCGGGCATTGCCGAAATCCTGCTCGCGATTTTCTTTTTCCAGCCCTATCCCACGCATTATGTCGGCACCGTTCCGTACTGCATCGCGCTGTTCCTGATATTTGCCGGTTTGAAACTGGTGGCCCTGGCTCGCCGCGTCCGCAGCCTGAAATCCAATCCAGCCCTGGCGACAAATACCCACCCCGATTTCATGCCGACCAAGGTCACCAATCCCAGGCCCACTACTTATGACGGCCCGCCAGCAGATTCCGACCATGCCCTGACGGTACACATCTGGACCCCCTCGGGATCCGCCAAAACGGAAACCCGCAATTATCTTTTGGTGAATCGCTATATCGCCGCCGTCGACGTCAACGGCGTGGTGTCCACCGGCCATGCGGCGCTGGAGTCTCCCGAAGGCGTATACGTCAGTCTCTATCCCGCTCAGGAAATCGATCACTCTCCCGAGCAGTTCGGCAATCTACTGCGGGCAACAGATGCCAACAACGTTCCTGGCACGTTCCAACCGGACTATGCCACCGAGTCCAAGGCCTGGTGCCCATCGACCGTGCAAGTCCGCATACGCAACTACGATCCCGCAAAGCTGCAAGCGTTCTGGGACGAGTACCGGCAAAACACCACCTATAACCTGACATACCGTAATTGCTCGACTTCCGTCGCGAGAGCATTGGAGGCTGCAGTGGACGGAGCCGTAGGGCACTTGCATGGTCCCGATGCCGGATGGACCGTATTGCTGCGTCTGCTGATCACCCCTGAACTCTGGGTAGCCGCCCAGATCCGCAAGCGCGCGCTGACGATGGCCTGGACGCCAGGCCTGATGCTGGACTACGCGCGCGCAGTGAGCATGCTGGCCGATCCGCGTCCGTTTGGATGGTGGAAAGTCTCGCAGTCGGCAATTCGAAAGATCGCCGCCATGCGAGCCGGCTGGCGCGCTCAGGATCGTGAAGCAACCTCGCAGCATACAGAAACGCGAGCCTCTCGCGAAACATCGTAAGCATCCATGGCCACTTCGGCACCCCACACAAAAATCCTGCCGTGAAACGGAAAACAAAAGCCATGCTCTTACACACTGTGATTGTGCTTGCGGTGTTGGCCGTAGCATTCTGGGGAGCGCTCGCGCTGTGGTTTCAGGCTCCGCTACGCATTATTTTCGTTGCCGCGTGGACCGTGCTGGCAATCGCAGCGATCGTGGGCGTAATACGGGGAACCTATCTCCCCCTCGCCCTGTTCGCAGCCGCATGGATCGTGATGCAGGCATGGTGGTGGCTAGGCGTGCGCCCCTCGAATACGCGGGAATGGATGCCGGAGGTGGCCGAGCAAACTCACGGATCCGTCAATGGCAACCTGGTCACACTGCACAACGTGCGCAATTTCGAATGGCGCTCGCGAACCGACTACGATCCGCGCTGGGAAACACGCACCTATGACCTGAGCAAGCTGCAATCTGTCGATATGGCGCTGTCATACTGGGGCCGTCCAGCCATTGCCCATACCATGGTGTCGTTTGGTTTCTCCGATGGACAGCATGTGATTTTTTCGGTCGAGATCCGCCGCAAACTAGGCGATAAATTTTCCGAAATCGGAGGTTTTTTCCGTCAATATGAATTGGCGGTGCTCGCCTCTACCGAAGAAGACAGCCTGCGCGTACGCACCAACGTGCGCGGCGAGGAAGGCTACCTATATCGAATACAAATGTCCCCGGATGCCGCCCGTGCGCTGTTCCTGTCATACCTGGACACGGCCAACCAGTTACGAGATCGCCCCCGTTTCTACAATACCGTCACGGCCAACTGCACCACCATCATTTATCAGCTGACCAAACAGATCGTACCTGGCCTGCCCCTGGATCGCCGGCTATTGCTATCTGGTTACCTACCCGAATACATGTACGAACTGGACGCGCTGTCGGGGGCCGACAGCATCGAGGCCTATCGACGCGCCGGCCACTACACCCAGCGCGCACTGGACAACAAGGACATCGCGACTTTCTCGCAGGATATACGAAGAGGTGTCCCGGGCGTTGCCGAATCGGCAGCGCACTGACACCGCTCCCATACCCGCTACGAGCGCCGCCGCAACGTAATTTCCGTAATTTCCGAGGGGCGCCCGATACGCTGTGGAAAGCCGGGCCACAGCCCAGCGCCATTGCTTACATACAACGACATGCCATCGACATCGTAGAGACCTGAAACGAATCCGGCATTAAAGCGCGCCACCAGCAAATCGAATCCACGAATATGGCCGCCATGGGTGTGGCCCGACAGTTGCAGGTCCACGCCTTGCGCGCGATTACTTCTGGCATTGCCAGGACGGTGATCCATCAGGATGACAGGCACGCCTTGCGGTCTGCCGGCCAATGCTTTGGCTACATCAGGGCCGATCTGGCCATAACGGGAGCCGACCTGATCAGGCACACCCGCGATGACCAGCTCGCCCGCACCCTCACGAATCACGGTGTACTCATTCTCCAGAACGGTGATACCCAGCCGGCGAAAGACCTCTATCCATTGAGAATAGGCGGCGTAATATTCATGATTGCCCGCGACGGCATACACGCCGTCCTTGGCAGCCAATCGTCCCAAGGGCGGAATATCGTTTGCGCGCGTCGATGGCGTGCCATCCACCAGATCCCCGGAGATCAAGATCAAATCGGGATTCAGCGCATTCGCCTGGTCCACCACGGCATCTAGCCAGGGGCGATCCAGAAGACGACTAACGTGTAGATCCGTCAGATGCACAATGCGATAGCCATCGAACTCCGCAGCCAATCCCGCGACAGGCAACTCCATCCTGCGTATGTCAGGCACACGAACGGCCTGTGATGTTCCCCATGCGCCGAGCGTCAGAGCCGACACCGCCATGAAATGGGGCAACTTGTGCGCAGCCAACAACCGGCTTCCGACAGGCCTGGAAACCAGATATAGCAGCCCGCCAAGCACATCCCTGATCAGCAGGAAGCATGCCAGCAGGATCAGCGCGCCATAGGCGACACCAAACCCGATGATGAGCCAACGCGGACTTTCCGGTGACGCCATGGTTCCGGCTACCTGGCTGACCAGCCATTGATGCTCTGCCACGATCAAGACAGCCACTGACAGAACGGCCTTTGCCATCAGGCCCAGCTTCAGTCGCCATACATAACGCCACGCCACGTAAAAACCGATCAGACCCGCTGCCAACAGAAACACTTGCGTCTATCCCGTAGAAAAGTGAGCAATCCGAGAGCCAAACTGCCCGAGGCAGGCGAGTCTACAAGACCATCTCAGTCGCTCTACTGACCGACGGCTGACAGTTTTGTCAGAATGGCCCAAAGCCGTCCTTTGCTTGAACGCGTCGTAGTGCCGGCCAGGTATGACTCCCGGGCCGGGAATCAACTGGATATCAATTTTCTTGACATCTCTGTCAGCTTTCTGACCGCGAATCGTCAGTTTGATGTCACCGCTCTGACAGCGGCAGCGCTCTACAGTGACACCCATCAGCAGCTGGGCTATTGGTCCTCGATCGTTGCTGACATCAATGCTGCCGCGCAATTTCATTGCGTATATCCGTCATCGACCTCAAAAAGGGCTAATGTCATGGAACGAACCGGATCAGGTTTCGACTTTAACTTCAACGACATTGCGGTTTTCGTGCAAGTTGCGAAACAACGCAGCATCTCCCGCACCGCGGAGCAGACAGGGATGCCCGCATCGACCGTATCGCGCCGTCTGAGCATGCTGGAGGAACGCCTAGGCGTACAGCTCCTGTCGCGTACGACAAGGCGCATCCTGCTGACAGAAGCCGGAAAGCTCTATTACGAACACTGCCATCAACTCATTGAGCAGGCGCAGGACGCTCAAGACGTATTGCTGGACCATGGCGCACAGCCACGCGGCACCCTCAAGGTATTGCTACCTGACATGCTGGACGCCATTGAACTGCCCGCTTTCATTCCGCAGTTTGCGCGCGCCTGGCCTGAACTGCAGTTTCGCTATGACTATCACCACGGCCCGCAGTGGGAACAGCATCGCGATTTTGACGTCGCGTTGCGTTGGGGGACACAGATCAACAGCGATCTTGTGGCACGCAGTATCGCTCAGGTCGAATTCGGACTCTATGCCTCTGAACACTACCTCAAAAAGCGGGGCATGCCCAAGCATCCCAGTGAATTGACGCTGCATGACTGCGTTTACGCCGACCTATGTAAAGAGCTCGTCAGCTGGAGCTTTCGCAGCACGGGACAACCGCTCGTCATCGAGCCTCAAAGCCGTCTCGGCCTCAGTGACATGAACCTGGCGCATCGTCTCGCATGCGAAGGCGCCGGCATCGTAGCCCTGCCACTTTCGACAAAAATCGACGAATCATTGATACCGGTTCTACCCACGTGGCGGCTTGCTCCGATCACGCTATATGCCATGTATTCGAGCCGCACGCCGCCCGCCCGTGTCCGGGTTTTTATCGATGCGCTGATCGAGCACGCCAAAACACGGCATGCAGGCGTGCCGAAATCGAAATTTTCCCTAAAGCCCACGCAAGGCCCCTCCCAGCCGGATCACCATCTCGTTGGCAAGTCAGCGCTCCGGCACATAGATCATGCGTCCGTCCTCTAAACGGTACGTCACGCCCGCCCGGGCGCCCTGCCCTTGTCCGACCTCACCACTGGATTCATATCGCGTCAACTCCTGGCCCTCTTTGATCGTGATACGCATATCCGATTCGCCAGGATTCTCTACCACGACGACCTTGTCTTGTGAAAACGGGCTCAATGGGTTCTCGGCAATCACCACCATCAAGACACCAATGATCACCAGGAACAAGTCAATCAGATTGACGACAGACAGCATGGGATCATTGGCCTCGTCATCATCCAGGAAGCGCATCACGATCCTCCCTTGTCTTGCCGCTGACGCTCGAGGTCGCGCAAATCCTGCAATAACCAACGCCGGCGTATCGTCAGGATAAAGAAGCAGATGCTCGCTGCCAACAGCGCCAGGATCACAGCGGAAAACGCAGCGACCATATTGCGGCCCACGCTTGCGCCGTCGTTATTGCCCAACGCCAGCAATGCCGGGCCCATGGGAATCATGGTGGCAATCAGGCCCAGCATCGGCGCAGAGCGTGACACAATGCGCAGCCATTCGAGCTGCCGCATGATCCACAACTCAATGTCGTCACTGGTCATCCGATCACCATATGCTGCCCTATCGGCAAACACAAACAATGCCCGAGGATGAGAGGACATCCGCCGCTGCCAGGCCTCGACGGCAAACGCTCCCAGCATGTACAAGGCATAACCCAAGGCCGCAGCGATCAACAGCATCACCGGGGCCAAGAAGACACGCGACACGGCATATAGCAGCGTTTCGATTTCTGCAAAGAAAGACATAAACCCTCTGAGATGATGTGTTATTGCGTAGCGTGGCTGACATGCCGGCTACGCAATCCCTGACGCAATGCGCCGCTACCGAGCAAAATCAGCATCAGCAGCAATACCCACCGGGGCGAAGCATCCTCGGAAACCGCAGCGGGCTCGACGGGCTCCAAGACTTGCCCTTGAACAGACTGCGGCGACTGCGCAGCTGGCGAGTCGGGCTGGCTCGGTTTTGCCGCTGGACCGGCATCCGATGCAGCGCGTGCATCCAGGCCGAACCCCTGGGCCATATCTGCGATGTACTGCCGTGTCACCTCGGCGCCGGTATCGACGTCGAACCGCTGCGCCAACTCCTGCCAACGCTCTGCCAACGCTCGGCGCGTCTGCTCCGAAGCGTCCCAGTACCCTTTTCGAATCGCTTCCGCCATACGCTCCAGCACCTGGGCCTGTGCCGTCGGATTGTGTTGTTCGAACCATTCCCCGGTTCCCAGCGCTCGCGTATCGCTGACGTAGGTATCGAACAACGCCTGCCATTGATCGTCGCGCACCGTACTGGCATCCGCCGCCTGCCAGCCAAACAGGTTGTTCGTGACGTTCAGCACCTGCAACGTGCCCGAATATCCCTCTTTCTGCATGGAATCTATCCACAGTGGATTCAAGTAACGCTCGCGCAATTCGGCAGACAAGAAGCGTGCGAGCCCCGTCGTCCGGATCTCACCGTCGCGCAAGTCAGAGATCATCAGTTGAGGCGCCTGCCCGTCGAGATGCCGGATCGCAGCCGATAGTCCACCCAGAAACTCGAACGGGTGATCCGTGGAAAGCACGCCATGCACTGTCGACGAACGTGACATGATGACTGCCTGTGTTCCTCGCAACTGCGCGGCAAACACATTGGTTTGTGCCGGACTCTCACCCCACCCCTCGGCGCCATAGGCATATTGGCTGCTGAGCAAGAACTGTTTGCCCAGCGCTGCGTCAGCGTCCCATTGAGTCGAGTCCAGCGCCAGATGCGGCACACCCGTTCCGTACTCGCCGGGCGCATTGCTGAAAATGCGATAACGGGCCGCCACGGCTGCTGCGTCAGCAGAAAGGCCCGCCTCGCTCAGCGCGGCGGCAGTACGCTGATTGTTGAGCGCAATCGGATTACCGGGTTCGCGCAACGCGGCCAGTCTTGTCAGTGCGTCATCCAGCAGTCGCATGAAACTGTCGAACTGGTCACGATATACCCCCGTGACCTGCACCACCACATCAACCCTGGGACGGCCCAATTCTGCCCCGGGGATGATGTCCAATGAAACAACCCTTCCACCACTATCCCAAACCGGCCGCAAGCCCAGTGCGTGCAGGACCTGAGCCTCGGTCACCCCTAGATGCCGAGTCGCCTCGGATGCCCATAGACTGAATGCGAGCTTTTGCGGCCGGGCTCCAGCGTGTTCATGTTGGAACGCCTGGACCAGTTGCTCATAGGCAGTGGCAGCGGTTTCGTAGGCTGCTTGCGTAGGCACCTTGTCTGCCTCGAAGGCATACAAATTGCGCCCACTGCGTACGTCCGGATTACGTATGGGATCTCCGCCCGCACCCGGAACAACAAAGCGCCCTGCCAGACCTGCCAGCAACATGTCATTCTCTTGCGTGTCTTGCAGATGCGCATCCAACTCGCGAGCGCGCTGCTCGAATGCCGCCAGCGAGGACGGCATCTCATTTCCGGCGGGGTTCAGCATCTGCGCTACGGCGCGATAAGCGGGACTATCCTGCAAGCCTTGCTCACCCGCAAAACGTTCGTCCTGGTCGATATCCAATGCGTCGTACAAAGGCCGGCCCAATTGCTGCATCACCGTGCTGATACGATGCTCGGCCTGTGGCGCCTGCCCGAACGTGTGCAATCCCAGGGGCACGGCGCGGCGGGCCAGTTCATGCAAATGATCATGCAACTGCTGCAGAAATTCACTGAAATCCTGTTCGGCCTGCTGCGCAGTCCATCCCAGATCGTCGTTCAGATGCGCCGCAACCGCAGCACTGCGGATCTGATGGCTGACCTGCTCACGCACTGCCCCCTCGTCGAGCTGCTGGTACTCGTGTATCCACTGATGCAAATCGCGCAATTGATCGTACAGACCCGCTGGCGAAAAAGGCGGCGTCTGATGGCTGACGATGACAGCACGTCCCCGGCGCTTCGCCTGAATAGCTTCGCTCACGTTGTCCTGGATGTATGGATAAAACACAGGCAAACTGCCCACACTGAGCCAGGGGTAATCAGTCGCCGCCAATCCGCGATCCTTGCCGGGCAACCATTCCTGTGTGCCATGCGTACCTAGATGAATCAATGCATGTGCCGCGTACTGCTGCTGCAAATACAGATAGGCCGCCATATAGAGATGGTCGGGAGCACTGCTCAGGTCGTGATAGTGGTTCCCTGCGCCAAAGGTCCGCGGCATTTGCGGCATCACCACCAAATGCCCGAGCTGCCAACGCGGAATCACAAAATAGCGCTTGCCCTTTATTTCTCGTACTGCCTGATGCTGTGCGGGAACGCCGACTCGCCGCAACTCGTCCTGGCGCGCAACCGGCAACACCGACAGCCACTGTTCATAATCCTCCAACGGATAGAGCGCTGCTAGATCGTCATCCAGCAGCGACTCTAGCGGCACGGTGCCATATAAAGCGCCCAGCATACGCTGCGCGGTTTCAATGACTTCGGTTTCAACAACTGGCTTTCCCACCGCGTATCCCTGCGCTGCCAACGCGGCCTGGATAGACACGATACTTCTGGGAATATTCAAGTGCGAAGCACCCAGGCTTTTTTCACCAGCGGGATAATTCCAGAACTTCAATGCCAGTTTTTTCTGAGGCTCTGGTGTGTGGCGCAACGCGACGAGGCTGCGCAACTTTCCCATCAAGGCATCGACTTGTGCAGGCAACAGATCGCTGATACCCGCAGTGCTCGCAGACAAGACGAGCGGGTCGCTGATTCCCCAGCCTTCGGGGCCAGCCAAGAACACCGCCGTCGTGCGCGAACCGATACCGCTGGTCGTATCTGGCCACGCGCTCGCCTCCCCCTCGCGAAATCTCAGCGTCTGCAGAACCGGCACATCGAGAGCCAGAAAATCCCGGCTACGCGCCGCGCCGTCTTGCAGATGAGTCAGATTGACGAGGACATCGATGCTGCTCTTTTTCAACGCCCCGGCCAACCCGGCCGGATTCTGACTATCGAACCAAAAGACGATCGGCAGCAGACCCTCTGCCTCGCTGCGCCGTATCAGCTGGTCCACCTCGCGGGTGAGCAGATCGGCGACCACCCCTTGATGAATGAGAAAGGCAATGCGCCCCGCGGAAGACGGATCGCCTACGGGCGTGGACACCGCGGCCTGCGCGACGGAGGTGTACCAGTGCAGATAGGCATCGATATTGTCAAAGACGCGCGGCGCATCCGGATGATAAAAACCCGTAGCAGGTAGCCGCACAGGCGGATCCAACAGCGGCAACGACGGTTCGGCACGTTCGCTCAGCGCCTTGGCCAACGCAAAAAAATGAGCGAAATTCTCTGCTCCGCCAGCTGTATAAAGCGCTGCCATCGCCTTGCCGTATTGCGGTGGCAATTGTTCCCAGCCCGGCTTGCCGCCGCCGATGATCAGACGAGGACGAATGGTGCTTGGCGACAGTGCTTGCAAGTGCCGCTGTACGGCTGCGCGGTCACTGGGCCTAGGGACATCCCATATCAGCAATGCTGCCTGTTCAATGGCACGCTCCAGTACGGCGGGCGTAGCCTGCTCGACATTCAGATGCTGCAGCGTCACGGATTGCTGGGTAGCGAGCGACTGCAAACGCTGAAACTTCTCTGCGGAAACAAACCCCGTATGCAACACCTGTATGACGGCCCTGTCTTGCGCGACAGACAGCGTCGGCAGCATCGCAGCACATATCGCCAGAGCCAGCCAACGCCACACGGCGTGTTGATATAAGCAGGCCATCAGAATCTCGCCGTCAGACCGGCAAAATAACGCCGTCCCTCGTCGGCACGACCGTAGATATCGGCGTCGTCATTGGCAAGCCGCTCATCGGTCAGGTTTTCAATACCTGCATGCAAGCTCAAATGGCTATTGACGTCATAATCCAGGTACCAATGCAACAAGGTATAGCCCGGACGATCGCTTTCCGTGGCAGAGCGATATTGCGAACCGATATATTCCGTCCGAATCCGTGTATCCAGCCTGTCTGTCACAGCCCAGGTCAATGTCGCATTGGCGCGATGCCTGGAACGATCCGCCAAGCGCTCTCCGGTCGTTCGATCCTCAGCATCGAGGTACGTATAGTTGGCATCCAGGCGTACGTTGCGCAGCACGTCGACCCCGGCAGTCAGCTCCAGCCCCTGCAGTCTCGCTTTGGACACGTTCTCGTACTCGAGACACACTCGTCCTGGTACGTAGCAGGTCGGCTGCCGCACCGTCTCGATCAGGTTTCTCACGTCGTTATGAAACAGCGTCACGCCGGCAGACCAACGCGGCTGTTCATAGGACAGCCCGAGCTCATATGAACGGTTGGTTTCCGGTTGCAGTTGCGGGTTGCCACGAACGATCCCTCGTCCTCCCATGGCCGCTCTGGACTCATAGTCCGGTGACAATTGCTTGAGCGTTGGCGCCTTGAACCCCTGGCCAAAACCCGCCTTTACCGTCCACGCTGAGGTCGGGCGAAACATCAGGTAGGCCCGAGGGCTGGACTCCCAGCCAAAGTCCTCGTGGTGGTCAAAACGGCTGCTCAGCACCAATTCCCATTGTTCACTGAAGAGAATTTCGTCTTGGGCAAAAAACGCGTAATGATCCAAGGACGCCACGCCGCGCTGATTGACAGATGGGTCCTCCAACCGTTCGCGCCGCGTTTCGGCGCCGAGTGTCAGCTTGTGCATCTGGCCTAGCGCAAAACCCACACGCCCATCCAACACCGTATCGGTGAAACGATTGGGACCTGTCGCATCACCACCGTCGCTGCGCCACGCGTGGCGATCAAGCGTCGAACGATACAACCGGATCTGGCTGTCGCCCCAGCTCCAGTCGCCCGTGTGAGATATCGCATATCGACGACGATTGACCTTGTTCTCCGACCCGTAGATCGAGTTGTCGGTATTGCTGCGATAGGCCTCCAGGTCTTCGTGCCCCGCATCGACTGACACATCAATGCGTTGCTGCGCGTCGGGCGTCCAGCTCAGGCCCACATGCCCCGACGCGGCGCGCCGTTCGTCCAACGCCGTCAACGCCGTATTGGCGGCATCGTGCAGCGGCGCCCGGCGATTGAATTCACCCCACACGTTCAACCCCAGTGTCCCCGGTACGATGGGACCGCCGAGATAAAAGCCGCTCTTGTACTGATTGCCATCCAGACCATGATCATTCAAGACCGCGTAACTGCTGAACGAGCCCTGCCATTCGTCGGTAGCTTTGCGGGTAATGACATTGACCACGCCCCCCAAAGCCTCGGAACCGTACAGCGAGGACATGGGCCCTCGCACCACCTCAACCCGTTCGATCGCTTCGGTCGGTACCCAACCCAACTCGAAATCGGAATGAGAGATAGCGGAAGCCGAGGCATTGATACGCTGACCATCGACCAGCATCAGCGTGTGTTCTGCGCTCATGCCGCGAATCGAGATGCCTCGGCGCCCCAGACCGGCGTCCTCCAATCCCACTCCGACGGTATCTTGCACCGCGTCAGCCAGGTCCAGGACGGGCTGCCTACGCAACGCCTGGCCGTCGATCACGGTCACGCTCGCTGGCGCCTCGGCCTCACTGCGTTCCCAGGCGGTTGCCGTCACCACGACTGGCGACAGCGTGGACGGGTGCGCCGCCAGGCCTGGTTGACGCCGCTCTGCGTCGTCTTCCTCCGCCCATGCCGCCCCGCTCACGGTGGCGAGGACGATCAAGCAACTGGCTGCGACGTCGCGGCCTGCGTTCATTTTGCACATCGTTATTGGATTTCATTGCGCCGTATCTTCAGAGCCAGCGTTTGGGCTTTGATGAATACCGATCACGGCCGATTCAAAAAAACGGTATGTTATATCATATCAAAATTGGATGCGAAATCGGCCTCTCGAGCAGAGTCCGCGCTGCATGAAAAGCGGCAGTACTCAGAACTGATATGCTGCACAGATCTGTTCTGTGAAGAGCGCCCATGCAGACCGTCAGCACCCACGATACGTTTATCCCGACCCCTGGCGGCCGTCTGTTCGCCCGCAACTGGACACCCGACATATCCGGTGACGGCCACACGCCGATTGTCCTGCAGCACGACTCACTGGGATGTGTGGAACTGTGGCGGGACTTCCCCGAACAACTGGCCATCGCCACCGGCCGGCCGGTCATTGCCTATGACCGCCTGGGCTTTGGACGCTCGGATCCACATCCGGGTACGGTAGGTGTCGATCTCGTTGACGAGGAGGCACACGGGGATTTTCGTACGGTACTCGACACCCTGGGCGTCGACCGGTTTATCACCTTTGGCCACAGCATCGGCGGCGGAATGAGCATTGCCTGTGCTGCCCTGTATCCCGACGCATGTGTTGCCTTGATTACGGAATCCGCCCAAGTCTTTGCCGAAGCCCATACCTTGGAAGGCATCCGGCAGGCCAAAATCGCGTTTGCAGAGCCAGGGCAACTGGACCGGTTAAAGAAATACCATGGCGACAAAGCGGCCTGGGTGCTGGGCGCCTGGACAGAAACATGGCTATCGCCGGCCTTTGCCGACTGGAATCTGAACAACCATCTGAGCAAAGTGCGTTGCCCGGTATTGAGCCTGCACGGCGACAACGACGAATACGGCTCACTGGAACACATACACCGTATTCACGCCCAGACGGGGTCCACGACCGCGATTATGAAAGGGTGCGGGCATCTGCCTCACCGAGAAAAACCGCAAGCCGTGATAACGATCATTCGCGATTGGCTGCAAACGGCGAACATTCCCGGATAGTCCGTCGGCCATTTCCCCGCGCTCGCCGAGCCAAAGGAAAAACCTATACGCGCATAGGAAAGCGGTATTTGAATTGACATCATCCCGTCTCTAGCATCTGCGTAAACCCGCTTTATACAAAAACGCAGTAAATGCATTGACTCAGGGGAAAACAATGTTCAAATTCCGCTCAGCCCGCCGGGCTCATCTCCTATGCTCCTTGTTGGCCGCGGCAGCACCCTCTCTCGGGTCGGCCGCACAGGCCGCGCGACAGGCGTATCCCGACCATCCCGTCAGATTGGTCGTGCCGCAATCAGCAGGCTCAGGCGGTGACGTCGTCGCACGTCTGCTCGGGGAAAAACTGGGATCCCTGCTCGGCGCGTCCATCGTGGTCGAAAACAAACCTGGCGCCAATGGCATCGTCGCTATGTCGTATGTCGCGAAATCCCCTGCCGACGGCTACACGCTGCTGCTGACGGGCGTGTCACAGATGAGCTTTAATCCCGCTCTCTATCACTCGCTGCCCTACGACCCGGACAAAGACTTCACCTATGTCTCGCCCGTCGTCGACACGCCGTTTGTCTTGGTAGCAGGGAAAAACAGCCCGTATAAGACTCTTGCAGAGCTGCTGTCCGCAGCCAAGGCTGCCCCTGACACCGTGACATTTGCCAGTGCTGGCGCGGGCAACTCGACGCACTTGTCCACGGAGATGATTGCTGCGGGCGCGGGTATCAAACTCAAACATATTCCGTACAAAGGATCAGGTCCCGCCTTGAACGCTGTGATCGGTGGCCAAGTGGACCTCATGACCAGCGTAGTAGGTTCGGCCTTGCCGCAAATTCAGGGCGGCAATGTCATCCCTCTGGCTGTATTGGCCGAGCAGCGCGCCAGCGACCTGCCTGACGTTCCTACTCTCAAAGAAGCCGGGATCGAAGTCCCCCCCATGCCGGGCTGGTTCGCGATCGTCGGCCCGGTAGGGCTGGATCAAGCCGTGGTCGACAAACTGAATGCCGCCATTCAAGCCACTATTGCCGATCCCGTGATCAACAAAAAGCTGAAAGATCTGTACTTTATTCCTCTGTCCGGCACGGCCGACAACATCCGCACGCGAGCTCAGGCCGACGCGAAGGTATGGGGAGACTTCATCTCTCGTACCGGCATTCAGGTTGAGTAACACTCTCCTGGACTCCAGCGTTCACGGTTCGATGGTACGCCGCGAATTACATCCGAGCTGCGCGATGGCCAGCATCTGCCAGCCAAGTCACGCCCGCCCAACGTTTGGTCTGCACTAGATTGCGTGCGACCTCGATGAGCATCCGATGTATATGGGTGCAGACACCGCTTTTCTCGGCCGACAAGGACATGCACACCGAGACCCTGCGGTTAAAGCTCTGATCTGCAATCGGTGTGAACGCCACCTGATCGGCATCGGCCTCGGGACCGACCGCGGCCGATGCCGGCAACACTGTCCATCCCCGCCCTGCACGAGCCAGCGCGAGCAACACGGATACCGCGCTGGTTTCAGCGATGAGGTTCACAGAGAGAGCCTGCTCGGCAAGAGCACGCGCTGCCAACACACGTACCGAGTTGGGAAAACTCGGCAACACCAACGGCAACTCCGCCATTTGCTGCAGTGTAATCGCCTCGAGGCCCAGGTCTGGGCCGACGAGATAGAGGCTCTCCATCAACAACGGCGTTGTCGTCATCCGGGTGGGCTGCGGTTGCACGTCCATGGCCACGGCAATGTCCATCCGGTGCAGAGACACTGCCACCGCTAAATCGGCGCTGCTGCCCTCAATGATTTCAAGCAATACTTCCGGATAATGCTCTGCCACCGCCTCGATCAACGGCAACGCCAGCACACGCGATGTGCTGGTGGGCAACCCAATAGTGACATGCCCGGCGGGCGTATCCCGGCCGTGTTTAAGCGCGGACTTAGCCTCCTCGACTTGCCGCAACACCATTTTGGCGTGCCGGTACAGCAGTTTGCCCGCATCCGTGGCGCGCACACCAGCTGGCCCCCGCAACAACAATTGCGTCTCGAGCTCGTTCTCTAGATTGGCCACATGCTGGCTCAGCGAGGGCTGCGCAATATGCAACGTCTCGGCCGCTGCCGTGATGCTCTCCAGCTCAACAATACGGGTGAAATATCTGAGTTGTCGCAGGTCCATCGGAATTTCCTATTTCAGAATTCCATCATACTCAACGACAAAGGGCCGACTCACCATCTGTGAGAACTTTACAGCGTGGGCAGGCAATTATCTGATCAATGCTGCACATCGTTTTTTCCTATGCCCGCATCAGGATTGCATATTGGCGCCCCTAAAAAGCCCTGCCTAATATGAGGGCAACGCTGCGGCGGCCGATTCGTCATTACGGCCTCGCGTCACGCGCACCAACAGGATATTTGATGCAGTCCTACACCAAGAACGAAGACATTGCCTGGGTCGTTCCTCCCCAAGCCTATGCCGATGCACGGCCCGTCGATTATCGGCTGTCCGCCCCTCTGTCTCGTTATCTGACCATGCGCGACGGCTGCCGCTTGGCTGTCGATATCTATATTCCGGAAAGCAACTCAGCAGCTCCTGACGATCAAGCGCCCGGGCGTTTTCCCACCATCGTGCTTTTCACGCCCTACTATCGGCGCTTCAAGCTGAAATCCGGCGGCAGCGGCGAATGCGCACCGAATACCGCGAAGTTTCGTGATTACTTCGTGCCGCGCGGCTACGCCGTCGTCGTCATTGATGTGCGAGGCACCGGCGCCAGTTTTGGGACACGCGATAGTTTTCGATCACCCCGTGAGCGCGATGACAGCTACGAAGTCGTCGACTGGATTGCCGCCCAGCCGTGGTCCGATGGCGTGGTCGGCGCCACAGGGATTTCGTATCTCGGCGCGGCGTCGGACTTTCTCGCCAGCACTCGCCATCCGTCGGTAAAGGCAATAGCTCCGTTGTTTTCTGTTTGGGATACCTACACCGACAACTATTTCCCCGGTGGGATCCAACTGAAAGCCCTGACGCAGAGCTATGACGACTTGATGGTGGCGCTCGACCACGATCGCCGCGAGATGCTGCACAGGTTCGTCTACTATGCGAACCCCGATTTTGAAGGGCCGCAACCGGTCGATGAAGACCCCGACGGGGTGCTGTTGCAAGAAGCGATCCATCAGCATTTGGGCAATTTCCGCCAGACTGAATTCATGCCCGAATTCCGTTTTCGCGAAGACCCGCTGCCCTACGACCCTACGTTCAGTTCTGCCACGTTCAGCCCCTACAGCCTGGCGGCGCAAATTCCCGAGGACGTGGCGGTACTCTCCGTCTCGGGTTGGATGGACGGCGGCGGGTATATGAACGGCGCAATCTCACGCTACCTGACCTTGTCGAAGAATCCCCGGCACCTGTTGCTGGGGCCCTGGGACCATGGAGCCCGTATCGATATTTCTCCGTGGCGCACCACACAGATGGCGGATTTCCCGTGGCTCGCGGAAATCTTGCGGTTCTTTGATCATTATCTGCTCGGCATGCAGACCGGCCAGGAAAACGAGGATCCTATTCATTACTATGCCCTGCATGCAGAGCAGTGGCGCAGTGCGAAACAATGGCCTCCGTACAGCGCAGCGCAAACGCATACGAGCTATCTAGGTCCGAATCAGACGCTGGAAACTGCTCCCCTGGCAGCACCCATGCATCGTGACTACCAAGTCGATTTTTCGATCGGCACAGGCGCGGGCACACGCTACGAGCGCATCGCAGCGATCAATAGCATCGAGTATTACCCCGACTGGCAAGGCCGTACAGACGCGATGTGCAGCTTCACGTCCGAACCGTTGAAGGTACAGACGGAATTAGCAGGCCATGTGGTGGCCGACCTCTGGGTCAGCAGCAGCGAACCGGACGCAGCACTTTTTGTTTACCTGACCGAGATCGAAGCCGATGGAACAGAACGCTATGTCACGGAAGGCATTTTGCGCCTGCTGCATCGCAAAGTATCCCCATGCCCAGCCGGCTACCAGACGACATGGCCGTTCCGCTCTTTCCGCAAGGACGATGCCTCGCCCTTGACTCCGGGCCTGTTCGAACGCGTCACCATTCCCCTGCTACCTACAGCATGGCGATTTTCCGAGGGCAGCCGCATTCGTCTATCGATTGCAGGCGCAGACAAAGATCATTGCGGGCAAGTTCCGCATGGCAGGCCGCCTTTGCTGCAGATCGGAACTGGCGGGGAGCATGGGTCGAGCGTGAGCTTGCCCTTACGCGAAATAAAGTAAGTACATTCCGCACAGTCGGCATGGATGGGGCGCAGCTCGGTACGCCCCCCAAATCTTTCCGGCCCATCTGATCAAGCACTGAGCAGCGTCTAATCGGTACACTTGCGTTATTAAAAGAACGCTCGCGGATCCGAATACGATGTTTCCTCCCCACGACCTTCGGCGTATGCTGGTTGGGTGGCTGTACGCAGCCACCCTGGTGCACCTGCTCGTCGGCCTCATATTGACGTGGGCGGGTCACACCGGTGTGTTCGACAGTTATGTCCATCATATCGAGCAGGCGTTCTGGGGCGCCACGGCGCCCGCCCCCGCGCATACGCAGCAGATCTGGTGGCTGGCCTTGTTCGGCGCCACGCTGCAAAGCTATTCGCTTTATATGTTGGGGCTGGTCCATATCGGCAACCGCTACAAGATCCCGTCGGTCTGGGGCTGGATGATGATAGGCGTCGCGCTCTGGGCGCCCCAGGATATCTGGATATCGCTGCAGGCGGGCATCTGGTCACACCTGTGGGTCGACAGTTTTGCGCTATTCGTGTTGCTGCCCCCTTTGTTCTGGCTGTACAGGCTGGATAAACGCGCTGAATTGGCGACTGACACTGGCCCCATTGATGCCGCATCTCCTGGAAGCGCCTCTTGAGCGCTGTCCCCAACCGGACATCCCTCCTCGAACAGCCATCACACATCCACTGCATTCCATCCGACCATGCTTGAATTCTCGCCACTAGACTGGGCCCTCACGCTGCTGATCGCACAAGCGATCCTCGGTGCCCTGGACACCATTTACCATCACGAATTGACGGTGGCGCTGCCCTACCGGTACGGGGCGCGGCTGGAGCTGTCGATTCATGCCATGCGCTCTTGTTTTTACGGTGTCCTGTTTCTAGGCATGGCGCATTTCGCGTTTCAAGGCACGTGGGCTGTCGCAATCGCATTGCTGTTCTTCCTGGAGATCTGCCTGACGCTGTGGGATTTCGTCGTCGAGGACCGCACTCGAAAGCTGCCTGCAATCGAACGCATCATGCATACCGTGCTGGCGATTAACGCAGGGGCATTTTTCGCTCTGTACGGAGCGCAGTTGATGCAGTGGTATCAATTGCCCACTGCACTGGCCGCGGCCGATTACGGCTGGCGTGGCTGGATACTGACGCTTTTCGCCATCGGCGTCACGGTCTCCGGTATCCGCGACGGCATTGCAGCATTTCGCCTGCAGCGCAAAGGCGCACCACCCAATCCATTCATCGGCATCGGACATCGGAACGTCTTGATCACCGGCGGCACGGGATTCATCGGAGAATACCTGGTCAATCATTTACTCGACGCCGGCCATGCCGTCACTGTGCTCACGCGCGACCCGTTGAAGGCCGCATACTTGTTCGATGGCCGGGCACGCTGTGTGCGCGTCATCAACGCCCTGAGCCACAAGGAAGTTTTTGACGTCATCATCAACCTGGCCGGCGCGCCCATTGCGGGCGGGCCCTGGAGCGCCAAGCGCAAAGCGAAACTGCTGGCCAGCCGGGTCAACACCACAGAGGCCTTGGTCGCCTGGCTGAGCAAAGCAGTGCATAAACCCGAGCTCTGGATACAAGCGTCCGCCATCGGTTTTTACGGCGTACGCGACGCCAATGAAAGCCTTGATGAAAACGCCGCGGCGGGCCAGGGCTTTATGGCCGAGCTATGCGTGCGCTGGGAAGAATCCGCGCGGCCTGTTCAGGCGCTCGGCATTCGGCAGGTCGTCATGCGCCTGGGCGTCGTCTTTGGTCCCGGTGGTGCCTTGTTGCCGCTGCTGTTGCCGTTCCGGCTGGGATTCGGCGGCCGCATGGGCGACGGAAAACAGATCATGAGCTGGGTGCATCGTGACGATGTCATCCAGATCATGGCTCGCGCCTTTAACGATACGAATTTAAGCGGCACCTACAACGTCGTAGCTCCAGATGCCCTGCCCCAGGCAGAGTTCGCGGCCAAAGTCGGCAAGATCCTCAAGCGCCCAGTTTGGCTGCACGTGCCCGCTGCCCCCGTACGGGCAGCAGCAGGCGAAATGGCTCAGCTGTTCTTTGATGGCCAGCGTGTCGTTCCCTTCCGGCTCACGCAGGCGGGATATACCTTCCGTTATCCGACAGTCGATAGCGCACTGCGCGACGTCGCCTAGCATCACCCTTTCATGAGCAGCAAACCGATCCTGTATTTGTTGGCAGGCAATGGCGGCGCGGCAGACTGGTGGGACGATGCTTTGCCTCACTTTACCCAGTACCAGGCCGTGCCTCTGGAGCTGCCAGGCTTTGGCGACAATCCGGCGCCTCCGTGCGTTGATCTGGCGGCATACGCCCAAGCCTTGATCGACACAACAGAACGGGGCAGTGCCATCATGGCCGTCGGCGTCAACGCGCTGTTGGTACTGCATGCGCTGCAACGCCAGCCAGGCCATTTCAGCCGTAGTGTATTGCTCGCACCCGTGGGCGCATTTCTTTGGCAACGGCGGCTGCCCGCGCTCATGTCGCCTCGGCCGCTACGCAAAGCCATCCATTGGTTGTTGTCGAACAAACCCACGCTGTTCGCAAGAAAGTTTTCCAATAAAAAGTGGACACCTCAGCAATATGCACGCATGGGCCGCGGATACGCGCGCTGCCGCGCCTTTATCCCGTATTGGGATTTGGTGCGCGCCGACACAGCGCTGCCCTTGCTGGAATGGATTGCCGATCCGATCGAGTTGATCTGGGGCGATCAAGACAATGTATTGGGCATTGCGCAGGCTGCCGCATGGTCTGCGATTCTGGCTCGCGCGGATCTGACCATCAGTCTGAAACCTGGCTGGGGCCATTACCCCTGGATCGATGCACCTGCAGACTTCGTCTCGTGGCTGGAATCCGGCGAACGCGGTTTCGTCGCGCATACAAAGGGCGGACGCGTGCGATTGGCAGCGTTGGCGGGACAACCCGTGCCGCCTGCGCTCTCTCTCAATGATCCATACGACGAACGACTGCAGCCTTTCCTGGCCGCTCAGCCCGATGCAGCATGGGCCGTACGATCCTCCAGTTATGGTGAAGACCAGGCCGATGCGGCCAATGCGGGCATGCATCACACTTTTCTGCGCGAACGCGCCGGCGATGTGCCCGCGCGTATCGCAGCGCTCACCGCCTCAGGCATTGAAGAGGTTGTCGTCCAACGCTTCATTACGCCTGTGGTATCCGGCATCGCGTTTGTACGCCACCTGTCCGTAGAGCTGGAATGGGTAGAAGGACATCTGGAATCTCTGGCGGATGGCCAGGTCACGCCGCATCGAGCGATTCTCTCCCGCATGACGGCATCATGGCGCGAGGGTGAATTTGCACCATCGCATGGCCTGACCGCCGGCATGTTGTGGGAATTCCTGCAAAAGGTACTGCGAACTTTTCACTACGTCGCGGGCGATGTGGAATGGGCATGGGATGGTACCGAACTCTGGCTATTGCAATACCGCCCGATCAGCGACTATGGCTGGCGACGGCACTTGACCTCAGCCAACATTGCCGAAATTCTGCCACCGCAGCCCAGTCGATTCGTCGAATACGCACAACGCCGAGCAGCAGCCAGTATCCCCGCCATCATGGCGCGCTGGGATCCACGCGTTCTGCAGGACAACGAGCCCTTCACCTCGGTGTATGGCGGCGCATCCTACATTAACAATGACCTGTTTTTGGCGCGGTTGGCAAACTGGGGCGTATCCTCTCGGAACTACGCTGACGAGGTCGGCGGCGCCACCCCCATCCTGCCGTGGCGGCCTCCGCGGTTGCTGCGTTCCTCGCTCCTGTTCGTGCGCATGCAACGCATCGCCCGCCGGCATTTATTGACGTTGGAAAGCGGATTGCAGCACTTTGACCGAGAGCTCTCCACGCTGATCGCCCAAGACGCGACGGGCCAACAGTTGGCCGACTGGTTCACCCGGTTTTATGTATTTGTCGTCCAAGGCAATCTTTGTATCGCAACGGCCTTGGCCAGCAGCGGCGGCAGCGTGCTGGGGCGTCCACCGACCGCCTACGGCAACCTCGAAAACAGCCCGCATCGGTTGCCATGGGAAACCGATCCGGCAACGCCACGCTCTCCAGCCATTGATTTACCGCTGCAGGCATTTCCCGTTTGGTCCCATAGCATTTCACTCGCCCACTCGATGGGCTTGCCCGGCCTGCGAGGCTATTACCTGCAAGTCCGAGAGTGGTATCGAGACAACCTGATGCGCCTGTTTTTCAAGCTGCATCATGCGGTGCCCGCGGCTGATCGTGCGTACTGGTTTGCGCCTCATCCCGACGTACGCACCCGCAATGGGAGTTTCTGGCAAAACGGCAGTGACAGCGCAGAGCAAGCCGTAGGTTTCATGATCTACCCAGGACGCGCCGAGGGCATCCTGGGTCAAGACATCCTGCTCGAGGAAACACTGGACCCGGGCCGCCACGCTCACTACCAGACTGCCCGAGCCGTCATTGCCCGCATGGGCGGACGACTATCTCACGGCTCGACGCTCCTGCGCGAACTGCGCAAACCCTCGGCAGTCCTGCCACAGGTAGACATGGCGTGGATAGGGCAAAAAGTCCTGTATCAGGATGGCAAACTCTCGTTGATCGAGTAAATACCCGCATCGATCGAACAACTTCGCGTTCAGCCGCCTGTCAGATCTGACAGGTGCGTCAACTTGGCATGGAGAGAATTCCGAATCGAGAGTATATTTTGCGACTTATTCTCATTCCGAATTTTCTCTCCGCATGAATTCCCTGCGTTTGTCCGATCTTGCCTTGCACGACCGTGCTGTCGTCGAGCAAGTTCTCGACACCTGCCCCGCTGACCCCATATCGGCAAGATTGCGCGATCTGGGCTTTGTAAACGGGGAACCTTTACGATTGACCGCCAAAGGCCCATTTGGCGGCAACCCGCTGCTCATCGCCATCGGCACCACGCGATTTGCCTTGCGCCGCAACGAAGCCGAGCGTGTCATTGTTCGTCGCGAGGCAGCGCATGACTGATACCGCATTACGCATCGCGCTGGTCGGCAACCCGAATGCCGGCAAAACCGCGCTATTCAACCGCCTGACCGGCGCACGCCAAAAGGTCGCCAACTATGCGGGCGTCACGGTCGATCGCAAAGAAGGCCTTCTATCCACGCCTGGCGGCCGCGCCGTCCGCGTACTCGACTTGCCCGGCACGTATAGCTTTGAATCAGCCAGTGCCGACGAGGCGATCACGCTGGCCGTGCTCAGCGGGCGCTATCGCGGCGAGGCCGTGCCCGAAGCCATCGTATTCGTGATGGATGCGACCAACCTGCGGCTGCACTTGCGCCTGTTGCTCGAAGTCCGCCGCCTGGGCTTGCCCATCATCGTCGCACTCAACATGGCCGACCAAGCCAAACGCCTGGGCATCAGTATCGATGTCCCGCAGTTGTCGCAACGCCTGGGGATGCCAGTTGTTGAAACCGTGGCGGTACGCCGAGACGGTACGCAAGCCCTGCTCGCACAATTGGAACTCGGCATTCCGCCCGCCTCGCCTCATCGCGACTCCGGTGATCTGCACGCGGATGTACGCGCCATCATGGCTGACGTCGTACGCCTGCCGACGGACACAAAGACGCTGGACGACCATATCGACCGCTGGACGCTGCACCCGGTATTCGGATTATTGATTCTCGCATTAGTGATGTTCCTGACCTTCCAGGCCGTGTATGCGATAGGCAAGCCGATGACCGACGCCATTGCTGACGGCATGGAATGGTTGGGCCAAGCGTTGACAGCCTCAATGGGCGACGGCCCGCTCAAAGGGCTGCTCCAGGAAGGCATCTTTGGCGGGCTGGGCAGCCTGCTCGGGTTCCTGCCGCAGATCTTGACGTTGTTCTTTTTCATTTTGGTTCTGGAGGAATCCGGCTACCTGCCGCGTGCCGCCTTTCTGCTGGATCGCTCCATGCTGGCCGTCGGCCTGAGCGGCCGCTCCTTTATTCCACTGCTATCCAGCTTTGCCTGCGCGATTCCCAGCATCATCGGCACACGCAGTATCCCTGATCGCAGAGACCGCCTCGTCACCATCCTGGTCGCGCCTCTCATGACGTGCTCGGCACGGCTGCCCGTCTATGCCCTGCTGATCAGCGCATTCATCCCGCATCGCCTGTTGTTCGGTGTCTTTAACTTGCAGGGCGCCGTACTCTTCGCGCTCTATGCAGGCGGAATTCTCGCCGCACTGGCTGTCGCCTACGTCGGCAAACTGCTGCGGCGTCGTAATCAGGAAACGGCCCTGCTCATGGAGCTGCCACCCTACCGCCTGCCCAAATGGCGCGATATCGGCATCGGTCTGTGGGAACGCATCTGGATATTCCTCAAGCGGCTCACGGGCGTCATGCTGGCGCTGACCATTGTGATGTGGTTCATTGCCAGTTTTCCCAGCGCGCCTGCCGATGCCACGAATCCGGCCATTGAGTACAGTCTCGCCGGTATATTAGGTCAATGGATGCAGCCGCTCTTTGCGCCATTGGGATTTAATTGGCAAATCACACTGGCTCTCATACCCGCATTTGCCGCGCGTGAATCCGCCGTGGCGACCTTGGCAACGGTGTACAGCGTCGCCGAGGGTCAGGACGCGATGCTAGGCAGCATGCTCGCCGGTAATTTCTCTGTTGCATCGGCGCTCTCTCTCATGGTGTGGTTCGCTTTCGCGCCGCAATGCATGTCTACATTGGCCATCATCAAACGTGAAACCGGGAACTGGCGCATCGTCGTACTGTCTTTTGCGTATATGTTCGTACTGGCCTATATCGCGGCCTTTGTGACTTATCGTTTGGCGATGGTGTGGCTGTGATGGCGACAGAGAAACGCACATTGACCAGCCGTGTACGCGCGAACAGTGCACTTTATCGGAGTACTCCATGAACCCCAGTAGCCCACTCTGGCAAACCCTCGTCATGCTGGCCGTGCTCGTTGCCAGCATCATCGGGCTCGTCCTGCATTTCGTGCCCAGCCTGAAAGGGCGTATGCGTAATGGATTGGGACAGTTGCTGAGCCAGACCTTCATGCCCAAAGCCGCGCGGCAGTACGCCACACAACACCTGATTGTGAAACAAAGCTCGGCATGCGGTTGCTGCTCTGGTTGCAGTAGCTCTCCTCCGCCTGCTGCAACTATTTCTTTGCGTCCGCGCGGCAGGGACTAAAGGGGCGTGAGTGCTACTAGGGGGGATGAGTGCTATTGGACGTCGAAGCTGGGCAGTGACCGTGTTGGCGCTTCACGGAGTCGGTCGGCCGCCTGCGCGTCCGACTGCCGCATCGCTCGTCTCGTACGGCCCCTTCGGGCCTTCCTTCGACTTCCGCTCGCGCGACTCCGAGGCGCGCCAACACGGTCACTGCCCAGCTTCGACTCGCAGCATCTCTGATTCCCTCCGTCGCTGGCACGGCTGGTCTACGTAGGCTTCGTAGGAACTGGCTTTTGCAAGGATGAATATCTTGCAGGGCTGCTATGCATGGGCGCCTACGGGCGCGCCCGTGCATAGCGTTCGTGATTGGCATGCGAAGGCTGTGGCATAGGAGATGAACAGAAGATCTCTCGAGCTACGATTTTGTTATACCTAGAGCTGAGCTACGCATCATCTTCGCATGCATCAACGCTAACCAAGCAGATCTTCCAACCTGGCACCACGCCACCCCGCCGCATGCCCGGACCGATCGCCATTTTCGGGGGTGCAGGGCACCCGAAAATGGCAGCCCTGCAAGATCTTCCTCTTTGCCAACACGGCAGCATAAAAATGCCAAGCAAAACAACCGTGCCGGCGATGTCATGAGCTTGAATTACTGCGAGTCGAGCCGAGGCAATCGGGCCGTGAGGGCGCCTCAAAGCCGAGTGGAGCGGACACCGTAGGGAGCGCGAAGGCGCGGACGAGGTGAGCGAACACGGTGTCCGGCGCCCGCGCGCCGGACCGGCTTTGTGAAGCCCTCACGGCCCGATTGCCTCGGCTCGACGTCCAATAAGCACGCCAACCTCTTGCCAACCCAGCCCCTCGATCACCAAAAACCGCACAACAAGCAACGTGCAAGCTTATTCAAAACCGCCATCGATATATCCCAGCTACGCAGCAACAGCCACCGGCGCATGCTCTTGCAATAACGCCACGAACGCATCGAGTGCCCGAGAAACCGTATCGCTGCGCCAAATCAACCACGTCGGCAACACCGAAAACGCGCCGTGCATAGGCCATGCGGTCACAGACGTATATCCCGGCATGCTTTCCAGCATCGCTCTGGGCATGATGGCCAGGCCGCCCCCCGCGCTGACGCACGCCAACATGCTGTGATAAGACTCCAGCTCCCGCACTTTACCTGGAATGGCTTTGTCGGCTGCGAACCATTTTTCGAAATGATGGCGATACGAGCAGTTTTGACGAAACACATAGATCGCTTCGCCTGCCGCATCGCGACCACGGCGAATCGGTGCATGCTGAACGGGCGAGATGACAACCATTTCCTCCTCAAACACCGGGACACCTCTAAGCGCAGGATGATTGATCGGACCATCGACAAGCGCCGCCACCAGACGGCCATCCAACACCCCATCGATCATCGGCCCAGACGGCCCGGTGGCCAGATCCAGCTCCACCTTGGGATAACGGCCATTGAACTCAGCCAGCACAGCAGGGATGCGAACAGCCGCCGTGCTTTCCAGCGCACCGATCGGAAACCAGCCTGCAGGCTCCGTACCGGAAACCGCCGTACGCGCCTCCTCCACCAAGCCGAGAATTCTCTGTGCATAGTCCAGAAAATTGTGCCCCGTGGCCGACAAACGCAGCCTGTTGTTCTCGCGAATGAACAGATCCACCCCCAAATCAGACTCCAGCTGCTTGAGCCGGGTGGTCAGATTGGAGGGCACACGGTGCACCGCCTCAGCAGCCGCGGCAATGCTCTTGTGCGCCGCAACAGCACAGAAAATCTCCAGCTGAACCAAATCCATCCGTTTCCCCTGTCCGCACACATTCTCAAATCGAGAAAGAAACCATTATAAATATTCAGTTTTATAAACTCCATCCGCCGCGTATTCTTGCCGGAAGTCGAATCCCTAGGAGAGCGCTCTCATGGCCAGCAGCACGCACGCAATATCCCTGAACCCGGCTACCGGCGAGCAAATCGGCGCCTACGCCTTTGAATCCGCCGCCGACCTGGAAACGGTGCTTTCCCAAAGCGCCAAGGCCTACACCAGCTGGCGCCGTACACCTGTGGACACGCGCAGCGCCGCACTAGCCCGGCTCGGACAGGCCTTGCGTGCGGACATTGATCGTCTGGCAGGCATGATCACTGCCGAAATGGGCAAACCTATTACCCAAGCACGCGGCGAAATCACCAAATGCGCCGGACTGTGCGACTGGTATGCAGAGCATGGCCCCGCCATGCTGGCCAGCGAGCCCACTCAGATTGAAAACGACAAAGCCAGAATCGAATATCGCCCCTTGGGTCCGATCCTGGCCGTGATGCCCTGGAACTTCCCGATTTGGCAGGTCATCCGCAGCGTCGTCCCCGCACTGCTGGCAGGTAATACCTACATCCTGAAGCATGCGCCCAACGTCATGGGCAGCGCATATTTGCTGCGCGAAGCGTTCGGGCGTGCAGACTTCCCGCAAGGCGTATTCGAAGTCGTCAACGTGCAAAACGACCTCGTCTCGCAGGCGATTGCCGACGACCGCATCGCCGCTATCACCTTGACCGGCAGCGTCCGGGCTGGCTCGGCGATCGGCTCGCAGGCCGGCTTTGCCTTGAAAAAATGCGTGCTTGAACTGGGTGGGTCGGATGCATTCATCGTCCTGGCCGACGCCGACCTGGACGAGGCCATCCGTGCTGCCGTCGTCGGTCGCTTTCAAAACACGGGACAAGTTTGCGCAGCCGCCAAACGGTTCATCGTCGAAGACAGCGTTGCCGACGCCTTCACCGAAGGCGTCGTCGCCGGCACTAAAGCATTGGTCATCGGCGACCCCACTGACCCGTCGACGTATATCGGCCCCATGGCCCGCTACGATCTGCGGGACGAACTCGATGCGCAAGTACAACGCACGCTGTCAGAGGGCGCGAAACTGCTCGTGGGCGGACACAAGATCGATGGTGCGGGCAACTACTACCAACCTACTGTGTTGGCCGATATCGTTCCTGGCATGACTTCGTTCCGTGAAGAAATCTTCGGCCCGGTCGCGTCCATCATCCGCGCCTCCGATGCGCGCAATGCCCTGGAACTCGCCAACAACAGCCAATTCGGCCTGACTGCGAGTGTCTTTACCAAGGATATCGCAGCAGCGCACCAGATCGCAGCCGACCTGGAAGTGGGCGGCGTATTCATCAACGGCTACAGCGCCAGCGATGTCCGCGTCGGATTCGGTGGCGTCAAGAAAAGCGGCTTTGGCCGGGAACTGTCTCACTTCGGCGTGAGAGAGTTCTGCAACGCACAGACCGTGTGGTTTGATCGCAAGTGATCCATGGCGGGCTGCGGCCGCTGCGCAATGCGCAGCGGCATGCTGCCATCAACCTGCACTGGCGCCCGAGGCTTTCACGACCTTGCCCCAGCGATCGATCTCAGTCTGCAAAAAGCCCTGAAACTCTGCTGGCGTGCCGCCTTGAGCTACCAAGCCCTCGTCCAGCAAACGACGTTTGATCGCCGCGTCATTCATGATCTGGGCGACCGCTTTCGACAACTGTTCTGTACGCGCCGCATCCAGTCCCGCAGGTCCCAGCAGACCATACCAGGCACTGAAGTCATAACCCGGCAACGTATCGGCAATCGGCGGAATATCGGGATATTCGCTCATGCGCTGCGCACTGCTGATACCCAAAGGCTTTAGCGCTTTTGATTTCAACTGGCCTTTGGCCAAAGCTGCCCCGGCAAACATCATGCTGACTTGACCACCCAGCACATCGGTCATTGCGGGCGCGGTGCCTTTATAAGGCACCAGCAATACGTCTATCCCTGCTTGCATCTTGATCACCTCGGCGCCGAGGTGGCCTGCAGAGCCGATGCCAGGTAATGCCATACTCAGTTTGCCCGGCTCCGCCTTTGCCAGCGCGATCAACTCGGCAACATTATTCGCGGCAACAGAAGGATGCGCCAACAAGATCGATGGCGCATCGGCCACGTGGGATACCGGCGTGAAATCCTTGATCGGATCGAACGGTAAATTGGGATACAACGTCGCGTTGATCGCATGGCTGGTGTAGCACATCAGCAGCGAACGGCCATCAGGCGCGGATCGTGCGATCTCTTGCGCCGCGATATTACCGCCGGCGCCCGGACGATTTTCCACCACAAACGTTTCGCCCAATACGCGTCCCAGCTCTGCTGCCAATACACGCGCGACCGTATCGGTGCCGCCACCCGGGGTAGCGCCAACAATGACGCGGGTAGTGGGCGTTTGCGCCTTGGCCATTCCTGATGCTGCCAACGCACAGGCGCCGAACATTCCCATGAATGTTCTTCTTTGCATAGATGTCTCCGTCCATCCTACTTGATGTCTGCCCGTAGTCTAGTCATAGACGGAACATTCAGAAAAGCGAAGTTATTTGACTTGTTTGCTAAGGATTTTTGTTCAACTGCACCACGTCATATCGCTGCACAAATCGCATCAACCGCGCAACGGCAGCGGCCCCCCGCCCTCACGTCTGCCGCGCACTCACTGCTTTAACAACTTCTGATATTCCGTACAGGCCATGGCCATCGCCTCGCGTACCACCGCCAACGGCCGGCTATCGTCATCCGCCTTGCGGCTCACCATGGAAAGCTGCAATACCGGGGCGGCCTTACCCAAGCGGAATACACGCGCGGGATAACTATGCAAGACAGCGGAATCCGGCCGCTGTACCACCGATATGCCCAGGCCGGAACTCACCATCGCCACAATCGCCGCCGCATTATCGAATTCAAGCGTACTGCGCACGTCACCGATCTGATTGTTGACGTACTGTGCCGCCATGGTGCCAGACACGGTCTTGCGGTCGTAACGTATCCACTCCAATTGGCGAAACAGCGTGGGAATCGGTGTGTCAGGGGTATCGGGCGGCGTAATCAACACCAATTCCCGGCGCAACATCGGCGTCCACGACATACGGCCTGCTTTAGCCCCGGAGGGCTCGGCCACCAAGGCGGCGTCAATCTCACCGGCCTTGACCGCCGCTGTCAAACCGCTGCTGCGGCCCCGGATAGGTACAACATCCAGCTTGGGATGCCGGGCACGTATAAAGCGCAACATGCCTGGCAACACAATGGGCTGCATTGATTCGATAACACCCACTCGCACAACGCCCTCGATGGCCAGCACCGTACCAGAGCGCAATGCATCCAACCCCTTTAGCGCGTCACGCATGGTGTCGGCGACCTCATGTGCCAACTGCGTGGGACGTACCTGCAACCCCGAACGATCAAAAAGCGGCTTGCCCAAATAGCCCTCGAGCTGCTTCATCTGCATGCTCACTGCACTGGGCGTGATATTCATCAGTCTCGCGCCCCCCACAAAGGTGCCTGTCTGCAGCACGGCCTCCAGCGTGGCAAAGGTCTCGATCTTCATCAAATTCTCTTATGAAATTCTTCAAATAACATCGCTATTCTAAATGAAGCGGCGTCCTTACACTGGCGGTTATTGGTCCTCTGACATTCTTATCCATTACGGAGACGTACATGAACGCCATCGATTCCGCCATGCGCCCATTGCCCTGGACAGCCGAACAAGTACGCCAGGACAACTCCTGGGTTTTGCGCCTGACCGACGAGCAAGTCGACGGCATCCAGGCGGCATTGGCACATGCCAAGCGCCTGGATAAACCCCTGCTCGCGATGGAACAAGCAGACTTCCCGCTATCGGCCGCCGCTCAGGCTGCCCTGCAGCAAGCCATCGATATGACGCAACGCCGTTGGGGCATGTGCTTGCTGAAAGGTTTTCCCGTCAATGACTGGAGCGAAGACGACACGCGCCTGGCCTATTGGGGCCTGGCGTTGTACATGGGCGTGGGCCGCACGCAGAACCGTGCCAGCCAGTTCATCAACGATGTACGTGACGCCGGTGGCGAGTACAAAGTCAAAGGCGGCCGTGGCTACAACACCAATGCGGGCCTGGATTTTCACCAGGATTCCTGCGACGTGGTAGCACTGCTTTGCCGCCGTACCGCCAAATCTGGCGGCACCAGCAAAGTCGTCAGTTCAATTGCGCTGCGCGACGAGGTCCTCAAACGCCGTCCCGACTTGATCGCCGCGCTGCAAACCCCGTATTTCCATAGCTATCAGAGCACGCAAGATCCCACCCAGCCGCCCTACTATCAGTTGCCCATTCTCGGCTCGCACCCGGAATATTTCTCGGCGCGCACCAATCGCAAGAACATCGTGGCCGCTCAACGCGATTTCCCGGAGATCCCGCGCCTGACCACTGCACAGACCGAGGCCCTGGACCTGCTGGATGAACTCATGCCCAGCGAGCGCTTTTGCTATTCGATGGAACTTGAGCGTGGCGACATGCAGCTGCTGAACAACTACGTGACGCTGCATTCACGCACGCCGTTCGAGGATTACGAAGAGCCCGACCTCAAACGCCACCTGCTGCGTTTGTGGCTGGCCGTCCCCGGTTCGCAACCCCTGCCTGACGACTGGGCGACGTACTACGGCGACGTTCGTGCAGGCGCGGTGCGCGGCGGCGTACGCGGCAGCTCCATTACCGAGGAATTCCTCGCCTACGAAAAGCGCCAAGCCGCAGCGTTGAGCATGCCCTTCGAAACATGGCGTCCCAAGGTCACCAAAGAGCAAATGGAAACTATCGTCGCTGATTTGGCTGCTCAATCCAACGACACCCTGACCGCAGGAAGCGCCGCATGAACCAGCTCAACTTGCGCGAACGCCTCGCACAAGGCCCCGCGGTCCTGGCACCCGGCGTCTACGATCCCTTGACCGCGCTGATCGCCGAACAAGCCGGTTTCGACGCCCTATATTTGTCAGGCGGGGCCGTCGCCTATACCCAACTGGGCCGATCCGACGTCGGCCTGACAACTGCAACAGAAACTGCCGATGTCCTGGCGCGCATCACCGACCGTGTGCAACTGCCGGTCATCGTCGATGGTGATACGGGTTACGGCAATGCGCTGAATACGCAACGCACCGTACGCGTTTTCGAGCGCGCCGGCGCTGCCATGATCCAGCTGGAAGACCAGACATTTCCAAAGCGCTGCGGCCACCTGGAAAACAAGACCTTGGTATCCACGCAGGAAATGTGCGGCAAGCTGCGCGCGGCACTGGATGCGCGCCATTCATCCGACACACTCATTCTCGCACGTACCGACGCCGTGGCAGTCGAGGGTCTGGATGCCGCGCTGGAGCGTGCCGACGCCTATCTGGCATGCGGTGTCGACGCGCTATTCATCGAAGCCGTCGTCTCCGCTGACGATATGGACCGGGTCTGCGGCAAGTACGCAACCCGTATCCCCTTGCTGGCCAACATGGTCGAAGGCGGCAAAACGCCGGTGGGCAGCGTGGACGAATTGTCTGCACGCGGCTATCGCATCGTGATCTATCCCGGTGGCACGGCGCGTTTTGTGTCCCGCCAATTGCAGCGCTACATGGCCGGCCTGAAAACCCACGGGACGACCCGCCCCTTGTGGGACGAGATGAATAATTTCGATGCGCTCAATGGCCTGATAGGTACACCCGAGCTATTGGAGCTGGGGCGTAAATACGAAGCCTGATAGCCCACGCGACGCGCGTTGGGAAGCGATGCGTATGACACGACACGCCCCAATGCGATCATTGCGTTGCAGTCCCACGGCCAAGGCTTGGCCGTGGCGTCAATTCGGCTTTTCGTCAAATCCAGGATAGCCGTCGATATAGGCACGCCCTGAACAACGAACCATGGCGACGCAACTGGAGGTACCCCGCTTGGCATTGCAGGTCGCACGGGCTTCGTTTCGTGCGGCGACAGGATCGAGGTTAAGTAGCGTGAAACTCGTCCCGCGGCCTTTGACACCCTTCTCCCAGGCCAATCCGACGCAGCTATCGGTGTAGGTCAGCAGTTTCGTGCAACCTTTGCACTCCTCCCATTCGAGCAGGGTTTTAACTGCCTCCTCTTCACTGGGATAGTCGTCTGCGTACTGCAAGCCGCCGGTTTCTGTTTCTGTAATGGCGCCCCAATAGCCGCGCTGATCCAGCTTGGCTGACAAGGCCTCCAATTGAGCCGACGTCGCCTTTGCTGCGGCCTGATTATGCTCAGGGCTATAACCCGGCCCGACGCAAACAGGCAGCATAGCCAGTTTGCATTTGCCCGGCGGGCTCTCGGCGGTACAACGGCGAATGGCCTGCTTGGCGGCGATTTCAGGAGACGCGCTATACCCTGGAAACAGCCGCCCGCCTGTATCACGCGCCCATGTAGAACAACTGTCAGCAAACCAATTCAGTGCCTGGCATTTTTTGCCGCCAGCACGCTTGCATTCAGCCACTGCGGCAGCCTGCGCCTCCTCGGAGCTTGTCTCGGGCAACGCCCAATACAGCTTTTCGAATTTTTCATCCGTAGATGTGGCGCCATAGAACCTTTCGGTTTCCGCATGAACCGGCGAAAGCACGAATACAGAGAACAGCGCAAGCGCGGTGCCGGCAGCACGCATCAGGGGCAAGCAACGGGAAAGCAAATGGATAGGCATTTTCAGGATTCAGGTAGCGGGCTTGCCACGCGATAGCGGCACGCATGCAAACAGTGACTGGCACACAAGGGCGCTGTCACAAATGGGCACGATCTTAGCAAAGCCCTTTAGACTTTCTGACACGAGATGTCACGCCGGCTCGCATATTACGTAACAATTTTTATTTAACACTAAGCAAAGCGATTTCCATCTTCAGTAAAAATATCGGCGTTTCTGCGCCCTGCAGAAAAAGCCGACGTAAACGAAACAAGCCGAACGTCACGAAATGAAACAAAATGCACCGCCTCAAAACCCGTATTCCGCCCCATAACGGCTGGCGCTGTGGCATTGTGCGCGGAACCCCGATACGTCACATCCAGACATCACCACATCACTTAGGTTTGCACATGTCCCGCTGTTCTCGACTGGGCATTTTTGCCGCACTGCTGGCCACGCTGGGCTTGAGCGCTTGCGCCCCTATGCCGTCCGGCGGCAGCTCTTCGCTGCCCTCGTTGAGCGGATTGCTACAGGGCGATTTTTCCCTATCTCCGAGCGTGAACATTGCCCGCAACATGAAAGGCCGGTCCATCGATGACGCGATTGCAGCCTTGGGCGAGCCGTCCAGGCAGCGCCCCGTCGGCAACACCATGGAATTAGAGTGGTCGGATTACCAGGCTCAGCCATATCAAGCATGGGTCTCTGACGGCAGCAGCCAGCAAGTGGTCGGCATGATTCCCGGCTCCAGGGGCGGAGCTGCGACACCTGTTTTCCAACAGACCAACTACGGCCACTATGAAAATCGCACCTCGGTCTACGAATGCACGGTGCTGCTACGCATGCAAGACAGCGTCATCGTCGATACCAGCGTACAAGGCAACGTATGCCCCGAATTCATCTCGGCACTGCGCAAATGGGCCGGTGAGAAAGAGGCTCGCAATTACATGGACTGATCGCCGCTGACATAATCGGCGTTTAGAATCCGGCACATCCATTCAGGTTGAATCGACAAGACCCGCCATGCCCCCGATCCCTGTTTGGTCTTTTCACCTTTGCATTGGAAAAAAAAGAATGCAGCGTCTGTTTTTTCTTACGCTCGGCCTCGCCTTGAGTGCCTCTGCCGTCATGGCAGCGCCCGACACCACACAAAAAAATGAGTCTGCACCGGCTGCCACGGCCAAACCTGCTGCACTCGCCCCCGTGCAAAAAACCGAAATCCGCGACCAGACTGCCTACGAACGCCTGATGCACAATAGCGGCGTCACCCTGCAATGGCTCTGGTCCGACGAACGGGGCCACCTGGTGGCGACGGATAAAAACGATGTCATCAGCATCGCAGGCACACAAGAAAACGCCGAAGGTGCGCTCGATATCAAAGGCGATATTGTCTCGATCGACAAAGACCGCTTTGTCTTTCGCGGCACCATCCTGATCGTGGACGCACCGGACCAAGGACGTCGTTGCGAGCGTACCGGCGATTTTGAATTCAAAGCCACAGGCAAACGCCGCTACTGGCGCCTGCAGCAAATGCAGACCTGCGATCACCTGACCGATTACGTCGATATCTATTACTAGGGCACGGAAGCACCGGAATACGCATAGCAACGCCGTCCCCCCAAGCGGCAGATTCTGCGCGGGGACATAGCAAACTGGTTCGTTTAAATTACTCAAAACGGGATCTTCCTATTGATCCAGTTTTTGAGAAAAAATACCCGGCATCGTCCGCCAACCACGCCACTTTCCCCAACTGCTATGTATATCCCCGCTCATTTTGCTGAAAACCAGCCGGAAACGCTGCATCGCATCATTCGCGAACATCCGCTGGGCATCCTGATTACTCATAGCGGCCATGGCCTGGACGCCAATCACATTCCATTCGAGCTGGACCCGGCTGTTGGCGCGCACGGACGGCTGTCGGCCCACGTTGCGCGCGCCAATCCGGTATGGCAAAGCTGTCCGACAGGGTCCGAGGTGCTGGTCGTCTTTCGGGGCGCCGAGGGCTACATCTCGCCAAACTGGTACCCCAGCAAGCACGAAGCCCACCGCCAAGTTCCCACCTGGAACTATGAGGTCGTACACGCTCATGGCGTTCTCACCATCCACGACGACGAACGCTTCGTGCGCCGCATTGTGGCGCGTCTGACCAAAACCCATGAGGCATCCGAACCCAAGCCATGGAAAATGGGCGACTCCGAGCCCGCATTCATCGATGAAATGCTGCAACACATCGTGGGCATAGAAATCGACATCACGTCCCTGATCGGCAAGCGTAAACTCAGCCAGAACAAAGACACTCGCGATCGACTGGGCGCAGTCGATGCCCTGCAGGCACGTGGCGCGATCGAGTTGTCGGCTTCCATGCGGGACCTCGACTGAACCGACGCGAAAATACGACCAATCAACGCTGGACACTCTCCGATAAGTGCCATTAAATACGACAGCCTTCTGATCCTTTGTGGATGTCCTGCCTTGCCCTTTGGCTTCCCTGACGTAGCGAAGCCACGCTCCCCTAAAAAACGAAAGCCCCTCCCGAGGAAAGCTTCATGTTTCAAACAAAAAGCGTGCGTACCGCGGCCATCGTCGCGGCCTTGTTCACTACTCCGTTGGCAGCCAGCAGCGTCAGCGTCTTTGCGCAACCAGCACCACAACAAACCGCGGCACCGCAATCCCAGAGCGCAGCCCCCCAATGGCCTCGCACGCTGGAGTTTCATGGCACGCGCTACGAGGTCTACCAGCCGCAAATCGATACCTGGACAGGTAACCGCATCACAGGCCGCATGGCCATTGCAATGGGCCCGAGCAATGGCCAACCAACGTACGGGGTAGCGGATTTCAGTGCCGACGCCAATACCGACAAAGCCAACGACGAAGTCCACCTGACACAACTGCAGATTACGCGTGTCCAAGTTCCCACCGAACCCGACAAAGCACAGGCCATACGAGACCAGTTCAGCTCGCGCCTGCCGGTTGAGCTGACGCTGCGCCTGAGCGAACTGCAACTGAGCTATGCCGCTTCCAAGCAGCTATCGAGCTTGAAGGCCATGCCGGTCAAAAATACGCCGCCGCGCATCTTCGTCGAAAACGCCCCCGCCGTATTGGTACTGGTCGATGGCGACCCTGTCCTAAAGCCCGTCGCTCACGCCGATGGCTGGCAACGCGTCGTCAATAGCCGGACCTTGATTCTGCGTGGTACGGATGGCGACTATCACGTCAACGCAGCGGGCTATTGGTACACCTCGCGCTCATTATCCGAGGGGTGGCGCAGCGAATCCCCATCGCAAGGCCTGCTCACCGTCGCAGCAACCGCTGCACAACAGGCACCGGTCGATCCCATGCTCGCAAAAGGCGCGGCACGCCCTCCCGCTGCGCCTGCCTTGATCGTGTCGTCCGAACCTGCCGAACTGGTCCTGATCCAGGGCCAGGCACAGATGCGGCCCGTGCAGGGCACCAACCTGCTGTCCGTCAACAATGCGGACCATGCCCTGTTCATGCAGCCGGCGGACAACCGCTATTACCTGCTGGTGTCCGGACGCTGGTTCAGCGCCTCCACATTGAACGGCACGTGGAGCTATGTTCCTGGCAACAAACTGGGCGCCGACTTTGCCCGCATCGACGTGCATGATCCACAAGCGGGTGTGCTCGCCTCCGTGCCCGGCACACCTCAAGCCAAAGAAGCCCTCATTGCCTCGACCATCCCTCAAACCGCAACCGTATCTCGCACCAAGGCCACACTGCATGTGGACTACGTCGGCGGCACGCCGAATTTCGACCGCGTCGCCGGCACGCAGTTGCGTTACGCCGTCAACACGTCTGTGCCGGTGATTCAAGTCACGAGCAACGAGTATTACGCCTTGTCCCAGGCGGTGTGGTTCACCGCCAGCTCACCGCAAGGTCCCTGGCGTGTGGCGGCCTCCGTACCCGCGGCGGTCTACACCATTCCTCCTGAATCGCCTCTGCATTACGTCACGTACGTGCACATCTATGGCTCCACGCCAGATACGGTCGTGGTCGGCTATACGCCCGGTTACTTGGGCATGATCGCCGGCCCCGATGGCACGGTGGTCTATGGCACGGGCTACACCTATCCTCCCGTCATTGTGAACAACAGCTGGGTCGGCTATCCGCCCACCTATGGCTATAACGCCGCATTGAGCACCGCCGCGGGATTTGCCTTCGGCTTCGCCATGGCCGACATGTGGGGGCCCGAGCCCTATTGGGGGCCGTACGGCGGTTTCCCGTACTCGCGCGGCGTGGACATCAATACGGTCAACGTGTACGGCGGCTGGGGGCACGGCACCGTCACCCGCAGCGTGGGCTACAACAACTGGACCGGCAACGAATGGCGCACTGCGCATGCCGACGGCTATAACGCCGCCACCGGCAGCCACTTTGAGGGATCACGCGGCGCCGATTACAACGCCTACACCGGCAATGCCGCCGCGGGGCAGCGCGACGCCTACAGGAACAACTCGACCGGCGTCTCAGGCGCCAGCCGCTCGGGGGTTGTCGAAAACGACGACGGCCAGTGGCGCGCCGGCCGGCAAAGCGTACGCAACAATGCCAATACCGGACGCACCATCGTCTCCAGCACCACGGCCAACGGCCAAGCCGGCGATGGCGCCGATAACGTGGACCGCCGTGGCGTCGCGCATGACAGCCACACCGGCAACTCGGTTGCGTGGAACAACGGCCACATCTACGGCGACGCCGACGGCCATGTCTACCAGCACTCCGCCGACGGAGGCTGGCAGACTCACACCTCCTCAGGCTGGCAGCCAATCCAGCGCAGCGATTTTTCATCCGGCAATGTGTCGAACTATCTGAATGACCAGCGCCAGGCTCGCGACTGGAGCGATGACCGATTCAACGCCATGCGCGGCGATTCGGATTTTGCAGGGCGCTTTGGCGGAGGTGACCGTTTTGGTGGCGGACGTTTCGGTGGATTCGGAGGTGGCCGAGGCTGGCGCCGCTAGGCCCCCGGATATCGTCGACATTCGATCCGGGACGGGGATGGTGAGGACACCGCCTCGTGCGATCGCTAGTCGTTTACAAGCCTTTGATTTTCACAAATCCAGCAACAGCAGCCGCCCCGACAAGGGCGCACTGCCCAATGCATCAATAGACACGCGATGCCGTTCGGTCGTGATCGCCAGTTGTGCCGCGCCATCCGCACGTTGAATCATGGCCAGGTCGGTCGGACATGGCACAGGCAAACCGACCACGCGATCCAGCTGACCATCCCGCGTCAAGCGAATCACTGACCAGCCATCAGCCAACGCCGTCCAGATACCGCCCTGTGCATCGAATGCCAACCCACTGACTCGGCCAGACCCTCGCGGCAAACTCGTCAACCGGCGTACAGCGTTCTCGCCAGGCCGCAGCATCACAATCGATCCAGATCCCTGCAAGGCCGCATACAACGTTTTCTCGCTGGCATGCCAAGCCAAGCTTTGTACAGGCTCACCAATCCGCCAGCGCACGTCCAACGTGCCATCGGCACGCAATAATCCTATCGCCGCCCCTGATTCCGGCAGACCACACGCGACCCAAATAGCTTGCTCTTCGCCATTGCACAGCGCCAGCACCGAACCGTTGATCCATGACACCAACGCTGTCGCCGTTCCATCAGCACTGACCCGCTGCACCCCAGACTGATGCACGACGATGACACCCTCTCCATCGTGGACCAAACCGATGATGGGGGCCTCCACACGGCAGATCTCCCGATCCTCGCCATTCTCATACAAGCGCAGTGATGGGGCGAGCACATCTGCCCACCACAGTTTCCGTCCGCCATCCGATGATATCGGATGTGCTCCATGAAACGCCCATCTACCCGGCACCGCGTTGACAGACGCTTCGGCATCCGCGTTCGTATCAGCCGCCTGCGTCTGTAGTTGCGCCCCCACTCGCCGCGCTGCCTCCGCCACCTCAGGGCCCAGCAATTCCAGACGCTCCCGTGTCAAACGATACGCCGGCCCCGCGACACTGATCGCGCCACGCACCTGACCTGCACTGTCAATGACCGGCGCACCCACGCAGCGCACACCGAGCACGATTTCCTCATCATCGATGGCATATCCACGCGCCCGGGTAATGCCCAACTCCGCATGCAGGCGGCGGCGATCGGTAATCGTCAACGGCGTCAACGCTTTGAGTACGGCATCCCGAACGAAACTCTCACGTTCCGCATCCGGCATCGCCGACAAAATCGCTTTGCCCTGGCTCGTGCAATGCACAGGCTTGCGCTCGCCTAGCGCCGCCGCAGAGCGCTGGCTATGTGCGCCATCGCAACGCTCCAGCGAAATCACTTCGCGCCCGTCGAGCGCGGCCAGATAGGTAGTCTCGCCGGTCAAATCGCGCAACAAGCGCAATTCGTATGCGGCAGCTGCCACCAGATCCGGCATGGCATAAGCCTGACGCGCCATTTCAAAACAACGAAAACCCAGGCAATACACCTTGCGCAACGGGTCCCGCCGCAATAGACCGCGCGCGACCAGCGTCGCCAGCAAGCGATACACCGTCGTACGCGGCAATGCCAGGCGTTCGGCCAACTCACTTTGCCCCAATCCTTCTGGTGCCGTGCCCACAGCATCCAGCACATCCAGCGCTTTCTCGAGGGCGCCGGTGCCCTCGCCTGCAGAGGTGGCCATGGTTTGTCTCAAATGGTGGTACTGGACCCGCCATCGCTGCCAGCGGGTATCGGTCAATCCATTCTATTTCACCTCAAAGCTCACTAGGATGAACCCATGTGCATGCGCCACACCGCGCATCCCTTCAATCCCATAATGTGAGACAGACATCATGAAAGACGTGCCTGCGCCCTTGACTAGTATTCCTCAACGCGCTCCGGCCCCCTATGTGCCTGATTCGGTTCTCGACCGTCTGGCCAAGGCAACCAGCGGTTCATTGACCACTCAGCTTTATATAAAGGGCATTCGACAACCGGTATTGCATGGCCTGCGCCCCTTGAATAAAAAGATCAAGCCCTTTGCGGGCCGCGCCTACACGATGCGTTTCATTCCTGCCCGCGAGGATGTGGATTTCTACGGCAATCTAACGACCGCCCCCGATGCCGACAATCTGCAATGGGTAGGCGTAGAACAAGTCGAGCCCGGCCATGTATTAGTCATCGACAGCAATCAGGATGGCCGTGCGGCATCGATGGGAAATATGCTGATCACCCGCATGATGATGCGCGGCGCCCGCGGGGTCGTCACTGACGGCACCTTTCGCGATGGCACCGAGCTGAGCAATATGGATTTCCCGATCTGGAGCACAGGTGTCACCGCCACGACACGATTGAGCTATCACCATGTCGCGGACTTGCAAGTCCCGATCGGTTGCGCAGGCGTGGCTATCTACCCTGGCGACGTTATCCACGGCGATGGCGACAACATCACCGTCATCCCCGCTCACATGGCCGAGGAAATGGCCGACCTCTGCGAAAAACGTGATGACATCGAAGCGTATCTGGCTCTCAGGGTCCAGGCTGGAGAACCCTTGTGGGGACTGTATCCGCCCAGCGATGCGACACGCGAGCAGTACAAGCAATGGATCGCTGCCGGCCGCCCCGCCATCACTCCTGCACAGCCGGCAGGCCGCTGATACCCACCGAGGAACCATGATGTCCCCATCCTATACCCCCGACTACTACGCCGCACTCATCCGACGCTATTTCGACGCCTGCAATGCCGCAGACTACAACGCACTCGTCGATTGCTTTACGCCGGACGCGGTACATTATTTCCCCGCCGGACTACCGGAAGTCCCCTGGCGCAGCGCCGACACGATCGCCCGCAAGTGGGTATGGTGCGTCGAAACGCTAGGCTCGCAATGGACCATCGAACGTATCATCGTCAGCCACGATTCCCCCGAGGCCATGATCGAATGGACGCATTGGAAAAACAAGCCAGGCACTGCTTTGAGAGGCGCAGAGTGGTATGACTTCGATCCCGAGACGGGCAAAATCTCCGAGATCCGCGCGTACTACGCCTCGCCTGCGGACTCTAAGGCCACGATCAACGAATTGGTGGATTTTGACTATTCTGGCCGCGGCTACCACCTGAAGAGCGCGACGAGGGCAGGCGAATGATCCGTCACATCGTACTCTTTCGCCGCCGCCCGGACGTCGCCCGGGACCCGCAACGAGAAGCCGATCTGGCAGCACGCATGACAGCCCTCGGCGCGGATATCCCTGCCATTCAGTTCTGGCGCGTTGCGGCCAATGAATTCGAACGCCCGATCAGCTGGGACTATGTGCTCGAATCAGAAGTCGCCGATGCCGAGGCGCTCGACGCCTATCTGCTTCATCCTCTGCACCAGGCCTTGGTCGCAGATCTGAAACCTTATTTTGAATGGGCGGCTGTGGACTATACAGTGGGTGCGGACTCAACGGCTGCTTGAACAGCATTGGCCGGTACCATGACGGCCGTGCAGATGAATCGATCACATCGTCTGATACTGCAGCGTGAACGGTACGCTGCGTGGCTCTAGTGGACGGTGGCGCCGGGGGCAGGAAGGGGGCATGAGTTCTGTTGGACGTTGCATCTTGAGCAGGACGGGGGCATGAGTGCTATTGAACGTCGAAGCGGGGCAGTGACCGTGTTGGCGCTTCACGGAGTCGGTCGGTCGCCTGCGCGTCCGACTGCCGCGTCGCTCGTCTCGTCCGGCCCCTTCGGGCCTACCTACGACGTCCGCTCGCGCGACTCCGAGGCGCGCCAACACGGTCACTGCCCCGCTTCGACTCGCAGCATCTCTGATTCCCTCGCCGCTGGCACGGCTGGTCTTCGTAGGCTTCGTAGGAACGGACTTTTGCAAGGATGAAGATCTTGCAGGGCGGCGATTCATAGCCGCCTACGGGCGCGCCCATGAATCGCGTTCGTGATCGGCATGCAACGACCGTGGCATCGGGGATGAACAGAAGATCTCTCGAGCAACGATTTCTCATCGATCAGCAGGAGATTGTTCGCGCCACGATTTCGCGATATCCGACGATGGGGCGACGCCTCTTCGCACGCTCTGCGTATCCCGATGTCCTACGTGTGGTGACGTTCTACGTGCCCTCGTTCTATGCGTCATGACGCTCTACATCTCATCGTACGTTCCATGCGTCATCTTCGCATGCATCAACGCTAGCCAAGCAGATCTTCCAACCTGGCACCACGCCACCCCGTCGCATGCCCGGACCGATCGCGATTCGCGTGTGTGCAGGGCACACGCGAATCGCAGCACTGCAAGATCTTTCTCTTTGCCAACACGGCGGCAGAAAAACGCCAAGCAAAACAACCGTGCCAGCGATGTCATGAGCTTGAGTTACTGCGAGTCGAGCCGAGGCAATCGGGCCGTGAGGGCTTCACAAAGCCGGTCCGGCGCGCGGGCGCCGGACACCGTGTTCGCTCGTCTCGTCCGCGCCTACGCGCTCCCTTCGACATCCGCTTCACTCGGCTTTGAGGCGCCCTCACGGCCCGATTGCCTCGGCTCGACGTCCAATAAGCACAGCCACCCTCACTCCACCTAACCCTCTAACGCCCCCCCCGGGCGACAACTCCCCTCAGGGCCGTTTACCGAACTCCTCCGAATCCGCACGCCAGCGCAGGGCCTGTTCACTCAACGAGAATCCCAACCCAGTCCGATCCGACACATACATGCGTCCGTCTTTCAACTGCATCTGCTCGTTGAACATCGGCCCCAACCATTCGAAATGCTCCAACCACGGCTCAATCGGATATGCGGCGGCCAAATGCAGATGGATTTCCATCGCGAAATGCGGCGCTAGTTTGCGGCCTTTGAAGGCACCCAGCGACATGATCTCCAGGAACGGCGTGATACCACCCACCCGAGGCGCATCGGGCTGAATGAAATCACTACCCTCGGTCATGATCAGTTGGGCGTGTTCACCAGCGCTGGTCAACATTTCTCCCGTGGCAATCGCCGTATCAAAGCGGTCCGCCAACAAAGCGTGCCCTTCGAAGTCATACGCGTCCAGCGGCTCTTCGATCCAGGTCAAATCGAATTGCTCCAACGCACGGCAGGCGCGCGTGGCCTTTTGACGATCCCATTGTTGATTGGCATCGACCATCAGAGGGAATTCATTCCCCAACAGTTTGCGGACCTCGCCGACACGATGAATATCGATGGACAGATCAGGCTGGCCGACTTTCAACTTGATCCCGCCGATACCGCTTTCCCGGGAAATCTGCACGTTCTTCAACACCTGATCCAGAGGCGTATGCAGATAGCCACCCGACGTGTTGTAGCACTGTACCGAATCACGATGAGCGCCCAGCAACTTGGCCAACGGCAGTCCCGCGCGTTTAGCCTTGAGATCCCACAACGCGATATCAAACGGCGCAATCGCCTGGGTCGTCAAGCCGCTGCGCCCCATAGAGGCTCCAGCCCAGAGCAGTTTGGTAAACAGGCGCGGAATATCGCTGGGATCTTCACCGAGCAGATTCGGCGCGATCTCCTTGGCATGCGCGTACATCCCCGGACCACCCGCGCGCTTCGAATAACCGAACCCGATCCCTTCGTGCCCATCACGCGTGCGAATCTCGGCAAAGATAAAGGCGATTTCCGTCAACGGCTTTTGACGGCCGGTCAGGACCTTTGCGTCACTGACGGGCGTATCCAATGGCAGATAGATCAGCGATACCTTGATCCACTCAATGCGATCACCACTTTCGGCAGCAGTGCGCACATTCGCGTCGGCCTTGGCGTAAGAAACAATATTCGATTCAACAGCTTTCATGATGGGTGTTCCAATATCGGGATTAACGAGCGTCCACTCAATTCAATTTGATGCCTGCTTTCTGTACCACCTGCGCCCAACGGGCAATCTCGCTGTCGACAAAGCGAGTGAAATCCTCGGATTTCGAGGTAACCACGACAAACCCGGCCACCTCCAGTTTTTGACGTACCGCCGGATCTGCGAATCCCTTGATCATGGCGGTTTCCAGTTTCTTCACGATAGCAGGCGGCGTGCCTTTCGGAGCAGACAAGCCCGTCCACGAAACCGCGCTGAAGCCGGGATACCCTGATTCGGCGACCGTCGGCACATCGGGATAAAGCGGGTTACGTTGCTCGCTGGTCACCGCCAGGGCGCGCAGCTTGCCTGCCTGGACATGAGGCAACACCACGTCCTGATTGGTGAACATCCCGTTGATCTGATTGGCCAGCACATCATTCAATGCGGGAGCGCTGCCTTTATACGGAATCCCTACCATGTCCAGGCCGGCAACCTGTTTCAGATACTCGGTCGTCACATGCCCCGACGAGGCGTTGACCTGGCCAAAATTGAATTTTCCGGGATTCGCCTTGACCCATGCGACAAATTCGCCAAACGTCTTGGCTGGAAACGACGGATTGACCACCAGCACATTGGGGCCCGCCGCCAACTGAGAAATATGGACAAAGTCCTTTGCGGAATCATACGGCGGCTTGGGACTGAAGCCGTGAATGATGGCATTGCTACCGATGCCAGATAACAACAAGGTATAGCCATCAGGCTTGGCGCGTGCCGCCTGATCAGTGCCGATAGCACCGCCCGCGCCACCCTTGTTCTCTACCACGAATGGCTTTCCAAGCTGCCGTCCCAATACATCTGCCATCAAACGTCCCATCAGATCACTGGTACCGCCTGCAGGAAACGGCACAATGATCGTGACAGGACGAGACGGATAGTCATCATTCTGTCCAAACGCCGTGGCAGGAATGCTCGCCACACTGGCGAGCAGGCCGAGCGCAATCAACAGAGTTCTACGATTCATCGTGGTCTCCTTTTTCGGCCGATCGCCGTAGTTTTATGTAGAATTTGAAAGCGCTTTCATTTTGACGGCTGGCGGAAATTTCGCAATCCCGATTTCTGCCTGCTGCCGTCAACAGTCCCATAATTTGGAAATTTCACCAACCATGCCGCGCCCGCCCTCCGCCAAAGCCCGCATGAGCGACGTTGCCTATGCTGCTGGCGTCTCGCTGGTAACCGTATCTCGTGCCATCAATACGCCAGACTTGGTTGCCCCCGATACCTTGGCAGCGGTCAAGGCAGCTGTCGATAGATTGGGGTATGTCCCTAACCTGACGGCTGGCAGCCTCGCGTCCAATCGTTCACGTATCGTCGCGGCTATCGTGCCGACCATCTCTAATCTGGTTTTCTCTGAAACCATCGAAGCGCTGGCCCAAACGCTGACACGGGACGGGTACCAACTGTTATTGGGTCAAAGCGGCTACTGCCCGGATACAGAAGGCGCCCTGATCGACGCTTTTCTGGGACGTCGCGTCGATGGCATCGTCCTTACAGGCACAAACCATTCGGCGTCGCTGCGCATCAAACTACGCCGCGCCGGTATTCCCGTCGTACAAACCTGGGACTTGCCTGGCGAGCAGGGAGCCAAAGCGATCGACATGCTTGTCGGCTTTTCAAACAGAGACGCAGGGGCTGCCGCAGCGGAGCATTTACTGCACCGGGGACATCGTACGCTGGCCTTTATCGGTGCTGACGAGCCCCGGGCTCGCGAACGCCTGGCAGGTTTCGCGTCAGCAACGCGCCGCAAGGTCGAAGCAGAGTTGATTGCTCCCCCGGTGCAGGTAGACGCTGCCGCCGACAGCCTGCACCGTCTGATGGCACGCCGTCCTGAGATTACGGCGATCTTCTGCAACAACGACCTGCTCGCAACCGGCGTGCTGTTTGCCTGCCAGCAACGCGGCTGGACCGTGCCGGGGAAGCTGGCCGTGATGGGTTTTGGTGATCTGCCTATTGCACGTGCAGCCCACCCCACCCTCAGTACACTGCGTATTGACCGGGCAGCAATAGGGGCACAAGCTGGCCGTTTACTGCTGGAACGCCTGACTCAGGGTCGCAAGAGCGGCAAACCCTGCAACATCGGCTTCGAAGTCATTCAGCGAGCCAGCACATGACTGAGCTGCACGCGCTGTGGGCAGAATTTGCAGGAGAATGGACTTTTGTAATCTCAAGTCCTGCAATTCTCACGCTCGAAAAAACGTCTAGAGCCGCATGGATACTAAAGAGAAGAGATTATTCAGGATCGATTATTTATTGGAGTCAACAATGATCAGTGAACAAGATCGCAAATACCTTCGACGTTGTATCGAGCTGGCAAAGGCAGCGCTGGCTGCAGGCGACCAACCCTTTGGATCATTGCTGGTCTCAGCGAGGGGCGAAGTATTGTTTGAAGACCATAACCGCGTTTCGGGCGGCGATGCTACCCGGCACCCGGAGTTTGAAATAGCACGCTGGGCAGCACAAAACTTGCGCCCCGAAGAGCGGGCACAAGCAACGGTTTACACATCGGGCGAGCACTGTGCCATGTGCGCCGCAGCGCACGGCTGGGTCGGACTCGGCCGAATCGTCTATGCCAGTTCTTCAGCGCAACTGCGCACCTGGCTATCCGCGCTAGGCGTCCCATCGTCGCGGGTATATGCGTTGCCAATCAACGAGGTCATCGCAGATACGGTTGTCGATGGGCCGGATGATGGACTTGCCGAAGAGGTTCATCAACTTCAGGTTCGATACTACGCTACAGCCAACGGACGATAGTTGGATAGCAAGGATTAAGCAGTGACCGGGCTCGGCAACAGCCCTGGCCTGCCTGCGCAATGGATACTCACGTTAATACGCCGCGTCCACTACACTTGGCACATTAATGATCCCGGGCCCGACGGCTACTCTCAGGTGGCTGTCAGTCCAATACTCCATTGCCATCACGATCCACTATGCCATCCCCAAAGCCCGCACTGATTATCTTCAACCCGGTCTCGGAAGCCCATCGCGAACAGATCGCCGAACACTTCGAGGTGCTGTACGCCCCTACGCCTGAGCTGGCTGCGGAAACCATCGCGGCAGCGGCTGATCGCATCGAAGTCGCACTGAGCATAGGCTCAATCGGGCTCACCGCTGCACAAATCGATGCCTTGCCCAGACTGAAGCTGGCGCACGCATTGGGCGTGGGCTACGAAAAAATCGACGTGGCCCATGCCAAACAGCGCGGCATTTCCACCTCGAATGGCGCAGGCACCAATGACACCTGTGTTGCGGACCATACGATGGCGCTGATACTGTCCATGATTCGCAACGTGCCTCAATTGGATCAACTCACCCGCAAGGGTTTCTGGCGCACGGAAATCCCATGGCCGCTTCATGTATCGGGCAAAAAACTGGGCATTCTGGGTCTCGGTGCCATCGGCGAAAAAATCGCCAAACGAGCCCAAGCCTTCGACATGGCAATCGGCTACCACAATCGCCGGCAGCGCGCAGATGGTGCACACACGTATTTCCCGTCGCTCAGTGCACTCGCCGAATGGGCAGATATTCTCGTCGTCGCCACCCCAGGCGGGCCTGACACGCAGCATCTCGTTAACGCGGATATCCTCAACCAACTCGGCAGCGAAGGATATTTGGTCAACATTGCCCGCGGCAGCGTGGTCGATACTGCCGCGCTAGAACATGCGCTGCGTCACGACCTCATCAAAGGCGCGGCCTTGGACGTCTACGAAGACGAGCCCCATGTCCCGTCCTCGCTATTCGACCTGACCAATTTGGTATTGACGCCCCACGTGGCCGGCTGGTCGCCCGAAGCCATCCAGCTCACTGTCGATAAGTTCCTGGAAAATGCGCGCCGCCTGTATGCGGGAGAGCCATTGCTGACTCCCATCTAATATCGTGCTGACACGCACCAAATAAGCAATGGGGCGGGTCCGGACGAAACGAGCAACGCGGCAGTCGGACGCGCAGGCGGCCGACCGACTCCGTGAAGCGCCAACACGGTCACCGCCCCGCTTCGTCGTCCAACAGAACTCATGCCCCGCAATGCCCGTTATAAAACAGCATTGTTCAGGCTGAACTTAATAGTGCACCACGCTACGAATCGACTTGCCTTCGTGCATCAAATCAAACGCACTGTTGATCTCGTCCAGCTCCATGGTGTGCGTGACAAACGGCGCGAGCTCGATCTTGCCCGACATCGCGTCTTCGACCATGCCCGGCAATTGCGTGCGGCCCTTCACGCCACCAAAAGCTGTGCCTAGCCAACGGCGCCCCGTCACCAACTGGAACGGACGCGTCGAGATTTCCTGGCCGGCGCCAGCCACTCCGATCACGACCGACTGGCCCCAGCCACGGTGCGCACACTCGAGCGCAGCGCGCATGACATTGACGTTGCCGATACATTCGAACGAGTGGTCCACGCCCCAACCGGTCATGCCCACAATGACTTCCTGGATAGGCTTGTCAAAGTCCTTGGGGTTCAGGCAATCCGTCGCGCCGAAGACCTTCGCCAGACCGAATTTGTCGGGGTTCGTATCAACCGCGATAATGCGGCCTGCCTTGGCCTGACGTGCTCCCTGGATCACGGCCAGTCCGATACCGCCCAGGCCAAACACCGCAACGGAATCACCCTCTTGAACCTTGGCGGTGTTATGCACCGCGCCAATACCCGTCGTCACACCGCAACCCAGCAGACAAACATGTTCCGGGTTGGCATTCGGATTGATCTTGGCCAAAGACACCTCGGCCACCACGGTGTATTCGCTGAACGTCGAACAGCCCATGTAGTGATATACAGGCTGGCCGTTGTAGGAAAAACGCGTCGTACCATCAGGCATCACGCCTTTGCCCTGCGTGGCGCGCACGGCCACACACAAATTGGTCTTGCCCGATTTGCAGAACAGGCATTCGCCGCATTCAGCGGTGTAGAGCGGAATGACGTGATCGCCCGGCTTGACGCTGGTGACGCCCTCGCCAACCTCGACCACGATACCGGCGCCTTCGTGGCCCAGAACGACGGGGAACAAACCCTCGGGATCCTCACCGGACAACGTAAAAGCATCGGTGTGACACACACCAGTATGCGTAATCTTGATGAGCACTTCTCCTTTACGGGGAGGTTCGACATCGAGCTCGACGATCTGCAGGGGCTGGCCTGCGGCAAAGGCGACGGCGGCACGTGATTTCATGGAAAAGCTCCGTAAAGAAAAAAGGCAAACAGCATCAGCCGCGCTGACACATTGATTATTTCAGGTAAGTACGAACCAGAGTCAAGAGCTCTTGTACGCGTTGATCATATTGCGCGCCGGATTCGGACGGCTGGCTAAAGCCCTCTCGAATGTGCGACTCCAGCACTTCTGACATCAGTCCATTGATCGCCCCGCGAATCGCGGCGATCTGTTGCAGTACGGGGCCGCAATCTGCGCCCGCCTCCAGTGCCCGCTCCAGGGCATCGCACTGGCCACGGACACGGCGCACCCGCGCGAGCACGCGCTTTTTTTCATCAGGAGAGTGCGGCATGGCGTCAACGGGATCTGAAAATATACTAGGAGGGAGTATATTGGACATGCACTCAATGACGCAAGCCGAGCCCTTTTAGGGTGTCCCATGACTCCCTCCTGGCGCGCAACCGCCGCAAACGTTGTAACGGCCCATCAGCCCCCCTGCCGGCGTCCTCAATCGTGCCGGCGCCGCAGTACAATTCCCCCGTTTTTCAGGCCGTGTGAGCCAGCAGACTACGCACGCCGGGCCGATCACCCGGTGTCAGTACCCCTCCGCGAAGCGCACCTCCCTTATTTCCCGCTACGCCCCCTCTCCCGTGTGGGCCAAGTGTTTTACTCAGTCGCTTCTTACGAGGACATCATGTCGCGGCAGTTGCTGGCCCTGGTGCTGGCTCCCATTTTGGGTTTGTTTGTTGTCTGTATCGGCAACGCGTTTATTTCCTCATTGACCACGTTACAACTGGACGCCGCCGGCGCTTCAGCCACGGTCATCGGGATCATTTCTTCTTCTTATTTTGTGGGCCTGACGATCGGGGCGATTTTTCACGACCGTTTGATCCTGCGTATTGGTCATATCCGCGCCTATAGCGGATTTGTGTCGCTGATTGCCGTGACCGTGCTGCTGCAAGGCTTGATCTTTGACCACACCGCATGGTTTGTCCTGCGCATGATCAACGGCTGGGCCAGCGTAGGCGTTTTTCTGGTAGTTGAAAGCTGGCTGTTGCTCGCCGGTGACCCGAAAATCCGGGGCCGATTGCTGGCGATCTACATGATTACTTTCTACGGCGCCAGCATGCTGGGGCAATTGGAGCTCGGCACCATCACGCAATGGGGAGAGATGGCGCCCTACATGGTGGCAGGCATGCTGGCCGCATTGTCGGTACTGCCCATGGTCATGATTCCCCGCGTATCCCCGCTGGTTGAACGCGCCGAACCGCTGTCTCCTCGACAGCTGTTGCGTCTGACCCCGACCGGCGTGATGGGCTGCTTTGGTTCGGGGGTCGCGATTGCGGCGATCTACACCTTGCTGCCTTTATATCTGCAACGCATCGGTCTCAACGTCGACGAGGTCGGCAAGATGATGAGTATCGTCATCCTGGGTGCGATGCTGTTGCAATACCCGGTGGGCCGCTGGTCCGACCTGAGAGACCGTCAGGTCACGCTCATCGTGCTCAGCGCATCGTGCGCCGTGCTGTCGTTGGCCGTTCTGTTGCTGCCCGACTCGTCCTCGCTGTTGATGATTCTGCTGTTCCTGCTGGGCGGCGGCGTATTTGCTATTTATCCCGTGGCAGTCAGCCATGCTGCGGATCGAGCACCGGCGGACGCATTGGTCCGCATGATTCAAGGGCTGTTATTGATCAATTCCCTCGGTTCCGCGATCAGTCCGCTGCTGATCTCGCCGGTGATGACCAAAATGGGAGCAGCAGGCCTGTTCTGGGTTTTCCTGATGCTCAATCTCGCACTGACGGCCTACTTTCTACTGCGCCGCAAGACGCGCCCTGCCCCCGCGCCCATTGCACCCTTTACAGCGGCAGCCCAGATGTCACCCGTGGGCGTGGAAATGCGGGTAACCGACGATCTCGTGCAGGGTGCGCTGGACCACGAAATGGTCGAAACGCTGGAAAAAGTAACACAGCCAGCTGGATAGGCAATCACGCAACGCAGACGCACCCGCTGGCCTCATCGCTGCGAGTGCCCTTGCAACCGAACCGTTATGCTCGATAGCGCAACGCCTCAATCACCAGCGACAACGCTGGTGAAACCTGGCGTCGATTGGCATAGTAAATGTGATACCCAGGAAAAGATGGCCACCAGTCTTGCAGCACCGGCACCAGTCGGCCCTGTTCGATATGAGGCTGCACCAGATCGTACGGCACATAGGTCAGCCCCATGCCATCCAAGGCCGCCTGGAGCATTAAAAACGTGTTGTTGAACACTGTCTGCCCGGTCACCCGCACATTGATCGCGCGGCCGTCTTTTTCGAGATCCCACGCATAGAGGCCGCCATGCGTAGGCAAGCGTAGGTTGATGCAACGATGCTGCGTCAGATCATCAGGAATAGTCGGCAGCGACCTGCCGGTCAGATATGCCGGCGACGCAGCGATAGCCATGCGCAACGCAGGCGCAATGCATACAGCGACCATGTCCTTATCGATGCGATCCCCCACGCGAACCCCTGCGTCAAAGCGGCCTGCCGCGATATCGGTCAAGGCATAGTCCACGCTGAATTCGATATTGATATCGGGATACTGCTGCAACACCGGCAGCAAACGCGGCCACAGCACCGTCACAATCGCGTGATCATGAGCGGTAATACGCACTGTGCCTGCAGGCTTTTCCCGCATGACACTCAGCGACTCGATTTCCTGGTCGATCTCAGCAAGGCGCGGACCGATCGTACTCAATAGACGCGTCCCCGCCTCGGTCGTCGATACGCTGCGCGTTGTGCGCGATAACAATCGAACACCGAGCCTGGCTTCCAACGCAGACATGGCGTGGCTCAGCGCCGACCTGGACAGGCCGAGCTGCGCCGCCGCGCGCGTAAAGCTGCGCTCGCGGGCCACGACCAAAAATGCTCGCAGGTCATTGAGATTCTCTTTTGCCATTGGTGAATTTTTTGCACTAGAGCATGCTGATATTACCGTCTTCTCATCTAATGAGTCAGCCCATAAAGTTACCTGGAGGCCGCTGCGCCACACAACGCGCACGGCAAATTCTCGCAACGGTCCTGGCCGACGGACGCGCTATTCAGCCTTGCCGCTTGCCAGTAACCGTCAGCCTACAGGAACACACTCATGGCATCCCCATTTCTAAAATTCGCCTGCTGCGCCTTCCATCTGCAAACCGCGATGATAGGCGCCGCCGAGGCTGCCTCTCCCAGCAACGCCCAGCAAATCACACGCGCTGGCGATCAAGCGTCTGTTGCCGGGCCAGAAACCTTCTTTACCGGACAGGCACGTATTGACCCGGTCTGGCCCGCTCGCGAGACCATCAACGCCTCAGGCGGGCTCGTCACTTTTGAGCCCGGCTCTCGATCGGCATGGCACACCCATCCTGCCGGACAACAGCTCGTCGTGGTATCCGGTGTGGGACTCAGTCAGGAATGGGGCAAGCCGGTTCAAGTTATTCGCCCCGGCGATGTGATCTGGTGCCCCCCAGGCGTCAAACATTGGCATGGCGCCGCGCCCGACACGGCCATGACCCACTTGGCTGTAACCGGCACCGTAGACGGCAAAAACGTAGACTGGATGGAGAAAGTTACTGATGAACAATACAGCTCCCGCTAAACAACGCAGTGCCGCTGTCATTGCCAGCGTACTGGCCATGGCCCTCCAAAGCGCAGTCGCCGCAAGCGAGATCGAGGCTACGACAACTCAGGCCAAACCCATGGCTCATACAACGCACGAATCTGGTGTATCCCAAACGTTGACCGCTCGCCAACAGGCCATCGTGCCAATCGCGGCGTTCGCTGCAACCGGCGACCTGCCTGAACTGAACAACGCGTTAAACCAAGGATTAGATGCCGGCCTGACGATCAGCGACAACAAGGAAATTCTCTCGCAGCTCTATGCCTACGCAGGATTTCCGCGCAGCCTCAATGCTCTGAATGAACTGATGAGAGTGTTGCAGGCGCGCAAACAACGCGGGATGACCGACGAGATAGGACAAGAGCCCAGCAAGGCGATTCCAACGGGCAAGGCCTTGTTAGAGGCGGGCACCGCCAATCAAACCAAATTGTCGGGCGCACCGGTCAAAAGCGCACTATTTGATTTCGCCCCGGCAGTCGATGAATACCTCAAAACCCATTTATTCGGCGATATCTTTGAGCGCGACAATCTGGATTGGCGAGACCGCGAACTGGCCACTGTCGCCATGCTATCGGCAATGCCCGGCGTCGAACCGCAACTGCAGGCACATATCCGCATCAGCATGAATGTCGGCCTGACGGCAGGACAATTACAGCAGCTAGCCCAGGTGTTGACCGATCGCGTAGGCACCCACAGCGGTCAGCGCGCTCAAGAGGCGTTGAAGCAACATCTGTCGCGCGGAGGATAGCGCTGCACCGGCAGCCGGCGATCGCCGGCTGCCGCGGTAACATCGAATAAGCAGCGCGATTTAAGCGGCCAGTGTCGCCGTATCAATCACAAAGCGATACTTCACGTCACCCTTGAGCATGCGCTCATAGGCCTCGTTGATCTCGTCGGCACGGATCAGTTCGATATCCGCCACAATTCCATGCTCGGCGCAGAAATCCAGCATCTCTTGCGTTTCGGGAATGCCGCCAATCATCGAGCCGGCAATCGAGCGGCGCTTCGTAATGAAGTTAAATACATTGGGCGACGGGTGCGGCGTGGCGGGCGCGCCTACCAGCGTCATCGTGCCGTCACGCTTTAGCAGCGCCAAGAATGCATCCAGATCGTGCGGAGCGGCGACGGTATTCAAGATGAAATCAAAGCTCTGGGCATGGGCAGCCATTTCTCCGGGATTGCGTGATACGACGACCTCATCAGCACCCAACGCTTTTGCGGCTTCGCGTTTGGAGTCCGACGTCGTGAACGCCACTACATGCGCACCCATTGCATGGGCGAGTTTGATACCCATATGTCCGAGCCCGCCAATCCCGACGACGCCGACTTTCTTGCCTGGACCTGCTTCCCAATGACGCAGCGGGGAATACGTCGTAATACCGGCGCACAGCAAGGGCGCTACCGCCGCCAACTGATCCTCGGCATGCCGGATGCGCAAGGCGAATCGCTCATGCACCACAATTTTTTGCGAATACCCGCCCAATGTCCAGCCGGGCTCATCCTTGGTCGGCGCGTTATAGGTACCGACCATGCCATCGCAATAGTTCTCAAAACCCGCTTCGCAATCCGCGCAGTGCTTGCAGCTATCCACAATACAGCCGACGCCGACCAGATCGCCGATCTTGAAATCCGAGACATGTGCGCCGACCGCCGACACACGTCCTACTATTTCGTGACCGGGCACACAAGGAAACTGCGTCCCCTCCCATTCTGCACGTACCTGGTGCAAATCGGAGTGGCAAACACCGCAGAAAGCAATATCGATCTGCACATCATGCGCGCCCGGTGTACGGCGAGTGATTTGCAAGGACTCGAGAGGTTTATCGGCCGCATGGGCGCCATAGGCATGAACAAGCATGTGAATTCCTTTATGCATCAAGTTACATGAGCATTTTCCAGGTATCGTCAGCGAATCGATAGCGTATTTCGCTGGATTTCTTGCCCAATTCTCCGAGAAACACGCGTTACGGGTAGCAAGGCACATGCCACACGCAGTAAAGTTGCGGCAGGAGATCTCCACCGATATAGCATCCACATCCCACACAGTAACCCTGCCCGCGTCACTGCAACAAGCCATGACGCATATGATCTGCGCTCGCGTCCATCAGGAGGGCGACTACGAAACCGCCATTGCCAATCTCGGCCTTTTTCGACGCGACAATCCTGCCCCCCCGTGTGTCTGCGTGGTCGAACCCTGCATCGTTCTGGTGACCCAGGGCGCAAAGCAGATGTGGATTGGAGGAAAGGCCTATCCGTATGATTGTTCGCGTATTTTGATTACTTCTTTGGACCTGCCCGCGACATCAGAGGTATTGGCCGCCAGTCCCGCCACCCCCTGTGTCGGCCTGGCGATGAAACTCGACCTGCGCATCCTGGCCGAGCTGATCGCTCAAGGCAACCTGCCTCCCTCCCGAGATCGCGCGGTCGGCGCCGGCGCAGGCATCGGAGATGTCACTCCCATGATCCTGGACGCCTTCTGCCGTCTGGTGAAACTGCTCGACGAACCCGACTCCATCCCGGTTCTCGCGCCATTGATACAGCGAGAAATTCACTACCGGCTGCTAAAAAGCGACCAGACGGCCAGGCTGCGTCAGATCGCCTCTGTAGACAGTCAGGGCAACCGCATCGCCAAGGCGATCGAATGGCTGAAACATAACTATGCGCAATTGCTGCGCGTGGACGATCTGGCCGCACGTGCGCAAATGAGCAGCGCAACGTTTCACCATCACTTCCGTCAACTCACCTCGATGAGCCCTCTGCAATACCAAAAATGGCTTCGGTTAAACGAGGCGAAACGCCTGATGTTGAACGAACACCTGGACGCAGCCAGTGCGGCATTCAAAGTCGGCTACGAAAGCCCTTCTCAGTTCAGCAGGGAATACAGCCGGCTATTCGGGGCACCGCCCAAGCGCGATATCAGCGAATTACGGCAGCAGGCCAAGGCCGCTTGAGGCGTGCAGCACAGGCAGCACTCCCCTGCCTGATACCCGCGGCCAGCCATCCCGGACGGATTTGTAACGGGACAAACAATCTGCAAACCGGCCGTTTTCCGGGCGTTCTCCTTATACAATTTCCAGGTGGGTTTTTGACATAGAACGCTAGCAGTAGTTAACTCGTATATTCACATGGCCGCGAGACGGCCGTCGTTTTCTCCGGCAGTCATTTCCCGATAGGGCCTCATGGTCTTTCTCGGGATCCGAATACCGGTCAAGTCGATCACAACATTCCCTTTGGAGCATTCATGAGCAGTTATCCCGACACTCTCCTGTTGATAGACAACGAATGGCGCGAAGCCAAAGGAAATAAGCGCATTGACGTGGTCAACCCGGCGACCGGCGCCAAGATCGGCCAGGTCGCCAACGCGTCGCGCGAGGACTTGGACGACGCGCTGGCCGCCACGCAACGTGGATTCGAGACCTGGCGCGAGATGTCTGCCCATGAGCGTTGCAGCATCATGCGCCGCGCCGCCGTGCTGGTGCGCGAGCGCGCTGACGACATCGCCCGTCTGCTGACCCAGGAACAAGGCAAACCGCTGGGCGAAGCCCGTGTCGAAGTGTTGGCCGGATCGGAAATCATCGATTGGTTCGCCAACGAAGCCTTGCGCGTCTACGGCCGTATCATCCCGGCTCGTAACACCGCCGCCCAGCAAATGGTGCTCAAAGAGCCCGTGGGCCCGGTCGCCGCATTCACGCCCTGGAACTTCCCCGTCAACCAGATCGTGCGCAAACTGGGCGCTGCCCTGGCATCGGGTTGCTCGTTCCTGGTCAAAGCCCCCGAGGAAACCCCTGCCTCGCCGGCCGCGCTGTTGAACTGCTTTGTCGACGCCGGCATCCCCAAGGGCGTGATCGGCCTGGTATTCGGCTCGCCGGCCGAGATTTCCAGCTACCTGATCCCGCACCCGATCATCCGTAAAGTGACCTTCACCGGCTCCACCCCGGTAGGCAAACAATTGGCCGCGCTGGCTGGCCAGCACATGAAGCGCGTCACCATGGAATTGGGTGGCCACGCCCCGGTGATCGTGGCCGAAGACGCCGACGTCGAATTGGCAGTCAAGGCTTCTGGCGGCGCCAAATTCCGCAATGCCGGCCAGGTCTGCATCTCGCCGACCCGCTTCCTGGTGCACTCTGCCGTCAAGGCCGACTTTGAAAAGGCCTTTGTGGCCCACGCCGAAAAGCTCAAATTGGGTGATGGCTTGACCGAAGGCACGACCCTGGGCCCGCTGGCCAACGACCGCCGCCTGGCGGCCATGGACAAGATCGTCAGCAATGCCCGCGAAAAAGGCGCACGCGTTGCCACCGGTGGCGAGCGCGTCGGCACGGCAGGCAACTTCTTTGCCCCGACGATTCTGTCCGACGTGCCGCTGGATGCCGACGTCTTTAACGAAGAACCGTTTGGCCCCATTGCCGCGATCCGCAGCTTTGAGACCCTGGACGAAGCCATCCGCGAAGCCAACCGCTTGCCCTATGGCCTGGCCGCCTACGCCTACACGCGCTCGTTCAAGTCGGTCACCGAGCTGTCGCGCCGCCTCGAAGTCGGCATGGTCTGGATCAACCAAGCCGCTTCGCCGTCGGCCGAGCTGCCCTTTGGCGGCGTCAAGGACTCTGGCTATGGTTCCGAGGGCGGTCCCGAGGCCCTGGAAGCCTATCTGGTAACCAAGGCGGTTTCCGTAGTCGGCGTCTAAGACCCCTCGCTAGTGCCTGACAACAAACCGCCCGCCGATCATCGTTGATCGGCGGGCGGTTTGCTTGTAGCGGAACAGAAATTTACTGTTGCATCACGCGGATCTCGTCCACGTCGAACTCGATGCCTTTGCGATCACGATCAAGCTCACCGTGCAACTCGACCATGGTCTTGTCGTCGATCTTCACACCGACGGGAAAATCGTCGTCATCGATATCAACACGAATACGGCCCGTGCCATCATCAAACGTATAGTGGTCGTCGCCATCGTGCGATACGATGCGGCCACGCAGAATGGCGTTCTGGTCGTCGCGCCCGGTTTCGATCAGCGCCTTGACCGATGTGACGGCAATAGAAGACGGTCCCGTATACCCCTGTTGCGCGGCAGCGGGGGCAGAACTCGGGCCCGAGTATCCCTGGGCACTCACGCCGCCAGCCACCAAAGCACCCGCCAGCGCAGCACTCGCCAACAGAGTCCGACTCAACGACGTAGGACGAAAAGATAGATTCATGACATGACTCCTTGCGCGACATGCGCTGTTGTTGAACACAGCTCCATTAGATACGCTGAAGATTAAGCGAATCTGAGCCTCTGCATACGGCTCGACTATCAACACACAACGCACAAATACCCGCGGATCCTTAATGCGAGCGGTCGACAGGCAACGCCAGCGTCACGCCCAGTCCTCGTCCCTGCAGGCCCGGGCCGAATTGCAGATCAGCACGGTGCAATTCTGCGATCCTGGCCACTATCGACAGGCCCAAGCCACTGCCCTGCACGCCACTGCCCAATACGCGAAAAAACCGTTGCGTCAGCCGCTGCCTGTCGGCCTCTGCGACACCATTACCGTCATCACGGACCGCCAGCATCACAACGTCACCCAGGCGTTCGACGGTGATCTCGACTTTGCCGCCAACCCGCCCATAACTGATGCCGTTATGCACGAGGTTACGCAGCGCGGTAAGCAGCCCATCACGATTGCCTCTGAACGTAGCAACGCGGCAATCGACCGATATCGTGACGTTCCTGGATGCCGCATACGGGGCGCAGGCCTTCACAACTTCGTTCAATAACGCCGACGCCTGAATATCATCGGCCACCAACGCATCGGCAGACTCCGGATCCAGGCGGGCAAGCTGCAACAGGTTTTCCACCAAGGCTGTACTGCGAGCAACGTCCTCGCGCAAACGCTGCAAATCTCCTGCAACGGCATCGACGCCCGCTGTCTGAACGCGACGCTGCATCACTTGAATCCGCGATGCCAAAGCAGCCAGCGGCGTGCGTAGTTCGTGAGCAGCATCGGCGGTAAAGCGACGCTCGCTTTCCAGGGCTTGACCGAGACGCCCCAATAATTGATTCAAGGCGGCGACCACGGTACGTACCTCGAACGCCTTGCCGTCATAATTCAAAGGAGAAAGATCGGTAGGGGATTTTGCTGCCATGGCACCCGCCATGCGCTCCAGTGGCGCCACCAGGCGACGGATCAACCACCAATTCACCAACCCCAACAGTAACCACAGCCCTACCAACGGCCAGGCCAATGACTCCAGCATATCGACGATGAGGTCGGTTCGATCCTCCCACTCCTGGCCGATCTGCACGGAAAAACCCAAGGAGTCGTGCTTACGCACATATACACGCCATCGCTCGCCAGACACTCTGACATCATAAAACCGGTCATCACGCCGGCGCGGATCGACAAAGGGGCGCTTGGGCGCATCCTCGCCCCGGCGGATCACGGCCCCCTCGGGTGAGATGATCTGGTAATCCAGGCGCAGCGTGGGTTGCGTCTCATCATCGCGGCCGCGTGCAGGCATTCCCGCTGCCGAGATACCCTCGCCCAGCGCCAACACCAGCCTGGCGCCTTCTTCGAGGGTATCGTCGAATGTGTCACTCACCTCTTTCCACGCCAACATCAACACAATGACAGTGCTGACCACACCCACAGCAATGCTCGACCCCAACGTGGTCGAAATCAGTCTGCGGCGCAGCGAATAGCCACGGGGGGCTTCGGAACGAGGGATTTTGCTGGTGCGACGCCAACGCATATCAGTCCGCCAACCGATAGCCTTGGCGGCGAATCGTCTTGATCAACTCTGCCGACAGTTTGCGGCGCAGGTTATAGATATGCACTTCGATGGTGTTGCTTTCCACCTCGTCGCCCCAGCCGTACAGAGACTCCTCGAGTTGCGCGCGCGACACGACATGCCCCGGGCGGCGCAGCAAGGCATGCAAAATGGCAAACTCGTGTGCCGTCAACTCGACAGGGCGATCGTGGAACGTAACCTGTTTGGCCGCAACATCCATCGTCAATTCGCCATGGCGCAAACCGGTCTCGGGACGTCCGTCGTGCCGCCGTATTGCCGCTCGGATCCTCGCCGACAATTCCTCCAGATCAAAGGGTTTGACCAGATAATCGTCCGCGCCGAGATCCAGCCCCTCTATGCGATCCCGCACAGCGTCGCGAGCGGTGATCATGATGACAGGTATCGTTTCGCGGCGTGTCCGCAATGCACGTAACAATGCATCGCCAGTCAGACCTGGCAAGCCACGGTCCAGCAACAGGCATTGATACTCATGCGTGCTCAGCGCGGTTTGCGCGAGATCGCCACGGGTGACCCGGTCGACCGTGTAGCCGTCCAGCGTCAGCCATGACTCGATGGACTCGCCCAATGAAATGTCGTCTTCGGCCAATAAGATTCGCATTCGTCGACTATACGCCAGGACATTAAGCGAATCTTAAATTGAATTGACGGGTTCAACCTCGTCGTCCAACTACCCACTCACCAACCGGAGCAGTGTGATCTCCGACGGGGCGCCCAGCCGCTTGGGCGGCCCCCAGTAGCCCGTGCCACGGCTGGTATAGACCCACATGTCCCGGACACGATGCAAACCGGCGACAAAGGGCTGCTGAAAACGCACGAATAGATTCCAGGGGAAAAACTGTCCGCCGTGCGTATGGCCCGACAACTGCAAGGCATAACCCGCCTGGGCAGCCGCGGTGGCGCTGCGAGGTTGATGCGCCAGAAGCACGCGAATAGCCTCGCTGGGCGAGCCCGCTACGGCTTTGGCCGGGTTGCTCGCCTGCTCGGGATCAAAGGCTCCCGCGCTGTAGTCAGTGACACCCGCCACGACGAGGGGCGTTTCCCGATGCCATATCACGACATGCTCGTTCATCAAAACCTGCAGCCCCAAACGGCGGAACTCTGCCACCCAGGGGCCGACGCCCGAGTAATACTCGTGGTTCCCGGTCACCAGGAATGTGCCGTGCCGGGCAGCCAATCGGCCTAGCGGCCGTGTGTGCGCAGATAACTGCGCCACAGGGCCATCGACCACGTCCCCTGTCACGGCGATCAAGTCAGGCTCCAGCGCATTGACCGCCTGCACGATGTGCTCGACATAACCGTGCTTGATGGTCGGTCCTACATGAATATCACTGATCTGAGCGATGGTGAAACCCTGCAGCGCTGGAGGCAAATTCGCAATCGGCACATCGACTGGCCGCACGCGGGCCAAGCGCCGGGCATTAATGGCCCCTACCAGGGTGGCGGCCAATGCCACCATGAGAACCGTCACAGCGCTATCGAACTTGATCTGCGTGACGGGCAACGTCATCGTTGCAAGGTCGCCGCCAACAAATACGATCGCCAACGCGACGTCCCGCAGCAATGTGCACACGAACGTAGAGGAAAACAGGCCCATCAGAACGAGCCCGACTCCGGCGACCCAATCGGCCCAGGGGCGCGCCGCAAAAGGCCGGATAACGAGAGACAACGGCATCATGACGCAGGATGCCACCAGCATGCCTACGCCTACCCATTGCCACCCGCCAGTCAGATGCAGGTCAGGTATCAGGCGCAGCCCGACGTAGACATGAGCAACGGCGACGATGCCGACAAGGCGCAGCAGGAATAAAACTCTGGGCATGACTGGATACGCGCTTGTCAGTTCGTCGTGATATTGCGCTCCTTGATCAGCTGACTCCAACGCTGACGCTCGGTCTGCTCAAAGGCGGCGAGGTCCTTGCCTGTGAGAGTGCCTGCCTTCGCACCCAAGCTGGACAATTGTTCCTTTACTGCAGGCGTGGCGAGCGCCCGGGTTGCCGCATCAATCAGTGTGGCCTGCACCGCGTCAGGCGTGCCAGCTGGCGCATACAGCGCAAACCAGGCCGTCACATCAAATCCCTTGAGGCCGGACTCCGCAACAGTCGGTACATCAGGCAAAGAAGGCGATCGCTGCGCCGAGGTCACAGCCAAAGCACGAACGCGCGAACCATCCTTTAGCTGGCTGATCGTACTGGGTAGATTGTCCATCAGCACATCGATCTGCCCACCGATCAGCGCGGGCATCGATCCCGAAACACCCTTGAACGGCACATGCAGCATATCGATTGCTGCCGCCTGCTCAAGGTAGGCCCCGGTCAGATGCACAGAAGACCCGACCCCAGGTGAGGCATAAGACAGAGGCTTATCCTTGCGTTGCTTGGCGCTGGCAACCAGATCCTGCACCGTCTTCAACTCAGAATCCTGCCGCACCGCAATGACATTGGGTGCCGTAAAGACCATCGCCAGAGAATCGAAGTCCTTGGCCGGGTCATACGGCATATCGCTGTAAAGGAACTGATTGATTGTCTGCGTACCGATGGTGCCCATGGCAATGGTGTAGCCATCAGGATTCGCACGCTTGAGCATCCCCATCCCGATATTGCCTCCGGCTCCGGCGCGGTTATCGACCACGATGGACTGCTTGAGAAACGGCCCCATTGCCTGGGCAATCGTGCGTGCCGCGAGGTCGGTTGTTCCACCGGCAGGGTACGGCACGATCAACGTGATCGGCCTGTCAGGATAGGTATCTGCATGCGCAGTCGAAACCATGCTGCCAATAGTTACGGCACCCAGGACTTGGTACAGCTGAATCAGCTTCATTGCGATCGATCTCCATCCATTGAGGCATAGTGAAAGTGCCCGTGCCTCACCGAGCCATGCGCGGGAAAACTGCCCTGCTCTTTAAGGCAACTCCTTACACCATCAGTTCAATCAGGAACGGCGCCTGCTTGCCAAAGCTGCTCTTCATCAGGTCTGCACACTGTTCCAGCGTGGTAGCCCGCGCGGCCTCGACACCCATCGCATTCGCGAGGCCAACCCAATTCAGCGAGGGATTGCCCAGGTCCAGCATGCTCATCGCGGTTTCGCCAGGAGTCGCGCCGACGTTTTTATATTCACCGATCAGGATGTTGTACTTGCTGTTGTTCAAAATGATCGTGGTGCATGGCAGTTGCTCGCGCGCCTGTGTCCAGAGCGATTGGAGGGAATACATCGCCGAGCCATCTGCCTGCAGACTGATGACGCGCCGCTGTTTCTGCGCGCCAATAGCCGCCCCGGTTGCGACGGGCAAGCCATCACCAATCGCGCCGCCCGCCAAATGCAGCCAATCGTTCGCCGGCGCTGCATGGGTAAATTTATAAAAGCCACGTCCGAAAGACACACTCTCGTCCGACACAATGGCGTTATCAGGCATCACTGCCGCCACCGTCTGCGCCAGCCCTTCGGGCGTGGGCAATCCCGTCGCCACCTCTGGACGCGGGCCCGGATCGGGAATATCGGCCTCGGGAGCATCCAGCACAGACACCAGCGACCGCAAAGCTTTCACCGGATCCTGATCCGGCCGCGACAACACTTGAATTTGTGCGTCCGGCGCATACTGCGTCGAGGGCATTCCAGGATAGCCAAAAAAGCCGACCGGCGCCTTGGCGTTCACCAGAATGATGTGCTTGAATCGCTCGAGCGCTTTGATAGCGGCCTCCATGACATAAGGCGTGCGCTCAAGCGGCAAACGCCCCCGGCCTCGCGCCACGTGTGCCGTGACAAAGTCCGCCATCAACGTAGCCCCCGTGGCCTGCGCGACACGCCAGAGCGGGCCCTGGGCCTCGCTCAACGCCGCGGGCCCTCCGACCAGGATCAGCGTATCCCGACCATATGAACGCAGTGTCCTCGCAGCGTTCTCGATCGCATTGCTGTCCACCTCAGGTGACGCGGGCACGGTCAATGGAGCGCCGACCACGCCGCCGTCATTCCACGACACGTCCGCAGGGAGAATCAATGTAGCGATCTGCCCTGGAAACACTTGAGCTGCGGCGATAGCCTCTGACGCATCACGGCCGAGATGCTCGCTTTGCACGCTCGTGCGGACCCATTGAGAGACCGTTTGCGCCATGCCGGCCGTATCCGCTGTCAGCGGCGCATCAAAGGGACGATGGAAGGTCGCCTGGTCGCCGACAATATTCACGATACCGCTGCGAGCACGGCGTGCGTTATGCAGATTACCCATGCCATTGGCCAGGCCCGGGCCGCAATGCAACAGCGTGCATGCTGGCTTGCGAGCGATGCGGAAATAGCCGTCCGCCATGCCCGTCACGACGTTTTCCTGCAGACCCAGCACGCATTTCATGCCTGGGACTTGGTCCAGGGCCGCGACAAAGTGCATTTCGCTTGTCCCTGGATTGGCAAAACAAGTGTCTATACCCGAAGCCAACAACGTCCTGACCAGACTTTCAGCACCATTCATGCAAAATCTCCATCATGTTTTATCGCTAAACGCGTCGATTCTCTCGAGATAAGCGGCGACGTAGGGCCATTAAACCATGCTGATCTGGATGTCGGGTCAACCGTGGGCCTATGGCTCGTTCAGTCCCTGGTATATCGAGTCACTGCCCGATAATCCTTATTCGGCCCGGAAACACGTATATCCGTCTCGTATGAATCCGGCAGACTCAAGCGATACACCACCGAATAGATATCTGCACCGCAATAATGCTTGTCCACGGCAGTCAATACCCCCGTAGCCCCGCCGCTGAAAGCCAACTCGACAAAGGTCTTTCCATCGTCAGGCCCATCATTGAACAGAATCACCAGAGACTCGTCTTGCGCGAGAAACTTGTAGCGCCGCGTACACCGGACGGCTTGACCGTTATGCAGCGTCAACACCCCTTCTTCATGATAGAGCAGGACGTGATTCTCTACGCGGGAAAACGTCGCGCTGCCTCGCATCGTTGCGCGCTCTTGCTCGATACTGCGACTGAGTTGCCAGTGCCCTTCGAATTGATCCAATAACAGGGAAACATCCATAACGCCCGTCTGCCGACTATCAAAACCCGTATAGATTAGCCGGATTATGGACGAGAATCTGGTCTCTCACGGCTTGCGACGGGCACCAGCTATCCAGCAAGGCCAGCAAAGACCGGTCATCTGGACGTTGAAGCTGGCCGGGATGGGGCCAGTTGCTCGCCCATAGACAACGCTCTGGATAATGGCGGACCAGCGTTTCCGCCAACAAGCCTACGTCACGATACTCCGGCGCCCCCGTACGCGATGTCTCGTACATGGCAGAGAGTTTGACCCAGACATTGCCAGTATCCAGCAGCCGTCTCAATGCAGCAAAGGCGGGGTCCTGAGGAGTCACAGGTTCCAGGAATTTTCCGACATGATCGATCACGATGCGGCAAGGCTGTCTGGCGATCAAGGCCTCGTAATCAGGAAGCGTGCGGCCATCCAGTTGCAGATTGATATTCCATCCCAACGGGGCAATGCGTTGCGCGATCGGCGACAAGTCGTCCCACGTCATGATGTTGCCGCTGTTGGGCACCATCTGGAAACGCACGCCCACCACGCCGGCTTGCGCCAACAGTGCGAGCGCCTCGTCAGTCACGTCTGCAGGCATGGAAATGATGGCGCGCGCCGATCCTGCAGCGGCCTTCAGCGCGTCGAGCGTGCAGCGGTTGTCAAACCCGTAGCCCATGGCCTGCACAATCACGCAGCGACCGATACCGAGTTTTTCCCGCAAAACCAGATAATCGGCCCAACTGGCCCGGGGAGGGGAAACCGGAGACTGCTGCGGCAAGGGATAGGCATCCAAGTCATAGATATGCTGGTGACAATCACAACCTTCGACAGGCACCGGCCAACGCGTGTGGATCATGGCAGCCTCCTGTGTGATCAAGCCTGCGGCAACGCCAGGCCAAAACGGTCACGGGCTCGGCTGGCATGAGCCGCGTTGACGCTGGGCTCGGGAAGCCGACCAGCAATCAATGCCTGCACTTGCCGCACCGAATCCATTGCCTGGTGTTCCGATGCTTGCGGCGTCAGTCCCCCCACATGCGGTGTGGCGAGGACCTTGGGATGCGAGGCTAACCTTAGAGGAGGCATTTGATCTTTGGAGGACCCCACGTCCAGGGCACACCCTGCGATCAGGCCCTCATCCAAAGCCTGCAGCACGTCATGCTCATTGACCAATTCCGCTCGCGACGCGTTGATAAAGTAGGCAGAGCGTCGCATCAGTTGAAAGCGGGATAGATTAATTAGATTGGCCGTTTCCGCTGTTGCAGGCGCCAGGCACGCGACAAAATCCGCCTGCGCCAGCAGATCCTCGAGCGAACGTGGCTGCACGCCGGACTCGGAATCAACAACGGCGTACGGATCATTAACGAGAACATTCATGCCGAAGCCGCTGGCCAGCCTGGCCAAATACTGGCCGATCGTCCCGTAGCCGATGATACCTAGCGTCGCGCCGCGCAGCTCGCGTCCCATCAACGGCACAGGCTCACGGCCAGCGCGGTACGCCGTCGCCGCGGCGTCGATATGGCGCGCCATGCTGATCATGACGCCAATGATCCATTCAGCCACTGACGGACCAAAACCCGGCGTGGCACGAGTCACCAGAATACCGAGGCGGTTCGCGCAGTCGAGATCGATATTCCGGATGTCCACGGCGACCCGGCACACTGCGGCCAGGTTGGGCAACGCCTGCATCAACTCGGCATCGATCGCCGGTACGCGAAAGCTCACCAAAATATCGCAATCGCGGGCCTGCCGGGCAACATCGTCTCTAGTCGTCTCGGTATCGCTGTCGTGAAACCTCACATCGCCCAAGGCCGTCAGCAATTGAAAGGCGCGATCGCCGTAGTAATGGCGCAGCGCGGCGCGGTTATGCGTGAGAAAAATCCGAGTCATGATCAATCGGATGAAATGTTGGGTTGAAAAGGCTTTCCGGGCTCAGACACGGATTGGCGCTCGACCAGACGCGGAGGAAAACTGAATTCTCGCGGAGGTGTCCCGGGCTCATTTACACGCGCGATGGCTTGCTCGACCATGGTTTCCGCGACCTCCTGGACTGGCGTTGCAACGGTGGTCAGCGGGGGCCACACGTATTCCGAGACTGTCACATTGTCCATCCCCACTACCGACACATCCTCGGGAATGGACAGGCCGCAATGACGCAGCCCCGCCATCACGCCAATCGCGGTCATGTCATTGACTGCCACGATACCGGTCGGCCGCGGCGTCATTGCGGCGATTTGCTGTGCAGCCTCAAAGCCCAGCTGTCCCAGCTCGTTATCCCCGAATCTCGAACCGCCATCGATATCGATAACCTGGGCAGAATATTCTGGGCCGGCCTCGCCCACAGCGCCCAAGAAGCCTTCGATTTTTTCTCTGCGGCTGATCGTCGCCCCTTTGGGCTTAACGAAAGCGATGCGTTTGTGGCCGTGCGCGATCAAATGATTCGCGGCCAGCCGGCCTGCCAGGCGATTGTCGGGTAATACATGATCATGCTTGGCCGGTTTTGACGGATCTATGCCCAAGTCGTAGCTGACGACAGCCAGCCCCTTGTCGATCGCAGCCTCAATATGCCGCTCATCATTCAGTGAAGAAATAACAATGACGGCACGGATCCCCAGTCCAATGAGGTCGTCCAACATCTTGGACTCGAGCTGCTTGTCACGATAGGTGTTGCACACCAACACGCGGTAGTTGTGCTTGGCCTGCGCCACTTGTTCGATGGCGACCGCCAATTGACCGAACGACGGATTGGACGTCGTAGGAACGAGCAAACCCAGAATGGGAATATGCCCGGTCTTCAGATGCCGGGCGATTTGATTCGGACGATATCCCAGCTTTTCGATCGCCTGTTCAATACGGGCAAATGTGTCCTGCCTCATCCGTTCGGCGCGGCCATTGAGCACATTGGACACCGAGCTGACCGAGACGTTGGCTAACCGGGCGACATCCTGAATCGTTGCCATCAGGCTCCTCGCTTTGCTGATCAAGTAAATCGTTATAGTAAATCGTTTTATTCACTATATCACGCACGCCGCACATAGTTCTATTTAGGCATTCATTAGAGATACTGCGGGGAATTTTAGATATAAGGGTAAAGCCTAATATGTGATGACTGTCGATAAAAATCCGGCCGTGATATGTTATTAGTAAAACGATCTACTAAATCGATATACCTAATTTTTAACAAGATCGAATCAACCACAGGAGGAGGCACCATGAAGAGCCCCACGTCGCTGCGTTTCCGAGCAAAACCTCTGTTCGCCGCCCTGCTTTCCACAATGATCGTGGCTGTTGCGCCGGCCGCACATGCCCAGGCCAAGAAAGAGTGGAAAATCTCCCACTCCGCCCACGGCGATGTCACGTCCGAGCATCACTTGGTCGCGTGGGTATTCCAGAGCTACCTGGCAGACCATTCCGACACCTTGTCCGCCCGCATCTACCCCACCAGCGCGCTGGGCGACGAGCGTGCGGTTTTCGAGGCGATGCAACTGGGTGCCGGCGCGTCCTGCGCCGTCGCAGGTACAGCCATCCTTAATAACTTCTCCAAACGCGTAGGCGTGATCGATCTGCCATTTCTCTGGAAAGACTACGATCACATGAATCGCGCGCTCGATGGCAAAGTCGGCGACGAAATTGCAGCCGATCTCGAAAAGTCCGGATTCAAGGTGCTGGCCTGGACCACAAACTGGGGGTCCCGCAATGTGGTCACCGCGAAGAAGACCATCAACAAGCCCGAAGACCTCAAGGGCCTGAAAATACGCACCATCCAGAGCCCTGTGTATGTCGAAACGATCAATGCCATGGGCGCGAATGCCACTCCCATGTCATTTGGCGAGGTCTACACCGCCATGCAAACCGGCGTACTCGACGGCTTCGAACACGGCTCTGCAGTCGTAGTCACCAACAAGCTCTACGAAGTCGCCAAAAATATCGCCATCACCAACCATTTCCTGGGCCCGGCTGTGTTCGCCTGCTCCATGAACGAATGGAATCAGCTGACCGATGCCCAGAAGAAAGTCGTGATGGAGGGCGCCAAACTGGCCAGCGATATCAACCGTTCGCTCGCCCCCATCCGGGAGAAAGAAGCGTTGGACTTCCTGCGCAGCAAGGGCGTCACCATCACCACCGTGGACACCACGGCATTCCGTGAGAAAGCCACGGCACTGCAAGACAAGATCGCTGCAGATATAGGCGGCACCGAGCTGCTCGCCGAAATTCGCGCCGCTCAGTAACGCTTGCTACGGTTCGCGCGGGCATAGACGGTCCGCTATTCCCGCGCGTATTCACAGGCACCTGTCCGACTCCGTTCTGTCACTCCGGAAAGCCGATGCGCTACATCAACAAGTTTGTCGAGGCCCTGATCACCCTGCTATTCACGGCCATCGTCATCGTTGGCACACTGCAGGTCTTTAACCGCTTTGTCCTGAATATCTCGCTCAGCTGGAGCGAGGAGTTTCAGAAATTCGCGTTCGTATGGCTGGTCTTTTTAGCCATTCCTGTCGCCTATAACCGCGCAGCGCACCTGCGGGTCGATACCTTCTTTGAACGATTCCCCGCCCCCATGCAACGCTTCATGCAATGGATCATCGATCTATTGTGGATCGGACTAGGCGTGTCATTGGTCACATACACCTGGCGATTGATGCAAGTCACGAAATATCAACTCAGCCCGGGCCTGGGCGTCAGCATGTCGCTGGTGTACGCGGGGATGGTCATTGGCGGCGCGTATCTCGTTCTGTGTGTGCTAACAAACATGGCCGTTCGCATCAAAGCAGAGGGACGCCCATCATGACATTGATCATCATCTTTGCAGCCATGTTGGTGCTGGTGTTCTTCGGCATCCCCATCCTGCTGTCCATTGCGTCGGTCAGTCTGGCCGGCGCCATGGTGATACCCGGACTCGTGCCGGCCCTGGTACCGCAAAAGGCGTTCGCCATGCTGGACTCGTTCAGTCTGCTGGCGCTGCCCTACTTTATCCTGGCGGGCGCCATCATGACGCGCGGCGGCCTGAGCGGAGGACTCATTGAGTTCTCGCAAGCGCTGGTCGGGCACATCCGCGGCAGCCTGGGACATACGGCGGTTCTGTCGTGCACGGCGATGGCCAACATTTCCGGATCCTCCACAGCAGAGGCGGCAGCGGTAGGTTCGGTGACGATCCCCGCCATGAAGGAACGAGGCTACAAACCCGGCCTGGCCGCGGCAATCGTCGCTGCAGCAGCGACCATCGGCCCCATTATTCCCCCTAGCATGACCATGATTGTCTATGGTTCGATCACGGGGGTATCTATCGGCGGCTTGTTCATGGCAGGTGTGATTCCAGGCCTGATGATCGCCGCGCTGCTGATGGCGGTGATTTATGCCCTGTCGTACCTGCCCTCGAATGCCGCACTGCGCGCCACGCAACCGCGCTCATCGCTGAAGCAGATTTACCGGGAGACCCTGCGCGTCTGGCCAGCCCTGATGGCACCCGTCGTGATCATGGGCGGCATTCTCAGCGGCATATTCACCGCCACTGAGGCTGGCGTCGTGGCATGTGTATACAGCCTGATCGTGAGCAAGGTCTGGTACCGAAAACTGCAATGGAAGGATCTCCCCGGCGTTCTCGTTGATGCCGCCGTCACGACAGCCATGGTGGGCGGCGTACTCGGCATGGCAGGCGTGCTCGGTTGGCTGTTGAACTATCTGGATTTCAACGATACTGTCCTGGCTGCATTAAAGGGAGTGACCGACAGCTCGCTGTTGATGCTTGCCCTGCTCGTGGTCATCATGCTGGTCTTGACGATGATCCTCGATGGTCTGGCGGTCGTCGTTGTCATGGTGCCCACGATTGTCTATGTAGGCAGCGCCTTTCACATCGATCCGCTGCAGTTGGGAATCATCATGGTCATGATCACGCAGATCGGCGGCCTGACGCCGCCTGTCGCGATCTTGCTGTTCATCACCACCAGTATCGCCAAGATCCCATTCGCGCAGGGCGTTCAGGCTATCTGGCCATTCCTCGCTGTCGTGGTCCTGGTCATGATATCGATCATGCTATTCCCAGAAATCGTCACGTGGCTGCCCAACAAGGTCATCGACGGGGGTTAAACCCCCACCGACGCCGGGCTGACTCAAGCTCGAGTCAGCCCCATCATGCTGAACATACCTTTGGCCAACGGGCTATCGGCTATCCCGCACTCAAGCACAAGATCAAAATGGTTCAAACCAGGGACACGCAGGTATTCCCCTGGGTACCCCAATGCACGCCATTGGGCCAGATAGTCCATACTCTGACGCTTGAACTCCTCCGTCTCGTTATCCCCATAGGAAACAATGACAGGGCAGCCATATGCAGGCTCATACTGAGCCGGACTGTTGCGCGCCGCGTCGGCTGCGGATAGATGCATCCACTCGTTAATGTGCGTATGCGGAATCGGCGTCAGGTCGTATAGCCCGGACAACAAGAGCGCCCCTTTGGTCAGATCATCTGGCACGCCCACGTCAGCCTGCCAGCCACTGGCCAGCACCATCCCGCATAGATGTCCGCCAGCCGAACTGCCGCCGATATAGATGCGCTCAGGATCACCGCCGAATTCTTCGATGTTGCGATACACCCAGGCCATGGCGCGCCGGCATTGGTCCACGATGAGGTCAAGGCTTGCACCAGGAGCCAATGAATAATTCAGCGCCACATAGACCGCCCCCGCTTTGGTATAGGCGGGCGCCATGCTGCTGGACTCATTCTTGGACAAGGCTCGCCAGTAGCCGCCGTGTATGTACACAAAGACCGGTGCCGGACCCATAATCGAGCCGTCAGCCGGCGGGAATATGTCCATGGTCTCGTCCGGATGGTCTCCGAACGAGACGTCCAAGGAACAAGGCAACGTCGCCCGTGCCGCCCGGCTCTGGTCGGCGTACTGCTGCATGAGAGACTGGAACAACGCCAGCGGCACCGTATTGCGGGCGTTGTACTGCACGTCCAGTTCAGCCTGATCGAAATCGCGATAAAGCTTGCTGCTCATCGACGCTCCATCCCGGTGGGAATACGGAGTCGCAGTGATATGCAGTGCATCAGTCGCACCCCCATCCTACGCAGTCCAGACTACCTGCGTTGCCAGCGCGCACTCGCGCATCACGGTTAATGCGCGTTGCGTCGTATCCACCCCCATCACAAATGGATTCGGACCGCCCGATTTCATCTGCGCCAACTTGACGTCCGCCAAATCAAAACCCGCATGGTTCGAGATGAAGACGTCGATGTTCTCCTTGCCGGCCAGCTCACGCACACGAGCCGTCGCATCGAGATAAGCCTGCAAACGCTCCATGCGGTTGGGCTGCTTGCCAAAATTGAACGACGTGCCGCCCCACAATAAAGCACGGTGCGTCTTGCCGTTGTCCTTGACATCGAATGCCAGCGAAATGGTGCCCATCGTATGTCCCGGCGTCAGCACCACGTCCACGGTGGTATCACCCAAGGTCAGCTTCGCACCATCGTCCACTGCGACCTCACGTTTCGGAGGCTTGCCCCAGCTGGGTATATCGAACTCCAGCTTGGTTTCCATCATGTCCCAATCGGCCTTGCTGGCGACGATCTTGGATTGATATTTCTGCGCAAAATAATCTGCGCCGCCGTAATGATCGCCGTGGCCGTGCGTGATCACGACCATTTTGATTTGCGCGGGGTCCAGCCCCAGCTTGCGCATGCCTGCATCGATCACATGTTCAGCGTCATCGGCGTTGTTCATGGCGTCGATCAGGATAATGCCCTCTGACGTCGGGATGGCCCAGGCACTGACCCATTTGCCGCCCACGAAATAGAGATTGTCGAACGCCTTGCCTGGCGGCGGCGCAGGCAGCGCCATCAGTTCCTCTATCGAGGGAGACTTCTTTCCAGAGACAGGTTGCGCGACTTCCGCCAGTTTCAGATACTGCTTCAGATCGTCGCCGGCCGCAGCGCGCGCTGCGGCCAGATGGCGTTGGACCTCTGCGGACTCAGCCTGAGCGGGAGTGATCTTCAATGCATAGGCTGCGCAGCAGACGCACCCCGCAGCGAGAAAGTAGCGCCGGCTGGGCGATACCTCCAGGCTATCGTTATTGCCGTTCATCCATCTTCTGAAAAGCCTCATCCTCGCCTCCGTTGTGGGTATTACATAATTCTATCGATCTACAACTCCGTTGCCACCGTTCTATGCATCCAGAACGTGAATTTGAATTTATCCGCAGGATATGTACTGACCGTAATCAAGAATTTTTGCTTGGCCTGGTCCAGATATTGACGCGTAATTTCCAACCCCGGAGTATGCGCCTCTGCCTGCAAATGCGGCGCCATTTCCTCTGAAATGGAAGTCGCGCCGATCTGCTGCTTCAGATCCTGGACAGCACGGCCGGAATGCTTTTCGATCAGGTTGCAAATCAAGCCCGTTCCGTCCTGGATCAAGTGCACGATATCGTGGCCCTCTTTGGGATCCAGATACGCATCGGTCCAGCAAATTGGTACCTTGGGCTCGTTCTTTTCTGAACGCAGCATCTGCACTTTTAACCAATGCTGACCCGGTTTGCACTCCAAAGCAGCCGCCAGGTTCTCATCGGCAACAATGTCGGCAATACCCAGGATATGCCGCTCCGTGTAGCTGGCATAGTTCACCAGATCCTCGATGCTATGCAGGGATTTGGTATAGCTGTTGCTGGTCTCGGTGGACTGCACCACCGTGCCCGCGCGCCGTTTGCGAGAGATCAGGCCCAACCCCTCGACAATGTTCAACGCCGACCGCACGGTCGTGCGGCTGACCTGAAATTGCTCACCCAACTCGACTTCACTGGGCAGGCGGTCACCCACCACGTATTTACCGTCGGTAATCTGCTTTACCAGCAGGTTTGCAAGCTCGGTGTAGCGGACTTCCATAGTGTTCTGAGAATAGGTGCGGCGTGTTGCAACAGGGTCGGACAGGCCGGCGCACAGGACCGATCCAGGGGCAGCCCATTGTACAGATCCAGTCCTATGCCCTTCCCCTGGCAACGAGGCCCGTCCCGCAAGCGTTGACCATTCCAAAAAATTTTGCCTACAATTAGTACGTACTATTAATTAGTACCTACTAATAATCCTAAATCGAGGAGACATCGTGTTCAAGAAAATCCTGTCGGCCGCGCTGAGCGCCTGTGCCCTGCATGCCAGCCCTGCCCTGGCGGCCTACCCGGACAAGCCCGTCACCATCGTCGTCCCGTTCCCCGGCGGGCAGACTGGCGACATCATCGCCAGGACGATTGGCGAGCAATTGGCCAAGAAACTGGGTCAACCCTTTATCGTCGAGAACCGCCCGGGCGCCGGGGGAACGCTAGGCACCGGCTATGCCGCCCGCGCCAACCCTGACGGCTACACCTTGCTCTTGACCAGTACCGGCCCATTTGCCATTGCGCCGTCGCTGTATTCCAAGCTGGCCTATCAGCCCCTGCAGGATTTCGAGGCGGTCGCAGACATCGCTGCCACGCCGCAGATCCTGGCCACTTATGCAGCCTCGGGCATCAAGTCGATCAAAGACCTGATCACCCGGGCCAAGAAAGAAGACCTGTCGTTCGCCTCTGCCGGCAATGGCTCCACCCAACACCTGACGATGGAAGTCTTCAACAAGGAGACCGGCCTCAAAATGACGCACATCCCGTTCAAGGGCAGCGCAGAGGCGCAAACCCAGGTCATCAGCGGCCTGATCCCGGTGACGTCCGACTCTCTGCCCGCCATCCTGCCCCAGATCAAGGCAAACAAACTGAGGGCCCTGGCAGTCGTGGACACCGAGCGCAGCGCCTTTTTGCCGGACGTTCCGACCTTGAACGAACAAGGATATCCAACGGTCAGCACCCTGGCTTTTTTTGGCTTGATGGCGCCCAAGGGCACGCCCAAGCCGATCGTGGATCAGTTGAACACCACGGTCAATCAGATTCTGCAGACCCCCGAGGTTCAAGCCAGATTCCAGACCTTGGCACTCACACCGGCCAAGCGGAAATCGGCACCCGAATTTGCCGCGTACCTGACGTCCGAAGTCGGCAAATACAAAAAAATCGTGGACGACGCGGACGCCAAGATTGACTGACGCCGCCTCGACCATACCGGCTCGACATTACGCGCGGCTGTCGCCGCGCTCCTGATTCCCCATGGAGTCTGCATTGAAAATCACGCGCATCATCGAAGCTCCCATCGCGCTACGCAGCAATATTTCCAACGCGTACGTGAACTTCTCGCAACATACCGTCTCTTTGCTCGCCGTCGTCACAGACAAGACGCTCAACGGCAAACCGCTGATCGGACTGTCGTTCAACTCGATCGGCCGTTACGCGCAAAGCGACATCATCAATACACGCATGGCCCCTCGGCTGTTGCAGGCCGCTCCGGATGATCTGCTGACCGAATGCGGATCGCGCATCAGCCCCGAAAAAGTGCTGGCCTGCTCGTTAAAAAACGAAAAACCCGGTGGACATGGTGATAGAGCCATGGCCGCCAGCGCCCTGGAAATGGCCATCTGGGATCTGAACGCGAAACTGAATGACGAACCAGTCAGCGCCACCATCGCCCGTCAGTTCGGCAGGCCCGGACGTGACGACCAGGTAGCGGTCTACGCGGCAGGCGGCTACTACTATGACGGCGAAGCCACCACAAAGCTCATCGACGAGCTGAAGCACTATCAGCAAATGGGCTTCACTCGGTACAAAATAAAAATCGGCGGTGCCGATCTGGCATCCGACCTCCAACGCATTGACGCCGCGCTCACTGTGGCGGGCGCAGCGTCCAATCTCGCCGTCGACGCCAACGGACGATTCGACCTGCAAACAGCGCTCGAATATGGACGCGCCCTCGAACCCTATGGACTGATGTGGTTCGAAGAGGCGGGGGACCCCTTGGATCTGGAACTCAATGCAGCCCTGTCCGAAGCCTACAGCGGCGCGCTGGCGACAGGCGAAAACCTGTTCTCACACCAAGACGTCAAGAATCTGGCGTTGTTTGGCGGGTGCCGGCCTGGCATAGATGTTTTCCAGATGGATCCAGGCTTGAGCTACGGCATGACCGAATACCACCGCATGCTTGGCGTGTTGGAGGGCCGTGGATTTAACCGGCGCCAATGCTACCCGCACAGTGGCCAATTGCTGGGCCTGCATGCCGTATCCGGCTTTGGCTTGGGTGGCTCGGAGGCCTACCCGGGCATTTTCCAACCCCTGGGCGGTTTTTGCGACGACAGCCGTTTTACCGACGGATTCGTTCGTGTTCCCGACCATCCTGGATTTGGATTTGAGTACAAAAACGCGCTGCTGCAAGCGTTCCAGCGGCTGCTCGCCTGACCATTCATAGAGACCGCCCATGCGACAACTAGACACTGATCTGATCACGCAATGCATAGCCGACTTGTGTGTTGATGCCACACATAATCTACCTGACGATGTTGTGCAAGGCTTTCACCGCGCAGCACAGAACGAAATCTCGCCTCTGGGGAAATCGGTGCTGCTCAAGCTCATCGAAAACGACAAAATTGCGCGCGATAACCAGGTCCCCTATTGCCACGATACGGGCTTGACGATTGTGTACGTGGAAATTGGCCAAGAGGTGTACCTGACTGGCGCCCCTTATCAAGAGGCCGTACACGAGGGCGTTCGCCAGGGTTACGCCAAGGGCTATATGCGCAAATCGGTGGTGGGAGACCCCTTGCTGCGGGTGAACACCAATGACAATACGCCTGCCGTGATCCATACGGAAATCGTGCCGGGATCCCAAGTCCGCATCACCGTCCTGCCCAAAGGCGGCGGAAGCGAGAACTGGAGCACGATGAAGTTCCTCTTGCCAGGAGAAGGCGCTGCCGGGGTAAAACGTTTTGTTCTGGATGCGATCAACGCAGCCGGAGGCAGCGCCTGTCCGCCGCTAACCGTCGGGGTCGGCCTCGGAGGCAGCTTCGACAAAGTCACCGAGATCGCAAAAAAAGCCATTCTGCGCGACATTGGCGAGCATCATCCCGACGCCCACATCGCTCAACTGGAACGCGAACTCCTGGAAGACATCAATAAAACGGGCATAGGGCCACAAGGCTACGGAGGGTCCAGCACCGCTTTGTGGGTGGCAGTAGAAACGTATGCCTGCCATATCACGGCACTGCCCGTCGCGGTCAACATTCAGTGCCATGCATCGCGCCGCAAAACCGCTGTCATCTAGGGGAAAAGCATGACCACATATCGATTGACCACGCCGTTGACGGATGATGCCATCAAGCAGTTGACCGTCGGCGATGAAGTGCTGCTCAGCGGCGTCATCTACATGGCACGCGATGCGGCACACAAACGCCTGATCGATCTGCTGCGCGAGAGTAAGCCCTTGCCTGTGGATCTGCGCGGGCAAACGGTGTTCTATGGTGGCCCAGGCCCGACAAAGCCGGGCCATGTCATTGGTGTGGTAGCACCTACGTCCGCTTACCGTATGGACCCTTATGCCACGGTGCTCTTCGATTACGGCGTCAAAGCGGCGATCGGAAAAGGCAATCGGGGTACCGACATACGGCAATCCTGTCAGGATAATTGCGCCGTAGGTTTTTCGGCTATCGGGGGAATATCGGCCACGCTGTTTGCGTGCATCAAAAGCGCGACCGTCGTCGCCTACGAAGATTTGAAAACGGAAGCCATCCAACGACTGGAAATCGAGAACTTTCCGCTCTTGGTCACGAACGACGCACACGGCCGGGACCTTTACGAAGAAGAAGTCCAAAAATACCGGTCCCAGCTGAACGCGGCGACGTAGAGACGGCCTCCTGCGGTGCTCCCTGCCAAAGGCCGGGCTGACAATCAAAGATCGCAGTCCAGCCTATACTTGCCCACATCGAGCAACAAGGAATACTGATGAGCACTGTACCCCCTACCCTGCGTGTTGGCATCGCCGGTTTTGGATCGATAGGCAAATCGATCGCGAAAAAAATCGATGCCGGCATCCCCGGCCTGCAACTGAGCGCCCTTGGTGTTCGTGATGTCGACAAAGCACGCAGCGCATACACCTTTGCCACACCCCCTGTTTACACCGACATAGATCATCTGGTGGAGCATTGCGACGTGGTGGTCGAGTGCGCGCCGGCTGCGTTGTTGCCTCGCATCGCCGAGCCGGTACTCAAGGCAGGGAAAAAGCTGCTGGTACTGAGTTCCGGGGCACTGCTGTTGAACGAGCAGCTTATCGAGGTCGCGCGCGAACACGGCGGGCAGATTATCGTAGCCACCGGGGCACTGCTCGGCCTGGACGCCGTGACCGCGGCGGCCGAAGGCAAGATCAACGAAGTGCGAATGGTCAGCCGCAAGCCGCCGATCGGGTTCTCCGGGGCGCCGTATGTCGTTCAAAACAATATCGATCTGGACGCGATCAAGGAGCCCACGCGCATTTACACCGGCACGGCACGCGAAGCCGCGACCGGATTTCCCGCCAACCTGAACGTCGCCGTGTCCCTGTCGCTCGCTGGCGTAGGGCCAGACCGCACAATCCTCGAGATCTGGGCCGATCCGACGATATCCCGCAATATCCACCGTATCGAAGTGGACTCGGATGACGCCAAGCTGAGCATGGAAATCCAGAACGTGCCCAGCGAGAATCCCAAGACCGGCCGGATTACGGCATTGTCCGCCATAGCAGCGCTGCGCAAGCTCGTAGCGCCATTACGTATCGGCACCTGACGTGCCCGCATACTCACCCAGCGACCCTGGGCGAATACTGGAAATCATCATGCTATCGCACCATCATTGCATGATGACTTCCGGGACCCGCGCCGCGCCTTCTGCAGCCAAAGGATAGAAGCAGGCAACCGATCTATCCTTGCTTGTTTCACAGGTCAGCAGCGGAATCTGCCGATGGCAGTCATCCTGCGCCCGCGAGCATCGAGGATGAAATGTGCACCCCGATGGCAGATTCGTCGGCGCGGGAATTTCCCCTACGATCCGAGACAACGCAATGCGTGCGCCGGGGTCCGGTACCGGCGATGAGTCGCGCAGAATACGGCTATAGGGATGCAACGGCGCATCCAACACCTGCTGCGTCGGCCCCTGCTCGATAATCCGGCCCAGATACATCACGCAGACCGTATCGCAAAAATGCCGTATTACGCCCAGATCATGGGACACGAACACGAAAGACAATCCACGCTCGCGCTTTAAGCGATCCAGCAATTGCAGAATCTGCGCCTGCACCGAGACATCCAACGCCGATACAGGCTCATCCGCCACGATCAGTTCCGGATCCAGCACCAGTGCCCGCGCGATACCGATACGTTGACGCTGGCCACCCGAAAACTCGTGCGGATAGCGGTCCAAGGCGCTCAGGGGCAAACCCACCTCTTGAATCGTGCTTTGGACCTTTGCCTCGATCTCGCGGGCGGAACCCAGACTATGCACGATCAATGGCTCTGACAAGGTCTGACGCACGGTACGTCGCGGATTCAACGAGGCGTAGGGATCCTGGAACACGATTTGAATACGTTGACGCAATGCCCGCATCTGCGATGCGCTGGCCTGCCTCAGGTCTTGTCCATCGAATACGATGCTGCCCTCGTCGGGCTCGATCAGACGCAACAGGGTGCGAGCCACCGTCGATTTTCCGCAGCCAGATTCTCCGACCAGGCCCAGCGACTGCCCCCGCGCCACACTGAACGACACATCGTTCACCGCACGCACGACGGTCTTTTTCCCGCCGAGAAAGCCGCCGCCGCTCTCAAAACGCTTGACCAGGTTACGGACTTGCAGAATGTCAGTCATATAGGCCTCTTGTTCGATTCGACGCGCACGACACAACGGACCTGATGATCCTGGCCGATAGGCTCCAGCGTGGGCGCTTGCGCCTCACACCGTGCCTCTCGCAGCGGACAACGAGACGCATAGGCACAACCCCGCGGCATGGCAGTGATTGCCGGCACGCTGCCCGGGATGGGCTCCAGTACCGCGGTATCCAGGTCCACACGAGGCATCGCCCGCAACAAGGCCTCGGTATACGGATGCGTCGGCCGCGCAAACAAGGTATTCACATCCGCGGTTTCCACTACCTCGCCGGCATACATCACGGCGACGCGATCCGCGATCTGGGCCACCACGCCCAGGTTGTGCGTGATAAAGACAACGGCCATGCCGTGCGCTTCTTTCAACTCCGACAACAGACTCAAAATCTGCGCCTGTATGGTGACGTCCAACGCTGTCGTTGGCTCATCAGCCAGCAGCACCTTGGGCTTACAGGCCAGCGCCATGGCAATCATCACACGTTGACGCATGCCGCCCGAGAACTGATGGGGATAGTCGCCAAACCGGCTCGCTGCGGCGGGTATTTTGACCTCTTCCAAGGCCTCTAGCGCCAGCGCGCGGGCCTCGCGCCATGACAAATGGCGATGCTGGCGAATCGCTTCGGCAATCTGGTCACCCACCGTCATCGTCGGGTTCAGCGAGGTCATCGGCTCTTGGAAGATCATGGCGATCGCATCGCCACGCAGCGCCGCCATCTGTTTTTCCGGTATCGACGCGAGGTCACGGCCCTCTAGCAGTATCTGGCCGCCGCCATGGCGCGACCCTGCCTCTGGCAACAGGCGCAGCACGGATAACGCGGTCACGCTTTTTCCGCTACCAGACTCCCCCACCACAGCCAGCGTTTCGTTTTTCCGTACCGCCAGAGACACATCCCGCACAGCGGCATGCCAGGCGCCCCCTACACGGAACTCGGTACGCAAGTTGCGCAGCTCCAGGACAGCATCTTGTGTGCTCATTACCGCTCCGATCTCAGTTTGGGATCAATGGCGTCGCGCAATGCATCGCCCAACAGATTCAATGCCAATACCGTCAGCAGAATCGCAATACTGGGAAATACGGTCAGCCACCAGGCGTCCAGGATGTTTTCGAAACCCTCGCGAATCATGCTGCCCCAGGTCGCCGCAGGCGGTGGCACACCCAGGCCGATAAAGCTCAGCGACGCCTCAGTGCGAATCGCGGAAGCCATCCACAACGAACCCAACACCACCACATCCGAAATCATGTTGGGCAGGATATGCACACCCATCAAGCGCAATGGGCCATAGCCCAATGCGCGGCCGGCCTCGACAAAATCACGTTGCTTTAAAGCAATCGTGGGCGCGCGAGCTACCCGCACAAACGGCGCAATCTCGGTGATCGCAATCGCGATGATCAGGTTTTCCAGGCTCGCGCCCAGCATGGCCGCCACCATCAGGCCCAACAGCAACGTCGGAAATGACAGCAGCACATCCACCAACCCCATGATGAGTTGGTCGACCACGCCACCGACATAGCCTGCCAGAATTCCCAGCGCTGATCCGATACACATGGCGATCAAAATCGCTACGAACCCTACCAGCAGGGAAACGCGAGCACCATAAATCAAGCGCGACAACACATCACGGCCATAGCTATCGGTGCCCAGCCAGAACTCGGCGGACGGAGGCTCCAGGCGATAAGCGATGTTTTGCGACAGCGGATCGTGCGGCGCCAGCCATGGTGCGAACACGGCGGCCAGCACGATCACTAACAACAGCCCTATTCCCAGCCAGGAAAGCCGGTTCTTGCATAGGGCTTGCCACAAGGCGTTGGGCCTTGCGGCGACAGGTGCGGCGATAGCGCTCATTTGTATTTCACCCTCGGGTCCACCAACCCATACACCAGGTCAGTCAATAGATTCACCACAATCACGCACGATGCGAACACCACCATCAGCCCCTGCAGGAGTGTGTAATCACGCGCGTTCAACGCTCCCAGGATCAGTTTTCCCAAGCCAGGGCGATTGAACACGATTTCCGTCAATACGGAGTTGCCGATCAATGTGCCGAAATACAACCCCACGACCGTCACGATGGGAATCAATGCATTGCGCAGGCCATGCCGCAAAATCAATCGCATGGGCCTCACGCCCTTCGCCTTGGCTGTGCGTACGTAGTCTTCCCCCAGCACTCCCAGCATGGATGAGCGTGTCACGCGCATGACATACGCCGTCATGATCAGACCGAGGTTGAATGCGGGTAATACCAAGTTGTGCAGTTGTGTTTTCCAATCCCCGGCTACCGAGCTGCCGATGACCGGGAACCAGCGCAACTGGATCGCAAACACCAACAACATCAGAATGGCGGATACAAACGCCGGAAAGGACAGGCCGGTCAACGACAACAACCGCCCCAGATAATCTGGCCAGGCATTGCGCCGCAGTGCCGCCCAGATACCTAGCGGCAGTCCAAATACCACCCCAATCAGAATCGAGGCCAGCGTGAGCTGGATCGTCCACGGCAACACCAGGGATACCTCCTGCAAGACTGTCCTGCCGCTGGCCATCGACACGCCAAAATTGCCCGACAACATGTCTTTCAGGAAATTCAGATACTGAATATGCGTTGGTAAATCCAGACCCAAACGCGCACGCAGCGCTTGGAGTGCCTCGGCGCTGGCCTGATCGCCCAGCATTACCGCCGCAGGATCACCGGGCACGAGACGCACCAGAATGAACACCGCCGTCAACATCGCCAGCAGCGTGGGAATAGCCAGCAACAATCGCTTGGCTGCATAGCGCATCATGAGCTCTTCTCCTTGGCGAAGGCCGGCATCAAACGGCGCGCATCCAGGGCTTGAATGGGACGAGACGTCTTCCCAGTCAGTATCAGATCGGCCAACGTCGCGCCGACGACAGGCACCAGCTCGAAACCGTGGCCAGAGAATCCGAAAGCATGGAACACCCCGGGAGCATTGGGCGAGGGCCCCACCACGGGCAGCATGTCATCCGTCTTGGCCTCCAATCCTGCCCACACTCGAACGATCCGGATATCCCTCACGGAGGGAAAGAGATCAGTGGCCGAACGTGCTCCCTTGGCGAGCACCTGCATACGCGCCGTGGACGTTTCGCGGTCCAGGTCGGGGATGCCTTGCAAGCCGCCGCCTATCACCAAGGTCCCTTGATCGGATTGTTTGAACGATAACGAGCGGCCCATGATGGCCACTACCGGTTTGATGAACGGCCGCAGTCGTTCGCTGACCATCATCATCGATGACTTGGTAGCCAGCGGAATATCGTCACCCGCCATCGCTGCAACCCGTCCCGACCATGCTCCGGCGGCGTTCACAATCGCACCAGCGCTCCATTCGCGGCCGCCATCGGCCGACACGAGCCAACCCTGGCCGGTCTTTTTAAGCGCGTTTACACCACAGTGCTCGACCAATGTCACGCCTGCATCGACTGCGCTGCGTCGAAATGCGCGCAATGCGCGATGGGGATCTGCCGCGCCATCACGCCGCGTGTAGGACGCTCCGAGGCAATGATGCGACAACTCCGGCAATAAACGACGCAATTCGGCTGGACCTATCATTTCCTCGTGCGTATAGCCATCTGCGCGCAAGCCATTTACGCGAGCTTCCAGCTTGCTCAATGCACCGGCATTTTCGGCCACGCAGATTTGCCCATTGGCATGAAATCCACAGTCATCCCCTACCAGGGATTCCAGCGCATGCCACATATCCAGAGATTCCAACGACAAATCCAGCTCACCGCGGTCCCGGTTCAGCGTGCGTACGCCTGCTGCCGTGGCGCCGGAGGCATGGCGGCCTACCCAGTGTTTTTCCACCACCAATACGCGCGCGCTACGCCGTGCCAGATGCAGCGCCGCGGACAACCCGTGCAGGCCGCCTCCAATCACAATAACGTCATAGGCCTGAGTCATTCTTTTTCACCATCCAGATCCAAACTGGCGAGTTCACCCAGTGTCAGCGGTTTCAGTGGCGGACGAATACGATAGAAACCCACCTGCGCCACTGGCCGCTGCTGTTCGGCGGCCAGGATATGCGCGATGGTGTAGCCGCATTGCCGCCCCTGACATGGCCCCATTCCGGCGCGCGTAAATGACTTGATTTGATTTGGCCCCGGCTGCCCCAACGCTGCTGCGCGGCGGATGTCCCCTGCCGTCAGTTCCTCGCAACGGCAAACAATCGTATCGTCGCTCGGTGCAAAGACGCTTGCTCGCGGCGGATACATGGCGTCCAGCATAGGACGCAATCGTTGTTGGCCTGCCAATTGTTTTCGCAACGGTAGCGCCTGCTCGGCAGCCTGTTGTGCACTCAACTTTCCTGCCTGCAACGCCATCCCGATTGCAGCAAGCTCGCCGCGGGTGCAGGCGGCGTTAGCCCCCGCAATACCGGCGCCATCACCTGCGACGTACACACCGCGCTGCGAGGTTTGCCCCCACTCGTCCACATCGGGCACCAGGCACGCCTGCTGATCACTCCAATGATGCGCACAGTCGAGCGCACGCGTCATATGGATGGACGGCACGACACCCTCGTGGATCAAGACGACCTTCGCAGGGACTCGCCGCGTAGCTCCATCGTTCACGGTGTACTCGAGCGTGTCCAGCTTGCCGTCGCCCAGCGCGCGCAACGACTGCACGTTTCGGATCCGTTTGACACCGGCCTGTTTCAACTCACGCAGCCAGCTTAAACCCTTGCGGATTTCGCCAAAGCGTTGCAACACGTCCCCCAGATAAGGCATGGCACGCCGCCAGCCACCAGCAGGCGAAGTATCCAGCCACCCTGCAACACGGCCGCCTGCGCGCACTAACTGCGCCATGTACAACAACGGCAAAGGACCGCTTCCGACCACCCAGACAGGTTCCGCAGGGACCTGCTGCGAAGTTTTCAGCAGAATCTGCGCAGCCCCAACCGTCAGCACGCCGGGCAAGGTCCAGCCCGGAAATGGCGCAGGCCGTTCCTGTGCCCCTGTGGCTAGCAAAACCTGATCGGCACGTATGACTTCGGCCTGGCCTGCGCGGCTTTTATACACGTGCCAACCCGGCTCAATCTGCCAGACCTGCGTCTGAGGCTCATAATCCGCCCCCGAGGCACGAAATGCGGCAGCCAGATGCTGCCCAGCGCGATACTCGTCGCCCAGCAACGTTCCTGTCGAGGTAGCGGCCACGGTTTCTACCGCGCGCCAGATCTGTCCTCCCGGCGCAGGCTGCTCGTCCACCACCAGCACCGACAGTCCCGCCGCCCGCAAACGTATCGCCGCGCTCATGCCGGCAGGTCCCGCCCCCACGATCAACACATTCACTTCGCGTGTCATGGCAGGACACTCCGTTTTCCGAATTGACGTTCGACGCGCATACCTTCACGCACTGTCACGAGACAGGTCTGTGTAGATGCGACGCCATCCACGATAGCGAGGCAATCGAAGCACACCCCCATCATGCAATACGGCGCGCGCGGGCTTTCGTTTACCGGCGTCGTACGCGATGCTGCCGTTTGCTGGCGCAGCAATACGGCCGCTACCGTTTCACCGGACTCGGCACGGACCGGCACGCCGTCTATCGTCAAAGTCAGCGCTTGTGCGCCGGGTTCATGCAGCTTGCGAAACATCGAAGCGCTCATGGTGAAAAATTTCCAAAGAATCCGGCAACGCGCCTTCGGCCAACGCACGGGCAAACGGCCCGGCGTGGAACGACGCCAGCGTGACGCCAGAGTGACAAAGCGCGGTCCACGCGCCGGGATACTGGGTGGACTCGGCATAGACCGGTACACCATCGGGAGTCATCACACGCAGGCACGACCAGTGACGCACCCATCTCGCACCTGCCAGATCCGGCAGCACGTGCAGCGCCTTGCGGCTCATGCGCACGGCAGCATCGGTGGTCGTGCTCAGGTCATAGCCGACCTCTTCCTGGGTCACGCCTATCATTACCGTGCCTTCACCGGTCTGCCGCAGCCCACTGGCTGGTACCGGCAACAGCGGTGCGACCCGCTCGGTCACGAGCAACTGCCCTCGCTGCGGGCGCAGCGGCACATCCAGTGCCACCATCGGCCCCAACGCCACGGATCCTAGGCCGGCAGCCAGCACGACATTGGAGGCACCATATACGGCCCGGCGATCCTCTTTGCCTGCATGCACCAGGAACCCACCACCTTGCTGAGGTTGAATGTCCTGAACAGGCTGCTGACTGTGCAACTCCCCGCCACGCGAGATGAACGCTGCCTGTAACGCAGCCAGCAGACACAGTGGATTCACATGTCCGTCCATCTGGCCAAAACTCGCGCCAGAGACTTCAGCCCCCCACCGAATTGCGGGAAACAGGCGCTCGAGCCCGCCACGATCCAGCATGTCGATACAGGGTTCTGTCTCGGCGGCTTGCGCCTGCCATTGCCTCATGCGCAGCGCACGCTCATCCCATTGCGCCTGCCCCAGACAAAAATGCAAGCCACCTCGTTGTTCGTAATCCAGCGTTATGCCCGTTTCGCGCTCCAGTTCCTCCGCGAACGCGGGCCATAGCTGAGCAGCCAAGCGGGATAAACGCTGATAATGCGGATTACCGTAGCCTTTTCCCTGCACCCAGACCAGGCCGAAATTCGCTTTGGCGGCGCGCAAATCGGTGTCTGCGCCGTCCAGCATCAGCACCCGCTTCCCCTGCGCGGCCAGACCTGCGGCAATCGCAGCACCCACCATCCCTGCCCCAGCAACGATGTAGTCGTAATCCTTAACCATGGCAGTTCAGCCCTGTATTTACAGTACGATGCGCATCCGCGCGACGATAGACAGCTGAGTTGCCGCCATACGTCCCACGCCGATGCCATCGCCTATCCTGCGCACGGCGGTTTGCGCTATAAATCACCCTATAACCAAAACAGAAACGACTACTCGCCAATCCACCAAAAGTTATAGGATCGAGTTCATGCAGCAACCCTTGAATCTGAGACAAGTAGAGGCCTTCAAAGCCATCATCGAACACGGCACTGTCAGTCAGGCAGCGCTGGTGTTGAACGTATCCCAACCCGCCGTCAGCAAACTGCTGGCGCACCTGGAAGCAGATACCGGTCTGACCTTGTTCGACCGCGTACGCGGCAAGCTCGCCCCGACGCCTCAAGGCATGCAGCTCTATCACGAGGTCGATCGAGTCTTTGCCGGTTTGCGCCAGGTTGAGCAAGCTGTCGACTCCATCCGTCGCAACGAAGCGCGCAATCTGGTGGTGGGCGTGATGCCGGCGTTGTCCGGATCTTTCATACGCCGCGTCATCGAGAATTTTCTGAAGATTCATCCCGACGTGCATGTATCCGTCCAAAACCGGGCCTCGCTGTTTCTGGCAAACTGGCTGGCCACCCGCCAGATCGATGTGGCGTTGGTCGGCAGCCGCGTGGACAATCCGTATATCGAGCGAGAGACGTTGTTCCAACATCCCTTGGTCTGTGCCATGCACGTCAATCACGCATTGACGCGCAAACGCGTAATCCGTCCGCGAGATTTGAGCGGCGAGCCCTTTGTGGCCTTTGCGTCTGACAGCCAGACACATGAGCTCGTGAAAGCCGCCTTCGAACGCAGCAACGCCACCTTGAATGTGGTGTTGGACGCGACCACGGCGCCCACCGCATGCGAATTGGTCGCCGCTGGCCTGGGTGTGTCCTTGATTCATCCGCTGTTTGCCGATGGTTTGCAAAATCGCCTGGTATTGCGACGCTTTGATCCCGAAATGCAGTTCCATTTCCAGCTCTGCCGCGCACATACATCGCGCAATGCGAGCTTGACAGATACCTTTATCCAGGAAGCTCGAAACGTCGCGTCGCAAGTATCACGCGAGGTGCTAAAGGGTTAGAAAATGGGCCATTCAAGGCCCCGCTGCGCTCAAGGAGCCGACAACGTAGCCGCCTCGGTGATGGACGGCTGAAGATTCAGCGCCCCTTTCAGGTCATAGCCGTAGTTGACGCCGTCTCCCCGTGCCCATACTTGCTTTAGCCCAAAAAGCGGCACGGAGCAGACATCAGCGTGAATCTTGGCTTGCGCGTCTTTCCACAGGGCGAGCTGCTTTTGTGGATCCGGCTCGATACGGGCGGCGCGTATGTCCGCATCCCCCACCGCACAATGTCCAAAATTCGACATCGCAGCAGGAGCGCCGATAGCGGCTGCCGAATCATAGAATTCGCTCAGATACACATCTGCATTGGGGAACCGTGCCGCACCGTAAAACACCAGCGCACTCTGGTCCTTTCGACTCTTGGCCTGATAGGTCGCATGGTCTACGACCTCCATTTCCAACTTGATCCCCGCCTTGGCCAACTGCGCCTGGATAATCTCCATGATGGGCTGTTGCGCCGAGATATTCGAGACGATCGATTTGATCGCAATACCATTCGGGAAACCGGCTTCAGTCAATAGCGCCTTGGCGCGGTCCAGATCATAGGCATACGCGCCCGCGCTGCAGTCTTGGCCCAGGTACCCGTTCGGCACAACCGAACAGCCCTTTTCAGCCACGTCCTTGCCTGCATAACGCACAATCTCATCGACGTTGATGGCGGCGGCAATCGCCTGGCGTACCTTCAGATTGTCCAAAGGCTTGATACTGCGATTGATAAACAATGTGCGGAACTCCGCCGGCTCGAAAATATCGACTTTCATCCCGCGCTTGATCGATCGCTCCACCCAACGCTGTTCACGTTTGCCCTGCATCACGTCGATCTCGTTCGACGTAAAGGCCAGTTCGCGAGCACTATCCGAAGGAATCATGCGATACGTGATGCCCGCCAATTTGGGCTTGCCACGGAAATAGGCGTCATTGGCGACGAGCTTCACATACTGCTGTGTCACATGCTCGCCAAAGGCAAATGGCCCCGTGCCTATCGGCGCCTGCCCAAATTTATCGCCGAGTTTTTCTGCCGCGACCTTGCTGACGATATTGCCGCCATGGTAATCAGACACGCGTCCCAGGAATGCCGCGTCTGGGTACTTCAATGTGAATTTCACGGTGTAGTCATCGATGGCTTCGACCTTATCCAGGATCGCGAAATTCGCGGCGAAACTGGAACGCTTGGGATCTGCTGCCCTCTCAATTGAATACACCACGTCAGCGGCCTTCAGTTCCCCGTAGCCGCCATGAAACTGCACGCCTTTGCGCAGATGGAAGGTCCAGACCTTGCTGTCCGGCGAGGACTCCCATTTTTCCGCCAGATCCGGTTCCAGGGCCTTGGGATCGGCACTGCCCGGCGGAAAACGAACCAGGCCGTCGAACATCTCCGACGCTACGCCCTTATCCGCAGTCGATGTGGCACGATGGGGATCCAGTGTCGCGTTGTCGGCAGCGCCCGAGCTGATACGCAGCGTCGGACGATCTTGAGCATAAGCCGTAGATTGCAATCCCGCGCCCAAAGCAAGAAGAGCAGCGGCCAGAACAGTAAGTGCAGGACGTTTCATGGTTTCCCTTGGGGCCACGTGACGCACGCGGCGATGGTGGTTGACACATCAGCCGCGAATGGAGCGGCACGGTCGCCACCTTAGGCGCGTGCCGCTCACCCCGTCAAAGTCCTTCAACTACACCAGCTATTCCCAAAGGTTATAAGGTGGGCCTGATACTCACCCGTCTGCCAGGAAGCGATGAGCGGGGCTTATGGTTATTACTGATGCCCCAAAATTTTCGAGCCTAGGGAAAACACTAGGCGAATTACACTGGCCCACCCTTCTGCTTTACATCTTGATGTTCGCCTTCTTTGCGACCTCTGCCCATTTTTCAACCTCGGCCTTTTGGAACCGGCCCAGTTCTTCAGGCCCGGCGCCGGACACATCCATGCCCAGCCCTTGGAGTTGCTTCAACACTTCAGGCTGCTTCAACGTTTCAGCCATGGCGGAATGCAGTTTCTGAATCACGTCGTCCGGCGTCCCGGCCGGCGCAAAGACGGCTTGCCAGGACAACACCTCGAAACCTGGCAGGCCCAGCTTATCGAGCGGAGCGACATCCGGCAGCACAGGCGACGGCGTTGTCGATGTCACGCCCAATGCACGCAACCGTCCGGCCTGAATGAGAGGAACGGAAGACGTGATGTTGTCGAAAACGAGATCGATCTCACCGCTCATCAACGCCTGCAAAGAGGGCGCACTGCCCTTGTACGGCACGTGCAGCATCTTTATGCCCGTCACGTCCATGAACAGTTCGCCAGTCAAATGCTGCGAGCTGCCGACACCCGATGAACCGAAATTCAATTGGCTATCGGCTTTCTTCCCTGCGTCGATCAGATCCTGGACGGTTTTATACGGACTATCTGCTCTGACCACCAGTACGTTGGGCAAGCTGCCCGTCAGGATGACCGGCTTGAACGATTTGACAGGATCGTAGCCGATATTGGGATAGATGCTGACGTTGATGGCGTGAGAGCTGATCGTGCCTCCGACGATGTTGTAGCCGTCGGGTTTTGCCCGTGCGACCTTTGCCGTACCCAGACTTCCGCCCGTCCCTCCCAGGTTTTCCACAACGACGGGCTGACCCAGGATTTTCGCTGCGGAAACGCTGTAAATACGGCCAATAATGTCGGTCGCGCCACCCGGTGCGAACGGTACAGTATAGGTAATGGGCCGATCAGGCCACTCTGCCGCCAGCGCGGTAAAGGGCAATCCCACGGTGCCTACGGCAACGGCAGCGGCGCTGGCTTTCAACAGTGAACGACGGTGGTGGTCAATGACACGTGACATGGTTATACGCTCCTCAATATTGGATTTTCTAATTCAATGATCCAAGGCCAGTCCTGTCAGCCTGAGCCTTGGCGATGCTCTGTGGGGATCCCTCCTGCCTGCCGGCGATATCCAGCCCCTAGAGAGGCGTCCTGCGCAACAAGGTGTGGTCGATCTCGTAGGGATGATTGATCCCCAGCAAAGCCATATCACGATCGACTTCAGTGCGCAGAATGTGGATAGCATGCGCCACGCCCGCTTCGCCCGCCACGGTTGCAGCATAGTTGAACGAACGCCCATTGAAAACACAGCGGGCCCCTAGCGCCAGCGCTTTCAGGACATCTGTGCCGCGACGAATACCGCTATCCATCATCACGACGAGGCCTTCGGCCGTCTCGGCGATCTCCGGCAACACATCCAGCGGCGAGAGCGCACTGTCCAGCTGACGTCCGCCATGATTGGATACGATGATGCCGTCCGCCCCTGCCGACCGCGCGAGCTGGGCATCCTCTTTGCGCATGATCCCCTTGATGACCAAGGGACCTTTCCAGAGCTTGCGGACGACTTTGACATGCTCCCAGCATAGATGGTCGCGCGCGACGAAATCGCGCTTCACGGATGCTGACAGAATCGGTGCGCCGCGCTCGGCACGCCAATTCTCAAAATGAGGCATGCCATGGCGCGCAAGGGTCCGCAAGAATGTCCCGGCCAGCCAACGTGGATGGCTGATGCCGTCCCATGCCAAACGCGCACTGGGCCGCAGCGGCGTAGAAAAGCCATTTTTTACATAGCGCTCGGGATTCACCTGAACCGGCAAGTCTACCGTCAATACCAGGGTGCCAAAGCCCGCCGCCTCAATACGCGCCAGCAGTTCCGCGATACGCTTTTCATCTCCCGGCAGATAGGCCTGAAACCACGTACCGGGGGCCGCCTCGGCGACGTCTTCCATCCGGATGAGCGAGGCGCCGCTCATGACTGCCGGGACGCGATGCTCTCGAGCCGTCTTGGCCAGGACGATGTCCCCGCGATAGCTCCACATGGCCGCCAATCCCACGGGGCTGATCCCAAATGGGCTCGCGTATTGCTGGTCGAACAACGTGATGCCTTGCGTCCGCTTTTCTACCCCCTCCAGCACCCGCGGAGAAAACGCCCAGCGATTAAACGCCTGGCGGTTCCGGCCCATCGAGACTTCATCGTCGGCGCCATTGGCAATGTAGCTATAGAGCTGTCGAGGGAGCTTGTTGCGAGCCAGCGGCTGAAAATCATCCAGGCAGTGCACCTGCTTCAAGACGGCAGGTAGCGGCTTGGCAGCGACGGACTGTGCATCAGCCGCCGTGCTCGTGTCTTGTGGAGGAACTGCGGCTGTGTAATTCGTGGGAGCGGTCATGTTTCGGTTTTTTCTGGGAACAATCCCCTTGATGTGCCGCGATCAGGAACATCTTTTCTGACCATCGGCATCGACGATGCTATACGCGCGCGTATAGAACCGCTATGCGGATTCGGCACATCAGGTATGCACGAAATACAGCGCATAACGCCCCTAAAGCGGGATAACCTGCCGCCATCCATCGCCGCAGGCCCCGGCATTACGCCGATCCGCCCAAGGCGACTGACTTTTCTACTGACTATCGCCCATGAACACTCCAGTCCAACACGCCGGTCGCACCGCTGGCCGCGCCCTCGTTTCGTCACTCGTCGCTCACGGTGTAGAGCGGGTATTCTGCGTCCCCGGTGAAAGCTACCTGGAAGTCCTCGACGCCCTGAAAGACGTCGAAGGTCAGATCGATCTGATCGTCACGAAACACGAGGGTGCCGCGGCCAACATGGCCGAGGCCGATGGCAAGCTGACAGGCAAACCCGGCATCTGCATGGTGACGCGCGGTCCCGGCGCCACGCATGCCAGCATTGGCCTGCATATTGCTCAGCAGGACTCCACCCCGATGATCCTGTTCGTCGGTCAGATTGCCCGCAGCCATCGTGGCCGCGAAGCCTTTCAAGAAGTGGACTACCAACAGTTTTTCGGCAGCATCGCCAAGCTCGTCATCGAGATCGATGACCCGCACCGCGTTCCCGAATTGCTGGCCAAGGCATTTAACGTCGCCGTGTCCGGCCGTCCGGGCCCGGTGGTCGTGTCGCTGCCCGAAGATATGCTGACCGAGCTCACGGCAGCACCGGATTGCCAGCCGATTCAGCTGCAAACGGCCGAGGTGGGCGCGGCCACACGCGAACAGATCGCCTCCGCCTTGCAGGCTGCTCAACGCCCGCTCGTCATCATCGGCGGCAGCAACTGGCCGGCTCAAGCCTGCGAGGATCTCCGTACCTTTGCCCAGGCGTGGAATCTGCCCGTGGCCTGCTCGTTCCGCCGCCAAGACCTGCTGGACAACGAAAACAAGCAATACGTTGGCCATATGAGCCTGGGTATGAGTCCGGCGCTGAAAACCCTGGTGCAGGAATCTGATTTGATCATCGCTATCGGCACTCGTCTGGGTGATGTGCCCACCGACGGCTATACGCTGCTGGACCTGCCCACGCCGAAACAGAAACTGATTCACTTCCACCCGTCGACCGACGAAATCGGGCGCGTTTTCCGGCCAGACCTGGCGATCCAGGCTACCTCGGACGCCGCACTGCGTGCACTGGTGCAGTTGCGGACCCCGAGCCAAGCTCCATGGGGTCAACGCACCGCACAGGCGCGTGAAGCCTTTGTCGCATTCACTTCGCGTCGTGAACCGCCGCCATCGCTCAACGGCGTAGATCTCACCGAAGTCATGCTGCATCTGAACGAGGTGCTGCCAAAGGACGCCATTTTGACGAACGGAGCAGGCAACTACTCTGTCTGGCTGCATCGTTATTACCGCTATCGCACTTCCAGGACTGAGTTGGCTTCGACTTGCGGTGCAATGGGATATGGATTGCCCGCTGCCGTCGCGGCTGCGTTGCGCTTCAAGGGTCAGCGTCCGGTCGTCTGCGTCGCAGGCGACGGATGCTTCATGATGTACCCGCAGGAAATCGCAACTGCCGTCGAATTCGGCGCCCCATTGATCGTGTTGATCGTCAATAACGGCATGTATGGCACCATCCGCATGCACCAGGAACGCGAGTATCCGGGACGTGTGTCAGGCACCCGTATTCACGGCTCCGATTATGTCGGTCTGGCAACCTCGTTGGGTGCTTACGCAGAGCGTGTGCTAGACGCAGCCGACTTTCCGCAAGCGTTTGAGCGCGCACAAAAAGCCGGTGGCGTTGCCGTCCTCGAACTGGTCACCGATCCGCTGCAAATCACGCCTGACAAGCGGATCCAGGCATAGCCTGAACGTTAGGCCATTGACCGGAGCGGACCAGATCCGCGACGGTCTGCTTGATGATTTGCACGACAGTCCAATAGCTATCCACCTGAGCACGCCCGCGCGGTGTCGCCAACGCGACCGTACGGGTGGCTCTGGGATGGTCGATACGAACGGCCTTCAGCGTTCCCGCAGCCAGCTCTGCCGTGACCGCAGCCAGGGGCAAAATGGTATAGCCATGGTTTTGCTGCACCAGCCTGCGCATCAAATGCGTGGAACCATCACATTCGATGGCGATATTCGGTGGCTCACCGATATCCTGAGCCAATGCCTCCAGCCAGGTTTTCAAGCCATGTGCAGTGCTGGGCAGCACCATCGGCAGCTTGAGCAATTCCGCGCCGCTGAATTTGGTGCGTGGACTCGTCATAGATGATGAGCAAATGCAGTACAAATCTTCGCGTAGCAGTTCCTCATAGTCGATGAGCTTGGACTGCGTAGGCTGATACAACAGAGCCACATCGACCTCGCCGTCCTGCAGCATGCTGATAATGTGAGATCCCAGCCCTTCGACAAAGCGGATCGTCGAACGAGGGAACTCCGCTTTCAATGCGTGGCCAATCGCGCCAAAAGTCGTATTCGCGATCGTCGGCTGCGACGCGATAGTGATCTTGCCCGGGCCGGACGAGGCCAATTCTGCAGCCGTCCGGCGGGCGCGGGATACGGCACCAACAACCTCTTCCGCCGCCCGAAACATCGCCTGGCCCTTCTCTGTCAGGACCATTCCTCGCCCTGAGCGGTGAAATAACCTCATGCCCACGCTGTTTTCCAGACGCGTGATGTGCCGGGTCAGCGTGGATTGCTCAATACCTAAATCGGAGGCGGCACGAGACACGCTGCCAGCCTGGGCAACGACATAGAAATACTCAAGCGCGACGAGATCCATCGAAATAATTTGAAAATCAGAGGGTTATGGGCAACGCTGATGTTAATTGACATCCTCGTCAGCCCAAAGTCAGGTGCCCCCACACCGCAGACTCTCATTCGCGTTTGAGTTCTTTGGAAATATCCCAAAGATTGGGAAGGCTTGTATTGTGATATCCAGAGATGAACGGCTTGCGCTCCCCCTCCGGCGTGTAAACAGAACGGCTAACGGCGCCGATGTTCGCCCCGTAGACGTGAATGCTGATCGAAACCTGATCCTCGTAGGCGTTAGAGACCTGGTGCACATCGCCCACGGTGGGGGAAACGGCCTCGACCTGCCCTGGTTCCAACCTGACAGCATCTCCTGATTTTTCGACACCGGTTGAAGGGTCCAACACATACGGTTGCGAGTACTCGGCACCTCTCAACATGCCAATCAAGCCCCATACCGTATGGTCATGGATGGGCGTGACCTGCCCTGGTCCCCAGACGAAACTGACGACCGAGAACCGCTGCGCAGAGTCCGCGTGCAGCAAATACTGACGGTAGTAAACGGGATCAGGCTGCGCATACTCTTCAGGCAACCAATCGTCACGTGACACGAGCTCGCTCAACAATGCGCCGCCCTCGCGCAGGATCTCTGGCTCGTCAGGATGACGGGATAGCAGATCCGCAAAGCTGACTACGAAGGTACGTAAACGGGCAATGTTGGGCGTAGAAGATAGGTGGCTCATGGTGGCGTCTAAGTTATCCGGGCCGAAAAACGTTTCTATTTGGCTAAGGTCGCGTAAAGCCATCATATCGCTCGACGGGCAATAGCAGCACACCTAATGCGTTACGGCCACCACGATACAGGCGGCGCCAACCATCAACACCACCGGTATGAAGCCCAAGGGCCACGCTCGTCGATAAATAGCGCCCGTCGCCCCGGCCCCGAGCGCTGCGATGGCGCAGCCCATCATTATCCTGACGGGAGACAGCATGGACAATGCGCTACCGGTCACGTTCTGAATTGCAGCGATCCATTCCACGCTCCAATTGCCTGCATGCGCCAAGCCGACAACATTGGGCATGAGCAGGCTGTTCGACGCCGCATTGCTCGCCGTCAAGAATCCCGCTATCGCTGCCAGCACCGGGGAAAGTATCACCGCAGCAGCAGTACCGATGGTTGCCTGCAACTCATGCGCCAATATGCCCGGAATGCCCCCTGCCATCATGAAGCGCGCACAAATGACAAACAACAAGGTCACGCCGACAGTGATCTTGCCACGCTGCCACGTCATTGCCAGGACCCGGCCAACATCTCGCACCGGGGCTTTCGCCAAGGCAAAGCCCAATCCAACCAGCATCAGCCAGAACACCGGCGACAGCAGCACGGGCCAAGCCATTCCATCGGCAAAAGGCTTGATCTGCACGCGCAGCAAAGATTCGTGAAGCACAGGCAAAAAACGGCACGCCACCAAACAGGCGCACAGCACCACATAGGGAGCCGCCTCGGTCAGTTTGGCACGCAATGACTGTCCGCCATTGACAAATCCATAAAGTGCTGCGGCGCCTCCCAACACTATCAACCCGACCATGTCCGGGTCCGCGTAACGGCTGAGCGTCACCAGCCCCACCAAGATCGCCGCGATCCAGAGCGCCTCTCGAATCAGGTCTCGAGGCCGATTGGACAGCCCGAGACCACGGCACATCGACCAATAGGCACCCAGCCAGGCAATGAGGACGGGCGTCACCAATACGGCCGATCTCCATCCCAATTCCCGAGGATCGCTGATACCGGCCAGCGAAAACCCGAGCATCGTTCCGACCGCAAAAGCGCCCCAGGCGACCAGTATCTGACTGAACAGCGAGAACACGATAGCATCGTGTTTGGGAAGACCTGCACGCAACAGAATACCCAGGGAAACCACCAATCCAACCCCGAACCCTGTTGCCGTCTCTGTAAATGGGCCTATGAGAAAACAGGTGCCAAATAGCGTCAATCGCAGATCTGCCGCAGGTGCAGCCGCCTGCTGCCCGTGGACCTGAGGCGACCAGCATGTAGTGAGCAGAGAGTGAAACAACAGGCCCGCCAAGATCACACTCACAATCGGCGTGGCCAGCCAAATACCCTTTAACAGCTCAATGCCGGCAGAGGAAAACGTCGCGGCGTCTGTTGCCCGGCCTGAAAACCAATACAAGGCTGCCGACACGATGGCAGCTACCAGAGCCGCCATAGAAATAGGAACACGACGCGTCAACATCAACGCGATAGGTACCCAGAACGGAGAAAAGTACAACCAGAATTTGAGCGTCACGGATACAGTGCAGCGTTTATCCAGAGGTCGGGGACAAAAGCCCCGAAGCATAAGAACAGCAGATTACCGCATCACCAAGCCGCCATCTACAAACAGAACCTGTCCCGTCATGAACCCGCTCCAGTCCGAGGCCAGGAACAGCACCGGCCCAGCAATATCTTCCGGCCTGGCAATACGCCGCAGCGGCGTAGCCGCGATCAGCGAATCGCGGAATGACTCCTGGGTGCCGCCGCTGGAGTCCGTCGGATAAACCAAACCGGGTGCGACACAGTTCACCCGGATGCCAAAGGGGCCCAACTCAACCGCCAGATTACGGCTGAATGCCTCCAATGAGGCTTTCGCGGTGGTGTAGTCGTGATATGGGACCACCGGATTCTCGACCAGATTCGTCGAGATATTGACGATGCAACCCTGGGCCCGCTGTTTGAAATGCGGTAACGCGGCGCGACACACATTAAAGGCAGCCCCCACCGATCCATCAAATTGCGATCGATAATCCTGCCACGTCAAATCGCCGAATACCGTACGGCGGCGCGGATCGAACGCATAGTGAAGCAGCGCATTGTTGACCACCACGTCGAGCCGGCCGGCCTCCTGGACGATCGCATCGACCATGGTCTGTACCGCCTCGGCTGAGCCCACATCGGCCTGTACCGCCCACGCATCGCCGCCCAACGCCTGACATTGTGCGACCACTGCCTCAGCCGCGGTCGCGTTATTCAGATAGTTGACGACGACGGTTGCGCCTTCTCGAGCGAAGCCACGGGCGATCTCAGCGCCGATGCCTCGGCTGGCGCCTGTCACCAGCACGACTTTGCCTGCGAATTTCGGGATAGCGCTCATATCAAGACTCCGGTAACAAACTGGTGTCTACAACGCTCGCGACATCAATCGGACGCTGGATCAAGCCCAGATCGCGATAGGCGTCGGCCGCCTTTTGCAGCAGCACCAAATCAAAAGCGCCCAGCACGCGCCTGCCCCCATCCGGGCCAGCAGGTGCCATTGCTGAATCGTTACGCAATCGGATGACTTCCAGGTTGATGTCCCGGTCCGTACCGTCGATCGCTCGTTTGCCAGCCAAGGCAGCGGCCTCCTCTGGCTGCGCGATCATCCAGGCAGCACTGTCACGATAGGCTTTGAGAAACGAACGCAACAACGCTTGCTTCTGCTGATAGGTTTCTTCGCGCACGACGAATAGATCGCTGGACACGTTGATGTGATCGCGCACCTGCATTACGTTGACATCGCCCAAGCCGCGCCGTCTGCCAACCAGCAGGCCCGTGTCCGTAGCAGCAGTGGCATCGACCTGGCCCTGCAGTAGCGGCGCAAAGTTCAATACGCCCGTCACGACGATTTCCACATCGGATTCGGTCAAGCCCGCCTGGTGCAGCATCACCAACAGATTTTGCCGTGTACCGCTGGACAGGCTGTAGACGCCGATACGTTTGCCCTTCAGATCCTCTGGGCGCGTGATGTTGGCGGACTTGAGCGAGACCACGTTGAAGACATTCTGTGGATAGATGTCATAGATCGCCCGTAATTTTTCGCCTTTATCCAACGCCATGAAAAAGGACCCGGGATCGGTAAACGCCACATCCGCTTGTCCGCTCAGCATATTGCGAATGGCATCCCCCCCGCCGGTACCCGGCAGATAGACGAGTTCAATACCCTGGGCTTTGAAAAACCCCTTGTCCGGCTCCACCAACAGATTGGTAATTTCCGAGATGGGTTTGCTCCAACCTGCCAACGTGACTTTGCCGGACGCTGCTTCGTCAGCCCGCACAATCGGAGCAAAAAACGATGTAGCAGTCAGACTCGCGGCAGCGGCCAGGAAGACACGACGAGAGGGTGAAGAAAGCATGAAGAAGTCCTGAGAGATTTCAAAGATGATCGCCATAGGGGCGCAACAAACACCGCTCTATCATCAGCATGGCCTGATAGCACAACAGTCCGATGGCGGCGATGGCGGTCAGTGCGGCGAACATCAGAGGGGTATCCATCATGCCCTGCGCCGCAATAATGACCGCGCCCAGCCCACGGCTGGCGCCGATGAATTCACCGACGACGGCACCGACCAAGGCCAGCACCAACGCCACCCGCCATCCCGCCAGAATTCCCGGCAGTCCCGCCGGCAGTTTCAGACGCAACAACGTCTGCGTACGCGACGCACCCAGCATGCGGAACAGCTGCAGGCGATTCGGATCGACCTGCCGCAAACTGGTCAGCGTGTTCTCCATCAGGGGGAAAAAGCAGATCAGCGCGGTCATCACCACTGTAGGCGCGATACCAAAGCCGAACCACAACACAAACAGGGGCGCCAGCGCCAGCTTCGGCACCACCTGGCTGACGATGACATAAGGCTTGAAGACGCGATCGAGCAACGCTGATTCCGCTAACGCGATGCCCATTGCCAGCCCTGCTGCACCGCCCAGAGCCAATCCCAACAGCATTTCCGCCAGCGTCGCTCCGATGTGGGGCCATAAGTATCCCGTGGACAGCGTCGTCCACAACGTTCGCACCACTGCCGAAGGCGCAGGCAGCACGAGAGCGGAAATGCCCGCTTTTCGCACGACGAGCTCCCATGCGCCTAACAGCACAACCAGCAAGACGATAGGCAGCACACGGCGACTCAGCACCTGCCTCATTTCGCCCCTCCCGTCATCGTGTCGAATATCTGCGCGCAATACGCATTAAACGCCGCACCATGACGCATGGACTGTGTACGGGGCGCAGGCAATTCCACCGGAATATCCGCCAACAATCGCCCCTGATGCATAACGCCGATACGATCCCCCAAATACACTGCCTCGCCGATGTCATGGGTGACGAACAGCACTGTCGTCTTGCGCGACCGGCACATCCGCATCAGATCATCCTGCAGTTCGCCGCGTGTGATAGCGTCCAACGCCGCAAACGGCTCATCCAGCAAGAGCAGCGCTGGCTCAAGAATCAATGCCCGCGCCAAAGCCGTCCGGCTTTGCTGTCCACCCGACAATTGTCGAGGATAGTGCTGCGCATGCCCCGATAGTCCCAACATGGCCAACAGCTCGTGCGCTCGCGCGACATCATCGGCGAGCGGCCGGCGCTGCAGCGACACAGGTAAGAGCACATTGTCGATGACTCGCTGCCACTCCAGCAGTGTCGGTGCCTGAAACATATAGCCTAACTGCGGCCCCGGCTCGACGCGCTTGCCATCCCCTTGTTGGATGCATCCCGATTGCGGCACCAACAGACCGGCAGCGAGCTTGAGCAACGTCGTCTTGCCGCAACCGCTGCGGCCAACCAGACAATGAAAACCGCCGGCCTTCAATTGCCAGTCAATGCCGTCCACAATAGGCCGCTCGCCTGCATAGGTGTAGACCACCTGCCGCATATCAAGAAACGATCTGTCCAAAACCACGCTCATGGCTCATACGGGGCGAAGGGCTCAGCCGCCGCCTCAGCCGATTGCTCGATCTCGGTCATACGGACCAGATCAAGCAGATTAAAGCGTCCATCATGATGCCAGCCTGCCTCGGGCATACTCATCGAACCAATAGCACTGATGCGGGTCACGCCCACAGCCCCAAGCTGCTCGGCAAGGCGATAGAGTTCCTCTGGCGTGGCAGCGATACCTGCAGTCTGCAAAAACGCGCTGCGGCACCGCACGGAGAGCGCGATATCGTCCAAAGCGTCGATCGCCGCCACAACGATACTGCGCTGTAACGCAGACGGTGACAGCGGCTGAGCATCGTCCGTATAGGCAACACTCCATTGCGCCTCATGATCGCCAATCAATCCGTCCACGCTGGGCTGGGCCGAGGTATTCCACTCGATGGCCTGCCGCCATTTCGCCAGCGATACCGACTCTGCCAAATCCAACGCACGCCTCGGATAGCGGCGCTGCAGATTCGCCAATTCGCCCGCAAGATAGCCGGCAAACTCGCGTGGAGCAACCTGTCCGCCGCGCTGTACATAAAACACTTGTGGCGAATAACACCCCTGCTGGTCGTAACGCATCACGTCCCAGGCGGCACGTCGTGCGACGGCGGGCGCCTTTAACGTGTCAAGCGCAGCAGCACTGATCACCCCGAAGCCCAACTTATGCCCATGCGGCAGGAATCGTGTCGTCACAGGCAGACGGCGCTGAATTGCCTGCAATGAATCATTGCCCCCGTAGGCCACCACCGTGTCGGCCTGCGCATAGAGCGCGTCTGCCTCCTCGCCGCCGGGCCCGCGCCACCACACTACCGCAAAGCAGTCCGCCAACGGCGGATGCACCTCGGCCAGCAGCCGCGCGAACCATCCGGCGAACAAGGGCTCTGCGCTAGGAAGTTTGCCGATATTGCCCGCCTTGACCAGCAGGCCGCAGACGAAACTCCACAACGCCAATGCAGGGACGTTCCCTGCCCAGCTATGTACCAACAACTCAGGCCCATAGGCCCGCACGGCGCCACCTTTCGGTGCAGGCTGAAAAGCATCCAGGACTTTAGGATTGGCGAAATCCTCAACGATAAACCTGTGCAACTGCGGCGCCCGAAAGGTCTTGAAAAAACCCGTCAGCCCCAGGCGCACCATCTCTGCGTCATAACCGCTGATCAGCGGCAACAAAGCATCGGCTTGACGGCGATACGGATCATCGGGATCCAGCAAACGGGCAACGGCACGATCGATGATCGCAATAATCTCCGATACCGCCAACGTTTTGAGATGCTGGGCACTGGCCCGCTTGACGCGCTCGGCCAGCATTCCCATTTGCGCTGGCGACAACACCGGCACCGATACCTCGACGCGTTGGTCGCCTTGTACAAATGGCAATATCTGCCACTGCACCTCATCGGCTGACAGCCCCGGCAGATAGCCGGCCTCGACCCGCAGCGTGTTCATGATGCCGCCGACCGAATGAACTCTTCTACAGCTAACGAGCAGCCTTTGGCCTGCGCCCCCTCGGCACGTCCCAACAACAGGAAACCATTTTCAGTCGGTTCACCGACGTCTTCGGTCAGAATCGTGCTGACCGAATTAAAGTTGCCCAGATCGCAATGCACCAGGATGCCGCGCTCGCCATCCGGCACGGTACGCCCGGTTGCAGGATCGACCAGGCGTGAACGAATCCAGTGCGGTCCCGATTTGGCGGAAGGCACCACCGCATTGCCGTCGTCATAAAACTGCGTGCTCAGCTCAGTCATGCCATACATGTTGACGCACAGCTCGCGCGGCACTCCCAGCAATTCAGTCAACGCCGTGTAAAACGCGTCCAATGGCAGCTCGCGCGACTGGCCCTTGTAGCCGCCGGTATCCAGAATGCGGCTGCCGGGCGGCAAACGAAAGGATCGGCCCGATTGACGCAAGGCGTCGATCACGTGCACAAAGCTGTAACTGGCGCCTAGCAATGCGTACGGCTCGCCGAGGCGCTCGGCCTGTTCGAGCCGCTGCCACAAACCGTCCAGATCCATGCCTTGCGCAGACATGAAGTACCGGCTATCGTCATTGCCAAAGGTAGATTTCGCCAACGCCAGATAATGCGCCAGCGACGAGTTGGGCATTGCGATCTCGTCCGGAAACAGAATCCCCATCGGCAAACGTTCGACACCCCGCATAAAACGCCTGGCAAAATTGCGCGTCATCGACAGATCGTAAACATCGAGACGAGGATGAAAATGACGCCCGCGGGTATCGGCGCGCGTCGTCCCGCTGGTCATGAAAACGCGCTCGGTGGGCGACGTCGGCTCACAACGCAGCTCCATTGCCTTGAAGGCGTCAATGGGCACTGCCGGAATGTCACACCAGGATTTCACATTGCGTACCGTAGCGCCGCGTCGCTGGCAAAAGCTGCGAAACGGCGCATTGGCGTTGTACTGGTAGGCAAAAAGACGCAACGCAAGCTGGTCAAACTGCTCGTCCGTGCAGCCATCCTGGGCGATGAATTCGAGAATATCCGCGTCAGGCGGTCCGGCGTAGTTCATGGCTTTCGAGAATCCTATATATGGAAGCTCCGAAGCCCGCCTGCACAGGCCGACCATTCATGCGGCCCTGTCAAGGTCAACGCTCTTCTTACGCCGGTATGAACCGGGTCAAGTTCGCGGGTCTGAATCTCAGCACTGGCGTGCACCCCGGAGCAAGAGCTATGTTAACCCGCAATGGCGACCCAGCAGAACCGCTACAGTCTAAAGCACAGCAACGCCGCTACAACCAAGGCCGCCGCGGCCGCCAAAAGCGAGCTGGAAAAGCTCTGGCTCGACGCATACAAGCGTTCGGCCAGCGCGGGGCCCACTATCTGCCCTATTCCATAGACGAGCGTCATCGCCGCGATCAGGTTCTTGCCCGTCGCGCGGGCGACACGTTGTGCCGCAGGCATGGCGATAGTCACCGTGCCAACGAAGGTGCCGCCCACCAGTAGCGCACTCAGTAGATAACTGAGGGCAGATTGCGACACAGCAGGCAAAACGACTCCCACCGCCTGCAGCACCAGATTGGCAACTAACGCGTTTCTGGTGCCGATGCGCTGATGCAGTTCGTGCCAGACAAAACAGGAGGGTGCCGCGCCCAGTCCAAATACGGCCCATACATGGGTGGAGTCCAGATTTGGCAACGCCGTTTTGACCAGTAAAGGGAGATACGTCGCCGTCACGATGTATCCCAGCCCCGCCAACCCGTACATACACACCAGAGGCCATGCCGCAACGGTTGTTGCGTCATCTGTTCCCCGAGCGCGATCAGAGGCAGCAACAGGAACAGCGGAGCGTATCCCTGGTGCCGCCATCAAACCAAGGACCAAGGTCACGACACCCAACAATAGCCACATTCCGTGACTCCGCAATCCGGCATGAGCGCCTAATACCAGTATCTCGGCGGACAAGGCGATGCCAATGCCAACACCCGCGTACAGCAAGGGTGCCCCCTTGCCATGGCCTCTATGCTCTAACAGCCACAACGACGCGGCGACCATGGAAAGCGCGCTGAATATGCCCGCGATCCCCCTGGTTACAACAATGCCGCTGACGGAATCGAGATAAGCCAATAGCGCCAAGCAGATCGCGGTACCGACGGCAGACCAGATACATAGACGATGCGCATTATGGGCTCGTACCCGTACGGCAAGGGCGGCGCCAAGCAGATATCCCGCGTAGTTGGCCGATGCCGCCCAGCTGCCGCCCTGCACGCTGATTACCCCCTCGTCAACCATGTGCGGATAGATGGCAGTAAATGCGAAACGTCCAAATCCCATCCCGACAGCCAGGATCAAGGCGGCTTCGATCGCAGAACGGAGTTGGGAATGGCGAGAAGGTGTCACCGCGAGTTCCATGTCCGGCTCTCTTTTATTCTCAAATCAAGAACAGGTTTTTATTTTATTCCTTATTTGAGAATAAATCATCCGAATTATTCTTCATGGAAGAACCACCGAGAAGGTCTCCCTCAAGCACTAGCGCGCCTGATCACCTCAAATCCTATATCTTGAATCCGCTCCAAGACTCGCTCACCTCGCGCACGCTCCAAGATGAATTGGGCAGCGAGTTGACCTATTTTTCGGCCATCAATACGCACCGTCGTCAGCGCCGGACTCGTATAGGGCGAAGTGACTTGATCGCCGAACCCCACTACCGCCAATCGGTCGGGCACAGCGATGTTTCTCTCTTTGGCCTCGATCAACGCACCTAATGCAAGGGCGTCTGTACTGCACCACAAGCCGTCAACATGCATATCTCGAGTCAATAGATCAACGAATGCACGCCGGCCATCGCCAAAATGCGCAGGGGCGCTGATTTCAACCACGGGTAGGTCAGCTTCCGCACGAATAGCCCCTCGTGCGATCAAGCGATTCACGAATCCTGCTCGGCGCCGGCGCGCTCTAGGGTCATTACCCGAGATCAACGCAGGCGTCTTACTGCCCCGATCGATCAGCAAATCGGCAACGGCCGCGCCAACATTCTCGTGTGAAAACCCGATCAGCATGTCGACCGGCGTATCCGTCAGATCCCAGGTCTCGACCACTGGAATCCCCGACGAGGCAAGCCGTTGTCTAGCCAATTCAGATTGCACGACACGCGTCAGCACAATGCCGTCAGGGCCGCGGCTGATCAAGTTCTCCAACAGTTCAATCTCATCGGCATCGTCAAAGCCGCTCTCGCCCAGCATCAATTGATAGCCCTTGGCGGCTAGCGCTTGCGTGAGCGCATGTATCGTTTCCTGAAACACGGGTGAAGCAATGGTGGGAACCAGAGCAGCGACCAATTTGCTGCGTCCGGAGGCCAGGCTGCCTGCCAGCCGATTCGGCACGTATCGCACCTGAGCGATAGCAGCACGCACATGCTCAAGCGTTGCAGGCGGCACCGTTTCAGGACTGTTAAGGACCCGCGAGACAGTCTGGGCAGATACGCCCGCAATTCGAGCCACATCGGCCAAAGTCGCACGCCCGGCGCCACGTCGAGTGCGTCGCGGTGGCGCCAGCATATTCGGATCAGAGAATGTCGGAGGCTCGCTCATGGCGGGAAGATAGCACGGTTGCAGAATGAGTTACGGCGAACCACCGAGGGATAACCCTAGCGCCATTCAACCAAATGTTAGCGCTAATATTAGCGCTAACATTTAAACTCACCAAGCCAGCAATACAGGAACCTACGATGTCTCAAACGTTCAGCGGCCTATTTGTCGTCGCGCAAACCCCATTCACCGATGATGGCTCGCTGGATCTCGAGAGCGTCGACACGCTGTGCGATTTCTATATCAAGCATGGTGCGGCGGGACTCACCGTGCTCGGTGTTGCTGGCGAAGCGGCCAAGCTATCGATGGAAGAATCGCTCGCGACCGTACGACGCTACGTGGCACGCGCGCAGGGCAGACCCGTGATCGCAGGCGTCAGCAATCCCAGCGTTGCACAATTGGCGGCACTGACCAAAGACGTCGTAGAAGCAGGTGCCTATGGCGTGATGATCGCGCCAGCAACGGGGCTGAAGACCGAAGAAGACATTTTCAGCTATTTCAATGCAGTGTTCTCGCGGATCGGCGATGTACCAACGGTGCTGCAGGACTTTCCGTTTTCCACGGGAGTCTGGCTATCCGTGCCGACGATTGCCCGCCTCGTTGAACGCCATCCGCAAATCCAGGCGATCAAGGAAGAAGACATCCCGAGTGCAGCCAAGATCACCCGCATGCGCACTGCCCTGCCCCGTCATGTGCCGATACTGACCGGGAACAACGGCGTATTCCTGCTGCAAGAACTGGCACACGGTATCGAAGGGCCGATGGCCGGGTTCTCTTATCCAGAAATGCTGTCTGGCGTGTACAAGCTGTATAGCGCAGGAAAGGTTCAAGAGGCGCACGACCTCTTTGACACCTATCTGCCCTTGCTGAACTTTGAAAACCAATCGCAATGGGGTGTAGCCGTGCGCAAAGAAGTGCTTAAGCGCCGCGGTGCAATACGCTCTGCCACGATGCGCTCACCTGGCCCTGTGTTGACTGCCGCTGATCTGAAAGACATTGATCTGCTGGTCAGCCGTGTCGAAAAAGCCGTGGCTGAAAGAAAATAAGGTGGTGTTGCCTCGGCATCAATCTGCCGGGGCAACACCCCCCTACAAGCGCTACTGTCTATCGCCTCAATCCAGGCCCAGCATCCCACGCATCTGCGAAAGATCCTCTGCCAAAGTATTGACGCGACCAGCCAGAACCTTGCGGTCGCGGTCGGTCAGCTTCTCATACGACTGGAAACCGCCCTCGGCCGTTTTGTACTTGGCCAGCGTATCGAACACGCTCTTGAAATTGCCGTCGGTCTTCTCGACAAAAGCTTTGTCTTCGCGCTCTACCAAGGGGCGCAGCAATTCAAAGATGTGATACGAGCCTTCGAAGTTGGCCTGGAAGTCCCACAGGTCAGTGTGACTGTAGCGGTCTTCTTCGCCCGAGATCTTGGTCGCGGCGACTTCTTCCATCAGTACGGCGGCACCGCCTACGACTTTCTCCGGCGGGAAGGTCAACTGCGACAAGCGCTTTTGCAGTTCCAGCACATCCGCCATCAACTTGTCCGCCACGTCACCGACTTTGCTGGTGCTCTTTTCTTCCCACAGCGCATACTCGATGCGGTGAAAACCAATGAAACCGGGATCCTTCTCGGCTTTTTCATGATCATCGGCACGTGAGTCGATCGACGCGTCCAGATCGCTGAACAGTTCTGCCACCGGCTCGATACGCTCGTAGCTCATCCGGGTCGGCGCAAATAGCGCACGGGCCTCATCGATCTTGCCGGCTTTGACGGCGTCAGTGAACTTGCGAACGTCCTCGACAAACTTGTCGATGTTTTCGTTCACGTAAAGCTTGTACTCGGCCACCGGCCCGACCAATTCCAGCGGCGCCACGGCAGCATGGGCTTGCATCGTCATCGCGCCGGCAAAAATCGCTGCGGCGAGCAGACGGTTGCGGGAAAACGGCATGAGATCTCCTTGTGTGATGTAAACAATGGCCAACGACTTGCTAGGTAGCGCTCAGAAGCGTGCGTCCGAGCCAATCCTGCTTGTCGCGCATCCCTGGAAGCGTGTAGAAAAACCCACCGCCGATCGGCTTGATGTATTCCTCTAGCGGCTCACCGTCCAGTCGCTTCTGAACGGTGATAAAGCCTTTTTCCAGGTTGGACTGATAACAGATGAAAAGCAGCCCCATCTCGAGCTGGCCCGACTTGGTCACGCCATTTGAGTAATTAAAGGGACGGCGCAGAATCAAATTTTTTTCAGACCCTTTAGTACGCGGATTGGCCAAGCGGATATGTGAATCCAGCGGCGTTTTCTTGCCTTCCGGATCCTTGGTGAAATCCGGTACGTCGTGCTCTGTCTTTCCGCCATCCAATGGCGCACCGCTGTCGCGCTGACGGCCAAAGATGGCCTCTTGTTCCTGTAGCGGCGTGCGATCCCAACGCTCGACGAAGTTCCGAATAATCCGTACCGCCTGATAACTGCCACCATGAGCCCAAGCCGGTTCGCCCTCGTCATCCGGCCCCACCCACACAATCTGGCTCATTGCCGTACTGTCATTGGCATTGGGGTTGGCCGATCCATCGCGAAAACCCAGAAAATTCCGAGCGCTTTCCGCCGGAACGCCGGGCTTTTCCGGTACGGGCGGCACGGTGCCTTCCTGTTTCCAGAGCAGAATCAACAAGTCGGGAAACTGCTTGATGATGTCTCGCAGCGCATGAATATTGGTATCGGGCGTATTCGAGCAGAACTGAATCGACAGATCGCCATGGCACAACGCGGCATCCAGCGCATCATTCGGATGCGCGCTCATGCGTTGCAGATGCCGCGGCTTGCGATCCTGCAAACCAAAGCGATCATCAAACAACGAACTGCCGACAGACACCGTAATCGTCAAACCGTCCGGCTGCACGCGCGGCCCCATGATGCCGGAGTCCGCGGGCGGCAAGCGAGGATCCAATCTGGGCACATCACCGCCCTGCGTCAAAAACACAATGCGTTCAGACAGCCCACGCAACAGGCGTTCTAGTTCCTTGCGATCCGTGGCAATGACATCAAAGGACGCCACCATCCCGGCCGAGGGTCTCGGCGTCACGATGCCCGCCTGATGTTCGCCCCAGCAACTGACGCGCTCATCGGTGCGCAGGCTGTGCGGCGCATCGGTCACCTGACTGTCGGCGGGCGGCTTTTGCGCATGGACGGGCAATGCGCCAAGGCCTGCCAGGGACGCTGCGCCCTTTAGCCAATGACGGCGCGATAGCGAGCCCGACGGCTCACGGGAATCTGAATGACTGCCTGACATGATAAAACCTGTACAAATAAAGTTAGTCCAGCCCGAGCTTGGCGTTGATCTGCTCCAGCGTCGCGGCAGCGTGCCTCAGCGCCTGGATCAATGCCTCTCTGGTACTGTCATCCTGCTTTTGCTGATAAGCGCTCAGCTGCGACTCGACAGCAGCAAATGCGCTATCGACTTGCTCTTGCAACGCCGGATCCGCCTTGGTCAACAGCGGGGCAAGCAGCTGTGCGATCCCCTTGGCGCCCGCGATGCTGCCTTGCAGATAATTGGCGGCAACCTCCACCGGCAACGATTGCGCATCGTTGGCAAATCGATCGGCCGAACGCTGCATCAAACGCGATGCCCCGATCGCCAGGCGCGGCGGCTCGATATTCAGGGCGCGCACACGTTCACGCAACGTATCGCCATCTGCGATCAAGCCATCCACGATGGGTTGTGCTTGATCGAGTTTGTTTGCGCGATACAGCTCACGCTCCAAACGGAACAACCCCACAAAAGCACTATCGTCCTCGCGCTTTTCCAGATATTCCGGACGTACGTTCAAACGTGCGTCCAGATCGGAAAATAGATCCGACATAGGCTCCAGCCGTGCATAGGCTTGATGAGCCTGCAAGTATGCTTGTCGAGCTTGGTCCAGATTGCCAGCCTTGACGGCTGCGTCCAGCGTTTTCAGCGCTTTTTGCAAGGCAGCGGCCTGCGTCAACAGTGTCACCCGGTATTCTGCCAGCGGGCCGATATAGGCCACCAAAGACGGCTTCGCAGCTTCGGCATCAGAAGCGGCCGACGGCGTCACCGTCAGTGTGCCACGTGGATTGCTCAGCAGACCGCAGGTGATCTCGAATTTACCCGGCTGCAGCTTGACCTTCATCGTTTGCGAGAAACCGGGCGCAATGTTTTCGCGCTCCTCGACCACCATGACGCCGTCCAGGATTTCCCATTCCAGGATCCGCTTGGAAGCATTCGTGATCACGAACGTGGTCCTGCCGGCCGGCACCGTAATATCGTTCGGTTCGCAAACGTCATCACGTATGGTGACTTTGACAGCGTTGGCGTCAGCCTGCGTCGCCGGGCGTTTTGCCGTCGAGGCCCACCAGAACGTGGCCAGGCCGGCTACGGCCAACACAGCGGACGCCAGAACGGCGACCCATATCAGAGGGGAGCGTTTTTTTTGTGGTGAAGATGACATCGTGGATAAGGTGCTAGCCCGGAATCAAGAAGAAGTTTTAGGCTGAGAAAAGACTTGAGGTCTAGGCCGCAGAAAGAGATAAAGACTCACCGCCAGGAAAACGAGATACACAACGACCTCGCCTGTCACCGGCGCCGATTGATAGCCGAACATGCCCGAGAGCACTGCGCCGACGGGACTATCCATCGGCAGGACATGATCGATGTCAAACACGACGTTCTGGAAATGATTCCACACGCCTGCCTCGTGGAATTTGCGCAGCACGCCGGCCAACAGCCCTGCGGACACCAGCAGAATGAACACACCCGTAATGCGGAAAAACCGGCGCAAGTTCAGACGCAAGCCGCCGCTGTAGATGCCATAGCCGATCACTACTGCGCAGAGCAATCCCAACACCGCCCCTAAAGGCGCGTGCCAACCGCTGCTCTGCTGAAAGATCGCCAGGAGAAAGAACACTGACTCCAGCCCCTCGCGAGCCACAGCCAGAAACACCACGCCAATCAACGCCCACTCGCGGCGTTTGCCACCAGCCAGGGCTGATCGCACAGACTCCTGCAAATCACCCTGCACCGAAGGGCCCGCTTTGCGCATCCAGAACACCATGGACGTGAGCATCACCACCGCGATCAAACCAACCACGCCTTCGAAGAACTCCTGCTCTTTCTGAGGGAACTCGGCCATCGCAACTTGCAGCCCCGCGCCGACAAAAAAAGAAAGGGCAACCGCCAACAGCACGCCGATCACGACACCGGGCATCATCGACGACGAGCCGCTGCGTTTAAGGTAGCTGGCAACAATGCCAACTATCAGCGCGGCCTCGATCCCTTCCCGAAGCATGATCAGAAATGGCACTAACATTAACAACCGTCCAAGAGCAGAATGAGAATAAGAAGCTATTGATTTTACAAACCAAAGCGCGAAGCATATACGAAGTCCACAGCCCTGTTAGGGCTGCTTATTTGATTCAGGACTACGTAAGTAAAAAACCCTTCTAATGAAGGGTTAAGAGAGTAAATTTCGCCGTATTTTTTCGAGTTTTACGACAGCGTTTTTTGTGCTTGCCGCAGACGCGATATCTGCGCTCGTACAGAGTGATAGAGGCCTTCAACTGCACGCAAAATCGGCAGCCGACGACCCAAAGCAAACCGCGTAATTTTTTTAGATTACGGTTTGGTAATGGGACATGAAACGTCGCCTTCCGGACACGCTAAATACCCTTTTAGTTGTTTTGTACGATCTTGCGTCAATGTGGTTAGGCAAGCCGACAAAGCCATTGAATAAGCGGAGCCTCCACCTGCATCAGCAGTGACGAAATCGCACTCGGCATCGCGAAACTTGATCCACTCTCGCTGGGCGGCGACCAGCTTCTTGTGCTGGTCATCATCGCCCTTCACACGCGCAGCCGCCTGCTTATAGGCAGCGTTCAGCTCAGCGTCGGCCTTTTTGTAAGATTTTCCTACGCATTCATTGATATCCGCTTGAGTGGCCGCATCAGCGCAGGGATCGGATTGCGCGGACGCAATACTGTGAAAGGCCATCAGGGGAAAGGCTAAAAACACGAGATGTCGACGCATAAGGGGGTGGCTCCTATGCCGGTGGGGATTTAGCGATTCTATTACCGGCAAGCGGCCCTGCCACCTTTTTTCGCCGAGAAAGCGACTGAAACAGCTTATACACACCGTAGCCCGGCCTGTGCGACTGATACAGGGTTGCGGTGCTAACTTCAGTTCTACGCGAGTGACTTACCGTTAACTCGATACGACATGCTGGCTGCATCGCAGGGCGGCCAACATAGGAGAACAAGATATGACTATGACCAAACGATTGATTCAAGCCATGCTCGCCAGCATACTGGCATTGGGCATCAGCACGACCGCGCTGGCCGACGATCAAACCCGCAACACCATCATCGGCGCAGGTCTGGGTGGCGTTGCCGGCGCATTGCTGTCAGAGGGCGACCCGTTGTACACCCTGGGCGGCGCTGCTGCCGGAGGCTTGCTGGGACACGTCATCACAGACGATGACCGCGGCGGCCGTCGCCACCACCATTGGGACCGGGATCGTGGTCACCGGGATTCCTATCGACGTGCGAATTATCGAGGTCATGACAAACATCGTGGCAACAAGCATTGGAAGCGGCATCGTGACTGAATAAGTCGAGATAGCATCAACGCGGTTACCTCGAAACTGAGCAGACAGCTAGCGAACCCCCAGCGGTTGGATTCCCTCCAACCGCTGGGGGTTCGTTTATATTCGGCACTATCAGTCGATATTCATCCCAATACTGTTCCGCTGTTCGTTCAAGGAGATCGCTCGTGAACAAGAATCAGGCGCTGCGTGCCGCGTTGGAAAGTGGCAAGCTATTCACGGCGATGGCAGCCCACAATCCGCTGGCAGCGAAATTGGCGCAAGAGGCCGGCTTTGATGGCGTCTGGGGCAGCGGCTTTGAGCTATCGGCCAGTTATGCCGTGCCCGACGCCAGCATTTTGTCGATGGGCACACACCTGGAGATGATGCGCGCGATCGCCTCCACTGTGTCGGTGCCACTGATTGCCGATATCGATACGGGATTTGGCAACGCGGTAAATGTGCACTATGTCGTGCCACAGTACGAGGCGGCCGGCGCATCGGCCATCGTGATCGAAGACAAAACTTTTCCCAAGGACACCAGTCTGCGCACAGAGGGCCGCCAGGAACTGGTACGCATCGAAGAGTTTCAAGGCAAAATCGCGGCAGCCACCGACGCACGCCGCGACAAGGACTTTGTGGTGATTGCCCGCGTAGAGGCGCTGATTGCAGGCCAGGGACAGGACGAGGCCATCCGGCGCGGCATCGCCTACACAGAGGCAGGCGCCGACGCGATCCTGATTCATTCCAAACAGAAAACACCCGACGAGATCCTGGCGTTCGTGCGCGCCTGGCCAGGCCGCGTGCCGTTGGTATTGGTGCCAACCGCCTATCCGCAACTCACCGAGTCGGACATCGCTGCGCTAGGCAAAGTCGGCGTGGTGATCTATGGCAATCATGCCATCCGGGCAGCAGTAGGCGCGATGCGGCAAGTCTTCGCACAGATTCGCCGTGACGGGGGAATCAAAACTGTGGACGGTCAATTGCCCAGCGTGAAGGACATCATCGAGCTGCAGGGTGATAACGCGATGCGCGCGATCGAGACGACGTATTTGCGTTGATGCGCCTATCGCACGCGCCGCAATGAACGGCTTCGAGACCAGAAAAACTCACAGCAATTTTTTATCAACCTTGGGAATGTCAGACGACATCGCTATTAAACGCCCTGCTTGTGTCAATAGCCTGGCTCAAGAAAAAATAGCGTGACGTCAAGGAGTTATGGAACTGTAAGCAGCACAGCGTTACCAAGGTGGGAGAACGAGGTTCGCACATCACCGCGCCCACAAGTGGCTCGGGCATTAACTCCGACATGCAAAATATCATGACCCCCACCACGTACCACAACCAGTTCCTCTCGCCAGACAGTTTCCGCGCCTTCGCCGACGCGGGTCACCACATGGAAATTTGCGAAGTTGACGGAGACCCCGCTCTGCGAGCAGCACAGCTCACCCTGAACGACAGAATTCTTTATGCATTGAGCTACGTCCCTGTTCTGAAACACTGGGAGCCCGTCGCGAAGTTCGCTCGGGAACTCGAGATAAAAAATGCTCAGGTTTTGCGAGTATTCATTCAGTCGCTATCGGAACGCTACGGCCCGACGAACGCAGAAAGCGCGATTCGCAATCTGGACCTGACGGGTGCAACCCCGTTGCAAAGCCGCACAATTGAACGCCTCATTGAGAGCGCCGAGACAGGACCGAGCCTTTGCGGGTTCCGTAATCTGGGAAATACTTGCTATGCCAATACGGCATTGAAATTCTTGATCAATTCTATTGGTGAAAATCGGCTCGTCGCACACCTGGAACATATCCAGCAAAATGCCTCTGACTCAAACAAACAGGATTGCGCAAAAAAATTCGTCGATTTGATCAAGGCCACCCACGAGAGCGAAAAACCCTTGCATCGAGAACTACACGATTTCTTTAACAGCTTGCAGGAGCAGGAAAATTTTCGTGCCGGGCCGCATGGTTCCGGGTTCACGGTCATAGGCGATCAGAATGATACGCAAGAATTCTTGATGAAACTTTCCGATTGCTGTGATCTCGAAAATCTCAATACCAACGTCTTGCAGATACAAGAGACGTACGTCAACGGTCAAGAAAAACGCGATCCCAAAATCGCCGATGCAGCGTATTGCCAGCACGCTAACCTGTCGAGCCGCGAGCAAGCGAACTTCAGCTTGCAGCAAATCGTGAACACGCTCACCACAAGGGACGACGATGTTAGCGTCAGGTGGAATGACGACGACAGAGGAAACACGACAGTCACTCGTATTCAGCAATGGACTGCTTCAGACGTCCAAAAAGTAGACCGATTCAACCTGCATATCAATGCGATGGACTATAACAGCGAAGAACTGACACGTCTCATCCTGAATGCAGACTTCACGAAACCGGTACGCATCCCCGTCATCGACCAAAAAACAGGTATCGAATGGACGCTCACCTTGGAGCCCAGGGACATCATCATTCATGCGGGAGGCGCTGTCGGCGAATCTGACACCGCAGGCCACTACTATATGTATAGCCGACGCGAGCAGGACTCGTGGACGCTGCACGATGATGAAACCGTGAAACGAGGAAAAGACATCAACCGAAGCGAACAAGCAAAAATGATCAGTTTCGCCGTCACAGGCAGAGAACGAGTCCGCCCTCCGTTTCAGGTCTCCAACAGTTTCAACTTCCACATGCCCGAGAAATTCACGCCGCGAGCTTGAATTCCCAGAGAAAAACGGCCGAGACCGTCGCTGTTTGTATCGAAGGGGGCGTCTCGCCGTTACGACTAACAGCAAGAAATAATCAAAGCCGGCGCATCAAACGATGCGCCGGCTTTGATGTGGCAGTCAAGACGCAAACCCGTAGAGCGAGCTGGGATTATCAACCAGGACGCGATGCAAGGCCGCTTCCGTTTCGCACCACTGCCACAGCACGGCAACGAGACTCGCGTCATTGACGCTATTCAATGGTTGAGTGGTGTGCGGCCAATCGCTACCCCAGACCAGTCGTTCTGGAGCGGCCTTGACTAGCGCGCGCCCCAAAGGCACGGTGTCCGCATAATCCGGTTCGCCCACAGCCGATCGCATATACGCGCCTGATAGCTTGACCCAGGTATTTCCCTCGTCCAGCAAGCGGCGCAGGATCGAATAAGCCTTCCCATGGTCGGCCTCTGCGGGCGAAATTCTCGCCATATGGTCGATCACTAATGGCACAGGCAGGCTGGACAAGACTGGCGCCAACGCAATGAGTTGCTCGGGATGCACAAAGATCTGTATGTGCCATCCGAGTCTCGCGATTTTGCGTGCCAGTGTGGTCAGCATATCAACTGTCGTTTCCCCCCACGACTGTGGGGTCACAAAGTTGACTCTTAGACCACAAACACCACTCGCAGTCAGTTGATCGAGCGCCTCGGGTGATACGTTGGCATCGACCACCGCAACGCCACGGGCGCTGTCACCCAGCTGCGACAGCGCATCTACTGTGCAGGCATTGTCGGTGCCATACGTCGACGGCGTGACGACAACCGTGCGCGACGTGCCCAGCCTCTGCTGCAATTTCCGATATGCACTCACCTCGGCCACCGGAGGGGTCCGTGTCCAATGCGGTGACGGTGAAAATCGTGGATCGAAAATGTGCATGTGACTGTCGCACGCCCCCGCTGGCAGCACGTGCGTTGGCAGATTCACACCTAGGGAGTGAGGAACCGCTATGTCAGGACGAGACATGTTCATCGCGAGCCAATGTGGATGTCATTGCTTTGTGAGATTGGATTTGCTCACAACACCTGCCCATTTGGCAAACTCCTTGTCGAGGAATTGCTTGAAGTCCTCTGGACCGGCGGCCACGATATCCGCGCCCAGAGAGTCGAATTTCTCTTTGACGCTGGGCTCCTTCAACACGTCGCGAATCGTTGTCTGCAGTTTGTCGACGATGTCCGCGGGCGTGCCCTTCGGTACAAACATGCCGTTCCACTCGTAGACCTGATAGTCTGTCAATCCCGACTCGGCAACGGTCGGAACGTCCGGCAACAGCGCGCTGCGTTTGGGAGAAGTGATGGCTAGGACTTTGACCTGCCCGCTCTGAAACAGCGGCAGTGACGAAGAAATGTTCGTGAACATCATATCCACCTGTCCGCCGACCGTGGCCATGATGGCTGGACCACCGCTCTTATAAGGCACGTGCAGCATGTTCAAATCGCGGCCCTGCCGGAACAACTCGCCCGCCATGAACTGCACCGTTCCCGTGCCGCCTGAAGCGAAGGTCAATTGCCCAGGTTTTGCTTTTGCGGTTTCCACCACATCTTTCAAGTTGTTCAATGCAGACGACTTGGGCACTACCAGGATATTGGGCGTGACCGATACCATCGTCAGCGGCATCAGATCGGCTGCGGGGTCGAAATTCATTTTGTGCAAGGCCGGATTGATCGACAACGGCGTTGCATCGTAGAGCACGGTGTAGCCGTCCGCCTTTGCCCGCGCGACATAGGCCTCGCCTATCATCCCGCTCGCACCGGATTTGTTCTCGACGATCACGCTCTGATTCAGCTTTTTACCCAGATTCAACGCGATGACGCGAGCCAATGCGTCAGCCGTTCCTCCCGGCGCGTATGGCACTACCAAGGTAATAGGCTGGTCGGGATAGGCTGCTGCGGCAAAGGTGGGGATGGCCAAGACGGCCAGGGCGAAGGCGCCAATGGATCTTTTCAATTATGTCTCCCAGGATAGTTATGTGCGCTGCCGACTGACGTCTTGCAGGCTGGCGTATTGTGGGATGACGTTTCATTTAATACAACGTTGTCGCGTATTACGAAACACGTTCTGCCTAATGAAAAGAAACCGGAATTTGGCAATACGGTAACGTGTCGCCGTGCGCTGGGACAGCGAGCCGAATTACCTGCAGGAATAGTGTCCCCGCCTTTGCCGCCTCAGGGTCTTACTCGGGCTGATGGCACACCACGCAGAGCTTGTTGCCATCAGGATCGCGGAAATAGGCGCCGAAATAGTCGGGGTGATACTGCGGTCTCAAACCTGGCTCGCCTTCGTCCGTACCGCCCTCAGCTAGCGCGATGGTATATGCCTGACGAACCTGTTCACGAGAAGATGCCAGAAAGGCTGTCATCTGGCCATTACCGACATCGTGCGGACCGTTGAATGGTTTGCTGATCACGAAGTATGGGCGCCCTCCTGAGGCAGGATTCCAACCAACCCGAGGCACCTCAGGATCATAAAACCGTCGCTTGATATCCAAGACGGAAAACAGGCGATCATAGAAACGCATTGCCCGCTCGAAATCGGTAACGCCGATGAATACGTGTGAAAACATGGTGAGTCCCTCTTTGGCTTTATGCCTCTATAGAACGATACTCAACAACCAACCACCCAGCGCACTGCCCAGGACGACGAGCCATGGGGGCAGCTTCCAGAACATTAAGGCAATCAATGCCACCAATGCTAGGGCAAAGTCCTGTGGCGCGTGAATGGCGCTCGTCCATACCGGTTGATAAAGCGCAGCCAGCAGCAAACCTACCACGCCCGCGTTGATGCCGGACAAAGCAGTTTGCATACGTGCGTTGCGGCGCAAGCTTTCCCAGAATGGCAATGCGCCTGCCACCAGCAAAAAGGCGGGCGCAAAGATAGCGAGCAAGCAAATCCCAGCCCCGAGCCAACTCGAGGGCGCCGCGTTCATCGACGCGCCCAGAAACGCGGCAAAGGTAAACAATGGACCGGGAACCGCCTGCGCAGCACCATAGCCCGCGAGAAAAGACTCATTGCTGACCCATCCGGTAGGCACCACCTCGGCTTGCAACAACGGCAGGACGACATGCCCACCACCAAAAACGAGCGCCCCCGCACGATAGAACGCGTCAACCATTGCCAGAGCCTGGTTCGGGAAGACAGTCGCTGCCATCGGCAACGCAATCAGCAAGGCAAAGAACGCGGTCAGCCACAGCACGCCGACCCCGCGTTTGATCGGAACGGGGAACCGGTCGTCCGACGACGCCTGTTGCGGCTTGAACCACAACAGACCGATGGCGGCGGCCATGGCGATGACTCCTACTTGGCCCCAAATCGATGGAACCAGCAGCACGAAACAACTGGCTGCAGCCATGAGGGTGACGCGTGGCGCGTCGGGGCATAAATTACGAGCCATGCCCCATACGGCCTGCGCCACGACGGCCACCGCAACAACCTTCAAACCGTGCAGCACCCCAGATGGCACCACGTCTCCGTAGCTGGATATACCCAGCGCAAACAGAATCAAGACGATCGCCGATGGCAGCGTAAAACCCGCCCAGGCGGCCAGGGCACCCGTATATCCCGCGCGAGACAGGCCGATCGCCAGTCCTACCTGGCTACTGGCGGGCCCCGGCAAAAACTGACATAACGCGACCAAATCCGCATAACTGCGCTCGGTCAGCCATTGCCGGCGTGTCACGAATTCGTCACGAAAGTAGCCCAAGTGTGCGATCGGCCCGCCGAATGAGGTCAAGCCCAATCGCAGAAAAATCAGAAAGACAGCCCAAGGATTGGGGCCGTTCGTGGGGATTTCAGTCATGATTGGCGCAGCATAGTATGGACTGGCCAACATTAATCGAAAATGGATCAGTGTGCGCCATGAAATCGCGCATCGTAAGATCAACGCAACACTGCGCGGCCGTCCCCCGCTCCCGCCATATCGAACGGCCCTATACGAGCAACGCTCAATGCAATATCCGCTCAAGAAACGCGCGAGTTCGCTCGTGTTGAGGATGGTCAAAAAAGGAGCCCGGATCCGCTGACTCCAGAATACGTCCGCCGTCCATGAACACGACACGATCGGCAACGCTGCGTGCAAAGCCCATTTCGTGGGTGACGCATAGCATGGTCATGCCGTCCTCGGCCAGGGAAGTCATCGTGTCCAGCACTTCTTTGACCATCTCGGGGTCGAGTGCGGAGGTTGGCTCATCGAACAGCATGATGCGCGGCTGCATGCACAACGAACGGGCGATGGCGACGCGTTGTTGTTGCCCGCCAGACAATTGCGCAGGAAACTTGCTGGCTTGATCGGGAATGCGTACGCGCGCGAGATACTGCATTGCCAGATCGGTGGCCTGGTCCCGCGGCATACGTTTAACGTGCATAGGCGCAAGAATGCAGTTTTCCAGTACGGTGAGATGCGGAAAGAGATTGAAGTGTTGAAACACCATCCCCGCATCGGCACGTACTTCGTCAATGGCCCGCAGATCGTCAGCCAGCTCCACCCCGTTGACGATGATGCTGCCCTCGTGATGGCGCTCCAGCCGATTGATGCAACGGATCATGGTGGATTTTCCGGAACCTGATGGTCCGCAGATCACCAGTCGTTCACCGGACGCGACCTGCAGATCGATGTCACGCAAGACCTGGAATTCGCCATACCACTTGCTCATCCCGGCGATGTTCACGGCCAAAGGTACGGCCGCGCCACTATGTTGCCTATTCAACGAAGTTCCCCTTTTTTGAAGCGCCGCTCCAGCCACATTGAATAACGCGAAAGACCGAAGCAGATGCAAAAATAGATAGCAGCGATAAAGAAATAAGTCTCTACATACGGAGTCGGCCAAGCGGGATCAGTCAACGCCGCACGCCCGGAGCTCAGCAAATCGAACAGACCCACAATCAATACCAGGCTGGTGTTCTTGATCATCACAATGGCGGTGTTGGTCAAGGGCGCGATAACTTTTCGCATGGCCTGCGGCAGCACTACCAATCGTGTCATCTGCCACCATGACAGACCGAGCGCTCTCGAGGCCTCCAGTTGTCCTGCCGGCAACGATTGCAGGCCACCGCGGATCACCTCGGCCAAGTAGGCTGCCGAGAAAATCGTCAGGGCAATCCCCGCCCGCAAGAGGCTGTCTATGGTCATCCCTGCCGGCAACATGATGGGCAACACAATCGAGGCCATGAACAGCAGGCTGATCAGCGGCAAACCACGGATCAATTCAATCACGCACGTCGCAATGAAACGCGCCACTGGCAATGAGCCCCGCCGTGCCAACGCCAGCAGGATACCGAGGGGCATGCCTATTCCCAACGCACAGACCGCCAATAGCAGCGTGACAGGCAGTCCACCCCACGAGGCAGTAGGCACACGCTCCAGTCCAAACCACCCGCCCTGCATCAGCGCGAGTGATCCGGCCATGCCGACCAGCCAAAGCACCACGGTACGCAACCGCCATTGCCGAGGATTCAGCGACAGGACGACCATGAACAGAATGAAAGCACACACGAACGCCGGGCGCCATTGTTGAGCCGGAGGATAGATTCCAAACAATATCTGGTTCAGTTTCTCACCCAAGAACGCCCAACACGCCCCGGTGGCTTGGCGGCACATCGCACCGGACTCTCCCGGCCATACTGCATTGATCAGAGACCAGTCTGCAAATCGACTCAGCGCGTATAGACCCAACCCTAATGCGACGATAGTCGCGACACTGCTGATCGCCGTACCGAACAAGCGATGCATGGCGCTATCCCGCCGATCAATTGGGGCAGATCGTGCAGGGACATCCGGGGATATGGAGATCGTAGTCATCTTTGCTCAGTCCGCAGAATACGGCGGTTGTAGAGATTCATAGACAGCGAAACGCTCAAGCTGATGCACAGATATACCCCCATCAGAATCGCCAAGCCTTCGATAGCCTGCCCCGTCTGATTGATGGTGGTGGTAATCACAAACGAGAGGTCCGGATACCCTACCGCCAAGGCCAGAGTGGTGTTCTTCACAATGGACAAGTATTGGCTTGTCATGGGAGGCACAATCACGCGCAAGGACTGTGGAACGACGACGCATCGCAATGTAGTCCAAGGCCGTAGTCCCAGGGATTGAGCAGCCTCCCATTGCCCTGGTGCGACAGCATCGATACCACCGCGAATGATCTCGCCGGAAAAGGCGGCCGAATACAAGGTCAGGCCGATCAATAGCGCGGTGAATTCTGGAGTCAGCGCTGTGCCGCCGACGAAGTTGAGCCCACGCAGCTGCGGCGAGTGGCTCGTGAGCGTCACGCCACCCCACTGCCACGCCAGTATGCAGGCTAGCAGCGTCCCAATAAAAAACACGCGGCCCAATGGCAGCGCCGGTCGACGCCGACGCAAGGGGCGCAACCCCAACCAACCCAACAACGCCGCCAGTATCACCCATACCACGGCAAGCCAATAACCCTCGATCTGTACGCTGGGAAAGAACAGCCCCCGAATCGACAGAAATACTCCCGGCAGCGGATTCAGCGCCTGCCGCGGAGAAGGCAGATTGATCGTGACGAGGCTATACCAGAACAACAACTGCACTACTAGCGGGGTATTGCGTGTGATTTCCAGATAGAACGTCGCAATACCATTCACCAATGGATGACGACTGCGACGCGCGAGGGCGAGCAGAAATCCCAAGACGGTCGATGCCACGATCACGAGAACCGAGATGTACACGGTGTTCACGAGCCCGACCGCAAACGCTCTCGCATAGCTGTCGGTCGGTCGATAAGCCAGCAGGCTTTCCGAGATGGGGAATCGCGCGGCATCGGAAAGGTAGCCGAAGCCGGTCGCGATCCCGCGTTGCGTCAGGTTGTAGTGGGCATTCAACACCAACCAGGCCAGCGTTCCAAAAAAGATGCTGGCGATGAGCACCTGCATCATTACGGAACGCGCCCGCGCGTTGTACCAAAGTCGCTTGAACATGCGTCGTCTCGCTCGGCGTAATGCTCAATTGAAAACGTAGGGGTACATCAGTCCGCCATCGCGATAGAGCCGGTTCAGGCCGCGATCGAGCTTCATCGGGCTGTTCTTTCCGACGTTGCGCTCGAACATCTCACCATAGTTGCCCAATTGTTTGACGATGTTGTACGCCCAGCGTTCGTCCAGGCCCAGCGCCTTGCCATTGCCTGGCTCCACGCCCAGGAAACGTGCGATACGCGGATCATCGGATTTCAGCATGGTGTCCACGTTGGCCTGAGTAATACCCATGTCTTCTGCCGCGATGGGCGCCTGCACGACGAACTTGACGATATCGAACCATCGGTCGTCGCCATGCCGCACCGACGGCGTCAGGGCTTCGCTGTTGCCGCTAGCAGGAAAAATAATGTAGTCATCTGGATTCTGAGCTTGCGTGGCGCGCACTGCAGCCAGAGCCGACGCATCGGTGATCAGACCGTCGCAGCGTCCGGTAAAAAACGCCTGGCGCGATGCGGCGACATTGTCGAACAGCACCGTCTTCAAGCCCAAGTTGAATTTACGGGATAGGTCGGCGACCGTCACCTCGTTGGTCGAACCTGTCTGTACGCAGATCGTAGCGCCCTGCATGTCTTTGGTTTGCGTAATGCCCAGGTCTTTGCGAACCATGAAGGCGTCATATTCGTAGTAGTTGGGATACGTGAAATTGATGCCGTTGGCATCGCGCCGCAGTGTCCACGAGGTGGTGCGCGGCAGCACATCTATCTGACCGGTCTGCAGTGCCGTCAGACGCTGCTGGCCCGTCAACGGTACGAACCGTACCTTGCTACCATCGCCCAGGACTGCAATCGCGATGGCACGGCAAGTTTCCGCGTCCAGGCCTTTCCAATTGCCGTCCTTGTCGGGTGCCGAAAATCCCGTGGTGCCGTGACCCGAACCGCAGATGACGTAACCGCGTGCGCGGATCTGATCCACCGTCGGGCTGTTGCTCGTGGCCGGGATAACCGGCGAAGCCGGCTCGGCGGGAGCAGCCTTCTGCGAGTGAGACACGTTGGGCAATACGGCTGCAGCGAACAGGACAAACGCGCCCTGAAGCGTACGAATGCGATGCATAGCAATTCCCCTTGCAATGTATAGGTGTAGGCGGGCCATGAAACTCGTAACGGCTATTGGCCCTGAAAACGGGATTCAGCGCGTCTGGCTCTCATAGGTAGCCAGAGCATTGCGCAAGTCATCTTTCAGCATCTGGACGTCTTCCAGGCCGATGGATAGGCGCACCACGGGTTGGTCTGTTGCCGGATGAACCCGGTTGGCTTGTAACGATGCCGGATAATAGGCCGCCAGACTATGCACTCCCCCCCAACTGGCGCCGATGGAAAAGTGCTGCAGCGTATCGAAGAAGCCACTGAAGGCCGATTCCGGCCCCGCTTTCAGGATCACCGAAAGCAGGCAGCCATTAGTGCGAAAATCGCGCTTCCAGAGTGTGTGTCCCGCATCGCTTTCCAGCGGCGGATACAGCAAACGCTCCACTTGCGGCTGTGCCTGTAACCACTGCGCGATGTCCAGGGTCGCGGCACTCTGCGCCTGTACCCGCAAAGCCAGCGTTTCCAGTCCACGGAGCACCAGGAAACAATCATCCGGACTGACCTGTTGACCCAGGATGCTCTGCGTTTCACGCAGCACCGCATAGTGCTCCGCGTTATTCATGCTGATGCTTCCCATCAATACGTCAGAGTGCCCGCTGAAGAACTTGGTAGCGGCCTCCACGCTGAAATCGATGCCATGAGCAAGCGGCTGGAAGCCCAGCGGACTGGCCCACGTGTTGTCCATCATCGTCAACACGTTATGGCGGCGCGCCACCTCTGCGATGGCCGGAATGTCGGCCATCTCCATCGTGACAGTTCCCGGGGCTTCCAAGCAGATCATCCGGGTTGTAGGGCGAATCAGTGCCTCGATCTCCGCCCCCATCGAGGGTCGATAGATTTCGACGTCCACCCCCATATATGCCAGCCACTTTTCGGCAAAAGTCTTGAGCGCGCCATAGCAGGCGGCCGAGACCAGTAAATGATCACCGCCGCGCACGAATCCCATCACGACCGTCATCAGTGCTGAGGCGCCAGAGGGGGTGATCACACAGTGCCGGGCGCCTTCGAGTGCTGCGATGCGCTGTTCCAGCAACCGCGCGGTAGGTGTGCCCGTGATCCCGTAACTGTAACCGTCGGGTTGGCGTTGCTTGCGGTTGACAAAATCGGCCAATGAGTCGAATACCACCGTGGAGGCGCGTTGGACGGCCGGGGACAAACTGGCGAATTCGGTATTAGAAGGGCTGACAGAGTTCATTTGGTCTATGCGCTGCGCTTAAGAGAGTGTTTCGATGAGGCGCAGTTTGATTTGCCCAGGCAATTCGTTCAACAATTGAAATAACTTAGTCAATAAGCAGGACTTATACATGGACATGCGTGAAATCCAGGTTTTCCGCGCCGTTATGCAAGCTGGCACGACCAGCAAGGCCGCCAATCTGCTCGGAATATCGCAGCCAGCCATCAGCCAGTCGATTCGCAAACTCGAGGAATCCTCCGGCCTGCGCCTATTCGACCGGGTGCGTGGGCGGCTGGTCGCCACTCCCGAGGCGGGCGCGCTGATGGAGGAAGTCGATCGTTGCTTCGCTGGCTTTGAGCTGATCGAACACCGGATCCGCAGCCTCAAGTCCTTTGGCGTAGGCCGCCTGGCCATCGGTTCGCTGCCGGCGCTGGGCACGGGGTTCATGCCGCGCGCCATCGCCGCGTTCGGCTTGGTCGACCGTGGCCTGCAAATGTCGTTTCAGATCATGAGCTCGCGAGAGGTGCTGCGTCAGGTGGCAGCAGGTCAGCTCGATTTCGGTTTGATGGCTGATGAGCTTTCCGTTGCGGGCCTGGAGCATTCGGTATTCCTGCGCACGCCTGGAGTGATCGCCATGCACAGCCGCCATCCGCTGGCAAACAAGAAAATCATCGACGCCCGCGATCTGGTCGAACACCCATTCATAGCGCTCAATCCAGAGGACGCCAGCCGGCGCCGGCTCGAGGCCGCACTCCAAACGGTTGATCTCAATCTTCGTCCGATGCTGGAAACACCGTATTCGAACTCAGTCTGCGAGTTCGCTCTCAATGGTGTCGGCATTGGCATGGTGCATCCCATCATGGCGCTGGACTACCTCTCTCGCGGCCTGACGATCAAGCGTCTGTCGTTAGAAATCAGCTTTACCAGCTTGCTCGTGTTCCGCTCCGGTACGCCGTTGTCCGGCAACGCAAAGGCGATGCTGAAAGTCATGCGCATCCAGTTGGAAAACGATCTCAAAAAGATGCAGGCTGCCTTGGGTTAAGCCGGTCGGCACGCTATGCTTCACAATCAAACAATGTATCTTTGGCCCCAGCCGCACTTTTTGATTTAACGACATCATGCTCCGAGAACTACAGACCTTCATGGCGGTGGTGCGGTATGGCACGTTTGCCAATGCGGCCACTCACATCGGCCTCACCCAGTCCGCAGTCAGCGCTCAAATCCAGCGGTTGGAAGAGGAACTCGGTTATCCCCTTTTTGACCGGACGGGCAGGTCTGCCAATCTCAATAGCAATGGACGTGAGGCTCTGGCTGTTGCAGAAGAGCTGATGTCGGTCTACTCAAAATTTGGACGCAATACGGACGTCCCGAAAACGGGATTGATCCGTATCGGGTCGATCGCTTCTGCGCAGGAAACGTTCCTGGCTGAGGCCCTGGCCGAATTCTGGAAAATCAATCCAGGGTATCGGATTCGCATGGTGCCAGGCATATCACTCAATCTGCTGGGCCAGGTTGACTCCGGAGAGATCGACATTGCAGTGATGCTCAAACCGCCTTTTGCATTGCCGGCAGACTTGCAATGGCGCGAACTCTACGCCGAGCCGTTCGTCTTGCTCGCGCCTCAAAAGATGCACGATCGCAGTTGGCAAGATCTACTGCAGACCGAACCATTTATCCGGTACGACCGAGGGTCGTTTGGCGGACGGCTGGTTGATCAATTTTTGCGGCGCGCTCGTTTCACAGTCAGAGAAACCATCGAGCTCGACGAGCTGCAGGCCATCGCTCAACTCGTACGCCTGGGAGTGGGAGTCGCGCTGCTGCCGATGAGCGACGCGCTCAGGATACCGAAAGGGGTCGCCGCCATCGATTTAGGCGATGCGACTTTTTTTAGAGAAATCGGCTTGGTCGAACGCCCATCGGATCGCAGGCAACCTGTCGCGACATTGCTGGCGCAACGTATTGCGGAGGCTGCCGTTCGATTTCAGGGCTCGAACAAGAAAATCAGAACTCTTCCAAAAACCGCATCCGGAATCGACGGCCCTTGATATTGCTATTGGAAAGCCGTGAAAACGCCTGCTTCGCGATCTGACGATCCAGTGCCACGTAAGAACTGAACTCGGTGATATTGATTTTTCCGACCTGCTCGAACGTCAGACCACCATCACCAGTGAGTGCGCCCAGCAAATCGCCGGGGCGCAGCTTGTCTTTCTTGCCACCCTGTATGCACAGGGTAATCATGGGCGCGCGCAAGGGACGATCGGCTTTCGCGCGCAGCGACTTGATATCGGCCCATTTCAGCGGCGAACCCTGATATTCCTCGATCAGGTTGGCCCAACGCATTTCGTTCGGCGAACACAGACTCAGGGCCAGCCCCTTCTGGTCGCCACGGCCGCTGCGGCCGATGCGGTGTACGTGGACCTCGGTATCCTTGGTCACATCCACATTGATCACGGCGCCCAGATTCTGGATATCCAGGCCACGAGCGGCGACATCAGTCGCGACCAGCACGGCGCAACTCTGGTTCGCGAACTGGATCAGGATTTCGTCACGATCCCGCTGTTCCAGATCGCCGTTGAGCGCCTGGGCGCTGATGCCCTCGACCTGCAAACGTTCGACCAGATCATGACTGCGGATCTTGGTGTTGCAGAACGCCAGCGTCGACACTGGACGGAAATGCGCCAGCAGCGTGACGACAGCGTCCAGCCGTTCACCCTCGTCGATTTCGTAGAAAAACTGCTCAATGCGGCTGGCATCGTGCTGGGCTTGGACCTTGACCTCCGCAGGATTACGCAGGAAACGTGCACTGAGCTTGCGGATGTTATCGGGATAAGTCGCCGAAAACAGCAAAGTCTGGCGCTTGGCCGGGCAATGCGAGGCAATGGCGACGATGTCGTCGTAGAACCCCATATCTACCATGCGATCGGCTTCGTCCAGCACCAATGTCGTCAGTCCTGACAAGTCCAGGCTACCGCGTTCCAGATGGTCCTGAATGCGGCCCGGCGTACCCACCACCAGATGCGCGCCGCGAGCCAGCGACTCAGCCTGAGGGCGAGCAGCGGCGCCGCCGCACAGGGTCAGGATCTTGACGTTGGGAATCTGACGGGCCAGGCGCCGCAGTTCCTGTGCGACCTGATCCGCCAACTCACGGGTGGGACATAGCACCAGCGATTGCGGAGCGAGGCGATTGACGTCCAGCTTCTGTAACACGCCCAGGCCGAACGCAGCCGTCTTGCCGCTGCCGGTCTTGGCTTGTGCGATCAGATCGCGGCCCTCGAGGATGAGCGGTAGGCTTTGCGCCTGGATGGGAGTCATCTGTTCGAAGCCCAGGCTTTGCAGGTTGTCCTGCAAGGCGGGCAAGAGAGGCAGAGAGGAGAATGGAGCGTTGGTCACAATAAAGGGGCGAAAAAGCTGAAGTGACCGACAGTGTATGCGCTTGCGACCGTTTTCTGTATCGGCAGGCCGACCATCAATCGGTGCAGTAGCTATGAATTATCGGCAAGCCGGCATGAAAACAAGCAGAAAAACACATGAATCAGTCCGCCTTGGGATTGGGCAAGAACACCCGCGCGCGCAAAACAGGTATGCCATTGCGGACATAGCGCTGCCATGGCGACGCGCCTACGATGCTTCGCATACAAAAATCAGGAGACGCATCATGAGCGTGACAAACGGGCGGGTTCGTCGTACTTCGGCCTCGTTGACCGGGTTCGTCCCTACATTTTTCCATACCGGGAGAACAGCGAGGCGATCAGTCATCCGATTCCTGATTGCAGCGACTGCCGTCGTGCTTGCAGTGCCCGCAACGGCGGCTGCGTACCCGGATCGCCCCATCACCTTGGTCAATCCGTACGCAGCGGGCGGCCCCGCCGACGTCGTCGCACGCAGCCTGGCCCGCGCGATGGAAAAACGGCTAGGACAGCCGGTGATCGTGGAAAACAAACCTGGCGGCGGCGCATCGATTGGCACGGGCTTCGTCGCGCGGGCCAGACCTGATGGTTATACCCTCCTGTTAGGCACCTCTGCGGGCCATGTCGTTACACCGCTCATGCAAAAGACGCCGTATGACGGCGTCCGAGACTTTGCGTTTTGTTCAGTGGTGGCCGCGCAGCCCATCATGCTGGTAGTCAACCCCGAACGAGGCATCAAGACCGTGTCCGAACTGATTGCACGCGCCAGAGCCGAACCCGGTAAGCTCACCTATGGATCGGCGGGCGTAGGCGGCGCCACGCATCTTGGGGCCGAGCTGTTTCAACAGGCTGCGCATGTGCAACTCAATCACATCCCCTACCCCGGCGCATCGCCCGCCATCAACGACGTGGTCGGTGGCCAGATTGACTTGGCCATGCTGAACTTGTCGGCCAGCCTGCCATTTATCCGGCAGGGGCGGCTGGTGGCTATAGCTTACGCGGCAGATAAACGCTCTTCGCTGTTGCCTGAGGTGCCCACGTTAGATGAGAGTGGCGTGCATGACGCTCAGTCCTCGACCTGGTACAGCTTGGCTGCGCCCGCGGGAACGCCGGCCGATATCGTACAAAAGCTGAGCAACACTGTTCGCAGCGTCAACGAAGACGCCGAATACCGCCGCCCCATGCAGGAGCAGGCGATCGAATTGATGGCGTTGTCTCCAAAGGATGCGAGCGCCTACGTCCAAAATGATCATGCCAACATGCAAACTCTGTTGAGCAAGCTGAGACTACTGGCAAAGTGAAGAAAACATACTATCCGCTGCGCAAGGCAACACGCCCATGAACTTCGACTTCAACAAACTGACCTCGGCCGACGCATTCAAACTGCTTTCCAGCGTGGTAGTTCCACGGCCCATTGCCTGGGTGGTCAGCCAGTCGGCGCAAGGCTCGCTGAACGCCGCGCCGTTCTCGTTTTTCAACGTGGTCAGCAGCGATCCGCCTATCGTCGCGCTGGGTATCGGTCCACGCGCAGGACAGTTGAAAGACACCTCGCGCAATATTCTGGAAACGCGACAGTTCGTCATCAATCTGGTTTCAGCTGAATTGGCTGAACAGATGAACCGCACCAGCCTGGACTACGAGGCCGAAATCAACGAACTCACACGAGCGGGGCTCTCGACAACGCCGTCCCTGATCGTGAGCCCGCCACGGATTGCGCAAAGCCCCGCTGCCCTGGAATGCAAGGTCTGGCAGGTTCTGGACGCAGCGCCACAACGGGTAATTGTGCTGGCACACGTGGTAGGAATGTATCTACGCGACGAGGCCCTGCTGAACCCGGGGAAATTCTATGTGGACACCCCTGCGCTGCGATTATTGGGCCGAATGCACGGAGCTGGATGGTATGCGCATACTAGCGACCTGTTCCAGATGCATGCACCAAGCGCATCGAACGACCCTGCCGTCAAACCTGCACAAGGACACTGAATAGCAGGAAGCCTATTCATTCAACGCAAGGCTCACTGTTGAGGCACGTGAGCCTTTTGAACGATGCGCTGCCACAATGCGATTTCTTTTTCCTGGAACTCGTGCATTTGCGTTGGGCCGCCTGTCATGGGCGTGGCCCCCAGACGTTCATAAAATTCGCGCGTTTCCTGCATCTTTGAGATCGTCGTGAACAGCTCGGCCAGTTTGGCTGTTTCTGCGGCAGGCGTCTTGGCACTGACCATGGCCCCGACCCAGGTGTAGGCCTCAAAGCCTGGCAATCCGGCCTCTCCCGCCGTTGGCACATCAGGCGATGTGCCGACTCGTTGGCCGGCGGCCACGGCCAACGCCCTGATCTTGCCGCTTTTAGCCAACTCTTGTACCGCAGTCACTTCCGCAAAGGTGTAGCCCACAGTATCAGACGCAACTGCGGTGATGGCCTCGCCCGCCCCTTTGAACGGTACATGTACTGTCTTTATATTTGCCACGTCGTTGAACAACTCTCCCATCAGTTGATAACCCGCCGAGCCGGCTCCGAAATTCACCTTGCCCGGGTTTTGGCGCGCGTAGCTGACTAGTTCCTGCAGCGTGCTGTAGGGAGCCTTGGGACTGGCCGCCAGCATTGCGGGCGAACGCATCATCATCGTCAACGGCGCGAAGTCCTTGACGGGATCGTAGGGCAACGCTTTAAAGAGCGCTGCATTGACAGCCAAGGTTGAGTTACTGCCAATGAATACCGTGTAGCCATCGGGCGGCGCGGCAAGCACGCTCTTGACCGCGATAAAGCCGTTGGCGCCGGGTTTATTCTCGACCACCACGGGCTGGCCAGTGATCGCCTGCAATTGGCGCGCGAAATATCGGGCCGAGGTATCAGTGCCGCTGCCGGGCCCGAACGGCACGACAAATTTAATGGGCCGGTCTGGGAACGTCTGCGCGACAGCGTGAGGCGCTTGAGCCGCCAAGCCAGCCAACGCCAAACCCAGCATGCTCCACAGGAGTGGTCTCCATTGACGCATGGCTTGTCTCCTTTAATCGTGATCTCGACGGCACAGAAAGCACCCTCTGCCTTTTTTTGGTCGTGTTTGCTGCCTCGGTGACTCTATGCCGTGCGAGGATAGGTGTCTAATATTTAAAAACTCAGCCTTGATATTCTTTTTATATCGCTTTACTTTGATCCTCCCTTTAAAGGCTTCATCAATGTCAGCAACGCAAAGCTCCCTGCCTGTCGCCTTGGTTACCGGCTCGACCTCCGGGATCGGTGAGGCCATAGCACGGCATCTTTCTCGAGAGGGTTACGCACTCGTATTGCATTCGCGCAACTCCGTAAAGACTGGCCGCGCGTTGGCCCGGGAGCTCGGCAAGGCCGTTTATGTACAAGCAGATTTGACCATTGATGCCGACCGTGTCAGGTTGATCCAGGAGGCTCTCACGGCATGGGGACGGCTTGATGTCTTGGTGAATAACGCGGGAATCAGCCGCGTGATTCCGCATTCCGATATGGCGGCAGCCACACCGGATATATGGCACGAATTGCATGAGGTCAATGTGGTTGCACCGTTTCGCCTGATCACCGAGGCTGAAACAGCGCTGCGCGCGGCCTCGACGCGAGACAGGCCCGCTTGTGTTGTCAATGTGAGCTCGCACGCGGGGATCCGCCCAAAAGGCGCCTCTATTCCCTATGCAACGACCAAGGCAGCACTCAACCATATGACTCGATTGTTAGCGATTTCATTGGCCCCGGCTATTCGAGTCAACGCAATTGCCCCGGGTTTAGTCGATACGCCGTTGACTGCGGATTGGACAGAGGCACAGCAGTTATGGCGCGACAAATCCCCAATGCGTCGGGCAGCCAGTCCTGCCGACATCGCCCAGGCTGTTTCAATGCTTATTGAATCCAACTACCTGACCGGTGAGATTCTGCTGTCCGATGGAGGACTGAATCTCACGTAACCGTTGTGAAATTCGTCTGTGAAATCTATCTCAGCCGATATTTACTATGCAAACCGTTGATCAGAATCGGGTCAGAGTCTGGCAGGCGCTTTCCACGCTGTTTCTGGACACCGAGAGTGACGACGCGACCTTTTCGCATACCGCTCGTGTCGTTCTGGAAACAGGTTATTCGCGCCCAGAAATTCACAACATTCTGTGGGGCGAAGTCTTTCCTGTCTTGAAGGCCAATCTGAGGAGCATTGCCGGAGAATGGGCGGGCTGGCCTGACGAGTGGCTGCTGGAACATCTACGCCCATGCGAGAAAGCAGTATCGATGCCGCGAGGCATGATTGCCAGAGAGATCGACAGATGCTGGAAAGAGGTGGAAAATCGCCTTCTACCTGATTGGAACCACGAGCAGAAGAGAGATATTGATGCGTAACCGGATTCTGGCGATTTGCCTCGGATTCAGTGCTGCTGCCGCTTGCCAAGCGGACACGGCCCGTACCTGGGCAATGTCAGGCGCAGAATTGGCGCGCGCACTGGAAGGCAAAATGCCCACGCAATTTCACGAAGGTGAGGTACAGCGTCAATTCTCCAGCACATATGGACAGGCCTATATCCTAGGCGTGGCTGACGAAACTCGCGGCAAGCATTGGTGCTCCAGCACAGGTATCCTGCCGCACGAGATGGCGGATCGCGTCTATACCTATCTGTCGGCGCTGTCAGCCGAGCAGCTACGTGGCAATGCGGCCCCGCTCGTGGGCGAGGCCTTGCAAAAAGAGCTGCCTTGCGTGCAGCCCTGATACCGTCACCGCGCAGATTCGCTAGCGGCCTCGCGTCATAGACTGCAGCACGCCATCACGCCGTATCCAGCCGTGGAACAAGGCGGCGGCCAAATGCAGCAGCACCGTGGCAAACAGCAAAAACGCCAGATACCGATGCGCACCACGCAACCAAGCAAATAACGACGCATCGGTCGGCGCAATGGACGGCAATAGCCAGCCGCCCACGCTCACGGGATACCCGCCCGCCGACACCATCGCCCAACCAATCAATGGCATAGCGAACATTAGCGCGTACAACAGAATATGTGAGGCCAAGGCAGCCAGACGTTGCCAGGCCGGAATATCCGCCGGCAGAGCCGGGACACCGTAAATCAACCGCCGGCTCAGCCGCAGGCATACCAACACCAACAACGCCAGCCCCAATGGTTTATGAATCTGCATCAACCATTGATGCCGCTCCGAAACCGAGGCCACCATGCCTACGCCGATAAATAACATCGCCACGATGCCGATGGCCATCAACCAATGCAGCAGGCGTGCAAACAGGCTGAATTTCGCGGGTGCTCGATGAATGGGATAAGCGGAAAAGTTCATTGCACGCGCTCCGGTTTATTGGAATGAGATGGGGCCAGCGCGCTTTGAGGTGGCCCCTCCCCGGTGCGACGCTCGTAAGACGAGGCATAGGCTGCAGAACGTGCCGGCAGCAGCGGATCGTCAGAAATCGCGATACCGCGTGGCAGTATGGTCGGGTCATAATTCACGTCACGGCACGGGCCGTCGTCCTGCGGCGCGCTGCGTGTTATCACCACTGTGCCCGCGTCGACAGTAGGCCGATCCGCCGGCCACTGTTTAGTCGCATCGTTGGTAGGATCGCCTGCGGCACCCAATGTCACGACCAAACGCCAGCGCAACGGTCCCTGTGTCAGGCGCTGTTGCAGATCACCCTGCAAGTAATTGGCGTCATGCTGCGGCTGAGCAGCAGGTGCGGCCTCTGCACCCAAAGGCTCCAGATGCCAGCGCACGGCTTGCCGCTTGCCCTGCGCATCGACAAAGTAAAAAGCATTCAGGCCGTAATAGCTTTCCGTCGCATAGCTGGCCGATGGCTTGGCGGTCTTGACCCACGCCAGAAAGGCCCCGGCCTCGGGATGCGCTGCGAAAAACGCCCCCATCCGCTTTGGATCCGGTTTGTGCGTATTGGGGTCGGGACGAGCAGCAAGCTGTTGTTCATAAAACGCCTGCGGTGTCGCCAACGGAAATACCGGCATGCTATTCATCCCGGTACGCCACTGCTCGCCATTCGGTGAGGTGAACTGCAGGGCAAAGCTGCGAATAGGGACACTGGAGTCGGGGGCATAGGGATTGCCGCCGGGTAGCGCCAACCGCCCTACTACCGGGGTATTACCGCGCTCGAACAAGGCTGCCGTGGACAGGGCATGCGCCGCGCCATTGCTTTCGAAATGACCAACGACACAGACGCCTTTTGCGTGATTGCGCCGAAAGCCTGCGTGAACGCCGCTATTGGCCTCCAGCGCATCTACCACCCGGTCCGGCGTCAAACGATCCGGGTCCAGCCAGCCGCCTACATAGGCAAAAGCCGTGCCGGAAACCACTACGATAGCGCCGATTGCGGCAAGGCGAAAACAGGTTTGCCGGGCATTAAGCGGCCGGGCGTCGCGTTCAGATCCTTGGTGCATGGGACTCCTTGCCCCTGGGGCGTCGAATACCCCTGTAAGACGGCAACCCAGAAAATTTATTCCGCAAGGGAATAAACTCACGGAAGCGGCGTCTCACGACATTAGCCTGTCAGTCTTTGACGCCACGGGCGCAGCGCCCGGACGGGAACAGCCTGGCCGTTCCTTTCTCTCTGCGCCCTCTTCCCCGGTTTGAACACCGGGGTTTATTGAGGCATTTGATGATTCAACCGGTACGCATGCCGATACACGAAGCGGTACCCTCCGATGATGACGCGATAGAGGCGGACGAATTGTCCGATGCCGTCGTACGCCAGCTATTGCCTCGGCTGCGGCGGTTTGCGCTGCATCTGACGCGTGATCCCATGTCGTCCGACGACCTGGTGCAATCCACGCTGGAAAGAGCCCTGACGCGCTGGCCCAGCCGCCGTCCGGAAGGCAATGTGCGCGCCTGGCTGTTCACCATTCTGTACCGCCAGTTTTTGGACTCCCAGCGGCGGTCGCGCCGTTATGCTCGGCTGCTCGATTGGCTCACCGGATCCGACGCGGCAGCGCCATCGGCGGAACGGGCGGCCATTGCACGTGCTTCGCTGGATGCCTTCGAGCGCTTGCCCGAGGCGCAACGTACCTTGTTGTGGCTGGTCTGTGTGGAGGGCCTGAGCTACAAAGTAGTCGCTGACATGTTCGATGTCCCGTTAGGTACCGTGATGTCTCGACTGTCCCGCGCGCGCAGTGCGTTGCGCGATTTGCATGAAGGTCGGGACGGCGCGCCCCACCTGAGGATCCTAAAATGAACGAACGCTCTATCGACGATCTGGCGCGTAACGCGTTTGTGGATGGGCAGCTTGATCCCGCACAACGGCAAACCATGCAGGCCTACCTGCGGGAACATCCCGAAGAAGCTCAAGAACTCGACGCCTGGCAGCGCGATACGCAGCAGCTGCGCGCGATGGCTCGCCACGATAGTCTGCCGCCCAATCCCGCCTTGGACCCCACGGCAGTACGCGCGCGGGTGCGCAGCCGCTCACGGCGCCGTCTCGCAATGGCAGCCAGCCTGGTCATGGCGCTGGCGATCGGCGGCGTCACTGGGTGGAGCGTGCGCGACACGACGCTCGTTGCCAACCGCACCCTGCCCATGCAGGATGCCATGCAAGCCTATCGTTTGTTTGCGTCGGCGGATGCTCCGCAACCCGATGTGCGCGCAGATGCCGCAAATCTGCAAGGCTGGCTGGACGAGTATTTTGCTGACGCAGAACGCCTGCCTAATTTGAGCGCCAGCGGCTTCCAACCGGTTGCAGCTCGGCTGCTGGCGACGGATCAAGGGCCCGCCGCGATCGTGATTTACGACAATGCCGGACAGCGCGCGACGTTCTACATCCGCCCGCCAGGACCTGGTAAACAGTTTCTGCCACAAGGCAGCCGACGCGATGGGGATCTGCTGGCTCGGTATTGGTCGGGACAGGGATACAACTATGCATTGGTGACTTCGGGTAATGGCGCAGCGGATGAAGTCCTGTCACCATCGAACGCCGTGCGCAGCTAGGCGACGACAGCCCTCGTGTGACGGCCAACACCTCGGCCTACGCCTCAGCGGCCCCGACGGCGTGATTTCGCGTGCGTAGACGTAGCCAATGGTGCGAGATGCGAGGCAATGAAGTCTATAAGAATCTTTGCCCTGATCGGCAGATGACGTCCGAATCCATGCACGACCTGCAGGGGAACGGGCATGAGTGGCACGTGCGTCAATACAAGACATAGTCGTCCACTGTCGAGGTCATCCTGTACTGTCGTTTTCAGGATTTGCGTGACGCCTTGTCCATTGATCGCCGCGATGCGCATCGCCTGCCCGCTGTCGGCGTCGAACGTCCCTTCGATCGGGACGCGCTCGCCATTGGCCAACATGATAGGCAACACCTGGCCATCCAGACGATAGCGCACATGGCGATGCGCACCGAGATCCGCGACAGCTTGCGGTTCACCATGACGCGCCAGATATTGCGGGGATGCGACCAGCACCAGCGGCAAATCGATCAGCTTGCGGGCGTACAACCCACTATCCACTATCGTGCCGACTCTCAACGCCAGATCAAAACCCTCGCGGATCAGATCGACATATCGATCGCTCAAGCTGACATCGAGCGCCAAGGCGGGATGCTGAGGCATAAGCTGCGAGGTAATGGGCTCCAGCAGCAAGCGCCCGAGATCCACCGGCATGCTCACCCGCAATGCCCCGGCCGCGGTGTTCGGTGCTTTTAGCGACTCGTCGGCCTCTTCGAGCCCGCGCACCAACGGTGCAACGCGCTCGTAATAGGCCTGTCCATCACCAGTCAAAATAAAAGCGCGGGTTGAGCGTTGAAACAATCGGACGCCCAAGCGCTGTTCCAGCCGGGCAATGCTTTTCGACACAGCGGACGGAGTGGTCCCCAGCAACCGGGCTGCGCCAGTAAATGAACCGGCCTCTACTGACCGGACAAATGCGGATAGACCGTGAAAGTGTTCGACCGTCATTAATGACTATCCGGCATAAATGAAAGCACCATTGTAGGACTATTACGTCCAATTTTTCCAAACTACATTGGTCTCATTCGTCCCAGGAACGTCCTTGAAAGGAAAATTTGACGTGAACAAATTGACAGACAAAGTCGCCATCATCACTGGCGGGAACAGCGGTATCGGTCTGGCCACCGCGAGGCTTTTTATCTCGGAAGGCGCATACGTAGTGATCGTCGGACGCCGTCGCGACGCGGTGGACGGCGCTGTGGCAGAACTCGGGCCGAGGGCCCTGGGCGTCACTGGCGATCTGGCAGACCTCGCGACACATGACCTCGTTGCGGAGGCCGTAACTGAACGCTTTGGCGGCGCTGACATCTATATGGCGAATGCAGGCGTCAACACGATTACGCCTTCAAACGCGGTCGGAGTCCAGGAGTACGACGCTCAGTTCGACACCAATACGCGAGCCGTATTCTTTGGCGTCCAGAAGATCGCACCGGTGATGCGTAACGGTGGCGTGATACTGTTGACCAGTTCGATAGCGAGCGGCAAGGTCCTGGAAGGACATGCCGTCTATGCCGGGACAAAGGCTGCGATTGAGGCCTTTGCACGAAGTTGGACGCTCGAATTCAAGGACCGCGGCATCAGAGTGAACGTCATCAGCCCGGGGCCGGTCGACACCCCGATTCTCGCGAAGCTCGGCATCGCCGCAACTGATCGGCCAGCGTTTGAGACAGGAGTTGCGCAGTCGATTCCGCTAGGTCGTTTAGGTCAGCCTGAGGAGCTGGCGCGCGCTGCATTGTTCTTGGCGAGTAATGACGGGAGCTTCATCACAGGAGTTGTGTTGAACGTTGATGGGGGTATTGCGCTGACTTGAGCGACACACCGCCGCCGATCAACGCCGGCCAAGCAGATCCAGGCAAGAATCCATCTTTGCAAGCATCAATCACGACTCCTCCCCTATCGTGACAGACGCCAAGCCCTCAATCCCCCGACTGCGTCAGCATGGAGCGAGGCAGATTGATCAGAAAATCCGCCAATCCTTTGGAGCTCTGTGACAGACTGATGTGGTGCGACATTTTTTCCTGAGCGAGCATCGCGTCGCCCGCCAGAATCGCTTGTAACAACTCCTCGTGCTGATCGTACGACTCACGCAAACGACCCACCGCGGTGAAGGCATGCTTTAAATAGGCGCCAGTACGCGCGCGCAACCGTAGCAGCTCTTGGCGCAAATACGGATTGCGGCATCCTTTGTACAGCACCTCGTGAAAGTCGTGATTCGCCTGCCGCCAGCCGTCTGCGTCTTCCGCTTCGATCACCGCTGCCGCCTCGGCATGGACGCGTGCCAACTCGGCACGTTCTTGCTGCGTCATCCGCTGGCAAGCCATGCGGGCGGCCACGGCCTCCATTTCGCCCAGCAGCTCCCACACGGCCAGCAACTCTTGCACGTCCATTTTGGCGACAGTCATGCCGTTACGCGGCAAGCTGTTCAGCATGCCTTGGACTTTCAACTGCAATAGCGCCTCGCGCACGGGCGTGCGCGACACATTGAACTGCGCCGCCAGTTCATTTTCATCTATGGCGTCACCAGGCAAAAGAACGCCGTTCCGGATGTCGTCCTCGATGGCCAGGCGGATTTGTTCGCTGATTTTCACGTTTATGAATACATACAAACACTGATATAGAAAAATTATAAGGTGATTTATAAATATATTTATGAGATCGGAAAATACATGAAAACACCAACCCCTCGCCCACTCGTCGATGTGAACACGGCCCTGGCCCCCCGCCAGGAGGACGCCATCGTTGCTGCATTGCAGAATACGCTCGCTCTCCAGCACATCGTTGCAAGCGACACCGAGTGCGCGAATATCGCTAGGACTTTGCGGCGCATAGCTCCGCCCGACGATGACGTACTGCCGAGGAAATCGGCGTGACACAGACCGCTCTTCGCACACCGGCAGGACTGCCCACCAGCATTGGCGCCTTGCGCGCCTTGCTGCGTGACGGCGAACTGACCGTACCCGAAGCGCTGACCGTCCAACAGCAAGCGTTGCGCGAAGATCGCTGGCATTGTGTCGTGCACGTACCGGAATTGCCCGAAGTCCCGCAGGATGCGTCATTGCCTCTGGCTGGCGTGGGCGTGGCGCATAAAGACATCTTTGCCCTGCCGGACCGGCTCCCCAGCTGCGGCGCGGATGGCCCACCATCAGGATGGTCGGCAACACGACATGCAACCGTGGTGCAGCGCCTGACAAACGCAGGCGCCCCCCCGTTGGCGATGCTGGGGATGGCACCATTCGCCGGTGGAGCAACCGCCGAGAACAGCGCGTATCCGCCTATGCACAATCCGATCGATCCCGTTGCCGCCGTGGGCGGCTCGTCCAGTGGGTCAGGCGTCGCCATAGCGGCCGGATTGTGTTACGCCTCTCTAGGTACCGATACAGCAGGCTCGGTACGCATGCCGGCCGCGACCTGCGGCATAGTAGGGCTGAAAACCACCCATGGCCTGATTCCCACGCAAGGCGTGGCGCCGCTGGCGTCTTCACTGGATACGGTAGGACTGCTGGCGCGCAGCAGCTCGGATGTGATGGCAACCTTGAGCTGTGCGTTGACCGCCGCTCAAGCGCGCAAACTGCATGCCACGTATGAGGCGGCGCAACGCGACGGTTTACGCATCGCGGTGAGCTGGACACATGCGAATCCAACTGGTGAGCTTTCGCCCAGTGTTGCGCAAGCCTTGGATTCATTGTCCTGCGCACTAAATGTCCCGGCAGAGCGTTCAATAAAAGACTTACGCGAATTGCAGCGTTTGGCAGAAATATCGCTGTATGCGGAAGCGGCCAGCGTGCATGCGCCAGCACTGCGCGCTGGCACACAGCTGCCCGCCCTGGTTCGCAACCTGGCGCTGACCGGCTCGGTCATGCCGGTCACTTGGTATCTAGATGCCCGTCGCGAGCAGTCGGGTCGATGCCAGGAATTCCTGAGCACTGCATTGGCCGATGCCGACATCCTGCTCACCCCTGCCCTGCCGCGCGGCGTGCCAGATCGCAAGATCGTCACGACGACATCCGCCGACTTTCAACCACGCGAGCTCGTGGCCATGTTCAGTTGGATGTCGTTTGTGAATTATCTGGGTTTACCCGCCATCGTTGTGCCTATTGGCCGCGATATGGGCGGACGGCCTATTTCTGTTCAGGCGATTGCCCGCCCCGGCAACGAGGGTCTGCTGCTGGCATGGGCGCAGCAGGTAGAACAACGTTGGCCAGACGCCTTTTCGTCTTTATCCCCTTCAAATAAAGAAAGAAACCAGACATGCCTCAAATAACTGCGTCAAAAGCCTTGCAGCGTTTCCGTGTGTTGGACTTATCGCGTGTGCGCGCAGGCCCGACTTGTGTACGTATGCTGGCCGACTTTGGCGCCGATGTGATTCGGGTCGAACCGCCGGCGGGCATAGATCCCAATGAGGCCATGTTCGCGGCCGACCGATGGAGCGGCGACTTTCAGAATTTAAACCGCAACAAACGATCATTGACCTTGAATCTCAAGACTGCCGAAGGCCGCGAGGTGCTCAAGCGGCTGGCCGCCGGCGCCGACGTGCTGGTGGAGAACTGGCGTCCCGATGTCAAAGCGCGCCTGGGCGTAGATTATGAGTCATTGCGATCGATCAATCCCCGCATCATTCTGGCCAGCATCTCCGGATTCGGCCAGGATGGTCCATATGCCAAGCGGCCTGGGTTCGATCAGATCATCCAGGGCATGGGCGGGCTGATGTCGGTCACGGGCCTTCCTGGACAAGGCCCCGTGCGCGCGGGGTTGGCCGTGGCCGATTCCAGCGCCGGTCTATACGCGGCGCTCGGCATATTGACGGCCTTGCTCGAACGCGAACAGTCCGGGCAAGGCCAATGGCTACATACCTCCTTGCTCCATGCGCAGATTGCGATGATGGATTTTCAAGGAGCGCGATATCTCAATGACGGAGACATCCCTCGCCAAGAAGGCAACGATCATCCGACCAGCAGTCCGATGGGCCTGTTTCACGCGAAAGACGGTCAATTCAACTTGGGAGCGTCGGGTGAAGGCAACTGGAAGCGTTTTTGCGAAGCCATCGGGCACACCGAATGGATGGACGATCCCGAATTCGAAAATGAAAAGCTGCGCGTGAAGAATCGTCAGCGCTTGAATCAAATGATCCAAGCCGTCTTCATGACGGCGACGGTGGCTGACTGGGTCCAACGCCTGAACGCGGCGGGCGTTCCCGCGGGGCCGGTGTATTCGGTCCCACAGATGTTCGAAGACGAACAGGTCCGGCATCTAGGGGTGGCCAAGACCGTAGCCGCCTGGCAGGGAGGGCAACGCACCATGATTACGCAGCCCGTCACACTCGCACGTACGCCAGCCGACATCGCCCGCACGGCGCCTGGCTGGGGGGAACACACTGATGAGGTATTGCGCGAGATTGGCTATGACGAGCGGGACATTGAGGCACTGCGCGGCGCAGGCGCCGTCTGAGAGGGAGGTGACCAAGATGAGCTCAGTGCATACTCAACCAGGGCATTTGAAAGTCGATGAGACAAACGGCATCGTCACGATCCATATCTGCAATACGACACGCTTTAATGCCATGTCGCTCTCGATGTGGGAGCAGATGGCCGTCATAGTCGCGCAAGCAGAACGATCAACGACTACCCGCGCGTTGGTGTTGACCGGCGAAGGTGACCGTGCATTCATGTCGGGTGCGGACATTTCCGAGTTCGGCACATTACGCAATGATCCCGAACAGATCGCGCGTTATGGCCTGGCCGTGAACAATGCCCAGAATGCGCTCAGCGAAGCGCGGTATCCGACCATTGCCGTGATTCGCGGCATCTGCATGGGCGGCGGTATGGGTCTGTCGTTGGCTTGTGATCTGCGCTATTGCACGGATGATTCACGTTTTCGTATGCCGGCAGCCAAATTGGGATTGGGTTATGCCCGCCCTGGTGTCCAACGGATGCGCGAAGTTCTAGGCAGCGCCCGCACCACAGAGCTCTTTATGACCGCTCGCACCTTCGACGGTATCGAAGCCGCCCGTATTGGAATGGTGCATGAAGTATTTGCTCACACGAATTTCGATCAAATCGTCGCCGAGCGTATTGCCGCAGTGTCTGGCAATGCGCCGTTGACGATCAGAGCAGCCAAGCTGGCATTACGTCATCTGGCGGGAGGCGAGAATGCGCCGTCGAGCAGTGAGGTCGACGCCGCTACCGACGCCTGTTTTTTGAGTCAGGATTACCAAGAAGGGCAACAAGCCTTTCGCGACAAGCGCCCGCCAGCGTTCAAAGGGCGATAGCGTTCAATATCGAGTCATCATCCGAAGCTTCGTTGGTACACCTTGCGGTCCTTAATAAATGATCAGGGGAAGTGAAAATGAAAAAGTGCAATGTGTTGATGTTGGTCGCCGCTCTCGGCATGTACTGCGGCCTGGCCCAGGCAGTAGGCCCCCAGCCTCCAGCAGCAAAAGAAAAACAAGTCCTGACCGTGGGCTTCGTCAAGGTGGGGCATCTGTCGCCCATTCTTGACGTCCCTGAGGCGGTAAAAGCGTGCAACGTCGAAATCAAACCCATCGAGTTCGTGCGCTATGCCGACGCGCGTACCGCGTTGTTGTCGGGGTCTGTCGATATCTCGGGCATAGGGCCTGCAGATCTCGCCATCGCGCTGGCGCAAGGCAGCGACAAGCTGATCGGCCTGACAGGCGTCGCGGCCTCACCCAAATACCTCGTCACGCGTAAAGGGGTAAAGATCGAGGATTGGAAGGACATCGCGGGCAAGCGTATCGGTATTGCACCGGGTTCGGCGGTATGGTTCCAGTGGGCGGCCACACTGGCCGAAAAAGGCGTCCCATACAACAGCTTCACGGCGGTAAATATACAGGGTGGCGGTACGGCATTCGTGCAAGCGCTCAAGCGCGGAGACATCGATGCCGTCGCGCTATGGGAACCCTTCGAATCCCAGTTGGTGGCCGACGGCACCGCGACATTCTCCAAGAATCTCGAATACAGCCAATCAAAAGCCGTAGGTGCGGAACTCGGCTTGCTCGCTGCGACTCGCGATGCAGTGACCAACAAGCGCGAAGCCGTAAAATGCTTTCTGTGGGCCTACAAGTCAGCGGAAGAAAAGCTCGCCAAGGACCCAGAGCTGTTTGCACAGACCTACTCGAAATATACCGGCCTGCCCCTCGAGGTCACTCGTGAATCCGTCAAGCTTATCAACCTGGGCGGCGTGCTGGACCTCGAACAGTTGCAACGTCAAGCCAAGACCTTCAATGAATTAGGCGTCATCCCGAAAGACGTCAGCGGCGAGATAAGCAAAGTCTGGGATCCCAGCCTCTTGAAAGAAGTCATGTAATCATTGCGCCCTGTTCGTTACCGGAAGGAAACGAGCATGGGTAGAGGAGTCGCGTGTGAGCGAATCAAGTGCAAAAATCCCCCTCCCGACCGTGGCTGGGCGAGCTGATCGGCGCCATAACGCCGCGCTGAAACGAACCGCCCTGGCGCTATTGGTACCCGTACTCGTCTTGATTGGTTGGCAGTTGATTGGCCAGTCTGACCAGTTCGCCGGTGCGGTCCCCACACCAGGCCGTGTAGCCTCGGCCTGGTGTGACTGGATCTTCGCCGAGCCGGGAATGGGACTCAACCCTTATCTGGGAACCTGGTTAAGCAATGTTCAATACTCCACCATGCGTGTGATCCAGGGCTTTGCGCTGGCGATGCTGCTGGGTATCCCGCTAGGGCTGGCGATCGGCTGGAGCCGTATCGCATCCCTGACACTGGACCCGATGGTACAAGGCCTGCGGCCCATACCGATCACAGCATGGCTGCCCTTTTCGATTGCCGTATTCGGTATTCGCGATATGGGCTCAATCTTTCTCATTTTCCTGGGAGGTTTCTACGCCATCGTCGTAAACACCACGCAAGGCGCGCGCGACATTGATCGAAATCTGGTGCGTGCAGCGTCGATGATGGGCGCCTCGTCGAGTCAGTTGCTGCGCCGAGTCGTGCTGCCTGCGGCCATGCCCTCGATCTTCACAGGTCTGCGCATCGGGCTGGGCATTTCCTGGACCGCGGTCATCGTCTCGGAGATGGTGGCCGTGAAATCGGGGCTGGGCTACGTATTGTGGGACGCGTATTACGTCGGCCGCATGGACATCGTGCTGGCGGATATGGCTTCCATAGGATTGATGGGCTTCATCAGCGATCGCCTGATCGTCGCGGTGGAACGCAAGGTCCTGGTATGGCGCATGCTGCAAAATCATTGAGAAACCCATGTCTGATATTTTTGTAAGTGACCTCAGCAAGACCTACGGCGGGGTGTCCCCAGTCCAGGCGCTCGACAACATCGATTTGACGGTCGAGGCGGGTGAGTTTGTGGCGCTACTAGGCCCATCCGGCTGTGGAAAATCCACGCTGTTGAACCTCATCGCCGGTTTCGAGACACCGTCGTCCGGCACCTTGAAAGTCGGCGGCGAACCCGTCACATCCCCAGGCCCTGCCCGCGGCGTTGTCTTTCAGGAAGCGGCGCTATTCCCTTGGTTGAATGTATGGGAAAACGTCGTATTCGGCCCAAAGATTGCAGGAAAGCCCAAGAAGGAATATGTCGAACGGGCCGAAGACATGCTGGACATCACGGGGTTGTCCGCATTTAAAAAACACCTGCCAGTGCAATTGTCCGGAGGCATGCGCCAACGCGTAGGCATCGCCCGTGTCCTGACACTGGGATCGAAGGTGCTGCTGATGGACGAACCGTTCGGCGCACTCGACGCACAGACCCGCCTGACGATGCAGGAACTGCTGCTGTCGGTTTGGCAAAAGCTGCGAACAACCGTGGTCTTTGTGACCCACGACATCGATGAAGCCATCCTGCTGGCCGATACGATTTATGTCATGTCCGCACGTCCGGGGCGCATCGCCACTCGAATCACCGTTCCCATCGAACGTCCGCGCAGCCTGGATCTGATCACCAGCGAGGTTTTCAACGGCCTCAAGCGCGACATCATGCAACAGATGCGTCACTGAACTGGACCACCATCATGGCAAACCCTAGAGTTCCCTATGCGTTTTCAAATGACCGCCCTCCATTGACACCTCCGGCGGCAGGCAAGATTCTCGTGCACCTGGTGGTCAATGTCGAGAACTGGAGCCTCGACCAACCCATGCCGCGAACCATCATCACGCCGCCGCACGGCAAGGAAACGGTACCGGACGTGCCGAACTTCAGTTGGGCAGACTATGGCATGCGCGCCGGCTTGCCGCGGATGCTGGAGGCCATCACGTCTCGCGGTCTGCCTGCATCAACGAGCTGCAATGCCAGTGTGATCGACGCCTATCCCCGCGCGGCACAAGCCATGCTGCAAGCCGGCTGGGAATTCATCGGTCACGGCATGCACCAGAAATCCATCAATCACGGCGGCTCCGAACTCGAGACTATCCAGGCATGTCTGGAGAAAATCAAATCGTTCACCGGCCAACGCACGCGCGGTTGGCTCAGCCCCGGGTTGCGCGAAACATACGATACGGCCGATATTCTGGCTGCCAATGGGGTTGATTATGTTTGTGACTGGGTCATCGATGACCTGCCCCATTGGATGAAGGTCAAAGAAGGCCGCCTCATTCAGATGCCCTACAACCTGGAGCTGAACGACTCGGTCATTTACGCGGTTGAAAAACATTCATCGCCAGAATTCCTGCTGCGCTTGCAACGCACGCTCGCGTTGTTCGAACGCGAAATCGAAAGACAACCCAGAGTGCTGGCGCTCGGCCTTCATCCCCATTTGATGGGAGTACCGCATCGCTTCGGTTATCTCGAAGAAATGCTGGATCTATTGGTGCAGCATCCGCAGGTGGTCTTCATGAATGGCAGCGCAATAGCCGATTGGTTCATGGGTCAAGAGAGATAACCCATGCCTGTTCCCCATCGCCGCAATACGTCTCTCGCGATCCACGCCCATGCAGGCGCAGCGCGGCAAACAACATGACGCTCGCCGACCAGTTGGCCCAACACTGCGCTCGCCCGACCTGCGCAATCGATCGCAAACGTGCCAGTTTGCACCTGATGGCGTGGACCGGCGCAGCGGCATTGGCGGCGTCAGCACCATCTGCCCAGTCATTCTGGCAGGGCCTGAAGGCCTTATCACTGTCTGACGATCCGTGGCATACGCTACTGTTCGAGGCCAGCCTGGGCAGTCTTTTCGAAATGGATGACACGCATCGTCAGGCGCTGGTGCATCCAGCCCCTGTCATCGTCCCTGCCGCGTTCGCCGTTGCCCGCCAGAGCGGCGCCAGTGGACAGGAGACTCTCGATGCAATGGTGCGCGGTTACGAAGCGATGATTCGTTTGGGTATGAGTGTCGGACCCGCACATTACCGTTACTGGCACAACACCTCCACCTGCGGCGCGGTGGGCGCCGCTGTTACCGCGGCGCATCTGCTATGCCTGAGCGCCGGGCAAACGGCACACGCTATCCGTCTTGCGCTGGTGCAGACATCCGGACTATGGCAAACGCGGCTCGATCCCTGCGACGCGAAACCATGGCACCTGTCACGCACTGCACAAACGGGGGTACAAGCCGCCTATTTGGCTCAGGCTGGCCTTCGCGGTCCCGACTTTGCCTTTGAGGGAAAAAAGGGATTCTTTGCCGCGACCTGCCCCGACGCCCGGCCAGAGATGTTGACCGCAGTGCTGGATGCCAATTGGCAGATCCATGCGACCAGCTTCAAACCCTGGGCAGCCTGCCGCCATGCCCATCCGACCATCCATGCTGCCGTCGGCCTGCGTGATGTATGGTCGTCCCAGGTCGACGCACCGTCTTTGACGCAAGTGCAGCACATAGAGATCCGAACTTATGACGATGCCATTGCGTTTTGCGATCGCCCCGATCCATTCGATACCGCCCAGGCGCGGTTCAGTTTGCAGCACAGCGCAGCCGTCGCGCTCTGCCAAGAAGCCCTCTCACCGGCATCATTCGACGCACCTGCCATCGCAGACCCTCAAATCTCCACGTTGCGCAAGTCAGTCCGCTTAGTTGCCGACGCAGAATTCTGTCACCGCTACCCACTTCATTTCGGTGCCAGGGTGACGGTGTACTGGAACAATGGAATATGCCTGAGTCATGCTGTACACGACACATTAGGCGATCCAGAATGCCCTTTAAATGAGACTGAGTTATGGGCCATTGCGGAAGACGCGTTGGCGAGCGCGGGGTGGCGGGAATCCGACCGCCATGCCCGGCTCGCACAGATCCGCGCGCTGACAGAAGACACTACAGGAGCAGGAATGGCCGCCCTGGCCCCCTTACGGCCCAGGGGTACATCGCCGAGCGCATAATCGGTCCTATATCCCCTACACCGACGAAGTATGACTGCGATGTCGCGCTATGAGCGGGGGATCGCATGGACCTGAATAAAATACCGCCTCAGGCGGAATAAACTCCAGGTCATGCATCAGAGCGCCTCGTCGCAGCGCTGCGGCATGGTTCTTGCTGCGGAGCCGAGCTACTCACGGTGGGGGCAAAATGGATTCTTCGGCAAAACTTCCGACAGATGACCTATATCGACTATTAGTCGACGCGGTCATGGACTACGCTATCTATCTCCTGGACCTAAACGGGCGGATAATCAGCTGGAATACAGGCGCCGAGCGTTTTAAAGGTTACACAGCCGACGAAATCATCGGCCAGCATTTTTCGGTTTTTTATACCGAAGAGGATCGAGCCGCCGGTATCCCGCAATTAGCCCTGGCCACCGCGAAAAAAGACGGCCGATTCGAAGCCGAGGGATGGCGAGTTCGCAAGAGCGGAACCCGCTTTTGGTGCAGCGTCGTGATTGACCCCGTCTATGACGACAAAAAGGCGCTGATCGGATTTGCCAAAATTACTCGGGATATTACAGAGCAAAAATTGCATCGGGAGCAACTGCAGGCGGCCCGCGACTCCATGCACCATGCGCAAAGAATGGAAGCCATAGGCCGTTTGACCGGCGGTGTAGCGCATGATTTCAACAACTTCCTGACTGCAATCGGATTCTCGGCCGAATTCCTGAAAAGATCGAAGGAGATTCCGGAATCGATGGCTCACTATGTCGATATCATTTCGGATACCACTGAGCGCGCCGCGCGACTGACTAGACAATTGCTTGCCTATGCAAAGAAACAACCGCTTCAGCCGCATGTATTCGATGTACGAGAGAATTTATCCGCGTTGAGGCAACTCTTTGAGGCATCGGTCGGATCTTCAATCGCGGTAACCTATGAACTGGGCCCGGGGAATTGCACGATATTCGCCGATCCCGGTCAACTAGAATCGACGTTGCTCAATCTTGTGATCAACGCACGAGATGCCATGCCGGCAGGAGGCACACTGACCATAGCTGTCCGACATATTGAGAGCATTCCTTCCTCTACTGCCGATTCCAATAAGCCAGAAGGTCATGTTGCTCTGTCAGTGCGCGATACGGGCACAGGCATTGAGGCGGACATTCTGACACACGTCTTTGAGCCGTTTTTCTCGACAAAGGGTGCTCACGAAAACTCCGGGCTCGGGCTTAGCCAAGTACAAGGATTTGTGCGGCAATCCGGCGGCGACGTGCGAGTACAGAGTGTGCCCGGACAAGGAACGGAATTCACGTTATATCTACCCGCCGCGGAGCCTCTGCTGCGTATCGCCGGCACATCTGTCGATTCAGACCCGAACCGTGACATCGGCGCTGGATATGACATCCTGCTGGTTGAGGACAATGTCATGGTCGGCGAAGTCGTTTTTGCCATGCTAAAGGACCTCGGCCAGCGTCCGGTTTGGCTGAAAGACGCTCCGTCTGCGTTAAGTGCTCTAGAAAAAAATGCTGGGCGGTTCGACATCGCCATCTTGGACGTCGTATTACCGGGAATGAACGGCGTCGACCTGGCCAGACAAATTCGCACGCAGTGGCCCAGCATATACATCTCACTAGCGAGCGGATACAGCGACGTCATAACGGGACCAGAAGCCGTTGAGTTTCCCTTGATGCAGAAACCCTATTCCTTGGACATGCTCAGGGAGGTATTGCGCAAAGGCGCCGCAAGACCCACTGCGGCCCCCTAAGAGGCGGCCGCCCTTTCCTTTCCCCGGGCCCTTGCGCAGCTTGGCAACGGTTGTGTGCTTCGTCAGGTTTTGTCTCGCAATTCATCAGGGCTGCCGCCAAGCTCGGTCCCCGTGGTAGGGTTCGAGTTTGGGTCTGATGCGGTCCTGGAAACCAGGGCCTGCATGGCCGTGAGCTCGTCTTCCTTCAAATTGACGGATGCCTGCCCATCACCGTCTATCGCGCACTGTTTTTCGCGATCGGATTCGTAGACAAAGTTCTCGTCGCTATTCCAGGGGCCTCGCGTGTCCCCATCGCCCTGGGACATATTGAAATAGACACTGGTAAACCGCGGATCGCCAGGCAATTTTCCTGGAGGGAAATTGGGTTCCATCGAGTAAAGCGCCTTCTCGAATGAGCGTTGATGAGAGATCTCACGCGTCATGAGAAACCCCAGAGCTTCCTGTACGCCCGGATCCTGGGTAGCGTTGATCAGCCGCTCATAAATAATCTTTGCTCGCGCCTCTGCAGCGATATTGGAACGCAAATCCGCGGCAGGGTCGCCGATAGTATCTATATAACCGGCGTTCCACAGTTGGCCGCCAGAGTTGACCAACGCGGGACCGCCGCCATAGAGTACCTGTGTGACATGCGAGTCGTTGCCGGGCCCGTTCAGGCGCCGATACATATCGGCTTCAGCTTCAGTAGCTTCCGCCAGGACACCCTTGGCTCCTTTGTTCAGCATCGCCACCATGGTCCCGATGATTTCGAGATGGCTGAGTTCTTCGGTGGCGATGTCGTACAGCATGTCTTTACGGCCCGGATCGTCTTCCGCGAGCGCCTGTGTAAAGTAGCGACAGGCAGCCGCCAGCTCGCCCTGCGGGCCACCGAACTGTTCCAATAGCAGATTCGCCAGGCCCGGATTCGTCTCGGCGACTCGGACGGTGTATTGCAAGCGTTTGTTGTGAGCGAACATAAGGATCTCCGTGACGCTGGACGCGTGGCCCGGCGCAATACCGTAGCCATGAGCCCTGCGGTGTGAATGTGGGACTAGGGGTTTGTTGAGCGGTGCGACTCATCGAGGTCTGCTTTGTGCCGTGTCCCTCGGACGGCGGCGACCCACCAACACCTAGCATCCCGCATTCCTGAGCCCTATGCGAGGCTGGCCGCCTGGCGCATCAGCAAAAATTTCCGATGCGTTCGGAAATTCCGGCTTGAGCAAACTCGGTTGAATCCCTGGCCGTATCACCTACGAAAAACGGATTCCCCCTCACGCCACGATCTTTGCGAACCATGTGATCGTCAGCCCACTACTGCCGCCAAGCCTGCCATCACTTTATCCAGCGTAACCGGGAATTCACGCACGCGAACGCCAGTCGCGTTGTAGACAGCATTGGCCACCGCCGCGCCCGCACCGCACACGCCCAATTCGCCCAGCCCCTTGACGCCCAGCGCATTGGCGTGTTCGTCGGGCTCCTCGAGAAACACGACATCCATCTGCGCGATGTCGCCATTGACCGGCACCAAGTATTCGGCCAAATCGTGATTGACGAAATGTCCATGGCGCGCATCCAACAGCGTCTGTTCCATCAATGCTGCCCCGATGCCCCACGTCATTCCTCCCAGGATCTGCGAGCGCGCCGTCTTGGCATTGAGAATACGTCCGGCACTGATGACCGACAGCATGCGGCGCATGCGGATTTCGCCGGTATCCATATCGACTTCGACTTCCACAAAATGCGCACCGTACGAATGCTGCGAGTACGCTTTGTACGACTCACCCATAGGTCCTACGCTGCCGTCGGCTTGCAAGCCACGGGGCGCTACGCGCGCCATCAACGTAGCGAGGGATTCTGAATGGGAACCTGCGATGACCCTCCCGCCAGCAAAACGCAGCGTGGCCCCATCGGCCTCGCGGTATGGCGATCCGGCAGCGTCGGCAATCTGCCGCTTGATGGCTTGGCAGGCTGCAACCACAGCATTGGTGGTGCTGGCAGCTCCCCACGAACCACCCGAACCGGCAGTGCGGGGATGGCGACTGTCACCCAGCTGTACTCGCACCGCCGACATGGGTACCCCGAGGTTCTCAGCGGCGACCTGTGAGACGATCGTGTAGGTACCAGTACCAATATCGGTCATGTCCATACTGACAGTAACCCGGCCCATCGCATCGATAGCCACGCGGGCGGTGGATGCGCCGATGTAATTAGGGCGGATGGCAGCCGCCATGCCCATGCCGATCAGCTTGCGTCCCTCGCGCACACTGGCAGGCTTGGGATTACGCTGTTTCCAGCCGAAACGCTCGGCGCCGGTATGCATACATTCCACCAGATTGCGGGTAGAAAACGGCACGCCACGCTCGGGGTCTTCAGCGGGTTCGTTACGCACACGCAGCTCGATCGGGTCCAACGCCAAGCGCTCGGCCAGCTCGTCCATGCCGCATTCATAGGCCAGCATGCCAGGCGCCTCCCCCGGCGAACGCATCCATTCGCCGCGATTCAGATCCACCGGCACCAGACGATGACGGGTCAGACGATTGGGGGCAGCATACAAATGACGGGCAAAAACCGCGGTCTGTTCGCAAAACTCCTCAAAGCGGGAGGTAGCGGAATAAACGTCGTAGCCCATCGCTGTCAACCTGCCGTCCGGCTGCGCGCACAGGCGCAACTGATGCACCATGGCCGCACGATAGCCCGCGTTGGCATACATCTGTTGGCGCGTCAGGGCGATCTTGACGGGACGCTGCAATACTCTCGCGGCCAGCGCCGCCAGAATGGCGTCGGCATGAGGAATCAGCTTGGCGCCAAAGCCTCCACCTACGTAGGGGCTGATGATGCGGATACGCTCAGGGGCAACGCGCAGCGTGTTGGCCAGCGTCGCGCGAAAATTATTCAAGGTCTGCGCTGACGCATATACCGTAAGATCATCGCCCCGCCATACCGCAATGGTAGCCTGCGGCTCCATGGGATTATGGCTTTGATACGGTGTCGCGTAGGTCAGATCCAAGGCGATCGCTGCCTGCTTGAACGCGCCCTCGAAGTCTCCCACCGCGCTGTCGGGGGCCATACCCGCATTGACACGTGGCGGCGTATAGGCCTGCCCCAAGCGTGACGTCAGTTCGAAATCGGCCTTTTCCTCGTCGTAGCGCACACGTATCAGACGCGCGGCCGCCCGAGCGGCCTCAAAGGTCTCAGCCACGACGAGCGCAACTGGCTCGTCGTAATAGCGTACGCGGTCGTTGGCCAGAACGGGCCGGGCACGCGTGAAGACGTCCCGCACATTGGGAGGCACGGCGGGGCCAAATTCCGGCTGCGCGGGCGCGTTGCGATGGGTCATGACGTACAAGACACCCGGCGCACGGCGCGCGGCGCTGTCATCGATGTCCGTGACGCGCCCCTTGGCGACGGACGCCCCCAGGATGTAGCCATGCGCGGCCTGCCCGGCTTCGGTGTGTTCGTATGCATAGGTAGCCCGGCCAGTGACTTTCAATCGACCATCAATGCGGTCGATGGGCTGGCCGATCAGGCTCTGATCTTGCATGGATGTGGTCATGGTCAGGCTCGCGAGATTTGGGCGGCTGTCGCCAGCGCCTGTTGCAGGGTCCGTTTGGCCAGCGGAATCTTGAAATCGTTACCGCCGTGTCCTTGTGCCGTTGCCAGGGCAGCCTCGGCGGCCGCCGCATAGGTTCTCTCGGCGGCCTGCTGTCCTGTCAGGCTCTGCTCAGCAGCCACGGCACGCCATGGTTTGGGCGCAATGCCTCCTAATGCAATGTGGGCAGTACGCACTCGGCCCCCTGATGCGTCGAGCACCACAGCGACAGAGACCAAGGCGAACGCATACGACGCACGGTCGCGCACCTTGCGATAGAGCTGATGGCCGCGCGGCGCAGGCGGCAAAGTGACGGCCGCAATCATCTCGCCGTGCGCCAGCTGGGTTTCAATATGCGGCGTCGTACCGGGCAAGCGGTATAGCTCGGTGATGGGCAGACTGCGCGTTTTCCCGTCCGGCATGATGGTCTGCACTGTGGCATCCAATGCCGTCAGGGCCACAGCCATATCCGACGGATGCACCGAGATGCATTCAGCACTGGCGCCTATCACCGCATTCATGCGGTTATGACCTTGCATGGCGGAACATCCCGTGCCCGGTTCACGCTTGTTGCACGGCGTATTGGGATCATAGAAATAGGGACAGCGCGTGCGCTGCAGCAGATTGCCGCCAGTCGTGGCCTTGTTGCGAATCTGGCCCGACGCTCCCGCCAGCAGCGCCTGTGACAGCATGGGATACCGGCTGCGCACGCGGCCGTCAGCGGCCAAATCGCTATTGAGTACCTGGGCGCCAATACGCAGGCCTCCCTCGGGAGTGTCTTCTATGATGGCCATAGGCAGCCGGCTGATATCGACGAGGTGATCGGGCTTTTCGATTTCCAACTTCATCAGGTCCAGCAGGTTCGTGCCGCCGCCGATGAAACGCGCCCGTGGATTTGTCGCGACCGCTTCCGAGGCCTGAACGGCGCTGGCAGCTCGCTCATAAGTAAAGGGCATCATGGGATCAGGCCTCCTTGGCCGCGTCATGGATGGCGGCAACGATGTTGGGATACGCGGCGCAGCGGCAAATATTGCCGCTCATGCGCTCGCGGATCTCGGCATCGGTCAGGGGCGTCATGGGCGCAGCCACATCCTGGCTGACATGACTGGGCCAACCGGCGCGCACCTCTTGCAGCATGCCCACTGCCGAACAGATCTGGCCGGGCGTGCAATAGCCGCATTGGAAGCCGTCACGCGCGATAAAAGCAGCCTGCATGGGGTGGAGTTTTTCATCGTTGGCAAGACCCTCGATGGTGGTGATGTCATCGTCCTCATGCATGACCGCCAATGTCAGGCACGAATTAATGCGACGGCCATTGATCAATACGGTGCATGCGCCGCACTGGCCGTGATCACACCCTTTCTTGGAGCCCGTCAGGCCTATCTCGTGGCGCAAGGCATCCAGCACCGTGGTGCGCGGGTCCAGCGACAGCGCGTAGACCTCAGCATTAACGCGCAAGGTAACGGGACGAGTCGGCAGTGGCGTGGCAGCGCGCGGCACAGCCTGGGCTGCGCGTGCTTCGCGCGCTACGGTCGGCGCCGCGCTTGCGAACAACAGGCCAGTAGCGGCGCCAGCCTGCAGAATTGCGCGTCGAGAGGGACGCGTCGGCGCATTGTTATCCATGAGTCTCTCCTGAAAGTAGGGGCAGGCACTCAGTATGGATAAGATCGCCGAGCCGCTCTTTCAGGAATCAGGATGCGATATCAGAATCCTGGAAACCCGCGCGTTGCCGGTAAGCATAGGGCGTGATGCCGATCACGCGCCGGAACGTCGACGTGAAATGGCTTTGACTGGAAAAACCCAGTCCGAAAGCAATCTCGCTGATCGGAATATTGACGGTGCGCAGCAGCGTTTCGGCCCGCCTCACTCTGCGCTCGATCACATACGCATAAGGCGCCATACCAGTCTCGGCCTTGAAGCGCCGCGCAAAAGTATCGACGGGCATGCCAGCTAAGCGGGCCAGTTCGCTTAGCGAGATCCCGGCTTCGATGTGCGACTCGATGTAGTCGTCCAGACGCTTGAGCACGCCACGGCCCAGGCGAGGCATTTTGGTTGCAGCACCGTTAGATCGCCTTCCAATGTTGCCACCTAGCCGCAGCGATATCAAGGCCAGCACATGTTCCAGGTACACCGCCTCTGGCAGTTGGCCTGCTGCCAGTTCGGCACCGAGCGACGCCATCAGCGCCCGAATGACCGAGTCGCTAGTATTGACGCGCAGCGGCGCGGCGGACAATTGTGAACAGCCCTGCAGATCCAGATTCGGATCGACCCACAACGCGGTGTAGACCAGATCGGCATCGCGGAAATATCCATTCCGCTCCACCCCCGCAGGCACGAAACTGACAACCCCTGAACGGTCGCGGCCATCGTAGATGGGCTTGGCGCCGTCACGCATATGGGTGCGCGCCGTGCCACCGCGCTCGGTCAAGATGATGACGTGCTGTGGCGCCGTCCAGCGAAACTCCGCCTCGCGGCAAGTCCAGCGGCGGCGGTCGATGGTGATCTGTCCGCCGTGCAACGAATGCTTCTGCAACGCCTGTCCGTCAGGCTGGCGCGCGAGAATCTGCCCATTGCCCACCAACGGTTGCAGTAATCGTGCCGTTGCTCGATGTGTCGTATCCATTCGATCATCCTCCCCGCCGATGCGGGCTATGGGTCGCTGAATCGCCTTACCCGCTCAAAGTACACAAAAAAGACGGTCAATTTGCAGTCGTTCAGCTGACAGTTAGGACAGCTTCATGAAGGTGTCACCCCGATTCCCTAGCATGCCCCTCTCACGCGAGCGCCAGGGACGACGGATGTAACGACGGCTATGTCACCGAGCTCTGCGCCCCCAATGCCCGCATATCCCACATCGGAATCAACGAACATGTCTGACTCACTGAAAAATATCCACCGCCGTCAATTACTGAAGTTCATTGCTGGCACTCCGGCATTCCTCCCCCTGGGCGCAGCCGCCACCGCGATGCTCGCGGCCTGCGGCAGCGGCAGTGACGATGATGACGACGATGAGTCAACCCCTACCCCCGCCCCCCAGATCAAATCCGCCACGTTCGTCGGCATGCCGGCTCCCGCCGCGAGCAGCCCGGCCGAACTGGCCTCTACTTCCGTGAAATCGGAACTGGTACTGGAGTTGACCGACGGCAGCACCGTCAATTACAAGCTGGCCTACCAGCCGTTCTTCATGACCGGCGACATGGTGCCGGACGGCAAGGGTGGCGAGATTCTCGCTGGCGGCTACTATGACATCAACAACCAGCCATTGATGGACACCTCCGTGCCTGGAGATGTGAGCCAGTTCTACTCGGACTGTCCGGACGGCACCTCGTTCTTGACAGTCGAGGGAGCACAAGTCGACGGCGTCAAGGGCAATACCGTATTTGCGGTAGTGCAGTTCGAATACAAGAGCAAAGCCAAAGACGGCTCCAGCACCTACGGTGCGCTACCGTCGCCGATTGCGGTGCTGACGCTGGATCAGGACCCTGAAACCGGCAAGCTCACACTGGTCAAGTATCACAACGTCGACACGTCGAAAGTCCATGGGCTGTGGATCACATGCGGCGCGAGCCTGTCGCCCTGGGGCACGCACCTGTCCAGCGAGGAATATGAACCAGACGCTTTCGATATGAATCAGGGCGGCCAGTCGCTGTCCACACTCAAGGCCTACAGCAAATTCACCTACGGTGACGAGACCAGCGCCAACCCCTACAACTATTGCCATTTGCCCGAGATCGTCGTGAACCCCGACGGCACCGGTACGGCCAAGAAACATTATTGCCTCGGCCGCATCTCGCACGAGCTGGTCCAGGTCATGCCCGACCAGCGCACCGTGCTGATGGGTGACGACTACACCAACGGCGGCCTGTTCATGTTTGTGGCCGACAAGGAAGCTGACCTGTCCGCCGGCACGCTGTACGTAGCTAAATACACCTCGGCCCTGAGCGCCCAGTCGATCGACCAGGCAACCGCCGGCAGAATCCAATGGATCAAGCTCGGCCATGCCACAAGCGACGAAATCTCGGCACTGGTGAATACCGACAATATCCAACCCACCGACATCATGGACGTGGTGAACGCAACCACCGCACCAGACAACACCTACACGTCGGTAACGCTCAACAAAACGCAGCGTTGGGTCAAGTTGGCCGACGAGAGCGACAGGACGCACAAAGCCGCTGCGTTCCTCGAAACCCACCGTTATGCCGCACTCAGAGGCGGCAGCATGGCCTTCACCAAAATGGAAGGCACAACGGTGAACGCGAAGGACAAGATCGCTTATTCCGCCATCGCCAACATCACCGATTCAATGGTCGTGGGGCTGTCCGGCTACGTGCCCGAGCACAACGTGCATTTTCCCAAGAAAGTCAATGCCGGTTGCGTGCTCCAGCATTTCCTGGGCGGCGGCATGGTGGACTCGGATGGCAATGCAATCAACAGCGAATGGGCGCCGCAAAGCACTGCCGTGCTCATCGCCGGTGAAGACCTGCCATCTGGCACGGCCGATGGCCTGGGCAACACCAGCAATCCTGATCTGATCGCCAGCCCCGACAACCTCAAGTTCTCGGAACAACTGCGTACTTTGTTCATTGGCGAAGACAGCGGCAACCACTTGAACAACTTCCTGTGGGCATACAACGTCGATACCAAGTCGCTCGAACGTCTATTATCATGTCCAGCCGGCGCCGAATCCACCGGCCTGCACGCCGTGGATGAGATCAACGGTTGGACCTACATCGCCAGCAACTTCCAGCACGCGGGCGACGAGTGGGCGCGTTATATGAACAAGGCCGACGAGGCTGGATCTTCGATCACCACCGGTGGCTTGCCGGCCGCGCTCATGGCCCAGATCGATGAAGCCATCGACAAGAACTTCAAGGACAAGAACGGCGCCTACGTGGGATATCTGACTGGTGATGTAAGTGCGATCAAGCTGAAATAAAGCGTAGAAGTGAGCTCGAACGAATCGGCCAATCCGTGGTGATTGGCCGATTTTTTTTCAACCGCTGGCGGCATTCCTCATGCTGCGGTGCAACAGCGGTCGAGGGGGCTTGAGGATCTTCATCCATAGCGATAAATTAGGTGTAACGACGTCATGGACACAGCCTCCGCAAGAGGACTGCAAAATCGTTGGAGCACGCGAATGGATATCATCGAAGCAATCACTTCGCACACAGATGCGCTGCAATTGCCGCTTTACGCCGTGACGGCGAGCGCTATACAAAAAGCGGATACTCCGATCATCCTTACCTTGCATTGGCACGGGTTCCACCGTGACCGTGAGTCAATTGGCACGCTGCAGTCTGTTGCGGGTTCCGCAATCCAAGTCAACCAGCGTTGGCACGACTATGCCGTGATTGATCGCGCCATGTTGGACGCAGGCTGGAAATTCGGAGCCTGGGATGTCGAACGTGTGGCAGAACCCGCGTGGTATCGCCTTAACGCGCCAGTATCCGAAGCGCTGGCATGCCGCAGGGCCTTCGCTGATTATTCGGATCTGCCGCGCTCGGACGATGCAGTGATTGTCGAGGCACCTGACCAGCAAGCGCTGCTCGAACTCGCCTCTCGCCGAGGCTACGTTCGTTGGCTATTCCGGCCACGCAAAGGAGGCGTATGGAGCCAACTCGATGAGGACGACTGTACCTTGGACGCCGATGGCGGCCGCTCGGCTCCATGTCCCGTCGCATTACAACGAGAAGGACGCGAGCTACGCCGGAAGGTGCTTTACCGTTTGGGAAAAGGCAGAGATTTTCTGATTCATTAAGTTTCATTTAGAATCAAAATTCCCTCTTGAAGCGCCTTTCCGGCGCCCATAAATTTCTTGCGCATCCGCCTGGATGTACGGCGCACGCGGGGCCATTCGCAGCGCCGGCTTTCACTTTTTGATGATCAAGACTTCAGGAGATAGAGTCATGAAGATCCGTCCCCTTTACGACCGGATTATCGTTAAGCGAATCGAACAGGAACGCAAAACGGCTTCCGGCATTTTCATCCCAGACTCGGCAGCTGAGAAGCCAGAGCAAGGCGAAGTCGTCGCCGTCGGGCAAGGCAAGCGTACCGCCGATGGCTCGATACGGGCACTCGAACTCAAAGCTGGCGACCACGTGCTTTTTGGTAAGTATTCCGGCCAAACCGTGAAAGTCGATGGCGAAGAGCTGCTCGTCATGCGCGAAGAAGATGTCTTCGCTGTGCTCACGCCCCAGGATACTCAATTGAAAAAAGCGGCCTGACGCCACGACCGTAAAAATTGAGGAGCAAAAAATGAGTGCGAAAGACGTTAAATTCCACGATAGCGCCCGCAGCCGTGTCGTCAAGGGCGTCAACATCCTGGCCGATGCCGTAAAAGTCACGCTCGGACCCAAGGGCCGTAATGTTCTGCTTGAACGCAGCTTCGGCGCCCCGGTCATTACCAAGGACGGTGTCTCAGTGGCCAAGGAAATCGAACTTAAAGACAAGTTCGAAAATATGGGCGCCCAGATCGTGAAGCAGGTCGCATCAAAAACAGCCGACGTGGCTGGTGACGGTACGACCACAGCCACGGTGCTGGCGCAATCCATTGTCCAGGAAGGCATGAAGTACGTCGCCTCCGGCATGAATCCAATGGATCTCAAACGCGGCATCGACCTAGCCGTATCCGGCGTCGTAGATGCCCTGCGCAACATGTCGAAACCGATCTCTACCAGCAAGGAAACGGCACAAGTCGCCGCGCTTTCGGCAAATGCCGACGAAGCCATCGGCAAGATCATTGCCGACGCCATGGACAAGGTCGGACGCGAGGGCGTGATTACTGTAGAGGACGGCAAGTCGCTGGACAATGAACTGGATATCGTAGAGGGTATGCAGTTCGATCGCGGCTACCTCAGCCCCTACTTCATCACTGACCCGGAGAAACAAGTCGCTCAGCTCGACGATCCGCTGATTCTGCTGTACGACAAGAAAATCTCCAACGTGCGCGAGCTATTGCCCGTATTGGAAAGCGCCGCTAAGGCAAGCAAGCCACTGCTTATCGTCGCCGAAGACGTAGACGGAGAAGCATTGGCCACCTTGGTCGTCAATTCCATGCGTGGCGTACTCAAAGTCACTGCGGTGAAAGCGCCCGGCTTCGGCGATCATCGCAAGGCCATGCTGGAAGACATCGCCATCCTGACCGGTGCCACGGTGATTTCCGAAGAAACAGGCAAGCAGCTCGATAAAGCCACGCTGTCAGATCTCGGAAGCGCCAAGCGGGTCGAAGTACGCAAGGAAGACACCATCATCATCGACGGTGCAGGCAAACAGGATGCGATCGACGCTCGCGTCAAATCGATTCGCAAACAGATCGAGGATGCGACCAGCGACTATGATCGCGAAAAACTGCAGGAACGCGTCGCCAAACTGGCTGGCGGCGTAGCAGTCATCAAGGTAGGCGCCGCAACCGAAGTCGAGATGAAGGAGAAGAAGGACCGCGTCGACGACGCGCTGCACGCCACGCGTGCGGCCGTCGAAGAAGGCATCGTACCCGGAGGCGGTGTCGCATTGCTGCGTGCTCGAGCGGCGATTCAGGATCTGAAAGGCAGCAATACCGATCAGGATGCCGGCATCCGCATCGTCCTGCGGGCTCTGGAAGCGCCTCTGCGCGCCATTGTTGCCAATGCTGGTGAAGAGCCTTCGGTAGTCGTCGCGAAGGTAATGGACGGCAAAGGCAACTATGGCTACAACGCAGCCACCGGCGAGTACGGAGACTTGGTCGAGATCGGCGTCGTCGATCCGACGAAGGTGACGCGGACCGCCTTGCAAAATGCGGCGTCAATAGCAGGACTCATCCTGACCACCGACGCTACCGTCGCGCAGGCGCCTGAAGACACCAAACCGCAAGCAGCCCCTGCCGAAGCCATGGACTTCTAAGCCCGCCTTCGGCTTCTTGAAGCAGCAGTCAGGCATCGCGCTACGGCGCGATGCCTTTTTATTGTCGGCATGGGACTGGGAGTCAGAATACGCCTTCTACCCGGGGACAAGAGAAAATGGCTGCTCGAACCAAGCCCCTGTGCACGATTGACCGAGACTTGGGCAGCGAAGCAGATTTGCCGAGAATGATGGTAAAAACACGCCACAATCGCGTAGTCCAGAAACAAGGAAACACAGGTGATAAGTCTGAAAGGGTGTCGCACGACCATGGCGAGGGCTTTGCTCAGTGCATGCATGCTGCTGTGTTTCCAACTGGCGTGGATCTCGCCCACGCAAGCAGAAACCGACAATCCGCTTTCCCCCGTCAACCGATCCAGCCCGAGCGAAACCTATCAGTCGTTGCTCTCCGGCGCGAAACGCCTCGAGGATCTGTACAGGGTCTATTCCGCCGACAAGAGCTTCGCCAATCTTCACGAGATCCGTTATCAATTCAATCGCTTGCGTACGCTTTTAGATTTGAATGCCGTTCCGTCGGCCAACCGGGTCAAGGTCGGTAATGCAGCCTTGACTTATCTTTCCGATATTTTGGTTCGGCTGCCGGCCATCGACCCGAAGTCCATTCCCGGTGCAACCGGCAGCGAGAGTCCCCTGCCCGCCCGCTGGACGATTCCAGGTACCGATATCCAGATCGCCCGCGTCGACAGCGGCCCACATGCAGGCGAGTATCTTTTTACCGCGGAAAGCATCGCGAATCTCGCCGAGTATTACCGGCGAGTGCGAGACCTGCCGGTACTGCAGCCCCGCTACTATCCCTGGTTTCACAAAGAGCACATCAATGCGACGGGGCCGCTCATTCCTGACTGGCTCACACGAGACATTCCGGAATCGTGGAAGGTCATATACCTAAACACCCCCGTCTGGAAGATCGTCTCCATCGCGTTCGTGTTGCTCGTCGTGCTGACACTGGCCTATGTCTGGGCTCGCGTCGTCCGAACGCAAAGCCGCCATGGCAGCGAAGTACGGAAACTGTGGTGGCGCTTTACCCTGCCTGCAGTGCTCCTGACGATCTACTATGTCAGCGAGTGGTTCGTCATCGCACACATCAATCCCGCGGGTCTTTTCGCGACAGGAGAAAGTCTTCTGTCAACCGCATTACTTTACGGTGTGGGAGCATGGGCGACATGGATCGGCTGTTTCCTGGTGGCCGAAGCGATCATTAACACGCCTCGGATTGCAGGAAACAGCCTTGATACACACCTGCTTCGGCTCGCCGCGCGTGTCACCGCCATTGGCGCGACGGGAGGCATCCTCATTTACGGCGCCAACGAGATCGGCATACCGGCCTTCGGGCTCATCGCGGGTATCGGTATCGGTGGCTTTGCGTTGGCATTGGCCGCGCAATCGACCATCGAAAACCTGTTCGGGGGTGTAGCTCTTTTTGCCGATCGCCCTTTCCGTATCGGTGACATCATCAGTTTTGGAAGCGAGCGCGGATCGGTCGAGATGGTCGGCACACGGTCCAGCCGCATCCGCGCTCTCGACGGCACGCTTGTTACGGTGCCGAACAGCGATCTCGCAAAGATGAAGATCGTGAACTTCACGAAACGCAATAAATGTCTGTTTCACCACACGCTGGCCCTGCACGTGGATACTCCCGCCAATCAGCTTCGCTTGTTGCTTCATCGCATACGTAGCTTGATGACAGAGGAGGACATGGTCGAGAAAACGGACAGCTCGCCCCGAGTGCGTTGTGTAGGCGTCGCGATCGGGCGTATCGAAGTGGAGTTACGGGCCAGTGTACTGACCACGGACTATACGAAGTTTCTCGCAGTACAAGAGACGTTGCTGTTGCGGATCTTCGAACTCATCGAAGAGATGGACATCGAGCTCGCGCCGCCCGCTCTCGCTTCGATACCTAATGTGAAATAGCCGTCAGGCTCACACGACCGCAACAGCAACAAGTCAGTTTCGCTGCGATCAGTCACGCAAGAAGTTGAGCAAATCCTGGTTCAAACGATCCTTGTGCGTATCTGTCAGGCCGTGAGGAGCACCGTGATAAACGATCAATTTGGCACCCTTGATCTGCGCAGCGGACGCCTTGCCGGCCGCGTCGATCGGGACGATCTGGTCGTCGTCGCCATGGATCACCAGGGTGGGAACGTCAAACTTCTGCAGATCTGCCCGGAAGTCAGTCGCCGAGAATGCAGCGATAGAGTCATACGTGTTCTTGTGGCCGGCCTGCATGCCCTGTACCCAGAAGGCTTGGATCAACCCTTGGCTGGGCTTGGCACCAGGACGATTGAAACCAAAGAACGGACCCGAGGCGATGTCCAGATATAACTGCGAGCGATTCTCCAGCGATGCCTTGCGCAGGCCGTCGAAAACCTCGATGGGCAGGCCGCCGGGATTGTCGGCGGTCTTGAGCATCAGGGGCGGCACCGAGCTGACGAGCACGGCCTTCTTGACGCGGCTGGTTCCGTGGCGGCCGATATAGCGGGCCACTTCACCGCCGCCTGTGGAAAAGCCCACTAACGTGACGTCTTTCAGATCCAGGGCTTGAATCACAGCAGCCAGGTCGTCGGCATAGTGGTCCATATCGTTGCCCTCCCAGGGTTGACTGGAGCGACCATGCCCCCGGCGATCATGCGCCACCACGCGATAACCTTGAGACGCCAGGAAAATCATCTGCGATTCCCAACTGTCCGAACTCAGTGGCCAACCGTGGCTGAAGGCCACTACGGGGCCGTCTTTGGGACCCCAATCCTTGAAGTAAATCTGTACGCCATCGCGCGTCGTGATGTAGTTGCCGTTCTTGGTGGCATTGGTCACGCGGACCGCTTCTTCTGTCGGAGCAGCTTGAACCGGCGCACCGGCCTGCACAGCAGCAGCCAGCAATGTCGTCGCAACAGTTTTGGATAGGGTGTTCATGATCAAACCTCGTCGTAGTCATTCGTTTAGGGGGCCGGAGTGGCTTAACGACATTCTGCGCGACCCAGCACGACGATTGGTGATATAAAATCCTGAAAAATTAACCGAAAGTACAAAATGACAGATCGACTCGCGGAACTATTGCAGCGCTTCGCCATTAACGCGCAGGTGTTTCACGCCGGGACCCTATGCGGCCACAACCTATTGGAAGCCCAAGATGGCTTGGGTCAATTGCACCTGATACGGCGCGGCCCGGTCGAGGTGATTCACGACGATACCTCGCTGACCGTCGAAACACCCAGCCTCCTGCTGTATCCACGTCCGATGGCGCATCGATTTATCACGGACGCTATGGATGGCGCGGACATGGTGTGCGCCAACTTGTGCTTCGAAGGGGGGTTGCACAACCCCATCAGTGCGGCCCTTCCGCCGTTCATCTGTCTGCCACTGGATTCGATTGCCGGCGCGACCGACGTGCTGCGAATACTGTTCGATGAAGCATTCGAGCAACGATGCGGCAGGCATGCCGTGGTGAACCGGCTCTTCGAGGTAGTGATTATCCAAATCCTGCGGCAACTGATGGAGACCAATCAGATGCAAAGCGGCATGCTGGCTGGACTGGCACATCCCCGCCTGCGCATCCCGATCGTGGCCATGCATGAGCATCCGTCCAGGGAATGGTCGCTAGAGGATCTGGCCAGCACCGCCGGCATGTCACGCAGTGCGTTCGCCACGGCATTTCGTGAAGTGGTGGGCATCACGGCAGGCCAGTACCTGCAGAGCTGGCGCATCGGCCTGGCGCAACGCGCATTACGCCTGGGCCAGCCACTCAAACTCATTGCAGGCGACGTCGGCTATGGCAGCGAGGTCGCCCTATCACGCGCCTTTAAAGCACACACGGGGCAATCACCCGGACAATGGCGTAAGTCGGTTGGGTAGACATTCGCAATACCTGCACCTCCCACCACAGGAAAACCCCTAGAAAACATCACGTCTTCATAGAGAAAACGTGGGCCCGAACACGCCTGTGCGTCACTCAGCGCCGCATTCCCGTGCTCGACACGCCTTCGACATATGCCTATACTTTTCCAATAATAGACATCATGTCTAAAAATGGAGACAACGATGAAAGCCCTTCCACGCCTGGCCGGTGCGCTGGTGACCAGCGCACTCTGTCTGCTCTCGGCGCCGTCGCGCGCCGAAGCCCCCCTGCCCGATCTGATCAAGCTGATCGTCCCGTTTTCGCCGGGCGCCAGCAACGATGTATTCGGCCGCGCGCTAGGCGCCAAGCTGTCGAAGGAGCTAGCCACAAACGTCATCGTCGAGAACAAGCCGGGAGCCGGCGGTGTGATCGGCGCGTCCGAAGTGGCGCGTGCGAAACCTGATGGCAGTACGCTGCTGTTCAGTTCGGTGTCATTCGTGACAAACGCGGCCACACAGGAAAAGCTGCCATATGACGCGATAAAGTCGTTCACGCCTATTGCGGTGGTGGCACGCGGCGCCATGGTTCTCGTCGTGAGCAAATCCACGTCATATACCAGCGTGGCGCAGCTGATCGATGATGCCAAATCCCACCAAGGCAAACTGAACTATGGTTCGGCGGGCATCGGATCCATCGGGCAAATGAGCTCTGAATTGCTGAGCCAGCAAACAGGCACAGACATGGTCCACGTACCCTATAAAGGCATCTCGAACGCCGTCACGGACATGATAGGCGGCCGGCTGGAATCCATGATCACCACACCGGCGTCGGTCAGCGGCCCGTTGCAGGCCAAAGATATCCGCGTACTCGCGACAACGTCGACCACGCGTTCGAAATTCTTTCCCGACGTACCGACTATCGCGGAAACCGTACCGGGCTATTCCGTTGATGTGTGGTGGGGTGTATATGCGCCCGCCGGCACACCGGCCGATTACGTGAATCGTCTGAATGCCGCCATACGCAAGGTCAGTGCCGAACCGGATATGCGTGAGCTGTTTGCTCGCGAGGCCACAGAACCGTCAGACATGAACAGCGCCGACGCAGCCAGATATGTGCAGGCAGAATTGTCGAAGTGGCAAACGCTGGCATCTGAACGGCACATCGTTGCGAGCAAATAGTGGAATGATGTACGCCGCCAGTGTGCCAAGGCCGGACAACGTATGCTGACCGGCCGAACCTGCTCTTACGTCGGTAGTTTTACGCCTTCCAGCTTGGCATAGGGCGGCGCGTACAACGCAGTATCGCCTCCTAAATCGCGCGTCAGTTTCGCGCCGGCTTCCATGACGATGGGCAGATAGTTCTCGAACACGGATTTGTTGAAGCGGTACAGGGGCATGCCCAGGGACAGGGCGCAGATCAAGCGTTGCCCCGGCCCGAAGATGGGACATGAAATCGCCGCGCTTTCCGTTTCGCGCTCCGCCAACGAGATCGCATACCCGGCTTTACGGATGCTGTCATAGACAGCGCCTTTTTTACCGTCAAACGCCAATAGCACTTTGCCCGCGGCGCCTTTATCGAGGTCCACGCGATCGCCTTCGCGTACATGCATGCGCACCGATCGCGGTTGCACCATGCGGTGCAAGCAGATGCGTTCATCCCCTTCGCGAATATAGATGGCCGCGGTTTCCTTGGTTTGACGTATCAGGTCGCGCAATACCGGCGCGGCGTAATCCCACAACCGGAAGGACTCCTGATACAGCATGCCCAGATAGAACGGCGTAGGTCCGAGCATGTAGCGGCCATCTTCCAGTCGCTTGATAAAGCCGAATTGCTCCAGCGATTCGCACAGCCGCAGGATGGTGCTGTGATACATGCCGGTTGCATTCATCAAATCGGTCAGGGTCATGCCCTCCACGCTTTCCTGAAAGGCCATCAGGATGGACAAGGCTCGATTAACTGACGCCACGCCCGAGTCGGCGGCTTTCGGCATAAAGGGCTCCTGGATTTCTAGGGTTCGCTGATCAGCGAAAACGCCCCAAATTATATATTTTCAAAAATAGACATCATGTCTATTTTGTTGATAAACTGAAAATCATGGACAAGACAACACCTGCTGCCACTACCCTGAAACGGACGTCGTATTCGGCGAATTCTCACGGTCCGTTGCGAGGTCTGCGTGTCATCGACCTGTCACGGCTAGTGGCGGGCAATATGCTGACATTGCAACTGGCTGATTTCGGCGCCGATGTCATCAAGGTGGAACCCCGCAATGGCGACACCTTGCGCGCATTCAAGACTCGTGAGGTCGAAACGTTCTGGAAAGTCTATTGCCGCAACAAGCGCAGTGTGTGCCTGGATTTTCGCCACGAGCGCGCCATCGGCCTGCTGCGAAAAATGATCGACCGCGCCGACGTTCTGGTCGAGAGCTTTCGTCCTGGCGTGTTGGAGAAAATGGGTTTGGCTCCGGACACGCTGCGCCAAACCAATCCGAAACTGGTGGTCGTGCGTATATCTGGCTGGGGACAATCGGGTCCATACAAACGCCGCCCCGGGTTTGGCACGCTGGTCGAGGGATATTCCGGTTTTGCGGCCATGAACGGATTCCAGGATCGCGAGCCCGTGCTGCCGCCCATGTTTCTGGGCGACATGACAGCAGGACTGTATGGCGCCAGCGCCACCATGACCGCATTATGGGAAGTCCGTATCAATGGCGGGCAGGGACAGGACATCGACCTGTCTTTGTTCGAACCCATGATTTCCATACTGGGTCCGCAGGCCGCCAGCTACCGCATTACCGGCAAGGTCAAGGCTCGCACCGGCAGCCGCTCCAGCACCACGGCGCCGCGCAACACCTACAAGACCGCCGACGGCCAGTGGGTGTGCGTATCCACGTCGACGCAGACCATGGCAGCCCGCCTGTTCTGTGCCATCGGACGTGCCGACATGAATGACGACCCGCGTTACAGCACGAACGTGGCACGGCTGGAACACGTAGAGGATGTAGATGCTGTCGTGTCCAGGTTCGTGGGCCAGCGCACACTGGCAGAGAACCTGCGGATTTTTGAAGATGCCGAGGTCACCGTTGGCCCGATCTATGACGCGTCGCACTTGCTGCACGACGACTACGTGATTGCACGTGAAAGCCTGATCGACGTGGAAGACCCCGACCTGGACTACATGCCCATGCACAACGTCGTGCCACGGCTGTCTACTACTCCAGGCACGTTGCGCAGACCCGCACCTCGCAAGGGCCAGCACACCGTGGAATGCTTGACAGAGTTGTTGGACGGCACAGACCTGCAGCCCCTGTTCGACCAGGGCGTGGTCTTTGGTGAAGCATCGACCGTCAATAAAACCGAAGCAGCCGTATCATCGCCATCCGCCCTGCCCCAGACAGTCTGACCGCACCTGCCTGCACCGCATACTGACATCGAAGGAGACCCCAATCATGAGCAAAATCGGAACACAGATCGACACGCTGGGCGCCTGGAAAGGCCCCGATATCGACTGGATGAAAGAAGGCCTGCATATCCTGAGCGATAACGAACAACGCGAGATCGACCTGGCGTTAAAGCATCTGCTGGCTCAGGGAAATCTCGATTTTCCAGATATCACGCCAGAGACGTTCCCGTTGGACAAGGTGGGCGACCTGATGCGTGCTTTGCCGGATCGTCTACGCCATGGCCGTGGGTTCCTGATGCTGCGAGGGCTGAATCGCCAAGCCTATTCCGATGACGACATGACGCGCATCTACTTTGGCCTGGGCTCATATCTGGGTAAACCGATGACGCAATCCTACCTGGGCGACATACTGGGCCATGTCATGGACGTCAGCGACTATGAGCCCAAATCGCGCGGCTATCGCAAAGGCGGAGGCCAGCTGATGCACACCGACTCTTGCGACATTATTGGCTTGATGTGCCTGCGGTCCGCCATCTCGGGGGGTGAGAGCCGCATCAGCAGCGCGCTGGCGGTGCACAATACCATGGCTCGGGAATACCCTCATCTGCTGGAGATCCTGGCGCGCGGTTTGTACCTGAAACGCACGGACGAAGACGGCCGCCGCGCCACGCGCACCTACAGTCCTGACCGCGTGCCGTTCTTCTACGAAGAAAACGGCGAGATCACCTGCTATCTGCCCACGGGATATGCCCGCCTGGCCGAAAAGAGTGGGCAATGCAACTATACGCCCGAGGAATCCGAGGCCCTATATCGCGTACGCAAAGTGTCCGCGTCGCCCGAGTTGTATCTGGACATGGGATTCAAAGAAGGCGACATTCAGTTCCTGAACAATCGCATGATGGTTCACGGTCGTACCGACTACCAGGATGCCAAAGAACTGGCCGACCGCCGCCACCTCCTGCGCTTGTGGTTCGAGGTCCCCTCCTGGCCTGCCATGCCGGAAAAGCAGATTTTCCACACGGAGGAAGACCGCCGGTTATGGAGCCAGTATCGCAAGCCGTTGATTGAACTGCCTTCGGTTCATTACCAGCAGTTGTTGGACGGTCAGCTGGGTCAGATGGTCGATTAAGTGACAGGCGGTGGCCCCCTGTTAGTTCGGGACACAGCGCCCCCTGCTTCGCCATCACGGCGTCCACCAGGCCGGGGGTGATGGGCCTGGGCCCCAGGCGGCATCTTGCATACTTCTGTCGAGTACGGGTAAGCCATGATAAATATTAGTTCATACTTAAACTAAGATTCGCAGACATCTCATCGCCCAGGCCACATCGGCATATCCGGGAGGACGCCATGCGTCGTAGACCTCTGCTCGTAAAGCTCGTCGCTATTGCAATATTGGCCTGTCAACCGTTACTGGTACACGCTCAGAAGACGGAAAGCCAAGAGCCAGAGGTCATACGTCTAAAGATGTCGCACTTTCTAGGCCCAAAGAGCTTCTTTCAAGTTGATCTGGTGGAACCCTGGGCGCGCGAGCTCGAACGGCAGACGGGTGGCAAGGTGGCAGTCGAAGTCATCAACTCAAGCTCCCCATTAGGAAATGTGCGAAATCAGGCCAGCCAGGTCAAAGCGGGCACCGTCGATATCGCGCTTGGGCTGCGCGGCGCAGAAGGCGAGCGTTTTATGCGAAGCTCGATAATCGAGCTGCCATTCGTGGTTTCTGATGCAAAGCGCGGCTCCGAGGCGTTATGGGCGCTTTATAAGAACAACGTGATCGCCGATGAGTATAAAGAGTTCAAGGTGCTGGCGTTGTTCGTGCAAAATCCCGGCCTGGTACACACGAAACAGACGCGAGTCGTCGAACTAGGCGATTTAAAGGGCTTGCGATTGCGGGTGCCAAACGCCACCGTTGCAACCACGCTGGAATATGTCGGTGCGCAACCCAAGTTACTGCAGCCCGACGAAATCATGCCTGCACTGCGGGCGAACGAACTCGACGGCATCATCACCAATTGGGGCACGCCCATTCCCGGCTTCAATGATGAGATGAAGCAACACACCGCAGTGCCATTTTATGCGTCGGCGTTTTTTATCGTGATGAACAAAGCAAAGTTCGACGCTTTGCCTGCGGATGTACGCACAGCCATAGATCGCTTGTCTGGCGACACACTAGTTGCGCAGTTTGGACCGCTGTGGGATAAATGGGACAAGCCCTACTACGATGGTGCGCACGGACCTGGACAGGAAATAGTGCGGCCGGACGCTGCGACGTTGCAGCGTTGGAAGTCGGGCCTGCAGCCCGTGTCGGACGCCTATGTCAAAAAGCTCCAACGGCAGGGGTTTACGGACGCCCCTGCGGTGTACGATGACTTGATTGCAAAATCCGCCTTGCAATAAGCCAAATAGCGCGAGATCGCGGGCTCAGTGAGTCAATCGAGAGTAATGTTCTCTCGTTTGACGACTTCGGCCAGTTGCTTGGTCTCGTTCGCAATACGTTCGGCAAAATCGCTCGGACCAACCATGGCAATGGTTCCTTGTGCGCTCAACGCCTTGTTCGCTGCCGGCACCGACATGGCCTGCTTCGAACGCTCGTACAGTTTTTCAATGATTTCTGGAGGAGTTTTGGCGGGTGCCAGCAATCCCAACCAGAACGTCACAGCGATATTCGGAAAGCCCGCTTCGGCAATGGTGGGGACTTCAGGCAGCTGAGCGAGGCGCTGTTGTGACGTCACTGCCAATGCCTTGAGTTTTCCAGCTTTAACCTGCGGAATACTCGTCAGCGTGTCAAATAAGGTGTTGACTTCCCCAGACATCGCCGCTGTGCTGGCCTGTGACCCGGCCTTGTAGGGGACATGCGTAGCCTTGAACCCCACTTCGTTGCTCAACATCGCATACGCCAAATGCGCCAGATTGCCCATACCTCCCGAGCCGTAAGTGAGCTCAGACGGATGGATCTTGGCAAAGGTCGTCAAATCCTTGATCGAGTTGATCGAGTGCTTCTTTGCCCATTCGGCATTGACGTTCACGATGAATGGAGCGTCCAGCACCAGCGTGATCGGTGCAAAGTCGGTCGACTTATAGGGCGAATTTTTATAGACCAATGGATTGACGGTAATACTGCTGCTGTTGGTAGCCAGCAAGGTGTACCCATCCGGAGCTGAACGCGCCACCTCAGCGGCCCCGATTGACCCATTGGCGCCCCCTTTGTTCTCCACGATCACGGGCTGTCCCAGTGTCTTCGACAGGTCGTCTGCCAACAGACGAGCCATCGCATCGGTAATGGACCCAGCCGGAAACGGTACAACAATTCGAATAGGTTTGGCAGGCCATTGGGAGTCTTGCGCAAACACCGCGCTCGGACCCAGCCCAAGCCCGGCAGCGCCTGCGATACTGGCGGATGCTATGAGAAAGTCTCTACGCGATTTGAATATAGTCATTTTTTTGTCTCCGAATAGTTTGACAACTTCCAAGCCGAAAATACCGGTCTCGCTATCTAAGCTGCTTTCTTCGTTGCGGCGGTTCCTGTTATGCCGCACGCCTCAAGTGCCTGCTGCTGCGCTTGAGTCAGTCCGAGCACTCGCGAGAAAACCTCTCGGCTGTGCTCTCCCAGGGTGGGCGCCGCACGGATGACTTCCGTGGGCGCTGCTGTTTCTCTGAACCACGGTGTGGTGGTCAGGTATTGCCCCAGATATGTGCGCGGAATCGTTTTGAAGAACCCCCGCTTATTCAGATGTGGATCCTCCAGGATCTCCCACACGGGCTTTACGACGCCAGCACTGATACCGGCCGTCTGCAACACGTGCATAGCCTCTTCTGCCGACCGTTGTTTGGTCCACTTGCTGATCTGTTCATCTATCACTTGTCGCTGGGCGCGGCGGCCTGACACATGACTCAACGATGGATCCTGCGCCAACTGCGGCGCCTTTAACACGTCGATCAGGGTGTGCCATTGCGTATCGTTGATCACGCTCAAAACCACCCAATCGTCGTCGCTTGCGCATTGATAAATGCCATGCGGGGCGAAAACAGGATGCGCATTCCCGTTACGAGCGGTGGCATGGCCGCATACCGACTGCTCTATGAGGAACGGTGCAACCATCGAGAGCATGCATTCGACTTGCGAAAGATTGACGTGTTGCCCTTTCCCGGTGCGCGCCTGCACAAACAGCGACACCAACGCCGCGGCACCCCCGTTCCATCCCCCGACGGGGTCTCCGTACGCATAGGATGTCAGCGACGGCGGGTTTTCAGGAAATCCGGTGTGATGAGGCAAGCCACTAGCCTGCTCAAGCGTTCCGCCATAAGCCCTGGTGGTGCTCCACTCGTTGCCACTCCCGAATGCCGGCATGGAAATCATCACCAGCCGATGGTTTACCCGAGACAATGCTGCGTAGTCCAAGCCCAATTTAGGAAGCACTTCGGTCGAATAGTTCTCAATGACAATGTCAGCGGTTTTCACCAGGTCGAGTAAAACCGAGCGCCCCTCTTGCCGCGTCAGATCAAGCGTAATGCCGAGCTTGTTGCGGTTCATCAACGCGAAGTTCGAGTTCTTTTCATACAACCGATCGCGATAAAACTCCTCGGTATGGTGAGTCCCTCTCCACCAATCTGGATATTGCGTGGCCTCGACCTTGATGACTTCGGCGCCAAAGTCGGCAAGCGTACGCGCGGCCAACGGCCCCGCCCAGCCCATTGTCAGGTCAATCACGCGAATCTGCCGCAGCGGTGCCACAGCCGCCGGCGCACGTGTGCGGCGTGATCTGGGGCGCAATGCTTGTTCAGTGCGATAAAAGGCATTATCTGCCCCTGTTGCCGGCGCAGTCCCGCCAGGCAGCGGCCCCGCATCGCCGAGTGGCAGCGGAACGACCACGCCTTCGAATTGGCTCGATCCGAATTTCACCGGAACAAACGCGCCGCGTTCTCGATGGACGCGCTGTTGCAGCAATTCGTCCATGGTAGGCACCAGCACGGCAGGGAATTTGTCGCGTGCCAATTGCTCAAACCATTCCTGAGCAGTCTTGGTCAGCAGCGCTGGAATCAAAAACGCATCGATCTCGTCGGCATGTTGAATACGCGTCGGACCATTGATGAAACGAGTGTCAGTGGCGTGTTCCGGATGGCCGATCGCCGAGCATAGCGCCGCCCATTGAGGAGCCGTATGCGCGAAAATGCCGATCCAGCCCTGCCTGGTCTGGTAGATTCCCCCCGGGTGTGTCGTGCAGAATCGGTTCACACCCAGACGGGCTTTGGGGTGACGCCCGTCTTGCACCATGCCCGCCTCCATTTCCACCACCGAGAACGCCAGCTCGTGAATACTGAGCACATACCGGCGAGTCCCGTCGGCCGCTCCGATCAGCGCTGATATCGCACTCGAGAACGCGGCCAGACCGGCAACAATGCCGGTTTGAACGTCATGTGGCAGATGCGGCGGGCCTTCCACCGCCCCGCTGGTGTAGACGGCGCCGCTCAAGGCACGGCATACGGCCGTCGTTCCCACGAAATTGCGATAGGGCCCGCTTTCCCCAAACCAGGTCAAGCACACCTCTATAGGAGCGTTTGACTCATCGGCAGCCTCCCCGGTGCCGCAAACTGGCCGGCTCAGCACGTCAACGCCTGCGCTCAACGCTCGGGCATCAAGAATCACGTCACACGTCCTCGCCAGACGCGATAGCCATGCGTGCTCTTCAAAGCTGCTATTGCTCAAGGTAACGCTGCGTTTGTTTGTGTTGAGCCAGGCGTTCAGCGCGCTTTGCGGCGCCGATCCGGGAGGACTCAACAAAGGCGGAACAAGTCGCAGTTCTTCCGCCGCGGGGTCCTCAAGTTTGATGACTTCAGCGCCGAAGTCAGCGAAGAGCTTGCCCGCATAAGCCAGTGCCGCTCCGGTACCTATTTCGAGGACGCGCAGTCCAGCGAGGGCAAGCTGGTCCGTAGAGTCGTGCTTCATCACGGTCGGTTCCTCAGTAATTTTTGTGCTCACCACGTATCGACAAAAGAGCGACGTGCCCGGCCCGCACGCAACGCTGCGGATGCGATCCCCTGACGAATCCAGATGCGGGTTTCGGCGGGATCGATAACTGCGTCGATTTCGGTCGTAGAAGCGACATTGATGGCATGGCCACGTTCGTATGCGCGCGCTACCAATTGGTCGTAAAGTGCTTGACGCTCGGGCCCTGGCGGAACATTCTCGAGCTCCTTTTTGAAGCCCAACCTGATCGAGCCCTCCAGCCCCATAGGGCCGAACTCCCCTGTGGGCCACGACACCGCACAACTGGCAGAGCGAAAACTGCCCCCCGCCATTGCCATGGCGCCCAGGCCATAGCCTTTACGCAGCGCAATCGCCAGCAGCGCGACGCGCAACTTGGCAGCCACCACAAACATCCGGGACACATGGCGAACCTGCGCTTTGGCTTCCTCATCAGGGCCGACCATGAATCCCGGGGTATCGATGAGGGAAATGATGGGCAGCCCGTGAACGTCACAGAGCGTCATGAAGCGGGCTGCTTTGTCCGCCGCATCGGCGTCGATGGCGCCGCCCAAATGATGGGGGTTATTGGCGATGATGCCTACGGGCTGACCCTCGACCCGCGCCAGCGCGGTGTGCAGCCCATGCCCGAATCCCGAACGCAACATCAATACGCTGCCCACGTCGGCGATGCCTTCGATGACCTTGCGGCTATCGTAGACGCGCAGGCGATTCTCCGGAACCATATGCCGCAGCTCGAGCGGGTTGGGCGCCGACCAGGTTTTCGTACGCCCCTGAAACATAGAGAGATAGTGCTTTGCCACCGCGACGGCCTCGGCCTCGTTTTCCACAAGGATGTCGATCACGCCGTTGGCAAACTGCACAGGTGCGGGCCCAACGTCCTCAGGCTTGAAAATGCCCAGCCCCCCGCCCTCGATCATGGCCGGCCCCGCCATGCCGATGTTTGAACGCTTGTCCGCAATGATGACGTCACATACGCCTAGAAAAGCAGCATTGCCCGCGAAGCATCGGCCCGACACAATGCCCAGTAGTGGCACCTCGCCGCTCAGTTCCGCCAGGGACGCAAAGGTGGGTTGATACAGCCCGGACACGAATGGAAAGTCCACGTCTCCCGGACGGCCCCCCCCGCCTTCGGCGAACAACACCAATGGCATCTCGTCCCGATGCGCGCGCTCGACCAGCCTGTCTGTCTTGATGTGATTACGCTTGCCTTGCGTGCCTGCCAGGACCGTTGCATCGTAGGCCAATACGGCACTCAACGAGGCGTCATAGCCGAATTCAGCGCCATTGATGTTGCCCACGCCAGTAACGATACCGTCGGCAGGCGTATTGGCGATCAAGTCTTCCTTTGTGCGCCGGCTGGCCTGGGCGGCAATGACCAATGCGCCATACTCGACAAAGGAGCCTTCGTCGCACAGGTCTGCAATATTGGCCCGGGCGGTTCGCTGACCTCGAGCGTGCCGCTTTGCCACCGCGTCAGGGCGGGCGTCATCATAGAGAATCGCATGACGGTCAAATACGGCCTGCAGATCCGGGCGAACCGCATTCAAGTCTACGGCTTTTACATCGGCATCTACATCGACGCCGTCGAAGTCCTGCTCGATCACAACTAGGATTTCGTCTTCGGCTGCTTGATTTCCTTTGATGGCGCGGACGTCCACGACTCGGCCATTGCCCTCGGCGAGAACGGAATACTCCATTTTCATCGCTTCGATGACCGCGATGGGTTGGCCTTTTAGAACCACGTCATCTACGCCAACCGACAGCTCGACAATGCGACCGCTCAACGGCGCGCGGCAGGCGGCCAATCGCTCATCAAGCACCTCGTTGACGACTGCTTTCAAAACAGATGATGCCGCAGGCGTTTGCGTGTCTTCGCCGATTAGCTGATCCTTGGCTTGCTGCTCGCTTTTCAACTGGGCAGCAGCCGTTAGCAGTTCCGGCAAAATCGCCTCGACATGGCGCGTATGGTTCTGCTGCTGCAGGAAATCATCGCGCTCGACAAGCGCCATGAGCAGATGAATATTCGTCGCCACTCCAACGACCCGAAATTCGGCCAAACTGCGGCGCAGGCGCCTGACGACACTGGCGAAGTCCTCGTTGGCACTCGATACGATCAATTTGGCCAAAAGCGTATCAAAGGCCGGCGCGGGCGAATAGCCGCTATAGGCGTGCGTATCGACTCGCACGTCCGGCCCAGTTGGCGGATCAAACCGCTCCAGCCGCCCGTGTGCAGGGCGAGCCATGCCAGTAGCATCAGTCGTTTCTGCCGTGATCCGCGCCTGAATGGCATACCCTCGCGGCTGCGGCGGACACGCAGGATCCAAGCCCAAGGCCTGCAGGCTTTTCCCCTGCGCGATGCCAATTTGTACTGCGACCAGATCGACGCCTGTGACCTGCTCTGTGATGGTGTGCTCGACTTGCAGTCGAGGATTGGCTTCGATAAAAACGAAATTTGTCTGTACGCCCCGGTCGTCTTCTTCGACGAGGAATTCAAAGGTTCCCAGGCCGCGATAATTCACTTTCGAGGCAAGCTTTGTTGCGGCATCGAGAATGCCGGTGCGCAGCGCAGCGTTGAGAACCGGACTGGGCGCTATTTCCACGACTTTCTGAAAGCGGCGCTGCAGCGTGCAATCGCGCTCACCCAGAGCAATGACATTGACGCCATCGCCGACGATCTGCACTTCGATGTGGCGAGCACGACTGACCAGGCGTTCGGCATAGAGCGCATCCACTCCGAATGCAGACATCGCCTCGGATCGGCAGCGGGCGTAGCGTTCGGGAATGTCAGATTTATCCTGTACGACGCGCATGCCGCGACCACCGCCGCCGCCGACCGCCTTGATGACGATGCCGGCGCTACCCTGCTGGTCGAAGAACTGCGTGACTTCTTCGAACGAGGCGCCGCCGTGTGTCGCCGGCATCACCGGAACATCGCATTCTCTGGCTAGCTTCAGTGCACTCCCTTTGTCGCCAAATAGAGCCAGTTGCTGGACCTCTGGGCCAATGAACGTAATTCCTGCATCGGTACAAGCTTGCGCGAAATCCGATCGCTCGCTCAGAAACCCATAACCTGGATGAATGGCATCGCAGTCCTCATTTCTGGCTGCGGCGATGATGGCATCAATATCGATATAGGCCGCCGGACCAGACCCCTCCAACGCAACCGCCGTATCTGCCAAAATTCGATGCCGTGAGTTTGCATCATCTTGTGAATACACGGCCACGCTTTGCATGCCCAGGTCACGTATGGCGCGAAAAACCCGCACGGCAATTTCACCACGGTTGGCAACCAAAATTCTTTTCATGGCTTTTTGATCTCTTGTCTCACGGTTCTGTCGCCTGCAAGCAGGCCCTCCAACCCGACCCATGGTATTTGCCGCGTAACTACGAGACAATTCACATCTTGCTCTGGCGGCTATAGCGGTTCGGCATAGATCAATCAGTGGAGTGAGCCGACGATGGACTTAAGACAACTACGTACCATTCTGGCCATAGCGGAAACGGGTAGCCTCACTAGAGCGTCGGAACTGCTGCATATCGTTCAACCCGCGCTATCTCGACAACTGAAACAGTTGGAAGACGAGTTGGGGGCGCCCTTGTTCCACCGAAACCACCTGGGGATGGTGCTGACCGTCCCGGGCCGACGCTTTGTCGATCAGGTACGCGTCTCTCTCAAAGGGCTGAATCAGGCCAAGGCGGACATTGGCGCCGCGACCAAAAACCTGATGGGATCAGTGGCCATCGGGATGTTGCCCGGCCTGGCCGCCGTATTGGCGGGGCCATTGGTGACGTCGTTGCGTCACCAATACCCAGACCTGAAAGTACGAATCGCCGCGGGATTCTCTGATTTTTTGCAGGATGGTCTCGAGGACGGCAAGCTGGACATCTGCCTCATGGGCGACTATCTGCAATCGGAGATGCTGCAGACCTCACCGGTATATCGCGAGCCGATCTACGTGGTCGGCCTGCCGGGTTGCGGGCTCTCGCCATCGAGCCCGGTCAACCTCGCCGAGGTCGTAAAATTGCCTATGGTGGTGCCTGAGGCAAAGAGCCTGCGCAACGCCATCGACCGTGCGTGCACAATCATTGGCGTCAACCTGAACCCAGTCGCAGAATCGGACAGTACCGCCGTCATCCTGGACTTGGTCGAACGCGGTGTGGGTTACACCATTCTGCCGGTCATGCCCATTACGCCGATGCTGGAGGCCCAGCGACTCGTGGGCGCACCAGTAGTCAGCCCGTCGCTAGGCAGAACGATCGTTTCCTGCAGCCCCATGCTCACGCGTAACCCGCATACGGTAAAAGCGCTACACAGTGAATTGATCGCCTTGCTGCGGCCATACGTGCGGACATTCAAAAGCGCGGGCGTCACGTGGCTCGCAGAGAATGAGGTGGGGCGGGAATCCCTTCAGCCCGGGTTTACATGAAGGTCTCTCCGTTCGGATTCGCCCCGAGCTCGCTGTAACGAGATCTCCTACCCACAATCTCAACGGTCATCCGGAAAGTGCAATGTCGCTCCGGTACACGCTCGCAGTTCATCATCACTGATATCGACGAGCTTCTCTCTCAGGAGGAATCCTTTCGGCGTGATATCAACGATCGCCAGGTCGGTGTAGACGCGATGCACCACACCGAGGCCTGTCAATGGCAAGGTGCAGTTCTCGACCAGCTTGGGCGTGCCGTCCTTGGCGTTGTGTTCCATCAGGATGAATACTTTTCGCGCGCCGACGGAGAGATCCATAGCACCACCGACGGCAGGCGGCTCGCCTTTGCGGCCCAGGGACCAGTTTGCCAGGTCACCTGTCTGCGACACCTGCATACCACCCATGATGCACAAGTCCAGGTGCCCGCCGCGCATCATGGCAAACGAGTCCACATGACCAAAAAAGGCGCCTCCGGTGAGCAACGTCACCGGGTGCTTGCCCGCGTTGATGAGCTCGTGGTTCTCTTCGCCGGGCGCGGCTGCCGGTCCCATGCCAAGCATCCCATTCTCGCTATGCAGCAGGATTTCATCGGCGGGATCGAGGTGATTGGCCACCAGTTCCGGCAGACCGATGCCGATATTGACGTAACTGCCGGCGGGGATGTCCTTTGCGAGCCGGGCGGCCATCTGAATGCGGGTGAGTTTTTGCATCGCGATTTCAACTTGAGAATTGGGGATTGCTGACGACCACCACTCGCTGCACGAATATGCCGGGAGTCACAATCACCTCGGGATCGAGCTCGCCCAGCTCCACCTTATGCTTGACTTGTACGATGGTGGTTTTCGCGGCCTGGCACATCACCGGACCGAAATTGCGCGCCGTCTTGTTGTAGGTGAGATTGCCCCACCTGTCGCCTTTCTCGGCCATCACCAGCGCATAGTCAGCGTGCAGCGGGCGTTCAAACACATAGAACTGACCGTCGATCTCTTGGACGTGCTTGCCCGCTGCCAGCTCGGTGCCGTAGCCCGTGCGCGTATAAAAGCCCCCCAGCCCAGCGCCCGCCGCATGCAGGCGCTCTGCAATCGTGCCCTGTGGAACACATTCCAATTCGATGCGGCCTTCGGCGTAGAACTGGTTGAATACGTAAGAATGACTGGCCCTCGGAAAAGAACAGATCATTTTCCGGACTCGCTCGGCCTTTATCAGCGCCGCCAAACCGACTTCGTGATTGCCTGCATTGTTGCTGACCATCGTCAGGTCGCGTGCTCCCTGCTCAAGCAATGCATGCAGGAGTTCCGTCGGATGCCCCGCTCCGCCAAAGCCGCCGACCAGAACCGTCGCCCCGTCGGGGATATCGGCCACCGCCTCATGTACGTTGTCCTTGAACTTGTTGATCATCTCAGTCCTGCGTTAATGGAGTTTCAACACGGTTGCATCAAGCGCTGACACTGGCGCCGCCGTCCACCAGAATCGCCTGGCCGGTGATATGACGAGAGGCTTCACTGGCAAGCAGCACCGCAATCCCCTTCAGGTCCTCTTCGCCGCCTACGCGCTCCAGTGGTATGCGGTCCAGCAGCGACTGTCCCAAGCGCTGAATCTGCGCGTCCGCCATGCGCGACGAGAAATATCCAGGACATATGGCATTGACGTTGATGTTGTAACGCCCCCACTCGCAAGCCAGCGTGCGCGTAAAGTTGACGGCAGCAGCTTTCGACGTGTTGTAGGCGATCGTCGATACACCTTTCGCCGTACCGCGCATTCCGGCGGCGGAGGCAACCGTGATGATCTTGCCCGCGCGGCGCGGGATCATCGTCCGGCGGCCGACTTCCCTGGACAGATAAAACACGGCGTTGATGTTCAGGTCCATGACCTTGTGCCACGCCTCATCGGGATAGTCTTCGGCAGGCGCCCCCCAGGTTGCGCCCGCGTTGTTGACCAGCACATCGATCACGCCAAAGCGATCCAGCACACGGTCTACCAAGCCAGGTATGGTGTCGAACTGCGAGAGATTGCCGGGCACGGTGAGCACCTCAATCCCTTGAGACTGCAGGTGCTGCGCGGCAGCCTCCAGCTCAGCTTCTTTGCGGGCGGTGATAGCCAACTTGCAGCCCATCTCGCCCAAGGCCTCTGCTATTTGCAATCCCAGGCCGCGAGACCCGCCCGTAATGAGAGCGACTTTTCCTTCCAACTGAAACAGCGACTTCACGCTCATTGAGTTCTCCTTCCTGGCCGTGCCGATCAAGCTACTTCGAAAAGACCGGCGGCACCCTGTCCGCCACCTACGCACATCGTCACGACGACGTACCGCGCGCCGCGGCGCTTGCCCTCGATCAAGGCGTGCGCCGTCAACCGGGATCCCGACACGCCATACGGATGTCCTACGGCAATGGCGCCGCCATTCACATTGAGGCGATCATCGGGTATGCCGAGATGGTCGCGACAGTAGATCACCTGGCAGGCAAAGGCCTCGTTCAGTTCCCATAGATCAATGTCAGATACCTTGAGCCCGGCCCGCTTGAGCAGACGAGGCACAGCAAAGATGGGGCCGATGCCCATCTCGTCGGGCTCGCAGCCGGCGACAGCAAAACCGCGGAATATGCCCAGCGGTTGAATGCCCCGACGTTCCGCCAGTTTCGCATCCATGACCAGGCAGGCCGATGCGCCGTCAGAGAACTGGCTCGCGTTGGCGGCAGTGATCACGCCGCCGGGCAGCGCAGATCGGACCCCCGCGATGCTCTCGAGCGTTGTGTCTGCACGTATCCCCTCATCCGAAGAGATGGTCACCTCACGGCGCGAGACTTTACCGGTGGCCTTGTCCTGCACTGCCATGATGGTCGTCATGGGTACGATCTCGGCGTCGAACAGGCCGGCGTCGCGCGCAGCGGCAGCGCGTTGCTGGCTGCGCACGCCATAGGCGTCCTGCGCATCCTTGCTGATGTTGTATCGGCGGGCAACGTTTTCTGCGGTCTGCAGCATACTCAGATAGAGGGCAGGTTTATGCTCGAGCAGCCACGGGTCGCGACGCATGTGCATGTTGGCTTCATTCTGCGTGCACGAAATGCTCTCAACCCCGCCGGCAACAATCATCGGCGCGCCTTCGACCATCACACGCTGTGCGGCCAATGCGATGCTTTGCAGGCCTGTGGAGCAAAACCGATTGATACTCATGCCAGCGGTCGTGACCGGCAGACCTGCACGCAAGGCGATGGCACGGGCGATGTTTCCACCGGTTGTGCCTTCGAGGTAGGTGCCGCCCATGATGCAGTCCTCGACTTCGGCGGGGTCGACACCGGCTCGGGCAACGGCATGGTGAACCGCATGAGCGCCCAGCGTCGCGCCATACGTCATGTTGAATGCGCCGCGCCAAGATTTGGCCAGACCGGTGCGAGCCGTAGAAACAATGACAGCCTCGTTCATGATGTCCTCAATGTGATCACGGGTTATTTCAATGCGTCGCCGGATTCGGCCAGCTGAACCAGCATCGAGGCTGGCTGCCAGAAATCCGGATTGCGCGATTGCGCGGCAAACCGGCGCATGGCGCGTACCACGTTGTACAGACCGACCTGCTGGGCATAATGCATGGGGCCGCCGCGATGCAGCGGGAAGCCATATCCATTGAGGTATACGATGTCCAGGTCCGAGGCCCGTTGCGCGATGCCCTCTTCCAGGATGCGTGCGCCCTCATTGACCAGCGCAAACACGCAGCGCTCGACGATCTCGCGCGGGCTAAAGCTACGCGGCACGATGGATTTTTCCTGGCGGTAGGCATCGAGAATCTCGGCGACCACGGGATCTGCGTGGGCCGTACGGCTACCGGATTCGTATCGATACCAACCCGCACCGGTCTTCTGACCAAATCGTCCTGCTTCGCAGAGGCGATCCGCTACGCAGGAGAAATCCCGGTCCGGGTTCTCGGCCTGTCGGCGCTTTCGGATTGCCCAACCAATGTCCAAGCCCGCCAGGTCGCCCATGCGATAAGGCCCCATCGCAAAACCGAAGTCCTCGAGAGCTTTGTCAATGTCCTTCGGCGACGCGCCCAGCAACAGCAATTCTTCGCCTGCGTCACGATACCCATTGAGCATACGGTTGCCGATAAAGCCGTCACATACGCCAGAGACTACCGGCTGCTTGCCTATCACCTTTGCCAGGTGGAGAGAGGTCGCCAGCACTTCGTCGGAAGTCTGATCTGCTCGGACGATCTCAAGCAATCGCATAACATTGGCGGGGCTGAAAAAATGCAGTCCCACCACGTCTGCGGGGCGCTTTACGAATCCTGCAATCGCATTGACGTCCAGGGTCGAGGTATTCGTCGCCAGGATCGCGCCAGGTTTCAGCACCGCGTCTAGCGCGCTGAATACTTTCTGCTTGACGGCCATGTCTTCGAACGCGGCTTCGATGACCAAGTCGACATCGCTCAGGTCACTATAGTTGAGGGTTGTCTGCAGCAAAGCAATGCGTTGGTCCATCTGCGCTTCGCTGATTCGTCCTTTACGCTTGGTGGCTTCGTAGTTCTTGCGAATAGCGGCTACCCCCCGCGCAAGCGCTTCGTCGCCCATATCCAGCAAAACCACCGGAATGCCGGCGTTCAGGAAATTCATACCGATGCCGCTACCCATGGTGCCTGCACCAATGACACCAACTCGCCGGATCTCGCGCTTCGGCGTTTGCGGCGAGATGCCCACCACCTTGGTCGCGGCACGTTCGGCAGCGAAGACATGCCGCAGCGCTGCAGATTCAGGGCTGTTCATCAGCTGCATGAAAAGCGCCCGCTCTTTCCTGACGCCCTCATCGAATGGCAGCAGGCAACCAGCAACGGCCTCGACGCATTGCGAGGGCGCCGGCAGTCGAGGGTGAGCGGCAGCCGTATTCCGTCGGACGACTTGCAGGAATGCTTGCGCGTCCGGCTCTGTGATGGCGATGTCGCGCGTGCGCTGGATCGGATCATTGGCGCGAACGCGCTCACGGGCAAACGCCATGGCGGCATCCGCTACAGCGCCCTCAACCACCAGATCAAACAAGCGGGTGGCGGCCAGGTCAACGGCTTTTTCCTTTTTGCCGTTGACGATCATATCCAGCCCCCGTTCCAGGCCCACCAGCCGTGGCAGCCGTTGTGTGCCGCCCGCGCCGGGCAACAGGCCCAGCTTTACTTCAGGCAAACCAACCAAAGCCCGTCCAGTTGCAACACGGTAATGTGTCGCCAGCGCTAACTCGAGCCCGCCGCCCAGGCATATGCCATCGATGGCGGCAACGACGGGCTTGGAATATGCGTCGAGCGCGTCAATGACGTCGCGCAACGTAGGATGCCGGCTCGCTTTTGGCGTTCCGAACTCCGTAATGTCGGCACCACCCGAGAACACCTGCTCGGATCCCGTTATCACCACAGCCTGTACCGCGGCGTCTGCCTCGGCCTGGTCCAGCGCCTCCAGGATCTGTCGGCGTTGCATGTGTCCCATGCTGTTGACGGGTGGATTCTGCATCGTGATCAGAGCGATGCCGTCGACCACGGTATAGGTGAGCTGCGTCATATGTATGAAGAACCTTTCACGTTCGGTGTAATGGGAAAAGCGATACTGGCATTGCCTGCGGCGGTAGCCTAGCCAGGCGCGCCTGTCTGTTCTTTGATCTGTGCTGCCAGATCCAGCAATCGGGGACGAACCTCGTTAAGCAGATATTCGCGTGACATGCGAAACGCAGGCCCGCCGAAGTTCAGCGCCATCAGTGGCTGGTTGCCGCCGAGCCGCAGGCCGACGGCGATGCTGTGCACGTCGGGATTCCAGTCACCAAAGCAGCAGGTGCAGCCCAGCTTGGCGTAGTCTTCCTGTGCCTGCTCGAGCCCGCGTGCGATGGCTTGCCCTGAGCCGATGTCCAGTTCACTGGCGCGTTCAATGACTTCGCGTTGCTCTGCGGAGCCCGCTTCTACCAGATAAGCGCGCCCCATGGCCGTGACGGCAATGGGCACATGCGAACCCATCTGCAGATTCAAGGTCAAGGCGACCTGACTACGGCAGGCCTCTAGATACAGCATCGAAAACCTGTCGCGGGCACCGAGTGCCACCAGACCACCGTAAGCACTCGCCAACTGCTGCATGCCGGGCCTGGCAATCTGGCGTACGTCCAGTTTGGCGAGCATACCGGCACCCAACGCCAACGTAGCTACGCCGAGGTGATATTTGCCGGTGCCCTCGTCCAGCCGCAGGTAACCCAATCGTGCCAGCGTGGCGGTCAAGCGCGACACCGTGGACTTGGGCAGCCCGCAGTGACGCGCGATCTCTTGATTACCCAAAGCGCTGTCCCCGCCGTTAAAGCTGGCTAGAACCTCCAAACCGCGCGCTAGCGCTGTCACGAAATGCCTGTCTTCCGAGTCCGTGCTTTTTGCACGCGGCAGAGTTTCTGTAGAGGTTTGCGCAATGGTCATGTTTTACATCTAGGGCACGACGCCCGGTTCGTTACAGGCCCAGATCGGTGATCAAGGGTTTTTGAGTTTCATACTCGTTCTTGGCGAACGCAGCATAGGCATCGTGATCAAGGTAGTACGTTCTGACGCCGAAGTTCTTGGCAGCGGTCTTGACCTCGTTGTCTTCCAATGCCGCTTTGATGGCTTTGTCCAGCTTTTCGACGATCGGAGCAGGCAGATTCGCGGGACCGCCGATTCCCAGGGGCGATTTCACAACAACGTCGTAGCCGAGTTCTTTCAGCGTGGGCACGCCTTCGAACTCGGGGTTGCGCGCCTCGTCCGCCGTTGCCAGCACGCGTACGTTGCCCGACTTGACCTGAGCGAGAATGCTGTTGGTCACAACCGCGGCCCGCACATGCCCGCCCACCAACGCTGCGGTCGCATCCGCATCGCCTTTGTAGGGGATATGGGTGAACTCTACGCCCTCGCGTTTGCCCAGCATGGCGAGCACGACTTGATTGCCGGTGTACCGCCCCGGCGTACCGTAATCGATCTCGCCCGGATGCTGCTTTGCATAGTCGACCAAGTCCTTGGCCGTCTTGAACGGTGAGTCAGCCTTTACGGACAGCGCAAAGTCATAGGTCAGGATCGTCGCGATGTAGGTCACGTCACGGATGGGATTCCAGGACACCGGTTGCAAATGCGGTTGGCGAAAGATGCCGACCGGCGTCATGGTCAGGGTATAGCCGTCGGGTTTGGCTGTCTGCATCGCTGCCACGCCCATGGACCCGCCTACCCCCGGCTTGTTTTCGATGATCACGGGCTGCTTCAACTGTTTCGACAAGCTGGTCGCCAGCGCTCGTGCCATGACGTCAGTGGTACCGCCCGCGCCATAAGGAACAATGAGGGTGATCGGCTTTTCAGGATAGTTGTCCTGGGCAGCGGTAACTGAGGGGGACTGGCTGACGGCCAGCATGAATATCGCCAAGGCAGCGCTGAATTTCATAGTTGTCTCCGTAGGTGGGCATGTCGAAACTGCAGAAGCCGCGGTAGACGCACACTACATTCGTCAGCCGCAATCCAACGCAGCGTGTAGAACCCGATACCGGATTTTTCCGGTCTTGTATGTGATTTGATGCTAGCATGGCCAAAATAGTTCTGCAATGCAGTTTTATATTCTGCACAACGGAACCAAACCAGCCTTGTTTGATGATTCGGAAGCCTGATGACCAACCTTCTTATCTGCCGCGACCATCTCGATTTTGTGCTGTACGACATGCTGGACAGCGTGTCGCTGACCCAGCGGGAACGCTATGCCGATCATTCTCGCGAGACCTTCGACGCGGCGATTGACGCGGCTCAGCGTCTGGCCAGTCAATATTTCGCCACTCACAATCGGCTTTCGGACGAAAACGAGCCTGAATTCGATGGCCAGACAGTCAAAACGTTGCCCGCGGTGGGCGAAGCGGTACGCGCCTTTGCCAAAGGCGGATTCTTGGCCGCGACGCACGATTACGAACTGGGTGGCATGCAGCTACCGATCACCATTTCTCAGTCGTGTCTGGCATTGTTCCGTGCCGCGAATGTGGGGACCTCTGCGTACTGTTTTCTCACCGCTGCCAATGCAAACCTGATACGCGCGTTCGGCACTGTCGAACAAAAAAAGCGATTCCTGCCATCGTTGCTCGAGGGGCGTTGGCTGGGAACGATGGCGCTGACCGAATCCGATGCCGGATCCTCGGTGCCTGATCTGCGCTCTACCGCCAACCCGCTATCCGACGGCCGCTATTCGATCAAGGGTCAGAAGATTTTCATTTCCGCAGGCGACCACGATATCAGCGAGAACATCGTGCACCTCGTGCTGGCGCGCATTGCCGGCGCGCCGCCGGGCGCTCGAGGCCTGTCGCTGTTCATCGTGCCGAAATTCCGCGTTGACGATGACGGACGAGCTGGTGAATCGAACGATGTCGCGCTCGCGGGCTTGATCCATAAGATGGGCTACCGGGGCACCACATCAACGATGCTCTCATTCGGAGAAAACGATGATTGCATCGGTGAGTTGATCGGAGAACCCGGCCAAGGCCTGCGCTGTATGTTCACGATGATGAACGAGGCGAGAATCGGCGTCGGTATGGGCGCTACGATGTTGGCCTACACGGGCTACCGCCATGCGCTGGCCTATGCAAAAGAGAGACGCCAGGGTCGTCTGCCTGGCGCTAACGACCCGCACAGTCCCCAGGTACCCATCGTCGAACATGCGGATGTGCGGCGGATGCTGATGACACAGAAAGCCTACGCAGAAGGCGCCTTGTCGTTATGCCTCGTCGCAGCCAGATTGGCCGACGACGAGGCGAATCATCCCGATGCGGACGAACGCGCGGAGGCCGCGCTGTTGTTACCGCTGCTGATTCCCGTGGTCAAGTCTTGGCCGGCGCGTTACGGATTAGCGACTAACGATCTTGCAATTCAGGTACACGGCGGATACGGCTACACGCGCGAGTATCCCGTGGAACAGTTCTATCGAGACAATCGCCTGAACGCGCTGCATGAAGGCACGCACGGTATTCAAGCGATGGATTTGCTCAACCGAAAGGTGGGCATGCACGACGGGCAGGCGCTGGAGCGTTTTCACCAGCGTGTGATACGCACGATAGAGGCCGCAAAAGCCAGTGCCAATCCGAAGCTCGCCGAACATGCGATTGCATTAGATCGGTCGTGGCGGGAACTGCGTGAAACGACACGGGTTTTGTTAGGCGCAATTGAGCAGAACCCCCGCGAAGGATGCGCCAATGCGGCCTACTACCTCGATCTGTTCGGTCATAACGTCGTCGCGTGGATCTGGTTGTGGCAGGCTCGAGTCGCGCATGCGCAGATTTCGGCACGTCCTGATCTTGAGGAGTTTTACCGAGGCAAGATAGCGGCGTGCGATTGGTTCTTTCACACTGAACTTGCATTGACGTTGCCGGTGCATCAGTTGCTGCGGGCAACGAAAAATTCGGCGCTGGGGGTAGAGATTGATTGGTTATAGATGATGTTGTGCAGCCGCTACGGTCTGTGCCCCGGGGGATACGCTCGTAGCCCCCCGGCCAGGCGGGACACGGATCGGGCAGCGAGGGGCCGCTCTGTGCGCTGATGGCCGCTAGAGAGTGCTATTTTCCGAAACTTTGTATATGCTATCCCTGACGTCCTACTGCATTAGGTCCCTGTATAGGCTAATCAAAAGGAGGTAAATGCAATGAACAAGACATTCATAGCCATCGCGCTGATGGGCGCGTTGGCGGGCTGCCAATCGGGCGGTGGCATGCACACCAGTTCGGAATTCAACTGTATTGCTGGCACCGTAGGTGGCGCCGTTGCGGGTGGCCTGCTGGGCAGCATGGTCGGCGGCGGCACCGGCAAGACCGTTGCCACGATCGCAGGCGCAGGTGCCGGCGGCTATGCTGGCAATCGCTTAGGTTGCAACTGAGGTCCACCATGAAAAAGACACTGCACCGCCTCGCCCCCATTGCCGCGTTGTCCTTTTGCCTTGCCGGTTTTGCGGCCCAGGCCCAGGCCCAGACTCAGATCCAGCCCCGCCCGACCGAAGCCCAGCTCTTTGAGCGAATGGACACCAACCGCGACGGCAACGTCAGCGAAGTCGAATATCGCACCTTCATGGAACAAGCCTTCACCAAGCTTGACAAGACAGGTGACGGCAAGCTCGCCCGCCCCGAAACTGCCACCGTATTCACGGACGCCGAGTTCACCATGCTGGATAAGAACAAGCGCGGCTACATCACGCGTGATGAATTCATGAGCCAAGTCATGGATGACTTCCGCAAGCAGGATCGTGACGGTAACGGCATGCTGACCCGTTGATATGTTCCGCTGGCGGTGTGAAACTACGGAGTAGTCTTTACACCGCCGCCACGGCCTTTGCCCACTTGGACAACCACCAGCCGTAGGGTTCTGGCCAGCGCGAGAAGTTCGGGTCCACTCCGAACTCTTGCGCGCAATGCTGTACCCAGGACGGGTTGAACAGCAATTGCCGGCCAATCGCGACCAGATCCGCCTTGCCGTCGCGCAACACTTGTTCTGCGTCGGCGCCGGTCCGGATCATGCCCACCGCCATTGTAGGAACGAGGGCCTTGCGACGCACTGTTTCCGCAAAGGGAACTTGATAGAGCGGGCCCCGAGCCAAGTTGGAGTTCGTCGCACCTCTGAGCAGGTTTCCGCCAGAAGAGCAATCGATCAGATCAACGCCGGCCTCTTTCAGGCGTTCGGCCAGCACCACACTGTCTTCCAACGTCCAGCCGCCATCAATCCAATCTGTAGCAGAGATGCGCGCGAAGATCGGCGTTTTATCGGATAGCGCGGCCCTCGTGTCGCTGGCAATCTCCAGGGGGAGACGCATCCGGTTCTCGAGAGAGCCGCCATAGGCATCCGTGCGTTTGTTTGCCAACGGCGTAAGAAAACTCTGCAGCAGATAGCCGTGCGCCAAATGCAACTCAATAATGTCGAACCCTGCACGCTCAGCCAATAAAGCGGTGTGGACAAACTCCCGGCGCAGCAACTGGATTCGATCGAGGGTCATCGCCTCTGGTACCGGCCACCCAGGTGCGAACGGTAGATCCGAGGGGCCTTCTGGCTGCCACAGCTCCTCTCCGCGCGCGATATCGTCTGCAGTCAGGGGACCGTTACCTTGCCATGCTCGCTGCGCACTGGCTTTGCGTCCACCATGATTGATTTGAATCGCCGCCTTACTGCCAAAGCTGTGAATCACATCGGTGAGCCGACGAAAGGCCGGCAGATGATCTTCGCTCCAAAGTCCCAGACAGCCATTGGTAATTCTTCCTCGGCGGCAAACCGCCGTCTGCTCGACAGTGACCAAACCCACGCCTCCCATGGCGAACTTGCCATAATGGGTCATATGAAAGTCATTCAGTGCGGCTTCGTCAGCGATGTACATCGCCATGGGCGACAAGACAATACGATTCGGAAGCGTCACCCCACGGAAGGTGATCGGACTGAAAATCAGATAGTCATTCGACATGATCGACACTCACAAAATATAGGTTTAACGCAACGAGTTAACGGGGCAGATTTCTCAAACTGGGGTGGCAGCGCAGATACGGATCAGCGACGCGCATTTCACCTTTTAGGGTCAGACCGGCATGCCAGGCCCAACGCGGGTTGAATAGCATCCCGCGGCCGACGGCAACCAGGTCGGCTTTTTCTTCGGTCAATACGCGATTCGCCACATCTGGATCGGAAAGCATGCCAACAGCCATCACCGGCAGCCCGGACTGTGCTCGCACCTCGGCGGCGGCAGGGACTTGATAGGCAGGTCCCACAGTGATTCTCTGATCGGGTGAAATTCCGCCGCTCGAGATCGCGACATAATCGCAACCCAATACTTTTAAACGTTCGGCAAACACCACGGACGATGCGATATCCCAGCCACCTTGCACCCAGTCGGTGACGGAAATGCGCACGCCCATGGGTTTTTCGGTGGGCCACGCCTCGCGCATACGCCGGAAAACTTCCAACGGATAACGCATCCTTCCCTCGATGTCTCCGCCCCACTGATCATCGCGGGAATTGCTTAAGGGAGACAAAAAGGTATTCAAAAAATAGCCATGTGCCGCGTGCAACTCCACCAGATCGAAACCGGCGTCGTTGGCCCGTCTGAGTGCTGCAAGATAGCTTTCTGTAATGCGATCCAAGTCCGCGGCATCTGGGCAGATAGGTTCATCTCGCCCTGGATAGGGCTTGGCCGATGCTCCCCACAATTTCCATCCGCCGTCTGATTCCGACAATGCAGCGCCACCCTCCCAGGGCGGGGCAACAGAGGCTTTGCGTCCAGCATGTGCCAGCTGGATTCCCATATAGCTTGCGTTCGGCCGACGGGAAAAATTCACGATTCTCCGCAGACCGTCGACGTGAGCATCGTCCCACAAGCCCAAACAACACGGCGATACACGGCCCTCGGGCACCACGGCGGTGGCTTCCATAATGACCAGGCCAGCACCGGACAGAGACAGGCTACCGTAATGAACGAGATGCCAGTCCGTCACAAGACCGTCGGCATTAGCTGAATATTGCGCCATTGGCGATACCACAATCCGATTCGGCAACGTCAGCTCGCGCATACGATAAGGTTGAAACAACAAATCGTTCACTTGTACCTCTCTCCGTCCGTTGCTGAATCCGATATCAGCAGAGTGTTATGAAGCGATGCGTCTGCACGATTGACGCAGTATCAATTCCGTTGGGATCTCGATCCTCACGGACTTGTCTTCGTGAGTCCGGCTTTCTATTTGGTCAATCAAATTTTCCGCTGCCATTCGGCCCAGCGCTAAGGCGTCATATCGCACAGCGGTGATCTGTGGCGTTACGATCCGAGCGATATCGGTGTCATTGCCGCAGATCAGAGAAAGGTCATCAGGGATCTTTTTTCCGATCAGCTGTAGGGCCTCCAACACACCCGGCAGCAGGCGTACCCCCATCGACAACAAGGCTGTCGGCGGCTTCTTCATATTCATCAGACGTTGAGTCTGCGAAAGCCCGTACTCGGCCGAAAAAGAATCCAGGCAAAAAAGCGCGGGATCAGGCTCAACCCCCGCCGATCGCAACGCCTCCTCGAGTGCGCGAACTCGATCCCGGGCGACTTTCGTGCCCCGGCCGCCTGTAATCAAGGCAATTCGCCGATGGCCCAGGCCCAGCAAATATTCCACTGCCTGACGGGTTCCATGAAAATGATCGGCGCCGATGGACACCGAATGCATGGGAATCTCGCGCTCCATCATCACATGCGGGATACCCCAACTCGAAATGGCAGAAAGTACGGCACTATTATTCTCGTCCTGGATCGTCAGAATCATTCCGTCGGCACGGCGGCGTTTGAAGAAATCCATCAACGCCACTTCCCGCTCGGGGTTGCCATCGCTGCTGGCGGTGACCAACAGATAGCCCTTGGTACTCAGCACCTCTTCAGCGCCTTTGGTCATACTCGAATAAAGCGAATTTCGAATATCGGAGAATATGAATCCGATCATTCGTAGCGACGGCGATCGTATGTTCTGCGCGGCGATGTTCGGACTCCAGCCCAACTCGTCTATCGCCATCTGCACTTTCTTGACATAGGCAGGCCGCACCCCGGGCACATTGTTAACAACGCGAGAGACCGTACCGATCGATACTCCTGCGCGATCGGCGACCTCTTGCACCGTGATTCTGGGGGGTGATGATGGTGACATCGTTTTTTTTGCGCGCGCCATACAAATGCTCCAATTCAGCTGGTTTCTTTCAGCATAGCCACGGCGCCGCAAGAGTGAGTCAAGGCCTTAATTCTCATTCGCCGTAGGTAGTGCAGGTTGGGAAATATCCCATACACCATCGATGCCCGCAACAGCAGGGAATCGATCACGCAGCTTGGGGTCGTGCCCAGGAATAATATGGTCAGGGGTCGCTGCCAAACGTTTGAGCAGCGCCAGGCCGTTCATATAATCCAGCACATTCACGATTACCGGATAGGGATTGGTCAACTCGCCATTCGCGTAGAAATGCATGGCGTCTGACGCGAGAATCACCTGCCCACGGGCCGTCGTCACCTCGACGATTTGCAGCCCTGGCGCGTGACCTCCGACGGGCCGGATGAAAATACCCGGCAGGATTTCGGCAGTCTGGTCTGTAAACGAGACGCGGCCGGCATACAGTGCGCGCAACACCGTACAGACCTGCTCGACATCGTAAGGACGGCGTAGCGTTTCGTGACACATCGCGCAGCCCGTGGCGTGCTGCATTTCGGTCTTGTGCACATGAATCCGCGCATTGGGGAATTTTTCCAGATTCCCCAGATGATCCCAATGCATATGTGTGACGATGACGTCCGTGACTTGCTCGGGTGAGACGCCCAGGCTGCGTAACGCGTCGGTCGGACAACGATGGAACGTGTGCCCACGGCGATTGCAGGTTTCCTCGTCGCAACCGCTATCTACCAGCACGACCTTGTCTTTGGATATCGCCACCCAGACATAAAAATCCAATGGCATGGGTACATCGTGGAAATCCACGGCCGCCATGAAATTGTGCTGTGCCTTGCGGTTTGCCGGGCTGGACGCATAGTGCACGGTGAGCAGTCGATACTGGGAATCGTCCACCTGGAGATTCTTTGACGAATTCATAAATATTCCTCCTCAAGCGCTGTACTACGCAACTCATCCACCGTCCCCTGACGCAGGATATGGCCCGTACGCATCACATAACCACTGGTCGCCACCTTTAGTGCCGGCACAGCCATTTGTTCAGTCATCAGCACCGTTACACCTTCAGCGCGAAATACACGAATCGCCTTGCTGATCTGTTCGATCCACACAGGAGCCAAACCAAGAAAGGGTTCATCCAACAGTAAAAGCCTCGGCGCAGCGCTCATCGCCCGAGCGATCGCGACCATCTGCTGCTGGCCGCCACTCAGAAAACCGGCGTAATCATCCGCCCGTTCTCTGAGCATGGGAAACAAATCAGCCAGCTTGTCGTATACGGCGTTCTGCTTGGCCCGACCGAGCCGCGATGCGCCTGCAAGCACGTTGTCGCGTACCGTCATGGTCGGAAATACGCGGCGCCCTTCCGGGGAATACCCTATTCCCTGATTGGCGCGTTCATAGGGCGGGATCTTTCCCAGGTCGACGCCATCGAGAAGGATAGTGCCCTCGCTGAGGGGTACCATTCCGATGATCGCATTGATTAAACTGGATTTACCCGCGCCATTGGCCCCGACGAGAATGACTGTTTCGCTCTTTGGCACCGTAATGGAAACACCGTTCAAAGCGGAAATACCGCCGTAGCGGACGACAAGATTGCGTGTCTCAAGCATGAGCCTGCTCCTCCTCGGTCGCCGTCCCCAGATAGGCGTCGATCACGTCGCGGCGGGCCAGGACCTCCGCAGGCGGACCATCGGCGATCAGGACGCCTCCATCCAACACGCAAACGCGGGGGCACAGCCGTTTCACGAGATCCATATCGTGCTCGACCAACAGTACGCAACAGCCCATCTCTCTCCGGGCGACCTGCACGTACTGGTCGATGAAAAAACGCTCTTCTTTTTCCAGTCCGGCGGCAGGCTCGTCGAGCAACAGAATACGTGGGTCAGTGGCCAACGCCATGAGCAGGCCCAGCATCTTCTGCATGCCGTACGGTAAGGAATCGCTGAGATGATCCAAACGGTTGAGCAAACCCGCCGTACGCAGGAGCCCGGCCAAATAGGTCTCATCAAGCGAAATCCCTCTCCTGCTGAATAATTTCGCCCGATGCAGGTTCTCGTATACCGATGCCGTCTTGAAGATTTTCGTCTGCTGAAAAGAACGAACCAGACCCATCGCACTTCGGGTATGGAACAGTTTGTCGCTGATATCACGTCCACTGTACAGAATGCGGCCGCTGGTTGGTGCTATCTGACCGGAAACCACGTTGATCAACGTGGTTTTACCGGCGCCGTTAGGACCGATGACGCCAAGCACCTCGCTCGCGTTCAAGGACAAGCTGACATTATTGAATACTCTGTTGCCGCCAAATTGCTTGGAAACGTTATCGACCTGCAGTATCGGACCAGAATGAGCACAAACGTCAGTCATACGTACTCCTTTTCATTTTGGCCCTTGACCTGCCCGGTGGGAGGTCGCCTGCGTGAGAAAACGCGGGTTCCATGTTGCTGGATGAGGCCGATCAGGCCGCCTTTGGCAAACACCACGGCAAGCATCAGTACGAGACCGAACAGACCTTGCGAGATTTCGCCTTGCAAGCTGAATAAATTTGCCGCCCACACCAAAATGCCCGCGCCCAGTAACGGCCCCAGGATTGCACTTTGCCCGCCTACGATGGCATAGGCCACGTAATTGACCGACGACATCGCGGAGAACGACGACGGATGTGCGGTCATTAACATTTCCACCAGCGCAAACCCAGCCAGTCCCGCGATACCTGCGGCAAAACAAAAGCCAATGATTTTGTAGCGGGCGACCGCCAGGCCCACGCTTTGAGCCAGCACTTCGTCCTCGCGGATGGAATCGAATTGAGACTTGAAATAGCGAGTAAGCACCACAGTCAATACGACCGACAACAATGCCAGACCGCAGGCAAGCATCAGCACCGCGTTGTTAGACTCAATGGCATACGTGTCGCCAAAAACCGTGACAGCCGGCAACCCTGCTATTCCGTTCGATCCACCCGTGAAGCCAGGTGTCTCAAAAAGGATGAGCGGCATGATTTCGGCAAGCACAAAGGTGACGAGCACGAAGTACACACCCTTCATCCGCAGGACCAGCAGGCCAAGCGGAATAGCCAGCAGAAACGGCAAGCCGAATGCCGCCACGGTCAAGATAGACAGATCAGTGGTGTCGTGACGCGCGCTCAGAATGGCCGCGGCATACCCCCCGATCGCCATGAAAGCGGGCACCGCAAAAAACATCAGATCCATACGCAGCATGATGTAGACGCTCAGCGCCCCCATCGCCGCAATCATGAACTGCGTCAGAACAGAAACGGCAGCTGCGTCCGTCATGATCGCAGGCAGAATCAGCGCAAGCGCCATCACTGCTAGAGCGATCAACTCCGAAGGCCCGACAATACGTACCAGATTACTTTTTTTCATGATCTCAGGCTCCGCGTGTCCGCACGCCCATGAGTCCGGTTGGCCTCACCAGCAAGACAATCAGAACAAGCACGAACAACATCAGTGCGCCTTTGGACCCGCCCAGATAAACAGCGGCATAGGCCTCGACCAGGCCAACCAAAAAGGCAGCGATCGTTGCGCCGCCCAGGCTACCCAATCCTCCCAAGATGACCACCAGGAAAGAGGCAGCGAGTACGGGATCACCTACGTGAGGGGTGAGCGAGAGTATGGGCGTAACCAATGCGCCGGTCATGCCCGCCAGGCCTGTCGCCAAGGCAAAAGCCAAGGGAAACATCACTCTGGCACGAATACCCAAGGCGACTGCCACCGGCCGGTCCTCGGACAATGCCCGTAGACTGCGTCCGAAGTTGGTCCGGTACAAAAGCCCATAAGTCACCCCGATCGCCGCAAAACAAACTGCAAAAACAATCAGATTGGCCAACGGGAGATACACACCGCCAAAATGCAGCACGCCGTCTACCGGAAACTGAAAGAGCGGTGCATCTGGCCCGAACACCACGACCACTGCAGTGCAGATGACCAGATACAGCCCCAGCGTCAGAATCAACGTTGCCAGGTGGTTGTCGATGACCCGTTCGAGGAGCAGGAGTTCGAATAGATATCCCAGTACGGCAGTCGCCAATGCTGCGCACACGACCGCGAGGGGATAAGGCATCCCGAACCACGATACGCCTACGTATGCCACATAGCCGCCCAGGAGATAGAACCCGCCGTGAGCAAAATTCACCACACCGAGGATTCCGAAAATCAAAGCGAACCCCAAGGCAAGCAATGCATACTGAGCGCCGAGCGAAAGCCCAATCAGGCCCGCTGAGATAAAACTATCCACGATCTCGCCCCTCGTCCTGGGTCTCAATAATCGACAGGAGCTTTAACCTGAATCACAGGTTGTTCCTTGCCGCCAAGAATCGTTCCGATACCAAACGGCAACGACAATTCTTGATTGATCTTGTAGGTGGCCTGGCCGATCCATTTACCCTCACCAAGGTTGGGATCGACCACGTCGAGTTTGCGCAGCACTTCCGCCACCTTGTCAGCGTCGCTGTACGTGCCTGCTTTTTCAATGGCTTGCACCAAAGCCCGGCCACCGGCGACAAACAGATAGAAAAAGTTGTTCTCTGGCGGCTCTGCCTTCAACAGTGTCTTGTAGCTTTCCTGCAGCTTCAACACGTTTTCGTCAATAAAGACCGGTTCAAACCAATAGAAGTCGCGCAGCACTTCCATGCCGCCCGCTACACGAGCAATCTCGACAGTACCCGGTCCGCCAAGGCGCCCGATCACCCCCTTGTAGCCTGCCTGGCGCAATTGCTTGACGAGAATGCCGGCATCGCCCGGCGGGGTCGATACCGTATCTACTGTATCTGGATTGCTGGCCATGATGCGTGTGACAATGGGCGCAAAGTTGGTCGTGCCACGTTGGTAATACTCCAGCTTGGTCGGCACGCCATTTTTTTCATAAATAGCAGCAACTACCTCGGCCACATCAGTACCAGCCTGGTCATTCGGTGCAATCGTCAGTGCACTTTTAATGCCAAAGGTTTGCTTCGCGTGCTTGACGATCGGATCTCCCCATGCAGCCGGGCCCGGGCCAATATGGAACGTGAGCGGCCAACGAGGGCCGATGGCGTCACGCGCATAGCTATCGCTCATCATGAGCATCTTGTTGCGCGTGGCGATCGGTTTCATACCGGTGACCTCCGGCGAACCCATGGGTCCCAGAATGAATTTGACGCCTTGGCTGACAAAGTTGTTTGCCGCTGCGGCAGCGCCTTCTGCGGTGTACTTCGCGTCTATGGCAACGACACGTAGCTGACAGGTTTCGTCTCCGACTTTCATCCCGCCTTTGGCGTTGACTTCGGCCGCCACATAGTCTGCAGCCCCCTTGATCGCCAATCCCCACTGCGTTGCTGCGCCGGACAATGGGCCGGTTGCACCCAGCTTGATCTCACAATTCGCCGCTGCTACGCCGGGCAGAGCCGCTATCGTGCATGCAGCGGCAAGTCCTACAAGCTTCTTTTTCATGTCGTCTCCTCGACCTATTGATTAGCCATAATCAAAGCTATGGCCGTTTTGAATAAATGAAGTAGCGTCAAGCCTTAATGGCTTGTCCGTTCATCCCTGCTCTCGCGCAAACGTCAGAATGCCTCCGCAAACAAAGCGCGGAAGTCCGCTGTGGACGTCGTGCGTGGATTCCATCGGTTGTAATTGGCTTGGGTGCACAACGCTGCGATTTCGTCGAATTTGTCTTCGGTTGCGCCGACGTCGCGCAACCGGGCCGGTATCGCCAGATCCCTGCACAATGCCTCGATAGCCTCGACCGCAGCACGGGCCGCATCCATCTCGGCCAGTCCTCGCACAGGGCGATCCATGGCGGCGGCCACCCGAGCGAACTTGCGCGGGTTGGCAGAGAGATTGAAACGCGCAACATGTGGCAAACACACGGCGTTGGACAAACCGTGAGACAAATGCCAGTAAGCCCCGACAAAACGCGCCATACAGTGGACGTTGCCCAAACCGGTCTGACCGAATGTGATGCCAGCCAGCGCCGAACCAACCAGCATGTTGAGACCGGCCTGCAGGTTGTCACGGTTCGCGACAAAGGGCCGTATATTGGCTGCCAGCAGCTCGATCGCTTCGATGTTGATGGCGTCGGTGACCAGATTCGCCTGGCGCGAAATATATGACTCGAACGCATGTACAAACGCGTCCATGCCTGAATGCGCCGCCACGTGTGCCGGTAATGTCCGCAAAGCGAGCGGATCGAGGATGGCAAATCGCGCAGGGTTGAGCGCGGCATGGCGAATCGACATCTTCAGGTTCTTTTCGGTATCGGTGATAACACACGATCCCGATACTTCGGAGCCCGTTCCCGCCGTCGTGGGAATGGCGATCAGCGGCAGCGGAGGCGTTGTGAATTTCTCGATACCCTCATAGTCGTGGATACGTCCGCCGTTGGTAGCCAGGATACCGACCGCTTTTGCCACGTCCATGGCGCTGCCGCCGCCCACTGCCAGCAACGCGGTGGCTTGATGTGCCTGGCATGCCGCGAATGCGCGCTCTACGGTGATCGCGCTGGGGTCCGGTTCGATCTCCGAATAGCTCGCAATGGCGATACCTAAATCATCCAGCATCGTGCGGATGTTGGTATAAAACTCGCCGGACAATAGCGCGCCGTCGATGACCACGAACAGTCGATTGCAACCCTGCGCTCGCAGCAGATCGCCGAGTTTACGGTGCGACCCTATACCCATATACAAGCGGGTTGGACAAAAGAATGTGCTGATTTCGGAGACTGCCATGCTGAACCTTTTTGTGTGTTGTCGTGCTATGAACGCTTAGTCGTTGCTATCCCAGTCTTTAGCCAGAGTGGTCCAACGTACTGTTTCTTCGTGGACGAACTTCTGGAATTCGGCCGGGTCCATACCGCCTGGGTTTGCGGCCATGCCTTCGAGCGTTTTGCGCATGACTGGGTCGTCCATACTGGCCTTGACGGCTTGCCAGATGCGCTGCACGACGGCAGGTGGCATATTCTTGGGCCCGGCCAGGCTGTACCAGGTAGACATCTGATAGCCCGACACGCCGGATTCGTCCAGGGTCGGCACGTCGGGCAGGAACCGCGTTCTCTCCAGGCTGGTCACCGCCAGCGGTTTGACGCCGCCACCGTTGATCTGCGCGGCCGCCGAGGCTGCCGAATCCAGGGCAAAGGTGAGACGGCCGCCAATGAGATCCGTCATCATGGGCGCGGCGCCTTTGAACGGTATATGCAGAGCTTGCATACCCGTCTGTTTCTTTAGCAGTTCCGCCGACAGGTGTTGTGTAGTACCGATGCCGGCCGAACCGTAGTCGATTTCCTTGGGGTGCGCTTTGGCATAATCCAGCAGTTCGCTGACGCTATTGACCGGCGAGCTTTTCGCGACGACCAGGACATTGGGCACGTCGGCCACTGTCGTGATCTGCGTCATGTCACGTTCGAAGTCGTACGGCAGATTCTTGTACAGCGCACTGGCTGCAGTGTGACCGACATTGGCCAGCAACAAGGTATAGCCGTCGGGTTTGGCTCGGGCGACGATGCCCGCCCCCAGGGTGCCGCCTGCACCAGGCTTGTTTTCGACGATCACGGTTTGACCCAGTTGCTGTTGCAACTGCATCGCTACCGCACGCGCGACGATGTCGGTTGTCCCCCCTGGGGTAAACGGCGCGACCAATGTGATCGGCTGTTGGGGCCACTCGGCTGCCCGAGCCGCCGTGCCCGGCATGAGGAACATTGCACAGGTGGCGAGCGTAGCCGCGGCACGTGAACTGAGTTGACGCATTGTGTCTCCTGTATTGTTGTCAATCAACGGTGATGTTGAGTTTGGTCAGAATGGGGGCCCAGCGCTGTACTTCACTGGCCAGCAATTCAGCTGCGCCTTCCGGCGTCTGGTTGCGTGGGTTGGGCACTTCGATACCGGAGCCGGACAGACGCTCGCGGGTAGCGGGCGCAGCCACGGAATTGCGCAACGCCTGACTCAGGCGCTCAACGACAAGCGCCGGTGTGCCCTGAGGCACCAGAAGCATGTTCCAGATGTCGTAGTGCAGGTCGGCGAATGCCGACTCGCCAGCGGCTGGCACGTCGGGCAGCGCTGCAATCCGCTGTGGCCTCAACACGGCGACACCGCGCACCATGTTGGACTTCACATAGCCGACCGAGGTCGTGCTGCTATCCACTAGATAGTCCAGATGGCCAGCGATCACATCATTGAGCGCCTGGCCGGCCCCGCGATAATTGACCGCAGTTATTTTCAGGCCCAGCCGCTCGTTTAACAGGACACCACCCAGAAACGAGCCTGAGCCCACGCCGGCTGCACCGAAATTCATCTCCTTGGCGTGATCGCGAGCGTGGGCCGCGAACTCATCCAGACCGGAAACCGGCAAATCTTTTCGTGCCGACAAGACTTGCGGCGCATCGCCGACAGAACCCAAGGCGATGAAGTCCTTGAGGATGTCGTACGGAAGCTTTTTATACAGCGTCGTGTTGGCCGCCAGCGTGCCTACGTTGCCAATGAGCAGCGTATATCCGTCACCGGCCATGCGTGCGGCGCGGGCATTGCCTACGGTGCCACCGGCCCCAGGCGTGTTCTCGACGATGATGGGCTGCCCCAGGTCCTTGGCCATTCCCTCGGCGATGACGCGTGCCAGCACATCCGTGGGACCGCCAGGCGCAAATGGAACGATCAGGACAATCGGCTTGGAGGGAAAGGCACCCCCACTAGCACAGGCTCGTCCCAAGGGGAAGGCGGCACCAGCGGTTGCGGCGGCCGCTCCCAACAGGAGGCGGCGTCGCGCATCGCATGTCTCACTCCGAATGAATTTTTCTTTTTTCATGATTCTTTTGCAGAACACCTCATGGATTGAAAACGACCAGCCGTTCTTCGGTCATCTCGCGAATCGCGTGAGCGGGACCTTCCTTGCCGAAGCCGCTGTCCTTGACTCCGCCAAAAGGCATCACGTCAGAACGGGCACTTGAGGTTTCATTGATCTGTACAGTCCCGAAACGCAAGGTCGAGGCCGCGCGCAAAGCACGATCGATGTCTTGAGTAAACACGCCGGCCGACAAGCCGAACGGGGTCGAGTTGGCATCGCGTATCGCTTCTTCGAAATCGTCGAAGGGCCGCAGGGCCAGCAATGGTGCGAACGCTTCCTGACACCAGACGCGGCCGCCGTCGGGGGCATGCGTCACGATCGCAGGTGTGATGACCGAGCGTTCGCGTTGCCCGCCGCACAGCAGTTGGGCGCCGCCTTGTTCTGCTTCGCGCAGCCAGCTTTCGGCACGAATCGCAGCTTGCTCGCTGATCAGTGGACCGACCTTGGTATCCGGGTCGCGCGGATCACCAGCCTTGAGCGTGGCAGCGAATGCCGCGAGACGCTGGCCGACTTCCTCGGCGATATCCCGCTGCACGTATAGCCGCTGCACAGAAGTGCAGACTTGACCGGCTTTGCGCAGTCCGGCATTGGCGATCTTTGGTATTGCGCGCTCCAGATCTGCGTCGGAGCAGACAATCGTGCTGGCGATGCTGCCCAGTTCCATCTGTGTACGTCGCAGGCCAGCCGCCTGTTGAATGATGCGCCCCACTCTCGTACTGCCCGTAAAGGTGTAGAAAGCGATGTCCTGTTCTTCGAGCAGCCATGTGCCGACAGTATCGCCCTCACCTTGCACCACCGCCAGAAACGCGGGCGGCATTCCTGCTTCCAGAAGCAGTTGTGCCAGCAACGCGCTGGTCAGCGGCGTAAAGGCCGAGGGCTTGAGCACGACCGAGTTGCCTGCTGCATACGCGGGCGCGACCTTGTGTAGCACCGTATTGAGCGGCGCGTTAAAGGGAGTAATGGCACAAACAACCCCAATGGGAAATCGCTGCGTGAAACCCATACGGCGATGTGCGCCAGGGCTGGCACCAAACGGGATGACGTCGCCTACCAAACGTAGAGCCTCGTCCGCGGAAAGACTCAACGTGACGATCGCACGATCGATTTCTCCATTGGCATCAACGATCGTGAAGCCGGCTTCGGCCACCATCACATCGACCAGGCGCGTCCGGTAGGACTCAATCAACCCGGCAGCACGGCGCAATACCAGGGCACGGTCGTGCGGCGGCGGCGGACCGCCGTCAACGGCGGCTCGAGTGACGCGCACAGCCTCGGCCACTTGGTCACGCGTTGCCGAGGTGACTTCGGCCACAGGACGGCCGCTGAATTTGTCCTCGACGGTAAAGCTTGGGCCGCCATCGAGCCATCGGCCATTGATCAGTTGCCCGGTCGGTGGCAGGCCATCGATGTGCAAGAGTGCTGCGCTCATTAGTTGATCCTAAAGTGAAACGTTATCTGGAATTTTTAGCGCTAAATAAGGGATATTTTTATCCTATATCGCAATTTAAATGAAATGATTCATTTTCGAATTATAGGTAGGTCAGCCTGTCATTCGTATCCAGTTTTCATGAAGAGGTGTTTAAAGCAGGTGAAGTCGCTTTACCGCTCAACATCGCCCGGAGCGCGGGGTGGTGGGATTTTCTGAGGGCCGTGAATACAATCCCCTCGGCTCGAGCTTATCTTCGCCAGCAACGACTAATACGCGATGATTTCCGAGGCCAGGCCCAGTAGAAGAGCAACTCGCGAGCGACCCAATCCTCAATTCTCAGGCCCGCTTCTGCGGGCGACGAGCGCGGCCGCCACCAGCAATGAAGTCACTACCGTGAAGATCAAGCTGGCAGCAGCCAGGCCCCACAGCACGGCCGCCAGGCCGATGCCTAATACCGGAATGGACGCGCCGACGAAACAAGCAAGATAGTAGGCGGACGAAATCGACGCGCGATGGCTGGACGGGCTGATTTGGCCGACAACGCGCAGGCTGCCGCCGAACCCCATGCCCGATGCCGCGGCCGTGAGCAGCGTAGCCAGGACCAGCAACCCGAGCGACGCCTCGCGCTGTGCCAGGTAGAACGTGCACAACGCCGGCACCAATAGCATCAGGCCGATGCGCATGCTGCGGTCGCAGGAAAAGTGACGCTCAGCCAGCAGCGCTCCCAGCCCCCCCATGAACAGCACGAACATGATGGCGCCGGTTGCCAAGCCACCTCCCGACGGCAGGATTCCCTGCACGATGCTGGGCAGTAAAGCCAGGTAATAACCAATGAAGGCGAACACGCAAAAGGCCGTCAAGGCGGGAGTGATGAAGTATCGGCGCAAACGCCGCGGTACCGCGATGCGCGGCCGCAGGTCCGGCCGGCCGGATGCCATCGGCCGGTCCGCCGGCACGCGACACAGCAATATCAGCACGCCAACCAGTGCGGCTAGATAGCAGCCCCATGCCAATTGCATGGGCGCGAACGCGTACTGATACAGCACGCCGCCCGCCAGCGGACCGATGGCAGATCCGGCGAAGTTCGCCCCCGCGGCCCGCACAGTAGCATGTTCGGTGTGGTGCTCGGCGTCGATATCTACCAGCCAGGCCGTGCCCGTGCTGGACGCCAGGCCTACAGCCACCCCGCTGACCAGTCGGGCAGCGAACAACCAGATCGTGCCAGCCGCGAAGATGAACAACAACGTAGACAGACAGGCGAGCAGCAATGCGGCCATCAGGATGGGTTTTCTGCCCAGGCTATCGGACAGGCGCCCCAAGAACAGCAGCGCCACCATATTGCCCAACACATAAATCGCGTAAATCTGCGTCAGCGTGAATTCGCTAAACCCGAAAGTTTGCTGGTACGGCAGATAAAAGGGCGTCGCGAGCGTGCTGCCCAGGAACGCGGCCCCGATGATCAGCATGGCGGTGGGGACGCTATGACGATGCCGATATTCTTGGTTGTTCATATAGATCAGCCCATCATAGGCGGGCAGGATGATCCGCTCAACACTCGACAGGTTTCTGCTCCTGAACGAATGTTTCGTCCGAACAGCCCCTGGACTTGGCGCAAGTTGGATGAAATCTTCCACCAAAAATGTAACAACGCCCCTTCCCCCCTTGAACCTCCCGCCATCATCCCTATAATTAGCACTCGCTGCCGGTGAGTGCTAACACTGCTTCCCGGCCTGAAACCCGATTTTTTCACCTTCTATATTTAGAAACAGGAGTTCCTCATGGCCCTGCGTCCCCTGCACGATCGCGTGATCGTCAAACGCCTGGACAACGAGCGCAAAACTGCCTCGGGCATCGTTATCCCTGATAGCGCCGCTGAAAAGCCGGATCAAGGCGAAGTCGTGGCCGTTGGCCCGGGCAAGAAGACCGAAGACGGCAAAGTGCTGCCGGTCGATCTGAAGGCTGGCGACAAGGTTCTGTTCGGCAAGTATGCCGGCCAGTCGGTGAAAGTCGACGGCGAAGAGCTGCTCGTCATCCGCGAGGAAGAAATCCTCGCCGTGATCCAGTAATTACCTGAACAAAATTTCGAAGGAAGCTCACAATGGCTGCCAAGCAAGTCCTGTTCGGCGATGACGCGCGCGTGCGCATCGTTCGTGGCGTGAATGTTCTCGCCAACGCTGTCAAAACCACCCTGGGCCCCAAGGGCCGTAACGTTGTGCTCGAGCGCTCGTTCGGCGCCCCGACCGTCACCAAAGACGGCGTGTCGGTTGCCAAGGAAATCGAACTGAAAGACAAGTTCGAAAACATCGGCGCTCAACTCGTTAAAGACGTTGCCTCGAAGACCTCGGACAACGCCGGCGACGGCACCACCACCGCCACCGTGCTGGCTCAAGCCATCGTTCAAGAAGGCCTGAAGTACGTTGCCGCTGGTTTCAACCCCATCGACCTCAAGCGCGGTATCGACAAGGCTGTGGCCGCTGCCGTGGCTGAACTGGCCAAGCAATCCAAGCCGGTCACCACCAGCAAGGAAATCGCTCAAGTTGGCTCGATCTCGGCCAACAGCGACTCGTCGATCGGCCAGATCATCGCTGACGCGATGGACAAGGTCGGCAAAGAAGGCGTCATCACCGTCGAAGACGGCAAGTCGCTGGAAAACGAGCTGGACGTGGTCGAAGGTATGCAATTCGATCGCGGCTACCTGTCGCCCTACTTCATCAACAACCCCGAGAAGCAAGTTGCCGCTCTGGACGATCCGTACGTTCTGATTTTCGACAAGAAGATCAGCAACATCCGTGATCTGCTGCCCGTGCTGGAACAAGTTGCCAAGTCGAGCCGTCCTCTGCTGATCATCGCCGAAGACGTCGAAGGCGAAGCCCTGGCTACCCTGGTTGTGAACAACATCCGCGGCATCCTGAAGACCACCGCTGTCAAGGCGCCTGGCTTCGGCGATCGTCGTAAAGCCATGCTGGAAGACCTGGCCATCCTGACCGGTGGCGTGGTGATCTCCGAAGAAACCGGCATGTCGCTGGAAAAGGCTACCCTGGAAGACCTGGGCCAAGCCAAGCGCATCGAAGTTGCCAAGGAAAACACGACGGTTATCGACGGCGCTGGCGACAGCAAGTCCATCGAAGCCCGCGTCAAGCAAATCCGCGTGCAAATCGAAGAAGCGACCTCGGACTACGACCGTGAAAAACTGCAAGAGCGCGTGGCCAAGCTGGCCGGCGGTGTTGCTGTGATCCGCGTCGGTGCTGCTACCGAAGTCGAAATGAAAGAAAAGAAAGCCCGCGTCGAAGATGCCCTGCACGCTACCCGCGCTGCTGTGGAAGAAGGCGTGGTTGCTGGCGGCGGCGTAGCTCTGCTGCGTGCCAAGCAAGCCATCGCTGGCCTGCAAGGCGATACGCCTGACCAGAACGCTGGTATCAAGCTGATCCTGCGTGCAGTCGAAGAACCCCTGCGCACCATCGTTACCAACGCCGGCGAAGAAGCCAGCGTGGTGGTGGACAAGGTTCTGAGCGGCAAAGGCAACTACGGCTACAACGCCGCTACCGGCGAGTACACCGACCTGGTCGAGCAAGGCGTGTTGGATCCCACCAAGGTGACCCGCACCGCACTGCAAAACGCCGCTTCGGTGGCCAGCCTGCTGTTGACGGCTGAAGCCGCTGTGGTCGAACTGGCTGAAGACAAGCCCGCTGCTCCCGCAATGCCTGGTGGCATGGGCGGCATGGGTGGCATGGACTTCTAAGTCCACGCCATTGTCGCGAAATATCCCCGGCATGCCGGGGATATGCCGAATCAACACCCTCGGGGTTTATGCTCCGGGGGTGTTTTTTATTTGACGGCGACTGCTCGATGTGCAAGCCGCTTTCTGTTATCCCCCATTGCCGGCGCTCTCCGTACTATCTATGCAGTCGGAATCGTACCGCCATCAATCACGTATTCCGTGCCCGTGATCGTTGCAGCGAATGGCGATGCCAGGAATGCGATGAGATTGGCCACCTCAACGGGCGTAGACGGTCGTCCCAATGGTATGCCTCCAAGTGACTTCATGATGATCTGCTTGCCACCCTCATAGTCCGTTCCGGCCTGCAAGGCGAGCCGCTCTGCCAGCGCAACCGACGCCTCGGTTTCAATCCATCCTGGGGCCACCCGGACGACACGAACTCCCTGCGGTGATACTTCTTTAGACAGACTTTTGCTGTACGTCGACAGGGCAGCCTTCGCTGCTGCATAGGCTGTAGTCGATTCGGGTAATGGCAGTTGACGCTGGATCGAGGTGACATGGATGATGACGCCGGTGCCTTGTGCCAGCATCCCAGGCAACAATGCACGATCCAGGCGAACGGCAGGCAGTAAATTGAGGTTCAGCTCGCGCTGCCACTCGTCTTCTCCCAACGATGCGAAGCCTCCTCCGGGTGCCGTTGAACCGCCCAGGACATGGACGATGATGTCCACGCTACCAAAGTTGGCAATGACTGCATTTGCCACGGCGTTGCAGCCGTCGATCGTCGTCAGGTCGGCAGCAACGAAGATGTCTGCTGAGTCATCGGCTGGCCGCTTGCGTGCCGTTGTGAGCACTCTTGCGCCGAGCTCATGAAACAAATCAACGGTAGCTTTCCCAACTCCTTTAGTGCCCGCAGTCACGAGAACACGTTTATTTTGCAGGTCCAAGCGCATGAGCGTCAGCCTATTTTCAGCGACTGGATCTTGTCGCCCGCCAGATCAAACAAATGATCCAGCCGTATCGGGCTGCCCGGAAAGTTGCCAACCACATTGGCAATGACAGACAGATGATTATTACCGTTTCGGGTCACGCTGACAGGTTCAACGGTGTATTCATATTTTTTCTGTGCATCAAGCGTCCAGCGTTCAATGGCAACCGGCCCCTGGTATGTCTGGCCTTCGTCAACAACGACAGCATCTTGCGTGAAGCAATCGCCGATCTGGGCAATGTCCGAGCCGTTGCTGATCTCGAAATAGGTGGAAATAGAGCTTGGTAGTGAAAGGGACATAATCGCGTTCTCGCTAGTGTTTGCCGTACAGGTATTTTCACCATAGACTACCTATCTATCAAGAACGCACTAAAAAGTAAGTTACTGAGTTATGAGAAAGACATACACACCGGCGACCGCAGCAGTGGGGGTAGAGGAAGTCCTCCGATTGCTTGAGGGCCGATGGAAACTCATCATTCTTTTCCACCTATTCGATGGAAAAGTGCAGCGCTACTCGGACTTCGAAAAGCTGATCCCAGGTATTTCCCAGAAGATGCTGGCTCAACAACTGCGGCAATTAGAAGCCGATGGCATTGTTTCCAGAAAGCTCTACCCTCAAGTGCCGCCCAAGGTCGAGTACCGGCTCACCGAGTGGGGACAGGCCTTGTGCCCAGCCTTGGATGAGATGCTGAAATGGGCGGAGCAACGCGATGCTTTTTTATCGAAGGATGCCGTAGATGGGAGAAATTTACGAGAGGCGGGGCAGCGTTAAATCGAACTTCGTCATCGTTTCGTCCGAGGTAACGGACACGGTACCGTCGTGTATTTGTGCGATGGATTTTACGATTGCCAACCCCAGCCCTGCCCCGGCAGAGTTCCGTTGACGTGCGGGATCAACCCGAAAAAAGCGGTCAAACAATTTGGGCAGATATTGCTCGGGAATTTTCTGGCCGGGATTTTCCACCTTGATTCGCGTCGACCGCTCGTCCTGCGTCAAGCTGACTGTGACTGACGAACCACGCGGCGTATAGCGGATGGCATTGGACAAGAGATTACTCAGCGCACGCAAGATCATTTCCTTGTCTGCACGCACCGGCTGGGCCTCACCCTCTAATCGAAGAACGATGCCCGCATCCTCTGCGAGCGCTTCGAAGTAGTCGAACAAGCCGCGAATCAGCTCAGCAAGGTCTATATTCGATCTATGCAAATTCCTTGGGTCATTTTCCGTTTGGGCCAGAAACAGCATGTCGCCGATCATGCGGCCCATGCGATCAAACTCCTCAAGATTCGAGTAGAGGATTTCCCGGTATTCAGCAGCCGAGCGAGCTTGGCTCAGCGCTACCTCCGTCTGAGTCACCAGATTCGTGACAGGTGTTCTCAACTCATGCGCAATATCGCCAGAGAAATGCGATAGCTTGGAAAAACTGTCTTCGAGGCGGCCGATCATATCGTTGAACGATGTAGCCAACTCAGCCAGTTCCATGGGAACATCAGCGGGATGCAGCCTGACGTCGAGCTGTGAAGAACGAATGGCTTGAATTTCTCTAGTGATCTTGCGGATCGGACGATGCCCCCACTGGACCGCTAACCAGGCGACGACGATCGAAATGAGGAGCACGATGGCCGTTGCCCAGCGTTGCATCTGCTTGAATGAATCCAGGAAATGCACATGGAAATCAATGTCCATCGCCACGACGACCCGAGGCGCGGACGCACCGAGGTCCGCTACATCAGTCCAGAACGCCCCACCCCGATACGATTTACCACCCTCGTCCCACACTGACACGCTATCAGGATCGAAGCGGGATGACTTGCTCGGCGGGGAGATTGCAGAAAGATCAGGCCCGGGAGTGGCATAGACCGTTCGCCCTGCATTGTCGAACACGCCATAGAACACACCATGATGTCCCACGGCAATTGCACCCAGCCGTTGCACTAGCGAGGCGTCATCATCGTTCCCTGCTTGCAAGGTGTTGACGACCGCTGTTGCCACGGCGTCCAGTTCCCCCGCATCTTGCTCGGAAAAATGCATATGCAGCGCGCGCAAGACGACCCAGTTGAATGAGAGAAATACCAATGTGGTCGCGATGCCTACCAGCAACGTTACGCGCAATGCCAGTGAAGCAGGCCGCCGCCCTGTGGCTGGTTTACTTCTCATCGGGAGCGTCCAGCATGTACCCCATTCCCCGTACGGTATGAATGAGTTTGGGCTCGAACGCATCATCTATTTTTGCGCGCAGCCGGCGTATGGCAACATCGATCACATTGGTATCGCTATCGAAATTCATGTCCCATATCTGGGATGTGATTAAAGAGCGTGGCAGGACTTCGCCCTTTCGCCTTGCCAGCAGCTCAAGCAAGGAGAACTCTTTGTTCGTCAGATTGATCCGCACGCCTTGGCGGCTTGCGCGCCGTCCGAGCAGATCAAGCACCAGGTCTGCCACTTCGAGGCGATCGGGATGGGCCGAGGCACTGCCACGCCGCAGCAGCGTGCGAACCCGGGCCAGCAGTTCTGAAAACGCAAAAGGCTTCACCAGGTAGTCATCGGCTCCTAATTCCAGCCCTTTGACGCGGTCGTCCACACTGCCGCGCGCGGTCAGGAACAAGACAGGCACGCGCGCACCCGCATTTCGCAACGACTGAACGATACGCCAGCCGTCCACATCCGGGAGCATGACATCCAGCACGACCAGATCATAGGTCTCGTTCATCACCATGTGCTGACCATCCAGCCCATTGCGTGCCAAGTCCACCACAAACCCCGCCTCGGTGAGGCCCTGCCTGACATAGTCCGCGGTCTTGTTTTCGTCTTCGACGACCAGCAACTTCATCGCTTACCCCTTGTGGTATTCCGGTGACGACGGCTGTCATACATGAGGTTGCGACGTTCGACAGACCACCATCGTGCAATTTACCTACCACCACCTGCCATCAACATTACCGGAACATTACATGAATGTAATGCGCGGGTCATTTAACGGAAAGTGGCGGATTCGTATTCTGCCCATAGCACGTCAAAACAAGCGATTCCATGCCCGCAGGAATCTGTACCGACGCTTTTATTGATCCTCTGAGGAAATCTTTCTATGCCACGCCGATCACCGTTGATCCTGCCTGCCTTTGGGCTGAGCCGCCGGCGCTTTGTGCAGGGGTTGGCAGCGGGTGGCGTATTAACCAGTCTGTCCATTCCGGCAATGCAAGCGATGGCCCAGGGAGCGAGGGCCAGTCATGGCGCACCGCCGATTCTACGCGGCAACGAATTCGACTTGGTGGTCGCCGAAACGCCGGTGAACTTCACCGGCAAGCCAGGTGCCGCGACGACTATCAACGGCTCGCTGCCGGCTCCTACGCTGCGCTGGCACGAGGGTGAGACGGTCACGATCCGTGTGACCAACAAGCTGCGCGAGCCGACCTCGATCCATTGGCACGGAATCATTCTGCCCTACCAGATGGATGGCGTTCCCGGAATCAGTTTTGCGGGTATTCCCCCGGGATCCACATTCACCTATCGGTTCAAAGTTCAACAAAGCGGGTCCTACTGGTACCACTCGCACTCGGGCATGCAGGAACTGACCGGCATGTACGGAGCCATCATCATCGATCCTGCTGGCGCCGAGACCATCAAGGCAGACCGGGATCATGTGCTGGTCTTCACCGACTGGATCGATGAAGATCCGATGCGAGTATTCAGCAAGCTCAAGTCACAGGGCGACTACTACAACTATCACCAACCCACGGTGCTCGATTTCTTTCGCGATGCAGCGCAGGAGGGCTTCGGCGCGGCATTCGACAAGCGCAAGATGTGGAACGAGATGCGCATGAGCCCGACCGACCTGGCCGATCTCTCTGCGCAGACCCTGACTTACCTGGCCAACGGCGTCACGCCTGCTGGTAACTGGACGGCGCTTTTTCGTCCCGGTGAACGCGTGCGATTACGTATGGTCAACGGCGGCGGCAACACCTTCTATGACGTGCGCATTCCCGGCTTGAAGCTGCGGGTCGTGCAGGTCGATGGCGTGGATGTCGAACCTGTGACCGTAGACGAGTTCCGTTTTGGTCCGGGAGAAACGATCGACGTGATCGTCGAACCTCGTGATGATGCATATACGATCTTTGCCCAATCGATGGACCGTTCAGGGTTCGCACGCGCAACGCTGGCCGTGCGCGAAGGATTGCAGGCAGCCGTACCTGCAGTCGATACGGCTGAGTGGCTGAGCATGGCGGACATGATGGGGTCAATGAATCACGGAGCCATGGGACATGGATCGATGAACCATGGTTCGATGACCGGCATGGCTGATACGACCGAAATGACGGGCATGACTGGAATGACAGGCATGACCGGCATGAGTCACGGCGCGATGACGGGGATGAATCATGCCGCCATGGCGATGGATCACAGTCAGCACACCGCTGCAGTGGGAGGCCTGACTGCGCCGTCAACGACGGCGCGCCACGCCCGCACCGAATACGGACCGAGCACGGATATGCGCGTGGATATGGCCCGCACCAATCTTGACGACCCCGGTATAGGGCTGCGCAACAACGGACGACGGGTATTGACGCTTGCCGATTTGCACACCCCTTCTGGCCCCATGGATGCGCGTGGACCGGGCCGGGAAGTCGAGCTGCATCTGACGGGCAATATGGAGCGTTACACCTGGTCCTTCGATGGATTGGAATTCAGCAAATCCACGCCGATCCATTTCCGCCATAACGAGCGTCTGCGGGTGATCTTGCATAACGACACCATGATGACTCATCCGATGCACCTGCATGGTATGTGGAGCGAATTGGAAAGTCCGGACGGAAAGTTCCTGGCACGCCGCCACACCCTGCCCGTGCAACCCGCGCAGCGTGTGAGCTTCCTGGTAACGGCCGATGCACTTGGCCGTTGGGCGTGGCACTGCCATCTGATGTTCCACATGGATGCGGGGATGTTCCGCGAAGTCGTGGTGTCTTGAGCCAGTGCAGAAAAAGGAAACGTTGATGTCGAAACTAGCACCTATCAGAGCACTGGCCATGGCTGTTGCGTCTCTGACAAGCATTGCGGTACAGGCGGCAGACCCGCACGCAGGCCACGACGCCGACCAGAATGCAACAGCATCCGAGCCGTCAATGGATCACGGCGACATGAAAATGCAGGGTGGCTCGGCGCCACCGAATGCACGCGATCCGAATGCGTACTCCAACGGTTTAAAGCTGGGCGAAGGCGACTATGCCGTGCCTGGTGTTCCGAAGCTCATGCTCCACGGAGAGCACCGTTTCATGTCGCTGCGCGCCGATACCTTTGAACGCCGCTTTGCCCGCAAGGGCGCCGACAGCACGGCCTATTCTCTGCAGGGCTGGTATGGCACGACTTACGACCGGCTGGTGATGAAGGCAGAAGGCGACTGGGCCGAGGGAAAGCTGCAAGAGTCTCGGACCGAACTGCTATGGGGCCACGCGATTTCTGCGTACTGGGACAGCCAGCTGGGTGTGCGCCTGGACGCCGGCGAAGGCCCTAATCGGGAGTGGCTGGCATTTGGCGTACAGGGGCTGGCTCCCTATTGGTTCGAAGTCGATGCCACTGCCTACGTCGGTAGCGGCGGCCGCACCGCCCTGCGTCTTGAGGCGAGCTATGAAATGCTCCTCACCCAACGGCTGATTCTGGAACCCAAGGTCGAGGTCCAGCTCTTTGGTAAAGACGACCCCGCTCGCCAAATCGGTAGCGGCTTGTCCGAAGGCTCTGTTGGGTTGCGCCTGCGCTACGAACTGCATCGGCAGTTTGCGCCGTACATAGGGATAGAACAGGCCGCGACTTTTCGAAAGACCGCCGACTACGTACGCGCCGAGGGTGAACGAACGACACAGACTCGTTTCGTGGCAGGCGTGCGCTTCTGGTTTTAACGTTAACCCCAATGCAACTGGAGCTTCCATGTACCTTTCACGTTTTGCAGCAAAGTTCGCGATTGCAGCCGCGAGCACACTATTTGCTACCGCTGCGATTGCGCAGCCCGATCTGTTGTCTTCTACGCCGGAAGACCAATCAGAAGGCCCGGCGCCGGCCACTGTTGAGTTGAAGTTCTCCGAAGCCCTGACGACACAGTCCTCCGCCGCAAGCTTGACGATGACGAGCATGCCAGGCATGGCGAACCATGGCGAGATGAAGATGAGAATCAGCGTGGCTGGCGCAGACGACGGCAAGACGATGGTCATCACCCCCGCCAATACGTTGAGTGCAGGCACGTATCGAGTGGACTGGCGTGCGGTCTCGTCGGATGCCCGCCCTGCCGTCGGAAAAATTACTTTTCAAGTGAAGTGATCGATCCGAGGGTTTGTAACATCACGGGAACGCCCTCTACAATGCAGAGACTCTGACTGCATTTCGCCGCACGCCATGCCCATCCCTGCCCGTCTGCTGAAAATACTGCGCCCCTCGGAGATCTATGGATTGCTTGTCGAATCGGGCAAGCAGTGGTCCAAACACCGCGCATCGAGCAAGGGCGCTGCGCTATCACTGTATATGGTGTTTTCGCTGGCGCCGATGTTGATTCTGGTCATTGCGGTGGCGGGCGTGTTTTTTGGCGAAGAAGCAGTACGCTCGGAGCTCTTTGGCCAAGTACATGACATTATTGGGGCACGCGGGGCCGAGGTAGTGCAAACCGTACTGGCCAGCGCCCACGAGTCGGGGGGAGGCTGGATCGCAGCCCTGCTGTCCATTGCGATTCTCGTATTCAGCGCGACAACTGCGTTTGCGGAATTGCAGGCCAGCCTGGACGAACTGTGGGACGCGACCAAGAACCGCAAATCAGGTCTGCAGGGCATGCTACGCAGCAGGATGGTGTCGTTTGGGCTGGTGCTGGTGCTGGCGATGTTTTTGCTGCTGTCGCTGATGATGAACGCGGCGCTGGGTGGGGCCAAAGCATATTACGGGGATCTGTGGACGAACTCGGTTTTCGCCACGGTGGCCGAATGGATGTCGAATCTGTTCTCTTTTGCAGTAGTGACGGCACTGTTTGCAGTGGTGTACAAGCTGCTGCCCAGCATCAACATCCCCTGGCGCGATGTCATCCCGGGTGCGATAGTGACCGCAGCCCTGTTCCTGATCGGTAAATGGGGCATAGGCCTTTATCTGGGTCGTGGCGGCGCAGTATCTGCGTATGGTGCCGCGGGCTCGATGATCGCACTGCTGTTGTGGATTTATTATTCCGCGCAGATTTTCTTTTTTGGGGCGGTATTCACGCGCCAGTTTGCGGAGCGATTCGGCGACAGGCATGCCGAGGAAGTGATAGCCGGAACCTCAGGCGACGAGCCTGACACGGTGTAGTCGATAGTCACGCCGTATCAATGGCTGCGGGTAGCTGCAGATCCAACCGTTCGCTCCATTGCGTAAATTCTCGCCATAGCCCGAGTTCGATAGGGATGCCATCATGCAGACGCTGTGTTTGGGCTGACTGCTCCGGGTCGCCAGGCATGCGTGGCTGGCCGGGTTGCGCCGCCAGTTCTTGCGCCATTTGAGCGACCACAGTGCCCAGCATAGGGCCGCCTGCGAAACGTGCAGGGTCTATCACGATAAAGAACGCCCCTAATCGGCGGGCCACGTCCAACTGTTCGTACATCGGCGAGATATGCGGGCCGAATGGATTGCCATTCAATGGCCCACACAGCAGTTCGATCATCAGGGCGAGACCATAGCCCTTGTAGCCTTGTTGCGGTCCGCCCAACGGACGTAACGCACGGGCTAATTGCGGATCGGTGGCCTCGTTCCCGTCTACATCAAAGGCCACACCCGGCGGGAGTTCATGGCCCTCGCGACGGGCATTCATCACGCGGTTCCAGGGAATAGCGGTCGAGGCCATGTCCAGACATACCGGGGCAGCGTCGTGGCGAGGTACCGCCACGGAAATGGGATTGGTGCCTAAGAACGGCGCATAGCCGCCAAAGGGCGCTGCGATGGAATCGGAGTGCGTAAACGCAAGACCGATCAGGCCAGCCTCGGCCGCGACACGGCTATAGAGACCGACTGCGCCGCAATGAGACGAGTCGCTGACGCCTACAGCAGCGATGCCGGTCTCTCGTGCCAGGTCCATGGCGAATGCATTGGCGCGATGCGCGACGACGATACCCAAGCCTTGACCGCCATGCACCTGTGCCGTAGCGGGGCCGCTCTGCACGACACGGATGTCCGGGCGCGGCAGGATGGAGCCATGTGCAAGACGATTCAGATAATGCGGCAAACGCGCGATACCGTGAGAATCGATACCCCATAGGCTGGTCTGGACCAGGCTATCTGCCACGCAAGCCGCGTCGGTCTCGGAAACGTCCATGGCCAGCAAACAATCTCGCCCCCATTCCCGCAGCGTGGCAGCGTCGCAATGACGCAATAACGTTGATGTGTCGTCCGTAGTCATATCCACGCTCATCCCATCAGAAAAGACGCACCGCAGCGCGCACGCCCTGCTGTCTCAACACCATCGCATGGCGCGCGACCTCGACACTGAGTTCCTCGCATCCCGCAAGATCGCCGAATACCGGCGCATAGCCGATCAATGCACGCGCACGCTGAATATCGGTGTCACTGCCCTGCCCCGCAGATGCGAGGCGGGCCTGCAATTCCTCTGCCAAAGGATCCTGTATCGGATAGGCATTTCCCTGCTCGTCGTAACCCCGCAGATATTGCATCCAAGCCGCCAATGCCAACGCCAATCGCTGATAACCGGCCCCTGCACGCATACGGTCGCGCACTGTACCCAGCAAACGCTGCGGCAGTTTTTGGGAGCCATCCATGGCGATCTGCTGTGTGCGATGTGGTAACGCAGCGTTGGAAAAGCGAGTCAAAAGACGCTCGCGTAACGCCACGAGATCGACGCCAGGCACGGATTGCAATGTAGGGGTGATTTCCTCTCTGATCAGGGCATCGAGATAGTCATGCAAGGCAGGGTCGGCCATCGCCTGGCTGACCGTGTCCAACCCTGCGGATACCGCCAGATAGGCCAGCGCGGAATGCGGGCCATTGACCATGCGCAACTTCAGATGCTCGAATGGCGCGGCGTGTTCGACAAAGCGTGCGCCACCGGGTTGGTCCCACGCAGGGCGGCCGTTGACGAAGCGGTCCTCGATGATCCATTCAAGAAACGGTTCTCCGACCACAGGCCAGGCGTCGTCCATCCCCAACCGTGTCGCGATACGTTGACGGTCGGCATCGGTCGTGCGCGGCACAATGCGATCCACCATGGAATTGGGAAAGGTGCAATGCGCGGCGATCCATTCCGCCAGACCAGGATCGCGCAACCCCGCAAATTCCAGCACCAAACCGCGTAACGTATCGCCGTTAGAAGGCAGGTTATCGCATGAGAGCAAGGTAACCGGCGGCAAACCGGCATCACAACGGCGCGCAAGACCATGCACCAGCATGCCGATGGCGCTGCGCGGCGCGTCGCTGTCAGCCAAGTCGTGAGCGATATCGGGATCGTCGCGACGCAAACGTCCCGTGGCAGGCTCCTGACAATAGCCCTTTTCCGTCACAGTCAGGCTGACGATACGGGTATCGGGATGCGCAATCTGTGCCAGCACAGCGCCGGAATCCTCGGCTGCTACCAATACGCGCAGAACCGAACCCACTACGGATAACGTTTCGCGCGATGCGCCGTCGGCATCCGTGTCGAGCAGTGATAGCGTGTACAAGCCGTCTTGCGGTGCCAGCGCGTCGCGCGTATCGGGACTGCGCAACGATACGCCGATAATTCCCCAGCGCAGATCACCGCTGGCCCCAAGCGCCAGGTCAGTGACGGGCGCCTGGTGGGCACGGTGAAACGCACCAATGCCCAGGTGGACAATACCTGGCCGCAACTGTGCGCGGTCGTAACCCGGGCGCTCGACGTCAGCGGGCAAGTGAGCCAAGCTACTGGCTCCCAGCCGCTGAGCCTCAGAATGGGAAGGCCCCATCACCAGTTCCACAACGTACCGTCGTGCGCCTGACGATTCACTGGCAGATAGGCACGCTGATACGGATATTTCGCCGCAAGCTTTTCATCGATATCCACGCCATGCCCCGGGGTATCGCCCGGATACATCATGCCGTCGGCAAAGGAATACGCATGAGGAAACACCGCATCAGTCTCGTCGGTGTGACGCATGTATTCCTGGATCCCGAAATTAGGCACCCATAGATCAAAATGCAGGGCAGCGCCCATGCACACGGGCGACAAGTCTGTCGCGCCATGGCATCCTGTGCGCACCTGATATAGCGATGCGAGATCAGCGATCCGGCGCAGATGCGTGATGCCTCCTGCGTGGACCACGGTGGTGCGGATATAGTCGATCAATTGATTCTGGATGAGGTCTTTGCAGTCCCATACAGTGTTGAATATCTCGCCTACCGCCAATGGCGTCACGGTGTGCTGGCGGATCAACCGGAACGCTTCCTGATTCTCGGCAGGGGTGGCGTCCTCCATCCAGAACAGCCGGTACGGTTCCAGCGACTTGCCCAAGCGTCCTGCCTCGATAGGTGTCAGGCGATGATGGACATCATGCAGCAGATGAGTATCCCAGCCCACGGCATCACGCACGCGAGCGAACAGTTTAGGGGCATGGTCCAGATATTTTTCGGTAGACCAGTCGTGCTCGGATGGCAGGTCTGCATCGGCAGGCTCGTAAAACATACGGCCACGGCCCACGCCGTAGACCGCGTTCAGGCCCGGCACGCCGCTTTGCGCGCGAATGGCGCGGTAGCCCATGTCGCGATAACGCAATACTTCGTCGACCGTTTCGTCGATATCGCGGCCATTGGCGTGGCCGTAGACCATGACGCCAGTACGGCTCTTGCCGCCCAGCAGTTGATAGAGCGGCATGCCGGCGGCCTTGGCTTTGATATCCCATAACGCGGTATCGACTGCGGCGACGGCCGACATGGTCACCGGTCCGCGCCGCCAGTAGGCGCCGCGATACAGGAACTGCCAGATGTCTTCGATCTGATGAGCATCGCGACCAATCAAGCAAGGAATGACGTGATCGGTCAGGTAACTCGCTACCGCTAATTCGCGGCCATTCAGCGTCGCGTCGCCGATGCCGGTGAGGCCCTCGTCGGTTTCTATTTTCAGGGTAACGAAGTTGCGTCCGGGACTGCACACGATGACACGTGCGTTGCTGATCTTCATCCGAAGCTCCGAGAAATGGGAATCCGCGCGCGTCACGGCGCGGCACAATCAAATCGACCGGGATCGCTACATCACTGCGCCTAATTGCCAGGGCACGAACTCATTCTGCCCATAACCGTGGATCTCGCTCTTGCTGCGCCGGCCCGAAGCCGTGTCGAGCATCAATTGAAAAATCCGTTCGCCCATGGCTTGCACATCGCTATCGCCATCGACGACTTCACCACAGTTGATGTCGATGTCATCTTCCTGACGCCGCCACAATTCGGTATTGGTCGAGAGCTTTAATGATGGTGACGGTGCACAGCCATAGGCCGAGCCGCGTCCTGTCGTGAAGCAGATCAGATTCGCACCACCTGCGACTTGCCCAGTCGCCGACACGGGGTCGTAGCCCGGCGTATCCATAAACACCAGCCCCCGTGCCGTGACGGGCTGCGCGTATTCATAGACATCCACCAAATTGGTCGTGCCACTCTTGGCAATAGCGCCCAGAGATTTCTCCAGGATAGTCGTCAAGCCGCCGGCCTTATTCCCCGCCGATGGGTTGTTATCCATCTCGGCATCATTGCGAGAACAGTAGTCTTCCCACCAGCGCAGTCGTGCGAGCAGTTTGTCGGCCACGGCGGAAGACACGGCCCGGCGCGTCAGCAGGTGTTCGCCCCCATAGATTTCCGGCGTCTCGGACAGGATAGCGCCGCCACCGTGGCGCACCAGCAGGTCCACCGCCGCTCCGAGCGCCGGGTTTGCGCTGATCCCCGAATAGCCATCTGACCCGCCGCATTGCAGACCTACGGTCAGATGACTGGCTGACACAGGCTGACGTTGCACGCGATTCGTTTCCTCCAGCATCTGTTCGATCAACTCGATGCCTCGCGCTACCGTACGTCGAGTGCCTCCGGTGCCTTGGATGCTGAAGGTATGTAGCCGCCCGCTCTCCCGCAGGTGTTCCTGTTCCATCAGGCCTTCGATTTGATTGGTTTCGCAGCCGAGGCCCACCACCATCAACGCACCGAAATTGGCGTGACGCGCATAACCTCCCAAGGTACGGCGCAATACCCGCAAGGGCTCTCCATCGCTGCCTGTGGCACAACCCGCACCATGCGTCAACGCTACGACGCCATCGACATTAGGATAGGCAGACAAGGCCTCGGGATGAATGTCGCGCCGAAAATGATCAGCGATGGCGCGGGCCACCGTGGCAGAGCAATTCACCGACGTCAGCACGCCGATGTAATTGCGCGTGGCCACACGTCCGTCGGCGCGCACGATGCCGTCAAACGTGGCCGACTGCGCCACGTAATCCGTCGCATGAGCATCCTGTCCCACGGCATAGTCGCGCTCGAAATCGGAGAACGCCAGGTTATGCGTATGCACATGCTGGCCCGGCGCGATGTCTTGCCGCGCGATGCCGATGACCTGGTTATAGCGGCGCACGGGCTGCCCCGCAGCAATTGCGCGCACTGCGACCTTATGCCCGGGCGGAATCAACCCGGCCACGGTGACGCCCTCGGTAGGCAACACCGTGCCGCCTACCAATTGACGGCGCGCAATCACGACGTTATCGGCCGCATGAATACGAATAATTGGAATATCGCCGGCCCGCGCGCCGGCCTGTTCTGCGTGACTCACTTACCACCTCCGACCAGATCGGGTAACCACATGCTGACACTGGGAATATAAGTAATGACAATCAGGGCGATGAACAGCGGCACGAGCCATGGCAAGATCGCCATCGTGGTGCGCTCGACGGATAGTTTTGAGACCCGCGCCAGGACAAATAGCACCATCCCCAGTGGCGGATGCAACAGACCTATCATCAGGTTCAGCGTCATCACCAACCCAAAGTGAATCGGATCGATGCCCAGCTTCAACACCAGAGGCAGCAGGATCGGCACCAGAATGGTGATCGCCGCAATGGTATCGATGAAGCAGCCCACCACCAGGATCAGCAGGTTTGCCAACAGCAGGAATACCCATTTGTTATGGGTCACCGCCAGAATTGCGTCGGTCAATGTCTGTGCGGCCTGGGTCGTGGTCAACAGCCAGGCAAACACCGATGCCGCCGTCACGATGAACAGCACCGATGCCGTGGTCTCAATGGTGTCGAAGGTAGCCTTGGCCAGGGTACGCAAGGTCATTGAGCGATAACGTACCAAGCCCAGGAACAAGGCCCAGATCACAGCCGCAACGGCCGCCTCAGTGGGCGTGAACCACCCCATCGTCATGCCGCCGATCAGAATCACCGGCGCCATCAGCGCCATCACTGCGGAAAAATCGAAATACCAGTCAACAGTCAACAACGCGGCAAAGGCTATTAACGTGGCAGTATTGGCAGAAACGCCGAATTGAGTCATCAGCCAGATACTGAACGGGAATGCCAACACCACGACGACCTCTAGGGACGCACCAGCGAGTCGTCTCCAGTCAAAGGGCACGTCACCGCCCCAGTTGTTCTTGCGCGCGAAGTAAGCTACGGTGAACATCATCAGCAGCGTCAACACCACGCCGGGAACCACGCCTGCCAGAAACAAGGAACCAATAGACACATTGGCCATCATGCCGTAGATCACGAACGGCAACGAAGGCGGCAAGATCGGACCCAGCGTCGCCGAAGCGGCGGTGACACCCACAGCAAACTCGGTATCGTAGCCATGATCTTTCATGGCTTTGATTTCGATAGTACCCAGCCCGGCGGCGTCGGCAATTGCAGTACCCGACATTCCGGCAAACACCACCGAACCTACGATGTTCACTTGCCCCAATCCACCACGCATCCATCCTACCAACGCCACGGCAAAGTTATAAATGCGGCCCGTAATCCCGGCGATATTCATCAGATTGCCAGCCAGGATAAAAAACGGCACTGCCAGCAACGGAAACGACTCGACGCCAGCAATCATGCGCTGCGCGATCACCACGTCAGGCACGCTGCCAGACCACAACAGAAACAATAAGGACGCACCGGCCATAGACACCGCTACCGGCACACCAAAGATCATCAACAACAGAAAGGTTCCGATCAGAATTCCCATACTGGCTCCTTGCGCGTCAGGTCAGTCCAGACTTTGATAAGCGGCGGGGTTATCCAGTGACGAATATCCCTGACGCCAGTTCTGCACGCTGACTTGTATGGAGCGCACAAACATCATCACGAAACCGGCCTCTGCCAGCCAGTACACGTAGCTCTTGTTCCACATGATCGTGGTCATGGGTTCTACGCCCACCAGCTCGATGTAGCGATACACCAGCCACACGGCGTAGCCGAAAAATGCCGTGCGTACGATATCGATCACCGTCGACAAAACCCGCGCCACTGCTCTAGGCAAGTAGCGATAGAGAAAATCGACCTGGATATGGCGGCAGGCGCGTACGCACATGGCCGACCCGATAAACACCACGCCGATCAGTGCATAGACAGCGAGCTCTTCGGTCCACGCAAATGAATCGTTCATTACATAGCGTGTAAAGAACTGCAGAAAGACCAGGCCCCCCATGATCCAGAACAGCACCAGGCAAAGCCAGTCCTCGAACGCGTAATGCGAGAGATCGACCTTTTGGCTCTGGTCGGCTTCTTCGAAACTGTGGACAATCGATTCGACGGACGATTCGTGCTGCCCCGTCGCGACACGTTCGCCATCGTTGCGATATTGAGCCATGACGCTCGGGCCGGCTCCAGTATTGACGTGCATGCTTTCCCTCTGCTGGTTATGTACCGTGGTGTGTACCAACCGGGGCCGCGCGCGGCCCCGTCAGTGGGCGATTACTTGACTGCCTGGATCGCCTCCCAATCCGCCTTTTCGTAACCGTATTGCTCAAACGGCACTTTCTTGAGCACGGTGTCACGATAGGCAGCGGTATCGACCTCGGTCACAGTCAACCCTTTTTTGCGGAACACATCGACCAGTTCTTTTTCACGGGCGATGACTTCGAGTGATGCCTTGGCGGCCGCCTCTTGCGCGACCTCGGCAAAAATCTTGCGGTCTTCTTCGGACAGGCTCTTCCACAGCTTTCCGGAAATCACCGTATTCAAGTGATCAACGATATGGCCGGTCAGGATGATGTTCTTTTGCACCTCGAAAAATTTCTTGGCTTCGATGGTGGTCAACGGGTTTTCCTGGGCCTCTACCGTGCCGTTCTGCAACGCCAGATAGACCTCGGCAAAGGCGATGGGCGAGGTATTCACCCCACACGCGCGCGGCATGGCCAAATAGGCCGGCACATCAGGCACGCGCATTTTCAGTCCCTTCATTTCCTCGCAAGTGGAGAAAGGACGATTCGAGGTGGAATGCCGCGTGCCGTAATACGTGGTCGCCACAATGTGGTTGCGGCTTTTTTCTTCGTAGCCCTTGGTCAGCGTCTTGTAGATGTCGCTCTTGGTGTAGGCCAGCAAGTGCTCGGGGCTGCGGAAAGTATAGGGGTAATAGGTCACCCCGATACGCGGAAAACTCTTGGCGGCAAAGCTGGAGCCGGAGATGATCATATCAACCGTGCCCAGTGTCAGGCCCTGATTGATGTCGTTTTCCTTGCCCAGTTGCGAGGCCGGATACACATCGATGTGATAGCGGCCATTAGTGCGTTTTTCGATTTCCTTGGCCGCCCATACCGAACTGGTGTGGAACGGCTCGGAGGTCTCATACACATGCGCCCATTTCAGCGTGGTCTGGGCCCATGCGCTACCCGATGCAGCCAGGGCGGCTGCGGCTAGCAATACTTTGAGAGCGTTACCTTGCGTCATTCTTGTCTCCTCTCTTGCGATTAAGCAGGCGACAGCGGTGTTGTTATGTTTGCCGTTGCCTTTAGGGGTGGTCAGGGTTCACATACGAGTTGCACCTTGGTACTACGCTGGCGGTCGGCCGCCAATTCAAAAGCTTCCACAGCACGATCGAGCGGCAATTGCGCGCTCATCAACGGCCGCACATCGACCCGGCGCGAACGCAAGAACGAAACCGCCCAATCGAATTCGATACCGGCGCGGAATGCGCCGACGTAATCCAGCTCGCGCGCCATGATGTTGTTGGCGGGAAAGGAGATCCCGTCAGCGGGCAGCGTGCCGACTTGCACAATGCGGCCACCGCGGCGCGTTGCGCGCAGGCAAGTGTCCAGCGCTGCGGGATTACCGGCAGCCTCGATAGAAACATCGGCGATGTCCGCCAATAGGGCAGAATCGGACTGATCGGACCGGATGGTCTCGTCGGCACCGACCTGAATGGCCATCTGCAGCGGACGATCTGCAACGTCCGTCACGATGACACGCGCTGCGCCAGCGAGTCGAGCCGCAATCACGGTCATACAGCCGATGGTGCCGCCGCCTGTGACCAGCACAGTTTTGCCCAATAGTGCGCCGGCGCGATTCACACCATGCAGACCGATGGACAGCGGCTCGGCACAGGCCAACTCACCCAGCGAGATGTCTTCGTGCACAGGGGTCAACTGACGCTCGCCCATGACAAAGCGCTCGCGGAACATGCCCTGCACATGCGGATAGATGCTGGCGCTGCCCAGAAAACGCATATTGCGGCACAAGTTGTCGCGTCCGGCGCGGCAGTAATCACACTGCCCACAGGGATGCGACGGATTGATGGCGACCTTCATGCCGGGCTGTACGCGCGTCACGGCGTCACCTACGCGTAGCACGACACCCGAGGCCTCGTGGCCAGGAATCAAGGGCTCGCGAATGACAAAGGCCCCGACACGCCCATGCAGGTAATAGTGCAGGTCAGAACCGCAAATCCCAGCTGCGCCCAGCCGCAACTCGACCTCATGGGGCGCAAGCGCGCGTTCGTCGTCATGTTCCAGGCGCAGGTCGCGCGCGCCGTGGATCTTACAGGCCAGGGTCATGTTTTTACCTTGTCGGACGCGGGTGCCCAGTTGGCGGTCAGACGATCATGCGAGCAAGACAGATGATGCCGCATGGCTTCGCGCGCACGTACGGCATCACCTGCCGCAATGGCATCAACCACCAGGCCGTGTTCAGAGATGGCGGCCTTCCAACTGGAGGGGTTTTCAAAATAGTCGCCGAGCTTGATCGACAAGGGGTTGTGCCGTTCGTCGAACAAATCGCCCACCACGCGCAGCAACACGGAGTTGTTGCTGATCTCGGCAATACGCAAATGAAATAGCCGGTCGCCCTGGATGGGTATCTGCCCGGCCGCGGCCTCTGTCTGCATGGCGTGCAACGCCTCGCGTAGTCCGGCGACTTGGGCGGGTTGGGCTAATTCGGCAGCCTGTGCCGCCAACTCGCCCTCGACCAACTGGCGGGCCCGGATGGTTTCCAGCGGACTTTCGGCCACGACGCTATCGGCAGCGTGGCTGCTGTGCACATAGATCCCCGAGCCCATGCGCACCTCGACCAGGCCCTCGACCTCGAGCGCGATCAAGGCCTCGCGTACAGATGGCCGCGACACGCCCAGCTTGATCGCCAGATCGCGCTCGGGCGGCAGGCGCGCGCCCACTGGAAACTCCCCGCCCTGGATCAACAGACGAATCTGGTCTGCGATCTGACGGTATAGACGACGAGGTTCGATGGGCTGAAAAGGCATGAGGACCGGTTAGGAGGTAAAGTGGCCTGACCAATTTGTTCCGCATCTTGCGCCGAGATGGATAAGCCTCACAATTAGGGTTTCCGCTAGGCGCTGATTCGCAATCCCCCTGACGCGCGCAACGCGAATCTGTTAAAAACGACGCGCCTCTCTTCTACTTGCTGAATTCATGTCTCATACTCCGCATCCTTCGCCCTACAAAAGCACGGGCGGCCTGCGCCGCGTGCTCAACGCACTGCGTTATTCACTGCAGGGCCTGCACGCCGCGTTCAAGTACGAGGCGGCGTTCCGCCAGGAACTGGCGCTGGCGATTTTGCTGATTCCCGCGGCATTTTTTCTGGGACGCAGCACGGACGAGGTCTTTATTCTGATTGCCTCGGTTGTTCTGGTATTGGTGGTGGAATTGCTGAACTCTGCCGTCGAGGCGCTGGCCGACGCCTTGTCGGTCGAGACCCATCCGTTATTGGGGCGCGCCAAAGACCTAGGCAGCGCGGCGGTCATGCTGATGCTGTTGTTCACGATCGCCGTGTGGGCGGGCGTAGCGATCAGCCGCTTTGTCATGTAGATGGGGACGGATGTATTTGCAACACTTTTTGCACTGCACAATACGTTTTCAATCAATAGCTTAGAGAACTTCTAGTCTTTTATAAGACCGAAATTTCAGCGCGATTTCGAGCGGCACACTTTATACTGGCCGCTATGAATCAAGCACCCGCCAGGCCGGCATCAGGCCAACCACATCATGTCATTATCGTCGGCGGTGGCGCCGGCGGCCTGGAGCTGGCCGCAAAGCTCGGCCGCAAGCATGGCCCAAAACACGTCACCCTCGTCGACAGCCGGCCGATCCACATCTGGAAACCCTCATTGCACGAGGCCGCGGCGGGAACGCTGGATATTTACCAGGAAGGCCTGTCGTATCTGATGTTGGCCAACTTGTGCGGATTCACCTTCGCGCTGGGCGCGGTACAAGGCGTGGACCGCGAACGCCGCACGGTCAATGTGACAGAGGTGCGGGATGCAATGGGCGAAGTCGTGTTGCCCCTGCGTGAGCTACCCTACGACACACTGGTGCTGGCGTTGGGCAGCGAGTCGAATTTTTTCAATACCCCCGGCGCGGCAGAACATGCGGTGACGCTGGACTCGACCGAGAATGCCGAAGCCTTTCGGCTGACCATGCTCAAGGCCATGGTGCAAGTCGATCAGGCCAAGGTCAATGATCCGTCTGCCGAGTTGAATGTGGTGATCGTCGGTGGCGGCGCGACTGGCGTCGAATTGGCCGTCGAGCTGCGTGAGGCGGGCGGGATTGTGGCTGCCTATGGTTTGCCGAATTTTCGCGCGGATCGGGATCTGGTCATCACCCTGGTCGAAGGCGCCCCGCGCATTTTGTCGGCGCTGCCGGAAAAAATCTCCAATGCCGCCCTCAAGCGCCTGACGGAATTGGGCATCCGGGTGGAAACCAACTGCCGCGTGGCCGAGGTCACGGCCGATAGCATCAAGACCGCAGACGGCCGCGAGTTTGCGGCCGGGCTATGTATGTGGGCCGCAGGGATTCAAGGCCTGCCGTTGATGAAAACATTGGATTTGCCGTTAAACCGCATCGGTCAACTGATCGTCAATGGCCAACTGGAATCACCTGATCCGAATATCCTGGCGCTGGGCGATTGCTGCGCCGTGCCCATGGGCGAGGATGGCCGCACAGTGCCCGCCCGTGCGCAGGCCGCACACCAAGAGGCCAGCTATCTGATGGACAAGCTCACCGCCCGTATCCGCAACACCAGTGAGCCGACAAAACCTTATGTCTATCATGACCATGGCTCGCTGGTATCGCTGGGCCAGGATGCTGGCGTAGGCAGTTTGATGGGCAAGCTGGCAGGACGTGGATTGTTTGTCAGCGGTACACTGGCGCGCCTGATGTACATGAGCCTGCACCTGATGCATCACCATGCGGTGCTGGGCGTCTGGCGCACGGGGACGCTGGCGCTGGCACGCTTGTTGCTACGCCGTACGCATCCGCGCGTCAAACTACACTGACGGCTCCTTTCTTTCTCCGGCATGACTGCTGAGATTTTTCGACGCGACTAATGACCTTTATTCAACAACTCGAACAAGCCTGGGCCACCGGCAACACCCTGCTGCAAGTCGGCCTGGACCCTGATCCTCAGCGCCTTCCGCGCGAACTCGACGGCAAGCCGGACGCGATTTTCCAGTTTTGCCGCGACATCGTCGATGCCACCGCGCCGTACGCGTGCAGCTTCAAGCCGCAGATTGCGTACTTTGCGGCGAATCACGCCGAGGACCAGCTCGAGGCATTGTGCGCCCATATCCGTGACAAGCATCCGGGCTTGCCGATCGTGCTGGACGCCAAACGCGGCGACATCGGCTCGACGGCAGAGAACTACGCGCGCGAGGCCTATGAACGTTATGGCGCGCATGCGCTGACGGTGAGCCCGTATATGGGGCTGGACTCGATCGAGCCTTATCTGGCGTGGAAAGATCGCGGCGTGATCGTACTGTGCCGCACGTCGAATCCCGGCGGCTCCGATCTGCAGTTTTTAAAGCTGGACAATGGCGAACCGCTGTATCTGCATGTCGCCGGTCTGGTGGCGGACAAGTGGAATGCGGGCGGCCAATGCGGCCTGGTCGTAGGCGCGACGTTTCCGAACGAATTAGCATCGGTGCGGCAGCGCATTGGTGATGCGGTGCCCTTGTTGGTGCCGGGAATCGGGGCACAAGGCGGTGACATCACCGCCACCGTCAATGCGGGTCGAAACGCGGCCGGAACCGGGATGATGATCAACTCGTCGCGGGCGATTCTGTACGCGAGCGGCGGCGATGACTGGCGTGATGCCGCGGGCAAAGCAGCGCGCGATCTGCGTGATGCGGTGAACGCAGTGCGCTGATTAAACTGGTGGTCAGGGTCGCAGCATCGGCATGGCTCGATATGCGGCCTCATGGCCGAGATCGAACGCCTGGTCCGAGTCAGGGCCGGCTGCGATTCACCGGCTCGCCAATCAATTCCAACAGTCCCCGCAGGGCATAGACCACCGAAGCCTGCCTGACCTGAGCCCGGTCGCCGGGGAATACCTCCGTCAGCGCACGCGACGTAATGCCATCACTACCCCGCATAGCAAAGCCAAAGCACACCATGCCCACCGGTTTGCCCGGCGTGGCGCCGCCGGGTCCGGCGATGCCTGTGGTCGAGGCGGCAATGTGCGCGTTCGGCGTCGCCAGTAATACGCCATTGGCCATCTCCAGCGCGGTCGCTTCGCTGACCGCGCCATAACGATCGAGCGTATCGGGAGACACGCCGATCTCGGCGACTTTGGCTGCATTGCTATAAGTCACGAACCCGCGCTCGAACCATTCGCTGGAGCCCGCCACCGACGTAATTGCCCCCGCCAACAAGCCGCCTGTGCAGGATTCCGCCGTACCCATCAGCCAACCGCGACGCTGCAAGGCAGCGCCCAGACGTTCGGCCAAACCCAGCGCCTGGGCATGAGAGAGCGAGGCTGGCGCCAGACCGGGCACGGGCTTGTGGGGGGTGGTACTCATGCAAAGGCTCCCAAACGCACGACAATTGCCATGACGAGCAACGCATAGGCGGCCGCGACAATGTCGTCCCACATCACGCCAAAGCCGCCTTTGATCTTCGAATCAAAGTATTTGATGGGAGGCGGCTTGGCAATGTCGAATAAACGGAACAGGCCAAAAGCGAGCAGTTGCGCATAAAAGGTGTCGGGCGTGAGCCACAAGACCAGCCAGAACGCGACCATCTCGTCCCAGACGATACCGACGTGATCGCTGACTTGCAACTCGCGGCCCACACGATGGCAGGCCCAGCAGCCATAGAGAAATGCCAGCGCCAGGAATATGCTCATGGCCAGATCCGAGGCCGCCCCGGCAGCAGCGGCCCAGATCAACCACGCCAATAATGTGCCCCACGTACCCGACGCGGGACGCAACAAACCACTGCCCAGGCCAAAGGCAATCAGCCTGCCTGGATCGCTCATGACCCAACGCGCCGGCGGATAGGCTACCCGCGTGCGGTCGCGCATGGTCTTGGACGACGAATCGGAAGAAGCATCGAGCATGATTCAAGACACCGGAAAATGATCAAAGCCGCGCGGCAATGCGGACAGAGGATGGCCGTCTGCGTCCAGCACCACCATACCAGGGGCCTGCGTGATATGGCCCACCCTCGTCACAGCAACACCCGCGCGGGCCGCAGCACCGAGGACCTGTTCGTGTTGGTCCGCAGCGGCCGTAAAGCACAGTTCGTAAACATCGCCGCCACCCAGGACGGCTTGCATCAAGGTGGCCGGCGGCAAGCCATGCAAGGCCGGCGCCACCGGCATCGCATCGTAATGTAATTGCGCCCCCACACGGCTTGCGGACAGGATATGTCCCAAGTCTTGTACCAGGCCGTCGGAAATATCGATCGCTGCATGCGCCACGCCAATCAGCCCCAGGCCCAAGGCGACACGAGGTTCCGGCCATTCGAGCGCCCGACGCGTCGCAGCCAACAAAGCGGCATCCGCGGGCAATTGACCATCCAGCAGGCGGTACGCGACATCTGCAGCACCCAACGTACCGGACACCCAGATTTCATCGCCCACCTGCGCCGCATCGCGGCGTAGGGCGCGATCGGCGGCAACCGCGCCAAAAATCGTCACGCTGATCGCCAGATCATGCGAACTGCGGGTCGTATCGCCCCCGATCAAGGGACAGCCATGCGCATCAGCGAGCGCGTGGAAACCCTGCGCGAACGCCGCCAACCAGGACTCGTTGGCCTGGGGCAATGCCAATCCGAGAACACAACCGACAGGACGGGCGCCCATTGCCGCCAGATCTGAAAGATTCACGGCCAGCGATTTGTGGCCTAGCGCCCGTGGATCGACATCGGAAAAAAAATGCCGCCCCTCGATCAACAAATCGGTGCTGGTTGCGATGTGCATTCCCGCAGGCACAGGAAACAACGCGCAATCGTCGCCCACCCCAAGCAGGCCCGCAGGCGCGGGCCGCGTGAAGTAACGCGCAATCAGATCGAATTCAGACGACAAAGAGAAAAGCCCCCCACGCTGCGCCTACGGCTGCCTCAAGCGCCGCAAGCTTTAGCTCCCGCCTTAGCGGCGCTGAGCGGCGGCCGCCTGGACTTCGGTGGTACGCACGTCGGCGGCGAGCTTATCGAGCACGCCGTTGACGAACTTGAAGCCATCCGTGCCGCCGAACGACTTGGCCAACTCGACGGCCTCGTTGATGGCGACCTTGTAGGGAACCTCGACGTGATGCACCAGCTCGAAGCTGCCGATCAGCAAAATGCCATGTTCGACCGGCGACAGCTCGTTCAACGGACGGTCGATATACGGCGTAAAACGCTCACGCAAGCTGGGCGCCTCGCGAAACACGCCGTGCAGCAAGGTCTTGAACCACTGTGCGTCCGCCTCGGAAAAATCGTCAGCATCGCGCAAGTGCGCGTCGATCTCGCCAGCGTCCTGCGTGCCTTCGCCGCCACGGAGCAGCCACGCATACACGCCCTGCAAAGCAAACTCACGGGCGCGACGGCGGGCGCTGCGGGCGTTGGCGCGTGCCTGGGCAGCGCTATCCGCGGCGGTCGGTTTATTCGTTGTCAAAATCTTCTTCCTCGTCTTCGTCCTCGTCGTCCTCTTCGGGCTCCAGCGCCGCGACCAGGTTGGCCATTTCCACAGCAACCAGGGCGCAGTCGCGGCCCTTGCCGGCCGCGCGGGCCTGCGCCTGCTCGTCGGTGTCGACGGTCAGAACGCCATTGGCCACGGGGATGCCCGTTTCCAGGGAAATGCGGGAAATGGCGGTGGCCATTTCGTTGCTGACGACTTCAAAATGGTAGGTTTCGCCGCGAATGACCGCACCGAGGGCGATCAATGCGTCGAACTCGAATGTCTCGGCCATGTGCGACAACGCGACGCCCAGCTCGAGCGCACCAGGCACCGTCGCGACCATGACGTCGCGCTCGTCCACGCCCTGCTCGGCCAATTGCTGCAGGCAAGCGTCGAGCTCGGCCTGGCCGATTTCCTCGTTAAAGCGAGCGCGCACGATACCGATGTGCAGCCCTTCGCCATTCAGATCAGGGGTAAGGATGTAGGGATTCATTTGTCAGCCTTGTGAAGTGGCGGGGGTTGAAGGGTCGCAATCGTAACCCGTAACGGTCAGCGAGAAGCCGGCCATGCTGGGCATTTTGCGTGGACGCGCCAGCAAACGCATCTGGCCGACGTTCAGATCACGCAGGATCTGAGCGCCGATACCATAGGTGCGCAACCCGTAGCGATCGCCGCCATCGGTGCCGGTTTGCTGGGCGTTACCGGCCCAACCCGCGATTTGTTGGAACAGGTGTTCAGTAGAAGATTGGCAATTCATCAGGACCACGACGCCAGCGGGCGTCTTGGCGATGGCTTGCAACGCGCGGCCTACGCCCCAGCTGTGGGGGGTATTGCCGGTATCCAGGGCATCGAGAATGGACGCGGGCTCGTGCACGCGCACCAGGGTTTCACGCTGCGGATCGATATCGCCGTGCACCAGGGCCAGATGGGCCGAGCCACTGGCGGTATCCTGGTAGGCCACCGCGCGGAATTCGCCCCAGGCGGTCTGCATGGCGCGCTCGCCCACACGCTTGACCACGGACTCGTGCTCGCTGCGGTATTGGATCAGATCGGCAATCGTGCCGATTTTCAGGTTGTGCTGGCGGGCGAACTGAACCAGATCGGGCAGGCGCGCCATCGTGCCATCAGGGTTGAGAATCTCGCAGATGACGGCGGCAGGCGTCAGGCCGGCCATAGCGGTCAGGTCGCATCCAGCCTCAGTGTGGCCCGCGCGCACCAACACACCACCGGGCACGGCACGCACCGGGAAAATGTGGCCCGGCTGCACCAGATCGGCGGGTTTGGCGTCACGTGCCACGGCAACCTGGATGGTGCGGGCCCGGTCAGCAGCCGAAATCCCGGTTTCCACGCCGACGGCGGCCTCGATGGATTGGGTGAAATTCGTGCCGTATCGCGTGCCGTTGCGGCTGGCCATCAGGGGCAGCTCGAGTTGGCGGCAGCGCTCTTCGGTCAGTGTCAGACAAACCAGCCCGCGGCCATGGGTGACCATGAAATTGATCGCCTCGGGCGTTACAAACTCGGCCGCCATGACCAAGTCACCTTCGTTTTCGCGGTCTTCTTCGTCGACCAGGATGACAATGCGGCCGGCGCGCAGCTCGGCGATGATCTCTGCGACAGACGCAATACCAAAGGATTCGGGTACGGTGTCAGGGGAAACGGAGGCAAGCGGGGCGGACATGACGTCAGGGAAACCGGCTGGGGAAAACCGTGATTTTACCTGCCCTTGGGGCCGCCGGGGGCCAGCCCCCGTGACAAAGGCCCCGCCCCCTGCCCGAGTGCGTCCCCGAACGGTACACTGCCATCAGAAAAACTCATCAGAAATCAGACAAAACAGCCATGCAAGACTTAGCGTCCCTCCCCGCCTCCATTGCCGCAGCCGTGCAAATCGTACTGACCGATATCGACGACACCCTGACCACCGAGGGCCGTCTGCCGGCCGAGGCCTATCACGCGCTGGAGCGCCTGGATGCCGCCGGGATTCAAGTCATCCCGATCACGGGCCGCCCGGCGGGCTGGTGCGACCATATTGCCCGGATGTGGCCGGTGCGCGCCGTGGTGGGCGAGAACGGGGCGTTTTATTACGCCTACGATCGCGGCGCGCGGCGTATGAAAAGCCATTACTGGGCCGATGCGCAAACCCGCGCGGCAGGCCGTGAACAACTCAATGCGATTCGTGACCGGGTACTGCGCGAGGTGCCGGGTACGGCGGTCGCCAGTGATCAGGATTACCGGGTGGCCGACCTGGCGATCGATTTTTGCGAAGACGTCCCCGCCCTGCCTGATGAAGCCATCAGCCAGATCGTGAACATTTTTCAACAGGCCGGCGCGCAGGCCAAGGTGAGCTCGATTCACGTCAACGGCTGGTTTGGGGACTACGACAAACTCAGCATGACGCGCACCCTGTTTGAACGCGAACTCGATCTGAATATTGATCAAGTGCTGTCTGACTGCCTGTTTATCGGAGACTCGCCCAACGACGAGCCCATGTTCCAGTTTTTCCCGATTTCCGTCGGCGTGGCCAACATACAGGCGCTGCTGCACCGGCTGACGCATCAGCCGGCCTACGTGGCGGCGCGTCACGGAGGCGGCGGATTCGTGGAAATGGCTGAACGTCTACTGCAAGCTCGCGCCGCACAGGGGCAGCGAGCATGACGGCAGCGTCCAAGCCTAACGATGGGCGGCGGAGCATTCAATCTGTGGAGGTCGGCTTTCCCTTGCTGGCTGCGTTAGTGGATGCCGGCAAGCCTCTGACTTTGCGCGATCTGGCCGCAGCGGCAGGCATGACCTCAGCGAAAGCGCATCCATATTTAGTCAGTTTCACTCGCGTCGGTCTGGTACAACAGGATGGAATTACCGGTCAATATGAATTGGGACCGTTCGCGCTGCAGATGGGGCTGGTCAGTTTGCAGCGATTGGATCCGGTGCGCGTTGCCTTGCCCGAGATTGCAGAACTGCAATCAAGTATCGGGCACACGTTAGGTATTGCCGTATTGGGCTCGCATGGTCCCACGATGATTCATATGACCGAGGCCAGTTATCCGGTGCATGTGAACATGCGCAAGGGCACGGTCATGTCCATGCTGCATACGGCGACGGGCTTGGTATTTGCCGCATGGCTGCCGCCCAAAGTCGCCGAACACTATATCCAGCGTGAGGCAGGCGACACCGCGGTCATCGCGGGCCAAGAACCGCCTCGCACGGTGACTTATGCAGATGTGGAGGCACGCTTGGCGGACATTCGCGTGCACGGAATGGCGCGTGCGATTGGCAATCCCTTGCCAGGTGTGGATGCGTTGTCAGTACCCGTGTTTGATAACACGGGGAACGTGACGTTGGCGTTGACGTGTCTGGGACCGTCGGGACTATTTGATGTAGCGTGGGATGGGGCCATTGCAAAGCCATTGCTGGCCTGCGCAAGCGAAATTTCGCGGAAACTGGGATATCGGAAATAGGCACCGCATGAGGCAACACCGCAATGCTGCGGAGCAAGTCCACCAGGCGTTGGAATACCGTCCGCCCTATCAATGGGACGCCATGTTGGCGTTTCTGGCGGCGCGCGCCATCCCTGGCATAGAGAGCATCGAGTCGAATACGTACGGACGTGCTGTAGCGCTGACTGGACTCGACGGAAAAATGCACTCGGGATGGATACGCGTGAGCCATCTGCCGCAAAAACACGCGCTCAATGTCGAAGCCTCAGTCTCACTGCAGCCCGTTCTGCCGCAAGTGCTGGCGCGGGTGCGCCATCTCTTTGACCTGGATTGCGATCCCGTAGCCGTCGATGAAGGACTGCGCGTGATGAACGACTTGGCGCCGGGGCTACAGGTGCTGGGGACGCGGTTGCCAGGCTGTTTTGATTCCTTTGAAATGGCGGTGCGGGCGGTGCTGGGGCAGCAAATCACTGTAGGCGCAGCGCGCACACTGGCAAGCCGTGTGGTGAGTCAGTATGGCACGCCTGTGCAGACTGGCATTGCAGGCTTGTCCCATGCGTTTCCTGCGCCGCAACGCATACTGTCCCTGGACGGAGACATCGAGAGCCATCTCGGTCCGCTCGGCATCATACGCACGCGCGCCAGAACGATTCTCGCGCTCGCACGGGCGCTGGCCGGAAACGAGATCGACTTTGGCACTGGCGCACAGCCCGAGCAAGAGATCGAGAAATTGCTGGCCCTGCCTGGCATCGGCCCCTGGACCGCGCAATACATTGCGATGCGCGCGATGGCGTGGCCTGACGCATTTTTACCGACGGATTATGGCGTGAAAAAGGCACTGATGCCGCGTACGCCGAAGCAGATCGTCGAGCTTGCAAACGGTTGGCGTCCGTGGCGTAGCTACGCCACGGTCAATCTGTGGAATTCTCTGCATTGAAACGGATCAGGCACAGTACTTGCTGAGCCATGACGACAAGTGGGGCATTTCGCCCTGGGTGTGTTAACCGTTATGGAGAAAAGCATGGCTGATCATGTCGTCAAGGTATTGAACAACCTTATTGAAACTTCCAAGAACGGCGAAAAAGGCTTTACCGCCGCCGCCGAGGACACCAAGAACCCCGAACTGCAAACGCTATTCAGGGACCGTGCGCGCGATTGCGCGTCCGGGGCTGCCGAGTTGCAAACCGTCGTCGTTCAACTGGGTGGCAAGCCCGAAGACAGCGGCACAGTGGCTGGCGCCATGCACCGGGGGTGGACGAACCTGAAAGCCGCCGTCACCGGCCGCAGCGACGCCTCCATCCTCGAGGAATGCGAACGCGGTGAAGATGTCGCAAAGTCCCAGTACAACGACGCGCTGAAGGAAGCGCTGCCAGAAGAAATACGCGCCCTCGTTGAGCGTCAGTATCAGGGCGTGCTGCGCAACCACGATCAGATCCGCGATCTGCGCAATCGCTACAAAGACGCGACATAATGTCATGTGCGCCCGGCCATTGCCGGGCGTTTTTTTCAGCGGTCCGCCGGTTCGGCAAAATACACAACCATCCGGAGATGCCGGTGCTCGTCCACCACAAGCGTCTCATGGCGGAAATTTTTTCGCTCGCCGTCACCAGTCATCACCAATCTGAGTCCACGCCGCGCTTGCTCACTGTCGGGGGTGTCCCACCAGCGCCGAAACTCGGCTGACAACGCCTTGAGGCTCTCCACCAATGCCAACATAGGCGGATCGTTCGGCGCAACGGCGAAGTCATACCGGAACTGCGCCAGCAATTTTGGTGCATCGTCCCGCCACGCAGGGAGGCGCCGCCGTATATCGGGATCGGCAAACACCATATGCAGAATATTGCGGGCTTCACGCTCACGTACGCGAAAGCCGAACAAATCTTCAGCCGCTGCATTCCAGGCAACAACGTCCCAACGCAAATTGAGCACATAGGCGGGCCTGGCCGTCAGATCGTCCATCAACTGTTGGATCAGCGGCGTGACCGATGTCAGTTGATGGGCTTGCGGTGGCGGCGGGCGCTGGTGAGCCAGCAGAAACAGATGGCTGCATTCGGCATCGTCGAGCTTGAGCGCATAAGCCACACTCAGCAAAAATTTTTCTGACACCTGAATGTCGCGCCCCTGCTCGAACCACGTGTACCAGGTGAGCCCGACACCAGCCAGCGCGGCGACTTCTTCTCTACGCAGGCCCGGGGTCCGGCGTGAGCCGTGCGATGGCAGACCCACGTCGGCCGGCGTCAGTTTCTTGCGATGCCGGGTCAGAAATTCCGATAGTTCAGTCTTGGTACGGCTAAGGCTACGCTCGATCATGGCTGTTGCCGTTAGTAATAGGATAAATGCTTAAATTGTAATGGGATCATATCGCGTTGAGAATGCACTCCGACAGCCTGATCAGTGAACCCGGAGAAGCATTGTGCAAGCATGTGGCGATTCAACGCTCATTAGCGAAAGACCTCAAACGCAAACAAATACTGCCGAGAAACGCGCCGGTCGCCGAGAGTGGGTGGGACTGGCGTTGCTGGCGCTACCGACCATCCTGCTCGGAATGGACTTGACGCTGCTGCACCTGGCGCTGCCAGCACTCGCACTCGATTTGCGTCCGACTAGTGCCCAAACACTCTGGATAGTCGATTCCTATGGTTTCATGATCGCCGGCCTGCTCATCACAATGGGAACATTGGGCGATCGCATCGGGCGGCGAAAATTGCTCTTGGTAGGTGCAGCTGCTTTTGGAATAGCTTCCGTGATGGCGGCATACTCGACCAGCGCCGCCATGCTGATTGCTGCGCGTGCTGTGCTGGGTGTTGCGGGTGCAACGCTGATGCCTTCGACACTGGCGTTGATCAGCAACATGTTCCAGCATCCTCACCAGCGTGCACTGGCCATCGGAGTGTGGGCGACCATGTTCGCGTTGGGCATGGCGGCGGGTCCCGTCGTGGGCGGTATTCTGCTTGAACATTATTGGTGGGGCGCAGGATTCCTGGTGGCTTTGCCGATCATCGCGATGTTGCTGGTGGCCGGGCCATTTATCCTGCCGGAGTACCGTGCTCCGCAACAAGGCCGTCTGGATCTGGGCAGCGTCGCGCTGTCGCTGCTTGCATTGCTGCCTATCGTTTACGGCATCAAGCAATTCGCAAAAAACGGGATAGAGGCCGGTGCTCTGTGGGCTATAGCAGGCGGGTCAGTGTTCATGATTCTATTCATCCGGCGACAACGCCGATTGCGCAGTCCTTTGATCGACCTGGACCTGTTCTCGAACCGGGCGTTCAGCGTTGCCCTGGTAGTGCTATTAGTCGGCCTGATTGGTGTAGGCGGGACCATGCTGCTGGTGACCCAGTATCTGCAGCTGGTCGTGGGCTTGTCGCCTTTCACAGCAGGGTTGTGGATGGGGCCGCCTGCGCTTGCCATGCTGGCAGCAGGTATCACGGCGCCACTGCTTGCGAGAAAAATCCGGCCAGGCAATGTGATCGCAGGTGCGCTGGGTTTATCCGTAGTGGGCTATCTGTTACTGACTCAACTCGATAACGCATCACGGGGAATTGAGCTGGTAACGGCATCCTTTGCTCTGGTCTATCTGGGCTTGGGCACTATCGCCGCATTGGGAACAGATCTGGTGGTGAGCGCCGCCCCCGCCGAAAAAGCGGGATCCGCATCGGCCATGTCAGAAACGGTACAGGAACTCGGTCTGGCTGTGGGCATCGCCATGCTGGGCAGCCTCACGACCACGATCTATCGCATCAAGATCGCTGATCGCATCGACATACCGATGGCACTGGACGTGCGACACGCAGCATCGGACAGTCTCGCGGGCGCTACGTCAGTGGCGCAGGCGCTGCCGGCCGGCCTGCTGGAACAAGCGCAAACCGCTTTCATCACAGGGGTGCATGCGGCGGCAGCAACCTGCGCCCTCTGCGTCGCCATTCTGGCTGGACTGGCCGCCATCACGTTGCGGCATATCGGTATCAGCGATAGCCCGACGAAATGACCGTTCCGGCAAATCCCGTCAGACGCACAGGCCGGCGCCTGCGGCGCACAGTGCAGCTCGTGCGCCGTCCATTGGCTTGCGCGCCCCCTGCACCAGGCTCGCCGCTGCCGCCATCCAGGGATGCGCCAGAGCCACCACATCGGCCCCTTGTTCGTATGCGTCTTGTGTGGCCTGCGCACATGCTTGCAGACATGCTTCGATGTCACCGTTCTGGAACGACGCCCAAACGCCGGGCACCAACCGCACCGTTATGCGAGCTCCTGTTGCGGCAGCGTAATGGCCGAACAACGTTCGATTTGCTTCGACAGTCGACTCGACCGCGCAGAGAACGACAATATTCCTTCCGCCGCGCGATGCAGCCTCTGCCAGCGCGACATCGGCTCGGATGATGGGCACTGCGATCTCAGCAATATCCTCGACGATGGGGCCTAACGTGGCACAAGTAACGATCACCGCGTCGGCAGTGCTGGCCAAATCCCCCACCGTGCGGCGAATCTGATCGTGTATTTCGTCGTCCGACATTTTCCCTTCGTCCACGGCTTTCCGTAAATCCGAGCGGACAATATGGCGCAACTGCGTCGCAGACAATCCAGCTTGCGCAGCCGCGTTTGCGAAAACAGCCTGGTTACTTTCAATGGTGTGCAAAAAAGAAATTCGCATCCGGTAGTCCTCTAACGTACGATGGCAGGCAGCATTGTTGTAGCTGTCCGATATCGCAACAAGACAATTCGAAATACCGGTATTGCCAGTACCCGGTAGAGAACAGGTCCGGAAATTAGATCGGCGCAGCCGGCTGCTGTGTCGAGAATGCAGGCCTTTCGCCCGTCGTTTGCAACCACACCGAGCAGCCCGCTGGCGCGGTTGTCCCGCTAACGTAGAGCGCACCGGATCCGTATAACGCGAAGCTCTGTCGGAACGATAGATTCCGGACCACCCACACGCCGCCAGCACGGTCCGTCCAAACGATGCGAGCGTCGGTTCCGTCCAAGGCCTGCAGCAAGCCTGCGGCCGAGGCATTTGGACGCAGCGCCACCACCGTCGTGCCATTGTCACCGCGCAGTGGAAAGAGATTGGCCGCAGCCGCCCCGCCCAGCACGACGATCAGGAAACCAATGGCTACCTGACCCGACTCCATTGATCCGCCGCCCTTGGAACGGCCACGCCAACCGAAGAAGAACGGCACCAATCCGAAAACCACCAGCCATGCGACATCCCAGACCAGCGGCATATCGGAATCCATTCGGATGCGGTGGATACCGGTGACCCAATGAGAGAACACGGCATCGACGATATGCCAAGCGCCGAACCCCATCCAGAATGCCGGCCATAACGGACGAAGCGACACCGCCGGTGAACTGCCCCGCAGCCGGAACAGGACCCACAAACCGGCGGCGGCCAGCACATACATCAGCGCATGAAACATGCCATCGACCGCCACCTGCACGCGCAAGTCTCTCAAGATTCCAGCCTGGATTGCAGACAGCAAATGATGCCACTGCAGGATCTGGTGCAGCAGAATGCCGTCGAAAAAGCCTCCCATGGCAAATCCCAGGAGGTAACCGGCGCGACGCACACGGCGATCGGAAGCATCCGCAGTAGATGAGATGTCCACGCGTCACTCCTGGTTCTTCGGACCACTGCGCTTGGGCATCACGGCTGGCGTCTCGTCCGCGGGCTTGAAGACGCCGGAGTCTTCGTCTGCTCGGGGGTTTGGTGAACCGTCGAACTCCGTCGCCTTGTGGCCAGTGGGCGATGTCCGCTTTTCAGGCTCGCGTTGTTCGTTCGATTTCTTCAGGCCACCCTGCACGCGAGACGCAATATCTACCTGCGACTCGCTACCGGGTTCGGGCGTCGCAGGCTGCCTGTGGTGTGGCGGGCCGTTATGCTTTGATGATTGCATGGCTGTCTCCGTTTATGGCTAGGAGTACAGCGCAGCAAGCGGCGTGCCTATTTGCACCCCGTCACTTCCTCTATTGCAATTTCGCTATCACGCTAGAACGGATGTGGTTCAGCAATTCTGCGCGCTCTCGTGGATAGGCGGCGAGATTATCTGTCCCTGATGCGAGGTATGCATCTCTCGCAGCCATGACGATTTGCTGGTGCTCGATTGGCAAACGCTGTAGGGCCCAGTCAGCTGCGGCATCTTTCGATGCGATATCTCCCGTCATCGCTGTGTACCAAATGCGCACCAAGGCCAGGACAATGTTTCTTTCATCGCCCTCCCAATCTGCCTCGGTGTTCCAGAGCGCCAAGGTGTCTGATAGCGAACGCTGCACATCGCGGAGAGGGATTTCGTCGAAAAATTCCTGGGCTGCGGGACCGTACAGGGGCACGCTATGCCGCCGCACCTTGGTCAACAAGATCGCCAGGTCATGGTCCATCATCGCCGGCTCAATAACGCCAGCCTTGATATCGTCACGTAACCATTCACCGAATTGCATTTGCCGCTGCGCCGGATATCGCCACGGGTTCACGTCTGCTTGGGCCAGTATGGTCACCTCTAGCGCCCGCAGTGCCGCATCGGTACACGGGAAAGCCGATACCGACAACAGATCGGTCATCAAAGTGGCTCTCGTTGAATCATCCAACGCTGTGTTCACCGTAACCAGCAGGTCAATATCGCTGGATGGTTTTAAGCCGCCATCCACTGCAGAGCCAAACAAGTGAATCGCCAGAAGCTTGTCGCCCAGGTGTTTCTCTAAAATTGAACGCGTAGCGGATACTTGACCTGCGATGGATTCTGGAAGCTTGATAGACATAGTGAAGATGACGTCGTGATAGTGCAGATGGTGGCCGTGGCAGAAAACGCTCACCGGCAAACGTCCGTAGTTCACGCGTAGCGAATACGCGGTGCGAAAAAGCGGTAATCAGAATTCGTCGCGTTCTACAAACGCTGAGAGCCTCGCGAGCGCCTGATCCCATTGCGCTGAAATCTGATCGAGATATTGTTGAGCTTGCACCAGCCCCCGGGGCTCGAGCCGCCACACGCTTTCGCGACCGCTTCGTTCGTTACGTACCAGGCCTGCGTTCGACAACGCATGCAGATGCTTTGTGACAGCCTGGCGCGAAATATTCGCGCCCTGCGTGAGCAGCGCAATCGATAGCGGACCTGCGTCGCACAGCTTGGCAACGATACGCAGACGTGCCGGATCTCCGAGCGCAGCAAATACTGGCGCCGTACTGATCAGCCTTTGTGCGGCAGCCGTCGACGCACGGCTCACGATGAAAACTGATCCAGGTATTTCTCGATGAGCTTCAACTGATGCGTCCAGCCGCCTTCGTTGCCCGTGAATGCCTCGGCGCGGCGCTCGAGCGGAATGGCGTCGAACCCGGATTCTCGGATCACCAGCAGCGTACCTTGCTCGACGTCTTGCAGACGAAACTCGACAAGCGTCATCGGTTCGGCTGAGTAGTCTTTGTTGAGGTCCGTCGCGCCCGGATGCCAGCGAAAGGAAAAGAGATTCATCGGTTCGATCCGCTCAATGTGGAATTCGAACGGGATCCCAACGTAGGGTTGCTGCAGCTTGGCGACCTCGGGGTCAACCTGTGTCGGGACGATCCGGCCGGTCAGCCGAGTCCCGGTGGCAAACTCGCCATCGAACTCGACCCCGAACCAGGTGCCGAATTGCTTCGCCTCAGTGACCGCTCGCCACACACGCTCGCGGGGAGCACGCAAGACGATTCGCTTTTCGATGTAGTCAGGGGTAGGATTCATTACGCAACCTCCAGGTTGCATAAACTATAACTCCGTATGCTCTGCGTCGCAAACTCTATATGCGCCGCCTTTTGAGTTTTAGTTCCTATCAAATGGGACACTCTATCCAGCTCGCGATACGACCGCACGCGAGGGCCTACGTCCCCTCGCCCAGGAGCACGCTCAGCCGCCTCGGTGACGCACACGCCCTGTGTAAAATGCCCCTGTTTTCCCAATATTCAGGAAATTAGCATGGACAAGACGCTACTCAAAGGCCTCACCGTTCTCGAAGCCGTTACCGACGTGGAGCATCCGTCGCGCACGATCGAGGAACTGGCGGCCCGGGTAGGCTTGACCCGCAGCAATACACACCGGACGTTGCAGACGCTGATGCACGCCGGCTACATCGAGCGTGACGAAGGCACTGGCTACCGTGGCGGCATCCGCCTGTTTGAACTCGCTGCGCGCCAGCTCGGCAACCTGGACCTGCGCAGAATCGCGGGCCCGGCCATGCGCAAGCTGGCGGCTGACACCGGCGAAACCGTTCACCTCTCTGTGCTCGACGGCATCGAAGTCGTCTATATCGACAAAATCGATAGCCCGCAACCTATCCGTGCCTATTCGATGATCGGGGGCCGGGCGCCCGCGTATGCCGTGGCCACGGGCAAGGCACTGCTCGCCCATCAGCCCGAGGGCTATCTCGAAGCGTACGCAGAATCGCTGAACCGCCACACGGGCGCCACCATCACCACGCTGCCCTTGCTGAAAGAGGACCTGCGGCGTGCAGTACGCGTCGGCTATGCCTTGAACCGGGGAGAATGGCGAGATGGCGTGGGCGGCGTTGCCGTGGCGATCTTCAACGCCCTGGACGATGTCGTGGCCGCGATAGGCATTTCCGGACCGCTGGACCGGCTGTCGTTAGGCCGAGCCAAGGAACTGGCCGCCGACGTCAAAGCCTGTGCTGCTGGTATTTCGGCAGCGCTTGGACACAAGGCTCCCTGACGAATAGATGGCCGGCATACCTGTCGGCTGTCGCTGCCCCTCTGGCCTCACAACACAACGGCCGTCTGGCGCTGGATTTCCACCCATTTGGCGACCGCCTTGCGATCAATCTTGCCCACCGCATTTTCTGGCAACGCGTCACACCGGTACACGTTCTGCGGAACATAGATACGACCGAGCCGTTCCTGAACTGTGGCGCGCAGCGCCGCTTCGTCGATGAGAGGCGCATTTGCATCCGCCACAACCACGGCCACGGGCACTTCCCCGAGATCATCATCTGCCTGACCCACGACGCAACATGCTGCGACACCAGGAAACGATGCCAACACGTCCTCGATCAATTTGGGCGAGATATTTTCCCCACCACGGATGATCACCTCCTTGATGCGGCCAGTAATCGTGAGGTAGCCCTCGGCATCGAAACGGCCGAGATCGCCGGTATGCAGCCAGCCATCGCGCACTGGATCATCCCCATCGTGGCCCAGATACTTCAGCATCAGTGCATCGCCGCCGATGCATATCTCGCCCTCGCCTCCTGGCGGCACAGGCGCACCAACGGCATCAAGCAGGGCAACTTGCTGACCAGCCAGCACTGTCCCGACGCTTCCGATGCGGCGCGCGCCTGGCGGATTCATCGTGGACGTGCAGGTCGCTTCGGATAGACCATAGGAGACCACCAGTTCGCAGCCCGTGAAGGCCTCGATCTCTCGATGCAGCGCCGGTGTGATCGGCGCCGAACCGCAGCGCATCAGCCGCAGGCGAGCGAATGCGTCCGGCGAGATTTTTTGCTGCAGCATGCGTGCATACATCGTGGGCACGCCGGTGAGGATGGTCGGCCGAAAGCGCGACAACACATGAGGCAAGGCCTCGGCGCGAAAGCGATCGGCCAACGCAATCGTCGCCCCGCAGGCCAGCGGCGCAAAGACTTGATTGTTGATGGCATTGGTATGGTGCAGCGGCATCAGATGAAGCAATACGTCTGCTGCTGTCAGCGCCGTGTGGACGATGACGCCCTGGGCGTTGAGCGCCAGCCCGCGATGCGCCAGCAGCACGCCCTTGGGTTTGCCAGTGCTGCCAGACGTGAACAGCAATAGTGCGACCTGATCCGGTTCGGGATTTTCCGCCCAGAACGCTGCGGCGCCTTGCAAATCCCCGAATGGCAACACATGCCGCGCGGGCAACCCAGACGCCTTTGCACCAGCCGCATTCTCATCGTCATGCACGATCCAACGCAGCCCCACCGCCTGCACGCGGCGCGCAGTTTCCTCTGCCGCAATACGCGGTTCCAACGGACATGGACACGCACCCGCGGCGATGCAGCCCAGCAACATCAGCACTTGCGCGGGGCCGCGTTCCAATGCCAAGGCAACGTAGTCTCCCTGCTGTACGCCGGCACGCCGAAGCCCTCCAGCCAGCACACGCACATCGTGATCCAGTTGCGGATAGGTCCAGCTGCGCTCTTCTGTGACCAACGCAAGCTGGTCTTGAAATTCCGGCGCACGCCACACCCACTGCCAGACCTGCGGCAGGCTCGAGATCGCATTCATGGTTGTCCCCCGGGCTCTCGTCTCAGCGCAACTTCACATTGGCATCGCGTTCAAATGTGCCGTCCGGATCGAGCGCTGCCAAAGCGGCACGCTCCGCATCTGTCGGGAAAGGTGTAGGTTCAGCGCCCGTTGCGTCGAAGTCGAAAGCAGTGCGCTCGCGCACCTCCTCGAGGCTGGACTCTGGATGCCACGACTGCAAAGCCAACCTGCCGTCGCGCTTGATAAAGATGGCAATGGGGGTAGCCACACCGTGAAAGCCGCCCCAGGAAGTACGAAAGTCGAGCTTCTGCACAAAGGTCCGCGTGGAATGCTCAGTACGCCACGTGCAGGCTCTCCGGGCAGTCGGCAGCATCACCGCACCGCCGCCACCGCCGGGCAGACGCACCTTGGGCTGATGCCAATCGCCAATGCAAGAATTATTGGCGCACCCTTCACCATCGATTTGCGCCGCCCCTAGAAAGGTGAGATCCATCTTGCCACGTGTACACAGGTCGTAGAAATCTTCGTTAGAAAAAATCGATGCGGTATGTGCCGCAAGCTGCGGGTCGGAACTCGAGATCGGAATCGAATCGGGCCGCGGGTCCACTCCACCCGCCACGTTGATGTAAATGAAATCGAAATCGTAGGCGCGCTTGGCCAACAGGCAGGCCAGCATGGGCGGCGTGGAGTTCACACCGCTGAAGGTGATTTCATTCGGACGGATGAACCGCGCCAGACCCAGCACCACGTGCTCGAACGGGGAAAAGGCTTCAGACATGCAGAGTCTCCTTGAGCTCGGGGGCTTCGGCCATGTGGGCCTCCAGCGAGCCTTCCTTATTCATGTAGCGCTCGACCGCCGGATAGTCGATGTCGTAATACGGCGTGCAAGAGCCGGGCCATGCGCTGCCGGGCAACACGGTAAACGCCTCCACCATGAAATAAGGCAGCAGTGTCGCCTCTGGCTGGTCTTCGAACACAGCGGTTTCCACCAGCCTCTCGGCCACCACCAGTACAGTGCCTGCTGCACGCGACATGATGCGGTCCCAATGCGCAGTGCCATAGACACGCGCATTACCGAGCCGGTCGACTTCAGAAACCTGCAGCACCGCGAAGTCCGGTTTCACTGCGGGAATCAGATAGGTACTGGCGCCGCTGCCATACGGGTCATCGAGCAATGTCCATTTATTCAAGGCAGGAAGATCGCTGCCATGCAGGCCACCGCAAGGCATAAACGGCACACCGAAAGCGGCCGCACGCAGACCGGCGGTCAAACTGGCGCACGCGTGCTCTTCGAGTTTGAGTTCACCGCGTTCGATCGCCTTGCGATACCACGGCGCGAGGCCAAAGTTGCCTTCCATCGCGACGATACCTGCACGCGCCCGAGAGGCCACGCCAGCGCGGCACAGAATATCAATGTCGTACCCTGGGGATTGCTTGATGATCTCCAGATCTCGGCGCTGCTGCCGGATCAGCTCACGCACGAACGCGAACGGACCGCGATGCAGAAAACTGCCGCCCAGCGCCACTGACGCGCCGTCGGAAATTTTGGCTGCCAGCTCGGCCAAAGCCATCTGTTTACCGGATTGGTTAAAGCCTGATGTCATTTGTCTCACTCCAGATAAGCCTCGCTGCTCGCCGGCAGCATAGGCGGCAAAGTCTGCCTAAGGATTCAAGTAGGCGCGTATACGGCTCTTTAGCCCCGGCGCAGCGGCCGAGCGCACCAGGCTGGCGAGGTCAGCGTCGCTCTCGCTGCCACCCAGCACTGCGTGCAGCTGCTGACGTGCACTGGCGCTGAGCTCACGCGCACTGACATGCGCAGCAGCCGCTACCGCGTCCCATTCGCCTATCTCGGCCAACGACGTGGCAAATCCCATTTGCAGCGCGGACTCGGCATTAAAGGTACGAGTATGAATCAGCACGTCATGCGCAGTCTGTGCACCCACCACGGCCGCAAAGCGGCGCGTGCCCAGCACCAGGCCGAACTTCAGCCCAGGCATACGAAAGCTCGCATCCGGTGTCGCCACGCGCAACCGGCAGGCACCGAACAGATCCACGCCAGCGCCAAAATTTCTGCCATGAGCCAGCGCCAGAGTGAGCGCAGTCGACGCCGCTACTTTCTGCAGCAGCTGTTCCAGGCGTACAAATCGCAGCAGCAAATCGCCTTCGCTCTGTTCCTCATAACCGCCAAAATCGAAGCCCGCACTGAAATTCTTGCCGTTACCCTGAAACACGATGGCTTCACTGTGCCGGGCATGCGCCTCATCAACTGCGTCGATGAGGCCCTCGACCAATTCGGCCGACAATGCGTTCATCTTTTCGGGTCGTTGCAATGTGATGCGGCACAGGCCATCCTGATATTTCACATCGACGAGCGCGCTCATGGCGACACCTTGTCCGCATTACGCAACGTGCCCAGAATTTCCTCGGTGTGTTCTCCCAGGCTGGGCGGACGCATGCGGATAGGCGCGCTAGCGCCGCCAATGCGCACGGGCGCGCCGAATGTCTTGGTCTGCACGCCGTTGGGTAGCTCCAGCGGGCGCACCCATTCCATGTGCTCGACCTGAGGATCGGTCAGTACCTCTGAGTAGCTGTTGATCGGCGCGCACGGCACGCCGCGCGCGCGGAACTTCTGCAGCCAATTGGCACCGTCGTCCTGCACGAAGAGCGCCTCGAGGAATTCGCGCAACTCGTCCTGGTTGCGTGCACGCAGCGTGGTGCTGGCGTAACGCGGATCCTCGACGAGTTCGGGATGACCGATGATCTCGCACACCGACCGCCATAGCGCATTGTTGCCGGCGGCCATTCCGAAATATCCGTCACGGCAGCGAAATGCCTGGTACGGCGCATTGCGCGGATGCGCAGAGCCGAGTTTCTGCGGGTCTTTACCGCTGCCGAAATATTCCGAGGTCTGCAGCGCAGCAATGCCGAGCGTAACGCCAAGCATGGCGACATCCAGATGCGTGCCCTTTCCGGTACTTTCTGCCACACGCAGCGCAGCCGAGATCGACGTCGCTGCATACAGGCCAGCCGTGAAATCCGCCAGCGGCACGCCGCATTTCACGGGTGCACCGCCCTGCTCGCCCGTCACACTCATGATGCCGCTCATGGCCTGAATGGTGAGATCAAAGCCGCCCTCTTGCGAACGCGGCCCGGTCTGGCCATAGGCAGAGATCGAGCAATAGATGAGACGTGGATTACGAGCCGCCAGCGCCTCGTAGCCCAGGCCGAGGCGCTCCATCACGCCAGGGCGGTTGTTTTCCAACAGCACATCCGCATCGTCGATCAACCGGCGCGCGAGTTCGACATCGCCTGCGTCCTTGAGGTTGAGAGTGACCGAGCGCTTGTTGCGATTCAACGATGCGAAGTTTTCGCTATATCCATCACTGAGGGGCGGCCACGACCTGAGCGTGTCGCCGCCTTCGGGATGTTCGATTTTGATGACATCGGCCCCCATATCCGCGAGCAGCATGCCGCAGAACGGTCCTGCGGCCACGTTGCACACCTCGATGACACGCACACCGGCCAATGCTTGCTTGTGATCCATGTTGCCTCTTCGTTTTTTAAATCCTGATTTTCATACATCGAATCCCATAAAACCCTGGGGTGGTCGATCAATGCTTGACCAGAATAGCATCACATGCGATTCTTGTTAAGCCAAATTTGGGATTTATATCCTATATATTGGGAAACATAGAAAGGCACATAACTTTGCGCCATAAGAAACACATCGGAGACAAACCACCATGGTCAAGACCCTGTTGCTATTGCTCGCCGCTGCCATCAGCGGCCCACTGATGCCCGCCGCCCACGCGGCCGAATGGCCCGATCGCCCTATTCGAATGGTCGTCCCCTACCCGCCCGGCGGTGCCACCGATGTCGCTGCGCGCCTCTACGCGCAGCACATGGGCGATTTCCTCAAGCAGACCGTCGTCGTGGAAAACAAAGCCGGCGCGGGTGGCGAGGTAGGCGCCGAGGCCGTCGCGCGCGCCACGCCCGATGGTTACACCGTGCTCATGGGCGCGCTGGGCAGCCTCGCGATCAACGCCTCGCTGCTCGACAAACAGAACTACAGTTTCGTAAAGGATTTCAAGGGAGTCTCTGTTGCCATCACCATGCCGATGGCACTGGCGGTGAACACCAGCGTGCCGGCCAATTCCGTGCAGGAGCTGATCGCCCTGGCTAAATCGCGCCCCGGCAAACTGTCGATCGGTTCGGCCGGCAACGGCAGCTCGCAGCACATGGCCGGTGAATTATTCAAACAAATCACCGGCACCGACATCCTGCACGTTCCCTATCGCGGCAGCGGCCCGGCCGTCACCGACCTGCTCGGCGGCCAGATCGATATGGTGATCGACACGCTGCCTGCGTTGATGCCCCAGTTGGCCAGCGGCAAGATTCGCATTCTCGGTGTCACCACCGCTGAACGCGCCCCAGCCCTGCCCGACGTCAAAACGCTCGCCGAACAAGGTGTCCAGGGCTATGCAGTTGCCACGACCTATGCCCTGCTGGCCCCGACCGGCACGCCGCCTCAAGCCATCGAAAAAATGTCCATGGCCATGCAGAAAGCCGGTGCACTGCCTGAACTGCGCGAAGGCGCTGCCAAACTAGGAGCGAAAGCAACGCCCACATCACCTGCCGAGACTGACAAGGTGGTATCTGGCGAATTGAAAAAATGGGCAGCCGTTGTGAACCGTTCGGCCACCCGCACTGCCAAGAAATGATTGACCAGCCAGGTCACCCCGGCTCAAATCAAATCCGGCGCGAGAAAGGAAACGCCCGCCATGCGCGCACCTGCGACCTCGCACAAGCAACGCTATGGCAATGGTAAGGTTCTATCTACGCCAATTGGCGCATCGCCGAGTTCCGATCAATCACCTCTCGCGTTGGATTCATGGAATATCTATATCAATTGCTCACGCTGTCCGGCATCGTGCTACTGGCTTGCATCAGCCCCGGCCCGGACTTCGTCGCCGTCACGTCGAATGCCTTGAACGACCGTCGATCAGGTGTGTTCGTTGGCCTGGGCATCGCGTGCGCAGTCGTCGTCTGGGCAGCCCTGGCCATCCTAGGGTTTGGGTTGCTTATCAAGGAGCTGTTCTGGCTGTATGAAGCCATCCGCCTGGCAGGCGCGGCTTACCTGATCTATCTCGGCACGCGGATGCTGATAGCCTCGTTCAAAGCCAGGAACGGCGAGCCACGTGTGGATGATGTGCCTCGAATTGGGGCGTTGCAAGCATGGCGCCAGGGCTTCTTGGTCGGCATCACGAATCCAAAGACGGCGACTTTCTTTGCCACTCTGTTCGTGACCGTACTACCGGTCGGCGCCCCCACATGGGTGTATGTCAGCGTGGTTGCGCTGGTCGGTTTGATAACGGCCGGGTGGCTGGGATTGCTCGCCACATTCTTTTCCGTGGGACGGGTGCGATCAATCTATGCACGCGTGAGCCGCGTAGTCGATGCAGTAATGGGTGCGGCGCTTGTGGGCCTGGGGATTCGGTTGGCCAGCAGTCGTTAGCCAGCGACACACTATCAAACCGGGCACTTCACACTACCCAGGTACCGCTGGCGCGCGTTTATCTCCTATCAATCCACGAAATCGGTGGCTTCCGACGAGCCCTTCCACGCGTTCAGGTCTTTTTGGACTGCAGAGGATTTGGCGGCAGCCAGTTCATTGGCAATTTTCCCGGCAAACAAATGCAGCGGCGGCGCCTCGACGCTGGCTGCCTGAATAATCAGCAAAGCGAGTTTGTCCGGATCTCCGGCCTGATGGCCATGCAGCGTGTCCAGATGCAGATCTAGCGAGGCCTTGGCTTCGGCATAATCGTCGATCTGCCGCTTGGCCACGGCTAATGCGCCGCTGGACAGAAAATCGGTGCGTACAGGTCCGGGATAAACCACCGTGGCGTGAACGCCTAGTTCCGCAACCTCTGCAGCCAGCGATTCAGTCAACCCGGCAAGCGCAAACTTGCTCGCCACATAACTGCCCCAGCCGGCATAGCCACCCTGATAACCCACGATGGATGCGATATTGATGATGTGTCCGCTGCGTTGCGCGCGCAGATGTGCCAGCGCGTGCCGCAGCACGAGCACCGGCGCGAAGAAATTAACTTCGAAGTTCTGACGTAGTTCTTGGTCCGACAGGGCTTCGATCGTGCCTTGCTGCGCATAACCCGCGTTGTTGACGATCACATCGATGCCGCCGAATGTTTGCACGGTCTGCGTAATTGCCTGTTCGACACTTCGATCGTTAGTGAGGTCTGCTTCGAGCGGCAGGAAATTGTCGGATGGCTGTCCGAACGCTTTCGTCAATGCAGTTGCGGTGCGCGATGTTGCGGCCACACGATGGCCTTGATCAAGCAGATGTTTGACGAGTTTTTGGCCGACGCCCTTCGATGCGCCGGTGACGAACCAGATACGGGATGTTGATTTCATAATGATGGCCTCGATCAGGATGTGTTGTGATGGTGGGATAGCAGCGATGTAGACACCGTGTCAGGGCAACGCAATACTCAAATGCGCGTGAGCCATGACACGGGCGAGCCGGGAAAGCACTCAATACGGACTCGCAGTAGGACGCACCACGATCTCGCTGACGTCCACATCGGCCGGTTGCTCCACGGCGTAGGCGATAGCGCGAGCGATAGCATCCGGCGTGATTGCGATGCGACGAAACGCCTGCATGGCTACACGCGCCGTGTCGTCGGTGATGGTCTCAGCCAATTCGGATTCCACGACGCCCGGGCAGATCACCGTGACGCGGATCTTGTCCGTCTCTTGGCGCAGGCCGTCAGAGATGGCGCGAACGGCGTATTTCGTGGCGCAGTAGACTGCGGCAGTGGGCGATACGGAAAGCCCTCCGATCGAGGAGATGTTGATGATCTGGCCATGGCCCTGCTGCTCCATCGTCGGCAGGACAGCTGCGATACCATGCAACACGCCGCGAATGTTTACATCGATCATCCGATCCCATTCATTCACCTTTAGGGCGTTCAGCGGCGAGAGCGGCATCACGCCTGCATTGTTGATCAGCACATCGATGCGGCCGAACGTCTCGAGTGCGAAACGCGCAAACGCAGCGGCATCCTCCGCCACCGTAACGTCGAGTTCGCGGTATTGGACGATGCCTCCTGCATCCTGCAATGACTTCGTCAACTCGACAAGCCGCTCGGTGCGGCGAGCGCCAATAACGAGTCGATGCCCTTGGGCAGCGAGCAACCGGGCCGCACCCTCGCCAATGCCGCTGCTGGCGCCGGTGATCAGGATGACTTTCGATTCAGTAGAGGGGATTGCCATCTTGCATACTCCTATTTGAGATCGGATCTTTCGGTGTACGCCAGCATTCGATTAGCGCGCACACACCGAACCAGTTTCAGGCCTGCCATGAAGCAATATTCATTCATTGGCCGGTGAAAGAATGGTAGAAAAATCCGTCCCTCAGGCGAATACATGGACCGATGCCATCATTGCCTATTTCTATCGCCCCCGGTAGCGCGCGCGGAATCGCGACGCTAGAATGATCCCCGTCGCAACAACAGGAAAGAACGGTGTCTGACCTCCGCAATCCCGCTTCGACCAAAATGATCCACCTGCTGGAGAAACTCGCCCCCAACGAGGGATACACCCAGTCTGCGCTGGACAACGTGCGGCTGATGCGGTCGGATCGCCCGCTCGGACGCACGCCGGTGTTATATGAACCGAGCATCGTGATCGTTTGCCAGGGTCGCAAATTGGGATTCCTGGGCGATGCGGTGTACACCTACGATGCACAGCACTACCTCGTGCTGTCCGTGCCATTACCATTTTCCACAGAAACCCAAGCCTCGCCAGAGGAGCCTTTGCTTGCGGTATCTATCCGCCTGGATCTGCTGGAACTCAGCGATCTGATTACACAGATCGGCGCCAGCGGCCATCAGGCCGATGCATCACCAATCGGTATTACTTCCACTCGACTGGAGGGCGACCTTGCCGTCGCGACATTACGGTTACTGGATGCTTTGACGAAACCACTGGACGCGCAGATCCTGGGGCCAAGTATCGTGCGAGAGATCTGCTATAGGGTCCTCACGGGCGAGCAAGGCGCGGCAATGCGCGCCGCGCTTGCGCATCACGGCCGATTCGGGCGCGTCGCGCGGGCGCTGAACCGGATTCATACCGATTATGCAAAGCCGCTCAACGTCACTCGTCTCGCTGAAGAAGCCGGCATGAGCGTGCCTGCGTTTCATGCCAATTTTCGCACGGTGACTCAGACATCTCCTATCCAGTACATCAAATCCACCCGCCTGCATCAGGCACGCCTGATGATGATTCGCGATGGTGTGACTGCAGCGGCGGCAGCGGGACGCGTCGGTTACGAGAGCGCGTCCCAGTTCAGCCGTGAGTTCAAGCGCCTGTTCGGGCGAACGCCAGTTGATGAAGTACGTGACATGCGCGAATCGTTTTCGCTCTCGCCGGCAGTGCGCTTTGGGGCTTGACCGATCAACCAGAATGACTGCGAAACTCGACGTTGGACAAAAACTCCAGCAATGAATCCAGATCAATCGGTTTCGCCAGATGCGTGTCAAACCCGGCCTCTAACGAGGCTTGACGATCCTCGGTCTGCCCCCAACCGCTGAATGCGAGGATGGTCATCTGCCTGCCCCATTCCTGCTGACGGATACGGCGGCACGCTTCGTGTCCACTCATCCCAGGCAGTCCGATATCCATCAGGATCACCTCAGGGCGCATTTCTTCGGCAAGTTCGATGGCGCGCGCGCCATCGTATGCGAGGCGCACCTGATGGCCTTCCATCTCCAATAAAACGACCAGCGACTCAACCGCATCTCGATTATCGTCCACCAGCAGAATACGGCGTGAAACGCTCGGACCCGTGACCTTGCATTCCGGCACGGGCGTGTCCTGAGGCGCAGCCACAGGCAGCCGAACCACAAAGGAACTGCCTTTACCCAGGCCACCGCTATACGCCTGCACAGATCCACCGTGCATTTCAACCAATTGTTTAACCAGCATCAGGCCGATGCCCAAGCCACCTTGCGCGCGTTCCAAGGTCCGATCCACCTGAGTGAACATCTCGAATATGTTATCGAGCTGGTCCGGCGGAATCCCCGACCCATTGTCCCGCACGGTGACTTCCACATTGTTGTCTTGTGTGCATGCAATCAATTCAATATCACCACCGGGCGGCGTGTATTTCGCGGCATTCGATAGCAGATTGCTGAACACCTGGGCGAGGCGCACTGAATCGCCCAAAAGGATTGTCGCAGCAGCCGATTGTTCTATCCTCAGCCGATGCCCCAGCCGCTCTATCGTGGGGCGACATGACTCGACGGCTTGCTGCAGCACCTTATCCAAGGTGAGCGTTTCTATGCGGAGCTCCATTTTGCCGCGATTGATCCGGTTTACATCCAGCAGATCGTCAACCAGTCTGACAAGGTGCTTGAGCTGGCGCTCCATGCCCTCGCGCGCCCGTTTCGTAGCGCCGGAATCACGCTCTGCACGTTTCTGGATTTCTACCATGTTGTGCAACGCGGCGAGCGGATTGCGCAGTTCGTGCGCCAAGACGGCCAGAAACTCGTCCTTGTGCTTGCGCTCTTGAATCAGTTCGGACTCCGCCAAATGACGCTCAATGAGTTCCGCCGCCTGCCGTGCCAGGAGGTCGATATAACGCAATGCGTCGGCGGGCGGGCCGCCGCGCTGGCGATAGTGGTTGTTCAACATGCCCAGCAATTGCCCGCTGCGGCTAATGAGAGGCGTGCACTGAATTGAGCGAATGTCATCCCCCTGGATCATCTCGAGCCCCAAAGTACCTTTCAGCTCTATCAACTGATCTACATCCTCCACAACCAACCGCCGGGCCTGCTTGGCCGCCTTCCCGCAGCTCGCCTCCCATCCATCTTGTGCAAAATGCTCTACAAATCGGGCACTCAGACCTTGGTGCACGGCGATCCGCAAGGTCTTCTTGGTTGGATCGAAGATCTGTATGTTTCCCTTGTCCGTCCCCGAGATGTCAGCAGCAGCGGCCAGGATTTTTTTCAGCAACGGCTCGAGCTCACCAGGCCCCACCAGCTCTGCGCTCAGTTCCTGCAACCTGGCAAGTGCTCGTACTTCGTTGCGCAGATGCGCTGCGGCACCGTCGCGCTCCACCACAATGCTAGTAACCAGCGCACCGAACTCTGTCACCCGTTGTTCCCACGCGGTAGGCTCCCTGGCCTCTGAAAAGCAAAGGCAGAAGAATCCGACCGTTTTGCCTCCTGGGCCAAATGTCGGATGCGCGTAATACGCCCGGATATCGTTCTCCAAACAAAGCGCACGCCATGATCTGTCCCATTCCAATGCGCCTTCGACATCGGCACACACCACCGGGCGCCCCTCGTGCACGGCTGTGGCGATAAAGGCCTCGCCAATCGGTAAACCGCGGATCGCTGCGGCAAAACCGGCCGGGAAATGGGATGAGTAACCATCGTCCATCGCAGTGAGCTCTGCATTGGCGAGTAATACGCAAGCGCGCGTGCCAGGAATCAGCCGGCCAGCGGCGAGCGTCAGTGCGTTCAGGCACGTCTTGAGTGACGCCCCCGATGCAACGAGAAGCAGAGCTTGCCGGTGTTCCTCATCCAGGGCTGTGAAACTTTCGAATTTCGATGACACTTGTTTCAATGCGATTCTCAGTAATTCCGGGCATGCGGAATCAATACGATATCATTAGTAAAATTGTTTCACCCTGTCTCACATTGGACCAGACCTGAAGACTGCTGCACATCAGGACTCAGGCCGGCTTGATCACCATCAAAGCAAAGATGGCGAGGAACGCACCGAGCGCCGGGAAACCCAGCACAAACCAGGCTCGGAAGACGCGCTGAAATTCCGCGGATAAGGGCATCCCATTCGTTGCACTGGCCTGAGCGCTATCGCGCATTCGGATCTGCAAGCGCACCACCGGCAGCCAACAGGCAATCGCCACCGCATAGAGCCCCAGCGACCACGCTACCCACGGCGTCGTCAGCGGCAGCTGTGTGCGATGCACCAGATACAGGCCAGTGAGCGGTTGCAGCACCGCAGTTGTCGCCGTGAAGAGCCAGTCAGCCATGACGACAAAGCGCGCCACGCTCGCTACCACCCTCACGTCACCCTGCCTCACGACACAAAGCAGATAGAACGCCGTGCCCACGCCTGTGCCGAACAACACCGTTGACGAGAGAATATGCAGCAGTTTGACCCAAACGTAGTCCATGCTCACCTCTTGCGTGCGTCGTAGAACCAGAGCAGCATCAACGCGGCCAACATTGGCAGGTTTTTCGACATGGGGCCGAAAGGATGCAACCATTGCTCGGGCAAACGCACCGTGATGATAAGCGTGTACCCCAGAATCAACAGGATCTGCGCCAGCCAGAGCCAACGCCGCCCCGGGCCACGCAACGCGAGCGTCAATACACCCAGCAATAGATCCAACGTGGCCGCGCCGTAAAGTGCCATGGGCGCGAGCGCCGCGCTCACACCGACGTCGCGTAACATCGCCAGGCTTTGCTCTGCAGGGTAAAGGCCGAACGACACGATAGCGGTCCATAGCCAGACGAACGCGATGCACAAACGCATCGTCGGCAGCGTCAGTCCCAGCACCGCATGCGAGTGACGTGCTCGGCTGTCATGCTCGCCGATGAACTGATCAGGGGCGCGTGCGGGCCGGCCTAACAGGCGCGCAAAGGGCTGAGGGTCCGCGACGTTGCCTCGTTCCAGCATTGTGAGGCTATCGCGGCTCAATAGTCCGCCGCTCCCACGCTCGCCAATAGGCGCAACTGCCTTACACAAGGCCATCGGCACCGGTATCACATACTGGCGGCCTACGCTGCCTAGTCCGTCGTGCAGCACCTGCAAGTAATCTCGTATGGACAGCCGTGTTGGACCACAAAACGCAATGGTGACAGGCTCGTCGACGGGCGTGTCGATGAGCGACACGATTCCCGCGACCAGGTCGTCGATGTGCACCGGCTGCATAAGTTGCCGTCCACCGGAGGGCAACAGCAGCACGGGCATCAACGCAAGGCGCTCAAACCAGGCGGCACTGGCGCCGCCAGGTCCATAGACTAGCGATGGCTGCACGATAAAGGCAGAACCGGCACGACGGCGCAAGGCCTCATCAGCAGCCGCTTTGGTCCGCAAAAAGGCCGTCTCGGCCTGGATGCTGGCACCCAGGGCGGATATCTGGATCACGCGCGTACCACGCGCCGCCTCGAACAACGCCCGTGGGGCGTGCGTGTGCACGGCTTCGAGTTCCTGGGTATTGGCAGAGAACACGCCCGCGGCGTTAATAACGCAGTCAACACCATGGAGCCAAGGCAGCCAGTCATCGGGGCGCGTCATGCGCGCGAACTGTGCGGGCACGAAGCTTGCTCTGCCAATATCAGTCTTGACAGCCACTCCGCGCACGGGACAGACCACGTCGTGACCGTGCGCGGTCAAGGCCGCCAGGATATGGCGCCCAATGAAGCCCGATGCGCCGGTCAAGAGAATCTTCATGTTTTTCCTCGCGGCAGAGATGGACAGTCCCGCGAGCGTTGTGTCAGCAATCCCCGTTCCCATCATCATAAACGGAGGAGAAACCATGTCGAGTTGGCGAACCTCGCTGGCAGAGGGCCTGCGTGCCGGTACAGCCGCCAGCGTAGTCTCTACTGCGGTGCTGATAGCGGGTGGTCGGGCCCACACCGGGCACGCGTTTTCCGCGACCAATGCCACCAGTCACTGGGTATGGGGCAGACCCGCGCTGTACGTCAATGCGCCGTCCATGCGCCACACCGCAATCGGCTACGTTGTCCATCACGGCGCATCGATATTCTGGGCGGCGTTACATGCCCAGGCGACTGCACACAAGCCCAATGCCGATTCGCTTCGTGCCGTGATGACCAGCGCTATGGTTACGTCTGCCGTCGCCTGCCTGGTCGATTTCTGGCTGACGCCCGCGCGCCTCACGCCGGGTTTCGAGCACAGGCTGCCACGCGCAACGATAGGCGTGGTCTATCTGGCCTTTGGGCTTGCGATGGGCGTTGGTGCGTTGTGCTGGCGACGTAGTGCTAAATACCGCGCTAAGGAAACAGCGCGATAACACGTCCCGGCTACCCGCTTTTAGCGAGTAAGATTGGCTATCTGTCTCGCCACAGGAGGACCACCATGCCGATATTTCAGATTCAGCACTTAGATCATGTCGTCCTCAGAGTCCAGGATATGGCGCGTAGTGTGGACTTTTATACGAAGGTATTGGGCTGTTCCGTCAAGAAGAGGAACGACAAGTACGCCATGATTCATCTGGGTGCGGGCGGGTCCATGATCGATCTGGTCGATGTGCAAGGACCATTAGGTGCCGCAGGCGGCGCAGCCCCGGAAAAAGAGGGGCGTAATGTCGATCACTTTTGTCTGCGAGTTGATCCCTTCGATGAAACCGCCATCCTCGAGCATCTGCAAGCTTTCGGAATCACCGCGGACAAAGCCGTGATGCGATACGGCGCGGAAGGAGACGGACTTTCGATCTATTGCTTCGATCCCGACGGAAACCAAATCGAGTTGAAAGGGCCTGCGGTGTAGAGGGCACGGAGAACCGTTACGGTCCATCCGTCAACTTAACCGCCCCCTATCCAGCAGTTTCTGCCATTTAGCGGTGTCCTCGGATGAATTTCTGCAGATCCTCACGCGAACCACCACCCGCAACCATCCCTGCGTTGTTTACCGCAGCTTGAACGCCTGGCAGGAAAAGCTATCTGAGCACGCGTTCAGCAGCTTGAAAATGAGTTGATCAACCGCCATCAATATGGTTGAGCATCCTCCACAGACCGGGATATTCGGAAACGACCCCAAAATCCGTCGTTCTGAGAGTCGCTTGATAGCCGTGCATGGGGGAAGAATAGTCGTAGGTATTGGGGCCGGTACGGGCGTATTCCTGAGGTAGCTTTTTTACTTTCCAGTCTTCCGTATCCAACCATACAGCGATTGATGACGCAGTCTGTGATTCCGTGAGATTCAAGCGCCGTAATGCATTGGTATTACTGGCCGGCGTGAAGCCTAGGTCAATATCCAACAAGCCTTCAAAAGCCTGGTCATGCAGCCCATTGATAGACCAACGTCTACCGGGGTCCTGACTGATGCTTATCTCTATGTTTTTTTCCCCCACCCAGCCTTTGACCAAAGCCGACTGGCTGCACCAGCGATCATCACAGACCAGGCAATAAGAGAGACTTGCCACATCGCCCTGATGACAAAAAACCGCCGTGCCTTCGATGCTCCAACCGTCAGTGATTTTGCTAATTCGGCAAGCATCATGGCCGCTCTTGTCTAAACATGTCCATAGAGCTGTGTACATAGATCTACTCCACATTTATTACTGGCGCATTCTAGCTTGGAATGAACTGTCGATGATGTCTCCGAGAATATAGAGAACACCTACGACCCATCCTTCAACTTAACCGCCCCACTATCCAGCAGCTTCTGCCATTTAGCCGTGTCCTCAGCGATAAATTTCTGCAGATCGTCGCTCGAGCCGCCTCCTGCGACCATCCCTGCGTTCTTTACCGCAGCTTGAAACGCCTGCGAGCGCACCGTCTGCTGTAATGCCGCATTCAATTGATCGAGCACCGTTGCATCAATGCCGGGCGATGCCGCAACCGAGAACCACTGGCTGGCGTCATAACCCGCAAACCCCGCCGCTGCCACCGTGGGCACATCAGGCAACGCATCCAATCGCACGCTGGTCGTCACTGCATAAGCCTTGAGCTTGCCCGCCTTGATTTGAGGCAGTACCGGCGCCGAGCCCAAAATAGCCAATGGAATCTGCCCGCCCGCGACATCCGAAACGGCCTGCCCGCCTCCCTTATACGGGATGTGCATGATGTGCGTACCGGCATACTGATTAAGCAACTCGCCCGCCAAATGCTGCGACGTGCCGTTACCGGAACTGCCATAGCTCCAACTCTCAGGTCTCTGACGCGCATCCGCCAACACATCGCGCAACGTCGGTAATGCGCGCTGCGATGGCCCCACGATCACCATCGGCCCTTGAGCCATCAGCATCACCGGCGCGAGCTCTTTGCCAATCGCAGGCTGCGGCGTCGGATAAATCAGCGGACCGGGCACCGTGAGCAGATAACCATCGCTAGCCTGGCTGCGCGCCACCTGTTGCAACGCAATCGCGCCCGAGGCACCAGGTTTGTTCTCGACCACCACATTCAAACCGGTGCGGCTGGCGAGATCCTGCGCCGCCACACGTGTGAGCACATCTGCTGTGCCACCCGGCACAAAACCTACCACCCACGTAATCTGTTTGGCAGGCCAAGGCAGCGCGGGCTCTGCCTGGCCAGATAAAGGCATCATCCCAACACAGCCGAGCGTCAGCCACGCGACACCGCTACGAATAGCTAATTTCATGATTTCCCCTTGTGCTTAGCGATGCCCGTCTGTGCGGACCGCTCAGTCCCGGTCGGGCCGACCAGGCGTCGTATTGGGATGCTCGGCGCAGGTTTGGTTAAAAGCCTGCACCATCTTCAGCATAGGACCGAGCACCCAGGTGTTGAATATCAGGATATCGCTTTCTTCCTTGGGATCTTGCTTGAGGTTAAAGAGGTACGGCGACTCGAGTTTGCCCTTGCCCTCGTTGACCTCTGGCTCCCAGTAAAAATGCAGTTTCCAATCGCGCCACTTGAGTGCGCGTAAGTCGTTCTTGATGTAGAACAGGAATCCCTCACGCGCTGAATTCGGCCGCGCGCCGGTGAAAAAGTCAGTTTGATCTACTCCGTCGATGGGCCTATCCTGCGGCACGCTGGCGCCGCCGATATGCGAGAGCGTGGTAAAGAGATCCGTCACGTGCACCATCTCGTTCGACACCTGACCGGGTGCTACCTTTCCAGGCCAGCGGATGATAAAGGGCACACGCAGGCTGCCTTCCATCGCGGTGTGATAGGTGCCGGACCAGGGGCCCGCCGTGCCGCGATAGGGCCTGCGATACTCCGGACCGTTGTCGCTGCAGAAAATAAATACCGTGTTGTCGCGCAGACCGAGTGCATCGACCTCGGCCATGATCTGGCCCACCCGGTGATCCATTTCTACCATAGAGTCAGCGAAATCGCCTGCACCGGTGCGGCCTGCGAAATCCGGGTGGGGCAACGTCGGGAAATGCAGATGCACCAACGGCAGATAGAGAAAAAACGGCCGGCCGTTACTCGCGTGCTCTCGCATGAAAGTCTGAGCATGTTGCACCAGATCCGCATCGATGCCGCGACGGCTATCCAGGTCGTACACCTTTACATTGGTCGAGGGCTCGCCGGAGCGGCCCTCCATGATGTGGGGCAGTTCCGCGACGCTGGGGTCAAAACCAATCGACGATGTGAACTGGCTTTCGTCAGTGGTGCGCGGAATTCCATACCAATGGTCAAAGCCGCGATCAGAAGGATAGCGCCCTGGGATATCACCCAGATGCCATTTGCCGTAATGGGCGGTGGCATAGCCCTGCCCGGACAATTGCTGGGCCAGCGTGATCTCGTCACGTGTCAGCCCTTGCGGTAATCCTGGCGGCACCGATTGCAAGCAGCCGGTCCGGATCGGATGACGGCCGCTCATCAGCGCCGAGCGGGTAGGCACGCAGTCACTCTCTACGTTGAAGTTCTGCAGCAACAGGCCCTCGGTCGCGAGCCGGTCGATATTGGGCGTGGGCGCGCCGCGCAATGCGCCGCCGCCATAGCAGCCGAGTTCGCCCCATCCAAGGTTGTCGGCGACGATCAGAACGATATTAGGGGAATTCGGCATAGGGATAGATCGCAGGGGTATCGGGTATGCCCCAAATTCTAGAATCGCCATCTCGCCGTAATATTCCCAGAAGCAAACCAAAATATAACTTCTGTTCATGAATCTTTCCCTGCGCGACATCGAATATTTTCTGGCCGCCGTAGAGCATGGCCATCTGGAACGCGCGGCGGCGGCCTGCGGGGTGAGTCAGCCCGCGCTGTCCAAATCGCTGCGGCGGTTGGAGTCGGATACTGGGTTGGCGCTGATGCAGCGGCATGGACGCGGCCTGAGACTCACGTCCGAGGGGATGGTGTTTTTGGATCACGCCAAAAAGCTTTGGGCGGAATACCGGGATGCGGTGCGCCATGCGATGGAATTGCGGGTGGGTGAGGCGGGATTGCTGCGTATTGGTGCTACGGGGGCTACCGTTGACAGTGTGGTGATGCCCGCATTGCAGCGGTTGTTGCCACGCCGTCCGGCGTTGCGTATCCAGCTGACACAAGGGCTGTCGGATGATTTGAATGCAGAGGTGGAGAGCGGCAAACTGGATCTCGCGGTGACGCCTATCTATGCAGATGGGCCGGCTACTTTGCGTCACGAAATCATGTTCGATGATCCGCTGTGCGTGGCGGCCGGGCGGAGTCACCCGTTGGCGACGAAATCTCGGCTGGCGCTACGGGAGTTGGAGGGGCAGCGATGGATCTTGCCTCGGCCTAGCTCGGTGGCGCGACAGATGTTGGACGTGCGGTTCGCTGAGGCTGGCTTGGCATTGCCCGCAGGGGCGTTAGAGGTCGAGCATTTTTCCGAGGGGTCGCTGCAACTGTTGGCAGACAGCGGCATGCTGGCGGTGTTGCCGCAAAGTGCTCTGGCCAAGAGTGCAGAGGTGATGCGTTTACCGGTGACGCTGGGACCGCCATTACGACGCAACATTGCGTTGATATCGCGTCGCGGTACTACGTGGTCACCGTTGATGGAGGAGTTTCGAGAGACGATATTGAGAGGTAAAAAACAGTCCTCTTCCCTCTTTCAACCAGATTAAATCTTCGACGAGGATGCGGAGCATTAAGCCTGGTAACGCAAGCGTCCGCTAGCTCGTCAACGTGATGCCGCAGAGCGACGGGGGCCAGCACCATCTAACGATACGTGCACGCCTCACAACATCCGCATAGCGCGAACTATTGATTCAACGCAGCTTTCGCAGCTTCCGCAGGGGTCAGCCCCTCGTAAAACATATCCGTGAACCACTCGGCCTCGTCTTCAATATGCTGCTGGGATTCTTCGCGTGACGCGCCGGCCGCGACGAATAGCTCTTCTACTTCAGTACACCACTGAATCAGTGCGACTTCGTCCGGATCTGGTGCCTCGGGTTTTCGGGCCATGATTTGCTCCTTGATAGATATGCGCATCATACTGCTGCGCCAACCTCAGTGTGTTGGCTTTGCAGCACGCTTGCGGCGCAATTCGACCACCTGCTCTGCGCCAACGGCGCGAGCACGCAGCTGCCCACAGCCGCCCTCCACATCCTGCCCAGCGCTATTCCTTACCTTGGTCAGCACACCACGGCTGTGCAGATAGCGCACGATCTCGCGTATGCGCTCGGAATCGGGGCGCTGGTAGTCGCTCCCTTCGAGACTATTGAAGGGAATGACGTTGAGTACGCCGTATTTGCCCTTGAGCAGACGCACGATTGCATCGAGTTCGTCGTCCCCGTCGTTGATGCCCTTGAGCAGCGTCCATTGATACTGGATCGGATAGTTGGTGTCGCGAGCGTATTTCTCACCAAGTTCGATCAGTTCTTCCGGCGCAATTTTCGGCGCGCGCGGCAACAGGTGTTCGCGCAGTTCGGCCTTGGTCGTGTGCAGCGACAGCGCCAGCGCGGGCTTGATGCGTTGTTGCGGCAGGGCTTCGAACACACGCCGATCGCCTACGGTGGAGAACACGAGATTCTTGTGGCCGATATTGCCTTCGGTGCCGAGCAGTTCGATGGCTTCGAGCACGTTGTCGAGGTTGTGCGCCGGTTCTCCCATGCCCATGAAGACGACTTTCTTCACTGCACGCAAACGTCGCGCCAGCACGACTTGGGCGAGGATTTCCATGCTCGTGACCTGGCGGATCAGGCCGCTCTTGCCAGTCATGCAGAAGCGGCAACCGACCGCGCAGCCTACCTGGGTGGAGACGCAGAGTCCGTCGCGCGGCAATAGCACGCTTTCCACCATCTGCCCGTCGGCGAGCTCGACGAGCAAGCGCGAGCCATCGCTGCCGGGGTGTTCGGAGCGGACGCGGGTGAGGCCGTCCAGTTCTGCCGTCAAAGCGGGCACGGCGTCGCGCAGCGCGAGGGGTAGAAAGTGCTCGGAGCTCCGCCGTCGCGTGCCGATGTCGAGCGCTTGCCCTTTCAGCCAGACGCGCACGACCCGGCCACGGTGAACGGGCAAGGCGCCGAGAGCGGCGAGGCGTTGGTCGAAGTCGGAGAAGCGCATGGGAAGCGGATTTTACTCTGCCCCCAGGAATGGGCTGTCGGAGAGTAGATGGCCTTGTTGATGACCACAGCCCAGAATATGACAGTTTCTGAATTGATCATCCCGCCGACGGAGTGACCACGATCTTGCCCTGTTGGTCTTACATCGCTCGCGGCTCCTTCTTGAACAAGTCCTGGAAAATCAGAGGTCCCCAGATCTTGTTCCGCGCGTGCACAAGTGCGCCCCCCTCTTCGAGCCTCCCAAGATTGACGGGTGCGAAACCGAGCCGCTCGGCGAGGGCTGCCACCGGCGCCACAGCGCCGTCATCGTCGCTCGTCAGAAACACTACTCTTCTGCCACCCTGTACGGCCGGATCTTGGCCTAGGACGGCAGCCACCAGATGGTTGAAGCCCTTCACCAATCTTCCACCCGTGAAAGCCTGCGCGACGACCTTGGAAGAAGGCTGTCCTCCTAGCTCCTCAGGGGACACGCCATAGGTATTAGTCACGTCAATGATGATCTTTCCCTCCCAGCTCGACAGCGCCTTCGCGACATCTGGGTGCGACTCGTAACGGACAGCTAAAAAAATGATGTCCGCCTTGACGGCTTGCGCCAGTGTTTTGGGTAGGATCCCCGGTCCGATCGCGGCAGCAGCGGATGCAAAGCTTTCCGGGTCGCGAGTGGTGGCAACGGATACTTCGATACCGTTTCGGGCAAACGCCCCGGCAAGCGCCCGGCCGATTTCGCCGAAGCCGATAATTGCGTAATTCATATGTTTTCCTTTGGGTGTCACGTCAGATTTGCGCCAGGCCGCCATCGACGGCCACCTCGCTCGCGGTCATGAAGCTGCTGTCCTGCGATGCGAGAAAGGCAGCCACCGCGCCGATCTCCGCCGGATCGGCCATACGCTTGAGCGGATTGAGCGAGGCAAATATGTTCATGCCTTCCTCACCTATCGCTTGCACTGCGAGTTCCGTCGCCGTCGGTCCGGGCGACAGCACGTTCACCCGAATACCGGTGCCCTTGAGGTCCTCTGCCCAGGACCGCGCGAGGTTGCGCACGGCCGCCTTGCTCGCGCTATAGGCACTAAATGCAGGGGCACCCGTCGTGCCGGCGCTCGATCCCGTCAAAACTATCGAACCGCCATGGCTCATCAAAGGCAGCGCCTTCTGAACCGTAAAAATTAAACCCTTCACGTTGGTGTCGAAGATGTCGTCAAGGTGCTCGGCGGTGATCTCGCCAAGCGGAAGCTGGCTCCCCGCCCCGGCATTGGCGAAAACAATGTCGACCGTTCCGCGCTCGGCCTTCACCGCCGCGTAGAGTCGATCGAGGTCGGCCAGCTCGGAGACTGAACCGTTTATCGCACGAGCATTGGACCCGAGTTCGGCCAACGCGGCGTCGAGCGCTGCCTGCCGGCGGCCAAAAATGAAGACAAAGGCGCCCTCCTCAATGAAACGCTTTGCCGCGGCGCGACCGATGCCGGTAGCGCCACCGGTGATCACGGCGGTCTTTCCACTCAATCTGTTCATGATATGTCGCCGAAGCCGGCGTCCTAAGTTGAATTAGAAGGCAGTCTAGCCCCCTTTACATATCTACATAATTGACTAAAAATCGCTTAATTAAATCTATTTTTTAGATAAATATGCTCGACAATGTCACCATCAATCAATTGCGTGCGTTCGTTGCGGTATGCGACCAGGGAAGCTTTTCGGCTGCGGCGCAGAAACTCAGGCGTGCGCAGTCAGCCATCAGCCATGCAATCAAGGCGCTAGAAAGCGCATTTGATGTCGAGTTGTTCGAGCGAAACACGCGAAAGGCGCAGCTCACTGCAGCGGGGCACAGCCTCTTGCCGGACGCACGGGCAGTGATCTCGCGTACGGAAGAGATGAAGAATCGCGCCAGTTCGATCGCCAGAGCCGGGGCACCCCAGGTTTCAATTGCGATCGACGCTTACTTCCCACGCGCCCAACTCATTGAATGCTTGCGGACACTGCAAGCGGAGTTCCCTACCGCCGTGATCGACCTGCGAATCACGACCATGCAAGGCGGTGAGAACTTGGTGCTCGAAAGGGTGTGTGCCCTGGCGGTCACGATACACAACGTGCCGGAAGTAAACCCGGATGCCATCGAACGCCATTGGCTATGTGAAACGGAGATGGTGACCCTATGCGCGCCATCCCATCCACTCGCTTCGGCACCCAAATCCATCCCAATGGATGAGTTCAGTAGGCATGTTCAGGTTATCGTGACAGACAACCAGCCTGGAGCGGAAAAGACCCAACAAGGCGTCGCCGGCAAGCGCCAATGGCTAGTCAATGACCTAGGTGCCAAGCGTGATCTGCTCAGCGCCGGTCTTGGCTGGGGGCACTTGCCACGGCACCTCGTTGAGGAGGACTTGGCCAGCGGACGGCTCGTCGAACTCGAACGCCGCGCCTGGCACCTCGGTTCGCTCACGTTCATGATCTCGCAGCGGCGGGGGTATGACCTCTCCCCCTGCGATTTGCGAATGGTCGAGCTTCTTGGCAAACCTCGGCGCGTCCCAAAGAAGGCCGGGCGGCGCTCCGTCTCAGTTAAAGGCGCAATGCCTAAAGGTCCCTTGCGTGAGACGCGGTCTGTATAACTTATGCTTTATGGAAAAACGTCCGCAAAGCAGATCAACGGCCCTCTGCTTTCGGGGACGAGCTATGTCCACTCAGGGCCATAGGAAAGAAAAGCGTTTCGTCCCTCAACGTTGGTCACCTCCAGCCTGAGTGCCCTGCTCCAGCGCCTCTGCGAACTTGCGCATCAGACGCACCAAGTCCGTGATGTCTTCTGCAGTCCAGTCCTGAAAGATCTCCCGTGCCAGACGCTCGCGGGCCTGGTCGAGCCGGTCAGTCACGGCCTTGCCTTTCGGAGACACCACCACTTCGCGCATGCGGCGATCTCCGGAATTCTCATGCCGCTTCACCATCTCCATGCGTTCGAGCTTGGAGAGCTGCCGGCTGATGGTCGTGTAATCCCTGCCCAGCCGATCTGCCAGGTCCACCACGCCAATCGGGCCCACCCGCTCGATCACCACCAAGAGGCGAAAAAGCGCTTGGTCCAACTGCACGCCGGCGTCCGCGATCAGCCGTTCGTCGTTTCGCGGGCGGTTCATCACGCTCACGATCGAGATCAAAGACCGATGGAGATCCTTCAGCTGCGCCGAGATATGTGTATCTTGCACTTTCTTTTTAATGGTCATAAACTGCCCTCCTAATATGTGCATTTTACACATACATTGGAGAAATGATATGCGTGAACCTGTCGATGTCCTGATCTGCGGCGCGGGTGCTGCTGGCCTGACCCTGGCAATAGAACTGGCGCGGCGCGGCGTGCGCTTTGCCCTCATCGAAAAACTCGCCTCCCCTTTTTTGGGCTCGCGCGGCAAAGGGATTCAACCGCGCACCCAGGAGGTCTTTGAAGACCTGGGAATCCTGGACCGAGCCATGGCCGCGGGTGGGATCTACCCCACGATTCGCAAATACGCGAATGACGGCAGTCATGTGGATCAGGAAATGACGAGTGCTGCTGACCCTACGCCTGCCGAGCCCTATCCGCTGCCGTTGATGGTGCCGCAGTTCAAGACCGAAGCGGTCATGCGAGAGCGCCTGGTCGAACTGGGCCACGCGCCGGAATTTGGTGTCGAATTGGCCGGAATGGTGGTCAGCGCCGACGGAATAGAAGCCCAGCTCGTCACCCCCGAGGGCGAGCAGACTCTCCACGCCCGCTATCTGGTGGGCGCCGACGGCGGACGCAGCTTGGTGCGCCACCTCCTGGGGATTGGCTTTCCGGGCAAGACCTTGGGCGTGCGAGCCATCGTGGCCGATGTCGTGCTGGAAGGGCTGTCACGCAATGTATGGCACCAGTTTAATGGCGGGGACGCAGGCCCCCTGGCCATCTGCCCGCTCGCAGGTACCGATCTTTTCCAGATCCAGGCGCCCGTTCCCCTCGAGGGCGACATCGATCTCTCTGCGGCTGCGCTGACCGAACGCGTCGCCCTGCACACAAAGCGCACGGACGTCACGGTTCATTCGGTTGCCTGGTCGTCCACCTACAACATGAATGCCAGGCTCGCCGATCGTTACCGGGATGGCCCCGTCTTTCTAGTCGGTGATGCGGCGCATGTCCATCCTCCCACCGGTGGACAAGGCCTCAACACCAGCGTGCAGGACGCCTATAACCTGGGCTGGAAGCTGGCGGCGGTACTTGCCGGTGCGCCGGAGGCCCTCCTGGAGACGTACGAAGCCGAACGCCGGCCCGTGGCTGCGGACGTACTCGGACTATCCACACGGCTGCTTGCTGGTTTCAAGACCGGGGACAACAGGCGGACTCGTGAAGTCCAGCAACTAGACATCGGCTATCCCACCTCGCCGTTATCGCTCCCGTCGCAAGCCACGAGCAGCCTTACCCCCGGCAGTCGTGCGCCCGATGCCATTGTGCGTGGCGCAGGCGGCAGCCCAACGCGCCTGTTCAACCTGTTCAAGGGCACGCACTGGACCCTGCTGGTCAACGGCCCCTCGACCTTTCCGCCACGCGCTGGCTTGCACATCCACAGCATCGGACCCGGCATGGAGATCGAAGATAACTTGGGCCAGTTCGCCAGGTTCTACGACCTCGGTGAAGGCGCCGCCGCGCTGGTCAGGCCAGATGGCTATTTGGCGGGAGTCTTTCACAAGGATCAGGAGACAGTGCTGCGAGAGCACCTGGACCGGTATTGCTGCATTCAGGATCGCGTTCTTCGATGAGTCAATCACCTTGACCACAGGGAGGTATAACTTTGGTCCTCGTTAGTGGAGAATGGCTAGCCACGTTAAAGTCCTCGTAAGAGGCTGAGGCCTTCCCCGCCACTACACATCGCAGGCAGCATCTTGCATTGGGATCACCTCTTCGAGCGGAACAAATCCTTTCATTGCGCCGCTGCCGATCGCCGGCTTGCCGTCTTCTACCGCCAACGCAAAGCGAAACGCAGGATCAGCCTCAATGCGTTGGCGCAGCGCCAGAATGCGTGGATAGTCTCGCGGCTCGATCGCCTGATGAAAGTCCGCCCAGCGTGCTACACCGGCGAACACCGCATCCGCCAGCGTCGGCTTGTTGCCTAACAGATAGTCAGTGTCCCCTATCATCGCCTCTAGCTGTTCATGCCGTAGAGCAACGAAGCTGCGGCCAAACTTGCGCAGGGTTTCCCGCTCGCCTTCGGTGGCGTCCTGCGCTTCCAGTGCAACCCACATGGGATAAAAGGCGCCGGTGAAACTGGTGTTGAGGAAAGCGAGATACTGATGCAGCCGGTCGGCATGCGGTGTGCCGGGTTCGAAACTGATGCGGCGCTCGGTATCCCGCGCCTCCAGCCACAGGGCGATCGCCATCGTCTCGGTGACGACCTGGCTTTGTTGTGTGATCAGTACAGGAGTTTCCACCCTGCCGTTCAAGCGTTTGTAGGCGTCAGTGCGCATCTCGCCCAGCATGTCCACCCGGGTAATGCGATAAGGCTGGCCGAGCCATTCGAAGGCCGCGACGAGCCCGGCCGAGCTGCCGAGGGGGAAACCGGCGATAAAGATCGGTTCAGATATGGGATTCATTTCATTTCTCCGTTGTCGATGCTAGGGAATATACATACGTGGACGTTGACGCAAAAGATGGGTAAATTGCGACTCAATGTCCATATATGTAGACCAACATGCTGAACCTCAATGACCTGCATTTTTTCGCTCAGGCAGTCGACAGCGGCGGTTTCGCGGCGGCTGCTCGACGGCTCGGCTGCCCGAAATCGACGGTCAGCAAGCGAGTCGCTACGCTGGAAGCAACGCTCGGCGTGCAGTTGCTCCATCGCACGTCGCGCAGCTTCACGTTGACCGACGTAGGACGCGATGTGTACGACCACGCCCGCGCAGTGATGATCGAAGCAGAGGCCGCCGAGACCGTCGTGCATCGACGATTGGCGGAGCCGAGCGGCACAGTGCGGATCACGGCGTCGGTGCCTATCGCGCAATTTCAGCTCGCTGATCGCTTGCCTATCCTGGCACGGCAATATCCAAAACTAAGCATCCAGTTGCACGTCACCGACCGCTTCATTGACCTGGTACAGGAGGGATTCGACATCGCGATCCGCAGCCATTTCGCGGCGCTGCCAGATTCCGATCTGGTGCAGCGACGCATGAGTGAGGAGCCGATTACGCTGGTGGCCGCCCCCTCCTACATCGCCCAGCGCGGCGAGCCGCCAACGCCAGAGGCCTTGAGCGATCACGATGGGCTGATGACCAGCGCGACGATGAAGCTCTGGCGACTGGGCGATACAAGTGGCCGTATCGTCGAGGTCGCACCGCGGCCGCAGCTATATGCCGATGAATCCGTGTCGTTGATAAAGGCCGCGGAGATGGGTCTCGGCATTGTCTGTCTACCGGACATGATCTCGGCGCAAGCGATCCGGGAGGGACGGTTGATACGAGTGTTGCCGGCATGGAGAGCTGGCAGCGTGATGACGACGATCTTGACACCGCACAAACGTGGCCAGCTTCCGGCGGTGCGCGCGGTGATCGACTTTCTGATGCAGGAGGCGACCAGCAGTATTGCGGCGCTCTAGTTAGAATCGGCCAGACGTGGACGTTCACCGTGCAGTTTAAAATGTGAAAAACTATCGATTCGAGTTTCTGCCTCAAGAGGACCTCATGAAGATTCGCCGGTTCAGGCAGGGTGACGAAGCGGCGTTGTTTCGCGTGTATTTCACTGCCATCCATGACGTTGCGGCTGGCGACTACTCATCTGAGCAAGTCGAGGCATGGGCTCCGCCCGACCTGGACATGGATCTGTGGGCAAATCGAATTCAAGGAATCCAACCCTTTGTTGTTGAGATTGACGGCGAAATTGTCGGCTACGCGGACGTTCAGCAAGACGGCTACATCGACCACTTCTTTGTGTCAGGCGCTCATCAGCGGCAAGGAATCGGGGCACGGCTGATGGCTCGTATTCACGAGGAGGCCGAGTCCCTTGGTCTCACCGAGTTGACGGCTAATGTGAGTAAGACTGCCGAGCCCTTTTTTTCTCTGTATGGATTTCGAGTAATCGCGCGACGATTCCCTGTGATTCGAGGGGTGACTCTTCAGAATGCCTTGATGCGCAAGGAACTTGAGCATGGCGCTTGAGCGACGTGACGTTTTGGTACCCTGCCTTCATCAAAGATGGCCGGGCAAATATAAAGAACGCTGCGCAGTCCTTCCAGCGATGCGATAATTCCGCTCCCCGCGCACCGACTCTGGACGCGTTCGTCCATCGTTAAGCAAAGTTCTCAACTAGCATAGGAAACAGTTGGATGCCGTTCCGGCCGATAAGCGCAGCGAATTTTTCACCGTAACGCTGACGGCCAGGAAGACCGGTGGTGACGCGCAAGGCAAGTAAATGACAGACCGGAGAATACCGAAGCCCCCTAGGGCGGTCCGTAAAAACGTCTCCGATCAGGTGGCAAGGTTTCTGATAAATTGACGTCACGAAAATCAAGCACTCAACTTTCGACCCTGTAGGGCGAGCGCCCTGAGACCCTGAGGCCCCCATGCCCCTCACGCCCCCTGCTCTACACAGCCAGTACTTGGAGAAAGTACGCTCGGCAGTCGCTGCCGATCCGCGACTGACCGCGCTATTGGCAGCGGGCTCGTATATTCACGGCGGCTTTGACGAATATTCGGATCTGGATTTCGTCATCGTCTGCGAGGACTACAGCTACGATGAAGTCATGGCCTCCCGGCTGGCGTTCGCGCAGCGGATAGGTGGGTTGCTCTCGGCCTTTACTGGGGAACATGTGGGCGAGCCGAGGCTGCTGATTTGCCTGTATGGGCCGCAGCTGCTGCATGTGGATTTCAAATTCGTGACCCTGGGCGATCTGGATCAGTTGGTGGAACGCCCGGCCGTGCTGTTTGCACGTGACGCACAAATGATCGAGGCCCGGCTCGATTCGGCATCGATTGCATGGCCTGAGGCTACCCCCGATTGGTTCGAGCACCGAGCTTGGATCTGGCTGCATTACGGCGCCAGCAAACTGGCACGCGGTGAGATCTATGAGGCCATCGGCATTCTCGGATTCTTTCGCGAGCAGGTGCTTGGCCCCATGCTGCATCGCAGGGCGGGACAGAGGCAGCGCGGGGTCAGGAGGATAGAGACGGTGGCTGGGGACACGAGCGCGCAACTGGCGGCTACGGTGCCAGGGTCAGATAAGGCGTCCGTGCACGCGGCACTCTTGGCGGCGATTGCGCTCTATGTTGAACTGCGCGCAGATGAACCGCCGTCTGAAGCTGTTAGTCATATGCCGGAAGCGCTATACGACTATGTGAGCCAGCACACTCGGGAAGAGCCTCGTGCCTCTTTGCTGAATGCCAACCAAAGCACCCCTCTGCTGGGTTCTCACCCGCGAAAATAGACGTCCTGTTGTCAATTGCGCGGGAGCCGAGGCCTGAGCCTCGCTGTCTGGCAAGAGAGACCACCGAGAAATCATCGCCTATGAATCTGACCTTTGCTAGTACAGACTCAGCCGATGCTGATGTCTTGGTCGACATGCGTATTGCTGCAATGCGCGAGAGCCTGGAGCGCATTGGGCGTTTTGACCCACAACGCGCCCGAGAGCGCTTTCTGGCATCTTTTGATCCTCCTCTGTGTCGATTCATAGTCTCTGATGATGTTCGAGTAGGCTTCATTTTGATTCGCCCGCAAGAGGACCACTGGCTTCTGGACCATTTTTACATCCTGCCAAACCATCAAGGAAAGGGTATTGGCGCCGCAGTCTTGCGCGCCGTATTCAAGGATGCAGACGCCCATCGCATGGAAATCCGATTAGGGGCCTTGCGCGGTAGCGATTCAAACCGTTTCTATCAGCGCCATGGCTTCGTGCCGACTTCTGAAGCTGAATGGGATATCTATTACGTTCGAAAGCCGAGCAGAGAATGACCTAGCCATCCAAGCGGTTACGCGTCACTGAGCAAGGCGACGCAAGCGTCCACTAGATCATCGAAGTGATGCAGCAGAATGTCTGGGGTTAGTTCAGCGGCGGGGATTTCGGTGTAGCCAAAGTCGACCAAAATCAGAGAAGTCCCAGCAGATCTTGCGGCTCCTGCGTCGGTGTCAGCGTCGCCTACCATGACCGTGCGCGCAAGATCGCCGCCTACGGCATCCACGGCCTCAATAAGATGAGCGGGATTAGGCTTGGCCGCTTTTACCGCGTCCAACCCTTATTCCGTCAAACAATCTGGAGCTGACTCGACCAAGGTGCCGTCCAAGTCAAATGCGACGGTTGCCCCGTTGAGAACGCTTAGCTTCTTCATATTTCAAAAATCAATGGAAGACAATTCGACGGTAGATCGTCGGCGAAACCCCGAACCTCGAGGTGAACGCGGAAGTAAGATGCGCGTGGCTCGAAAAGCCACAATCAAGGGCTACAGTAGTGATCGGCATATTTGTGCTTCGCAGCAACTTCTGCGCTCTACTCAGGCGCCGGCCGAGAATGTACTGATAAGGCGTAACGCCGGTTGCGCGGCCAAAAGCGGTGGTGAAATGGAATTTGCTCAATCCCGCTTCATTCGCCATTTGTTCCAGCCGTATATCCCCATGCAAGCATTCTTCCACCAAGGCCGCTAGCCGTTTGACCATAGCCGAATTTAACGCACTTTGACGTCGGTCTCGAGATGCTGGATCTATGCACTGGCGACATTGATTCGCCAATTGGGCTCCCAACTCTTGCCGCAAGAAATCTGCTTCAAAAGGTACAGCGGTCAGGACGCGATAGGCAGACCTCATTAATTCGGGAAAATTCGCGCATCTATATCCAGCATCGCAACGACGCAAATCACGCTCCGCCGCGTCCCGGCCCATAACGTCCCGCCACTCAGCCACGTCGAACTCCACCGACAGCCAGTCCGCATCCAAACCCGTTGTATGAACATGCTCTATTGCGGGAGGAACGAACTCTAACGCCCCGGCAGGCCAACTCACCGAGCGTAGCGCTTGACCATAGAATGCCTCTGCGCCGTATCCGACGCCCATACGAACTCTGACGGTCGGAGCCATATTCACGATCGAGCGCGGCGCACTATGGGCTGCACCCGGAACCCATTTGAACCTCATAGAATCCCCTGCAAATAATCTGCACAGCAAACCGCAATTTCTTGAAAGCGCGAGGTTGACGTCACGTCGTAATCTGTTCTCACCATACCACGGGGAGAATCCTCAAGCGTGCCATCTATCAACAACTATCAACGCACGCACGTGCAAGGTGCCTCGAACCTGGACGGCGTGCTATGGGCCCTCGCTGGCATGGGGTTGTTTTCCTTCATTTATATATCCGGAAAGCTTAGCGGAACCGGCGCCTCCGCCCTGCAGATCATGTGGCTTCGATATGTCGGCGGATTCTCGACGATGGCACTGGCGCTATTGACGCAACGCGACATCGCCCGGGCGCTCTCCACAACCCAGCCGGTTCTACATGCATGCCGGGCGGCGGCAGGAGGTCTAGGCGGTGTGGCTGCCATATTCGCCGCCGCCCACATGCCTGTCGCGTCGGCGAGCGCCATTGGCCTGATGGACGGGCTACTTACCGTTCTATTGGGTGTCATCGTTCTGCGCGAACATGTGTCGCTGCGTCAATGGATGGCAACGATAGTGAGCTTGGCTGGAGCAATGACGGTGGTAGGGTCACAAGGAGCGTTCTCTGTCTGGGACACAGGCTCCGCCGGCCCGGCACTCATCGCGCTATTGGGAGCACTGCTCGTCGCACTCGAAAGCATCCTGATAAAGACCCTAGTTCGTGCCGAATCCACCTTCACTGTGCTCTTCTACGTCAACTTTTTTGGATCATTGATCCTCGCCTGGCCGGGGCTCGCCAATTGGCACGAAATACCTGTCCAATGGCTATTCGCGTTCCTGATGCTAGGCCCCGTGGCGATTGGGGCGCAGTACTGCAATATCAACGCATTCAGACGAGCGACCGCTAGCGTAGTTGGTCCCATTCGATATAGTTGGGTCGTCTACGGTGCTGCGTTCGGGGTCCTTTTCTTTGATGAGCCAATTTCTTTAACCACAGGGGTCGGTATAGCATCGGTCCTCGTTGGTGGAGGATGGCTTGCTACGTTAAAGTTAAAGGCCTGAAGTAAGGAGCCCTCCATATGCCAGGGGTCAACAAAACAACCAATATGAGACGCACGGGACCGGCCATGACATTGTGATTTCGTGTGATAACTCAATTCCTCATCTAATGACGGATGGTGAAATCTTAATAGCGTCCCGCCGCACGTCGCTCACGCCTGCAGTGGATGCGTCGTTGTCCGAGTTCCTGCACGGCCTGCTGCTCAATGGTCAACCGCACAACTTCACCGATGCTTTGCGGCAACCAACGGCTTCGTTACCGCGCGCCGTCGTCGCCCGTGCCGAAGAATACATTCGCGAGCACTGCGAGCGCCCGATCAGCTTGGTAGAAATTGCTGAGGCCTTCGGCGAATTGCCTGCATCCACTCTCGCACGCGCTCGACGATCCGCGCCTTTAAAACAAGACCACCGTTGAACTCGATACATAGCAGCCGCTCTCAACCCACGGTGGAATAGGCACGGCACATGGGATCTGATAAGAGCAAGCTCTTCGTGCCCATTGGACGCTGGGTCGCTCCGACAGCGACGAGCCTATCATGATTTTCAGCATCGATCGGAACTACATTTTTGGTATTCGGGAATATGGCCGGCGGATGCTCCTCGATGTTTTCTCTTGCCGGCAAATCACTCGTTGCAAATTTGAGCTGCGGTGATCCGGGCTTCATGGCGTTCATTTGAAAGTTCCTATCATTGCGGACTGACGTTCCACAGCGGAACTGTAGACGAACGCTGACGCAGCAGGAAGACACATCGCCGCAAACTCGCCTCTCAAGAATGATAGTCAACGAGCGGAATGTCTACTGCCGCGTTCGTGTGCACTGTTTCCCGGGGCCGCTATCGGTGTCCCCTCATTCGCGTATAAGGCCAATTGCCTTGGAAAAGAGTGCGCGCTGCTCCTGCAGATAAGCGCCGTACTCCTGCGGGCTCAACACACTGATTTCTGCTCCGATGGTGCCCAGAGTCTTGCCCACCTCGTCGCCCTGATCGGCAACGACCTTGCGCGCAGCCTGATATAGCATGTCAATCACCTGCGGCGGAGTGCCCTTGGGAGCCACGAGGCCATAGAGGGTAGGGCTGCCTACGTCATAGCCCAGCTCACGCAGCGTCGGCACATCGGGATAGGCGGCTAGGCGCTTGCTACTGAAAATAGCCAAAGGCCTGAGGCTACCGGACTGTATATGAGCCCGGGCTGGGCCTACAGCGGACACAGCGATATCCGTATGTCCACCCAGCAAGGCGGTGACTGCCGGTGCACTGCCCTGGAAAGGAATGTGGCGCAGTTGTATTCCCGCTTCGGAGGCGAAGGTCTCACCTAGCAGATGACTGATGCCCATCGCGCCCGATGTGCCATAGGATATGCCATCGGGGCGCGCCTTTGCGTCAGCCACCACATCGGCCAGCGTCTTGTACTTGGACTTGGACGAGGCGACGATCATCATGCCGCCCAGAGAAATCGCAGCGACTGGAGCGAAGGAGTCAGTCGTGTACTTGATCTCCTTGTTGGCCAGCGGCACCACCACTAGCGCTCCAGGCGAGCTCCCCACGATGGTGTAGCCGTCCGGCGCGGCCGAGGCCACATATGCCGCACCGATGCCTCCCCCCGCACCCGGCTTGTAGTTCATCACGATGGGTTGTCCCAAATATTGCCCCATCTTTTCAGTGATGGGCCGCAACATTTGGTCAGTATCACCGGGCGAGAACGGAATGACCAATTGCACCGGTCTGGTCGGATAATCGGCTTGCACTGGAGCGCTCAGTGCCAGGCCCAGCGCACAGGATGCGAGCGCGGCGCTCAACTCCTTGAAACTATGCATACTTGTCTCCTTGTATTGTTATTCACCGGCAGTCGAGCGCATGGTTTATTCGTGATCGACCTGGATGGCTTCCAAAAAGCGTGACACCATGTTGTAGGCGGCAACCGTCGCAGTGATCTCCACGATTTCCTTGTTGTCGAAGGCCTCACGTACTGCCGCAAAGGTAGAGTCCCGGACCCGGATCTCGCGCGTCATTTCGTCGCAATACGCCATCGCTGCACGCTCGCCAGTGTCTAGCGGCCCGAAGTCGCCATTCTTCAGCGCCGTCATCTCGGCCTGGCGGCAGCCCGCCTGCAGAGCGATGGGTAGATGCTGCTCGAACTCATAGTCAGCCTGGTTCAGAACCGCGACGCGCAGAATTAGCATTTCGCGTAGTTTGGGCGACAAGCCGGTCTGTTGACGTATTGCCGTGAGGTAGGTGAGCCAGCCCTGCGCCACCGGTGGGCTATTGAGCAGCATTCGATAGAGGTTCGGCACGCTGGATCGTTCCCGTTCAATGCGTTCCACTAGCGGCCGCGTTTCCGGCCTGGCAATATCGGCATAGTCAATTCGCGCCATCGTCGTCTCCGTTAATCGATCTTCAGTCGCAACGGGCACTCATGCCCCCATCCACCACCAACTCGGTTCCCGTAATGAAACGGGCCTCGTCCGAGGCAAGAAACAGCACGGCATTAGCGGTGTCTCGGCCGTCGCCAGAAATTAGCAGCGGGATGCGGCGCCGCCGCCGTTCCAGCAGGGCCGCGATATCGCCCTCCGCCTGTTGACCGGCCAAGAAGGCATCCACCAGCGGCGTATGCAGTTGACCTGGCAAGACAGTGTTGATACGCACGCCCTTCTTTGCGTATTCCACGCCGACCACACGGCCAAACTGCATCACGCCAGCCTTGGCAGCCGCGTAGCCGACCTGCGGCGCGCCGGTCCATCGGATGGCGGAGGTCGAGGACACATTAACCACCGCGCCCGCCCCTTGTGCCTCCATGATGGGCAGGACGTGCTGGCAGGTTGTGAATACCGACGTCAGATTCAGATCGAGCTGCCTTCGCCATTCACTTTGCGACAACGTCGCTGGGCCACCAGGGATGGGGCCGCCTACGTTGTTGACCAAGATATCAATGCGGCCGTGGCGCTGGACCACCGCAGCGACCAGCCCGGCGACCTGAGCTCTGTCCTCGACATCGCAAATATGAGTTTCGATGTGCGCCCCACTCTCTCCGGCCAATTCCAAAGTCTCGGGCAAAGACTCTGGCCGTTTGTCCACCGCTACAACTAATGCGCCTTCCTGCGCAAAGCGTACGGCGATCGCGCGCCCATTTCCCCATCCCGACCCGACGCAGCCCGCACCGAAGATCAACGCTACCTTACCGGTCAGGCGCCCTGCGCAGGCTTGTCCGAATGTACTCATCGTCAGCCTCCCGTTCAGCGCGTGGCCATGGTGATACCACCGTCCACCACGATCTGCTGCCCCGTGATGTAGCGGCTCTCATCGCTCGCCAAGAAGGCCACCGCATGAGCTACGTCCCAAGCGCTGCCCATACTCCCTGAGGGCACCTGATCATGTCGGTGCGCGACAAAACCTTCGTAATCCCCGTTGGCGTATTTCTGCGCCAGGCGTTCGACCAGAGGCGTAAACATCAATCCAGGAACAACCGAGTTAAGTCGCACGCCATCACGTGCATAAATGACAGCGGTAGTGGCTGTCATCTGCATCAGGGCGGCCTTCGCAGCCGCATAACCCACCTGGGGTTTTCCCGCATAACGCAACCCGGCGATGGACGAAATGTTGATAATCGAGCCTCCACCAGCGTTTTTCATGAGAGGTATGACGTGCTTGCAGCACAGGAATGCCGACGTCAAATTCACCTGGATTTGTTCGTTCCAGAGATCCTCCGTCATAGACACCGGGTCGCCTGGTTCGGAGCGGCCGACGTTGTTGACGAGGATGTCGATGCGGCCATAGGTCTCGATACAAGCTTGCACCAGATCTACTACTTGCTCGGCGTCCGTCACGTCGCACTGTCGAACCGTGATAGTCCCGCTTTCGGCAGCCACTACTTTCGCGGATTGGCGCGCGGCGTCGATGTTCATATCGCACCCGTAGATCGCAGCTCCCTGCCTGGCCAGCACCGCAGCGGTGGCCTTGCCGTTGCCCCACCCCTCGCCGAGCGTTCCGCATCCGGTCACCAGCGCCACCTTTCCATCAAGACGAAACATTCCAGCTCCAGAGAAGTCCATGATGCCAAGGCTAAAGCAGCAAGACGCTGAAGTTAAGTTCCGATTTGAACGGTATTGATAGACAAAAAGAATGAATTTGACAACGAGACAACTGCGCATCTTTGTGCTGCTGGCGGAGACACTGAGTTTTCAGAAGACAGCCGAAATCCTGCATGTCACGCAGCCCACGCTGAGCAAACTGCTGAAAGAAACGGAGGAGGCACTCGGCGTCAAACTCTTCGAACGCACCACCCGCAGGGTGCGTCTATCGCGCGAAGGTCAGGACATCCTAGAGACAGCGCGCAAGATCGCCAGACTGCATGAGAAAGGGGTACTGGAGCTGGAGCAGCGGCTAAGGGACTGCAACAACCGCGTGGCGTTAGCCGCTCTGCCCACGCTCGCGGCTTCGCTCATTCCCTTATTGATCCAAAGCCTTGTACACCGGAATCCGGCTGTCCAGGTGGAAGTGTTCGACCCAATCGCAAACGAAGCTCTGCAATTGCTCCGAGATCGGCGTGTTGATATTGCCGTCACTACAATGAACGACGAAGGTGAGCCTGACCTCGTCTATCAGGAGTTATTCACCGAACCCTTCGTCCTATTTCACAACGCCCAGACTAGGCTGGACGTTACACATTGGATACCCGCAGAACTAGCACGGCTGCCTTTGATCAGCATGCCACCCGGCACTAGTGTACGCGTGCTTACCGACCACGCCTTCCAGGCAGCTTGCCAACCCTTCAACCCCATCTTTGCTTTACGGGACTTGAACACCATCGCCAGCTTCGTTCAAAACAATTGCGGCGTTGCGCTGTTGCCTGAATCATCGTTAGACAACATCACGCAGCGCGGTGTGTGCAAGACCCGGCTGCATGGGGCGCTTACGCGTTCGGTCGGCATGTACGTCCGCCGGGAGGAGCCGCCGTCTCGGCTAGTCTGTCTCATCGTTGAGGAATTGCGCCGCCTAGGTCGCGAGCGTCAGAGCTCGACTGGAACCGGCCAATCACAGATATCTCGTTAGCCGGTTGTTCTGCTGGGCACTCAAAAATTTTTCCCCGCGCTGAGCCAGCACGTCCGCGACCTTAAAGTTGATCTGTACCGACTCGAACTCGGTTGCCGGTTATGTTGGCCAAGACGAAGCTTTCAGCAGACAATCCGGGGTCAGGTCGGCCAGGTTACACACACCGAGCATGGCCATGTTGCGCGAGACTTCCTGCTCAAGTAGAGCTATTGCATGTGCCACCCCTGTTTCCCCCGCTACCGCAGCGGCATAATTGAACGGTCGCCCCACGAATACACAAGCGGCCCCCAAGGCCAGTGCCTTTAGTACATCACTGCCGCGTCGAACACCGCCATCAATCATGACCGGCCCGCCACCAAACTGCTCGATAATGCGAGGCAGGACGCGTAGAGGCGCTACCGCTCCATCCAGCTGACGTCCACCGTGGTTGGATACAATTATCCCGTCCACCCCATACTCGCGCGCCAGCTTGGCATCCTCGGCCGCCAAGATACCCTTGAGCACGAGTGTGCCAGCCCAACGCTCTCGGATGCTCTCGATATGCGCCCACGTAAGATGACCGCGCTGCGCAATATCGGTATTCAGCTTTGACGAGAACATCGGCGTACCTCGTCCACCATGCCAGTTCTCAAAATGAGGCAGGCCATGCCTAATCAGAGTTTTGAGAAACACCGAGAACAGCCATCTCGGATGCGAGATGCCCTGCCAGGCGAGCCGCATACTCGGCCGCAGTGGCGAGGAAAAGCCAGCACGGACATTATTCTCTCGATTGGCTGGCGACGGCGTATCTACGGTAATGACGAGCGTCTGTAGCCCGGCCGCAGCGACCCGATCAATCAATGCTGCGCTATGCTTGGGATTGCGCGGCAGATAGGCCTGGAACCATGTCGCCGGAGCGATGCTCGCTATCGTTTCTAACGGTATTAGAGACCATCCACTCATGATGGCCGGTACTTTCGCTTTAGCCGCCGCGTTGGCTAGTACGAGGTCTCCCCGATACGCCGTGAGCGCTGCGATCCCCATGGGTGCTACGCCGAACGGCGAAGCGTATTCTCGTCCGAATAGAGTAATCCCCTGATCCCGGTTGGACACATCCACCAGAACCCGGGGCCTGAATTCGTAATCGCGAAACGACAAGCGATTCCCGCGCCTCGATTGGCCGTCCTCGCAATCGCCGGAGACGTAACCAAACAAAGGCGAAGGCAGTCGCCTGCGCGCAACCGCCTCGAAATCGGCTAGAGATAGAACATTGGCTAGCAGAGACATAGCAGCGTCCGAGTCAATCGGTCAGTCACGCGCGACGGGCTGCGCAGCAACTACGTTACGAAGCGTGCCAACACGCTCGATACTAACTTCGCAGACATCGCCGGGCTGCAGATATGTGGGCGGTTGGTTGCTGTATCCCACACCAGCCGGGGTCCCCGTCACCAACACGTCACCAGGGCTCAACGTGAACAATGTCGATGCGTAGTTGATCAGTTTAGCCACACCGAAAATCATATGGCTAGTATCGCTGGACTGAACCGTCCTGCCGTTTACTTGTGTTTGTAGTTTAAGTTTCGTGCCGAACGGAATCTCGTCAGCCGTCACCATCCATGGACCAAAGGCCCCCGTTGATTCGAAATTCTTGCCTGCCGCGATTTGTTTGGCATGAAACTGCCATTCACGCACACTGGCGTCGTTGTAGCAGGCATAGCCGGCTACATGTTCGTGGGCCTGGGCTTCAGGAATGTCGCGTCCACCGCGGCCTATCACGACGGCCAGTTCGCCCTCCCAATCCAGCGAGTCGGAGACTGCCGGACGAATGATCGGAGCGTTGTGCGCGCATTGCGAACGCCATACTCTGATGAATATCGGCGGCTGCTCGCTCAAGGACAAGTCCAGCCCAACAGCGACGACTTCGCGATGGTGGTCAAGATAATTGCGCACCACGCAAACGATTTTCTCCGGACGGGGGATGACAGGCAGCAGCGTCATCTGCTCGAAGGGAGCGACGACGGGCGCGCGCGCCGCGAGCGCCTCTCTCTCCGCGAAGTGGTCGCTACCCAGAAATTCCGCCAGCGTCGCAATCCCGCTAACTCTCGCCAAGTCTCTTACCGAGCCATCGACGACGGCCCCCCAAGATTCTCCACCCTGCCAAAAATACGAAACGAGTTTCATACCAATGATCCTTCGGCCGTCATTCGACGACGATTTGTTCTTCGCGAATAAATGCGGACCACTTGTTGACGTCCTGCGCAAGGTAGTCAGCAAATCGTTGAGGCCCGTAGCCGATCACCTCAAAGCCCAACCCCTCCAAGCTCGTGCGCACGGCTGGGTCGGCCAACGCGGCATCGACCGCGCCGCTTAGCGTTTGAACCGCGTCCTGCGGAGTACCAGCCGGGACCAACAACCCCATCCAGGTCATCACATCAAAACCCGGTACTCCCTGTGCCGCGATAGTCGGTATATCAGGAGCAGCCATGGATGGCCGCTCAGTAGTTACACCAAGTATCCTTATACGGCCTTCTTTGGCAAGCGGCGCCGCCGTGGCGTAGGCATCGAACATGGCCTGCACACGCCCAGCGACGAGGTCAGGGAGTGCTGCCTGACTGCCCTTATAGGGAACTTGCACCATATTGATGCCGGCCATTTTTTTGAACAGCTCCGCCTCCAGATGCGTAGTGGTACCCACGCCAACGGACGCGTAGTTTACGTTTCCGGGATGGTGCTTCACCCATTCCACAAATTCGCTCACGCTTTGCACAGGCACGGCAGGATTGACCGCCAGTACATGCGTGACCGAGGCTAGCAAAGACAAAGGATGAAAGTCCTTTATTGGGTCATAGCCCGCATTTTTGTAGAGCGCAGGGGCAACACCGAAGGATGAGGCGGCGAACAACACCGTATAGCCATCTGGCTTGGCCCGGGCCACGTACGATGAGGCGATGGTAGTGCCAGCGCCGGGACGATTTTCCACAATCACGGGTTGGTGGAGTTGGACCCGCATTTTCTCGGCGATCTGACGCGCAAGGCCATCAGATGCGCCGCCGGCGCTATATGGAACAACAATCGTCACAGAACGATTGGGAAAGGGCTGCGCAATCGCGGCACCCACAGACAACGTGCAAAGGGCCGCAGCCCACATCAATTTTCCTAGCACTGCTTGTCTCCTGTCGACTTTAGGCCGATTATCTAGTCAGCGTCGGCTTATCGTGAGATTTCGTCGTTCTCACTTTGGCTGAAAAACCGCAATCTAGGACAGCGATAACCATCACGCCTCTCTTAATTCAATAAATTTCCACATCATGGAAGATCGCATCAATATCAGCGGTACCCAAAGTGCGCGCAGAATCCTTCAGCTGCTAAGGCTTCTCGGAGAGCGCCATAAAGACGGCATCAAGCTCACTGAGATTGTTCAGGTCACGGGGCTAGAGCCCAGCACCGCACACAGGCTGTTGGCGTGCTTAGTTGATGAACGTTTTGCCGACAAAGATATGGTCACCAAAGCGTACCGGCTCGACGTCGAAGCCATGCAGTTGGGCTTATGGTCAATGTCGCGCGTGCCACTTGTCAGCCATTTTCGCAGTCTCATGCAGCGCCTCGCCCGTATCACCCAAGAAGAGATATTCCTGCAGGTCAGAGAGGGAGATTACGGCGTGTGCCTGCATAGGGAGGCGGGAGGACAAAACCGCAAGTTTTTCTCGATCGAGGTCGGAGGACGACGTTTGCTGGGTATCGGTGCCGGTGGACTGGCGATGCTGGCCAACCTGGAAGACAGAGAGATTAGCGATGTCTATGACCGCAACAGGCAAGCCTACGAGCGTGCCGGCCTGTCATGGCCGACACTAAACGCAGCAGTTCAGCGAACGCGGGAACATGGCTATTCCCAAATTCAAGACATCACGACGCAGGGCGTTTCAGGACTTGGGTTCGCGTTCAAAGCGTCGCGCTCTGTTATAGCGTCGATAAGTCTCGGCGCTGCCACCCCACTCTTGCCAGAATCACGCAAGCACCGCTTGGCAGCCGAAATACGATTACGCATTCAAGAAGTAGCGGACTTGGTTGCTCGACGAGCTGAAGGTGAAATGGAAGACGGCAGCCATGCTTAACGCGTTTTTTCGACGGCTGTAAAGATCCGCGCTCGGGAACGAGCGAGGATCGGGGCGAGGTCTATCAGTCAGGGCTCCAGTTAGAAGGGACGCGCGGTTTCTCGATATTTGCTAATTGGCATATTGCGTCTGCGATGCAGGAGAAATCTTGCCCGCCGAAATCTGCCGCTCTCGCCAAACTGAATGACTCGTGCACTGCAGCGGCTACTGGCATGGGCACTTTGGACGCATGCGCAGCGTTCACCACCAGAGACATATCCTTGTGAGCCAAATCAATGGTGAAGCCCGGTTCATTCTGACCTACCAGCACCTTGTGGGGAAAATTCATACGCAACTGACCATTTGTCGCCGAGGTCCCATACAGAACCTGCAATGTCTTAGTGATGTCCAGGCCAAATCGCTGCGACAAAGCTAAAGCCTCGCCGTTGATTTGGCAAAGTGAAACCGCCAGATAGTTGTTGACCAGTTTTGTACGTCCGCCTGTTCCCACAGGACCGCAGTGATAGATCGTGGTACCCATCGCATCCAACAGCGGTTTTACCCGCCTGAAATCGTCTTCGCTCGCGCCGACCATGATCAGGGACTCACCTCGATCGGCGTGCTCGGCCAGGCGTCCGACTGGCGCATCGACCCAACTCAAACCCGCAGCAGCAGCAAGTGCGTGCAACTTGTCGGTGGCCAACGGATCAATGGTGCTCATGTCCATCACCACTGTACCCGCCCCAGCACACGCCAATACGCCCCCCTCGCCCAGCATGATCTGTTCGACTTCTTTAGAGGACGGCAGCATCGTAATGATGATGCTACATTGACGAGCCAGACTTTCGACGTCAGCACCGGCTGCCGCGCCAGCATCGGCCAGCTCGGTGACTGCTGTCTTATTGATATCGAAAACCACCAGGTCAAAACCTGCTTTGCGCAAGTTCAGCGCCATCGATTTTCCCATACGGCCTAAGCCAATAAATCCGATTCTGTCCACCACTTGTCTCCTTATGAGGCATACGTACGCGACAGGGTTTCAATACCCCACGTACGCGGTTTTCAATGATGTATAAAAGTCAACCGCATATGTACCCTGTTCGCGGGGTCCGAAGCTCGAGGACTTCGTTCCACCGAAAGGTACGTGGTAGTCGAGCCCGGCTGTTGGAAGATTAACCATTGTCAATCCGCTGCGCACGTGCAGTCGGAAGTGCTGAGCCTTGCTGTGAGATGTCGTGCATATCCCCGACGAAAGTCCATAGGGTGTGCAGTTCGCCACGGCGAGCGCTTCCTCATAGTCAGAAACGCGAATTACCGATGCGACGGGGCCAAAAATTTCCTCCTGGTTGACTCTCATCTGCGGTGTCGTTTCGGTTAAAAGTGCCGGTCGCAGAAAGTAGCCGCCGTCGATGTCCAGCGAGTCGCCCCCTTCCGTTAGTACGGCACCTTCTGATTTCGCCAATTCAATATAGCCGAGAACCTTGTCCAGTTGCGCACGGCTAATCAGCGGCCCAATCTGCGTATCGGGATCTTGTGGCCTGCCCACCACCAATTGACGCATCCGAGCCACGAGCGCAGCCACGAATCGATCATGAATGCCCTCTGCCACGATAAGCCGGCTCGATGCCGTACAACGCTGCCCAGCCGAAAAGAACGCACCATTCAGCGCGCATTCGACCGCGACGTTGAGATCTGCGTCGTCAAGTACAACTAGCGGGTTCTTCCCGCCCATCTCTAACTGGGTCCGAAGCATATGCTGTGAAGCAAGCGCCGCGATTCGTCTACCAGTCGCTACGCTCCCGGTAAAACTCACTGCGTCCACGCCTTCGAGCAGAGCGGGGCCGAGTTCGGCGCCCTCACCGTTCACCAGATTGGCCACACCGGCAGGCGTACCTACTCGCTCTAATAAACGAAACAATTCGCAAGCCACAGCCGGCGTCAACTCAGACGGCTTGAGAACCAACGTATTGCCGAATGCCATGGCAGGCGCCATTTTCCAAGCTGCGATCGCTAACGGAAAATTCCAAGGCGTGATAAGACTGATCACTCCAATCGGATGCCGGCTGATTTGTACGCCAACGTTGGGCCTCACAGATGAGAGATTCTCCCCACCATAGCGCACCGCCTCGCCAGCGAAGAAACGAAAGACATGTGCCGACCGTACCACCTCAGCAAGCGCATCGGCCCGCGTCTTCCCCGCCTCTCGGGTAATGAGTGCTGCCAACGCATCTTTGTGAACCAACAGTTCATCCGCGATGCTGTACAGCAGATCACTTCGTATCTGCGTGGTTGTGCTCTCCCAAGCGGTCGCGGCGGTCCGAGCCGCCGAGATCGCGGCAGCAGCCAGAATTGGCCCCGCGCTTGCATAGTGCCCGATCACGTCGTCCGGGCATGCCGCATTTACGCTGATGAGCGTATCGCTCCCCTTCTCCCATTTTCCTTCAATATAGTTAGCTGCCAGTGTCACGCGTCACCTCCGCTATCCGATGATACTCAGTGCTTTTTTCATAGAAACCGGCTTCAGCCGAACGTCCTGGCTGCGCAAGAAGGGCCTCACTTAGCGCTTCAAATAGGGGCATTCACTTTCCGAAATCGGGGCAAACGCGTCTTTCCCGGGAATCACCTTGATGACCTTGGCAATATCCCATTCTCCTGTGGACTCGGTAGGCGACTTGACCTGCGCCATATACATGTCATGGACAAGAAGACCGTCCTCCCGCAACACGGCGTTACGAGCGAACATGTCGTCAATAGGTGCCTCTCGCAGCTTTGCCATAATCTTGTCGCGGTCGAAGCTGCCGACCGCCTTGGCTGCTTTGAGATAGTTCATCGTCGCCGAATAGGTGGCCGCCTGCACCATGCTTGCCTGAGTCTTGTGCTTAGCGAAGAACCGCTCGGACCATTTCCTAGTGCGCTCGTCAAAATCCCAATAGAATCCGGTCGTGTACTTCACCCCCTTTACGACGTTTAATCCCAACCCCTTAATGTCGGTGTCAAAAATCAGCAGGGGCATGACCTTCTGGCCCGCCTCAATGACCCCAAACTCCGTCGCCTGCCGAATAGCATTGGTAGCATCGCCTCCCGTGTTCGCGAGAACGATGACTTTTGCACCGGAGGCTTGCCCTTGCAGAATGTACGAGGAAAAGTCACTGTCGTTTAGCGGGTGCCGTAATGTGCCTACCACTTTCCCGCCGCCCTTTAAGAGAACCTTGGTAGCATCCGCTTCAAGCATATGGCCAAAGGCATAATCCGCAGTGATGAAAAACCACGTATCGCCCTGCTCCGCTAAGATTGCCGCCGCACTCGAAGCAGCGATAGCTTGAGTATCGTATGACCAATGCGTGCTATATGGCGAGCATTCTTTATTGGTTATTGCCGATGTTGCCGAACCAGTATTCATCACAATAAAGTTCTTGTCGGCAAGCAGGTTCTGAACAGCGATACCGGTAGCTGACCCCAGCACATCGGTGACCATGACCACGCCGTCTCGATCCACCCATTCTCTGACTCGGGACGCAGCGATGTCCGGCTTGTTCAAGTGATCCGCCGACAAAACCTTGATGGGCCGCCCAAAGATCTCGCCGCCGAAATCTTCTACAGCCATTTGCGCCGCAACTACCGAACCGCGTCCACCGATTTCAGAGTAGAGGCCCGACATATCGGTCAGTACACCGATATTTACGGTATTGGAGGATTGGGCCACTACAGACGCCGTCATCGAAAGACACGCGGCCAGGGCAGCCGCCCTCGCCTTTATGTGAAAGTTCATTTCTGTCTCCGTCTATTTTTTTGCGTTCTTAGTGCTACTGAGAAAGGCCGGTTGTTGCGCTCTGTCCGCATCGGCCAAGGCCGCCGATACCGGCTCGTAGGCTTTGCTACGAACGTATATTGCAGTTGCGCTGAACCGCCGTCTAATAGCAAATAGCGACTCACCGATAACGAACGTATATCGCTTACAGACAGGTTAGGAGGGCTGTTCGCGGGGTCGCCGCAGGCAGGAGAACCGGAGACCATAGGCGCCTTCGCCAGTCCGAACCAGTGTTCGGCATCCTGCCACAGGACTGCGCCTTTGCCGCCTACTCGATGCGTGCGCCCGCCTGCTCCACCACCTTGCCCCAACGATCGTATTCCGACTTGATATAGGCGCGGTACTTTTCAATCGAACCGCCCAGTACGATGGTGCCCTGCTGGTCCAGTTTTTGCCGCACCTCAGGCGAAGCCAGCGCATTGTTGATAGCGGTGTTGATCTTCGCCAGCACCGGCTCGGGCGTGCCGGCCGGCGCCACGATGCCCTGCCAGGCCAGGCTCTCGAAACCCGGGATCAGGGTTTCCGCCACAGTCGGCACGTCGGGCATGCCCGACCAGCGTTCTTTGCTGGTGATGGCCAGCGCGCGCAGCTTGCCCGCCTGCACTGGCGAAATCACCGTATTCAGCGTGGTGGTGGTGAACTGCGTAGCGCCTGCAATCAGGTCCACCTGGGCCGGCGCTGTGCCTTTGTAGGCCACGTGAGTCGCTTTCAGATCCAACATGCTCAAGAGCTGTGCGGCGGTCAGATGTTCGATGGCGCCCACGCCCGAGGACGCATAGTTGTATTTGCCCGGCGCGGCTTGGATCATTTCGACCAGGGCCTTGGGGCTCTGGGCCGGCACCTGCATGTTTACCGCCAGCACCAGCGGCACCGCCGCTGTCAGGCCTGCCGGCGCGAAATCCTTAAGGGGATCGAAGCCAGGCGACTGATAGACCCAGGGCGCGATGACGATGGACGAGGTGTTGTAGAGCAGCGTGTAGCCATCAGCGGGGGCCTGTGTCAGTGCGGTGGCGGCGATATTGCCTGCCGCGCCTGCCTTGTTCTCGACGATGACCGGCTGGCCCAGCTCGCTGCCCATTTTCTCGGCCAGGATGCGTGCCACATTGTCGGTCGGCCCGCCTGGGGCAAAGCCTACCAGTAGGCGAATGGGCTTTGACGGCCAGGTATTAGCTTGAGCGACTGCGTTGCTACTCACAGCAAGCGCAGCGGCGCCGCACAACAATGTGGCACGCAGGATTCCGATTAGCTGTTTCATGTCTCTCTCCTTTTTAGAAATCGTCGTTCTTATACGATGCGCGGAGTCTTGTGCCCTGCCATGCCATCAGTCTTCTGAATTTCCGATGGCATGGCAGGCTGCTATACGGTAGCGATCGGGTTCAGCGGCGAGCCCACCGCGCCGGGCAGATGCAGCGGCGGCGCGGTCAGCAGAAATGCATGACGCTCGTGCCGCGCCAGCCATTCGGCCAGCGGGGTCAGATGCCACAGTTCACCCAGATGCAGGCCCAACTTGAACAGGCAACGCTCGTGCAACGGCAACAGCGCATGGCAGCCATCGCCCTTGAAATCGTAGGGTCGATCCTCGACCGCATAGTTGTCGGCGATCAGCGCAGCGATGCCACTATCGTCGATCCAGTCCAGCAGTCGGCTGTCTGAACCATCGAGCACGGCGCATGAGCGCGCCAGCCGCTGCGCGTCGGGCTTGCCCCCCATGCCCAGCACTACATCGGCAAAACCGGTATGCAGGCACAACATGTCGCCCCTGCGCACCTCGACGCGGTCGTGTTCGATCACGCGCATCAGATCGTCGTAGCCAACGCGCTTGCGCTCGTCGCCGAAATGGCGCCGCAGGTCGAGCAGCACGCCACGACCCTGTACACCTTTGGCCGCCATGTGCTCGATGCCCAGGCGATGCGCGCGCGATGGGCTGTCGCGGTCTTCGTGTTGATGCGAGAAATTCTGCTTGCCGGTGTAGCCGTTGTAGAACACGATCTCGGCAACCCCATCGCCATCGGCATCGAAATGCGAACCGATGTGCGACAACGCATCCCATTGCGTCGAGTACTGCAGACTCATGGCCACCATGTCGTCGCACGCCACGTCGGTGGTGTTATGGTCGTGCTGAAAGGCGTGCAGGTACATGGGCTTGTCGTCGCGCCGGGTCGGCATCAGACGCGGAGGATGGCGCGCCGGGTTCAGTACATTGCCACCCGGCAGATCCAGCGGCAGGCTCAGGCTGAACACAATGCCCTCCTGCACCTCGGCCACGGCCTCGCGCACTTTCTCGGGGGTCAGCAGATTGAGCCGGCCCAGTTGGTCGTCATCACCGAAATCGCCCCAGTTTGAACCAGGGGGCCGTTGTTTCCATCGTCGGGTCATGATGTGTCTCCTGTGTTATCGATGCAGAGATCAGCGTCGCGTCACGCTCAGATCCACCATTTGCGTCGGCAGGTCGGCCAGCAGATGACGCTTGATTTTCTGGGTTTCGGTTTTGGGAATGACGGGCACGAACGAGAAATAGCGCGGCGCCATATAGGCCGGCAGGCGCGCCTGTAGGAAGGCCTGCAGAGCCTTGGCATCAGGCTCGCCTTGCAGCACCACGTATGCATGTACCTCCTCGCCCATGATGTCGTCGGGCACGCCCACCACCGCGCAATCGCGCACCTGCTCGTGCTTGAGCAACTGTTGCTCTATCTCGGTGGGCGCAATCATTTCGCCGCCGCGCCGGATCAATTCCTTTTGGCGTCCGTCGAAATACAGGAAGCCATCCTCGTCCAGATAGCCGCGGTCGCCAGTGTGCAGCCAGCCCTGTTTGAGCGTGCCGGCCGTGGCCTCGGGATTGCGCCAGTACTCAGAGAAGAACACGTGCGGGCGTTTGGAGCGCGCCACGATTTCGCCCTTGACGCCGGTGGCCACCGGCGCGCCAGCATCGTCCACCACGGCCAACTCGATGCCCTCGCGTGCATATCCCACCGAGCCGAAGCGTGCGCGCTGAGGCGTATTCATCGATACCCAGCCGCCGGTTTCCGTCATACCGTACAGCTCGCGCACCGAGATGCCAAAGCGCGATTCGATCGCCTCCCACACACGGGCCGGCGCGCCACCACCTACGCACCAGCGCAGGGTGTGATCGCGGCGCGGTTCGGGATAGTGCTTGTCCAGGATCGACAGCACCGTACCTACATAGGTGAAACCAGTAGCGCGATGCGCTATCGCTTCGTCAAAGAAGCGACTGGCAGAGAAATTCCGCAACAACACCAAAGTGGCGCCGCAACCCAGCACCGAGGCCACTGCGTACATCTGCGGATTGGCGTGGAACAGCGGCAGGAACACGAGGATGCGATCGGCGCGGGTCAGTTCCAACGATTGCATCATGTCGTCGCTGGCAGCCTCATAAGCGCCGTGCGGCAGCGTCACACCTTTAGGCAAGCCGGTCGTGCCCGACGTGAACAGAATGCTGTTCACGTCGCCTGCGCCGCGCTGCGGCCCGGCCCAGCGCGGCGGTGATTCAGCCGGAGGCAGATCCATCGCGGCGTCGATCTCCATCACCGGCGGTGCGCCATCCATATTCGCCAGCGTGTCACGGCGTAGCGTCAGCAGCTCGGGCTCGATGATCAGCAGGCGCGATTCGCTCTTGGCCAGCGAGTAGCAAAACCCCTCGCCCACCAATCCAGTGTTCAGCGGCACGCTCACCGCGCCCAGCTCGCTCAGCGCGAACCAGCAGGCTAGAAAGGCCGGGCGGTTGCCGCACATCAGCGCGACATGATCGCCCGGCCGCACCCCGGCGTCGTGAAGGCGTACCGCCATGGCGCTGACCATGTCCGCCAGTTCCCGGTAGCGGTACTGGCGGGCTTCAAAAACGAGCGCAATGGCGTCGGGCTGGCTGTCGGCCAGGCTATACAGGCGGTGGGTGATCACGTCTTCTTGGGTCCGGACAGATGGTTGGCGGCAAAGGCGAGCAATTGCTTGCCGATGGTGTTCTTGAGAATTTCGGACGAGCCGCCGGCGATCTCATAGGCCTTGGCGTCGCGCAGATAACGGCCGAACGGCGCGTGTTCGGTCACGCCATAAGCGCCGCAGATTTGAATCGCCTGCTCGGCCGCGCGCGTAGCGACTTGGCTGGCTGCGAGCTTCGCCTCGCTGGCATAGCGCGCGATCTCGCGGTGTTCGTCCAATGCCGCGCAGGCCTCGTACACCAGCAAGCGGGCAGCGTCGATCTGGGTCGCCAGGTCAGCGAAATACCACTGAATGCCTTGGAAACCCAGGACCTTTTGGTCGAACGCCTCGCGTCCGGCCGCATAGGCCAGCGCGTTGTCGAACGCGGCGCGGGCGATGCCCAGGCTGATGGCACCGGCCATCGTGCGCGAAAAATCCAACGTAGTCACAGCCTGGCGCACGCCCTTGCCTTCGACGCCGATCAGATGATCGTCGGGCAGGACCACGCCGTCCAGGATCAGATCCACGTGCGGACCGTTGCGCAGGCCGAATGTGCCGGATGTCGGGCCGTTGAACGTTGACACCCCGGGCATGTCCCGACGCACGAAAAATGTGGACACGCCATGATCCGTCTCGGCCAGGACGATATAGGCCTCGGCCGCCGAACCCGAGGTGATGAACGACTTGCGGCCATTCAACGTCCATCCGCTCGCGCCGCGTTGCGCCTTTGTATCCAGGCTGCGGATATCGCTGCCATGATTCGCCTCTGTGAGCGCGTAGGCGGTGATCAGGCCCTGGGCGAATTCCGGCAGCACCGCTGCCTTTAGCGACTCGGCGCCGAACTGGTTGATCAAAGTCTGCGCCTGCAAAATGGTGATCAGGCTGATCCCCACCGCTGCGCTGCCGTACGAGGCCTCCTCGAACACTGCGGCGCAGTGTCCGTATGGGGCCGCGCTGCCGCCCCATTCGCGCGGCAGCGTCAGGCTGGTATAGCCGTGGCGCGCCATGGTCTTGATGATGTGCACGGGGTACACGTCCTGCCGGTCGATGGCCTCGGCCTCGGGCAGCACGGTATCGGCCACCACGCGCCGCAGCTCGCGCAGGAACGCCGGATCCACTCTGTCGCGCCACAGCGCGGGACTGCATTGGTATGAGTTCGCGATGTCGATCATGTCTTTGCCTCCTCCCGAACGCGGTGACACCGCCGGGGTTGGGTTTGGACTATAGAAACGAAACGGGGCAAAATCGCGGATACCTGTAAAAAGTTCCGCACTACGGAACACTAGTACCAGCAGTCAGAAAAAAGCGGCGCGCCGGGTGGCACGCCAGCACAACGACGAGGCAGGAGACAGTAATGGAGGACAACGGCACCCCGCGGGCCAGCGGCGATACCGTGCAAAGCGTCAGGCGCGCGCTGGAGATTCTGCGCATCCTTTCCTACAGCTCGTCATCGAGCGGCATGCGGTTTTCCGACCTGCAGGCGCAGAGCGGGCTGAGCAAAGGGACGCTACATCGTTTTCTAAAAACGCTGAGCGCTGAGGGTTTTATCGAGCAGGCTGCGGGTAGCCGCGTTTATTACCTGGGGTTGGAATTTCTGTCCTTGGGTGAACGCGCCGCCAATCGCCTGGACATCCAGGCCGTCACCCGGCCGGCGCTGGAGCGGCTGGCTCATAGCACCGGCGACACCGTCATGCTGACGATACGCAGCGGGCTGGATGCCGTCTGTATAGACCGCAAAGAAGGCTCCTTTCCAGTCAAAGTGCTAACCCAGAACATCGGCACCCGCCGGCCATTGGGTGTGGGTTCGGGCAGTCTGGCGCTATTGGCTGCGTTCGACGACGGAGAGGTTGAGAACGTGCTACGCCGCATTCAGGGGCGCCTGCGGCCCTATCCCAGCCTGGATGTGGACAAGCTGCGCGCGATGGTGGCCGACACGCGCGAGCGGGGGTATGCGTTCAACCCGGGGCATCTTCTCAAGGGGATGTATGGCATCGGTGTTGCGATTTATCTCGCTCGTCAGCCGGTTGCTGCATTGAGCGTCGCTGCGCACTATGGTCGCATGGGTCCGGAGCGTCGCAAGACTATTGCTGCAGCGCTGAAACGGGAGGCGGATGGAGTGACAGAGGGATTGGGGTGAAGGTAGGGATGTACGGATGAGATAGGCTGGCGAGGTTCGCTACAAATTTTTTCCCAGAAGTATGTCGATTTCCGAGCATCAGATTCGTCGTTAGCGTATTAACCCTAAAAGGATCTCCCATGAAATATCTCGGCCTGGCTTATTTCACGCCCGAAAAATTTGCTGCGATGGCGCCAGATGATGTAGACAAACTGGTGAGCCAATGTCCAGATTTGGACGAGAAGATGCGCGCCACCGGCAAGGTCCTGGTTTCTGCGTCGCTAGGTGATGTCGAGAATTGGAAGACGCTCCGTCCACGCAATGGCAAGACGAGCATCACCGACGGGCCCTACACCGAGTCGAAGGAAGTGGTGGGCGGTTTGTTCATTATTGAGGCGGATAGCCATGAGGAGGCACTGCGCATTGCGTCCATGCATCCGGCTGCCACGCTGGGTGAAGAAGGCGGATGGGCCGTGGAGCTTATTCCGATGGATTTCTATCTGGCCCTGTGAGGGTTGGAAACCGCAGCGTTGCCATGCTCTGGCTGCGCTGCGCATGTTTTCGAACTACCGAAGACCGCGAGAGCGCAAGCGGTCGTGGGGTCGATCATCCGACGATCGGAGCGGAAACCGATCGCCCCTGGCGAGGGCGTTCAGGCGGTCAGGAAGCGCAAGACCTCGGCCCAATCGTTAGTCGACAGGGCGACGTCCTCGAAGTCGCCAGCTTCCTCGTCGTAGCGCGAAACGCAGAAGCGCTGGCTCCTGCCGGATTCGCGGTCGGCATAGTTGGCGTAGTCGACATAAACTTTCAAGCCGCGCTCTTCGTTCTCGAATGAAGGCGCTGCATCGATGTAACTCGATGCGTCGAAATACCCTTCGGGCAGGGGCGGCAGGGTTGTTATGTCGAAGTCGGGAAATTCGCGACGAAGTCGTTCAAGGTTCATAAAGGAAGCATGTGGAGGCTGAAGACCTGACATTTTACGTTGTTCAGCGTCAGTCGCCACGATGTCTCCCGAAGCAGAGTTTGGCTTAGCACTGCGCGAATTTGTGCAATGCCACGTAAAGAGACTCGGCGTCCGCTCTGCGCCTCGACGAAAGACCGCTGCTGGTCGATTCTGTTGAAAAACTCGCCGCGGTCGCGGTCGTCTGGCAGAATTTGCAAAGCGCCAACGAGTTCAGAGAGCACCGACATGATGGGTCATCAAGCGGGCGGACAAGAGCGGTTGTTCTACGCCTTCAACCTTGAAGACGTCATTCCCCCGACCCACCTTCTGAGAGCCATCGATCGCTGCCTGGATCTGAGTGAACTCCACCGACACCTGGCAGAGCACTACAGCCATACGGGCCGCCCCTCCATTGACCCCGAACTCATGATCCGGATGCTGATCGTTGGGTATTGCTACGGCATCCGCTCCGAGCGACGTCTGTGCGAAGAGGTTCAACTGAACCTTGCCTATCGATGGTTCTGTCGTCTCAGCCTCGAGGATGCAGTGCTCGATCACTCGACCTTCTCCAAGAACCGACACGGACGCTTCCGAGCCAGCGATACCTTCCGCTGGTTGTTCGATGAAGTGGTCCGTCGTTGCATGGCTGCGGGCCTAGTCAAAGGCGAAGGCTTCGCTGTCGACGCCAGCGTCGTGGCCGCTGATGCGAGCCGCCAGCGCGGTGTTCCTGCCAGTGAGGTCACCGACTGGTCGAACCCCGCACTCAGCACGCGTGCCGTGCGCGAGTATCTCGAAGCGCTCGGCGACGAAGCGTTTGAGCAAACCGTTCCCCGGCGGATCTCGCTGACCGATCCGCAGTCACGGTGGACAGCCGCCCCTGGCGGCCCCGCATTCTTCGCCTATTCGACGAACTATCTGATCGATACTGAGCATGGCGTGATCCTCGACGTCGAAGCTACCCCTGCGCATCGCACCGCAGAAGTGGACTCTACCAAGACGATGGTGGATCGTGTCGAGGAACGATTCGACATCACCCCTGAACGGCTCATCGGCGATACCGCTTACGGCACGGCTCCGATGCTGGCGTGGATGGTGCAAGACAAGGGGATCGAGCCGCACGTCCCCGTCTGGGACAAAACCCAGCGCAAGGACGACAGTCTATCGAGCAGCGACTTCCAATGGGATGGCGAGGCCAACGAATATCGTTGCCCCGAGGGGCATGCACTGCGCAGTGAGCGGCGCATATTTAAGATCGAGCGCACTCACGTCACCAGGGCAGGCACCGTAATCTACCGGGCCAGCAACAAGGACTGCGGTACGTGCGCTATGAAGCCGCGGTGCTGCCCTAATACGCCGATGCGTAAGATCGCTCGCAGCATTTACGAGGATGCACGCGACGTAGCCAGGCGTATCGGCGCCACCGTGCAATACCAGCGCTCACGTCACGAACGAAAGAAAGTCGAGGTGTTGTTTGCACATCTCAAACGTATTTTGAAGATTGACCGCTTGCGGTTGCGCGGACTCACTGGTGCAGCAGACGAATTCACGCTCGCAGCAGCCGTTCAGAACCTACGTCGTCTTGCGATGCTTACCTCTCAGGGGCCACCGGTTCAGGGCACAGGTGCGCCCGCTTGAGGCGAAACCCACCGATTAACAAGGCAACCGGGCATCAGTACCCGGTTCCAATCGAAAAAAGGCGAAAGCCGCCTGGTCATCGGGCTTGCAAGCGCGACAAATTGCGACGAGCAATCGAGTTTTTCAACAGAATCGGCCAGAAGCGAACATTGATTGGGAGAGGTCAGATCGGCGACAATCTAGGCCTGCCCATGTTTACACGATGGAGGCCCATGAGCGTGATTCAGATACGTCGAGTGATTCCCACTGACGCCGCCGAATTAATTGCCGCTAACTTAGCAAATCAGGACTACCACTTACCTTGGGTCTCATCCTTTACCGATAAGGCGGGATTCGATAATTGGTTTTCCCGTGGCCTCACTGGACCGAACGTCGGTCTCATTGCGCGAGAATTGGCATCTAAGAAAGTTATTGGCGTAGTAAACATTAACGAGATAGTCGCAGGCGCTTTTCAGAGTGCATATCTCGGGTACTACGGGATGCAGGATTTCGCCCGGACCGGGTTGATGACTCAGGTGCTACGAGCGACTGTGGACTATGCGTTCAGCGAACTGGGCTTGCATCGGCTGGAGGCGAACATCCAACCTGGGAATGCAGCTTCGATCGCACTTGTGCGTCGGGTGGGTTTCAAATATGAAGGCTTTTCGCCAAGCTATCTCTGCATAAACGGCGAATGGCGAGACCATGAGCGTTGGGCTTTGCTTGCCGATCTGCACAAATAGGTGAGCTTTCCCTCTGCGTAAAGCCGACAGGCGGCTTTGGGTCGAAAACAGTCACTCGAAAACGTCCGTTTTCGGCCGTGAGCAGTCATTCCAGCATGGTTCTTTAACCACTCATAATAGGCTTCAATCTTTTAGGTTTGCCTAAAAGATTTACTTGCGATTGCTCACTCTCATCATTACGGATAAATTCATTCTTACAAGAACGACGAGCATTTTTGCATGTCGTCTAAATCTAGTTAAATTTCACGAGGTCCATGACTCAAATGAAGCGTCGTCTACAGGTATTCATATCAAGCACGTTTACAGACCTGCTTCCAGAACGTCAGGCGGCAGTGAGTGCGATTTTGAAAGCTGGGCATATCCCGGCGGGAATGGAATTATTTACATCCGCTGACCGCTCGCAGATGGCAACCATCAAGCAATGGATCGACGAATCGGATGTCTACATGCTAATTCTTGGCGGGCGATACGGATCGGTCGAGCCTAGCTCTGGGATTAGCTATACCGAACTGGAGTATGACTACGCGATACAGCAAGGAAAGCCGTTTTTTGCAGTAGTCATAACGGATGACTGCCTAGAGGCAAAGATTCGCTCGAACGGCTCGACATTTATGGAAAAGGAGAACCCCAAGGAGTTAGGCCTCTTTAGGCAAAAGGTCCTAGGGAGTATTTCTTCGTTCTTCGATGACCCCAAGGACATAAAACTATGCGTTCACGAAACACTAGCCGACTTTGCAGCCAATAGATCGCTCAAAGGGTGGGTTCGAGCAGACGAAGTAGTTGACACAAAGCCTCTCTTTGAAGAAATCTCCAAGCTTTCAGAAGAAAACCGCCAGCTCAAGGAGTCGATGCTGGAGCTTGAAAAGCGAACATTCTCTCAATCTACGAAGCAGGCTGAAACTTTCGCAGAGCTCCGGGAAGTTCTAGGAGCGATCGATATCAAGATCCCTGCGAAGTTGGCAGACGGAACCGAGACCACAGTTGATCTCCTGAGCATCTTCTATAGCAATAAGGACACGCTTATCAGTGGAGTCACCAATCGGATTGGTGGGAGTGATAGTGAGTCCTTCTTCTTCTTCAACGTGTGTCCAAAGCTTCAGGTCCACGGGTTGGCAGTGAGTGAGAAGGTGGCCGGAGTTCGCTATCGACGATACACGATTACCCCGCTGGGAAGTGCATTCTTGGCCGATATAGAGAAGAGACATCTTCTCAAAAAGAAGAAATCCGACCCACCAGTTGTCCAAAACGATACTCCGCAAGCCAAGAACGGGGAAACGAAGGCCCCCGCTAAGCGGCCGCCGCGATCGGCAAAAGCAAAACTTTGAGTTCGAGACTCTGAAGCTTAAACCTTCCATCGAGAGGGCCAGCCCCAGCAAGCCGAGTCTTGCCTCTCGCGTCACACCTTAATAGTTTGCAGTCTGCTTTAGGTCGAATTCAGACAGTCTCGAAAGACTGCTCTCGACCCATAGCGGTCGGCCGTATCTGAAGTGAAGGGATGCCAGATTGGGCCTAGAAAGAATATCTAAGCGTCCAGCAATAACTGCAGTACTCTGTCAGATAGTTCTCTGCGCTCAAGCCACCGTTGGGCCGGCGAGTTGCAAACATCTATAGCGAGCCATTGAAATGATCCTCGGTGGGAAATTCCAGTTGGCATGATATGCGACCGTTGTGGGTCTTTTTTGTCGTACATGTAGTCCACATCATTTTCTTTAGCAGGTACGCGAAACATTGCTATTGGCTCAGATAGGCTTCGATCTTGCGCAATTTCATGCTTTTCCATTGTGATTCGCAGTAGTCGGAAATCATGAGCTAAAGCCTTCAAAAAAGAACTGTCAGCAATTAGCTTGCGCTCTTGGGATAAGCGGATGATTTCATAAACTTGCCCTATCCATATCTCGGACAGCGAACCCAGCGGCTCTGCGACCCATGGGCGTATCTCATCGCTCAAAACCTCACTTATTAACTCATCTTCCATACATCTGAGCACAGCATCCAGTCGGCCTACTCGTTGAATGGATGTATGAAGTCCAGACTTAGACAATGATCCGCCCAGGCGATGTGACCCTTGAACCCACGCTTGAGTAATAGCAACTTGCTGCTGTGCTGCCAATTGATAGCTAGAAAGAATTAGTTCGGATACAGACAACACGGTTCAAATCCATGGTTGTGAATGGTCAATCTTAGCGACACACCGGGTGACCGCTCCTGGCCGCAAGCTGTCAGTGGGTGTCTGCTTTCGACCCTTAGCTGCCGTTCGTAGTATGTGACAACTAACCAAAGGCACTCATTCAGCCGTGTAAACCAAGGCTAAGCGTAATTTCTGACGCAACTCTGCAGTGAGGCTAAAGTCGACAGGCTTGAAGTTATGACGGAGCGAGCGCATCAGGTCAGCAGCAGATTTGCAGCCCGCACGTGGCGCTAATTTGTGAGCAAGCTCTTTAGCCGGCAATAACCTTAGTGCTCTCTCAATATCAGTTGCGGCGATAACTGCGTCAATTTCTGCTACTACGGCATCCAGTTGGCCTTCGACTATCTCTGGTGAAAGTTTTTGGTGCGCCTTTTCAATCTCCGTTTCAGCCGCTTCTCGCATTTTCTGAAGCAATTGCTCCCGATTACCGGCTGCACTCAATAAACTCCGATCGAGACTGAGGCCCAGGCGTATATGGGAGGCAGCAAAGACTCGTCGGGCGGCGATTATAAGCTTCCTGTCTTCAAGCTCTTTGAGAATCGCGGCTACGATTACTTCCTTCGCAAGTGGAGGCTCTACTGAACCTATCCTAGATGCTACTGCCACAATGATATCCGGGACGCATAAATAGGCCTCAGCCTCATGTAATGGCAGCACATGAATACTTGCTGATGTCAGCTCATGCAGATATGTTTCATCCCGATAATCGGAATCAATAATTCCCGCTAGCGCTATTCTCGACGTTATCTTCTCCCAGACGCCGCTCTTGTCAACAATAGAAACCACATCGGAGCACCCACCAGCAGCAAAAATCTCAATTGTGCTGTCACCCATGATCCAACGATAAAATATCGCATCGAATGACTTTTCGTGCCCTTCAGTAACAATCACTTGATTAGCTGAAAGAATACCCGGGAGGCTACCGAGCAAAGCCGTAGTTTCCGCTCTGGGAAGGGAGCTTAAGCCTGTGAATTCGGCGATGTTTGCTGCGTCTGCGCTGATAATCCACACTTTACGGACGTTATTGCGAAGCGCAAAACTGATACTGTGTGTCGCATAGATAAATATCTTTTCGGGAAATTCGTTTTCCAGCAGTGTCCATAGTCGCTCAGCCAACTCTGGGTGTAGGTTAAGCTCTGGCTCATCCGCAATGATCACGGTATGTTCCGGAGTAAGTTCTAATAAATCGGCCAAAATCGAGAAGACTTGTTTTTCGCCGTCGGACATCTCAGAGGGACCGTATGAATTTCCGCCTTTTGACGCAACAAGACGCTTGGCATTGGATTCGTATTTCAGCGAAATAAGAGGGAAAATTTCATTAAATAGTTCGAATAGACGCTCGAGAGGTGGTTGTTGTCTTTTTGGGCATTCCCCTTGCTGTCCCCCTTCCACCCATTGACTCACAAGGTCTGAGTGTTCAGCCTTGATCTGCGCATCGCGCCTATCGAGAACAACTAATGCATCAAACAATCTGTCCGCAAGAGATAAGGTCCTTTTCTCTTCGTAGTTAGATACGATTTTTTCGAATACATCATAGTTTCTAAAGTTTTGCACTTCAAATTTTAAAACGTCCGCTATTTTTATCGTTCGACCGCCCTCTATGTACACGACCTTACAGTTATTCTGTCCGTGTGCGCCATTCTTAATTTCATTTAGAAGCTTAGATTTACCGGAGCCGTTAGCTCCGAGGATGACGTTAACCTGCTCGAAGTCAAAACGATGTCCTGCATATTGAGTGGAAATGTGCTGCATTACCCGACCCTTGCTTTAAAGTTATAAAGAATTCCGTTTGGCAGTTCTAGATTATCGGACGTCTTTAATGCTCGTCTCGATTCTACGGCGGTTGGTCAAAAAGGATGAGAAACGATCCGAGGAGACTGTTGACAACTGGCCGCTCTTGACGGAAAACGGGCATTCGCGCAGGGCCGCTCTCGACCCACAACCGCAATGCACCGGGATTTACTGCACCGATCGGAGGTTGGCCAATGCTGACATTCCGAGTATCTGCGCTATATGACAGAGAAATTCAAGTCGATGAGGAAGTTAAGATCGACCTGAGCGGTAGTTTTAGAGAAATGTAATTCCCTCGGCCATCGAAGACCCAATCTGTAGTTTCGATATGCGTAATTCTATAAACGGCAAGCTTGATCAGCATGCATAAAGCGGCTTGCCCAGAAATTACTATATACACCTCTGACCACTTCCTTTGCTTTAGGAATTTAGCGAGGCCTTCCAAGCGTTCCTTTGCAAAATCGGCAAGCGCTTCAGATGAGGAAAGATCAGCAGAACCTTCATAAAAAACGTACTTCTCGCCCCGAAAGACGTAGTCGGGAAAACTGTGCAAACCTTGATTCACGAGTATCGTGCAGACATCGCTGTTGCGATCCATAGTGGATAGCCCACGTAATGTCTGCTCCACCTCAATCCGCGAGTACCGTTGAAGCAGGTTTGTTAATTCCAAAACCAGATTATTTTCAGCCATACTCATTCTACTCGTTCCAAAAGAAGTCGAATGTCTTCTTCAAAGTGAGAATGCCAAGGTGTCCTCTTCGACACATAAAATCCCGGCACCGCCCGCCTTCCCGGGCCATTCGTCCCAAACACAATCCATATGCGACTGTCGAAGTGAACAAAGGAGTAGCGCAGCACAGTCGAGACGCGCTTAATTTGGATCAGCTTTCGTTCCGAGTCAAGGCTATTCACTATATCGTCGATCTTTCTGAGGCCGTCTTCCACATTAGCGTGAGAATAGTCCGCTTCGATAAATTTCTGAGCATAGCCTCCGGTTTTTATCGTAATAATGGTAGTTTTATTACCTTTCCTTGTTCGCTCAGCAAGAAGTTTTATACAGTTGTCAATCAATTTTCCGGAATAATTTACACCAATCGTCAAATCCGTCGAAGAAATAAAATACTCAGTGAAGTTAACGGATTTCGAGTCTTCGTAGAAGCCGCAAATCCCTGATTGGGCTGCCTGGGTGCTCCCTAGGATTTCTTCTCGAACTTCCGCAAAGAATGCCGAGCGGACGTATCTGTCAAAGAACCACTGCAGTATTCCAATAACAAGAAACAGAGCGCCAACTCCAGCAATGTTTGATCCAAAATCAATTTTCCAATATTTAAGATCGATTGCATTCCCGAGAACAATAAGCACAATGCCAATTATGGCTAGAGCCAAGGCGACGATGATCGACTTCGTGCTGACTAACGGTGTTTGTTCAGGCGATTTAAACATGACTTTTGACAAGTTTGCGTTCAAACGAGGGGTGGATGCAGAGTCCAGGTATCCTTATCGAGAGTAAAGCTACGACTCAATTTCCTCAGTCCCATGACATTTTGAGCATGGCGGCAAAACATCAGAGTTATCGTCAAGAAAAATCCGTTGCCCGCAGCTAACACAAACGTATGTCCCTCTTCCCGGCTTCTCTCCGGTAGTCGACATTTTCTTCTCCTGTGAAATGTATAGTCCGTAATTGAATTCACCGTGGCCGGACTAACTCCCTCGGTTCTTTTTCTCTAATAGCAAGTCGCCGATTTCAATTTCTAAATCCCTATCGATATCGCTTATTGCCTCCAGACGTGATGCAATACCTGCCCCCTCTCGGCCCGATGCAATTGCTAGAGGATGAACAAGGGCATCCTGCGGAATACGTTGACGTGAAGCGATTAATACGAGGAGATGAGGGCGTGCTTTGTTGTAGCTGCGCGGAGCTTTTCTTCGGTGCATCTTTCTGCAAAACAGCACAATTCCTATCCGAACAAAGATGCGTCATTGATACCCAACGTTCCGGCTCACCATCCGGCGTGATACGCCCCCAGCCCCCCTGACGCACGTACACTTTCACTGAAACCCCTCGCATTAGGCTTCCAACCACCGTGCCATTGGGTGATGCGCGTTGCTTCAGTGACGCCGGCCGCACAAAAAACTCTGGCTCTGGAGCCTGTACCGTCCATGGATCAACGACTGGCGCAACAGTGGACGCAACATGAGCGGAAGTCGCACTCACCGAATTCGACGCAGGCGGCGTTGGCACAGCTTTTTGCTTGGAACAGTTTCCAAGCAACACTGCAAACATCACGACGCATAGCCACGCAAAGGTATTTGACGACCTATATCGCATGAGCGGCGACGCAGCGAACGTTGTCTCCAACAAAGGCTCTCTCGGCCATAGCTCCTCCCAAAGCACGCTGCACTAACTGTAATTTTTTACCAATAATGAATCTAAATATTTCAAATCCGAATAGGGAGTTACCCTGAACCTCCATTTACATGAGTGGCCGGGCCGTAATTTCCTTCACTCCAACCCCACTCGTCCCAAAACAACAAAAACCGAAGAAAACGAAAACACCCGAACAATTTTCGCAAATAAACGTAGGTGATTTCCCGGCTGATCAGGTTCGTTTTTTTGTGTTTGAATGTCTCACTACAGCAATATTTCAAGACACATACACAGGAGACACACCATGCACGCTCTGCGCCTGTTGCGTACGGCTGCCGCGGCGGCCTTGATCTTTGGTACTCACGCCGCCTACGCGGCGGATGCCGACACCTGCTCCAACCGCGGCGACCTCGACCAAATGTATTGCGACGCGAATAAAGATCTCGTCGCGGACACGCCCACGGATGCTTCCAAACAGAAGACTCCATCCACCCTGGTGTTCACCTACACCCCGGTCGAGGACCCCGCGGTCTACGCGAATATCTTCAAGCCGTTCACCGACTACCTGGCCGAGTGCACGGGCAAGCGCGTGGTGTTCTATCAAGTGCAAAGCAACGCCGCCGAAATCGAAGCCATGCGCTCGGGACGCCTGCACGTAGGCGGTTTTTCGACGGGCCCCACCGCATTCGCCGTGAACATCGCAGGCGCCGTACCCTTTGCCGTCAAGGGCTACGCCGATGGCTTCCAGGGCTATAACCTGATTGTCATCGTCAAGAAAGACAGCCCCTATCAAAAGCTGTCGGATCTAAAGGGCAAGAAACTCGCCCACACCTCGCCGTCGTCGAACTCGGGCCACATGGCGCCGGTCGCCCTGTTCCCCAAGGAAGGCCTGACGCCGGACAAGGACTACAAGGTCATTTTCTCCGGCAAGCATGATCAGTCCGTGATGGGCGTGAACTCGGGCGACTATGACGCCGCCGCGGTCGCGTCGGATGTGTTCCATCGCATGGCGCAACGTGGCCAGATCAAGGAAGACGACTTCCGCATCATCTACACCAGCGAGAAATTCCCGACCTCGTCATTTTCGTACGCGCATGATCTGGAACCGGCATTCCGCGACAAGATGCTGAAGTGCTTCTACGACTATCGGTTCCCCGATGAAATGAAAAAGGCGTTCGATGACGCGGATCGTTTCTATCCGGTCACGTACCAGAAAGACTGGGCCATCGTGCGCCAGGTCGCCGAAGCCGGTGGCGAGAGCTTTAACCGCGCCGCCTACGATAAAGAAGCCGCAAAAAGCAAAGGTAAGCAGTAAGCATGTCCACGTCTTTACGCATTACCGGCCTGGTCAAGGAATACCGGGCCGGCCAACCCGTCCTGAAAGGCATCGACCTGCATGTGCAGGGTCAGGGGCTGACGGCCATCATCGGGCCGTCAGGCACGGGCAAGAGCACGCTGTTGCGTTGTATCAATCGGCTGATCGATCCGACGCGCGGCGAGATCGTGCTGCAGACGGATGCGGGCACGGTGAATCTGGCCGGCATTCGTGGCACGGCGCTGCGCCAGGCGCGGCGCCGGATCGGCATGGTGTTCCAGGAATACAACCTGGTCGAGCGCCTGACGGTGATGGAAAACCTGCTGACGGGGCGTCTGGGCTATAGCAGTGCGCTAAAGGCCTGGATGCGCCGGTTCGAACCGGATGATATCGAGCGGGCCTATCAGCTGCTGGATATCGTGGGGCTGGGCGGTTTTGGGGATCAACGCGCCGATGCGTTGTCTGGTGGACAACGGCAACGCGTGGGGATTGCGCGGGCGTTGATGCAGCGGCCGCAGTTGCTGTTGGCCGACGAGCCGACATCGTCGTTGGACCCGAAGACCTCGGTCGAGATCATGGAGCTGTTGGCCGAACAAGGCAATGCCAGTGGCATCCCGGTGCTGGTGAATATTCACGATGTCGAGTTGGCGCGGCGTTATGCCAACCGTATCGTGGGGATGTCAGGCGGCCATGTGGTGTATGACGGTGATGGCCAGGGCCTGGATACCGCGACGCTGAAGGCGATCTACGGAGGCGAGTCGTGGCTGGAGTAAAGCGCCGTCCGTTTGCGATGTCTTGGCAGGCAAAGCTCAGTGCTTTGCTGATTTTTTTGTATGCGCTGTATGCGGCGGGACAACTGGATTTCAGTCTGGAACGCTTTCACAATGGCTTGGGCCATGCGGCGACGTTGTTGGGGCGGATGTTTCCTCCGCATATTCAACAGCCTGACACGCTGTGGCAAGGGCTCGCAGAAAGCCTGGAAATCGCGGTGTTGGCGTCGGTGTTGGGGATCATCATTGCCTTGCCGATCGGGTTGTTGGGTGCGCGAAATTTGATGCCGTCGTGGGCGTCTTGGCCCGCCCGCGCCATCGTGGCGTTGTGCCGTTCGCTGCATCCGGTGATTGTGGCGATCTTGTTCGTCAAGGCCGTGGGCTTTGGGGCGCTGGCGGGGATTTTGGCGTTGGCGGTGGCGTCGGTGGGGTTTATTGGAAAGCTCTTTACCGAGTCTATCGAAGAGATCTCGCTCAAGCAGGTCGAGGCGGTACGCGCGACAGGTGCGTCGTTTGCCAATGTGATTTTGTTTGGCGTGCTGCCGCAGGTGTTTGCGCGTTTTATTGGTTTTGCGACGTATCAGTTCGATTCGAATTTACGTAATTCGACGATGGTCGGGATCGTGGGCGCAGGCGGGATCGGCGGGACGTTGTTCTCGGCGTTCCAACGTTTTGATTATGACTTTGTCGCGGCGATTTTGATTACGTTGATTGTGATCATCATGATAGGCGAGGTGCTGGCGCGGTTTGTGCGTGCGGTGTTCTTGGACAATTTGGGATTCGATACGATTTTGCAACGTCGCTTTAGCGCGGCGCGTGGGTTGGGCAAAAAGCCGCTGAATCAGCAGGAGGATGCATGAATACCTCCGCAACGAGTTTGACGGTGAGCGAGTATCCGCGCACATGGCAACGGTACACGATGGGGCAGCGGCTGCTGCGCTTTGCGTTGTATCTGGTGGTGGTGGCGGCGATTGTGCAAGCGCTGCGCAGCGTCGAGGTCATCCCCGAGTTTCTGTATGACGCGCCGGAGCAGATGGCTGATCTGCTTGGCCGGATGTGGCCGATCGACTGGGCGTATTACCCAGAGGGCGTGCATGGCGCGTTGATGGAGACGCTGCACATTGCCACGCTGGGCACGATTCTGTCGGTGATATTGGCGGTGCCTGTGGGATTGTTGGCGGCGAACAACCTGACGCCGAATCGGCTGATCAATCAGTTCGCGCGGTTGATTCTGGTGTCGAGCCGTTCGGTGAATTCGCTGGTGTGGGCACTGCTGTTTATCGCGATATTCGGGCCCGGAGCACTGGCGGGTACGCTGGCGATTGCGTTTCGGTCTATCGGGTTTGTGGGCAAACTCGTGGGCGAGGCGATAGAGGAAGCCCAACGCGGTCCGGTAGAGGCGTTGACGGCGACTGGCGCGAGCTCGGGCGCTGTGCTGTGGTACGGCTATTGGCCGCAGATCCGGCCGGCGTTCTGGTCGATTGTGTTGCTGCGTTGGGATATCAATGTGCGCGAATCGGCGGTGCTCGGTCTGGTAGGCGCAGGCGGGATCGGGATGGCGCTGGATACGGCGTTGAATCTGTTCCAGTGGGATCGTGTGGCGTTGGTGCTGGCGGCAATTTTCGCGGTGGTGATTGTCGCGGAAGTCATTATTACGCAGGCCCGTAAACGGATTTTGTAGCGCGATTAAAACTATTATTCAGCGCGGATATTCTCTGGCGACACGGCATTGTGGAGTGGCGCACCGGTCATGATAAAAGTCGACGAATCAAGCTAGCTGCCGCAGCAGCTAGCTTGATCGCCATCAGTTTTACGCTCGCCGGGTTTCGGTCACGTTCAGTCCGTATTCGCTGACGGAATGACAGCAATAGCGATTTTTCCGCGCAGTCCGTTATCAGGACTCTCGAGGCGAGCATGAGCGAGAGGAATGTCGGCTAATGAGTATGTCGCCCCGACATGAGGCCGCAGTTGGCCGCGCTCAACCAACGCGCTCAGTTCATTGAGCTTGCCACGATTCTGTCTGGTGAACACGAAGTGATAACTCGCGTTCTTGCCCCAGGCGTTAATGAGGTTTTGCGGTTGCGCGATATCGACAATCGAAACGAGCCGGCCGAGCTGTGCCAGCACATCCGGACTGCGGGAAAGCGTGTCGCCGCCGATAGTATCGAAAACGACGTCGACGCCCTGGCCCGCTGTTTCACGCATGACAGCCTCGACGTAGTCTTCGTTCGTGTAGTCGATGACGACGTCGGCTCCCATGCGGCGTGCGAACTCGAAGTTTTCCTCGCGCACAGTCGTTATTACTCTGGCACCGATGGACTTCGCCAGTTGAATGGCCACATGCCCTACGCCTCCTGCTCCGCCATGCACCAAAATGCTTTCCCCGACGCGTAGTCCGGCGCGCACGACGAGCGCTTCCCATGCTGTTCCTCCGACGAGGCTCAGGCTCGCGGCTTCCAGGTGACTGAGTGAAGCAGGTTTCTTCGCGATGATGTTTTCAGCAGCAACGTGGTATTCGGCATAGCTGCCTGAACCATCGAAGATCTGTGGCGTATACCAAACCTCGTCGCCTGGGGCGAAGGCTGTCACACCGGCTCCGATTTCTTCGACCACGCCGGAAACATCGTGTCCGGTAATGGCCGGCAGTGGCACCAGGCTGGGATAGTCGCCGCGCCGGACCTGATAGTCCAAGGGGTTGATGGAAGTCGCGTGAACCCGAACCAGCACTTGCCCTGCCCCCGGTACTGGTTTGGGCACTTCACCAAGTTCAAATGCGTCTGGACCGCCAAAAGTGTTGAGGATGATTGCTTTCATTGGAATCTCACTTCGATAAAAAGGGATATCGGGATTTTTCGATATTTAAGGATAAAAATTTTTAAAGGTCTTTGCCGATGAGTTCGGCGAGGGTACTGATGGCTTCTTCGTTTCGCTTGTAATAGGTCCACTGACCAATGCGTTGGACTTCAACCAAGCCAGCTCTTTGCAGAGTGGCAAGATAGTCAGAGACCGTGGACTGCGAAAGACCAATGCCCTCTTGGATACTGCTGACACAGACCCCTACCGTATGAACGTCCCCTTCGTCCTGCGGGGGGAAGTTCTTTACGGGGTCCTTTAACCGCTGCACGATCTCAAGACGAGTGCGGTTCGAGAGGGCTTTGAATATTTCGAGTAAGTCCATGAGATGATTATATCGGAATTTAGCGATATGTCAATTTACTGAAAATCCTGCGCAGACGAGTTGAACAACGGTAGGGACGGCCATCGCGGCAAACCACTGCGTTGCGTTGGGTGAAAACAGAGTGCTCGCGCCGATTGATGAATTATTTATGACATGTCATCAAAATTCAGGTCGCGTTAGGTAACATGCCCGATTCCCAAAGTACTGATCGCGGACCATGTCAGAACAAGAATTGAAGTTGCACGTCCCCGCCGCTGCGCGCCGGGCAGTTTTACAAGAGGTCCGCCAACAGGACGCCACGCGCATCCGGCTGCATGCCCTGTATTTTGATACTCCGACCCGAGAATTGGCCCGTGCGCGTATTGCGTTGCGGCTGCGCAAAGAGGGCCGGGATTGGGTGCAGACGCTCAAGATGCCTGGCGCGGATGCCATCACACGGGTCGAGATCAATCATCCCCGCCCAGGTCCGGTACTGGATTTGTCGGTCTATGCGGGTACCGAGTTTGAAGGTCCACTGTCCTCGCTGAAGGGCGAATTGGGCCTGCGCTACGAGACCGATGTGCAGCGCCTGCTGCGCAAGGTCCGCAGCCGCCACGGCACGATCGAGCTGGCCTACGACACGGGCGTGTTGCGCGCCGCGTCACTGGAGCTGCCGATTTCGGAATTGGAATTTGAATTGGTGTCGGGCCGCCCTGCCGCTATTTTCTCGGTAGCGCGCCGCTGGCAGCAGCGTCACGGCCTGGTGCTGGATGCACGCAGTAAATCGGAACGCGGCGATGCGCTCGCGGGTCTGGCGCGCGAGTTGGCGGAACAGGATGCCAAGGGCGATGCCGATACATTGCAAGAACGTCGCAGCAAAGCGATTGCGCGCTTTTGGGCGCCGTGCGGCGCTGCGCCGGCATCGCTGGATGACAGCATGACGCCGCCTCAGGCGATGGGCCGCATCGCCGGAGAATGTCTGGATCAGATTGCTCGTAACGCCGCTGTGTTGGCAGAGGTGGATACGTTGGGGATCTATCCTGCCGGCAACTCGGAACACGTGCATCAGTTGCGGGTAGGCATGCGTCGCTTGCGTTCGGTTTGGCGTTTGTTCGACGGCTGGATTGCGCCACCGCCCGCCCCCGTGTTGGAAGGCGTGCGTACGCTATTTGCCGCGTTTGGGCAAAACCGCGACCAGGATGTGTTGAACGAAACGGTCACGCCAGTGTTGCAACGCGCCGGGATGCCGGTCATCAATTTTGATGTGCCGCCGCCGGATGTGGATTCGCAGAGCATTGCGTCGGGCAAGGCCTTTCAAGGCTGGTTGCTGGATACGCTGGAATGGAGTCTGGACGTGCAGCCGCCAGCGCCGGCGGCCCTGCCTGTGATGGCCGAGCCCTCTGACGCTGCGCCCGAGCCGAGTTTCAGTCTGGATGGGACTGCGCCCACGGCTGCCGCAACGCCTACGCTGATTATTCCGATGACGTCGAACACCGAGCCGCCTACGTTGCGCAAGCTGCTGACCAAGCGTTTGCATCGTTGGCACACCAAGGTGGCCGAGCAAGGCAAGAACTTTGCGGCGCTGGATATTCCGGCACGCCATGATCTGCGCAAACGCGGCAAACGCCTGCGCTATGGTCTGGCGTTCGCGGAATCGCTGCTGCCGCAAGTGCGGCTGCGCGGCTATCGCAAGCAGTTGGCGCAGGTGCAGGATCTGTTGGGTGAGATCAACGATCTGGCAATGGCGAAAGATTATTACCAGGCCTGCGTTGGCACGCATCCGCAAGCATGGTTTGCGTTGGGGTGGATCAGTGCTCGATTGGAAAAACTGACCGTCGAAGCGCAAGCGGCATTCGATCAGTTGGCGGCGAGTAAGCCGTTTTGGAAATGACGTGAAGGTCGCCAGTTGACTAGCCGGCGCCTGATTGCTGACAGACCCTCCCGTAATACGGAGGGTCTGTTCATTAGAAGGTCTGTCAGGCGATTTCGGCGGGATGGCCGCATCGCGTCAAAATTTCAGGGCCGCTCGGTCGATGCAGACCGGCGGCCCTGTGTCATGGGATGTTGCGGACGCGACGCTGACGTTTAATCGGCCAACAGCGCGCCAGCGAACTCGTCAGCGACGAAAGGCTGCAGGTCTTCCATGCCCTCGCCTACGCCGATCCAGTAAACCGGGATCGGACGCACGCCGTTGCTGCCTGCGGCAACGGCGGCGAGCGTGCCGCCCTTGGCGGTGCCGTCGAGTTTGGTGACGACCAGGCCCGTCAGGTTGATGGCGGCGTCAAAGGCGCGGATTTGCGCCAGCACGTTTTGGCCGGTGTTGCCGTCGACCACGAGCAGGACTTCGTGAGGGGCGGCGCTGTCGGCTTTGCCAATGACGCGACGGATCTTTTTCAGCTCTTCCATCAGGTGCAACTGCGTGGGCAGGCGGCCAGCGGTATCGACCATGACCACGCCTGTGCCGCGTGCGCGGCCAGCGTTGACGGCGTCGTATGCCACGGCGGCGGGATCACCGCCCTCTTGGGCAATGACGCTGACGTTATTGCGGCTGCCCCATTCGATCAATTGCTCGCGCGCGGCGGCGCGGAAGGTATCGCCCGCGGCCAACAGTACGCTCGCGCCTTGGCGCTGGAAGGTATGGGCCAGCTTGCCGATGGAGGTGGTTTTGCCTGCGCCGTTGACGCCAGCGATCATGACGACGAGCGGCTTGGCCTTTTGCAGGTCAAAGGTACGCTCCAGTGGGCGCAGATGATCGGCCAGCAAAGCGCGCAATGCGATTTTGACTTGGGCCGGGTCTTCGATGCGTTCTTTGCGTACGCGGGCACGCAGTGCGGTGAGGAGTTTTTCGGTCGCCTCCAGCCCGGCATCGGCCATGATCAGCGCGGACTCGAGTTCCTCGAACAGGTTTTCGTCGACTTTGACGCCGACAAACAGGCCGCCCAGGCTTTGCCCCGTGCGTGCCAAGCCCTGTTTGAGGCGGCCTAGCCACGAGGTTTTCTTGGCCGGGGGCTCGGCGGGCGGCGTGGATGGTGCAGGCGCTGCGGCGGCAGGTGCTTGCGGCGGCGTTGTCGCTACGGGCGACGCTGGGGCAGAAGTCGCAACGGTGGCCGATGTAGACGCTGACGCTTGTGCCGGTGCTGGCGCAGGCGTGTTGGACGAAACCGACGCAGGCGCCGGTGCTGCCGCTACGGGCGGCGCTGAAGGAGCAGGCGCAGGAGCGCTAGACGGTGCGGCCTCTGGGGAGTCCGGCGACGTGGTCGCTACGGGCGCCGCTGGCCACGCGGATGCAGAAGCGTTGACCGGTGCAGTCGCCGGTGATTGCGCCGGCACGGGCGCCACTGATGCTGGCGGTGCAGACGTAGGAGCGCCAGCCGCTGCAGCCTCTGGTGACTGCGGCGACGTCGTCGCTACCGGTGCTGCTGGTGGCGCGGATGCTGGCGCGCTGGCCGGTGCAGTCTCTGGCGACTGCGGCGATGCCGTCGCTACCGGTGCTGCTGGTGGCGCGGATGCAGGTGCGCTGGCTGGTGTAGCAGGGGGACGGGTTTCCGGCGCTGCAGCAGGCCGGGTCGTCACCGAGCTGGCCGCGAGCGCACCGGCCATGGACGATCTGCCTGCGTGGGTCGGCGCGGGGGCCGAAGCCACCGGCGCAGGCTCGCTGGGCGGACGCTCGGCCGGCGCGGGCGCCGCGGACGGCGTATCGCCTGCGTGACCGCCGGGTTCAGGCGCTTGGTCTCTGGTGGCCTCGTTGGCACGCGCAACGGGCAAGGAAGGAACAGCAGGAGGCTCGGCCGGGGTCTGCTGGGGCGCGGGCTCGTCGGCCAGGCGCGGCTCGTCTGCGGGCGGGGCAGCGTCGGGCTGCACCGGCGCGGCAGGCGGCGGAGATTTTTTCTTGAAGAAACGGAACATGGGTGAAAGTATATTCCGTTCCCCGCAGTGCAGCAGCACGACTCCCCTACCCGGCTGCTATATTCGCGCTGGAGGTTCGCTTTCTTGAAAAAACCAAATACGGGCAATAAGCCCATCCGTATCGTTGCCGGACAATACCGGCGCACGCCTATCGCCGTGCCCGATGTGCCGGGCCTGCGCCCCACGCCAGACCGCGTGCGGGAAACGCTGTTTAACTGGCTGACCCATTTGTGGGATGGAAACTACACCGGTAAACGGGTGCTGGACTTGTTCGCCGGCAGCGGCGCCCTGGGGTTCGAGGCGGCGTCGCGCGGCGCCACGCAGGTGCAAATGGTCGAAAATGACCGTACGGCCATTGCTGCGCTGCGGGCATTGCGCGACAAGCTCAAGGCAGACGCGGTGCGCATTCACGCAGGCGAGGCACTACAAGTTGTCCAGCGTATGGACGCGTCGCGGTTCGATCTGATTTTGTTGGACCCGCCGTTCAATCAGGACTGGTTGCCCCGTTTATGGCCATTATTACCCGGCATTTTGGCCGAAGATGGCTTGGTTTACGTAGAGTCCGAGGCTGTGCTGGCCCCCCCTGACGAGTTCGAGGTATTGCGTCAGGATCGGGCCGGGGCGGTGCACTACGGACTGGTGCAATTTGCTGCAATGCAGAAATAGATCAATAATCCGCAGTTCGGAGGAAGGTTTAAGCAAGTTACGAGGATACGGAGCCCCCATGATTACCGCTGTCTACCCCGGCACGTTTGACCCGCTAACCCGCGGCCACGAGGATCTGGTGCGCCGCGCTGCCGCCCTGTTCGACAAAGTCGTCGTGGGCATCGCGCACAGCCGCAACAAAAAACCGTTCTTCAGCGTCGACGAACGCGTAGAAATCGCCCAGGAAGTCCTGGGACATTATCCGAACGTCGAGGTCCGCAGCTTCGCCGGGCTGCTCAAGGACTTTGTGCGCGAGCAAAATGGCCGTGTGATCGTGCGCGGCCTGCGCGCGGTGTCTGATTTCGAGTACGAGTTTCAGATGGCTGGCATGAATCGTCACCTGCTGCCCGAAGTCGAAACGATGTTCATGACGCCGTCGGATCAGTACCAGTTCATCTCGGGCACGATTGTGCGTGAAATCGCTCAACTGGGCGGTGATGTCAGCAAGTTCGTATTCCCATCGGTCGAACGCTGGCTGCAAGCCAAGGCCAAGGAACACCGCGAGCAGTCCTGGCCGGCCGCTGGTGGGACGCCGACCGCATAATGCGGGATGCCTCACGAGCAGCGGTCTGATCTGGCGATCGTTCAGTCAACACGCAAGATGACTCGCCGCCAACAGATATCCTGTCCGGCGCGCTTGCACTGCTGACGCGGTGCAAGCGCGGCGAAAGCTCGCGTACGGCGGACGAATGGCCTCAACGCATAACGGATCCATACTCAGCATCGGCAGCACCCACGTATGGGGCTTATGAACCCCGTACATCCTGGAGCGCATCGCTTGCTGCCACCGGTCCTCATGCGCGGCGGGCGTACAATGGTTATATTCTGCTCATCTGCGCCGATTCGCCCTCTGTCATGGCTTTAACGATCACCGAAGAATGCATTAATTGCGACGTCTGCGAGCCGCAATGCCCCAACGAGGCCATCTCGATGGGCGAGGATTATTACGTCATCGACCCGGGCCGGTGCACGGAATGCGTGGGGCATCATGACGAACCGCAGTGCAAGGTCGTGTGCCCGGTTGAATGCATTGAATTGCATCCCCAGTGGCACGAAGGGCAGGAAGCCCTCATGGCCAAATACTATCGCCTGACAAAATCCGCCGCGTGAACGCCTCCGACGCCACTGTCTCTGTGACGCCGCGCAATCCCCCTGCGCGAGATTTTTCCCTCTCGGCCATTGTGGCCGGCTTTGTGGCTGTCCTGGTGGGTTTTGGCGGCACAGCGGTGCTGATTGTGCAGGCCGGGCACAGTGCAGGGCTGGATGCTGCGCATATCGGTTCCTGGCTGGCCTCGATTTGCCTGGCGGTTGGCGTGGGCGGATTGGTGATGAGCCTGCGCAGCCGCATGCCTATTGTGCTGGCCTGGTCCACGCCGGGCGCGGCGCTATTGGTCACCGCATTAGTTGGGGTGCCGTTTGATCAGGCTGTGGGGGCCTTTGTGCTGGCCTCGGCGTTGACGCTGGCATGCGGCCTGTTTGGCTGGATTGATCCCATCATGCGGCGCGTGCCGGCCGAAATCGCCAGTGCGATGCTGGCAGGCGTACTGCTGAATTTTGGCTTCGGGATTTTTACGCATCTCAGCAAGCAACCGGCGCTGATTCTGGCGATGTGTGCTGCCTATTTGCTGAGCAAACGCTGGATGCCTCGCTACGCGATCATGGCTGTCATGGTGGTGGGCTTGGTGGTTGCGGCGGCGGCAGGTCAGTTGCAGCTCGGCAATGTGGACTGGCAACTGACGCAGTTCGTCTGGACGACACCGGCCTTTAGCTGGCAGATCGCCATCAGCCTGGGGATTCCGCTCTTTGTGGTGGCATTGGCCTCGCAGAATCTGCCTGGCCTGGCGATTTTGCAGGCGTCCGGATATCGGCCCGCGGCCTCTCGGTTGGTGGGGGCTACCGGTTTGCTGAGCCTGTTGGCGGCGCCCTTCGGATCGCACGGTGTGACGTTGGCGGCGATCACGGCGGCGATTTGTACTGGTCCCGAGACCCATCCAGAATCCTCGCGCCGCTATATTGCCGGCGTTGCCTACGGCGTGTTTTATATCTTGCTGAGTGTGGTGGCGGGCGCGGTGGCGGTGTTCTTTCAGGCGCTGCCCGCAGCCTTGATCGCTGCATTGGCGGGCCTCGCCTTGCTGGGTGCGATTTTGGGCGGGATGGCCAACGCCATGGCGAATCCGGCGCGTCGCGAAGCCGCATTGATCACGCTATTGGCCACGGCGTCGGGATTCAGCGCCTGGGGAATCGGGTCAGCCTTTTGGGGTCTGGTCGCAGGCCTGATTGCGCATTGGGTGTTTGAATACAAGCGGCGTTGAGCAACGCCCACGCTATCCGGCATACCGTGTGACGCGCGCACGGCGCAGTTGGGCGCAATACATTCTCGCGATCACGCGGCCTGCTGCGGGACGCGCCGTTAAAGCAGCAACCCCATCAGGCAGGCCAGTGCACCGCCTCCATCTCGGGATGCACTTTTAGCAACCGGCACGGGATCTGCAGGAAATTGGATACCCAGGCTGCGGCCAGCTCACCTTCGTCCACCACATCCACGGTCTGATCGCCGAGGCGGATCTGATAGCGCACGCTGTCATCGTCCTCGATGACATCAAGCGGAATGTCCAGGCGCAACATCCCGGGGGCTTTCATGACCAGATAGCCCAAGCGCAATTCGACGCTGATCTCGGCCAGCCGCGGACAGAGAGCGCGATTCAACCACGTGCCGGCATCGTTGGAGATCAGCCAGCGCTTGTGATAATCCTGGGCCTGGGATTGAGCAGTGACGCCGCATTCGGCGATGGGCTGAAAAGCGGATGTGCTCATTTACCTAGGATTCCCTTGAGTGCTTTATCGATTTTAGGCGCGACGTTTTCATCCTGGAGGGCGTCTTTCAGGCGTTTTTCCAGGCCTTTTTTGAGGGCTTCGGTCGCTACGCCGCGCCATTGCACGGTGTAGACGGGCTTGTCGAACGGACCGCTGATCAGCACCGGAATAGTGATGCCCTTCAGTTCCTCGAGGTCTTTGCCGTCCTGGCCGGTGGAGGTGTTGACCACACGCACTTTGGCGACAAAATTCAATATGTTCTGGACGAAATCGATCGCTGCGGGATCACCCTGAGACACACGCAACAGGGGCGATGCCATGTCCAGGCGTTTCGCCGTAGCGATACCTTTTACGAAGACCAGGTCCGCCTCGAGTGAGGTGAAATCGGTGCTGCGTGCCTGATCGGCGGGCAACGCAGCGTCCTGCTCGGCACCGGTAAAGGAAGCCTTGATGTCGCGCAATGTCTGCGCCACGTTGATGCCGGTGACGGCGCCATCACGCAACCGCAGTTGCATGCTGCCGTTCAGGCCGGTGGTCAATGCATAGGAATTCGAACCGGCGGTCTTCAGATCCAGGGCGAGACTGCCTGTGCCGGTCAAGACCGATTTTTTCATCAGATCGGTCAGCAAGGGCCCGATCGAGATGCCAGCCAAGGTCATTTTGGTAGCGATCTGATTGCTGTTGGCAGCATCGACGGACAGCGTGCCCGCAAGCTTGCCGTCGTACAACGAGGCTGCCAGTGCCGAGATATCGAGTTTGCCCTTTTCGAGTTTGATCTTGGACGTCAAGTCGCTGGCTTTCAGGCCGCGAACGACCAGTTGGCCGATCTTGACCGTACCGTTTGCCGTGGGGCCCACCAGCGCAGACAAATCAATCGAACCGTCGGTAGCCGCTGGCGCCTCGGCAGGCGGGGCGGTCTCGGGCTTTTTCTCGGGATCGTCTTGCTTGCCATCACCGGCGGGAGCCTTGGGCGCAGGCGGCCCGACCGGAGGTGCCAATTTGTCGAGGTCGAGCGTATCGACCGCCAGGGCGAATGTGATGTCGGGCACGGCAGACAGTTGCTTGACATCGGCCGTCAGGTCGAATTTCCCACCCTCTAGAACCGCGTTGATCTTGGCGCCCGCCTGGTCTTTTTGCAGGTTGGCGTTCATGCTGCCGATGACGGGGATCTGCAGGCTGCCTTTGGGCAGGCCCGGGTCGGTAATGTTGAATTCGCCTCGCAAGGTCAGCAGGCTGATGGCGCGCTGCCAGAGATTGAACGTCGCGGGCGAGCTGAATGCGGCCTTGATGACGCGTTCGCCTTTGGTCAGCGTGCTGTCGAATTTGACTTCCTTGATGTCCAGCTCGCTGGCATTGCCGCTGATGCCGTTCAAGCCAAAGCTGGCGTCCAGGCCCTGCAGGCGAACCCGCCCCGTCAGCGCCTGGCCGGTCGCCTCGGAGGGCGAGATATTCAGCCCCGGAGCGTCGGCGGCCAGCTCGAATGGCCCACCGGGCAAGGCGCCCTTGGCGCGCACGGCGAGTTTGTCCAGCTGCAGTTCTAGTTTGTGCGGATCCATCGCGAGCTTCGGAATGGTCACGCTGGCTTCGACGTTTTTCATTGGGGAGGGCTGATCCGGCACGTTCCCCTGGAACAGGATCTCCAGCCCGCTGACGTCCACGGACGAGGTCTGGCCGTTGAAAGCGAGATTGCCGCGGGCGCTCAGGCTCTTGGCCTCGGCGCCCAGCACATTGCCGTCCATGCGCATATCGAGCTTTTGCGCCGCAAAACGCCTGGCCAGCGGGTCCAGCATCAACAAGCCCTGGCCCGTCAGGTTGGCGTCCATGCGAGGATTGCCACCCTCGACGCGGGCCGACAAGGTGACGTCAAACGGCTGTTTGTAGGTCACGCGGCCGGTGTTGGCCGTCAGATTGGTCACGGCCACGGCCATGCCGGAGATTTCGTCCTGGAGCTGCAATTCGCCCGATTGCAGGTCCAGGCCGGCGATATCGATCTGCATCGTGGCGGGTGCCGATGCGCCCCCCGTGGTGAGCGCCTGCGCCGCCCCGGCCATCGCGCCGACAGTCGCCTCGGCGGGGCCGCGGGGCTTGTCGGTGGACATGATGCCGCCACCGACCAGGTCCTCGAAGTTCAGATGGCCATTTTTGTCGCGCACGGCGCGGACTTTGAAACCATTGATGGTGACATGGTCCACCACGAGATTGCTCGACAGCAAGGGCCAGACTGCGACTGCCAGGCGCATGCTCTCGATCGAGGCAAAGGTCTCGGAATTGTTGACTTCCGACAGGGACACGCCCTGAACTGCCAATCCAATACGCGGAAACAGCGACAGCTCGATATCGCCGTCAATCGCCAACGTACGGTGGTAACGCTCCTGGACGATCTCTTCCAACTTGTACTTGTACGCGTTGGGGTCGAACGTGAGCAAAAAGATGGCCAGGCCGACGACGGCCACAAGAACCAACACTACCAGGCCAATCACTATGCGCTTAAACCACGTTTTCATCGCCGCCCCGCGGGTACCTCGACTGGGAATAATAGGGGTAATCGCCCGAATCCGGTATGGTATGGGGCGATTCCAGCCGCTTCGAGCCAGCGGCGTGCCGCTATGGTAACAAACCAGGGACCGGAATCTGAGCTAACTTACTGATAAATACGGCTCTTAATATGCACATACTTACTGATTTTCCCCGCGAGCAGCTGTTCGAATTGCTGCGCACCATGCCCAAGGCCGAGCTCCACGTGCACATCGAAGGCACGTTGGAACCCGAATTGATCTTTGCCCTGGCGCAGCGAAATGGCGTGACCCTGCCCTATGACGGCATCGAGGCGCTGCGCGCCGCCTATGCCTTTACCGACCTGCAGAGCTTTCTGGATATCTATTACGCCGGGGCGGGCGTCCTGCTGCATGAACAGGATTTCTGTGACATGGCGATGGCGTATTTTCATCGCGCCGCCGCAGATCGCATCGTACACGCCGAGCTGTTTTTTGATCCGCAAACCCATACCGCGCGCGGCGTTCCGATAGGAACGGTGATCCGCGGCCTGACGCGCGCCTGCGATACCGCGCGCGAGGAGCTGGGCATCAGCAGCGCGCTGATCCTGTGTTTCCTGCGCCATCTGAGCGAGGCCGACGCGTTCGACACGCTAGAGCAGGCGCTGCCCTATCGTGAGCACTTTATCGGCATTGGGCTCGATAGCAGCGAACGCGGCAATCCGCCGGAAAAATTCGCCCGTGTGTTTGCCCGATGCCGCGAACTGGGTTTGCGTATCGTGGCGCACGCCGGTGAGGAAGGCCCGGCCGATTACATCCGCGACGCGCTGGATCTGCTGGGCGCGGAACGTGTCGATCATGGCGTGCGCTGTGTCGAGGACCCGCTGCTGGTTGAACGCCTGGCCCGCGAACGTATTCCGTTGACCGTCTGCCCGCTGTCCAATATCAAGCTGTGTGTCTTCGATACGATGGCCGCTCACAATATGGCGGCACTGCTGGACGCAGGTTTATGCGTGACGGTGAACTCGGATGATCCGGCTTATTTCGGCGGTTACCTCAATCAGAATTTTGTAGAAACGTTCGAGGCGCTACCTCAACTGGGCGCCAGCCACGCCGTGCAGTTAGCGAAAAACAGCTTTGACGCCAGCTTTGTATCCGACGAGCAAAAAGCCCGTTGGCATGATGAGCTGGCGCGCACGGTAGCCCAGTTCGGACCGGAACAGACGGCCCCGTTAACGGCGACCTGACGTTTCCTGGCACAATCTGTCTCAACTCATTGCTTTCCGGCCTCTGCGCGAGGAGACCTCACTTTGCCGAAACAACTCCAAGGGCTGCAAGTCATCCAGCATCTGGGCCAAGCCTATCGCTCCATGCAGGCCGCTTTCAGCGGCCGGGTGGGGCATGCTTTACCGCGTTGGCGCATTTTGTTCACGCTGCATGAACATGGCCAGTGTTCGCAAAAAATGCTCGCTGAACAATGCCGGCTGGACCCGGCTTCGCTGACCCGTTTGCTGCAAGCCATGCAACAGCAAGGCTGGGTCACTCGCAGCGCGGATCAGAATGACAACCGGGTCACCAATGCTTCGCTGACGCCGGCTGGCCACGCGGTGGTCGACGACGCGCTGCCTCGACGGGAAGCGTTCTTTGAGGACGCGTTGCAAGGCTTATCCGACGAAGACATCCAGGCGCTGACACATGCACTGGATGTACTGGAACGCAATTTTGCGCAAGCAGGCACATCGCGCATTGACCCGGAAAACTGAGCCCGCCTCATCCTGGGAAACGAGTGCTGGCTGACGTTTCCCAGGTTTCCAGCGGCATCCAAGCCACGCGCTCAGAACGGCACCATCAACTTCAACGAGCCTCGGTGGCTTTGCACATGTGATGAAAACTCACCGTCGTATTGCAAACGGAAGTCCACGCCGCCCGCGTTAGCGACTTGGATGCCCGCGCCGATGCGGCCTATGACGTCGTCCATCGGTATCGATGATTCGAAACTGCCTGTGCCGGCCTGCGCGCCCTGCAATTTTGCTTTGACCTTGTACTCGTCGTCGGACAAGAACGACGCCCCTGCATACATGTAGGGTCGCATGATGGTCCCTTTGGTCAGCGGGACCCGGCCGCCGATTTCCAATGTGGGGGATAGGCCGACGATGAACTTGTCGCTGCTTTCGATATCCAGGTGCTCGGCTTTGCGCGATTCGCTATAGCCAGGCATGCGCGTGTAGAACGCATCCAGATCGACATAGGGTTTCAGATAAAACTGCTCGGCGGCAAAGGTGCGTGCGATACGCAAGCGCATGCCCGCGCCATAGACATCGACATCGGAACTGGCGGTGCTTTGCATGCCGGGGAAGTTGATGCCACGCTCGATATCGTACTGGCCATAGCCGCCGCCCAGTGCAGCAGAGAAGGTCCAGGGCCCGGCTTCACGCTTGAGCACGAGACCGGCATAACCGCTATCGCCTTTGCCGGTGACACGTCCGTCGTCGCCACGCATATGGGTGTTTTCATACGCGACGGACCCGCCCAGGAACCACCCCGGGCTGACTTGGCGCTGGCCACCGAATTGATAGGTCACGCCGTCAAACGAGAAACCCGATACACCGTTGTCGCCATCCTGATTGGTGTCTACGCCGGATACTTGGCCCCACAGGCAATCCTGCTCGCCCGTCAAGGCATCAGCGCCCTGGAACATCGGGCAGGACATCATCGCGCCAGTAAAGCGCGCCATGCTGGCTTGCATCTGCGCGGCAGGCGCAACAGCGACGCCAGGAGACAGATCCGCCAGGCGGTCGGAATAATTTTTGGCGCCGCCACGTGAGGCCATATCGAGGGCCGCGTACAGTTGCGCCAATTCGGTTGCCCCGCCGTCCTGGTTCCAGGTGTTCTGCACATGCGCAGCGACCGCGCCTTGGTTGTCAGCGAGACTCATCGATGGGGGCGCAAAATCGGCGTTCACCACGCGCATGTGGATTTGATTACCCTGCAGCGTGGCATCGTAGTCAACGACTGGACTGTCGTAGGCCACGGGCGTACCTTGAATTCCGCCTTCGAGGGTCGCCACCGCTACCTCGCGGCCCGGCAATAGCGCCAGAGGCACGACACTGACCTGTCCACCCAATTGGGTATCGCCTTTGACCACCAGGTGCGATGCACGCAATGCCGAAAAATCCGCATTGGCCTGCAGCGTGCCGGTGGACTGCTGCGTAAAGTCCCCTGACACCGTCAATGTGTCCAACTCCGCCGTGCGGCCTATCGCCACCAGGCCCGCGTTATCAATGTTTGCCTGGTAGTTTGTCGCACCGCTTAGCGTGCCGGTCTCCTTGTTCTCTACATCGCAGGCAATACTGCCGCTGCCGTTCTGGCATTTGATGTCCCCATTGATCACGCCCGCATTGCTGATCCTCAATGCCGGGCTCGCAACGTCGGTCACGGCCAAGGACGAGGTTTTGTATTGTTGACCAGCGACGCCTGTGTAACGCACGGCAGTACCGCCAACGCCCACCGTAACGGCACCGTCGGTGGCAACGTTGAGCACATTCGAGTTCTTGCCAGCGATCCAGACGCCGTTAGCGTCCGAACCCGAGCCGCCTGCGACCGTACCGTTCACATTGACCGTCACGACGCCCGTGTCGTCCGGCCCATCGCTTTGCGCAAAAATACCGGTCGAGCCGCTGCCCAATGCCTTGATCGCACCGGACTGCGTCACCGTGACGTCGCTGCCCGAGCCTGAACTGCCACCGGATACGCCGGTGCTGCCTGCGAAGCCGCCATCGGCGTTACCCCCCAGGCCGCCACCACCGCCAATGGATTGCGCGATGATGCCGAACGCGTTCGCGCCGGTAGTCGTCAGGTTGCCGTTGACCGTGACGTGGACACTGCTGCCGTCGCCGCTGCTGCCATCCTGCTCGTTGCTGTCCTGCCAGCCATCGGTGCCGATTCGCGTACCGACGGAGGTATCTCCCGCGATGCCGCCGCCACCGCCGATGGACTGTGCGATCAGCGCGTGTGCGCCGGCGCCGGATGTTGTGATGTAGCTGCCCCCATTCAAGCTGAGCGTCACTGCGCCGCCTTTACCTGCGACGCCGCCTTTGCCGCCGAGCTCTACGCCGTCATAGTGGCTCGCCTGACCGGCACCGCCCAAGCCGCCGCCACCACCGATCGATTGTGCGAGCAATCCATATGCCCGATCGCCTGACGTGGTTGCAGCCAGCCCAGTGGTGAAATTCACGGCGCCGCCATCGCCAGCCAATCCACCGTTGCCACCCACCGAGACGTGCATGGCATGACTATCCTGGGCGAGCAGTTTCGAGGTGCTGTTGCCTGCGCCGGCGATGCCGCCACCGCCACCGATCGACTGCATGGCCAACGCGGGCGCATCGTCGCCTGTCGTCACGACTGTCAGCCACCCGCTGCCGTTTCCATTGGTGTTCTGGATCGTGCCGCCATTGCCAGCCTGTCCACCGGTTCCGCCGAACGAGGCACCGACCGTGATCGTGCCTCGCGCCTGATCCGATCCGTCTCCGCCTTGACCGCCGCCGCCACCGATGGATTGCAGCAAAACGCCATAGGCGTAGTAGCCGGCGGTGGAAATCCTGTTGTTATGCGAGCCGTCAAAATAGACGTTCAATTCGCCGCCAGTACCGCCGGCCCCGCCAGAGCCGCCCACGCCGATGATTGCGTTCGCCTTGACCTTGCTGCCGGATGCAGTCGATGAGCCTCCCGTGCCGCCACCGCCGCCAATCGATTGCACGACCAAGCCGTCCGCCCAATCGCCGCTGGTGCCGATCTGGCCTTCAAAGGTCACATTGACATTGCCGCCATTGCCACCCGTGCCGCCTTTGCCGCCCACATCGACACCAAACGCATAGGTCGTGCCCGTATCGTCCAGCCGCTCTTGATTGTCGCTGTGATTGCCGATCCGATCCAGGATGGGATAAGACGATGCATCCGCGCCCAAGGAGCCGCCTAAACCGCCCCCGCCACCAATGGACTGCAACAACACGCCATCGGCATCGCCACCCTCGGTACGTATCGCGCCTTGGAGAGTGGCGTTGATCGTGCCGCCTACGGCACCGGATCCCCCTGTCGCTCCCAAGCCCACTTGCAACCGCGTGGAGGGAGTGTCTTTGATCGAAGAGGCAACACTCATCGTGCCGCCTTGCGAGGTGCCGCCTCCGCCACCGATAGACTGCGCAACGATCCCGCGCGATCCCGAGCCCAGCGTGCGAATCACGAAATTGGGATTCAACGTGATATCGACATCGCCACCAACGCCGCCTGCGCCACCTGTGCCGCCCAGCGCCAGCGTCGCTTTGATAGAGGTCGGCCCGCCATGCGTGTAGGCATTGCTGGAGCCGATACCGCCATTACCACCGCCACCGCCAATCGATTGCGCCACCACACCGTTGGCATAGTCACCGTATGTGATGATGGATGACGACGGTGGCTTATTCGAGGTCGGCGGTGTCAGCAATGCGGGCGGCAACGCGGCATACGCCGAGCCGCTGTCACCCAGGCTGATGTTTACACCGCCGCCGTTACCGCCGGCAGACCCGGTCCCGCCCAAGGTCATGGCTGCCGTGGCCGACACCGTGGTTTCATCGCCTATTGTGGTCGCCAAGACAGAAGAGTCGCCGCCGTTACCGCCGCCGCCGCCAATGGATTGGGCCACAATGGCATGCGACCCATCGCCCAGCGTGGTGACGGTCGAGCCGTTGTTCAACACCACTTCTGTCACGCATGAACTGTCGCCCTCCGGACAAGCGCTGCCGCCCGAACCTCCCGAGCCGCCGACTGCCGATTCGAAGTTGAATGCCGCGGAGACGCCCTCACCTGTCGGCACCGCCACCACGGCATCACTGGCGCTGGAGCTGCCGCCATTACCACCACCACCGCCAATGGTTTGCGCGAGAATGCCGAACGAATCGTTGGGCGCGTACGTATCGGGATTGATCGACGAACTGTCGTAGCCCATCCCCGTCGCGATATGAGAATTGGCCAGGTTTACCGTCACCGCGTTCCCCGTCCCGCCGTAACCACCGCTGCCACCTACGACCAGGGCGGCATTGAACCCGATCGTCACATCGTAATAACTGGAGGCGCCGCCATTGCCGCCGCCGCCACCGATGGACTGCGCCAGCACGCCCGTCGAATGGGCGCCTCCGGTACTGATATTCAGATTGGAATAGCCAACCTTGACGTCGTCGGCATGTCCGCCATCGCCCCCCGATCCGCCCAACTGCAATGCGGCGAACGACGCCACGCTGACATTCTTGACGCTGCCTCCGGTACCGCCGCCACCGCCAACACTTTGCGCGATGATGCCGGGCGAGTAATTGCCGTGGGTCACAATATTTCCCGTCGAATACGAGGTCGTGCCGCTCGAACATCCACCATGGTTGCTCAGGCAGACTTCGCCGCCATTGCCTCCACCGCTGGCGCTGCCGCCAATCGCCACGGAAACGCCGACCGACGCCGTGAAGGTATCCCCGCCATTGCCACCGCCACCGCCGATGCTTTGCGCCACGACACCGGGGCTGAATTGACCTGACGTGGAGATCCCGCCGAGGTCGCCAAACGTGACGCTGCCGCCCGAGCCGCCGCCGCCTCCTGCACCGCCCACGCCCAACACGCCGATGCTGTCACCGCCGCTGCCACCACCACCGCCGATAGACTGACCCACCATCCCGACAGCAGCATTGCCCGTGGTAGTGATAGTCCCGCCGCTATTGTTGAGGATCACACTGCTGCCATCAGATCCCGAGGTGCCATCCGATGAGTTGCCGCCAACACTGAGCAAGCCCGTCGCACTGCCCGATGCGCCGCCGCCTCCGCCAATTGATTGCGCGACCATGCCGTGCGAGTTGTAGCCCGAGGTCGTGATCGATCCCGAGTTGGTGATCTGGGCCGAGCTGGCCGAACCGCCGCCGGCGCCGCCACCACCGAGCGAGACCAGCGAGGACGTGTCCGCGCCGCCTGCTCCGCCGCTGCCGGCAATAGATTGCGCCAGCACGCCGTAGGCATGTTGGCCACTCGTCTGAATCGTTCCCGCCGTTGTAACGTTGACTTGGCCGGCGTCGCCGCCATTACCGCCATTACCGCCTTGGCCGCCCAGCACCGACACAAAATCGCTGCCCGTACCGCCGCCTCCGCCTATCGACTGCGCCACCACACCGACAGCAAAATTTCCGTTCGTGGTGACGGTCGTATTGTTCTGCGTTTGCACGGTGACCTGACTCGCGTTGCCGCCGAATCCCCCACCGCCAGCCTGCCCGGCCAGCGCAGTGCTGTCGGCCCCGTCGCCGCCCTGTCCCCCCAGGCTCTGCGCGGCGATACCTACGAGATTTTCACCTTGTGTGGTGACGCTGCCGCCGGAATACAAGGTCACTGCGACCGTGCCGGCGGTGCCGCCGTTGCCGCCGGAATTATCTTTGTCCGGGCCGCCGCCCCCCTTGCCGCCCAGGGCTCTGGCCGCAATACCTGCGCCCTCGATAGTCGAACCCGACCACTCGACATCCAGCAACACAGAACCATAGGCGTCAACGACGACTTTCTGCGTCCAGGTGGACGAGTTACCGCCGCCATTTCCGCCATTGTCGCTGTCGTCGGTGGAGGCAGTGCCGTCCCCGCCTGAGGTCTCTGCCTTGATGCCGAAAACCTTGGCGCCCTGATTGACCTGCCAATAGCTCGTGGCCGAGCCGTGATGCGTCACTTGCACCGTGCCGCCGGTGCCGGCGTTGCCGTTTTTCTGTCCGCCCATGCCGCCTACCGAAGTCGCAGATATCGCGGCACCGACTGTATTCGTGCGCAGCCGCGCATCGCTGCTGCCGAGGTTGATCGCACCGCTGCTGTTGACGGTCACGGTACTGCCATTGCCTCCCGTTCCGCCGATCTGGTCACCGTACTCCAGCGTGGGATCGTTCTGCTCACCGCCGGCGCCTCCGACTGAGGTGGCATTGATACCGAAAAGACCTGTCGTGGGCGTATCTACGGTGCCCACGATCGTCAAATTGCCCGTGTTCTGGACGGTCACGATCTGTCCATATCCGCCCTGCCCGCCGTTGGAGTCATTGTTATCGTTGTCCTGATCGGCCTGGCCGCCATAAGAACCCGCCAGAATCAGGCTGTTCACGTTGCCGATCGTTGTCCCGGTCAGCGTCACGTCATAGTTGTTCGTCACGTAGACCTGTCCGCCATTACCCGCGGTCCCTTCATCAACGCCTGCGCCGCCCGTCGTTGCGCCGGTTACGACACCCATTGTCGTTTGCGCGCCCAGGATCGAAAAATACGTCGAGGCATCAATGGAATGGGATCTCGAGGTGGTCACATATTTTTCATCTCCCCCGGGTTCCCCGTCTTTTTCATTATTTTTATCGACCCCGTCGTCGCCTTTGCACACGCCATACATGTAGGGATAGCTTCCGTCATCATCGCCGGTGCTCCAACATGTCTCTGCACGAGCATCGCTCGCCAAACCGCAGCCCCACACACCCAGCGCAGACAAGATCGCCAGCCGCAGCGCGCTTTGGCGCATCAGTGGGAATGACACGCGGCGAACAGAGAACGATGTGGGTTGTTTCATGGCGGAGTGAGGTATCTGGATGAAGTGGCTTCCTTTCCACGAACCACGCTCCCTGCAGAAAGGTCTGGATACGAGATTCTGCGTTTTCATTGCAACAACGCAATATTTTTTCGACGAAACCCAGGTTTTTATCGATGAAACGCGGTTGGCTGTTCAACGAAACAACATTGCGGGTTCTGTTCTTCCCGCGGGGGTTGGCCGCACCCGAGGTCTGGAAATAGACCCTTAGCCTTGACACCATAATATCGTTAGATATATCGTACGATATATTAAAAATACTCAAAGACACACGGCACACCCCATGCACCCTCACGATCTCCATCCGTATAGTCCGCGCCATATCGCGCCCTGCCAGAATGCCGCCGCCCATCATGGCCGACACGGCGGCCACGGCAAAATGCGCGGTGGCCATGGCATGGGTGGCGGTCACGGCATGGGCGGCGATGGCATGATGCGCGGCCGTAAATTCAGCGCCGAAGACCTGCAATTGATGCTCTTGGCGTTGATCGAAGAGCAAGCCCGCCACGGTTACGAGCTGATCAAGGAAATAGAGGCTCGCACCAACGGGTACTACACACCCAGCCCCGGCGTGGTCTACCCCGCACTGACCTATCTCGAGGAACTCGACTACGCCACCGTCGAGACGCACGGCACCCGCAAGCGCTATCACTTGGCCGAGGCGGGCCGCGCCCATCTGGACGGTCAACGCGACCGGGTCGAACTGCTGCTCGCGGGCCTGCAACATGTGGCTCGCAAGATGGCTTGGATGAAACAAGCCTGGCAGGGGGATCCCGGTGCCCAAGAAGCCATCGAGGCCAGCGGCTGGCTGCGGGAATACGTCGAGGCCCGACGCGCCCTGCGCGAAGCTCTCCTACGCCGATCCGATGCTGATGAGGCCGAACAGCGCCGCATCATCGCCATCCTGGAACGCGCCACGGCAGACATTCTGGACCAGGCGGCCGGGTCCTGTGATCCCGTCGCAGATTGACGCTACTGATACAAGGATATTTATGGACACCGCATCCATCGACCACTATGCCGTACAAAAAGTCCGGCATCCTCTGAAATCGCGCATGCTGCAAGTCAGCCGCGTACAGCCGCTGAGCGCACACATGGTGCGCATCACGCTCACGGGTGATGACCTCGAGGGCTTTGTCTCCGCCTCGTTTGACGACCACGTCAAGGTCTTCCTACCCGAGGGCGAGGCTCTGCCTGTCATCCCCACTATCGGCCCCAATGGCCCGGAATTTCCCGCTGGCGTAGCGCGCCCTCAGGCGCGCGATTACACGCCGCGCCGCTATCGCGCCGACACCAAAGAACTCGATGTCGATTTCGTGCTGCACCAACACGGCCCCGCCGGCGCCTGGGCAGCGCAAGCACAGCCGGGACACTATTTAGGCATCGCCGGTCCGCGCGGTTCGTTTGTCATTCCACATGATTTTGATTGGCACCTGCTGGTCGGCGATGAAACGGCGTTGCCCGCTATCGCGCGGCGCCTGGAGGAGCTCCCCGCAGGCAAACGCGTCCTCGCCGTCATTGAAACCCGCGGCCCCGATGCGCGCATCGATCTGCCTACGCAAGCCGACGCGACGGTGCAATGGGTAAACGGCGGCCCCGATGCCGAGGACTCTGAATCCGTGCTGGAACGCGTGATTCGCCGTCTGCAACTGCCCGAGGGCGAAGGCTATATCTGGGCTGCCGGCGAATCTTCTGCGATTCGCGGCGTGCGGCAGTTTCTGGTCCAGGAACGCGGTATCGACAAGTCCCGCATCCGTGCATCTGCTTATTGGCGGCGCGGCAATCAAGGGGCGCATGAAGTACTGGAGGATTAAGCGGCGGTGGCAAAGCGCCGTCGATATGGCGCCTGCCACACTCTTTAACTAGTTAGCGTCACTCTCGTCTGCACATTGGTGTATTCCAGCAACCCCTCCATTGCGTTCTCCACACCGATTCCAGACTGCTTTTGCCCGCCGAATGGCGCATTCGGCGACATCACATGTATGTGATTGACCCAAACCATCCCTGTTTGCAGACGCCCCGCGATCTCATAGGCCAGTTTTTGATCCCGGCTCCAGACCGAGCCTCCCAAACCATAATCGCTATCGTTGGCGCGACGCACCACCTCGTCGATATCGCGGTATTTCAATAGCGGCAACACGGGGCCGAATGCCTCCTCTGTCACCGATCGAGCGTCATCCGGCGGATTATCCAGAATGCATACCGGAATGAAGTACCCCTTGCCCTCAGGCACACTGCCTCCCAGCAAAAACTTCACACCCGTGCGGTGCGCATCTGCGATCAGATCCTTTACCCGTTCATACTGCATGCGATTCTGAATCGGCCCCAAGCCAATGCCAGGATCGGCGCCGTTGCCCATTTCGACGGTACGCGCGTAGGCCACGAGCTCGCGGCTGAAATCCTCGTAGATGCTTTCATGCACATACATGCGTTTCGTCGCCAGGCAATACTGCGAGCTATTGCGAAATGCACCCCAGAACAAAGCACGTGCGGTCTGCGCCACATCCACATCCGGCAAGACGATGGCTGCGTCATTTCCCCCCAGTTCCAGGGTAATTCTCTTGAGCCTGCTGGATGCGCTTTGCATGACGCGGCGCCCGGTAGCGGTCGACCCCGTAAAGCCTATTTTGTCAACGCCTGGATGCTCGGTCAGCCATGGCCCCAAACGATCGGAGCCACTGACCACATTCAACACACCGGGCGGCAACACATCGCGAAACAGCTCACCCATTTTGAGTGATGTCAGCGGCGTGAATGGCGAGGGTTTCAATACCACGGTATTGCCCGCCAATAATGCGGGCGCAACCTTCCAGATGGCCAGCGTCATGGGGAAATTCCACGGCGCGATGGCGGCCACCACACCGATGGGAACATGGTGAGTCTCAAACAGATGTCCTGCACCATCATCATGCCGCGACACAGGTAACGTCCGTTTCGCATATTCGCGCAGCCAATGCACGCAGCGGCCTACTTCGGCCTTGGCATCGGCGTGAGGCTTGCCCTGTTCACGTGTCAACAGACGCATGAAGTCGTCCGTATGCGATGCCAGCAAATCGGCCATCGCATCCAGCGCCTGTTGCCGCCGGGCTGGCGGCAACGCCGCCCATGAGGTTTGTGCCCGCCGTGCTGCGGCAACGGCGTCATTCAGTTGATCCAATGAGGCATCGGGCACACGCGCGATGCATTCTTCTGTCGCAGGATTCAGCACATCCATGCTTTCTGACGACAGCGTCGCGCGGCCATCAACGGTCATGGTGTAATTCGACTCGAAACTCAGGGTCATGATGCTGCCGCCGCCGAATCATTCATGCTGGGGCACAGGATCAAACGTCCCACCACGCGGCCTTGCGACAAGTCCTGCAACGCACTGGCAGCGTCGTCCAGGCAACGGCAGGACGTCGGAATCAAGGTAGGCTGCTTCTCCCGCACCAGACGCATCAACGACTGCAGTTCGCCCAGATTACCGATATAGGAACCTTGGACCGTTGCCGCGCGCATGGGCAGCAAGGCCGACGACAATGTCAGTTCGCCGCCGAACAATCCCACGACAATCAACTGGCCGCCTTTGGCCAATAGATCCAGTCCCTGTTGCACCGTCGAACCGTGGCCAACGCAATCAATCACAGCCCATACGGGACCGCCTGCAGCGGCGCGTATCTGGTCCAACGCATCCGGCGCCCCGGCATCCACCGCACATGTCGCGCCTGCGGCCAGTGCCGCGCCGCGCCGTTTACCGTCCGGCTCCAGCACAATCACGCTGCTGCATCCCATCGCACGCAACAAGGTGACGCACATCAATCCCAGCCCGCCTGCGCCGATCACCAGCACAGCCTCTTGCGCCAGTACGTCGCGATCGATTTTGTTGATGGCACTGTAGGTCGTCAAACCCGAACATGCATACGGCGCGGCTTGCTCGGGGGTCAATGTGCCGATATCCACGAGATAACGTGAATGCGGCACCAGCAAATGATCGCTGTAGCCGCCGGCTCGAAATATGCCCAGGAAACGCGGTTGCGTGCACAGGTTCTCTCGACCCCGCAAACATACCCGGCATTGGCCGCAACCTATCCATGGATAGACCAGCCGGCGATCGCCCGGCTGGACATCGCTCACATCGGGCCCAACGGCGACCACCTCACCGACCGTCTCGTGGCCCAGTGTCAACGGCAGACCAACGCCACGATCCGCCATGTTCAACCGCTTGCCGCCACCGAGATCGTACGAACCTTCCCACGTGTGAATATCGGTATGGCAGACGCCGGCGGCCAACACGCGCAACAGCACCTCATTGCCCTGCGGTTGCGGCGTCGCGCGCTCAATGCGCTGCAACGGTTGTCCAAAGGCAACTACATCCTGGCTGATCATGTCTGTCCTCCTGTTATTTCACCAACGGGCAAGCGCCCTGATTCAGCGGACGAAACGCCACGTCCCCGGGAATCACACCGATCTGCTTGTACAGATCCCATTCATTTTTCGACTCGGCAGGCGTCTTCACCTGGAACAAGTACATATCGCGCACCACGCGCCCGTCAATGCGCAGCTTGCCGTCACGCGTCATGAAATCATTGATGGGCGTCTCGCGCATCTTGGCCATCACGGCATCTGAATCCTTGGTCCCGGCGGCCTGGACGGCCTTGAGATAATGCATCACTGCACCATAGGTGCCAGCCTGTGTCATCGTCGGTTTACGTCCGACTTTTTCCTGAAAACGTTGGGACCATTGACGCGTAGCATCGCTCTGATCCCAGTAGAAAGCCTCGGTCAAGAGCAGGCCCTGCCCCAATTCCAGCCCGATCGATTTCACGTCCGAGAAAAAGGCCAGCAACGCCACCAGCCGTTGTTTGCTGTCGCCGCGTCCAACGCCGAACTCGGCAGCCTGCTTGATCGCATTGATCAGGTCCCCGCCTCCCAGTGCCAGCCCCACAATACCCGCGTTCGAAGCCTGCGCCTGCAACAGAAAGGAACTGAAATCCGGTGAGTTCAAAGGCGAACGCACGGCACCTACCACTTTGCCGCCACCTCGTTCAATCACCGCGCTGGCGTCGGCCTGCAGCGCATTTCCAAACGCATAATCGGCCGTAATGAAGTACCACTGCTTGCCGCCTTGACGGGTTACCTCTGCGCCCGTGCCACTGGCCAGGGCATAGGTATCGTATGTCCAGTGCACGGTATAGGGCGAACATGCTTTGCCCGTCAGATCCGAGGTCGACGCACTGGTGACCATGATGATCTTCTTTTTCTCGCGCCCCACCTCGCTGACGGCCAAGGCGGTCGCCGACGTAGGCAGATCGGTGATCATGTCCACCCCATCCTGATCGAACCAGCGGCGCGCCGCCGCGCTGGAGACATCCACCTTGTTCTGGCCGTCGATGTAGACCAGCTCGATAGGCTTGCCCAGCACTTGGCCGCCAAAATCCGCGACCGCCATGCGCGCGGCCTCTACCAGGCCGCTGCCGCCGATATTCGAATATACCGAACTCATGTCCGTCAGGACGCCGATTTTGACCGGCGCCTGTGCGGGGGCAGACCCGGCCGCAGCGCAATAGAACATCAGGCCGGACAACGCCAGCATCGCCTTGGAATTTTTCACAAGTTGTCTCCGATCATTATTTTTCAGGCGCAATGCGGGTACACGCCATTGCCCTGTACAGGTTCTTTTTGTATCTTAGGGACCCGTTTTGCGTCTTCGTCCGAACGGGTGATTTTTCGGCATGCCCCGGGTTTACCCGATCCCTTTCCTCAGGTATTCGTTTCCAATACAGGTCGTTATGCAGTTACCCGCCACGCTGCAGGCCACCCTGGTCAGCGGCAAACTGAATGCCCCCGTGGTGTCTGCTCATCACGTGACGCGGCATGCGCTGCGTGAGCAGATATGCCAGCACGCGCCGGGGAAAGTGGTGTTGCTGCGGGGCCCAGCGGGGTATGGCAAAACCTCATTGCTGGCGCAATGCCGCGACCAGATGCTGAACGCATCGACCGCCGTCACCTGGTTGACCCTGGACAATGCGGACAATGATGCCGTCCGTTTTTTGCACTGCCTGGGCATGGCCCTGCAAAAGCTGACGCCACATCAGGATCAGACGTCGATCAAGATGGGCTTGCCGGCGCGCGACCCAGCAAGGGGCGCGATGGATTCTTCGCGTCCTCCACATACCGACATTCTCGAACTGGCTCTCGCCGTCAAAACGCACATTGCATCGCTGGCGCATCCATTCGCCTTGTTTCTGGATGATTTTGAATCCATTACCGAACGCAGCGTGCTGGACCTGATTCAGGATCTGATCTCGGATTTGCCGCATCATGGCAGCCTGCTCATCGGCACTCGGCATGTGCCCTCGCTCCATCTTGGCCGACTGCGCAGCCGCGGCAAATTGCTGGAGATCAACAGCGCACAATTGTGCTTTTCACACGAGGAGACTGCCAGTCTGTTTGCTGGCATGCAGCGGCCCTTGCTCCCCGCAGATATCGATCAGCTGCATCGCAAGACAGAGGGCTGGATTGCCGCGCTATGGCTGGTGTCATTGTCGCTGCCCCGGCATGCTGACCCCAGCGCCTTTGTCGCACGATTTTCCGGTACAGAGCAATCCATTGCCGAATACTTGGCACAGGACGTTCTGGCAGGCTTGCCTGAAGAAGTACGCCATTTCCTGCTGCGCACCAGTATCCTGAAGCGATTGAACGCACCGCTGTGCCAGGCTCTGCTGCCGGACCTGCCATGCGAAACCTTGCTTGCGCAGTTGGAAAGCACGCATTTGCTGCTGGGCAGCGATGCTCTCGATGAGCACAGCTATCGCTATCACAGCCTATTTGCCGCGTATTTACAGGCGCAATTGCGCGCCGCAGCTCCCACGGAAATCGCCACGCTGCATCGGCGCGCATCGGCCTGGTTTTTGCAGCAGAACCGGCCCGTCCCGGCCATCGACCATGCCATTGACGGCGGCGATTTCCAGCTCGCGATTGAACTCTTGCAAACCCATGCGGCCCGCCTCGCAGCGGAGGGCCGCATGGGCCTGCTGGCCCGTTGGTTCACTCAGATTCCACCGGCCACGCTGGCCACGCAACCTGTTCTGCAAGCCCTGCAGATCTGGGCCACGTGCATGACACGCGGGCCGAGCGAAGCCAACCTGCTGATGACAGAACTGAAGCTCGCTGGCCACAACGATCCCGCGGTGCAACGGCACGTACGCACGCTGCGCCCACTGCTGCTGTCCATGATGGACTGTCATGAGCAGGCGTACGAGATCGGCATGCCCAGCATTGCAGCCTTGCAAGGCGAGCTCTCCTTTGCGGAAACCGCTTTGCTCAACGCGATGGCCAACGTTGCAGCCGTACTCGGACGCTATCAGGAAGCCCGCCGCTGGCTCGACACGGCACGGCGCGCCCAGGGCGTTGCCGCAAGCCGTTTCAATCACATGTATTCCGAAGCCGTCGAGGGCATCATCGATCTGCAGGAAGGACGCCTGCGTCAAGCCGGCGCGCGTTTTCTGACGGCGGTGCATGCCACGCATCGCGACATGCCAGGCCCTGTCGGCGGCAACGCCTGGGCGGGGGTGCTGTATGCCGCCTGGGTCTACGAAACAGGAGACCTGGCGCAAGCCTCACGTTTGCTGGCCGTCTATGTCCCGTTGGGCCGCGACGTCGCCCTGCCCGATCACATGATTCTGGGCTATGTCATGCTATCGCGCATCGCGTTCCTGAATGGCGACACTGACCGCACGTTTTACCTGTTGGGCGAATTGGAATACCTCGGACACCAACGGCGCCTGCCGCGCATCGCGGCCAGCGCTCGAGTTGAACGAGCGCGATTCCTGCTGCTGCAGGGCCACAGCAGCGCCGCACGCGATGAACTGCTACGCGCCGAGGATGATGACCTGTGGCAACGCGTAGAACGTCTACGCCTGCCCGCCAATGATCTGCTCTATCCGCGGCTGGGAAAACTGCGCTGGGCCTGTTATGCCGGCAACCATAGCGACCTGCAGTGGGCGATCGCCGAACTCGAATGCGACACTGCCGCTGCGATCGAGGCTCGCAGATATCGCCGGGCCTTCAAAACGCGCCTGCTCACAGCAGTCGCATACGAAAGGCTGGGACAAGACAGCAAAGCCTATACGTTACTGACGCAAGTCCTGCAAACGGCCGTCAACGAAGAGCTGTGCCGTGTCATCGCCGACGAAGGCGCCGCGGTCGCAGGACTGCTCATACGCTTTCACGCTGCACCGGCTGGCCAGCGCTGGCTGACCGAGGAACCAGGGGCAGGAGCATGGCTGCAGAAATACCAACAACGAGCCGGCCTGAGCCTTACTCCTCGGGCGGCTGCCACGCCGGATATTTTGACGGATCCGCTAACCACCAAAGAAACGCGCGTGCTGGAACTCTTGGCCGAAGGCCACTCCAATATTTCCATCGCGCGCAAGCTGTTCGTCTCGGAAAATACCGTGCGCACGCACTTGCGTAACTTGAACATCAAACTGCAGGCGGCCAATCGCACCCAGGCCGTGGCCCAGGCGCGCAAGGCTGGACTGCTGTAGGTGCCACCAAGTGCGATAGAGAAACCTGGGCGTCGCCGGCATCATGCCTGCGACCGGAAAGCCGCGTCACGCGCCGGCGAGAAACCGTTCGAATAGATCTTCCGAGCCCATTTGCCCGCCTTTGAGCATGACTTCCATGCCGTCGAATTCAGGCACGTCGCTGTGCAAGCGGCATAGTGCTACACCGGGTTGAACACGCGCAATGTGGGACAAGCCCCACGCATCCAATGCCTGCATGGCGAGGCTGGAGCTGTCTCCCCCTGCAACGCCCAGGCGTTTGACAGGAGTGCGACGCAACACTGCATCTAATAGACGGCCACCTGCGCTAGCCAAGGCGTGGCTTTGTACACCTGCGGTGCGCTGGCCTTGAGCATTGTCCATCCAGGCAAGCACATGCTGGCCTTCGCGCAGCAGGGTGGCGAGTTCCGCCACCACGGCGGCCTGATAAACGGCGTCCTCACTGGCCAGGCGAACCGGATCCAGGCGAATCTTTCGATAGGAAGAAGCGGCCTGGACTTGTCTGGCCGTCATCGGCGATAGACTGCCAGCCAATAACAACACCGGTCCCTGTGCCGCGGCAAAGGAATCGTGCGCGGCGTGTTGCTCTGCGCCACCCCATTGCGTACCGAGCGCCTCGATCACACTGCTGGCGCCGACAGCCAGCAGAGACTCTGTCGCACAGGCCTGCGCCAACACGGCGCCGATCGCATCCAGATGCCGGGACTCCGCAACATCGAACAGCACCGCATCCGCACCGTTACCCCAGACGGAAAACAGGCGGCTGGCGATGGCATCAATGCCCAGCGCACACGCGCGCATGTCCACCCCCTCGACACGCCCTGCCCCCAACGTTGCGAAATGATGCCGCAGATCAGCCTCATGCATGGGTGTGACCGGATGCTGGCTCATCGTCGGATGACGATCAATGCGATGAACCTCGCCATCGGCTGCCGCATATAGCTGCGCAAACACGCAATACCGGCCCAGGCTGGGCTGGCCGCCGACAATGAAGGGCCTGTCCTGATCGACGGCCGTGCCCAATGTCTCCATGGCCACGGCGATGTTGCCCACTTGCGGGGCGCTGTCGAAAGTGGAGCACACCTTGTAGTGCACGACGCGCGGATTGAGCGTTTTAAAAAACTCGGCCACAGGCTGCAGTTCGGCACGCATGGCATCAGGTGCCATCGCACGGGTAGCGCCCGCGATGCCTAGACAGTCCAGCGGACCGACGCGTTGCAATTGCGCCGCCGTGGGTACGCCAAAGAACAGCAGGCTGCGCAAACCCATCCGCGTCGCCGTCGCCAGCGCGTCAGTGGCCCCCGTGAAATCATCGCCGTAGTACGCCAGGCGCGGCGGGATGATGCTCATTTTGATCCGAAAAACGCCAGCGCTCGGGCGAGCTCTGGAGCCTGGCGCGCATAGTCCGCCAGGTCCTCGCCCGCACGTACAGCCTGCCAGGCCTGACGAATACTCGTCACACCCGCAGCCGGCCCGTCGGGATGCGCCAGGATGCCGCCACCCGCCATGAACAGCAAGTCATCGCGGCCTATCGCGGCCCAGGTCGCCGGGACGGTGCCCGCCCATTGCCCCGAAGAAAAGGCCGGCATCACGAGGTCGTCCTGCGTCAAGCCCTCTGCCAACGGGGTATAGCTGTCACGCGCGCCCGAGATGACTTCGTCGTCCGACTGCGAGAATTTTCCCTGCAAGCCGTGTACATGCATGTGATCTACGCCCGCCAAGCGCCACAGCGTCTGATAGGCCTGATAGCCTATACCCAGCAACGGATGGCGCGACAAGGCACCGAACCCATTGCGATGGCCATGCAAGGCCAAGGCCGTATGGCGACGCAGGCTTTGAATGGCGGAATACCCGCAGGCATTCAAACTCGCCATCACGCAGGTGCCGCCCTCGCGCTCGACCAGATCGGCGTGACGACGCATCGCATCGGTTTCGTCGGTGATATTGAACGCCACCATGACTTTCTTGCCAGTGCGCTCAGCATGCTCTCGTACGACCCGCATCACGGCCGGCACGCGTTGTGCCAATGGCGCATGCTCTGGGTCCGCACAAACTTCGTCGTCCTTGATGAAATCGACGCCTGCCGCGCACAACTGCGCAACCAGCTCTGCAATCTGCGGCGCGGTCAGCCCCACGTTGGGCTTGATGATCGTACCGACCAGCGCGCCTTGCGACACGCCGGTGGCACGGCGCGTACCGGCAATACCGACACGCGGAAAATCGAATCGCCCGCGATACGAGGCCGGGACGTGCAGCGTTTCCAGCCGCAGGCCCGTGACCTCGCCCAAGTCATACAGATTGCCCGCCACCGTACTGGCCAGTGTGGGCAGGTTGGCGCCGATGTTCGCCGGAGGAAAAGCGATATCGATACGCGCGCGGCGCCACGGCCCCGGTTGACGGCGACGCTTCAGCCACGCATTGGGCAGACTGGGCGCATCGACCTCGTCCAGCATCTGCACCGACGTGACAGTTGCACGAGCACGCGCGCGCAGATCATCTGTCTCGCCCGCGACACGCGTAAACGTGCCGCTGGATTGTTCGCCTGCCATCACCTCGGCGACCGCCGCGGGATCCAGCGGTGTCTCAATGACGTAGCTGGCCAGGATGCGGTCACCGCTCATTGGGCCCCCAGGTTGGGAAACGGGCGTACGGGATCGCTACCGTCCCAGCCATCTGCAGCCTCGCGGATTTGTTGGAACATGCGGCCTTTGGGGCCGGCGACTTCAGACAGCTCGATCACCGTGCCAGGATGGTATTCGGTGTCGAAATAAATGAAGCGGCCGCGCTCACCGACCTCACCGCTCATCCTGGGCTTGAAGCCCTGGCGCAGCAGGCGTTCCAGATCGGCGTCGTAGTCTTCCGTCCAGTATGCGACGTGCTGCAGACCGGTGCGGCCGGCTTGCAAAAAATCGCGGTACATCGACGGCACGTCGTTACGCGTCTGGATCAACTCCACCTGCACAAAACCCGAGTTCGCCAGGGCCACCGAGTTATGCGGCTCGTACGGTTTGCCATCGTAGTGGTAATTCACGATGGGCACGCGCGGGTTGTAATACCAGGGGCCGACGCCCAGCGTCTTGCTCCAGTACTCCATAGCGGCCTCAATGTCAGGCACCACATAGCCCAACTGGCGGATCTGGCCGAGGAATCGGCTCATGACAATGCTCCCGTGCGAAATTGCGAAAGAAAGAAATGATCGGATTTACAGAAAACCGATGGAAATCCAGGGGATCGCTGCCACGAGCACCAGGCCCACCAGCAGCGCCGCCATATAGCCCCAGATCGGGCCGATCCCTTCGTTGGGATCGACTTTGCCCACGGCGCAGGCCCCGTAATAGCCCACGCCGAACGGCGGAGCGAACAGGCCCACGCCCATGGCCAGGATGACCACCATGGCGTACTGGACCTCGTGAATGCCCAACTCGCGTGCGATCGGGAACATCAACGGCCCGAACAGTACGATGGCCGGGATGCCCTCTAGAACGCTGCCCAGGACGATGAACGCCACCAGCGACACCGCCATGAAAGTGAACTGTCCGCCTGGCAGATTGCCCATCGCCAATGCGAGATCATGCGCAAAACCCGATTGTGTCAACGCCCAGGCCATCGCCGTGGCGCAGCCGATGATGAACAGAATCGCGCCCGACAGGGTTGCCGTTTCGATCAAAATGCCCGGCAAACGCTTGAAATCAAACTGGCGATACAGCAGCAATCCGGCGACTACCGCGTAAGCGATGCCGATCGTCGATACCTCGGTCGCCGTCGCGACACCTTCAACCACGGCGGCACGAATAACAAATGGCAGGGCCAACGCAGGCAGTGCGACGACGAACGTCTTGCCAATCTGTTTGCGAGACGCACGCGGCACGGCGCTCAAGTCCTCATGGCGATAGCGCCACCACACAATCACGCACAGCGCCAGACCCAGCACCAGTCCAGGCAGCAAACCGCCCGTAAACAAAGCCGCGATCGATACGCCAGTGACAGAGCCAATCGTGATCAACACAATCGACGGAGGAATGGTTTCCGTCTGCGCACCCGTGGTGGACAACAGCGCAATCAGATCCCCCGGCTTGGCGCCACGCTTTTTCATTTCGGGCAACAGCACCGGCGCGATAGCGGCCATGTCGGCGGTTTTGGAACCCGAGATTCCCGACACCAGATACATGCCGCCAATCAGCACATAGTTCAACCCACCCCGCACATGGCCGAGCAGACTCGACAGGAACTGCACCATTGCGCGCGCCATGCCGGTCATTTCGATCAGCATGCCCAGCAGTACAAAGAGCGGCACCGCCAGCAGGATTAGATGGGACATACCTTCGTCCAGACGACCCACCATCACCACCATGGGAGTACGTGTCGTCAAGGCGAGAAAACCAAATGTCGCCAGCGCAAACGAGAACGCGATCGGCACACCGGCAAAGACGCAAAAACCAACCACGCCAGCAAAGAAGATCAGCAGATTCAACTTGCCTAAGGTCATCAACCAGGGTCCTGCCAACCAGAACACCGTCGCGATCGCCACGGCCGTCACGACTGCAGGAACGACTTGCTTGGCATGCTCCGTGCGCAATAAACGCACTATGCAAACGAGCAGCATCAGCAACGTGCCGGTAGGCAGCGCACTGGCACGCCACGCGTTGCTGATCTCCATCGCCGGCGTGACGATGATCATTTCTTCGACGGCGTATTCCCACGCATGCGGCATCAGCAAGACGAGAAAGACCAACGAAGCAGCCAGCGCGAATACTTCCAAAAACGCGCGCTTTCCAGGACTGCATTTGCTAACCAGCGCCGTCATGCGCATGTGCGCGCCACGGCGCAGCGCAATCACGGCGCCGAGCATCGACAACCACAGGAACATGATCGATGCGAGCTCATCGGTCCAGACGATAGGCTCGTGCAACACATAACGGGCCACGACGCCCGACAGCAACACGACGACCTCGAGCACAACCAGCAAGGCCGCCGGCCACTCGGACACTACGCCCAACGCGCTATCCAGCCAAGCCAGCGGACCATGGCCTCGCTGCACAGAGGCCGGCGCGGCAGCCACTCCGGCGGCCGCAAGCGGTGTTGCCGCTGGGGGACTTGCGCCCCACACGGCCTTAGTATCGTGGCCCGCTTCCATCAGGACACCTTACCGACGGAGGCTTCCAACAACGCCCATGCCTCATCGCCGAACTTCTTCTTCCACTCGGCGTAGAAGCCGGCTTTACGCAATTGCTCACGGAAACTGTCGGCCTCGGTGGTGTTGAACACCATGCCTTTTGCAGCCAGGTCGGCTTGCAAGGTCTGGTTCAATTGCGCCAGGTCGGCGCGCTGCTGCAGGCCCGCATCGTTAAAGGCATTGGTGTAAATGGTCTTCAGATCATCCGGCAGATTGCGCCAGGCGCGGCCGTTGACCACCAGGTGGTAACCATCCCAGCTATGGTTGGTCAGCGAGCAATACTTCTGCACTTCGTACAGCTTTGCCGTCTGCAGAATCACCAGCGGGTTTTCCTGTGCATCCACGACCTTGGTCTGCAAGGCGGAATAGACCTCGCTGAACTGCAGGCTGGTGGGGGCGGCCTCCAGGGCCTTGAACATCGAGATCGCCATCGGGCTCACGGGCACGCGGATCTTGATGCCGTCCAGATCGGCTGCGGTCTTGATGGGGCCGGCGCTGCTGGTCATCTGGCGGAATCCGTTGTCCCACATTTTGTCCAGCGTATGCAGACCGACTTTGGCAAAGGCGGCACGCACGTGGTTGCCGAGCTGGCCGTCAACGGTTTTCCAGACTTCCTGATCGTTCGCGAACGCAAACCCCATGGCCGTGATCGCGCTGATAGGTGTCAGCGTGGCGATGACCATCGTGCCTGCATTGAACATCTCGATACCGCCGCTGCGCACCTGCGCCAGCATATCGGTGTCTCCGCCCAACTGGTTATTGGGGAACACGCGCACTTCCAGACGGCCGTTGCTTTCCTTGGCGATGCGGGCGGCGGCTTCCTGAGAACGGATATTCAGCGGGTGGCTGACCGGCAGGTTGTTGCCGTATTTGAATACGTACTCTGCCTGCGCGCTGCTGGCCAGGCGCGGCATGCTGACCATGGCCGCCAGCGGCAAGCCCGCCAGGGTACGCAACGCGCTGCGGCGCGTGAAAGACCTGTTATTCGTCATGACACTGTCTCCTGTGTACAAGCTTGCCGGCGTTACCGACGATGTTGGAAATCTCCAGACCGGCTATCCCGCGGCGGGGCCGGCACCATTTATGTTCGTTATCTACGAGTGCGCGCTCTGCGGCGCCGCTATCGATAGGGTCGTAAGAATAGAAGCCTGCCTGCAAAATCCCAAGCACATTTTTTGATGGGTTTTGAGGTACTCATCAAGAATGCGTGTAAGGTATACCCCCTGTATCCAGGCAGAAACGGAGAAACCCGGTGCCGCAGGCTTTACCTACCGTGATTGATATTGCGCGACTGGCGGGCGTGTCCCCCGCCACGGTCGATCGCGCCCTGCATCATCGACCTGGCGTACGCCAGGCGACCCTGCAACGTGTTCTGAAGGCCGCCGCAGAGCTCAAATACCTGCCCCAGGCCGAGCTCTATGCCGCCATGGCGCCACCCCCTATGCGCTTGCTCTTTGTGCTGCCCAGCCGTAGCAGCCGGTTTTTGTGGATGCTGGGGGAATGGGTCAAGCACTCGCACGAACACTGGGCGCCTTTCAACGTCAATTGCCGCGTGGCGCCCGTCGAGAGCTTCGATCCCGATGCCCTCACCCGTTTGTTGTTGCGTCGCGGCAAGCAAAGCGACGGCGTCGCGTTCATGGCGCTCGAGCACCCGAAGGTCCGCGAGGCAGTCGCAGAGCTCACTGATCGAGGCATCCCCTGTGTCACCCTGGTTTCCGATCTATCGCACTCCAAACGCAGCGCCTATGTGGGCCTGGATAATCGCGCCGCGGGGCGCACGGCCGCCCATTTGATTGGCCGCTTCCTGAGTCCCGCGCAGGGTTCGGCTGGCAGCCCTCAGCGACGCGCCAAAGTCGCGTTGATCGCGGGATCGCTGAACTATCGCGCGCACGAGGAACGTGAGGCCGGGTTCCTGCATTTATTCGCCGAGCAATATCCCGACATGCGCGTCGTGGGGCTGCGCGAGGGCTATGATGATGCGCAACTGAACTACCGGCAAACACAGGCCCTCTTGAAAGAGCATCCTGACCTGGCTGCGATCTACAACATCGGCAGCGGCGCCGAAGGCATAGGCCAGGCCCTCAAAGAAGCCGGCCGACAACACGAGATCGTATTCATCGGCCATGGCCTGACACCGGAAACGCGAGCGCTATTGATCGACGGCAGTATGGACGCGGTGATCAACCAGAGTCCGTTGACCACTATCCTGAACAGCATCCGGATTTTCACGAACCTGCGCGATCACCGCAGCGTATTGTCGGGTGTGGAGGCCACACGTACAGACGTGATTTTCAGAGAAAATCTGCCGTAGAACAGGGATGGCCAGGACAAGTTCCAATCCTGGCACATCGGCAGACTCGGCAGCGCCAGCCGGCTCAGCCCTCGCGCTGCGGCACATGCGGCAAGAATGCGCCCGCCACCTCGAACGCGCACTCCTGCCGGGCAATATCAATCACCGTCGCCACAACGGGGTTGACCAGGCTTTTCTTGTACACCGCGTAGTAATTGATGGTCGGCAAATCCGGCTGCACATCGAGCTGCCGCAGCATGCCGCGCTCGACCAACGGCGCAAAATACGCACCCGGCAGATAACTGATCCCCAGGCCCAGCATCGTCAGCTGCGCCATCATGCCCAGGCTGTTGCACGTCAACACGCGCTTCACCGACAGACCCTGCTCCGCAAACCAGGCATCGTACAGATGCGACAAGGCAGAGTTCGTCGGCTGGGAAATCACCGGATAGGGCGCCAGATCGTGCGGCGTCAGCGGCGTAGCCGCCGCAATGTCCAACTGCGGACTGGCCATCCAGACATTCGTCACAGCACCCAGATGAACGCAATCGTATTGATAACTCCAGAATGGACCCGGCATGATGGCCAGGTCCAACTGATCCCGTTCGAGGCGTTCATATAGGGTAATCCCCCCATCGATCTCGGGCATGAGTTGCACGCGCGGATAGTGCTGCGTGATCTGACTGATCAGCCGGGCCAGCCACGTCATGCCGACCAACTCGGTAACGCCCAGCCGCACGACACCCTCGACGCTGGCAGTGTCCGCCATGCTTTGCACAATGCGGCTGTTCAGCTCCAGCATCTCGCTGGCCAGATCAAACAAGCGGCGGCCATGCTGCGTGAGCGATAACCGTTTCGCGCGCCGCTCGAACAAGGGCGCGCCCGTAAACGACTCGAGTTCTCCCACCCGCTTGGCCACGGCCGACTGAGTAGTGTGCAGCTTTTTGGACGATGCGCTGAAGCTGCCAAGTTGTGCGCTCCAGTAGAACGCCTCGAGTTGCTTCAGGGTATACATTGCGGTGGGGGCCAAGTATCGAGAAACCGACACCTTACCACCCACTTGGGGCGGCGTGCTCATCCGCGCGGATGCAGAATATCGCTGAGAAAGCGCTGCGCGCGCGGATGTTCCGGTGCGCTGAAGAACTGCTCCGGCGTCCCGCTCTCGAGGATCTCCCCGGCATCCATAAAGATCACCCGATCGCAGACGTCACGGGCAAAGCCCATTTCGTGTGTGACGCACACCATGGTCATGCCGTCTTTGGCCAGCGATTTCATCACCTGCAGGACTTCGCCGACCATTTCCGGGTCCAGTGCGCTGGTCGGTTCGTCGAACAGCATCACCGGCGGCTGCAGCGCCAGCGCCCGGGCAATCGCCACGCGCTGCTGCTGCCCGCCCGAGAGCGCGCCTGGGTAGGCATCTATCTTGTGCGCCAAACCGACACGTTCCAACAACGCGTGCGCGAGCTCGGCAGCTTGCTTGCGCGGGCGTTTCTGGATATTCACCGGCGCGAACACCACGTTATCCAGCACGCTCATGTGCGGAAACAGGTTGAACTGCTGGAACACGAAACCGATCTTTTGACGCAACTGATTGAGGTTGAGTCCCTTGGCGTACACGTCCTGGCCATCGACGCGGATAGTGCCCTTTTCGATGGGTTCCAATCGATTGATCGTGCGGATCAGGGTCGATTTGCCAGAGCCGGACGGACCGCATACGACCACTACCTCGCCGCGCGCCACCTCCAGATCGACGTCTTTCAGCACATGGTGTGCGCCGTACCACTTGTTCACTTTTTCGAGCTTAATCATGAGAAAACGCCTTCAATACACTAGGCCATCGCGCGAGCACGACGCACTCGCCGATCGAACCAATTCACACCACGGCTCAGGCTGAAACACACCAGGAAATACATGATCGCCAGAATGCCGAACACCTGCAGCGGCTTGGTCAGGACCAGGTTGTTCACCTGATTGGCCGCAAAGGTCAACTCATTCACACTGATCACATAACCGAGCGAGGTCTCTTTGATGGTGGAAACAAATTGGCTAGTCATACTGGGCAATACGTTCACCAGCGCCTGCGGCAAGACTACCTTGCGCATCGTGGTCCAGTAGCCTACGCCCAGGGAACGGGACGCTTCGGTCTGCCCACGCGGGATCGCCTCGATCCCCGAACGCACCACCTCGGAGAGATATGCGCTCTCGTATAACACCAACGCGCATAGCAGCGTCCAGAAACCGCTGACGACTTCGCCAGTCAATTTCGGAATGACGAAATAGGCCCAGAAAATCAGCATCAGCAGCGGCATGCCGCGCACCACATTGACCAGCACGGCGCTGATGCGGCGCAGCCAGGCAAACGGGCTGACACGCGCCAACGCGATCAGCAGCGCCAGCGGCAACGATGCCGCCAAGCCGCACACCGCCAGGATCAAGGTCAGGGCCAACCCACCCAGCGGCCCGTTCGGATATTGCCCGACGAGAAACGTCGGCCAGTATTGTGCAATCACCTCAAGCATGCCGGCTCCTGCGGCCCGGCACGTAGCGGGCGTAAATATGTGAACCAATGAACATGATGCAGAACGAGCCCAGCAGATACATCGCCGTCGCGACCCCGAAGGTCGCAAACGTGCGATAGGTTTCGTTCTCGATTTCACGCGCCTGATAGGTCAGTTCAACCACGCCGATCGCCATCGCCACACTGGTGTTCTTGAACAGCAGCAGCGCGCGCCCGATCAGCGGCGGAATCGCTGCGCGCAGGGCTTGCGGCACGATCACGAATCGCATGCATTGCAGATAGCTGCAGCCCAACGCCCGCGCCGATTCGAACTGCGTGCCCGGAATAGAACGCAGACCACTGCGGATGTCTTCGGCAATGTAGGCCGCCGATCCCAGCGCCAAGGCAATGGCCGCCAGTGACAACTCGGCATTATGCTCATACAGCCAATCGCGAACTCCCTCGGGCAATAACTCCGGCATACCGAAATACCAGAACAGCACCTGCACCAGCAGCGGCACGTTGCGGTGATACTCGACATAGGCGTCAACGAACCAGCGGCATGGCGCCCAGTCGGTCGTCCGGATCACCACCAAGAGCACGGCAATCGTAAACGCCATCACCCAGGCGATCAGGAACAACTGCACGGTGGTCAGCATGCCATCGAGCAATTGATGTAGATAAATCGGTTCGAGAAAATCCATAAAACACTCTCTCAATGGAGTGCCGCGCGACCCTTGAACGGACCACACGGCGCTCGCACGGACGCAGGCGCGGGCCGCACATCATGTGCGACCCGCTCATTGCAAACAGCAGATCAACCTGCGATCGGGCCGATCTTGAAATCGCGTTTGAGCTTGTACGGCGTTTCCGGGCCGAACCATTTATCGAACAGCTTGGCGGCTTCGCCCGAGGCCTCGGCGTCGTTCAGCGCCTGATTCACCGCCTCCAGCAAACGCGTCTCGGATTTTTTGATACCCAGACCCCACGATTCACTGAACACGGGTTTCTCGATCACGCGCACTGGCGAGGTCGGGGGGCTTTGCAGGACCAGGCGGGCCAACACCAATTCCGACGCAAACTGTGCATCGACTTTCTTTTGCTGCAAGGCCAGGTACGCAGCCGAGCTATCGCTAAAACCCAGGACCTTGGATTTCTCCATGATGCGCTTGATCTCGCGCTCCGAGCTCGAACCCTTGGTCGCGGCGATGCGGCGACCGTTGACCGATTCGATCGTGTCGTAGTCCGAGTCGGCGCGGACCAACAGTTTTTGCGGGCTTACGTAATAGGCGTTGCTGAAGGCGATCTGTTCAGCGCGCTCGGGGGAATAACCCAGATTGGCCGCCAGAATATCGACTCGGCCTTCGCTCAGCTCGGGCACGCGCGCGGCAACCGACAACAGCTTGTATTGCACCTTCACACCCAGCTTGTCAGCGACCAGCTTGCAGACATCCACGTCGTAGCCGACCAGTTGACGCGTCGAGACGTCCTGGAAACTGAACGGCTGTGACGTGCCCAACGTTCCGCACAAGAGCTCGCCCTTGGCCTTGATATCGTCGAGCTGATCGGCCTGTGCCGGGACGCCGGCCAGCGTAGCGCACGCCAGGCATGCGGCCAGAATGGTTTTACGTATCATCGATTGCCCCTTTTGGTCATTTAGTCGTGGTGAAAAAAATCCGATAAGGATGAATGTCGAAGTGCTGCGTGGTTTCATACCTTGGCATCCCCGCAACGCTCGACCGCCATCCTCGCGGTTCAAGCTAACTTTTCGCAGGCGGCGCGGATCGCCGAGCAGCCCTCGCGGATATCATCCAGCGACGCTGCAAAAGACAGGCGGAACGTACCCGGTGCGCCGTAGGCATTGCCGTCGATCACCGCAACACCCGCCTCGCGCAACAAATAGTGCGTCAGATCGGTATCCGTGTTGATCACGTCGCCTGCCGGTGTGCGTTTGCCCAGCAAGCCCTGGCAATCCGGAAAGACATAGAACGCCCCTTGCGGCTCGACGATCTGCAAGCCCTGTGTCCCGCGCAGCGCCGCCATGGCCGTATCGCGGCGTTCGCGAAACACCTTTGCAAACTCGGCGACACAATCCTGCGGGCCGGCCAACGCCTCCAATGCAGCCGCCTGGCTGACTGACGACGCGCCCGACGTGCTTTGCGACTGCAGAATCGCCATCGCCTTGATCAACTCGTCAGGCCCTGCACCATAACCGATACGCCAGCCAGTCATCGCGTAGGCTTTGGATACGCCGTTGACAACCAGGGTGCGATCGATGAGCTCCGGCGCGACTTGCAGCGGGTGCACCGTGGTCTCGCCAGAGAAATTCAGGCGGGCATAGATGTCGTCCGTCATTAGCCACACGTGCGGATGCCGCACCAACACGTCAGCCAGCGCACGCAACTCCTCAGCCCGATACACGGCGCCGGTGGGATTGCTAGGCGCATTCATCATCAGCCACTTGGTGCGCGGCGTGATGGCGCGTTCCAGGGCCTCGGGCGTCAGTTTGTAATCGGTTTCCGGCGTCGTCGGCACGGCGACCGGCACACCGCCGTTGACCAATACCATATCCGGGTATGACACCCAGAACGGCGCGGGGATGATGACCTCGTCACCGTCGTTCAAGGTGGCCGCCAGGCCGTTGAAAATCACCTGCTTGGCACCCGTACTGACGATGATGCGCGAGGCGGGGTATTCGACGCCCGTTTCTTCCTGCAGGCGTACGCTGGCAGCCTTGCGCAGCGCGACGGTGCCTTGTGCAGGGGGGTATTTGGTTTCACCGCGATTCATCGCAGCGGTCGCCGCCTGGCGAATGTGCTCGGGCGTCATGAAATCCGGCTCGCCCACCGTCAGGTCAATGACGCGGCGGCCTTGTTCGCGCAGCTCCGCAATGATGGCGCGGGCCGCCACGCTGGGCGAGAGCTTGATGCGCTTGATCTTGTCGGCGATGATGCTCATTAGGCCTCTCCCGACTTCTGCGCAATGGTGCGATCGACCCACGGCTTGGTATAGGTGCCGGCGTTCAGTTTTTCCTTGATGGCGGCCTCATCAGCCTCTTTTTTCAGCGCCAGGGCCAGGACAGCCTCGGCGTGCTCGGCCGGGATCACGACTACGCCATCGGCGTCGCCCACCACTACGTCGCCAGGGAATACGACCTGCCCGCCGACCGACACGGGCACATTGATCTCGCCGGGGCCTTCTTTGTAGGGTCCGCGATGCGTCACGCCGCGCGCAAAGCACCCGAAATCCTCTTGCGCGAACACATCGGCATCCCGCACCGCGCCGTCAATCACGAAACCCACCACGCCGCGCATGCGGGCGTCCATCATCATCAATTCGCCCACCAACGCGTTGTTGGTATCGCCACCGCCATCGACCACGATCACTTCGCCGGCCTCGGCCAGCGAAATCGCCTTGTGGATCATCAGGTTGTCGCCCGGGCGAGCCTTGACCGTCAACGCACGGCCCACGATGCGGCGTGCTTGCGCGTGCAACGGACGCAGCCCGGCCACGCCGTACAAGCGATTCATGCAATCGCTGATCTGCGCCGAGCCGACAGTCGCAAAACCGGCCAGAACGGTAGAGGAAACGGCCGACTCAGGCCGGGGAAGAACGCGATATCCGATAAGACTCATGGGCTTGGGCAATGAATGCGTAAAAAACTGGAAGAAAACCAGCCCGCATTACAAACCCTAGGCTTCCAATCCTCAAAACGATATAAATTCGGCCAAATTCAAGAAAAAAATTCGTGAATCGGATTATAGCCGTTGGACTCCCTGCCCGGCCCCGGATGCCGCGCCTCTCGACACCGCGGCAATTCGACCAGCCTCACCGCGAACCATCAGGGTTTCGCGCCCGCGTCCATCAAGATCCGCGCGATATCGTCGTATCCGTGTTGGCGAGCGTGAGCCAACGGTGTCACGCCAGGGCCGTCCGGCAGATTCACATCCGCACCCGCCTGCACCAGCGCTTGCACAATCTGCACATGCCGAGCCCCGCCGTCGCCCAGGATCATAGTTGTCAGGCTTTCCACGACCATGATAAAAGCCGATCATCACATTAAAAAATTAAATATTTGAATGCCCGTCAGTCTGAAATCGAATAACGTGCTGTTCGAACTGGATTTGCTGAAAGCCATGGTCGCCGTCGTCGAATGCGGCAGCTTTACGACGGCAGCGACACGGCTGCATTCCACGCAATCCACGGTCAGCCAAAAAATACGCCGCCTGGAGGACCTCGCCGGCCATACTCTGCTGGATCGCGGCAATCGCGAGGTACGCCCGACCGAGGCCGGGCATGTGCTGTTGCGATACGCCCGCCAGATGCTGGCTGCCAACGAGCAATTGGCTGAAGCACTGTCCGGGGCGATGATGGCCATCACGGTACGGCTCGGCTTGCCCGAGGATTTCGCCACCGGTCCGATTACCAAGGCCTTTTCCACCTTTAGCCAGCACCACCCCCACGTCAAACTGGAAGTCACCAGCGGCCTGAGCCGCGATTTGTATCACGGCTACGAGCAAGGCGAATTGGATCTCGTGCTGGTGAAACAACGCCGGCATAGCCGCGCGGCAGTCAAGTGCCGTCCGGAAAAGCTGGTGTGGATCGACAGCGCTCGGCACCCCTGCCTGAAACAGGATCCCATTCCACTGGTTACCTTTCCCCAACGAGGCCTGTATCGTGACGAGATGATCCAGGCACTGGAAACAATAGGCCGGCCCTGGCGCATCAGTTTTACGAGTTCAAGCCTGGCTGGCATCCAGGAGGCCGTCGCCAACGGTATGGGTATCAGCCTGCTGCCGCGCCGGGCAGCGTCAAAGAACCACCAGATACTGACCCGGCGCAGCGGCTTGCCGGAGATTGACGCCTACGAAATGGGTATTTTTTATCGTCCCTCTGCGAATCAGGAAACTCGCGAACTGTCCGATGTGCTGGTTCAGTTACTGGACCGTACCTAAACCAAATCCTGAACACGGCCCTTGCGTATCAGGCGCCGCTCGGCGGGCGCACTCGCCACGGCAGCCGCCGCGTTGGGCGCCTTGACCGCCACGAACGTCGCCTCGTTTCCGACTGCCAATCCATAGCCGTTCAAGCCTAGCACTGAGGCCCCCGCCGAGGAAACCAGGTGCAGCGCCGTGTGCAACGACTCATCGGTATAGAACCCCGAGCGATATCCCACCAGCATGGCCCGCTGCAACATGTCGCCCGTGCCATACGGCCACCAGGCATCCTGAATGTTGTCATTGCCAGAGAACACATTCACCCCCGCCTCGCGCAAGCGCAACACCGGCGGAAACGCCCGATTACCCGGCGCATTCGTCATGATGGCGACACCTGCATCGGCCAATGCCCCCGCGATGCGATCCAGAACATCCGGCGTCACATCGCCCAGGCTATAGGCGTGGCTGACCGCGACACGGCCAGCCAGCCCTGCTGCACGCGTACGGGCAGCAATGCGATGGAGTTGATCTACGCCCTGCAATCCCGGCTCATGCAAATGGATGTCGATTTTCACGCCATGTCTTTCGGCGATTCCGAATACCGCATCCAACTGGCCATCGGCATCGCCATCCAGCGTCGTAGGGTCGATACCGCCCACCACATCGACGCCTGCGCGTGCGGCAGCCTCGAGGATCTGTACCGTGCCCGGACAGGACATCACGCCAGCCTGGGGAAACGCCACCAGCTCAATATGCACGCGGTCGCGCCATTGCTCACGCACCTGCATGATGGTGTGCAGATTTTCCAGCCCTGTCGTCGCGTCTACATCCACATGGCTGCGCATCGCAACCGTACCAAAGGCCGCGGCTTGTGCAAGCAATGCCTGCGCACGTTCGGCCATCGGTTTTGCTTGCGCCAACGCCTGTTTCTCGAACGCCAGACGCTCACGCAGACTGTTCGCCGTCTGATGCGGATGCCAAACGTCGCCGACAAAACTCTTGTCCAGGTGAATATGGCCATCAACAAACCCCGGCAGCGCCACCCAGCCTTGCAGATCAACAACGTCTGCGCCCTGCACCACCGGGACATCCGGCCCGATGCTGACGATCTTGCCATCTGCTACGGCGATACACAGCAGACTGCCGTCGGCGGCAGCGGCGTTCATGAATACACGTTCGATCATTGCAAAATCCTGATGGGTGAGCAGACGCGAGGCTTTTAATTATTTAGTGCCTCAAGCACTTCAAGGTGTCACGATAGCGCCATCCGCAAAGCATCGACAAGTTAAATGTCTACATGGCCTTCATTCGATTTATGAATAGTTGTGCTATAGCGAACGGGCTCCACCAGGATAACCGCGCACTATCCTGGATGTTGAATGAGGATGGCAGAAAGCACTGAGCCGATGTCCGCACATGGCGGACATCGGCTCAAAAGTTTGGATGGATACCGGACTCAGGCCATCAGTCCGGTATCCATCAAACCGGCACTATCGCAAGATAGCTTGGTTTACTTGCTGGCGTCGATACGAGCCTGCATGCGTGCTGCGCGATCCGGCGAGGACGGGTGCGAGCTGAACATGCTGCTCTCGCCGCCATCGAGCTTGGCCAGCTTCTGGAACGCGGTCACCAGGCCTTCGCGCTTCATCTTTTTCTCGGTCAGCAGATCGAACGAATAATTGTCAGCATCCAATTCTTGCGATTGCGAGAACTGCGCATTGATGAACGACTCGGTCATCTCACCCAATTGCGAGGAATTCAACGCGGTAGCAATGTTGTTGCCCGAAGCGTTAGCGGCTTCACGCGCAGCAGCGACAGCGTAAGCAGTCTGCATGGCTTTCTTGGAGTGGCCCAAGGCGACGTGGCCCATTTCGTGACCAATCACGCCACGCAGTTCGTCGTCGTTCATCAAGTCCATCAGGCCGCTGTACACACGCACGCAGCCGTTGCCCATTGCCCAGGCGTTGACGTCTTCGGTCAGGTAGACCTTGTAGTTGACCTTTTGGCCGTTCAGGGTCATGTTGCCAAAGCCTTTCATGACCTTGGTCAGACGCTTGCTGTATTTGTTGCCAGCCGGGGCGACCTTGGAGGTCTGATCGCTCTCTTTGCACGAGACATCGGACAGTTGCACGATCTGCGCGTCGGTCAGGGTGGCCGCCGAGTACAGGTTAGAGCCGGCCGACATCGCGCTGTCGAGATTCATGCCGCTGCAACCAGCCAAAAACACGCTGGCAGCCAACGCCGTAGCTATCAATTTGGTTTTGCTTTTCATTGTTCGAGATCCTCTTCTCACTGGGCACATTATGTGGGACGTCATTGCATTCTCTCGGTACGCCGCTCTCCCGTCCCTTGGCGCATACGCGTGCCGGCATCTGCCGGCCTGGACCGATTAAAAATTCGCAGGCTCGACTGTAATGACAAGTGTCTGATCGTTAGGTGTTATACGTTTTCGAATTGCAACCAAAAACTTAACGTTATATGGCATGAGGTGACAAAAAAAGGCCGAGCCTTCCTGTCATACGTGGCGTGACGGCGGCGAAATCCCTGGAGATTCATGGGCATGCCAGCGGATCTGTCGCTACTCGGGAGAGGCGGCCCCATGCCGAGCGCAGTGCAGCCATTCAGCACAAAATGCAACCAAACATGCCAGCATTGATAAGGAATTCAACTGCTTCTCGACCGCGCGCCGACTGAATACTGTGCCCTTGGTCGATGACGGCACCACTACCCTTCTTAGTCGAGTCGTTTCAGAACTGCCGCCACAATCGCCTCCGGCCGATCCTCCTGGACCAGATGTCCTGAATCAGGCACGGGAATGCACTCAGCGTCGGAGATCGCTGCCGCGAGGGCCACTCCCTTGTCAAAGGGTATCCATTCATCGTTCCGCCCCCACAGGACCGTCACCGGGCATTCCATCCGCGCGTACTGTTGTTCGATCTCGTCGGTGAATTTCTGATCCATCTGCGCAATTTGACGATAGAAGGCGGGTTGGCCGACGGGCCCCAGCCATGGCGCACTGTAGATATCCAACGCCTGTTCGGACAGCGTGTTGTAGGCGGCGGTCTGTAAATAGGCTCGCAGCAGCGCCCGATGCATATAGTCTGGCATCCCGGAGAAGGCTATTTCATGCTTGCGCACATGTTGGACCAACGGCGACCCCCACGGGGCGAGAGCAACCGCGTCAAAGATCGTCAGGGATCTGTAGCGCAAGCCGTTCAGATAGTAGGCACGCAGCGCCGTAGCCCCACCGAAATCGTGCGCAAGCACATCCGGACGGTCGAGGCCCCATTCCGAGAACAGGACAGCAAGGACCTTGTTCTGTACGGCCAGTGACACGTCCTGCCCCTCGCGCATCTCCGATAGTCCATAGCCGACCAGATCAAAATAGTAGATGGTTCGGCGATCAGCGAGCTGCGGCACTATCCTGCGCCAGACCTGCGAGGAAAAGGGTGTGCCGTGAATCGCCACCAGCGGCGGCCCGCTCCCGATCTGGCCCCAGCGGACGGCGTTTCCTTCGATGATCGTGGTATTGGGTAGATCCAACATGGCATCACTCATATCGTCAGTTAGCTAAATGACAATATATAATCGAGACCATGGATAGATCAACCCAGATCAAGGCGATGGCGAGCGAGCAGCGGCTAACCGTTCTTCGACTGTTGGCGGAACCGCAAAAGCATTTTGGGCATCAGTGGTCGGCCGATCCGATCGAGTTCGGTGTTTGCATGACCTTGATTGCCGAGGCGCTGGCCGTTGCACAGCCCACGGCCAGCCGGCATTTGGATATTCTCAAACAAGCCGGCTTTATCACCGTGCGAAAACACCTGAAATGGTCGTATTGCAAACGGGATGAGGCCGCGATCAGAGACTATCTGGATTGGCTCGCGGCCGAGCTTTCGTCGACAGTTGAGATGAAGGCCGCGGGACGCTGAACGAACCGTCAGACGTTGATCACACGTTTAAACGTTGATCGGTCGGCAAAGGGCCGTGAATGCTAGGTTTCACGGGGAAATCGCGGCACGGCCTTTGCGGGAATCGCTGGAAGTACCCCCAGTTGTACCCCCATAGGGGTATCGGGATGATAGATCAGTCTGGATGCCGGTGCCAGCGCTGCGCCTGCCGGATAAAACGGGTATGGCGCAGACCGCATTGTTGGCTGACGCCTGGAACGGTACGCGATGAGATGCAAGGGAACGGGCCGCTGGGGCCCAGACCTCGGAGAACTCTCATGGCAGACCATCACACCCGCCACAACCCGCTGGGGCAAGATGCCCTGTTCACCACGCCCGCCTCGCTCATGCTCGATGCTCGCCTCACGCCGCTGGAGCGCAATGGCTGGCAGGTGCTGCGCATGCTGCGCTCTGCGGAGGGCATCAGTCCGCTGGCAAACCTGGGGCAGTTGCGTCGCTATCTCACCTCTACCCCGCTGGGGCAGCGGGCCGGGTACGAGACGGCCCGGCGCGTTCTCGTCGTGCTTCGGCTGACGGGATGGATCAGTCTGGTGGGCCAGCAACGCGATCCTCTGACCGGCCATGTGCTCAGCGAGCTGTATCAGGTTCACGAAAGCGCCCTGGACTTCCAACAAGCCTGCGCGCTCGATGCCAGTCTGCCCGCGCTTCTGCAAGCCTCCATCGGCCACGAAAACAACCAGGTAGATCGGGTGGCCGTCCACATTCAGGCAACGCTGGCACAGGCACCTGAAGCCGCCTCGATTGCGACCCACGATCAGCGTCACGATGACGATGATTTGCCCCCTACGTCGCCGTCGCAGGCGAGCGAGGCAGCCGACCCACTGCCATTACCTGGCGATTCCGCTGGCAGCACGCTTGTTCCGCAACAGACCGGACACGCTCGCCACATGACGGCTGAGCAGGGCAGTACGTATAAGACGTATATGTATAAAAAAGAACGTACGTACCGCGCGCGCGAAGGCAACGGCGATTCAGCATCGCAGTCGGTGAGCTTGCCGCCTTGCCTGAGCAATGCCCAGGCCGATCAGCAAAAGGACGTGCAGGCCGCCTTACGGCGGCTGCCGCCCCAGCATCGCCAGGAAGTACTCGACGAGTTGCAGGCACGCAGCCAGAGCGGCACCGTGCGCAATATCGTGGCCTACTTCTTCGCCTTGGTGAAGCGCGTCTTTGCGGGCGAATTTCGCCTGTGGGCAGGTCGTAAGGAGATGTCTGCCGCGAACCGGCCTGCCAAAAATCGGCCTGCTGGTGCACCACGCACCGAAACCCGCCCGGAACCCACTGCGCCACCGGCATCGCGTGAAACTGCCCTGGCGCACATCGCCAACATCCGCAAGATGCTGAACGCCTCGGCGAACGCTGGAGACATCGCGGCACAGGCAATGCAGGCCAGGGGATGGCAACCGCGTCCTGCGTAGCAAATGCTGCCGCGAAACGGGTCGTCACTGCCAGCCGCAGTGACGACCGCGTCCACGCCAGCAACAATGCGGGCGAATGCCGAATCCTATTGCGTGCGGCAGACATGATGATGGCCGCCCTACACTGACCGGGCAGTTGCCAAGACCGATGGGCTTCGTACATCGCCCCCCCCCCGACAGCGCAGGTTCCTGCAAGCGCTGGCCCCTCAGGGCGGAACCACCCCAGGTATGCCCAGGCTCCGACCGCATACCGGCCCTACCCAAGGGCGGAGCCTTCTTCGTCTGTTTGAACTCATCCCTACCACGCCGCCTGGCGCACTGTCCTTTGCGGCAATTACCTGTGCGCAATGCACAGGACTCCCGCTGCTTTTCTCATCCCACTCTCTTTCATAGGAGGACTTGTCCACGTTCACATCACTTTCGTCTTGTATTACCTCCGTCCAGGCTTCCAACAGGGAGCAAGACGGACGCCTCATTCGAGGCCCTGGTGTCTCCTGAACACCATGCCCTTGCCCTCACGGGATCTCGCCTTGGCGAGTTGGCACCAACACTAACCACTGAATTTCAGGACAACGCAGTACGGCGCTTTGCGTGGAGGCCGGAAGTGGACGACTTGACCTACACCCTGCGGCAGCTTTGCCAGCGCAACCGTGACGGCAGCTACAACACACAGGCCGACCGGATGCGTTCTCTCGCGCTGGCTGCGCGACAACTACGCGAGGCCGGTTTCCGGCAGATGAAGGCTTCGTCGCTCAAGGGCAAGCACGTCCAGGCGTTGCTGGACCGCTGGCAAGGCGAAGGTTTGTCGTCTGGCACTATCAAAAATCGGCTCTCCCACCTGCGCTGGTGGGCGGAGAAGATCGGCAAGGCCGGCATCCTACCCTCGGACAACACACAGCTTGGTGTGCCCGAACGTCGCTATGTGACCAATATCAGCAAGGCTCGCGAACCGGATGACAGGCTGGCCAGGATCACTGATCCCCACGTCCGTGTAAGCCTACGCTTGCAGGCCGCCTTCGGTCTGCGGCGGGAAGAATCCATCAAGTTCCAGCCCCGTCACGCTGACGGTGGCGACCACATCGCCATCAAGGGTTCATGGGCCAAGGGCGGACGCGACCGGACAGTGCCGATCACGACGCCGGAGCAGCGTGCGGTGCTGGACGAAGCTCATCGGCTGGCAGGGCCGGGCTCGCTGATCCCGGCGCACAAGACCTACATCCAGCAGCGGCATGTTTACGATGGCCAGTGCAAGGCGGCGGGGTTGAGCAACATGCACGGACTGCGGCATCGGTATGCGCAGATGCGGTATGAGATGCTGATGGGGTGGAAGGCGCCTGTGGCCGGGGGAATTCATTATTCGGCCCTGTCTGCTGAACAACGCCTACAAGACCACCAGGTCCGACTACATATCAGTCTTGAACTAGGACATGGGCGAGTCGGTGTAGTCTCGATTTATCTTGGCCGGTAGCAATATTCAAACAGTCTGTCCCAGCGGTAGCGCATTCAGTTCCGCACGAGCATCCCGCCAGGCAGGATAGTGTTGGGTCAGCAACGATATGAACCGCTCACTGTGCGTCGGCTCGATCAGATGGATCATTTCATGCACAATCACATATTCAAGCAAGTCACGAGGCTTCTTGGCCAGTTCCGTGTTGAGCCGAATGTGGGCCTGGCGATGATTGCAACTACCCCATTTGGTTTTCATCCGTTGCAGGAAGTAGCCATTGACCTTCACGCCGATACGTGGTTCCCAGTATTCGATCAGGGGTGAAATGGCCTGGTGTAGCAAACCGCGTTGCCAGCGTTGATAGATGGCTTCGCGCTTGGCTGCATTGGTGCCGGGGCGCACATGCAGGGTGATGCGACGGTGGTCCATCTTCACTGAAGGTGGGGCATCGCGCTCCAGCACCGTGAGCAAATAACGGCGTCCCCAGACGTAATGGCTTTCTCTGGTGACGAACTGGCGAGGAGTTTCGCGGGACTGTGCCTGCAATTGCGCCTGTTGCTGGCGAATCCAACGCAGCTTGGAAACAGCATAGGCACGAGCAACTTCCAGCCGCGTGCCTATCGGGGCCACCAGCGTCACCGCACCCTCGGGCGGATGCACGGAAAGATGGACATTCTTCACAGCCTTGAACGTGACGGCGATGTCCAGTTCCCCCAGACGTATGTGCGTCTGCGTCATCAGTAACCCGGCTGATTTCTCAGCAAATCGAACAGTTTGAGCGTGGCCTCGCGGTTCTTCCCAGTCAACGGGTGCAGGAAATTCTGCACGATGCGCTCCTTGGCTTCATCGCCACGCCATCCTGCCGGGGCTTCGTCACACATCAAACGGTCGATCTTCAGCGCCATCAGGGCCAGCGGGTCGCCGTAATCCGCCTGTGGCTCTTTGATTACACCATCCGCATTGGGCAACACATCGCCGGAAATGATGTCAGGCAGATTGCGATAAATCACCAGCGCACCTGCATTGCCGCGCAACATGGCGGGTTCATCGATATCGTGTTGTTTCGCGCGGTGCTTCTTCAGTATGTCTTCCGCCTTGCTCAGGAATGATTCGTAGGCCTCAGTGCCTTCACGGCTTTGCTGGATTAGGTCATCGAGCAGCTTGGACATCTGTTCGTAAAAGCGCGGATCGGTCAGGCGATCTCGGATGATGGTCTTGCGGACGTTGTTGATGATGGTTTCCGCAATGGCATTCTTCGACAGCTTGCCCTTCTCGTTGAGCCTCTTGGCGATGGCATTGTGGATGCCGGTCTCGATAATCAGCTCGGTCAGCGACAGTTCGGCCAAGTCCCCCAACGCCTGCGCTGGCTCGGCCTGAATATAAGTGTTGATGAGGTGGCGCATGTCGGCCTCATAGGGCTTGATGTCCAGCTCTTCGCCGCTGTAATGCTTGATGGCCGAACGCACCTCGGCATAGAACTCGGTTTCCCACCGCAAGGTGTCGGCTTCGCTGTCGGAGTAACCCGCCTCGGTCAGGTTCTGGGCGATGTCCGCGAAGGCACGCAGATAGGTCGCCACCGCCTTGTAGAAGGCAATGCGCAACGCCTCGCTTTCCAGCAGCGCCTCCGGATTCCCGGCATGGCCGCAGAAATAGTGGATGAACTGCTCCAGATCTCGCGGCTGCGGAACCGGCTCGCACAGGTAATGCAGCGCTTCACGGGCTTCGTCCAGTTGCTTGCGGCCTTCCTCCAGCCAGTTCTTCAGGTGGACGTTGTTCTCGCCGCCGTTGCCCGTGTCGATGTCCAGTTCGTCGGAGCTGTACACCGCAATGGCCTGTTGCACGTCACCAAACAGCTCCTTGTAATCGACGATATGGCCATAGTCCTTGTCGTCACCGTCGAGCCGGTTGGTACGGCAGATGGCCTGGAACAGGTTATGGTCGTGCAGTTCGTTGTCTAGGTAGATGTAGGAGCAACTGGGTGCATCGAAACCAGTGAGCAGCTTGCTGACCACGATCAGCAGCTTCATGCTGGCAGGCTCTTCGATGAAGCGTCGCTTGGTTTCGTCTTCGTACTGTTTGGTGGTCTGGCCGGCACGCAGCACATGCTGCTTGTAGGTGTCGTATTTGTAGCGTTCGTCGCTGCCGGCCGATTCTTTCGAGATGGCAACCGGGTTGGGTTCGTACGAGGTGATTATGCCCACATAGGGGCCGAAATGCGTGTTCTGGAACAACCGGAAGTAATGGCAGGCATCGTAGATCGAAGCTGCCACCAAAATCGCCGTGCCGCGATCATTGTCCAGGCGAGGCTTGAGGCTGAAATCTTCGATGATGTTGGCGACGATGCGATCCTTGCGCTCCTTGGCGCTCATCAGCTCTTCCATCGTGGCCCAGCGCTTGCGCAGGATGGACTTCTGGAAATTGTTCAGTCCGCGCGTTTTCTTCTCGAACCAGGCATCGATGGCCTTGCGTGAGGTCAGCCGCTGCGGCACATCCCGCGCCTCATACTTCAGGTCCAATACCACCTTGTCGGCCACGGCTTCGTGGAACTTGTAAGTGTGGATATACGTGCCGAATACTTCGCGGGTGGTCTGCCGATCCTTACGCAACAATGGTGTGCCAGTGAAGCCGATGAAGAGGGCGTCGACCAGCCAGCGCTTCATCTGCTTGTTCATGTTGCCGCCCTGGGTGCGGTGGCACTCGTCCACGAATACATAGAAACGCCCATGGATGGGCGGTGGCTCGCCCTTGAGATCGGCCGCATCGAATTTGTGGATCAGAGCGCACAACAAGCGCGGTGTGGTAGCGCTGAGTTTTTGCACGAAGTCTGCCCGTGAGGTAATGCGTGGTGGAGTCGCCCCTTCCCCAATCACCCCGGCATTGCGCATCACGCCTTCGATCTGCTTGTCCAGCTCGTCGCGGTCGGTTACCACCAGCACCCGTGCCTGCGGATCATGCTCCAGCAACCACTTGGCCAACAACACCATCAGGATGCTCTTGCCGCTGCCCTGGGTGTGCCAGATCACGCCACCCTCGCGTTTGGCGATGCGTTCCTGCGCGGCCTTGATGCCCTGGTACTGGTGCTGCCGGGGCACCTTCTTGAAACCCGCATCGAAGATCACGAAGTTGCGGATCAAATCCAGCAACCGCGCCTTCTCGCACATCTGCGCCAGCGGGCGATCCAGCAGCGCGCCCGCTGTTGCCATGGCTGACGGTTGTTCATCCTTCCACTGCACGAAGAATTGTTCCGGTGTGCCGGTGGTGCCGTAGCGCAGGCCTTGCGAATCGCTGCCCGCCAGCAGCAACTGCACCGTGCTGAAGAAGCCCTGATTGAAGGTTTCCTCCTGATTGCTGCACAACTGGCGAATACCATCGCCCACATCCACCGAGCTGCGCTTGAGCTCGATCACCGCCACCGCCAGGCCATTGATGTACAAAACGATGTCCGGCCGGCGGGTGCTCCCGCCCCGTAGCGTCACTTCCTCAGCCAACGCGAAGTGATTGAGCTCGGGCTGCGCCCAGTCGATCAACTGCACTGTCTCATGCGATTGGCCCGCCGCGATCTGCACCGGCACGCCGTAGCGCAGCAACTGGTAGGTACGCAGGTTGGCCTGGTAGGGCGTGATGCCGGTAACATCAACCGCGACTTCCAGCTTCTGCAAGGCGGCGCTGATGTGAGCGGGCGAGTACCCGCGAGCGGCCAAATTGGCGCGCAGCAACCCGGTTTCGATGGCGCGGTTGTGGTCGCGCTTGCTCCAGTTGCTCAGGTGTTCGTAGGCCAGGCCGCCATCGGCCAGTGGGGTAGTGAACAGCCGCGCTACGCGGTTCTGTGATGTGCGCTCGGAGCGCGGCATGGGTTGGGTCATCGCATCATTCCTCGGCGCCATCATCCGTGGGCTTGCCCAGCTCCCGCTCGATCTGTTCGATCGTCGGCAGGCTGGTTTGCAGCTCTTGCGGCAGGAATTCCACCAACTTGTATTCGGCAATGCCCATCGGCTGCGATTTGTCGCCCAGGGCGTACTCGGCCACCACTTTGTTCTTGCTCTTGCACAGCAGCAGGCCAATGCTCGGATTGTCCTGCGCGTGCTTCACCTGCCGATCCACCGCCGTCAGGTAAAAGCCCAGTTGTCCCAGGTGCTCGGGCTTGAACTTGCCCGCCTTCAGTTCGATCACCACGTAGCAGCGTAGCTTGAGGTGGTAGAACAACAGGTCGATGAAGAACTCCTCGCCGCCCACGTCCAGCAACACCTGTCGGCCCACGAAGGCGAAGCCCGCACCCAGTTCCAGCAGGAAATCGGTGACGTGCTGTACCAGCGCGTTTTCGATCTCGCGTTCCTGTGCTTCCTCGCCCAGGCCGAGGAAATCGAAGCGGTACGGATCTTTCAGCGACTCGATGGCCAGATCGGACTGCGGTGCAGGTAGGCGCTGATCGAAGTTGGTGACGGCTTTGCCCGTGCGCTCCAGCAGGCGGGTTTCGATGTGGATGTTGAGCACATTGCGCGACCAGCCATGTTCGATGGCCGCGCGGGCATAAGCCAGGCGCTCCGTTGGCGCTTTCAGGCGATCCAGCAATACCAAGTTGTGACCCCAGGGCAATTGTGCAGCAGCCTGCTGCACAATTTCGGCGTCCGGCCAAGCCTCGGCAAACGCCCGCATGTACTTGAGGTTGCGCGGCGAAAAACCCTTCATCTCCGGGAAGGCTGCACGCAAGTCATGTGCCAGCCGCTCGATCACCTTCGCGCCCCAACCCTGCTCGGCCTGCCGCGCCAGGATGTCACGGCCGATCTGCCAGTACAGGCTCACCAATTCCCGATTGACCGCCAACGCCGCACGCTGCTGTGCGGTGTGAATGCGGCCCTTCAACTCGGTTAGCCAGTCGGCGTAACCGTGTGGGGCTGGAGTCAGGGCGGCGGGCTTGTCGATCATGGCAAGGTCACTCCTTGGGGCACAAAATCTTTTTCTCGCATCCAGGCAAGCGCCTTCAGCCAGCGATCCTCAGGTATACGTTGCTTCGCTTCGTGCCAGTTGTGCAGCACCTCGTGCACAATCATTTCATCGGAGACGGTTCCTTTCTCACGCAGCAAATCGCTCCATGCTGCCAGTAAGGTGGCGACGATTTCGCATTTTTCCGTTTTCGCTGTTTTGAACGTGCTCAGAATGTTCTCAAGGGTCTCGACGATCCCAGAAAAATGCCGCTCGAAGTAGGGTTTGTGTCCGCCACGCTTCGCCAGTGGCACGTATTGGTAACGCCCATCTTGCTTGCGCGCCTCGAACCACTGCTGCTTCTGCAACTGGCTGTCTATCGAGCGCAGCGCCCGATTGTCATAGGGGCCAGCAGCCTTGCGGTGGTAGGTAGAGCCGGTGTCCACCTCACACAGATGCTCGGCGAGGAACATCATCTTCTCGAACTTGACGTGACCGAAAGTCGGCTGGTCGTGCAACTGGTCGATGATTTCGGCAGCCAGCACGCTTCTCAGGAAATGGACATTTGCCTTGCGTCCTTCCGTTTGTGCCGCCGCTTCCTCGTCAGGCTTTTCGGTAGACTTGACCAGCCGCGTCCTGCCGGTCAGCAGTTCCTGCATCATGGCCTGCTTGAGGGCGCGGGTTTTGATGTGGCGAGTTTCGAGGGCTGTGATTTCGGCTTCCATGTCGATGAGCAAAGAGGAGATAGCCTGCTGCTCATCAATACCAGGAAGCCTCAATTCAGCGCTGGCGATATGTGCTCGATTCGTCGCATAAACCTTTGTGCCGGCGGCAAGTTGCCGAAGGTGATCGCGGAACTTTGGGATGAACTGGATATAGGCTTTGAAATCATCTGCCAGCACACTCTTGTCAAATCTAATTGCGATGGTATGCAACCCCGACACCAGATCGACGCCCGTCGCATTTTGGATTTCAACCGATTTGCCAATGCCATCCATATCCTCAGATGCGTCAGCAAAAATGAGGTCACCATTTTGCAGACGATCCAAGCGACTCGCCTTGACGCGCGGGAGGCTAGGCATTTCTACGCTGACAGGATCAAGCATCACTTGTGAAGATCCGTGGATGTCGCCGTAATGCAAATATAGAACATCATCACTCCAAGAAAGCTCGGCACGCGAATTCACACCGTTCTTCAGGAAGGTCAGATGATCTCCCAACCGCTTCACCTCCCAATCCCCACTAAACCCCGGCAGGCGGGTTTGGCCGGTGAGGAGTTGCTGCATGGTGGCCTGTTTGATGGCGCGCTTTTTGGCGATCAGGCGATCCAGTCCGTCCAGCAGCGCGTCCATGTCGCCGAGGGCGGTGGCGATGGCGCGTTGCTCAGCGATCGGTGCGATAGGAATCCGTACGCGTCCGAGAATCTTCTGATTCAACGACGGCATCGTCGTGCCAATGGAGTTTTTCAATAGCCACGACTTAACTAATGTGCCTCTGAACTGTGCAGCCAAATACGCAGGCTGATAGTTTGCGGTTGGGCGAACGCATATTCCATCAGATCCGAGGAACCAGCCATCCTCTTTTTGGGTCACCAATGACGAGCGATCAACAGCCCCCTTCCTACCGAACACAATATCGCCAGTACGAAGCAAATATTGCGGAATACGCTTCGTCACCTCTCTGGGGATGCGGGGGGTGTTCTGTCCGACACGGAAGTACCCATCGCCAATTTCACCTACGGAAATTTGAGGCACACCATCGCCATCTGTGTATTCGCTAGCCTTCAACAACGTTCCAAATGGGCCAGTGATAATTTTTGAAAAGTCGTGTGCCTCACATGCACACCAATCCTCAGGAATCACCCCCACTTCCGTCATCTTGTACCCCGGTTTCACTTCCATGTCGTCCCCATTTTCTTCAGGTGCGTTTCCACCTTGGCGCTGAGGGAGGCCACCTCATCTTCCAGTTTGGGCAGCGGTGTTTCGTAACGTTCGGCCAGTTCGCGGATGCGTTGGGCCAGGGTCTGCGAGATGCGATCCAGTTCCTGCTGCACATCGTCTTGCAGGCGGGTCAGCCATTTGTCTTGCACCACCAGCGTTTTCACCTCGGCTTCGCTGAGGTTTAAGTAATGGTCATGCGCTTGCCGGTCGAGTTCAGCGTCCAGCGTTTTGACGGTTTTCTTCAATGCGGCTTCGCGGGCGCTGAGTTGCTGCCACTGCTTGAGCACGACGCGTTCGTCGACGCTATCGGGATCATTGCCAATTTCGGCAAGGCGATCCTTCACCTGCGCGGCGTTGATCTTGTCGAAGCCTGCGAAGGAGCCGTCTTCGCCGTCGTGCTCTTCTTCCAGTTCGGAGATCTGGCTGGCAATGCTTTCAAGCTCGGCCTGTTTAGCGTCCAGTTCAGCCTGCTCGTCGGCAAAGTAGTGGGCGACGATGTAGGGCTTGGGCAGCAGGTCGCAAGTCCAGCCCTTATCCTTGGTCTTACCCTTCTTGTCGGTTTCAACGATGCGCCGGGGCAGTGCCACCCAGCCATCGGCGGCGATCAGGTAGGCGTCGTCCTGCATCGTTTCGGCCCAGTAGTCCATCAGGTGCTGGTAGATGTCGTAGGGGTCGAGCAGCGGCGCGGCCTGGAAGGTGGTGAGCAGGGTTTCGGAGACCTGCGCGATCAGAGCCTTGGGTTTGTCGCCGGGCTGGATGCCGGTGAGCAGCGGCGTGACGGCCTGCTGCCATTTGCCGAACAGAGTTTCGACCTTGCTGCGGAAGTGCTGGAACTGCGGGTGGGCGAGGATGATGGAACGCACTTCGGCCATCGGTTGGCGCAGCCGCGCATAACCGGGACGCTCGGCCTCGAACAGTGCCTGGCGTAGGGCGGGCATTTCCTGCCAGTCGGCGGCGAAGGCGTCGATGTCGCGTTCGGGGATGCCGCCGTTGAGATGCGCGTCGATGTCGTGCAGGTCTTCCGGCTCGCTACTGTTGATATAGCGTGGCAGGTTGAGGTTGTAGTCGTTCTTGTTGCTGGCAATTTCGTCCAGCGGCACCATGCGCGCATAGCGCGGCTCGTCCACGCCACGGCGGAAGGTATCGACGATGCGGTGGATGTCCTGCTCGCGCAGGCGGTTCTTGGGGCCGTCCTTGATGAAACCTTTGCTGGCGTCGATCATGAAGATGCCCTTACGGGCGCTAGCGTTTTCCTTGTCCAGCACCAGGACGCAGGCAGGAATGCCGGTGCCGTAGAACAGGTTGGCGGGCAAGCCGATGATGCCCTTGAGGATGCCGGAGCGCACCAGTTGCCTGCGGATATGGGCTTCCGCATTGCCGCGGAACAGCACGCCGTGCGGCAGGATGATGGCACCCTTGCCGGTGGTGGCCTTCATGCTGCGGATGATGTGCAGCAGGTAGGCGTAGTCGCCCTGCTTGGCGGGCGGCTCGCCCCAGGTGAAACGGAGGTACGGATCGTTGGCTGGGCTGAGGCCGGTAGACCATTTCTTGTCGGAAAACGGCGGATTGGCGACCACGTAGTCGTAGGCACGCAGTTGCTCGCCGTCCTTGAACTTGGGATTCACCAGTGTGTCGCCACTGAGGATGGTGGCGCTGGGGAAGTCGTGCAGGATCATGTTCATCCGCGCCAAACCGGCGGTGGTCACGTCCTTTTCCTGCCCTTCCAGGGTGATCTGTCGGCCTGCCTCGGCAGCCACTTTCAGCAGCAGCGAGCCCGACCCGCAGGTTGGGTCGTAGGCGGTAGTGGAGGCCCGGGTGTTGGTGTGCGAGATGCCGATAACCTGGGCGATGACGCTGCTGACTTCGGACGGCGTGTAGAACTGGCCCTTGCTCTTGCCGGAATCCTGCGCGAAATGGCGCATCAGGTATTCGTAGGCATCGCCGAGCAAATCGTCGTTGTCGGCACGGTTGTTGGCGAAGTTCAGCTCGGGCTTTTCAAAGATGGCGATCAGGTTGCCCAGCCGTTCGACCATGGCTGAGCCTTCGCCGAGCTTGTTGGGGTCGTTGAAGTCGGGGAAGTCGCTGCGCGCCAGCTTGGTGTTGGCGTCGATCAGCTTCTGGATGACCTGGGTGTTGATCTTGTCGCCAATGTCGTCCTTGCCCTTGAGCGCCACCATGTCCTTGAACGAGGCGCCGGACGGAATGACCACGGGCGGGGCAAAGTCGTCGCTGTTGCCGTACTTGTCGCTGATGTACTTGATGAACAGCATGAACAGGACGTAGTCCTTGTACTGGCTGGCGTCCATGCCGCCACGCAGTTCGTCGCACGATGCCCAGATGGAACTGTAGAGGTCGGATTTCTTGACGACGCCGTTACGTGGGGTATGAGTCTTGGCGGCAGGGGTAGCAGTTGCTCGGTCCCGCGATGACGAATCTGCTTTCGTCTTTGTCTTCAGGTACGGCACGGCGGCTTCGCGTACTTCCAACGATGTCGCTGATTCTTTGTTGGCCGTATAGGCTGTCGTAGCCAGGGCAACCGAACCGCCGCGCCCTCGACCGGGAATGATCCGCCCCTCCTCGATCAGTTGCTGCTTGATGCTGTCATAAGTGGATTCCTGCCATCCCAACGCCTCTCGGAGCCGCTGATTCCCAGCGGAACCTCCCACGGCTTTGAGCTTGCTGATAAAGCGGTCAGTCTTCTGTTCGGTGCTTGTCACTTCAATATCCATCATTGTTGCCGGCCCGCTTGTTTGGATACCGGCCCTCTGTTTTCTGTGGCGTCCTGTACGTCAACGAGATGGATCCATTTCGCCCCGCGTCCCTTGCCCGTTGATTCGATCAAACCCTCTGCTTTCATCGCTCGCAGCACCAATCGCACCATGTCCCGACTCACACTTGGGCAAGCTTCTTCAACCTCGGAAATCGAAAATGGCAGAGTGCGCCCTAGGACTTCCGCCCGCACCCGGTCGCCTTTGCTGCCACGCCCCCGCTCGATGGTGCCGACACGCTCCTCAAACTCACGGCAAGCCCGCAGCAAGGCGCCCCAGAAGTAACCAAGCCAGGGCTTTACGTCGTGCTGCCCCTGGTGCCATCCCTGCGAACTGGCTTCCAGCGTCTCGTAATAACCTTCCTTGGTGTCCTCGAAGATGCGTTCCAGACTGATGTAGCGACCCACGGCATAGTCGAAGTGGTAGAGCAGCAGCAAGGTCAACAAGCGGGACATGCGACCGTTGCTGTCGGGGAAGGGGTGGATGCACAGGAAATCGAGCATCGCCAGCGGCACCAGTACCAGGGGGTCGGCCAGGTGCTGATCCAGTGCGGTAGCGTAGCGCCCTGTCAAATCAGCCATGGCCATCGGCGTGAGATGCGTAGCCACCGGCTGGAAGCGCAAGCGCGAAGTGCCATCCGGGTGACGCTCGATGATGTCGTTGTTGGTAGCTTTCCAGCGCCCACCCGCCTGCGGCATGTAGCGGTATAGCAGGGTGTGCAGTTGCAGCACTACGCCTTCGCTGAAGGGCATGTGCGCGGCCGATTCGTGGATCAGCGCCAGCGCATCACGGTAGCCGGCGATCTCCTGTTCAGAACGGCTCTTTGGCGTTGTGTTGCGGAAGACCAGAGACTTCAACCGCGAGGGCGCTACGACAACACCTTCCAGCCGGTTGGATGACTCCGTGGACTCCACCGCCGCGATCTGGCGTAGCCCCTTTAGGGCTTCGGGCGACTGCGCGGCGAAGAATTGCTGCTTCCCCTGGTACTCGCCCAGTGTGCGCAACGCGGCGGCCTGGGTGCCGTCAAAGCGAAGTGCGGCAAGGTACTCAGGTGTGAGCGAGTGCATGAAAATGTAAGCCTGAGCTGTGTAAACAGGGGCAATCATAGCTTATAAATGGGGTATTATCTCTAAAAATACCTCTTTACCTGTGTTTGACTACCCCATTTCCTGATCATTGGATCGGTCGTGAGAGGCTTGTATAGCCGACCAAGAAGGAAATGAGCGACATGAATCTCAAAAGGGGCAATAAATTCAAAATTACCCCATTTAATCCATTGTTTACCCCATTTCCCAGCGATCATCCTCGGGCAAAGGAAATGGCAAGGGAACGGCACCCAAGGGGCAACGGCCCTACCCAGAAAAGGAAAAGGCCGCACCTGTCTAATCGTTCTGCAACAATCGGCGAAGTTGCCCCTATATCGTGCCACTGCCCTCCGCCGCACTCAGGTAGTCCGCCCAGTCCTGCAACAGTGTCCTTCTCTGATCCAGCAGCAGCGCCTTGTTGTACGTCGCCCGCACCTTGTTGCTTTCCACGTGGGCAAGCTGCCGCTCAATCGCATCAGGCCGGTATCCGTTCTCATTGGCCCAGGTTGAAAAGGTCGTCCGCCAGCAATGCGGCGTCGTGCCCCGGCCCAGGTTCATGTCGCGCATGGCGTAGGTGAGCCGGTTGGGCGTGGTGAAGCCCTTGCCGCTCCGGTGTGGGAACAAATAGCGGCCACCGCCCGTGATGCACTGCAAATCCTTCAGTACGGTAATGGCCTGTGCAGACAACGGGCTGACATGGTCGCGCCGCGCTTTCATCTTCGCCGCAGGCCGACGCCACAACACATCCTCAAAGTCGAACTCGTCCCACTCGGCATCCGCCGCTTCCCCTGGACGGCAGGCGGTCAGCGCAATCAGCCGCAGGCACAACGAGGTTTCCGGATAGCCCCGGTAGCCGCGCAACTCCTGATAGAACTTCTGGATTTGCTCTCGCGTCATCGCCGACTTGCTCTCGCTGAACGGCACGCGTAGCAGCCCACGCAGGCTGAGAATTGGATTTGCCTCGACCAGGCCCCGCACCACCGCAAACTCAAAGATCGCCGAAAGATCACCTTTGACATGGATTGCCGCCCACGCGCCATGGGCCTTGCATTCCTCCAACAGCGGGCGAATCTGCTTCACGCCAATGTCGCTCATCGGCATCCCATCGAACTTGGGCGACAGATACTTCCTGATGCGGGACTCTTTCGTACGGTAGGAACTGAGCGCAAAGACAGGCTTGATCTCGGCCAGGTAAGCCTGCACTACCTTGGCGAACGAGCTTTCACGAGCACGCCTGCGTTCCTCCAATGCTTCCAGGTTGCGCTGCTTGATCTGTTGCCGCTCATGGGCAGGATGGACGCCTTGCTTGACCAAGGCTCGCGCCTTCTCGCGGGCCGCGCGCGCCTCCGCAAGACTTACTTGAGGAAAGCCGCCAATGGCAAAGAGATTCTCCTTGCCCTGCAGGCGGTACTTCCACCGCCAGAGCTTGCCGCCGGTGGGCTTGACCAGCAGGAACAACCCCCCGCCGTCTGATAGTTTCCAATCTCGATCAGTCGATTTGGCCGACCTGACCTTGAGGTCGGTGAGTAGGTTTTCGGGCATCGTTGGACTCCACTGCGGGGAGATGTACCCCCACGGTTGAACACGAGTACCCCCAACGCTACCCCCGAATTTTCTGGACCTCGATGAACAATAGGAACGCTCAGCAGACCGTATTGTTTCTGCAACCCATTGATTTACAACGGGCCAATCTGTCTACCAAGCGCTACTGAGCGCCACCGAGATCCAGCCAAAAACGTCAGACGTTGATCACACGTTAAACAAGAAATTCATCACATCGCCATCCTGCACGATGTATTCCTTGCCTTCTGCGCGCATCTTGCCGGCCTCTTTGGCGCCGCTTTCACCTTTGTAGGTGATGAAGTCGTCAAACGAGATCGTCTGCGCGCGGATGAAGCCGCGTTCGAAATCGGTGTGGATGACGCCTGCGGCTTGAGGGGCGGTGGCGCCGACCTTGACGGTCCAGGCGCGGACTTCTTTTACGCCAGCGGTGAAATAGGTCTGCAAGCCGAGCAGGCTGTAGCCCGCACGGATCAGACGGTCCAGGCCGGGCTCTTGCATACCCATGTCGGCCAGGAAAGCGACCTTGTCGGCATCGTCCAACTCGGCGATCTCGGCCTCGATGGCCGCGCAGATCGCGACCACTGGCGCATTTTGCGCCTTGGCGTATTCGGTCAGGCGATCCAGCAGCGGATTGTTTTCAAAGCCGTCATCGCTGACGTTGGCTACGAACATGGCCGGTTTCGCGGTGATGAAACCGAACGACTTCAGCGAGAACATTTCCTCGGCGTCCAGGCCCAGCGCTCGGATGGGCTGGCCAGCGTCCAGCTGTTTCTGGCAACGTTCGAGCAATGCAACCAATTTGGCGGCTTCCTTGTCGCCCGAACGCGCCAGCTTGTTGTTGCGGTGAACGGCTTTTTCGACGGTTTGCAGATCGGCCAGGGCCAGCTCGGTAGAGATGACTTCGATGTCGGCAATGGGATCGACTTTGCCTGCCACGTGGATCACGTTGGTGTCTTCGAAGCAGCGCACCACGTTGACGATGGCGTCGGTCTCGCGGATGTGCGACAGGAACTGGTTACCCAGGCCTTCGCCCTGGCTGGCGCCAGCCACCAGACCGGCGATATCCACGAATTCGACCACGGCGGGGACCACGCGCTCTGGCTTGACGATCTCGGCCAACTGAGCCAGCCGTGGGTCCGGCACTTCGACTACGCCCACGTTGGGCTCGATGGTGCAGAACGGATAGTTTTCCGCCGCGATGCCGGCCTTGGTCAGCGCGTTGAAAAGAGTCGATTTGCCGACGTTGGGCAGGCCAACGATGCCGCATTGCAGAGCCATGGAAATCCTTGATTATTCAGCATGATGCGCCCAACGCAGGGATCATGGTGGCCCGGCTCAGTTGCCGCGCCGCCCAGCCCTGCGCCGCCCCTCGGCGGGGTTTCAAAAGCGCTTTTTTATGCCTGACTTGTCCAAAATTATGTCGATTGTAGCCTTGTCCACACCCTGACGTTCGTGACCTCAGGCGGCACTCGACTTGCGGGGATCGTCGGCGTTGTAGCAAACGAAGGCTAACTTGTTTCCATCAGGATCTCGGACGTAAGCCGCATAGAAGCCCTCCCCATAGTGGGGACGCAAGCCGGGCGCTCCCTCAGATGTTGCGCCGTTGCGCAACGCCAGCGCATAGAGCTCGTCGATGAGCTCGACATCGCACTGAAAGGCGGTCATCACACCGTTGCCCACGTTGGCAGGCTGATCATCGAACGGGTAGCCGGTAATAAACCGGGGGAAAGACTCATCGGCGCTCTTGCCCCATGATGCACACCGCTCATCGAGCCAGCATTGCTCCAAACCCATTGCAGCAAAAATCGGCTCGTAAAACCGTACAGCGCGCGCCAAATCCTGGGTTCCGACCATCGTGTAGGCAATTCCTGCCGTTGCTTGCTTTGCCATGCCTCGCCTCGTTCAGTATTACGCAGCCAGATCCTGACTACAGAATATAAGCCGTGAATTCCGAGTTGGCCCCGCTCGGTATGGAATTCCAGGAAATAGAAAACCAAATCCGATGCAGCTTGGCCTGGACTTATATTTAGTACGCCTCGCGCGGGTTAATGGCTATTAACAGAAGCCATTTGCAGAAAGCGGGATAGGCGGCTAATTGCAACCGCGATTCAAAATATTTCGATTGCGGGTCAGACCGCACCGCCAAGATGAGTTCGATTCTGGATTAACTAAATAATCCCGCGATATATCTCATTAGACCCATTCCTTCATGGGAAGACCAGCGACCTTTCTCCGCAAAGACCTCGATTTGCCGAGATGGACCGAAGATACTGGCCTTATTTCTTTTCAGATTAATTAAATTAAAAAAATAACACAATTTCCTATATTTACTTATAGCAATTTGGATTTAGTCCATATTTCGATCGTGTAATGAATGTAATTATTTACGGGGCTTCAGGGAGTTTATTACAACGATCTTGATGCACTTTCATAGCAATCATAATTTTTTGAAAGAATTTGGTTGTTTGTCCCCTCTACGATTCATCGGCTCGCTACTCAGCACATGTAATTAAGTATCGAGACGTAACTACTCATCAGAGATGGCCTACGGAAGCCCGGAACATATTTGGACAAAAAGTCGCTGCCCAACCATTCCGCCGGCCATCTCTGCCCGTGACGTGATGAAAACAGTGAGGTCCCAGTGGTAAAGAGAATCGCAGTATGTGGCCTTGGATATGTAGGCCTGCCCGTAGCCGTCGCATTTTCCAAACGCTTCGATGTCATCGGTTTCGATGTGGACAAACGGCGAATCGCAAGGCTGAAAGAGGGAGACGACTGGACCGGAGAGATCGAGCGCGAAGCGCTGCTGGCATCACGCATGGTATTCACCGACCAGGTCACGGAACTGAAAGGCTGCGACTTCTTTGTCATTGCTGTACCGACTCCTGTCGATGACAGGAATAATCCCGATTTTTCTTTGCTGGTCAAAGCTTGCCAGTCGATAGGCCCCGTGCTGAGCCCCGGCTGCATCGTCGTCTTCGAATCCACCGTCCATCCTGGCGCCACCGAGGAAATCTGCGGACCGGAGTTGGAGAAAGCGTCGGGCCTGCGCTGCGGGGTCGACTTTAAACTGGGCTACAGCCCCGAACGAATCAATCCCGGCGATCGGGAGCATCCGCTGGAGAAAATCGTCAAGATTGTGTCCGGCCAGGATGAGGAGTCTCTGGAAGTCATCGCCGGTGTCTACGAAAAAATCATCGACGCAGGAGTGCACCGCGCCTCCTCCATCAAGGTAGCCGAAGCCGCGAAGGTGCTGGAGAACACGCAGCGCGACATCAATATCGCGCTGATGAACGAGATGTCGAAGATCTGCGATCTGGTCGGCATTCGCACCTCAGAGGTCTTGAATGCCGCGGGGACCAAGTGGAATTTCCTTAAATTCAGCCCCGGCCTGGTGGGTGGTCACTGCATCGGTGTCGATCCGTATTACCTGACCTCCAAAGCACAGGAGCTGGGCTATCACCCCGAGGTCATCCTGTCGGGACGCCGGATCAACGACGGCATGGCGGCCCACGTTGCATCGCGCGTAGTCCAGACGCTGGCGCGCAACGGCCGCCTCAATGCCTCGATCCGCGTGGGCATTCTGGGGATGACGTTCAAGGAAAACGTGCCCGATATCCGCAATTCGAAAGTGGTCGATCTCTATAACGCGCTCGGCGACTACGGTATTACCCCGGTGGCGTGCGACCCGATGGTCGACGCAGAGCAAATGGAACACGAATACGGCATCAAGCTCGTAGAACGTGACGAATTCCGAGATATGGACGTGCTGATTCTCGCCGTCCCGCACCGTGAAACCATGGAGTCCATCTGGGACGACCTGCCGAGTCTGGTCAAGAGCGGCGGCATGGTGTGCGACTTGAAATCTGTACTCGACAGCAAGCGGCTTCAGCCCGACCTCTTGTACTGGACTCTTTAAGTTCAGGCTCAGCTCAATATTTACCTCTAGAGGAGAGACCCTGAATGGCAGCTTTTACGATCGCTCCAATTGGAACCTGCCGCATCCACACGCCGCTACGCGACGCGGTAGGACGCTACCCCATCAAGCTGCAACTCGGGCGCAACTATGGGTTCGTGCACACCAGCACCGAGGCGCTACAGCAGGTGCGTTTCATGTTGGGCGACTATGATATCCCCGCCGACGTCCAGCGTGTGCTCTTCCGTCCGTCCAATGGCGAGCAGGCTCGCCTTGCGACGCACAAGCCCGCCGATCTCTATATGGTCGAACTGTCGTCGCGCAAACTGCTGACCATCGATGGCTACGCCGTCCAGTCGAACTACCTCGTACGATACTTCAGCGAGTTCTTCGCCGATCGGGCGCGCACCCGCAAGTTCTGGTCGCAGGCCCACCCCGACCGCCTTGCCGAACGGCGCACCTGGCTAGACCAGGATCCGGTCTTTAACAGCCTCTCGTCGGACGATAAAGAGTTGCTGGCCCGCATCGTAAAGCGCGATCTGACGGACGACGAGATCGAGCAGGAAATGCGCCAGCTTGTCGACCTGCTCGGCCAGGACAAGGTCGTGTTCGTCACGCACGTCAACGCGTTGACGCCGGACAACGTACCGATCGAACAACGCGAGCAGTTGATTGCCGCTGTCAACGCGGGTGCGCAGCATATCGGCGTGCCCTGCTACGATCCCACGCCGCAAATGAACAAAATTGGGCAAGCCGAGGCGATGGAGGACGGTGGGCTCGACCTGACTCACTACACGCCGTTGTTTGCCGAGCGCCTGGCGGCTGACTGGTACAAGAACTACATGCGCCCGAAAATGGGTGCATCCACAGCACAGCCTACCGTGCCCAAACTGGCCGCGGAAGAAAGCGTCGATGGGATTGAAAAACTCTGGGACTCGGGCGATCTGCGCGAGGCGTCGCGCCGTGTGCGCGATGTGCTGCGCCGTCATCCTGGCCTGCCCGACCAAGTTGTGCTGCTTGCCAGAATCCAGGAAGAACTGGGCGACTACGAGGGCTCGATTGCGCTTCTGAGCGACGCGGATGGCACCCTGGCATCCGGCAGCAAAGCCGAGCAGATCCTGATGCGCAACCACTTCAAGCTGGGACGGCACGATGTCGCGTACTCGCTCGCGTCTGGTCTGTTGGGTGATGAGATCGAAACTCCAGAGATCGTCCGTATTGCAGCGGTGTCAGGCGGCCAATTGGGCTTTGCGGACGAGGCGCTGGGCAATTGGAAACGCCTGTTCCGCATTTCTGCTGCGCAAGATGCATGGGCGCTGGAGGCGGCCGACACGGTGTTGGCACAATTGCAGTCCAGCGGCGACATGAACGCCGCCATTCGCTGGGTGCATGAAGTCCGCGCGGTGATTCCTGCCTATGGCCGAGGCTTTGCCGTGCTGTGGCGTGACCGGCTGGTGGCAAGAGATCGCTCAGGCCTGCGCACCTTGGCGTCAGAGTCACCCGCGCTCGACGACACGGTGGCCTTCGAGCTCGTCAAGGAGGCCTCGTGGCGAGGTTTCATCATGGCAGCCGCTGCGCTGGCGGTATCGTGCGGCCTGGCAAACAGCGAGCAAGAAGAAATCCGTGCCTGGCTCCTGTCGCAAAGCGCGGCATGGACCGAAGAAGGCACCCGTGCACTCGAAGAAGGACGTCTGCGCGACGCGGCCGAGCGTATCTCCGCCCACCGGCTGCTCAACCCCGACGCGCTGGCAGGAGTCCGTGCGCAACGCGCCTTTGCGCGTTCGATGCGCCTTGGCGTGCGGGCTGCGCTGTTGGCAGGTAATTACCAGGAGGTCATCGACCTCACAGACATCGCGCTCGATACTCAGGTTGAATTCCCTGAACTCGACGCCATGCGTGGCCGCGCGGCAGATGCGTTGGGCGACAAGCAGACGGCCAAGCAGCACCTCGAACAGGCTGCCGCCGCCGAAGCCGCGCCATTGAGCACGCGCTTGCACTTTGCGCGCGTGGCGTTCAACGGCGGCTGGTTCGGTGAAGCCATCGACGCCTATGAGGCTATCCTCGCCCATCCGTCAGCCGACCAGAACGCTAAAGAAGAAGCCGAACGTCAGCTCGGCAGACTCGGTTCCCGCGCGATCCGCGGCGCCCGCGAGATTCTGTCCGCCGGGGATCCGCGCGCGGCCTGGAATCTGTTGGAACGTGTGGCACAGTCGTGGCCACAGATGACCGAAGTGGATCACGAGAAGCGGCGCATCCTGGCCGTCTTGTACGCCGAAGCGCGCGCGCTCGATTCGTCGAGCACAACCGAACGTCTGGCGCTGGGAGAAAAGATTCTGCAACTCGTCCCGGATGATCCCGTCGGCCTGCGCCTGGCCGCCGTGGGCGCCATGCGCCTGCATCGCTTTGATCAAGCCCTGCCCTACTGGCGCATGCTCAAGGAACGGTCGGAAAATCCGGCGCAGTTCGATCACTATATCGAGCGCTGCCTGGTATGGATCGAAAAGCTCAATAGCAGGAAAGCAGCATGAACGACGACGTCCTGATTGCCGAGCAAGAGCACGTCTCGTCCGAACTGCAACGGATTCACACCCAACTCGAGGAAATCGTCACAGCGTCAAACCGGGTCCAGGTGGCGCAGGCCAACCTGGATCGCGCGAAGGCATTGGCGCGCGATCACCTGTCGGACCCGAAGGTACGTTTTCTTTTGCTGAAGCTAAAGGAAGCGGCCGGATTGAACGAGGGCATGTCCGAACAATGGGCGGCGTTGTTGCAAGAGTGTCCGGATGACCTCGAGATCGTCCGCTACCGCGCCACTCGCCTCGTGAAAGAGCGACATATCGACGACGCCCTGGCGTTGGTCGATCGTCATCTGCCCGAGTCGACAAAGAATCCCGACAGACTGCTCGCCAGAGCCAGACTGCTGAGTGACATCCGCGCGCATGAACAGTCGGACGCGCTGTTTCGCCGGCTGATCTCGCAATATCCTGATCGCAATAAAACGGTGGAGTTCGCCAAGCGTCTGCGTAAACGCGGATTGGTGGCCGACGCATTTGAAACGATCGCGCCGGTCGCCGAACAGCTGGCTCCCGGCAGCAAGGCGGCAGAACTTGCCGATGAACTAGCCAGCGACTTTGCTTTCTACCAAGCGCTGGAGCCTCAAGGCAGCTTGGCCGGCAAGGACATCAAGATAGTGTCGATGAAGCATGCAATTCTGCATTTTCGCGATCGGCATATCCCGGAAAGAACCCCCGACAAGCCGATCTCGGTCGCGCTGGTGACGGGCAGCCTTGGACCTGGCGGCGCAGAGCGGCAACTCACCCGGCTTGCCAGCGAACTGACCCGCATGGCGAATGCGCCGGAGCAGAGGCTCCCCACCGTGGTCGTACGGCCGAAGAAGGTCGAGGTACTGGTGAAGCAACACAGCGAACCTGCCGGCTCCAGCAAAAAACAGGGACTCGATTTTTTCCTGCCTGTCCTGACCAAGGCGCAGATTCCGGTTACGGAAATCAATCATCTGCCGGCTGTTTCGGTCGCGCATCAACCCGTGTCCGATGACAACCTGAGCCGCTTGCTGGAACAATTGCCGCCGCCCGTGCACTATGGTGTGACGCGCCTCGCGCCGGTATTGCGAGAAAATTCGTTTGACGTGGTGAGCCTGTGGCAGGATGGCACGTGTCTCTTTGGGGCCCTGGCGGCACTCCTGGCTGGAGCGCCGGTCATACACCTGGTGTTTCGCGGGTTGCCACCCAACATCCGAAAGGACCGCTTTCGCGAAGAGTATCCCGAGCTGTACCAGGCGCTGGCACAAGTGCCCGGCGTACAGTTCATGAGCAATAGCCGCAAGGCGGCCGAAGCCTATGCGGAATGGCTCGGCATTCCCGTCGTGCGCTTTCACGTGCTCTACAACGGCGTGCCGGATCTGTCGACCGACGCCTCGGTCGCCGATGAACAGAAGTGGGAGGCTTTCCAGGAAAGCACCGCCGACGCTACCGAAACCATCGGTGGCGTATTTCGCCTGGAGCCTGACAAGCGGCCACAGCTGTGGATCAAATTGGCAGCGCTCTACCTGAAACAGCGTCCGCAAGCGCGTTTCGTCATCGTAGGTGACGGGCGTCTGCATGACAATATTGTGGCATTGGCAGAAGAGCTGCACGTGACGAATCGATTGCTGCTCGTCGGCCTGTCGAATCACGTGGGCTTCTGGTATTCGCGTATGGATGTGAGCGTACTGCTGTCGCGCTATGAAGGCCTGCCGAACGTGCTGATCGAAGCCCAGCTGCTGGGAGTGCCCGTGGTCTCGACACCCGCCGGTGGTGCCGGAGAGTGCTTTGAGGAAGACGTGACGGGCCACCTCCTGAGCGATGTGGAGCACCCGGACATGCACGAGGCGTGCGAGAAAGTCGTCTCGATGGTGGACAAGGTGCGCGATGACGAAGCCTTGAGAGAGCAGAGCCGCCAGCGCGCGCAAAGGCTGTTTTCGCTGGATGCAATGCTGAGCAAGTTCCTCGGCTTGTGTGCGCCGCCCGTCATGCCCATGCCCGAGAACGATGAGTGCGTCGATATCGAGCCGATGCAACGAAAACTGGCCTGATTGCACACTCGTTTTTCCGCGTTTCTGAAGAGAAAAAATTCTATGCAAATGAACGCCCCGCCTTCGGGCCCGCGGCGCAAGGCGGCCATTGTTACGGTGCTGTTTGCCGCCGTGTTACTCACCGGATGCCAACTGCCTCGGTCCGGCCCGATGTTGAGCGAGATGACGGACGCTCACGATGCCAAGGACATTGTGGTGATGCCCGCCACGCACGAACTCGCGAGGGCGAGCAGAGTGCCCGATGCCGCCAATTTTCCCGCGCACTACCGTGACCTGACACAGGCCGGATTCGACCGTCTGGTCCCTGGCGACGGCATCAATGTGAAAGTATGGGAACGTGATGGACTGGGCGTTTTCGCGGCGGATCCGTCCGGCGTGAGCGACCTGGGCATTCAGGAAATCGACCGAACGGGGAATGTAAATTTCCCCATTTTGGGCAAATTCCGCGCTGCGGGCTTGACGCTGGCGCAACTGCACGACGCCGTCGTTGCTCGACTGAGCAAGCTCGTACTGGGCGCCGACGTCAGCGTGACACGCGCCCCCAACGCACGTGGGCAGGTGGTGACGGTACAGGGCAACCTGACCAAGCCGGGCATCTATCCCATCACTCAGACGTCACAGCGTCTCAGCAGCGCGTTGGCGCAAGCTGCGCCGGTGCAAACGAACCCGGACCAACTCATCATCAGTCTGCGCCGAGATAACCAAGTCGCCTCTGTGCGGCTGTCGGATATCTACCGCAATCAGGACAATGACGTCATGCTGCGACCTGGCGACGTGATTACTGCGTATGACGCGCGCCAGTTCCTGACGGTATTGGGTGCAGCCGGCAATCAAGGGCGAGTCACCATCAGCAAGCGTAACTACAGTGTGTTGGACGCGCTGGCCGACTCCAAAGGCCTGGATGACAAGCTCGCGGACCCGCGTTCCGTGTTCCTGTTTACGCCTGCGACGGCTGGTGTGAACGGCGGGCCGGATAAGCTGCCGGTGGTCTACCAGTTCGACCTCACGCGTCCGGAGCAGGTGGCGCTGGCTCGTGAATTTACCGTGCATGAAGGTCAGGCCATCTATATATCGGATGCGCCATTCACCCAGGTACAGAAGGTTCTATCCGCATTCCGCGTCACCATGAGTGCTGGCTTTAGTGCCACGCGGGCCATCGACAGCGGTTCTACCAGCTCACCGGCGGTGATTCCATAGCGTGTCGATGAACAACGAGGATCGGATCAAGAGCTGGCGCGCACGCCGCAAAGATGGCGTCTATACAGTGGGGGCCGGCGTCGCGGACTGGCGCCTGGACCCAGCCAAGCTGTTCGAGGCAAAAGCCCCGCCTGCGGTCTTGCTCAAGCCTCTGGTCGCACGTCTGCAGGGCGAGCCACACGACTCTGTGGCCGCCCGGCGGGCGGTGTACGAGGCCGTGCAGGCGGAACTGGATGGGGAAATCTCGCGCAGCGCCGTCGACGAAACGCTTGCCGACTTCTCGCGTCGGCGACTGCGGCTCATTGTGCGCCTGCTGGAGCTGGATATCCGTGCCAGCGTCGATGTCTTCGCGCCCGGATATATGCCCGCCAAGCTGGTGCAAGAAGACGAGCGGCTGGCCGCGGCACATACGCGGCGAGCAGAGCGGCGCAAGCAGGACGAGGCACGCGAGGCACGCCGGCATGCTTCGCGCAACGACATCGCGCTGGAAATCGAGATGTCCAAGGGCGAGGCAGGCGATCTCTCGATACTGCGTGAACGCTTGCAATTCCTGCATGGTGGCAATCATCCGACGCATGATGAACGGCACCGGCCGATCGGACGCACCCTGATGGCGATGTTCGTTCATCAGTTACATGTCATGCACGGCGAAAGCCGGATTGCCTTGGTGTGGGCTCTGGTAGGCCCGGTCGTGCTGCTGACGCTGATCTCGTCGCTGTACATCCTGATGGGCACGCACTACATCCTGGGCATGGACGTACAGACGTTTTCCCTGTTGGGTGCAACGACGTGGATCATGTTCCGGCAGATCATTTTCAGGAGCAGCGCCGCGTATATCTCGTCTCGCGGCTTGCTGAATTTCCAGGGAGTGACGCCGTTGATGTGCGCGCTGGTGCAGGCATTCATCTACCTGTCGGTGTATCTCGTTGTGTTTGCGGTATTGATCACGGCCGGCCACGCGCTGGAGCTCATCACGCTACCGCAAAGCTGGTCCGGGCTCGTCCTGTATGTCGTACTGATGGGAGGCTGCGCCGCAGCGGTGGGCGTGCTGTTCGGCGCGATTGCGACCTTCTGGCGTTTCTTTTTGCGGCTGGCGCCCGTGATCGAGCGTTTTCTTCAGATTTTCTCGGGCGTCTTCTTTGTCTCGGAGCAGTTGCCGGAACAGCTGCGTCCCTGGATGCTGTGGTCACCGTTCGCGCACGGCATGCAGCTGATGCGCTCCGTGTATTTCGAGGCCTATACATCGACAGACGCGAGCCTGACTTACTTCCTGACTTCCCTGGTTTTCCTGATGGTGGTCGCCCTGGCAGCCGAGCGCCTGGCCCGGCCCAATGTCCAGCCGATGTGAGGACAGACATGATCCATCTCAATGGGGTATCCGACGAACCGTATGCTTTTGGCGACCGACAGCCGCTACTGGCGAATGTCACGCTCGACATTCCTGTCGGACGCTACGCCCTGCTGTCGCATTCACCTGAAATGCATCGTCAAATCATCGATCTGCTGTGCAATTTGCGTCCACCGCGCCGGGGCTTTGTCAAGCATGACGGCAAGGTGTCGTGGGCAATAGGCCGGCAGGGTTTTATCCGCGGCAAGGCAACGGGCCACAGCATGATCGAGTTCGTGAGCGAGATGTACGAGATCGACGCCGACACCACCTACGAACTGGTCGCAGACCTGGTGAGCGAACCTCAAAGCCTGGCCAAGCCGATGGAACACTGGCCGCTTTATGTGCGACAGGAGTTCTCGTTCGCGCTGGCACTGGCCCCGGCCTTCGATGTCTATGTGATCGAAGGATCCATTCCGTTCGAGCCCTGCCGTTTCACACGCCTCTGGTTGGCGCTGTTCGAAGAGAGGCTGATTGGCCGGACACTCATTTTTTCCAGTTACCGCCACAACCAGATGGCGGACTATTGCTTCAAAGGCTTAATTTATGAACGAAGCACGCTCAACATCGAAGACGACCTCGACGAGTGCATCCGCAGATTCCCCTCTAGACGATCAAGGAGCGAATCCGGCAGCGCAGGCGATGACGTCTTCGGAGGCGGCCTCGAGGAAGGGCAACTTGGCTTCTGAGGGCGGCTCGGAGATCGAGCGCCGCCATCGTGAGCGGCGTGCGGCGCTGCGCGAACGCCGTCGCCACCGCTGGATCAACGCCTTCATCGTCGTGACGCCTGTCGCGATTGCCCTGGCCTATGCGCTCTTGATCGCCACGCCGCGCTACGAAGCGGAGTCGCGGTTTTTCGTGCAATCGGCATCCGCCCAGCAGTCCGCCATGAGCGGCGCTGCAGGTTTTCTTACCACAGGCAGTTCGGGCGGCATGCTGGGCGGATTCGTGGACGGCTGGGCCGTCAATGACTTCCTGAAATCACGCGACTGTATGCAGCAGCTCGACGAGAAAGTTGACCTGCGCCGCTACCTGACTCAGCCTGGCCCCGACCCGTTCAATCATCTCGCCGAGAATTCCAGCGAGGACGATCTCTACCGCGCCTATCGGGCAGCGGTACACGTGTCGTTCAATCCGCTGGAGCAGATCGACGTGTTGCGCGTCAGCGCGTTTTCGCCGGAGGACGCCGCGACGCTGTCAAAGGCGCTTATCGAACTGGCTGAAGAGTTCGTCAGCTCGATGAACAAGAAAGGCGTCGCCGACAAGCTAAAGGTCAGCGAGGCGTCGGTCAAACTCGCCGAGCAAAAGGCGCTCGCTGCCCGCGATGAGTTGACGACGTGGCGCACCACGCACGGCAATATCGATCCGACTGCCACGGTGTCCATGCTGCTGAACCTCTCCAGCCAGCTTGAAGCCGAGCTCAGCACGGCGCAGATCAATCTCGACAAAATCCGCGCGCTCGGCAACAAGGACCATTTCATGCTGAAGCCTGCAGAACTGCAGGTCGCAGCATTGAAGAAACGGTTGGCGGCAGTGCGCTATCGTCTGAGCGGCGAAGGCAATACGGAAGCGCAGCAGTTGAAGTCATATGAGGCACTCCGAAATGCGCAGGTCTTTGCCGATTCAAACCTCACGCTGGCGCAGCAATCGCACCAGCAGGCCGTGACCGACGCCCTGCGCTTGCAACGCTATCTGTCCATTATCGCGCAGCCGGTCCCGACTGATCGGCCCAGCAGCCCACGCACTGCGCTTTTATTGCTGCAAGCACTGGCGTTGGGCTTTGTCCTCATGTTCGCCATTCGCGCAGCGATGGCATTGTTGAGAGGATTGCGTCATGGTTGATACGGCTACTGCAAATCGAGCTGCCGAGCCTGATGCCACGACGCGGCTGCGCGAAGTCATCAAAGCTATTCTGGATGCGGACGATCCGGTACATGAGATGGCCGCACTGGAGCCCGCGCTGGCGCAGGTGGGCGACGGCTGGCGTGATGGCCGCCGCTTGCTGGTTACACCCCTGGTACGAGCCGGCAGGATCGAGCCGGCAATTGCCGCGCTCGAGATACTCATCAAGGTCTATCCCTCGCGAGCCGATGAGCGCCGGTTGCTCGCGAGTCTTTTCGGCCGTACGGAACAGTGGGAGCGTGCCATCGGCGAGGCGGATGCCGCCGCACGCATCGACCCGGATGCTGCAGCACTGCACGCAGCGCGGATTCAACTGCGCGTACAGGCCGGGCGTGTGACTGATGCCGCCGAAGTAGCTAGAACGACTATCGACATGGCGAGGCGCCACCTCGACGAAGCGTACTGGTGGATGCTGGCCTTCGTGCGCAATGGTGACGTGAGCGAAGCGGCGAACCTCGCAGCAGACTTGAACGCGGACCAGCTGCCTAACGAACGCGTGGCCACGATGGCCGTGCGAGCCTTGCTCGAGGATGGCAGAGTCGACGCCTCGATCCAGCTTGGCAACGCCGCATTGAGCGTGGGACACGATTGCCCGCCCTTGCGCACGACGTTGGGCATGGCTCACCTGCGGCGCGCTCACGAAGACGATCGCAAAATACATGCGCTGACGCATTTCGAGGCGGGATTGAAGGCGTCGCCAGCGGATGTAAGGTTGCTGTCGCTGTATGGCGAGACCTTATTGCGGGCGGGACGCTATAAGGAATCGGTGGCGCCTTTGAAGCAGGCCGTCGACCTGGCACCAGAGCTGGAGCAGACACGCGGCCTCTATGCCCGCGCGTTGCGCTATACGCTGCAATATGACGAGGCCGCCGATCAGTTGATGAAACTGCTCGAGCGATCGCCCGAGAAACTGATGTGGCAGCGTTCAGCCATCGGCGCGCTTTCCCAGGCGGGCCGCAAACAAGCGGCCGAAACGCTGTTTGAACAGCATGTCGCACAACGCAGCGCGCAGCTCCCGACAACATTCCAAGCGGCCATGACTCAGCTTGAGGCACGATTGGATACCGCGCCCATACCGCAATCACGGCTCGACTGGGCCTGGTCGATGCGCGGCGATCGTACCGTCGATCGCGCGCAGTGGGAACGCCGGGCACGCTGGGGCCACCTGGTCGATCATCTGCTACTCGATTGGCTCGAATGCCGCGAAGACAACGCGGAGGAAGCCATGCATCTGCTGGGCGAGCTTGATACCGCCGAGCGTTTCTTCGCGCCACTGCTGGCGGCCGGTCGCGGCGTCGTCGTCGCCACCGCGCACGTCGGTCCCATGTACGCTGGGCTCATGGCCCTGGAACTGCTGGGCATTCCCTCGCGCTGGCTCGCCACGGCGCCCAGTGTTGCGCAGAGCAGCTATTCCACCGCCTTGATTTCCACCGCAGACCAAACCGAAGCGCAGGTCGCCAAGGCCTGCATGCGAGCACTCGGGTCAGGCTATGTGCTATGTCTGGCGATAGACGGCGCAGCGAACCCGGCCGCACCACGCACCCACTTCGAAGGCCAGGACGTGACCTATTCCAGCTTCGCGTCTCACCTGGCCCATCGGCACCGCGTGCCGTCGGTCTTCTACACACCCAGATGGGAAAATGGCCGGGTGACGTATACACTGGAAATGCTGCCCACCGCCGAGCCTGGCGAAGACGCCGAAGCGTACTCCCAGCGATGGCAGAAAGCGTATTTCGAACATCTCAGAGAACATCTGGCCGGACCGCCGGAGAACCTGCGCCTGAGCGGAGGAATCTGGCGTCACGTGACCGCCGCGGATCGATCCGCGCAGGTTTAGAGAGCGAACGTCAATGAAGCCAATGACGATGCTACGCGGGTTGCTCACCGCGCTCATGTTGTATGCCTGCGGGGCCGCGGCGAATGAGTCGTGCCAAACTCCGGCCGAGAGCTGCCCGTTTATTTCGTCCCTGCTCGAACATCGTGAAGGCTACGGGGCCAAGGCCACCGGGGGATTGAACGGGAAACTCATCGAGGTCACGTCCGACAAAAACGCCGGCCCCGGCACGCTGCGCGCTGCCCTGCAGCAAGCGAAAAAAGCGCCCGCCTGGATCCGCTTCGCATCCGACATGACCATCGTCCTGGAATCCCAGCTGCGTGTGCCGTCGAATACGACAATCGATGGGCGTGGCAGAAAAGTCACCTTGATCGACGACGGGCTAGGCGTATACGGCAGCAAGAATGTCATTCTCACGCATCTGACGATCGATGGCCGCCTGACCAGGCTCACACAGGCAGTCAATGTCGCCAATGGCAGCCGTGACGTGTGGATCAACCACCTCGATCTCTCGCGTATGTCTGACCGCCTGCTCAACGTGAAGAATGGCTCTACCGATGTCACTGTTTCTTGGACGAAATTCCATGACTCAAACAAGGTCATGTTGCTCAACAACATTACCTCGAAGGATTTGTTCAAGAATTATGACCGGGACTCCGTTGCACGGGTGACGCTGCATCACAATTATTTTTTCAATACCGTCCAACGCAATCCAAGAGCCCAATTCGGTAACTTCCACCTGTTCAATAACCTGCTGGAAAACTGGGATTTCTACGGTATGAGTTTCAGCCTGGAGGCCAAGGCCTTGGTCGAAGGCAACATTTTCAGCAATGACGCGCAACGGCCGTGCGTGGAGCCTGAGTTTTTCCCTACGGTGGAAGGCATCAACGTGAACTACTGTCGCTATATACCCATCGCGCCCAAAAGAACCGCGCTGGAAAACGGCGAGTCCGATCGCGGGGCGTACGAAAAGCGCAAGACCCAACATGGCTACACGCGAGACTACAAGGCTTTCTTGCGATTGAAAGACAACCTATATCTCGGCGATGCGGTGCCAGTGTTGGAGGACTACCGTGGCGAACTCGTACCCACGCCGCCGTATTGCTACAGTTATGAGGAGCCAACGCCGGGGTTGGCGCAAAGGATCCGCGAGTTCGCGGGAAATACCGCTGACGATGTCCCGTTGTCGAAACCCTGGGTCGGCGCAGATTGCTCCCGGTGAGCTGGGCCCGTTCATCTGAACGCAGGCTCTCCGCTGAGGCCGTGCTTGCCGAGTGGCGGCGCACCGCCATCTTTGCAGGCAACGACGATCTACGTTTGGCTCGTGTCCATCGCCACGCTATCGCTCTTTTGCGTCGGGCCAGTCACGATTGAAATGTGCACCGCGGCTTTCGTGGCGTGCCTCGGCGGCCTGGACGATCAGTGCGGCCACTTGCAGCAGATTGCGCAGCTCCAGCAGATCGAGACTGACGCCTTCTGCCTGCCATAACCGCTCTGTCTCTGACATCCACTCGGCAATGCGCCGCGCCGCGCTGGACAGCGTGGCGTCGCTGCGCACGATGCCGACCTCGCGACTCATCAGCTCACGCAACGCCCGTCGGGTATGCGCAATGTCAGCGTCAGCCTTGCCAGCGATCTGCACATGCCAGACGGGCGCCTCGGCGCGACGCGGATCAGGCATTGCTGCGCCAGACCGAACACGTACGCCAGACGACGCCAGGACAGTCTGCGCGGCCCCGCGCCCCATGACCACGCATTCCAACAATGAGTTGCTGGCCAATCGGTTGGCCCCGTGCAGGCCCGTGCAGGCGGTCTCGCCGATCACATAGAGGCCCGGCAATTCTGTACGGCCATCAACATCGGCAACGACACCTCCGCACGTGTAGTGCGCAGCCGGCACGACCGGAATCGGTTGGACCGCCATATCAATGCCGATCACCAAACAACGCGCATAAATGTTGGGAAAATGCGCCAGCAAAAAATCACGTGGCCGGTGACTGATATCCAGATACACGCAATCGAGCCCATGGCGTTTGATTTCCTGATCAATGGCGCGGGCCACTACGTCGCGCGGCGCCAGCTCGGCACGGTCATCGTACGCAGGCATGAAACGCGTGCCATCCGGCCGGCGCAACAAACCGCCTTCGCCGCGCACCGCCTCGGAAATCAAAAACGTCTCTCCCGCCGGGTCGTACAGACTGGTGGGATGGAATTGAATGAACTCCAGATTAGCGACACGGCATCCGGCGCGCCAGGCCATGGCAATACCATCGCCCGTTGCGGTCGATGGCGTGGTGGTATGCGCATATACCTGCCCCGCGCCCCCCGTGGCCAACACCACATGTGCCGCCGCTAAAGTCACGATCTGATTACGCCGCATATCCAGGACATGCAGGCCTCGGCACCCCGCTTGCGGCGTCCAGACCAGATCAATCGCGCAATGCTGTTCGAGCAAAGTGATGTTCGGATGGCTGCGCACTCGCGCACTGAGCGCGGCGATGATCGCGCGGCCTGTCGCGTCATCAACGTGCGCGATGCGGCGACGGCCGTGTCCCCCTTCCCGCGTCAAATGCAGCGCGCGCTGTCCTGTCGAGACCGGCGTGAAAACCACGCCCTGGCGTTGCAACCAGTCAATGGCATCGGGCGCGCTGGACGTCATCCGGCGTGTGGCCTCAACGTCGCACAACCCCGCTCCTGCGGTCAGGGTGTCCTGTACGTGCTCATCCACGCTGTCTTCGGGATCCAACGCGGCTGCGATACCGCCCTGGGCGCAATTGCTGGCGCTGTGGTCGATGGCGTCCTTGGCGATCAATGCCACACGCCGATGCGGCGCCAGTTCCAATGCCGCCGAGAGGCCAGCCAGACCAGTGCCGATGATAAGCACGTCGTAGTCCATATGAATTGCGCTCCTGTCCCTCAGGCCGGCCCTACATTGGCATACAGCGTCGTATCGCGTGCCATATCGCCGCTGGCGCGCACGCGTTGTTTGCGCTCGTCGGCAAACGCCAGCATGCGATCAATCGGTTTCTTGGCTAGCCTTCCCAGCTCCGGATCGAGCGTGATAGCGTTGCGACCGTGTTCCAACACAGCGGCCAGGTTTGACAACGCGTTCATGGCCATCCAGGGACAATGCGCGCAACTCTTGCAGGTGGCGCTGTTGCCAGCGGTCGGCGCGGCGATAAAGGTCTTGCCGGGCGCGGCCTCGCGCATCTTGTACAAAATGCCCTGATCGGTGGCGACGATGAATGACTCGGCATCCAGCTTGCGGACGGCGTCGATCAGTTGTGTGGTGGAGCCAATTACGTCCGCCTGCGCCAGTACCGGCTGCGGCGACTCGGGATGCGCCAGCACTTTGGCCTGCGGATAATCGGCGCGCAACAATTCGAGCTCGGTACCTCTGAACTCGTCATGTACGATGCAGGCGCCCTGCCACAGCAGCATGTCGGCGCCAGTCTGACGCTGCACGTAATCGCCCAGATGCCGGTCGGGTGCCCACAGAATGCGCTCCCCGCGCGCGTGCAGATCGGCCACGACGTCCAATGCGATAGACGACGTCACGACCCAATCGGCCCTGGCTTTGACCGCAGCGCTGGTGTTGGCATAGACGACCACGGTACGGCCCGGATGAGCGTCGCACCAGGCGCTGAAGGCGTCCGGTGGACACCCCAGGTCGAGCGAGCAGGTGGCCTCTAGATCGGGCATGAGGATACGTTTGTTCGGGCTCAGGATCTTGGAGGTCTCGCCCATGAAACGCACGCCGGCCACGACCAGTGTGTCGGCGGGATGGTCGCGTCCGAAGCGGGCCATTTCCAGAGAATCCCCCACACAGCCGCCGGTGGCCTCGGCCAGCTCCTGCAGATCGGCATCGACATAGTAATGAGCCACCAGTACCGCGCGTTCGCGCTGCAGCAGGTCGCGGATACGTTCGACTAATGCAGCCTTTTGCTCTGTCTGCAGCGGCTCTGGCACATGAGTCCAGGCCTGGGCTACGGGCGTGAGGCCGGCAGCAGACCGAACGGGTAGATCACATTCGATCGTTCTAGGGGCGAGCGTTTCCATCGCTAAGTCTCCATTGGGCGCCATCTCGACAGCATTCTTATATGCTCAGAATGAGCATATTTAGACCAAAAAAAGAGCACAGGCAGTTATGCTACCTTTGAGCATAAGTTCGTGTAAAGCCCTATTTCTGCGTCCGAGGCACTCGTGTGTCGAAGCACTCGTGGCGCACTATGAAAACACCGCAAGCAGCGCTTGGGCATTTTCAACCAGCGGTTTACGCATTCCAGCCAACGCGCGGTTTCGTTACAGACTTCCCCGCAGCTTTCACTCTACTGTCACGTCCCCCTTTTAGGCTTGCATCGGCTTGACGCCTCGTCGCGTCGAGCCGTTTTTCATCCTTCGCAAACCTCGGACCTATGCCCACCCTTTCCTCTATACGCCTGTTGGCCGCGTCTCTGGCGATGGCCGTTCTGCTGGCGGCCTGTGGCAGCGGCGATGACGACGACTCATCGCCCGCCCCCAGCGAGCCCGGTACCGAACAGCCCGCGCAACCCCAGTTGCGCTGCGCGCCCTGATGCCTGCCATCCGCCCACGACTGCCTCACCAATCTCCATGACCTCACGCCGCCAATTCCTGCAAACCACCACCGGCGCAGGCCTCGCCGCCGCCGTCCTCGCGACATTCCCGCCCAGCATCCGCAAAGCACTGGCCATCCCCGCCAACAACAAGACGGGCACCATCAAGGATGTCGAACACGTCGTCATCCTGATGCAAGAAAATCGTTCGTTCGACCACTATTTCGGAACGCTCAAAGGCGTACGCGGTTTTGGCGACCGGCTCACCATTCCCATGGTCAACGACCGCAAGGTCTGGCAGCAGGAGCGCGAAAACGGCGCGCTGTTGACGCCCTATCACCTGGATAGCACGGCCAATAATGCCCAACGCGTGTCAGGCACGAACCATACGTGGGTCGACAGCCAGGAGGCCTGGGACAATGGCCGCATGACCCAATGGCCCCGCTACAAGCAGGATCAATCCATGGGGTATTACAAGGAACAGGAGGTCCCCTTTCAATTCGCGCTGGCCAATGCGTTCACGCTCTGTGATGCCTATCACTGCAGCATGCACACAGGCACGGATGCCAATCGCTCATTCCACCTGACTGGCACCAACGGCCCCACCGCGCAGAATGTCGCCTACGTGAACAACGAATGGGACTGGATCGCCGGCACGGCAGGCAATGAGGAGACCGGCTACACCTGGAAAACCTACGCCGAGAATCTGGAGGACGCAGGCGTCAGCTGGATCTGCTACCAGAACATGCCCGACGAATGGGGCGACAACATGCTGGGCGCATTCCGTCAATTCCGTGCGGCCAATCTGGCATCGGGCTTTCCGGTTTCCAGTGGCGGCGAGCCGAATTCGCCGTATGCCGATACGGGCCAAGCGCTGCCGTATCACGCCTATGATGCAGCCACGGACAACCCCGGCAATCCGCTGTACAAAGGCATCGCCAACACCTTGCCCGGCACGACACCCGACACGTATCTGGATGCGTTCCGGCGCGATGTGCTAGAGGGGCGGCTGCCGCAAGTGTCGTGGGTGAATGCGCCCTCGATCTATTGCGAACATCCCGGCCCCTCCAGTCCGGTGCAAGGCGGATGGTTCGTCCAGGAAATTCTGGATGCGCTCACCGCCAACCCGGAGGTCTGGAGCAAGACCGTCCTGCTGATCAACTTCGATGAGAACGATGGTTTCTTTGACCACGTGCCCTCACCGTCCGCCCCCTCGCGCAATGCCGACGGCAGCCTCGCAGGCAAGACCACGCTGTCAGAGGGCGATATGGCATACGAATACTATACGCAGCCCTCGCCGACGGGCAGTTCTGGCCAGCCCCAGGCTGACGGACGTGTGTTTGGCCCCGGCCCTCGCGTTCCCCTGTACGTGATTTCCCCGTGGAGCCGTGGCGGGTGGGTCAACTCGCAAGTGTTCGATCACACGTCTGTACTGCGTTTTCTGGAGACGCGTTTCGGTGTCCAGGCACCCCACATCAGCCCATTTCGCCGTGCCGTCTGTGGCGATCTGACCAGCGCACTCAATTTCGCCACGCCTAATGAAGAAGTGCTGCCGACGCTGAATGGCCGCCTCACGCGCGCCGATGCCGATCAGTTGCGCGATGCTCAGGCTGCGTTGCCTCAAGTGCCGCTACCGACCGATTTGCAGATGCCGCTGCAGGCCAGCGGCACGCGTCCATCGCGCGCACTGCCCTATGAGCTGCACACCAGCGCACGCGCCACCGCCGACGGTCAGGTTCAACTGCTGTTCGCCAACACGGGCACGCAGGCTGCCGTGTTTCATGTCTATGACCGCCATCATCTGGACCGCATTCCGCGCCGCTACACATTAGAGGCCGGCACGACGCTGGACGACACGTGGAACGCGGGCCTGGACAATCTGGGACACTACGATCTGTGGGTGCTCGGCCCCAATGGCTATCACCGTCACTTCGTCGGCGACACGGCGCGCATCGCCGACAGCGGTGCGCACCCGGAAATACGTGTCTGCTATGACATCGCCAACGGCAATGTATACGCGGAACTGATGAATGGCGGCTCGGCGGATTGCACCTTCACGATCACGCCGCTGGCGTATCGCGAGGACGGCCCATGGACAGTCAGCGTCGCGGCAGGTGCCCAGGAATCCCTGCATTGGGAACTGGCCGACAGCGGCCGTTGGTACGATTTCCAGGTGAAATGCGACAGCGATGCCGCATTCGTACGCCGCTTTGCAGGCCGGGTAGAGACTGGCGAACACTCGGTAAGCGATCCGGCAATGGGCACTGAATCTCAAGCCTAACGCCACAAACAACAACGCCAACTCCGAAGAGTTGGCGTTGTTTTGCATCTGGTGGTGGGCCCTGCGAGACTCGAACTCGCGACCAACGGATTAAAAGTCCGCTGCTCTACCGACTGAGCTAAAGGCCCGACCGAAGCCCAAGATTATGACGGAACTGAATCAGCCTGTCAAATCTAAAATTACGTTCTTGCTCAAAATATTGTCGACGACAACGCGGTTGCCGTCGATTGGCGCCGTCCCAAATTACCAGGCGGCAACCACTGCGCCCTTGAATTTTTCAGCGATAAAGGCCTTGGTAGCGGCACTCTGGTAGATGCTGGCCAGCCTTTTCAAATCCGCGCGGTCTTTGTCCTGCTCGCGCACGACCAGCACGTTGGCATAGGGCGACTCTGACGACTCGCGCACGATCGCGTCCTTGTTGGGGTCCAGGCCTGCTTCCATGGCGAAATTGGTGTTCACAGCGGAGGCATCGACGTCATCCAGCGAACGCGGCAGTTGCGCGGCGTCCAGTTCCACAAAGCGAAGCTTGCGCGGGTTCTCCGTAATGTCGATCGGGGTCGCTTTCAGGCCCGCGTCGGGGTTCAGCTTGATCAGCCCATGCTGTTGCAACAGCAGCAAGGCACGGCCACCGTTGGTCGGATCATTGGGAATACCGATCTGCGCGCCCTCTTTCAGCTCGTTCAGGTTCTTGACCTTTTTGCTGTAGATGCCGATAGGGAAAATCACCGTCTTACCGATGCTGACCAGTTTGTAGCCACGATCCGCATTGGCCGAATCCAGGTAAGGCTGATGCTGATAGCTGTTCATATCCAGATCGCCAGCGGACAGCGCGGCATTGGGCTGCACGTAGTCGCTGAACTCGATGATCTGCACTTGCAGGCCTTGCTTGGCGGCTTCTGCCTTGACCACGTCAAAGATCTGCGCATGCGGGCCGGCCGTCACGCCTACCTTGAGCGGTTTGTCTTGAGCGAGCGCCGGCTGGGCCACGACTGCCGCACCCAGGGCCAATGCGGCCAACGATTTGAAAAACTTGATGCTCATGAAATACCTTCCTGATTAGCGATGCGACATCCGGCGCACGAGCCAATCGCCCATGCCCTGGACAAACTGCACCAGAACGACCAGCACGACCACGACGGCCAGCATGACTTCCGGTTGAAAACGTTGGTAGCCGTAGCGTATGCCCACGTCGCCCAGACCGCCGCCGCCGATGGCGCCAGCCATGGCGGAATAGCCGATCAGGCTGATGATGGTCACGATCGTAGCCGCCACCAGCCCTGGCAGGGATTCCGGCAGCAGGACTTTGACAATGATCTGCAACGGACTCGCACCCATGGCGCGCGCGGCGGTCAACAACCCCGAGTCGACTTCGCGCATGGCGTTTTCAGCGATGCGGGCCATGAATGGAATCGCTGCGACAGACAGGGGCACAATTGCCGCCGTGGTGCCGATCGAAGTCTGAGCGATAAACCGCGTGAACGGGATGATGGCCACCATCAAAATGATGAAAGGCACGGAACGGGTGATGTTGACGATGGCGCCCAACACGCGATTGACGGTCAGGTTTTGCAGCATCGCGCCGCGTGCGGTCACCACCAGGATGACACCCAGCGGGATACCGATGATGACGGCAATCAGGCTGGGCACGCCGACCAGCAGCAGGGTTTCCAGCAGCGAGGTGACGAGCAAGTCGATCAGTTGCGAACTCATGGGGCGATGTCTTCTACGGAAATATCTAGTGCGGTCAGGGTATTCAGCGCCTGATTGACGGCGTCAGGCTCGCCTTGTACCAACACAAACAAGGTACCGACAGCCACCCCCTGGATGTCTTCGACGCGAGCCTGGACCAGGCTGACATCCAGCGCATGCTGACGGGTCAGGTCGGACAACAACGTTCCAGCCGCGCCGCCCGCCAAGCGTATACGCAGCAAACGCGCCTGCGTCCCAGGCCGTGCGGCGGCCATGTCGGCCATGCGTGCATGTGTGGCCGCCAGGGTGGCGTCAGTCAGGTCCGAGGCGGTCGCAGCCGACACCATAGCGCTGGTCACCTCGTGCCGAGGCGAGGCAAAAATATCCTGAGTGCGGCCGGATTCGACCACTTGGCCATGAGACAGCACCGCCACGCGGTCACAGATCTCGCGCACGACCTCCATCTGATGCGTGATCATGACGACGGTCACACCGGTTTTCTGATTGATATCCCGCAGCAAGGCCAAAATATTGTGCGTGGTTTCCGGGTCCAGCGCCGAGGTCGCCTCGTCGCTCAGCAGCACATCGGGGTCGTTGGCCAGGGCGCGGGCAATCCCCACGCGCTGTTTCTGCCCGCCGCTGATCTGGCTGGGATAGCGATCGCGCAGATGTTCCAACCCGACCAGCGCCAGCAAGCGCTCGACTTTGGCGGGAATCTGATCACGCGGCACGCCTGCGATCTCCAGAGGCAAAGCCACGTTGCCGTACACCGTACGGCGAGCCAGCAAGTTAAAGCCTTGAAACACCATGCCGATACGGCGGCGTTGGTTGCGCAGCTCGGTCTCGTCCAGGCAAGTCAGCTCAGTGCCGCCAATAGATATTTGGCCGCTATCGGGACGCTCCAGCAAATTAATGCACTGGACCAGCGTGCTTTTTCCTGCCCCGCTGGGGCCGATGATGCCGAAGACTTCGCCCTGTTCGATCTGCAGGCTGATGTCGCGCAGCGCCTCAAAGCGGCCGTGCGGCGTCGCGTAAGTCTTCGATAGATGTTGGATGTGAATCATGGCGTTGCGATTGTGGAGGATCGCGCTTCTAAAGAGAACGACAGTTTCGTCTCTTTTTAATAACTATTAGAAATATAACCGCCCCACCTGCGAACCTGTCCGGCCCCAGCAGCAAGCAGAGGTCACGGGCGGATCAATGGGAACAGCAAGATCGGCGTCCATCGGCGTTTGCCGCCAATGGACGCCAGGAGACGCTGGTTACCGAGCGCGCGAGATGCGGACTTCGGCGCCGCGGCGTTTGACTTCCAGCCCCTCGGAGGGCAGGATGCGCAGGCCTTCGAGGCCCTTGATATAGCTGGACCCCTGCATTTGCATGACACGGATCTTGTTGCGCATCACCACGGGGTTGTGCACCGGCATGCCAAACATCCAGACCTCGTCCAGAATGCGCGCAGAGTTGAACTCGCCCGCATGCTGCGCCACAGGGCCCAGACACAACATATGCCCTTCGCGGCCAAAGACGGGGTATTTGTCCGTTCCCCATTCCACGGCCAAGGTGGTGCCGCCTTCGTAGCGATAGCCGGTGTTCAAATCCCACCAAGCATCGCCCTTGGGCAGATACACGTTCACGCTATTGCCCGGCTGCATCACCGGAGCCACCAGCAAGGCCGGCCCCAGCAGGTACTGCAGGTCCCAATTGTGGGCCTCGGGGTCATGCGGAAAGCTCAATGCCATCGAGCGCTGTACCGGCAGCCCAGTACGAGCCGAGTCTTCGATCGCGCCCAGGACATAGGGGACCAATCGATAACGCCATTGCAGCCAGGTGCGAGCCTGCTCGAGCGCCTCATCGCCAAACGCCCAGGGCATCAAGCCAGGAACGCCCTGGAAGCAGAAATTCGCCGAAAACACACCAACAGTCAGCCAGCGCAGATAAAGCTCGGCACTCATGCCATCGAGCGGAGCCTTGGCCGAACCGATGTTATGCACCTGCACCGGCACACCGCTCGCCCCGATGGACAACGCCGTGCGCAAGGTCTGTTCCAATCCGGCCCAGTCGTTGGTGACTTGCGGGCCGAGCTGCCACGGCAGGCGCTGGGCCGCCGGGAACAAATCGGTGCTGGGCACCACGCCCTCGGGCGGGACCTTGTGGCCAGCGACAGCCTCGAACAAGGCGCGCCGTGCCAGCAACGGATATTGGGAACGCAGGATCGCGCCGTTGTCGCCATTGCGTGCGCTGACATCATCAGGGATGGCAATCTGCGCATCACAGACCGGGGCGTCCAAGCCGTCCTCGATCAATTGGCGATGGCGCTCGATCCAGAGGTTATAGACGTCGCGATAGGTCAGATCCAGCAAGCCATAGGGCCGACCGGCCGTGGCGTCGTTGCCGTCAAAAACCTGGGCACCGCCGTCGTCGCGGGTCAATAGCCAGCCGCGATCCTCCAGTTCCTCGAACAGGGGGCTGGATTGGATGACACCAGGGAAACCGGTTGCCGCAACGTGAACGTGGTGCTTGTGAAACAGCGCCAGCATTTGTTTGGCATCCGGGAAACGCTGAGCGTCCCATTCAAAGACAGCCTTGTCGGACTGGAATCCCCAGGCCGACGGTGCGGCCAGCTTGACGGCATCCAGCGGCAATTGCAGCTCGCGCATCCGCTCGACCAACGCGGCGGTCTCGGTAGGCATCTCGCCCTCGGCCTGCTGCAGCCAGGCACCCATCGCCCACAGCACCGGCTGGCCGGCACGGCCCGTCAACGCCGTGTATTGGTTCAGGATCTCGCTGGGGTCGCCGACGAACAGGAACACGTCCAGCACGGTGTCTTCGACACTGACCGTATAAGCAGACGCCGTCGGCGCCACCCCCAGATCGTGGTGCACGCGATGCATCGTATTGACATAGATGCCCCAACCGCGCGGGCTCCAGGCCAGCGGCAGCGCGCGATGATCCGGGTCATCGGAAACGATCGCTTCTTCGCGACGATTCAGATCACCGGAGGTTTCGCCCAGGCCGTAGAGACGCTCATCAGCCTGCAGCGTGAAAGCCGCGCTCCAGACTGCGTCATCAACCTCATCCAGCGCGTCATGGCCGAAAGCGGGTTCGTGCTCGGAGATATCAGAAGCAAGCACCTGCGTTTCGCCACGATACAAGGCGATCCGCACGGGATCCGTCTGGATATCGAGCGACACCTCGCCCTGAGCAATACGCCAGCCTTTGCCGTCGTCTTGGGGCGTGACCGTACACTCGCCTACTGCTTCCTGGCGAGCCAGCAACATTTCCGCAACGGCGCGTACGCGCGCGCTGGGTTTCTCCTCATTAAGGACACTCGCCTGGCCACAGCGCAGGCGAAAGACACCAGGCGCATGCGCCTCGACTACCAGGTGCAACCCGTCACCCGCATCGAAATCGATGCGGCTGGGGCGTGACGACAGCAACTCGACGGACTCGAGCTGGGTAGTATGGGCAAAGTCGAACTTGGGCGGCACAGAGCATCCCCCGGCTTAAGCCAAAAAACCGTTAAAAAACGCTATTTTGACGGATTTGGCCCACGAAATAAAATCGCTTTCGTTTTTCGGGTCGAATTGCCTGTCCGAACAGGCCGAAAAGTTGAATACAAAACACCGAAAACCGGGGTGATTTCGGCATTTTTGCCGGGCGGATTTAGGCGATTTATTGGAGCTTCTGCCGCCAACAGCCGCCATCGTGACGTCAACGCGGCGCAATGCTGGCAAGCAGATCGGCTTCCAACGGCAGCGGTTCGCCGCATAGCGCACTGGCGATCAGGTCTCCGCTCAATGCCGACCAACTGAGGCCCCGCGACGCATAACCCGCCGCTACCCACACCCCGGGAGCATGCGACAACGGACCAATCGCCGGCAAGCGTCCGGGCAGCACGGCCCGCCATCCCGCCCATCCCGGCAGTTCGCCGGGCGTCAGCGACGCCCAGGCCGGCGGCAAGCCTCCCAAGAGCCCAGCGACCTTGTCGAGGTTGGTTTGCTGACCCGCTGTGCTGATGTCCGAGGTCAGGGCGCCATGCTCATACGTACTGCCGGCCACGCACTGTCCCTGTATTGCAGGCAGGAGATATCCCTCACCGCCGACGATACAGCGCGGGCCGGCATCTGCCTCGCGAGTGCCGCCCGTCTCGCGCCCCCCAGAGGCCGGTAACAAGCTGACTTGTCCAGCCAGCCGATGCATTTGCGCCAACCTCGGCAATGGGTCCAGTAATCCGCTCTCTCGCAGCAAGGCCTGCGCCCCGAACGCGTTGGCCAGCACCACGGTCGTGGCCTGAGCCAGCACTCGGCCGTCGGCAGCTCGGACTTGCCAACCCGAGGCAACACGCTGCAAATCGAATGCACATCCCGACACACGCCGCACACCAGGCGTATGCAACAAGGCGGGGATCAATGCCGCAGGCTGCACCAATAACCCATCTGCGAGAAACATGCCCCCTCTGGCGACGGACATGCCAGCCAGCGCCGACGCCTCGTCACGATCAACGACTCGCACCCAATCTGCCGGAAACTGCAGTTGCCGCAACGTGTCGTCCAACGCCGCGGTACGGCCCGCATCGCGCTCGAGCTGCACCGTGCCGCAACGCAGCGGGGCAGCATCCGGTGCCAGATCAGCCCAGCGGGCTTGGGCTCTGAAACTGCCCGCGCGCGATAGCCGCGCGCGGGCATTATCATCACGGGCGATCACTGGCGTCAGGGCTGCCGCGACGTGTCCGGCATGTGCCATGTCGCCCGCCGAATTCGCGGGATCAATCACCACCACCGACCGGCCGCGTAGCGCCAACGCCTGTGCGATACCGGCTCCTGCCAGCCCCGCGCCGACAACGACGATCTCGTCGGTGCCGAGACTGTCTGCGTCACGCGCCAGGGACCAAGCCTCGTCTAATGCAACGGCCCTGTCGCCGAACGACGTGGCGCCTTTCGCGTGTGCAGGCTGCCTCGTTGGTGCAGACGGCCGCGTTTGCGCCGTCCGCACGCCCACCGTCATGTGCACTTTGCCCGCATATCCTGGCTGCTTGCGGACCTCGAACCCCGCATCGGTCAAGGCCCGACGCACCGCGCCCGCGCTGGCCCAGGTAGCCAGGGTGGCATCAGGCGCGGCCAAGCGCGCCAGGTCGTGCATCAATGCGGGTTGCCACAAATCGGGATTGCGTTTTGGCGCAAAGCCGTCCAAGAAATACGCATCTACGCGGGCGCGCAATTGCGGTACGACGGTCTCGGCTCGGCCAAAAGCCAATGTCAGGGTGACGGCCCCCCGTTCGAACTCCAGGCGATGCAGCCCCGGCAGGCAGGCTGGCCATTGGGCCACCAACTGATCAACCAATGCACGCAATGACTCGGGCGCCAACCGCCGCAACACCTGGGCCAGAGTATCGCGCGCAAACGGATGCGCTTCGACCGAAAGCATATGCAATCGCGCACAACGGGCGGGATCTTTGCGCCATGCGTCCCACAACGCCAGAAAATTCAACCCCAATCCGAAACCCGTTTCGCACACGGTAAAGGCGCCCCGCCCACGCCACCGTTCCGGCAAACCATTGCCTCGCAAAAATACATACTCTGCTTGCCCAAGCGCACCTGCGGTCGAATGATAAACATCGCCATACGAAGTATTGCGAAAATGGCCATCGGCATCGAAACCAACGTCAGGAGCAGTCAGCGGAACGTAAGAAGACATAAATAAAGAGACACGACCACAAGGCGCGCAACGCGGCTATTTTGCGGGAAATTACGAGATTTTCACGATCCGGCGCCACGCAGCCCATCAATGCGTTGCGACATACAGCATACCTAAGACGACAAGCATATGACGTTGGGTGAAAGCCACGTATAAACGCCTGATTCTGACAGAAGTGGCGAGCGTGCAGCCGCAAGGGCTTACACTGGACTCATGCTGAAGACCGGACGTACTACGATGCCTTCACCCTCTGCGCTGGATCTGTGCGCTGCGATTGATACTGCCGCATCGGCAGCTCATTCAGGTGCTGCGATCCTGCAATCCTATGCTCATCATCGCAGCGACCTTGTGATTGATCATAAGGCCCGCAACGACTTGGTGTCCCAAGCCGATCGCGAGGCCGAGGCTGCGATTATCGAGGTGCTGCGTTCGCGCACCCCGGATTTCGGCATTGTGGCCGAAGAAACAGGCGGCACTCCTCAAGGCCCCGCCACCTGGTACATCGACCCGCTGGATGGCACGACCAACTTTCTGCACGGCATTCCTCACTATGCTGTATCGATTGCGCTCGTTGCCCATGCGGGCGCACGAGTTCCCGGTCCGGACCCCCTACAAGAAGACACGCCGGTCATTGGTGTCGTGTACGACCCCTGCCGCGAGGAGCTATTCACCGCTGTGCACGGCATTGGTGCATGGCTCAACGGCCGACGCGTTACCTGCTCGCGCACCAAATCGCTCGCTGACGCCGTCCTCGCGACGGGGTTTCCGTTTCGCGATTTCTCGTTCGCAGATCAATACATGCCTATGTTGAAAGAAGCGATCTGCATCACGCGCGGCGTGCGGCGCATGGGAGCCGCAGCGCTGGATCTCGCATGGACTGCATGCGGACGCTACGACGGCTATTGGGAAATGGGCCTGGCGCCATGGGACGTTGCAGCAGGCACGCTGCTCGTGCGCGAGGCAGGTGGAGTCTGCCACGACATGCATCAACATGACCCCTGGCCCATCGGCGGACGCGTGGTGGCCGGCAACCCCGACATTGTCGAGGCCTTGCACGGCATGATCGCCCCACACCTGCGCAAAGAATGAACCAACTAGTCCGGCCGTAATTCGCGCCGCAAGATCTTGCCCACATTACTCTTGGGCAACTCGGCGCGAAATTCCACGCTATGCGGGCGCTTATAGCCGGTGAGCTTGTCTTTGCACCATTCGATCAGTTGCGATTCAGTCAGGGATTCGTCCTTCTTCACCACAAAGGCTTTCACGGCCTCGCCAGAGTGTTCATCGGGCACGCCCACGACCGCGCATTCCAGAACGCCGGGATGTGATGCGATGACGGCCTCAACCTCGTTCGGATAGACCTTGAAACCGGATACGGCAATCATGTCTTTCTTGCGATCGACGATACGGGTATAGCCCTGCTCGTCCATGATGCCGATATCGCCCGTGCGAAAGAAACCGTCTGCTGTCATGCACTGGCGCGTTTCATCGGGCTTTTGCCAATATCCCAACATGACTTGCGGGCCGCGTATGCATACCTCGCCACGCTCGCCCAGCGGCACCGTATTGCCCTCGTCATCCAGAATCGCTACATCGGTCGATGGCAGAGGCAAACCGATTGAACCAGAATACGCCGTCGTGTCGGTAGGGTTGACGGTCGCCACGGGCGAGGTTTCCGACAAACCATAGCCCTCTACCAAAGGATGCCCCGTGATCTGCAACCATCGCTCAGCCACATGGCGCTGCACCGCCATTCCACCGCCCAGCGTCAATCGCAATCCGGAAAAATCCAGTTTGGCAAAATCGGGGTTGTTCGCCAGGGCATTGAACAAGGTATTTACGCCGGGGAAAATATTGATGCCGGTCTTGCGCCACGCATCGATCAAGGCGGGTTGATCGCGGGGATTGATGATCAGCACATTACGCATCCCCGCATAGAGTCCAAACAAGCCGCACACCGTCATGGCAAACACGTGATACAGCGGCAAAGCGCTGATGATGGTGAGTTGCACATTGTCCAGATCCTTCAGCGCCGGCCGGGCCACGGCCTCGAGTTGCAGCACGTTGGCGATCAGATTGCCATGCGACAACATAGCCCCCTTGGGTACGCCTGTGGTGCCCCCTGTGTACTGCAAAACCGCGACGTCATCATGCCCCAATGGCGGGGGAGTGAACGTGGCCGAGGCGCCCTGCGACAACACGCGAGACAATTGATGTGCTCCCTCAATCCGCCAATCGGGGATCATGCGCTTGATGTGGCGAGCCACGAAGTTCACCAGGGGCGCTTTCAAACCACCCAGCAGGTCGCCCGGCCCCGTCACCACCACATGCCGCAGCGCACCACGATCACTGACGGCCTGCAGGGTATGCGCAAAATTTTCCAGAATGACGATGACCTCGGCGCCGCTGTCGAGCAATTGCCGCTGCAATTCATCTGTCTTGTAGAGCGGGTTGACGTTGACCACCACCAGGCCCGCACGCAATGTACCCAACAGGCAAACCAGATACGCCGGCACGTTAGGCATCATCAGCGCCACGCGCGCGCCCTTTTGCAGGCCCTGGCTCTGTAACCATGCTGCAAACGCACGCGCCTGGCGATCCAGATCCGCATACTTGATATCCGCCCCCATGGCCGTGCATGCCACACGCGCGGCATGCTTGCGGCACGCCCGATCCAGCAAGTCAGGCAATGACGCATAAGGCTCGATAGATATTTCCGCAGGAACGCCAGCGGGATAATGAGCAAGCCAAGGACGCGACATAGTGAGGTCTCCACGTGTGATACATGTTCTGAGGGTTTTTGTTTGATAATACCCTTGTTGCCCTTGGCTTAACTCCAATCGAGACTCCGATGAATCTGTTAGAACCCATCGTCGCCTGGCACCAAGACATCGCCCGTATCCGGCGCGACATCCACGCACATCCAGAATTGTCTTTCGAGGAATTCCGCACGTCCGACGTCGTGGCCACCCAGCTCCTGGAATGGGGCATCGAGGTCGATCGCGGATTAGGCGGTACCGGCGTTGTCGGCATCATTCGCGGCAACATCGATAGTCCTCGCACCGTGGGACTGCGCGCCGATATGGACGCGCTACCGATGCAAGAGGCGAACACCTTTGAACACGCCAGCCAGAATGCGGGCAAAATGCACGCCTGCGGTCATGACGGCCATACTGCCATGTTGCTGGCCGCGGCACGCTATCTGGCGCAGCACCGCGATTTTCCAGGCACGGTCTATGTGATTTTCCAACCCGCCGAAGAAGGCGGCGGCGGCGCGAAACGCATGATCGACGATGGCCTGTTCAGCCGATTCCCGATGGAGGCCGTGTTCGGCATGCACAACTGGCCCGGTCTGAAAGTGGGTCAGTTTGGCGTAACCGCGGGCCCCATCATGGCGTCAAGCAACGAGTTCGTCATCACGATTCAGGGCAAAGGCACGCATGCAGGCATGCCCCACCTGGGAATAGATCCCGTCATGACCGCGGTGCAGTTGGCGCAATCGCTACAGACCATCATCACCCGCAATCGCAATCCGCTGGATGCAGCAGTGCTCAGCATCACGCAGATCCATACTGGCAGCGCGGACAACGTGGTGCCGAATGTCGCGATCATGCGAGGCACGGTACGGACGTTTACACACGAGACGCTGGACCTGATCGAGCGCCGCATGCATGACATCGCGCGGTATACCTGCGAGGCCCTGGATTGCACCGTGGAATTCGAATTCCACCGCAACTACCCGCCGACGATCAACCATGCCAACGAAACGGCATTCTGTGTCGAGGTCATGCGCAGCATCGTCGGCGAAGAAAATGTCCACGACCGCGTCCAGCCGACCATGGGCGCCGAGGATTTTGCATTCATGCTACAGGAGCTCCCCGGTTGCTATGTGTGGATAGGCAATGGTGACGGCACGCATCGTGACGTGGGGCATGGCGCGGGTCCGTGCATGCTGCATAACGGCAGCTACGACTTCAATGACGATCTGCTGCCGCTGGGCGGGACGTATTGGGTGGAGCTGGCTCGGAAATGGTTGGCCCGACCGGATTGACGCGCCGCTGATCACCCCTCGGGTCGCAGGGTCAGGCAAGACTCCAGAAAGCGCTCGGCCGCGCGGGCCGAGGTCTGCGAGTGCGGGACGAGGATACTGAGCGTGCGCGTCAAGGGCTGCGGCAGGAGCCGGATCACCGCCAAGGTGCCATCCTCGTGCCGCATCGACAGCAGCGAGACAAATCCAATTCCCAGGCCGGCGCGCACGGCCTGTTTCACGCCCTCGACGCCGGCCAGTTCCAAGCCCACCGCGGGCGCCAAACCCTCGTCGGCAAAGGCCCGTTCGACCAATTGCCGCACACCCGAGCCTGGTTCTCTCATGACCAGGGCGAAATGGACCAGTTCCTGCAAATGCGCGACGCCATGCCGCGCCAGAGGATGGTCGGCGCGCGCAATCGCCACGACCTCATCGTCTCGCCACTGGTGGACCATCGTATCCAGGGGCAGGCCTGCCGGCACTTCGCCCTCGATAAAGGCCAAGTCCAAGATGGGCAAACGCGCCACGATCTGACTGGTATTGCCGTCGGACAGATGCAGACTGACCGCGGGGAACCGCTGATGAAACTCGGCAACGAGCCCAGGCAGCAGATAGCTCGCTGGCGTCGTACTCGCCCCCAGCCGCAGCCGGCCCGTTTCCAACCCTTGCCAGGCCTCCCGCAGGGTTTGCGCCTGCTGATAGACCTGGCGTAACTGGCGCGCTTGCTCGGCCAGGCGCTCGCCAGCAGGGGTCAAGATCACGCCATGCCCCTTTCGGCGATACAGCGGCTCGCCGAACCATTCTTGCAGCAAACGCAACTGCCCCGAGACGGCTGGCTGGGATAAATACAGCAATTCCGCTGCGCGGCTGATATTGCCCACGTCCGCCACATACGCAAAAGTCAAAAGTTGATCTGGAGTCATAAGGGGAGCCATCGCCGCCAGCGATATCGTTATTTCGAATATTTAATATCCAAATTAAAAATTTCTCAAATAACGCGGTCAGATTTAATATTCCTCAAAGTTATTAAGTTATGCAGCAACCCCCATGTCGACTTCTACTACCCTCCCCCTGGCCACTCCATGGCGCGACAAGCTCAATGGCGTCTTCTTTGTCGCGCTGATGACGGTGGCGGTGATGCAGCTGAGCGATCTGCCGGCGATTCGGCAGCTGGGTTTTTCGCCTCTGATCATCGGCATCGTGTGCGGCATGCTGTATGGAAATTTCCTGCGCGGCACCATGCCGGCTGATTGGGCGGTGGGAGTCAATTTCACTGCCCGCCGCCTGCTGCGTATCGCAGTCGCGTTTTATGGGCTGAACATCAGCATCCAGCAGATCGCCGCCGTGGGGCTGCCGGGCTTGGCCGTGTCGGTAATCATTGTGGTGGGAACGCTGCTGATAGGGACCACCGTAGGCCAGCGACTGCTGGGCCTGGATCGCGATACCGCCATGCTGACGGCTGCGGGCAGCGCTATTTGCGGCGCGGCGGCGGTGCTGGCGTTTGAGCCCACACTGCGTGCCGCCCCTCACAAGAGCGCCGTGGCCGTGGCGACGGTAGTACTGTTTGGCACCCTCTCCATGTTCCTGTACCCAGTGGCCTATCAGGCAGGCTGGCTCGCGCTGACGCCCCAGGAACTGGGTCTCTATATTGGCGGCACTGTACACGAAGTCGCGCAAGTCGTCGGCGCCGCCAGCAATATCGATCCCGCAACGACCGACGTGGCCACGATCGTCAAAATGACCCGGGTGGCGTTGCTGGTGCCGGTATTGCTGGTCTTGGGCCTGTGGCTGCGTAGCGCGGCCTCGGCCAACGGATCAGGCCAGGCCAAGGCACGTTTGCCCATTCCCTGGTTTGCCGTGGGTTTTCTGGTCCTGGCCATCATCAATTCCCTGAACGTCCTGCCGGAAGACGTCATCACCGCCATCCGCCGCCTGGACGTCTTTGCCTTGACGATGGCGATGACGGCCCTGGGCATCGAAACGCGGTTCGGCCAGATCCGCCAGGCGGGCCCCAAGGTCATGCTGCTGGGATTGATCTTGTATGTCTGGCTGGTACTGGGTGGCTATGGGGTGGTGAAGTTGGTGATGTAGGGGCGTTTTCGCCGCCGGGCCGCCCCAAGGCGAAAAATCCCCGCCAATCAACCGCAGAGGGGCGCGTTTTGCTGCATAATCGGCCGGTTTTCATCAGGACTGGAGCCGGCCCATGTCTAGCGTCAAAGATTTCACGACTACCCTGCCTGCCGGTCGGGATCCCGTGTTGCGTGTCATGCCCATGCCCTCAGACGCCAATATCCATGGCGATGTGTTTGGCGGATGGATCATGTCGCAGGTCGATATCGCGGGCTCGATTCCTGCTGCACGGCGTGCCGCGGGACGTGTCGCGACCGTTGCTGTCAACGCGTTTCAGTTCAAGCAGCCGGTATTCGTAGGCGATCTGCTCAGTTTCTACACGACCATCGTCAAGACAGGCAAAACTTCGGTTACCGTATCTGTCGAGGTCTATGCCGAACGTAATCGCATGGACGCCGAGGTGGTCAAGGTCACCGAAGCCGTCCTGACCTACGTCGCCACTGACGAAGCCCGGCGCAGCCGCCCCCTGCCTATTCTGTAAGTTTGTAGCCTATGACGCAGCCCGCCGCCGCGCCCGTGACGCCCCGCCGCCTGGACCCCGAAGACGCTCAGCACGCCTTGGCTGAGGTCCAGGAACGCCTGCGCCGCCAACAACTCGTCGAGGACCTCGTTCATCGCCAGGAACAAGGCGACGACAAAGCGTCGCTGGTCGAGGACCTGGTCCATCGCCAGCACGAAGCCGAGCTCAAGTCCCTGGTCGACGCCTTGCATCCGGCCGATATCGCGTTCATTCTCGAATCGCTGCCCAAGGACGAACGTCAGACCGTCTGGAAACTCGTCAGCCCCGAGCATGACGCCGACGTGCTGCTCGAGGTCGAGGACTGGGTGCGGGAATCGCTCATCGAGGCCATGGATCGTCAGGATCTGGTGGCCGCGACGGGCAATATGGATGCGGACGAGCTGGCCGACCTGGCCCCCGATCTGCCTCCCGATGTGGTGGCCGAGGTCCAGAAAGGCCTGACCGAAGAAGAGCGTGCACAACTGCTCGAGGCCATGGGCTACCCCGAGGACAGCGTGGGCGCCATCATGGATTTCGAGATGGTGCGCGTGCGCGAGGATGTCACCCTCGAGGTGGTACTGCGCTACCTGCGCCGCCTGCACGAGTTGCCCGACCATACCGATCAGGTCTTCGTCGTCGACCGGCAGGACAAATTACAAGGCGTCTTGCCCTTGTCCCGCTTGTTGGTCAGCGAGCCCGAGACCGAAGTCCATGCGGTCATGAGTACCGATTTCCTGACGCTGAACCCGCTGGACTCCGATGCGGACGCGGCCGGTGCATTTGAACGTTATGACCTCGTCTCAGCACCCGTCATGGACGACCAGGGCCGGTTGATCGGCCGGGTTACCATCGCCGACGTGGTGGACGTGATGCGCGAAGACTCGCAAGAGCAAGCCCTCTCGCGCGCCGGTCTGCAAGAAGAAGACATCTTCGCCCCGGTGGCGATGGCCTTGCGCAACCGTGCACCATGGCTGCTCTTCAATCTGTGTACGGCCGCGACAGCATCGTTCGTCGCCTCGCGATTCGAAGACACAGTAAGCCATATTGTGATCCTGGCGTTTCTGATGTCCATTGTGGCCGGTATCGGCGGCAATTCGGGCAATCAGACGATGACCATGATCATTCGCGCTCTCGCCATGGGCCGCATCACCGGCCGCAACCTGTGGCAGTTGGTCAAACGCGAGATGATGGTCACGTTCATGGTCGGCCTCTGTGGCAGCGTGGTGGCGGCGCTATTCGCCTGGGCCATCTCTGACTCCATTGCCATCGCGGTTGTAATGATGGCCTCCATGATCTGCAACATGCTGGTCGGTGCGTCGGTCGGCGTGCTGGTCCCCATGGTGCGCGCGCGCTTCGGCAAGGACCCGGCGATCGGTTCTTCGGTCTTGCTGACTTTTGCGACGGACTCGCTGGGTTTCTTTATCTTTCTGGGCCTGGCGACGGTTTTCCTGCTATAGGCTCGCTATCCACATCGTGTCCGCCCCGTAGGCGTGGCCGAATGCCATCACGCCCGATCTCCACGCCTGGCTGGGTCCATCGGTATGCTCCGCGAATAATAAGAAACATTCCGTTGCACCCAACTCAGCCAGAGACACGCATCATGTGTCTGACTTAGTTCTGAAATATTTAAATACTGTGGGCGCAAGCCTCCATGCTTCCGCTTGACGGTGAGACTTCCGTTTTCCGGCGTATCTGCCATCTCACCTTGCTACGGAGTCGCTATGACCAAGAAACTCCGGGCAGTGTTGTTCTGCCTGCTTTGTTCGCCCGTTTTTTCAGTATTCGCCTGTGACAACCTGCCGTCATGGGCTCAATCCGCCTGCCAGCGTATCGACCAGATCTGGACCGAAGGCGGCAACGAACTCTATCTGACAGGCTATTCCTGGCACAACCGCGCCACGTATAGCAAAAAGAAAATCGATAGCTTCAATGAGATCGCCTGGGGTGGTGGACTAGGCAAAAGCCTGTATGACGAGGATGGCGACTGGCACGCACTCTACGCCATGGCGTTTCTGGATTCGCACAGCGACATCGAACCGCTGGCAGGCTACGGGTTTCAGAAAATCGGCCGGGTTGGGGAAAACTGGCGTTTTGGCGCCGGCTACACCGTATTCCTGACCTCGCGCTCGGATATTTTCAATCGGATTCCGTTCCCGGGGATTCTGCCGCTGGTATCAGCGGGATATCGCGATGCCACGCTCTACGCCACCTATATTCCCGGGGGTAGCGGCAATGGCAACGTGTTGTTCATGTTCGGTAGCTGGGCGTTCTAGGGACTCAGGCGTATCTGTCGACCGTCAAGCCGTCCAGGTCAACCTCCGGTTGCCGCCCCGACACGATATCGGCCACGATTTTTCCGGTACCGCACGCCTGCGTCCAGCCATTGGAGCCATGGCCGCAGTTCAGATACAGATTCGCATAGCGTGTCTTGCCCAGGATAGCTGGACCATCTGGGGTCATGGGACGCAGACCCGCCCAGGCCTGGGCATCGTCGAGGCTCACGCCGTCGGGGAACCATTCGCGCACGACACCTTTTAAAAATGCGACGCGAGCCGGATCAACGGCTAGCCCATAGCCCTTGAGCTCCGCCATCCCGGCCGCCCGCACGCGATCGCCCAGGCGCGAAATCATGACTTTGTTGTATTCGTCCATCAGCGCCGCGCGAGGAGCACGATCCGGATCATCGATACGAGCTGTAATGGAATATCCCTTCAGGGGATAAATCGGCAAAGACAAACCCAAAGGACGCAGCAAGAATGGCGTCTGCGGCCCCAGTGCAACCACATAGGCATCTGCCGTAAATAACTCGGCCTGGCCCTCGATCCGTACACCTTGTACCCGGTCCGCAGCCTTGATCAGTGCCACGACCGGCGTGTCGTAGCGAAACACCACACCTTGCTGCGCCAAATACGCAGCCAACCCCGTAGAAAACTTGTGGCTATCACCCGAGCCGTCACGGGGCAGATACAAGGCCCCCGCAATCGGCGCGCGAGATGCCGCCAAGGCAGGCTCCAAGGCCCTGGCCTCATCGCCATCCAGCAAACGCCACGGCACCTCATATTCATCCAATGCCTGCGTAATGCCTTTGACGGCTTTCAGATCGGATTGGCTGCGAAAAACCTGCAGTGTGCCGTCCCGGTGATAGTCAAACTCGACGGGCAACCCCGCAGCCGCCAGATCTTGCAGACAGGCGTTGCTATAGTGCGCCACACGCTGCATCCGCAGTTTATTCGCGCGAAAACGTTCTGCAGTGCAATTGCCCATCCAACGCGCCAACCAAGCCAGTTTGCGCGGATTCGGCGTAAAGGAAAAACGAATCGGGGCCTCTTTTTGCAGGGCCATTTTCACGACCTTGCCTATCATGCCCGGTGCAGCCCAAGGGCCGGCAAAACTGGGGCACAATCCGCCGGCATTACCAAAACTGGTCTCGCGTGCCGCGCCGCTTTGGCGATCCAGCACTACGACTTGATGGCCGTCACGCCACAGATAATAGGCAGCGGCCACCCCGGCTACGCCTGCACCCAGTACCGCGACCTTCATCAGGGTCTCCGAAAAAACTCGCCGTTCAGATTCAGTTCACAATCGCCGACGGCTCAGGCCAGAGTTCTTAAACGCCGACGTTCAGCTCTCGCGAGCCGTCTTTGTATTCCAGCACCAATCGTCCCAATCGCGGGATCAATGCCGTGTCGTCATTGACGACATTCAAACGCAAATTGCCCAGCACCACGTCCCAGCCAGTGTCGACCTCCTCGACCCGGGCATCGGCGATGATCCCCAGGCGCCAGGCCACCGCCTGCTCATCAGCAGCTCGCACCTCGATTTGATGGATACGCAACGCCCCATTGGGGTGTGCCATGAGCGCAGGCATCCAGACGCATTCGGGAGTCAGATGCTGGCAAAAATACATCCGGATCCCGGGCAACGGCTGCTCTGCAAAGCGCACCGTGCGAAAGCTCGCCTGCATCTCGCGGCCATCTACGAGGGCCGGACGGGTCAGCGCTTGCACCGGATTGACGGCAAAACCCTCGTCCCGCAAACGCGCATAGGTCGCGTCCGCATCGAAAGACCGAAACACCAAGGCCTCCAGGCCAAACGGAGAATCAGCGATTTCCTTGCGTGCTGGCGACGCTCCTGGTGGCCAACCCAGCAACTCGACATAGGTGCCTTGTAAGGGAATCAGGCGATTGCACGATCCCAGGTTATGGACCGATTTATCGCTCAACAGAAAACCCTGTTTCTCGAAATGCGGCGCCAATTCATCGAGCCGATCGCGCACCATGATCACTGCATGATCGAATTCAGTCTCGTCAGAGGGATGCAACATGACTATGCCCGCCTAAAAAACACTGGGGATGGCAATTTACCATCCCCAAGTGTTTAGCTCACCAGTACACAACCGCTCATCAAGCGGTTGCAGCCGAAAAAGACATCACGCCAGCTTGCCGTGGCATTGTTTGTACTTTTTGCCGCTACCGCAGGGGCACGGATCGTTACGCCCGACCTTGGGCATGACATTGCGTGCCGGCTGTTGAGCCGATTGCTCATCTTGCGCAGCTGCATCGGCATTGGCCAAGGCCTCATCGTAATCAGAATGGTGGTACTGCACATTCTGCACATGCGGCTGGTTGGTCTCGGCCTCGGCCTGCTCGACCTGTTCGGGCGACTGTACCCGCACGGTCAACAGCACGCGGACGACGTCGTCACGAATACGATCAAGCATGCCCGAGAACAGCTCGAACGCCTCTCGCTTGTATTCCTGCTTGGGGTTCTTTTGCGCATAGCCGCGCAAATGAATCCCTTGACGCAGGTGATCCAGCGAGGACAAATGCTCGCGCCAATGCGTATCGATCGCCTGCAACATGATCGAACGTTCGAATTGCGCCCAAGGCTCGTCGCCTACCAGAGCGATCTTGCCGGAATAGACCTCTCGCACGGCATCGTGTACGCGCGTCAGAATGTCGTCGTCGGTCAGGCTGGACTCTTTCTCCAGCATCTCGGTCAACGGCAAGACGATCTGCCAATCGGCAGCCAAGGTCTTTTCCAGCGCGGCAACGTCCCACTGCTCTTCGACGGAGTCTGCAGGAATATGCTGACGAACCAAATCCGTCACGGCGGCTTCGGCGAGATTTTCCACGGACGTCCGGATCGACGAGGACTCGAGCACGTCGTTACGTTGCGCGTACAGGACCTTGCGCTGGTCGTTGGAAACGTCGTCGTATTCGAGCAGTTGCTTGCGAATATCGAAGTTGCGGCCCTCGACCTTGCGTTGCGCAGTCTCGATGGAACGCGTCACCATGCCTGCCTCGATGGGCTCGCCTTCGGGGAGCTTCAGGCGTTCCATGATGGCGCGCACGCGGTCGCCCGCGAAAATCCGCATCAGCGGGTCTTCGAGAGACAGGTAGAAACGCGATGAGCCCGGATCACCCTGACGGCCTGCCCGGCCGCGCAACTGGTTGTCGATACGGCGCGATTCGTGGCGCTCGGTACCGATGATGCGCAGGCCGCCCGCAGCCTTTACCTGCTCGTTGGCAGGCTTCCAATCGGCACGTACTTTTTCGATACGGGCTTCTTTGTCGGCGTCGGACAGCGACTCATCGGCACGGATCAGATCGATTTGTTTCTCGACGCTGCCCCCCAGCACGATGTCGGTACCCCGGCCGGCCATGTTGGTCGCAATCGTGATGTGACCAGGCTTGCCGGCCTCGGCCACGATCTCGGCTTCGCGAGCGTGCTGCTTGGCGTTCAACACCTCGTGCGGCAGCTTGGCTTGCTTGAGCAGGCCGGACAGCAACTCGGAGTTTTCGATGCTGGTCGTCCCCACCAACACAGGCTGACCACGCTCGTGACAATCGCGAATGTCGTTCAGGATGGCGTTGAATTTTTCCTGCGCCGTCTTGAAGACCTGGTCGTTTTGATCCTTGCGGATCATCGGCTTGTTGGTCGGAATGATGACCGTTTCCAGACCGTAAATTTCCTGGAATTCGTAGGCCTCGGTGTCGGCCGTCCCCGTCATGCCCGAGAGTTTCTCGTACATGCGGAAGTAATTCTGGAACGTGATCGATGCCAGCGTCTGGTTTTCGTGCTGGATCTTGACGCCCTCTTTGGCCTCGACCGCCTGGTGCAGACCATCGGACCAGCGGCGGCCCACCATCAGGCGGCCGGTGAATTCGTCGACAATGACCACCTCGCCGTCTTGCACCACATACTGCTGATCGCGAAAGAACAGCGTATTGGCGCGCAACGCGACCATCAAGTGGTGCATCAGGGAAATATGGCGCGGATCGTACAGCGACTCGCCCTCGGGCAAGATACCCTGCTGGCTCAGCAGGCGCTCGGCGGTTTCATGGCCTTTTTCCGAGAGATAGACCTGCTGCGATTTTTCGTCGACCCAGAAATCGCCCTCGGGCTCGGGTTCGTGCGCTTTGGGCTCCGACGCCATGCGCGTCAACAGCGGCGGCACGGCATTCATGCGGATGTAGAGCTCGGTGTGGTCTTCAGCCTGGCCCGAGATGATCAGCGGGGTACGTGCCTCGTCGATCAGGATGGAGTCGACTTCGTCAACGATCGCATACGCCAGCGGACGCTGGCGGCGATCCTCGACGCGATATTCCATGTTGTCGCGCAGGTAGTCGAAACCGAATTCGTTGTTGGTCCCGTAGGTGATATCTGCGGCGTAGGCGGCGATTTTCTCGTCGTTGGGCTGCTGGGGCACCACAACGCCGGTGGTCATTCCGAGGAAGCCGTACAGACGGCCCATCCAGCCCGCATCACGGCGAGCCAGATAATCGTTGACCGTCACAACGTGCACGCCCTTGCCCGCAATCGCGTTCAGGTAGACGGGCAGCGTCGCCATCAGGGTCTTGCCCTCGCCGGTACGCATTTCCGCGATCTTGCCGTTATGCAGCGCGATACCGCCCAACATCTGCACATCGAAATGGCGCATGCCGAATACACGCTTGCCGGCCTCGCGCACCACGGCAAAGGCCTCGGGCAACAGATCGTCAAGCGATGTCCCCTGGGCATGCCGGCTGCGGAATTCGTCGGTCTTGGCCGTAAGCTCTGCATCAGAGAGCGCGGCAGTCTTGGATTCCAGTGCGTTGATCTGGGTTACCAGCTTGCGATACTGCTTAAGCAACCGGTCGTTGCGGCTGCCTATGAGTTTTTTGAGCAGAGAAACCATGCGTGTCGGTGGCAGCGCCGTCGGCCTCCTGTCCCAAAACAGGCCAGGTACCGCTCGGCGCGGAATGTTACTTGGTTGAGCGGAGCAATCCCGCTGGGAAACGATCGAGTTTAACGCACCTGGGCGGAATCGGTCCCAACCCGGATAAAACGAGCCGTGTTCACTCGATGCAATGCGCGCTTGTGGTGTTTGTCCGCGCCACAGGGGCCGGAAACTGAAGGCGCTGAAACGGAGAGCTTATCCCGTACTCAACGCGTCACGGACTGAGACGGCGCCGGTCCTGCCCGTGCTACGGCGCTGCCCGTCGCCGTGCCGGCTGCCTGCCCGGAGGCGGTCAGACCTGATGCCTGGGCCACCACGGGCCGCGTCGTGTCCGGAGACTTCAGGAATAGGCGGGGATCCAGCGGCTGCCCCTCCAGACGCACCTCAAAGTGCAAATGCGGTCCCGTAGACTGGCCAGTCGAGCCCACCAGGGCGATTTGCTGGCCGCGGCTGACCAATTCGCCCGGTTTGACCAGCAACTTCGAAGCATGGGCATAACGAGTGATCATGCCGTCGCCATGATCCACCTCGACGGTATTTCCATAGCCTGATTGAAAACGGGACTCGAGTACGACACCGCCAGAAGCCGCCAAGATCGGGGTCCCCGAGGGCGCGGCGAAGTCCAGGCCTTCGTGCATGGCATATCGGTGCGTAACGGGATTGCGGCGCCAGCCATACGACGAGCTGAGAAAGGGATAGTCGCTGACCGGCATGGTCGACGGCAGGCGGGCCTGGTCCGCCGAGCGGCGCGTCAGCGCCACATCCAGCATACGCAGATTGTCGGTTTGCTGCAGCAAGCGCGCCTGCAACTCATCCAATTGGCGGCCCAGTGCCTCGGCCGATTCCTGCATGGGCGGCGGCTGGCGGTCGGTGAACAAGTTATCCATCACCTGCTCGGCCTTCGCAGGCGCATTCAGGCCCGCTGCCAGCTCGGGATCGGTATAAGCCACCCCGGCGACCTTGGCCACCCGGCGTCCGACGCTGTCGATGCCCACCAGCTTGGCTTGCAATTCGCCGACCTTTGCCGCCAGCAACCCGACGTTTTCACGCAAAAAAGCGGAATCGCGCTCGGGTTGTCCGCCGGGAGAATAGGCTGCCCAGTCGACAGAATACGCAGCCGGGGCAATAGGAGTAAGGTAGCGCTGTACGGTGGCACCAATCAGCGCCGCCGTGGCCAGGAAAGCGGCCAGCACCAGCCACAAACGAGCGCCGCCCAGGACCTGTTGTCCGGGCTGACCCTCGCGGGCGTGCATAATCACGAGTTTCAAGGTACGTAAATCCTGTTATTGAGCTGGCATGAACAGACCTGCATCAAACCGCTCTCGTTCTTCTGCCAGCCGGCGGGGAGAAACCCCGCTGGGGTGGCTGGGTCACGATACGCGCGGCGCCGGCGTGCTGGCTACGGCGCGCGTGCACCTGCAAATACAGCATGCTATCGCCGCTGTGTTACCGCCAGCGCTCGGCGCTGTCTGCGTCGTGGCCAAGCTGGAAACCCCACGGCTGCAACTAGCGGTACCGAGCGCGGCGCACGCGGCCAAGCTGCGTCAGCTGGCTCCGCGGATTGCACAAACACTCAATACCCAAGGTTGGAACCTTAACGAAATTGCCGTCAAGGTTCAAGCCGGAATGCCCCGCCCTGGGGCAAAAGCGCCCCGTCCCCCAAAAGAAGCTCAGCCTCTGGGAGAAACAGCGCTCGATGCTTTCGAATCGTTACAAGGGAATCTGCGCCCGGGGCCGCTGGCCGATGCCGTCGCCAGACTGCTGGCGCACCACAAAAACAAGTAGCAGGCACTGACTCAGCAAAACGGCTCGCAGAGCCGCGCACAACTCAGTGCAAAAATCAGGCGAGTTTCCACTCGTGGCGGAATGCCTGCGGGGCTGCAGCCTGGGATTCGTAAGTCACCAGTTCCCACGCATCACGCTGCGCCAACAGCGCGCGCGCCAGCTGGTTGTTCAGGCCGTGGCCGGATTTGCAGGCGACGTAGCGCGCCACCAAGGGCTTGCCCAGCAGGTACAAATCGCCAATCGCGTCGAGAATCTTGTGTTTGACGAACTCGTCGTCGTAACGCAAGCCATCGCTATTCAAGACCCGGTATTCGTCCATCACGATGGCGTTGTCCAGACTGCCGCCGCGGGCCAGGCCCATCGAGCGTAGTGCCTCGACCTCGTTGACGAACCCGAAAGTCCGCGCGCGAGCAATTTCGCGGACATAGGAATGCGTAGCAAAATCGATCTCGGCAAAATTAGCCGTGGAATCGATAGCGGGATGACGGAAATCAATCGAGAAAGCCAGAGCAAAACCCTCGTGCGGCTCGAGGCGAGCCCATTTCAGGCTGCGGCCCTCACCCTCGCGGATTTCGACGGGTTTCTTGACGCGGATGAATTGCTTGGGCGCGTTTTGCTCGACGATGCCAGCCGAGCGCAACAGATACACAAACGTCGCGGCGCTGCCGTCCATGATGGGGACTTCTTCGGCAGTGAGATCGACGTGCAGGTTGTCGATGCCCAGGCCCGCCAGCGCGGACATCAGGTGTTCGACGGTAGAAACACGGACGTTGCCTTGCTGCAGCACAGACGCCATGCGGGTATCGCCCACGCCGTCTGCTTGCGCGGGCAGATCCACGACCTGCGGCAAATCGACTCGGTGAAAAACGATCCCTGTGTTGGCTTCGGCAGGACGCAGAGTGAGCTCGACCCGACGTCCCGAGTGGACGCCTACGCCTGTTGTGCGGACGAGATTCTGAATACTGCGCTGTCGAAACATAGGTTATTTGTGCTTGAGCCTAGCCGGCAAAAATCAATGAAATCACCGGCATAAGATCATATTGTAACCCCGGCAGGCGCCCTGCGCCACGCCTTTGATACATCTGCCGACACATCTGCCCCACTGTACCGAACGCATTACATCTGCTATCGGACGGAATTGAAAGCAAGACAAAACTTTCGAGCGCACACCGCCCGGCGTCCGGCCCGTCAGGGGAAACGGGCCGGCGCTGAGGGAGTCGGGCCAGTTCCCCAGCCCGTTTAAAACAACATCAATCCGCTTGCTTGCGCAGGAATGCGGGAATATCGAAGTGATCCATCCCCGAGCTTTCCAGAGCACGCACCTGGGCAGATGCCTGGGTGCGCGGGTTACGCATCACCGAAGGCATGTCCAGATTGCGGTAGTCGCCCTGCTGGCCAACCATTCCGCCCATCACAGGCATGTTGTCGGTACCGGTACGCAGACCTTCGGCCACGTTTTGCACCAACTTCGGTGCAGCAACGGCACGGCCCAGGCCGGTAGCGACCACAGTCACGCGCAGGCTGTCGGCCATCGACTCGTCGTAAGCCGTACCGAAGATCACGGTCGCGTCGTCCGAGGCGTAGCTGCGGATCGTTTCCATGATTTCGCGCGTTTCGCGCATCTTCAGTGTGCGGCTGGCCGTGATGTTGACCAACACGCCGCGAGCGCCGTTCAGGTCCACGCCTTCGAGCAGCGGGCAAGCGATGGCTTGCTCGGCTGCCACGCGGGCACGATCGGCACCGCTGGCGGTCGCCGTGCCCATCATGGCCTGGCCTTGTTCGCCCATGATCGTCTTGACGTCTTCGAAGTCGACGTTCACGTTGCCTTCGACGTTGATGATCTCGGCGATACCGGCGCACGCGTTGTGCAGGATATCGTCGGCGGACTTGAAGCAATCTTCTTGCGTGGCGTCCTCGTCCATCAGCTCATAGAGGTTCTCGTTGAGCACCACGATGAGAGAATGTACGTGTTTGGCCAGCTCGTTGATGCCGTCTTCAGCCATCTTCAGGCGCTTGTTGCCTTCGAAGTTAAAGGGCTTGGTCACGACGCCCACGGTCAGGATGCCCAGCTCTTTGGCGACTTCCGCCACCACCGGACCAGCGCCCGTTCCCGTGCCACCACCCATACCGGCAGTGATGAACACCATGTGGGCACCGTTCAAGGCCGAACGGATTTCTTCGCGTGCGGTTTCTGCCGATGCGCGGCCTTGCTCAGGCTTGGCACCAGCACCCAGGCCGGTACGGCCCAGGCGAATCTGCACCGGCGCATTGGTTGCGGCCAGCGCCTGGGCGTCGGTATTAGCGCAGATGAAATCCACGCCGTTGACGCCGCTGCGGATCATGTGCGCGACGGCATTGCCGCCTGCACCCCCAACACCCACGACCTTGATAACGGTCCCTTTGGTGTTGTTCTCAAGCATTTCAAAGTTCATCATGATGACTCCCTCACAAGTCTGGATATGCAAATCACAAAAATTCCCCAACAACCTATGCTTTTGTGAATCGCTTCAAAGCCGACGCCGATCGGATAATCCGCAACGGGTTTGAAGCGTCTCCCCTATTCGGCCTGCGCCGTCTTGCGACGGATCAAGCCAGGAGCAGGCCCCGGTCTGCCCCCTGATCAATTCATGAACCACTCCTTCATACGAGCCAGCAGGCTCTTGAAGTTGCCCGTCTGCGCAGCCACTTTGCGGCCACGCACACGCTGCATGCGTGCTTCTTGCAACAACCCCATCACGGTCGAGAAACGCGGATTGCGCATCACGTCGGACAGGCTGCCTTCGTATTCGGGCGTCGCCACGCGCACAGGCTTGAGGAACACATCCTCGGCCAGTTCGATCATGCCGGGCATCTGTGCAGAGCCTCCGGTCAGCACCACGCCCGAAGCCAGGAGGTCTTCGTAGCCCGACTCCCTCACGACTTGTTGCACCAACGAAAACAATTCCTCGACACGCGGCTCGATCACAGCACCCAATGCCTGGCGTTTGACCTGGCGTGGGCCGCGATCGCCCAGTCCCGGCACCTCGACCGACTCGTCAGGACGCGCCAGGATTTGCTTGGCCACGCCGTAACGCAGTTTGATTTCTTCGGCATCCGGCGTAGGCGTGCGCAGCATTGCAGCGATGTCGTTCGTGATCTGGTCACCCGCGATCGGCAGCACCGCGGTGTGACGAATCGCACCACCGGTATAGATCGCCACATCCGTCGTGCCGCCACCGATATCGACCAGCACCACGCCGAGCTCTTTTTCGTCGGCGGTCAGGCAGGCCAAGCTGGAGGCCAGCGGCTGCAGAATCAGATCTTGCACTTCCAGGCCGCACCGGCGCACGCACTTGACGATGTTTTGCGCCGCGCTGACAGCACCGGTGACGATGTGGACACGGACCTCGAGACGCAAACCGCTCATGCCGATGGGTTCGCGGATGTCTTCCTGGCCATCGACGATGAATTCCTGGGTCAACACGTGCAGCACTTGTTGATCGGTAGGGATGTTCACCGCTTTGGCCGTCTCGATCACACGCGCGACGTCGGTCGCCGTGACTTCCTTGTCTTTGACTGCCACCATGCCGCTCGAATTAAAACTGCGGATGTGGCTGCCCGCGATGCCGGTGTAGACGTCGCGGATTTTGCAGTCGGCCATCAGCTCGGCCTCTTCGAGCGCCCGCTGAATGGAGTTGACGGTGGTCTCGATATTGACAACCACGCCTTTGCGCATGCCGCGCGATTCGTGCTGGCCGAGGCCGAGCACTTCAAAACGCCCTTCCGGCAGGATTTCGGCGACCACGGCTACTACTTTGCTAGTGCCAATATCGAGGGCGACGATGAGGTCCTTGATGTCACGGGTCATGGCGTTAACGCTTCTTTGAAGATGTGGATGAAGATTTCGATTTCGGTTGCCCTTCCGGCAGCGGCGCCAGAGCCAGGGCGAACCCATTGGGATAACGCAGGTCGGCCTGTGTCACGCCGCGGCCCTCGAGCCGGCTGACCACAGCCGGCCAGGCTTGCACGAACCGCTGGATACGAGCCGCGAACGGCAGCGCGCCGGGCACGCCATGCGGATCGGGCGCATCGGCCCCCGGATCGCGGCCCAGGTCCAGCACCAACCCGTTGGACAAAGTGGCCTTCCAGGCATAACGTGGACTCAAATCCAACTCGCGCACGTGCAAATCCAGCGGCGCGAACCAGCGAGCCAATTCGGCGTAACGCTGCACCACCAGTCCCTCTGTGCCCTCGGGCCCGGAGAATTGCGGCAATTCCGTATCGTCGTCGAGCTCGCCCGTATTGGCTGTGAACGCTTCGCCCCAGGTGTTGATCATCTGGTTTTCGTTCCACAGAGCCAGCGGTTGCTCCTCCTCGATCTGCACACGCAACGTTCCAGGCCAGATACGCCGGATCGATGCGCGACGCACCCAGGGTACCGATTCGAACACTTCGCGGGCTTCGTCCAGATTCACGGTGAAAAAGTTCCCGTCGAATCGATGAGCTATCACCGCACGCACGGATTCGGCGGAGACGTAGTGCAAGTCGGTGTCGGGAGCCGGCTCCAATTCGATCGCCGCCAACGTGAAGTACGGACGATGCCCGATCCACACTACGCATGCCGCGAGCATGGCCACCACTGCCAACACGGCTAGCGTGTTGGCAATCAGGTTGGTGGTGCGAGCGTCGTTCCACACAGAAGATTCCGATTCAAATTACGATTGACGGGCGGGGCTGTGCACCTTGCACGAAGCCTCGGACAAAATAGCGACACACAATTCGGCGTAACTCATACCTACTGCCTTCGCAGCCATGGGGACCAGCGAATGACTGGTCATCCCCGGCGAGGTATTGGCCTCCAGTAACCAGGGCTGGTTGTTCGCATCCAGCATGAAATCAATACGCCCCCATCCTGCGCAACCCAGCGCGCGATAGGCACGTTCAGCGATATCCTCAACATGGCGTGCCACGTCGCCGGGCAAATTGGCGGGGCAAAAATACTGCGTTTCGTCGGAAAAATACTTGTGCTCGTAGTCGTAGTTGCCGCCCGGCGCCACGATCTCAATCACCGGCAAAGCGCGCGCCGAGTGCCCGGTACCCAATACGGCTACGGTCAACTCGCGTCCAACGATGAATTGCTCGGCCAGTACCTCGTCGTCAAAACGCGCCGCCTGCGCGTAGGCCTCTTTCATGTCGGAATAACCGACGACCTTGGTAATACCGACGGTCGAACCTTCATGCGGCGGCTTCAAGATCAATGGCAGACCCAGACGATCAGGCACGGTGCGCAGCTCCGATTGCGCATCCAGCGACTCGAAGGCCGGTGTGGGCAAGCCATACTGCAACCACACTCGCTTGGTCATGGTCTTGTCCATGGCCAGGCTGGAAGCCATAGGCCCGCTGCCCGTATAGGGCAATCCCAGCAATTCCAACGCACCCTGCAAAGTGCCGTCCTCGCCATAGCGGCCGTGCAATGCAATGAATACACGGTCAAAGCCCGCCGCCGCCAAATCCGCCAGCGAACGTTCACCCGTGTCGAACAGATGCGCATCGACACCCGCGCTCTGCAAGGCCTGATGCACACCTTGCCCGGACATGATCGACACATCCCGTTCGGCGGATCGACCGCCATACAAGACGCCAACTTTGCCCAAGGCCTTCACATCGATCGGTTGTTTTGCCGCCTGGCTCATGCCAACTCTCCTACCAAGCCGGGCACTTTGCTGATCGAGCCAGCGCCCATGACCACCACAACGTCACCATCACGCACGAAATCCACAATGGCTTGCGGCAATTCGGATACGTCTTCCACAAACAGAGGTTCCACGCGTCCTGCGACACGCAACGCACGCGACAAGGCACGGCCGTCGGCCGCCACCAACGGCGGCTCGCCCGCGGCATAGACCTCGGTCAGCAATACGGCATCGGCATTGCCTAGCACACGGACAAAGTCCTCGAAGCAATCACGTGTACGGGTGTAGCGGTGCGGCTGGAAAGCCAAGACGATGCGCCGGTCCGGCCAAGCGCCTCGCGCAGCGGCCAACGTAGCAGCCATTTCCACGGGATGATGGCCATAATCATCAATCACCGTGAACGTTCCACCGCCGTGGGCAGCAGGCACCGCGAAATCACCCGTTTGCGTAAAGCGTCGCCCCACACCGGTAAACGACGCGAGGGCTTGGCAAATCGCCTGATCGTCTACGCCCAATTCGGTCGCGACCGCCACGGCAGCCAGCGCATTGCGCACGTTATGCAGACCTGGCAGATTCAGTTCCACGTTCAAGGGCGGCAAGGACACATCACGATCCTGACGCAGCACGGTAAAGCGCATGCGGGTGCCATCGGCCTGCACATTTTCAGCCCGGACCTGCGCATCAGGGCTCAGGCCGTAAGTCGTAATCGGGCGCGATACGAACGGCATGATCTCGCGTACGTTCGCATCATCCGCGCACAACACGGCGCTGCCGTAGAACGGCAGGCGTTGCGTGAATTCGATGAACGCGCTTTTCAGACGAGCGACGTCATGACCATACGTGTCCATATGATCGGCATCGATATTGGTCACGATCGCCATGACCGGCAACAGATTGAGGAATGACGCATCAGATTCGTCAGCCTCGACCACGATGTACTCGCCTTGCCCCAGCCGCGCATTGGCGCCCGCCGAGTTCAAGCGGCCGCCAATCACAAACGTCGGATCCAGGTCGCCGGCAGCCAATATGCTGGCGACCAGGCTCGTCGTGGTCGTCTTGCCATGCGTGCCTGCCACAGCAATCCCGCGCTTCAAGCGCATCAACTCAGCCAGCATGATGGCGCGCGGCACCACCGGAATTCCTGCGGCGCGTGCCGCAATGACCTCGGGGTTGTCTCCGGCGACGGCCGTCGACGTCACAATCGCATCGGCACCGGCGACATTGGAGGCGGTATGGCCGACGGCGACCGTCGCCCCCAACGAGGCAAGGCGACGAGTGACCGCTGACTCGCTCAAATCAGAGCCGCTGATGGTATAGCCGAGGTTCAACAGCACCTCGGCGATGCCGCTCATGCCCGAACCGCCGATACCGACGAAATGAATATGCTGGATTCTGTGTTTCATGTTGCGCGCCTCGCTGCTTGTTCGCAGACATCGGCGATATCTGCCGCAGCTTGCGGACGCGCATGATCGCGCGCCCGTTCCGCCACGGACTGGAGTTCAGGACGCGTACGCTGGCGTAACCATTGAGCCAGCCACTCAGGCGTCAGTTCGGTTTGCGGGCAAAGCCAGGCGGCCTGCACATCGCTCAAAAAGCGGGCATTTGCTGTCTGGTGGTCATCAATGGCATGCGGAAACGGCACAAACAACGCCGCCACACCGGCGGCCGCAACCTCGGCCACTGTCATCGCGCCCGCGCGGCAAATCAACACGTCGGCCTGCGCCATCGCGGCAGACATGTCATCAATAAAATCACGACAATCCGCTTGCACACCCGCTTGGGCGTAACCGTCACGCAATGCCTGCAGATGTTGTTCACCGGCTTGGTGAGTGACTTCCGGACGAGACTGCGGCTCGATCAGTGCGAGCGCGCGAGGCAGCACGGTATTCAACGCTTGTGCCCCGAGGCTGCCTCCCACGACCAAAACGCGCAACGGACCGGTGCGTTCGCCATAACGCGCAGCAGGCTCAGGCAGCGCGCACAGATCTTCGCGCACGGGATTCCCGAGGACTTCCCCACGGGGCAACACATTCGGAAAACCGCTCAGCACTCGGCGGGCACGCTTGGCCAGCCATCGATTGGCGGTGCCGGCTACTGCGTTTTGCTCATGCACCACCAAGGGCATGCCGCGCAGCGACGCCATCATGCCACCAGGAAAGGCCACATATCCGCCCATACCCAACACCACATCGGGACGGACCTGCGACAAACGCTGCCAGGCCTGCATGCAGGCGCGCGCCAACAGGAACGGCAACTTGAGCAATGCCATGACGCCGCGTCCGCGTACGCCCTGAAAGCGCATCGGCACCAGATCAAAACCGCGCGAAGGCACCAGGCGGCCTTCCATTTTGTCGGGATTACCCAGCCACAACACGCGCCAGCCGCGCTCACGCAGAATCTGCGCGACGGCCAAACCAGGCATGATGTGTCCGCCCGTGCCGCCAGCCATGATCAGGATAGTGGGCGCCGTCATACACGCCCCCCTCGCATCATGATGCGATTCTCGATATCGACACGCAGCAAAATGGCCAGCGCAACCAGGTTCATCACAATGCCCGAGCCGCCGTAGCTCATCAACGGCAGCGTCAACCCCTTGGTCGGCAACAGCCCCAGGCAAACACCCATATTGATAAACGCCTGCACGCCAATCCAGATAGCGACACCCTGCGCGACCAGGCCAGCAAAAGTACGCTCCATGGCGATGGCCTGCCGGCCAATGTCAAAGCCGCGCTGGATAATGACGACAAACAGGAACAACACCAGCAGCACGCCGGCAAAACCCAGTTCTTCGCCCACGACCGCCATCAGAAAGTCGGTATGAGCCTCTGGGAGGTAGTGCAGTTTTTCCACGCTGGCGCCCAAACCAACGCCAAACCATTCTCCACGGCCCAATGCAATGAGCGAGTGCGACAACTGATAGGCGCTGCCATACGCGTTGGCGTCATCCCAGGGATCCAGATAGGCAAACAGACGCGCACGCCGCCACGGCGACAACCAGATCAACAGGAGGAACGTCCCGACCATGACACCCGTGAGGCAGCTGAAGTATTTGCCGTTGATGCCGCCGACAAACAGGATGCCGATCGCGATCGCCACGATCACGATGAACGCCCCCAAGTCAGGCTCCAGCAACAACAGCATCCCCACCGCGCCCAAGGCAAAAGCCATAGGTAAAAAGCCCCGCACGAAAGACTGCATGTATTCCTGTTTGCGCACGGTGTAGTCCGCGGCGTAGAGCAAGGCGCACAGCTTCATCATTTCCGACGGTTGAAAATTCAACGGACCCAGCGGAATCCAGCGATGCGCGCCGTTGACTTCACGGCCGATGCCAGGAATCAGCACGGCGAGCAGCAAGGCCAGCGCGACCATGAACCCCGGTACCGCCATGCGTTGCCAGAATCGCATGGGCATCGACAACGCGACGGCGCCTGCGACCAAGCCGGCCGCGAGAAACAAACCATGGCGGATCACGAAATAGAACCGGCCATACGAGGCATAACGAGGGCCATCCGCCAAGGCGATCGACGCCGAATAGACCATCAACAGGCCGAGCAACAGCAGCGTCACGGACGCCAGCACCAGCGGCGCGTCGTAATTGCGCATGCGCGTGCGTCCCGGCCGGACGGCGTTGAGGCTGGTCGTGAGCTCGGCGAATAGACTCATCTCACACCTCTCCGTGATCGCGGGCGAGGTCTTCGACCTCTTCTGCGAACACCGCACCGCGATGCGGATAGTTGCGGAACATGTCCATACTGGCGCAGGCGGGCGACAACAGCACGGCGTCGCCAGGCTCGGCCAGCTCGGCGCTGCGGCGAACTGCCTCACGCATATCTTTTGCGGAGACGCACGGCACACCGGTCTCGGCCAGCACGCGCCCAATCTCGGGGCCGTCGGTACCGATCAACACTACGGCGCGCGCGTAGCGCGCCACGACGGGGGACAATGGTGAAAAATCCTGACCTTTGCCCAATCCGCCAGCGATCAGGACAACGGGCTGGCCCAGTCCTTCCAATGCAGCGACAGTGGCGCCGACATTGGTGCCTTTGCTGTCGTTGATGTAATCCACGCCACTGACCGACCGCACGAACGCCGCACGATGCGGCTCGCCCGTGTATTCACGCAACGCGCGCAACATGGGGCCCCAGCCAATATTCAGCACACGAGCCAACTGCAAAGCCGCCAATGCATTCAAACCATTGTGCAGCCCACGGATGCGCAACGCGTCCAACGGCATCAAGCGGCTGATGCGCCCGGTCTCCCGTTGCGGAGGCGGCGCGTTTTTCTTGCGTTTGACCGGAGGCGCCGGCTCGTCGAAGTCCGTGGATTCGCAGGCCACAAGCCACGCCATACCTTGGCCCAGCTCCATGCCCATATCACCGATCAATTCGGGCATGTCGCGACCGAACGAGCGCACATTCAAATCCGGCAATGCCTGCACCATGGCAGCAACCCGCGGGTCATCGCGGTTCACGATGGAGACGCGCGCGAGTTTCAGCAAGCGGGCTTTGGCTTGGGCATAGGTTTCGATATCGCCGTGCCAATCCAGATGATCCTGCGTCACATTCAATACGGTTGCGGCATCGGGCGACAGACTCTGCGTCGTTTCCAGTTGGAAACTGGACAACTCCAACACCCAAACCTGGGGCAGCTCGTCTTCATCGAGCGCCTCCATCAGCGAGGCCAGAGCGGCCGGGCTGATATTGCCCGCGGCGCGCGCGCTGAAGCCGCCGGCTTCGACCAGTTGCCGCGTCATCGCCGTCACTGTGGTCTTGCCATTGGTGCCGGTCACGGCCAACACGTGAGGGCGATATTCCCGAGATGCCGCCAACTCGGCCAACGCCCGGGCAAACAGCTCGATTTCACCAACGACCTCAATGCCGCGCTCAGCCGCCAGTTGCAACAACGCCTGCGCGGGCGCCTGATTGGGCGCCAAGCCCGGGCTGAGCACCAGCTGCGACACGCCATCGAGCAGCGCCGGATCAAAGACATCCCCGCAACCCAGACGGTAATCCACGTCCGATCCGCTTTCAGCCAACGCAGATTTCAACGCGGCCAATCCGCCCGGCTCGGCACGCGTGTCGGCCACTCGCAGCGCTGCACCTTGGCGGGCGCACCAGCGAGCGGCAGCCACGCCCGTCTCGCCCAATCCGAGGATCAGGACGAGCGGTGACTCCGCGCGGAGGGTGTCAGGACTATTCATCGCAACTTCAGAGTAGAAAGGCCAATCAGCACCAGCATCATGCTGATGATCCAGAACCGTACGACGACCTGCGTTTCTTTCCAGCCGCCGACTTCAAAATGGTGGTGCAGCGGCGCCATGCGAAAAATCCGCCGCCCCTGTCCGTATTTGCGTTTGGTGTACTTGAACCAGGTCACCTGCATCATCACGGACAGGGTTTCCACCACAAATACGCCGCCCATGATGAACAACACGATTTCCTGACGCACGATCACCGCGATCGTGCCGAGCGCGCCGCCGAGTGCCAGTGCACCCACGTCGCCCATGAAAACCTGTGCCGGATAAGCGTTGAACCACAGGAACGCCAACCCGGCCCCGCCAATCGCCGCGCACAACACCATCAACTCGGCCGCCCCCGGGATATAGGGGAACAACAGATATTTGGAGAAGTCGACACGCCCCACCACGTAGGCAAAAATCCCCAGCGCACTGCCGACCATGACCGTCGGCATGATGGCCAGACCGTCCAGGCCATCAGTCAAGTTCACCGCATTGCTCGTGCCCACAATCACGGCCCATGTCAGGACCACGAAACCCAGCACGCCCAGCGGATAGCTGACAGACTTGAAAAACGGCACGATCAAATCGGCACGCGTCGGCAAAGGCATGGTGAAACCGCTGCCCACCCACGCCTTGAATAGCGGCCATAGTTCGGTATTGGCCGGCGCCGACACCGCAAACGCCAGATACACCGCAGCCACCAGACCGATGGTGGCTTGCCAAAAGAATTTCTGCCGTGCCGGCATGCCTTCAGGATCGCGATGCACGACTTTTTTATAGTCGTCCATCCAGCCTATCCAGCCAAATCCGAATGTCACCAGCAACACGACCCAGACAAAACGGTTGGTCCAATCTGCCCACAACAGCGTGCTGATGGCGATGGAAATCAGAATCAACGCACCACCCATCGTGGGTGTGCCATTCTTTACCAGATGCGACTCCGGACCGTACGCACGCACTGCCTGGCCGATCTTCATCTCGGTCAATTTGCGAATCACGCGGGGCCCGGCCACCAGACCGATCAACAAGGCCGTGGCGCAGGCCAGCACGGCGCGCATGGTGATGTATTCCAGGACGCCGATGACGCGCACATCGTCAGACAGCCAACGAGCGATTTCAAGCAGCATGAGAGCCTCCTTGGCGCGCAGCCGTCATATTGTTGTTATTGTCGGTAGACAGCACCTTCACCACCCGCTCCATGCGCATAAAGCGCGAACCTTTCACTAATAAACTCGCCGGACGCATGCTCTGCAGCGCCGCCACAATGGCTTCGACAGACTCGCAAGATACGGCCCCATCGCCAAACGCGGCCGCCGCATCGCGACTGGCCTCTCCCAGCGTATACAGCGCGTCGATACCATGCTCGCGGGCATACGCGCCCACTTCGCGATGCATCGCCGGGCCGTTATCACCCACCTCGCCCATATCGCCCAACACCAAGGCGCGCGGACCGGGCAATTGCGCCAAGACGTCCACTGCTGCGCGTACCGAGTCCGGATTCGCGTTATAGGTATCGTCGATCAGCGTCGTCCCGTCGGGCAGAACCTTGCGCTGCATCCGCCCCGCCACCGCGCTGAACGATTCCAGTGCCCGCACGGCTGCCGCCAGCGGCGCACCGGCTGCCAAGGTCGCTGCAATGGCCGCCAGCGCATTACGTACGTTATGCAAACCTGGCACCGGCAGCGCCAGATCCGTGGATCCCGCCGGCGTCACGACGTGGCAGCGCGTGCCTTGCTCAGTCGCTGTCATGTTCTCGGCATAAACGTCCAATCCGGGCTGCAGGCCGAACCGCAATACGCGCCGCGCTGCGGCCTGGGCTTCCCACACACCGCAATGCGCGTCATCGCCTGGGAATACGGCGACGCCATCAGCCGGCAGCGCCTCGATAGCCGCACCGTTTTCCTGCGCCACAGCCTCGACCGAATGCATGAATTCTTGGTGCTCGCGCTGTGCATTCGTGATCAATACGACCGAGGGCGCCGCCATGGCGGCCAACACCGCGATCTCGCCGGGATGGTTCATGCCCAGCTCAAATACCGCCGCACGATGCTGGGCACGCAGACGCAGCAGCGTCAGCGGCACACCAATGTCATTATTGAAGTTGCCCGCTGTCGCCAGCCGGCCTGCTTCGCCCAGCCAATCGGCCAGGATCGCAGAAACCATTTCTTTCGTCGTGGTCTTGCCGTTGCTGCCAGCCACCCCGATCACAGGCAGCGCGAATCGCGCACGCCATGCTGCGCCGATGCGCATCAACGCGACACGGGTGTCTCCCAAAACCAGTTGTGGCAACGATACGTCGGCGACCGGATGCGCCACCACGGCCGCGCACGCCCCCGCCTGCTGTGCCTGAGACAGATAGTCGTGACCGTCGAAACGCTCCCCTGCCAGCGCCAGGAACACCTGATCAGCACCTACCTGCCGCGTATCGGTAGACAAGGCTGCCGCATGCGGCAACAGCAACGCCAACCTTGCCCATTCGCGGTCGTCGAAAGGCAGCTTGACGCCAGCGACTTCCTGGTATGTCTCGTGCCCCTTGCCGGCCAGCAAAATCACATCATCGGGCTCCGACGCCCAAATCGTCTGCATGATCGCGCTCGCGCGATCCGGTTCCACGGTGAGCCGCGCACCACGCGGAATACCAGGCAGGATCTGCGCAATGATGTCTGCGGGATCCTCGCCACGCGGGTTATCGCTGGACACTGTGATCTTGTCGGCCAGATCGGCGGCAATGCGCCCCATCTCCGGGCGTTTGCCAGCGTCGCGCTCGCCGCCGCATCCGAACAGGCACACCAACCTGCCGCCTCGTGCGTCCGCGATGGGCCGCAGTGCAGTCAAGGCACGCGCCAACGAGTCCGGCGTGTGAGAATAATCCACCACCACGAGAGGACCACGACCTGCGGCCGCCCCCGCATTCAGCGTCAACGGCTCAACCACTTGCAAGCGGCCATCCACGGGCCGGGTCTCGGACAATGCGCGCGCGATCTGCGTCAGCGGCCAACCCAGCTTGGACAGCACGCCGGCGACCAATAACAGATTCGAGACGTTATGACGCCCCAAGAGCGACGTCACAATCTGCGCTTCACCGTCCGGCGACATCAAAGAAAAAACCTGGCCGTGTGCCGTCGCCTGCAGGTCCCGGACCTGAAACGCGGCGGGCGTGTCCTGCTGGGTGTACCCCAGCGCCAAGGCATCGGGCAATGACCGCAACAACCGCTCGCCGGCAGCGTCGTCGGCGTTGATGATGGCCGCCGCCAGGCCGGGCCAATGGAACAGCCGCGCCTTGGCCTGCTCGTAGCTGTCCATCGAGCCGTGATAATCCAGGTGATCGCGGGTCAAATTGGTAAAGCCAGCGACTTCGATACGCACGCCGTCCAGCCGCCCTTGTTCCAGACCAATGGAGGAGGCTTCAAGCGCGACGGCTTGGGCGCCCGCCTCACGCATCAGCGCCAGGACGCGATGCACCGTCAGTACGTCCGGCGTCGTCAAACTGCCACCCAGCGACTGGCCGTCCGGCAACAGCGCGCCCAGCGTGCCGATGCTGCCGCAGGGTTTGCCTGCGGCGGTCAACGCCTGCGAAATCCATTGCACGCACGATGTCTTGCCATTGGTGCCTGTAATCGCCACCACGCTCAAGGCCGCCGACGGCTGTCCATACCATTTGTCGGCGAGCTCGCCGAGCAAGGTACGCAACGCTGGCACAACATGCACCCGGGCATCATCCTGAGCGCCGGTCGGCGCGGGCGCTTCGCACAATACCGCCGAAGCGCCTTGTTCGAAAGCCCGTGCGATGTAATCCCGGCCGTCCACTGAACCGCCCGGGCAGGCGACGAACACATCGCCCGCCGCGATCTCGCGCGAATCCAGACGCAAATCGGCCCCCGCCGCAGCATGCGCGCGCAGCCAAGCCAACGCTTCGTCAGCCGCAGACGGGTGGCGGACGGCGGTCATCGCGTCTTCTCCTGTACGCCAGCCACAATCGTCGATTCGAACGGCGCATCCGGCTGCACGCCCATCATGCGCAGGCTGCCGCCCACGATCGTGGAAAACACAGGCGCAGCGACCGCGCCGCCGTAGTAACCGCCAACCTTGGGTTCATCAATGGACACGGCCACGACAATGCGCGGGTTCGACACCGGCGCAAACCCGACAAACGAACTGCGATAGCGCTGCGTACTGTATTTGCCGTCAACGATCTTGCGTGCCGTGCCGCTCTTGCCGGCAACCCGATAGCCTTGTACCTGTGCAGCTTTTGTGCCTTCGGGACCTGCGGCTGCCTCGAGCATGCTACGCACCAGTTGCGACACCTCGGGGCTATAGACTTTGACGCTGGTCGGATCGCTATCGCGCTTGATCAAGGTGGGCGTAACCATATCGCCATTACGCGCGAAAACGGTATAGGCGCGCGCCACCTGCAACAAGGACACCGACAAACCGTACCCATAGGCCATGGTGGCCTTTTCAATCAAACGCCACCGGTCCCAGGGCCGCAGACGTCCCGGCGCAGCCCCCGGGAAACCCAGTTGCGGCACACGGCCAAAGCCCAATTCCGTAAAGCGTTCCCACATCTCGCGCGACTGCAGCTTTTCCGCGATCATGGTCATCCCGATATTGCTGGAACGACGCAGCACTCCGGCCACATTCAGCATGCCGTTGCGGCTCACATCATGAATCGTGCTCCCTTGATAGCGGAATGCGCCATTGCCCGTGTCGAACTGCGTTTTGGTATTGATACGCCCCAGGTCCAGCGCCAGGGCTGCGGTAAAGGGCTTCATGATCGAGCCCGGCTCGAATGTATCGGTAATCGCGCGATTGCGCAGATTGGGGGTTTGAAAGCTTTCGCGATCATTCGGATCGAACGTCGGCAGACTGGCCAACGCCAGAATCTCGCCCGTTCGCACATCCATAATGATGGCGCTGGCCGCAGAGGCCTGGTGCTTTTTCACCGCCTCACCCAGTTCGCGGAACACCAGATACTGCAAGCGAGCATCGATCGACAGGCTCAGATCGCGCCCATTGACAGGCGCCGTCACGGCCTGGACGTCTTCGATCACACGGCCCAGCCGGTCTTTGATCACGCGGCGGCTGCCTGGCGTGCCCGACAGCAATTTGTCGAAGGTCAGCTCGACCCCTTCCTGGCCCGAGTCCTCCACACTGGTAAAGCCCACCAAGTGGGCCGTGACTTCACCATCCGGGTAATAACGCCGCGTCTCGGCTTGCTGGTGGATGCCGGGGACTTCGAGCTTTTTGATCTGGTCGGCGATGTCCGTGGGGACTTGCCGTTTGAGATAAACGAAGTTGCGGTCGACGTCGGCCAAACGGCCGCGCAGATCGGCGACCGACAGGCCCAGCAGTTTGGCCAGATTGGAGAGCTGTTCGCCCGTCGCCGGCTTCGCGTCCTCGGGGATGGCCCAGATAGCGCGCGCCGGCACGCTGGATGCCAACACCACACCATTACGGTCGAGGATCTTGCCGCGTGTCGCGGCCAGCGTCAGCGTGCGCTCGTAGCGGCGCTCACCCTGCTGCTGCAAAAACTCGGTGGACAGGCCCTGCAAATACAACGCGCGCCCTGCCAACACCACAAAGGCCGCGAGCAACAGCACGAGGACCAGCCGGGCACGCCAGGTAGGCAATTGCCCGCGCAACATGGGGTTGTCGAAGAACGGCACACGTTTCATTGCACGCCTCCGGCGGCCGGAACGGAAATCGGCGCTTGATTCAAATAGAGCGTACGGTCAGGCACGATGGGGATCATCTTCAGATCCTGGCGCGCTGCATGATCGATCCGCGCATTGCGCGCCAGCTCGGCGCGCTCGAGTTGCAGTCGCCGCCAATCGGTGTCCAAGGTATTGGACAGCGTATTGCCGCGCTCTAATTCAATAAAGAGTTGACGCGATTGATACCGGCTGGTGACCAGCGAGATGGCCGACAGCATCAACAATATAGAAACGATGAGGCTCAAGCGTGCCATTAGCGCGGCCTCCGTTTGGCGCCGCGTTTGGCAGCGGGCGACTCACCCGGCACACGCATGGCCGGCACAAAGGTTGCCGCATCGGCAGCCAGAGGTGTGCTGGTGCGCTCGGCAACTCGCAGCACCGCCGAACGCGACCGGGCATTGCCTGCGATCTCTTCATCGCTGGCGAGCACCCGCCCCAACGAACGGACGAGCGGCTGGGGCAATTCGCTCTCCCGTAACGGCAAACGTGCATGCGCGACAGCAGGCTTGGCCGCCGCCGCGATGCACTGTTTGACCATACGGTCTTCGAGCGAATGAAAGCTGATCACCGCCAACCTCCCCCCTGGGGCAAGCAGTTCTAAAGCTGACGCGAGGGCGCGCGCGAGCTCTTCGAGTTCCCGATTGATGTAAATCCGTAAAGCCTGAAAGGTGCGAGTGGCCGGGTGCTGGCCTTTTTCGCGCGTCCGGACGGCGCTGGCGACGCACTCGGCAAGCTCGAGCGTGGTGCGCAGCGGCCGTGTTGCGCGGCGAGCAGCAATCGCCTTTGCAACCTGAAAAGCAAACCGTTCTTCGCCATAATCTGCTATGACCTCCCGCATCTCGTCCACGCTGGCATCTGCCAGCCAATCCGCAACCGTTGGGCCACGGGTCGTATCCATACGCATGTCGAGCGGGCCTTCGCGCATAAACGAAAAACCTCGTTCGGCATCATCCAATTGAGGTGAAGACACCCCAAGATCCAACATCACGCCATCGATATGCTCGATGCCGAGTCCTGCCAATGCCTCGCGCATGGTGGCAAAACCATCATGCACAACCGTCACTCGCCGATCGCGCGCCGCCAACTCGGTGGCCACCGCAATCGCCTGAGGGTCCTTGTCGAACACCACCAACCGGGCCTCAGGTCCCAGACGGCTCAACAACTCACTGCTATGTCCACCGCGCCCGAAGGTGCCGTCGACAAACACGCCGCGCTGCATGCGCGCGTGAGCTTGTGCTTCGGCCTGCGCGTCGTCCGCCTGGCCAGACCGTGCCGCGCCCTTGCCGCCAAAATTGGCCTGCAATAACGCATCCACCGTCGGCGCCAGCAGCACGGGCCGATGTTCGAATTCCATACTCGGTTTCAGAACGAAAACTGGTTCAACACGTCCGGCATCCCCTGAGCTAGGTCCTCCGCCTCGCGGCGGGCCAGGGAAGCGGCATCCCAGAGCTCGAAGTGCGCGCCCATACCGAGCAGCATCACATCGCGCGTCATACCGGAAGCGTTGCGCAGTTCAGGCGCGATGAGCACACGACCCGAACCGTCCATCTCGACGTCCTGAGCGTTGCCCAACAACAGCCGCTGCAGTGCGCGCGCCGACATGGGGAACGCAGCGATCTGATCGCGCTTTTTTTCCCACTCTTGCCGCGGATACACCAACAAGCAGCCATCGGGGTGGCGGGTCAGGGTCAACCGGCCTTCGGCCTGCGCAACGAGCGCGTCACGATGCCGGGTCGGAATCGAGATCCGTCCCTTGGCATCGAGCGTCAGCGCGCTGCTTCCCTGAAACACCACATTCACCCCACTTAATTGCACAAATTCCTACTTTTTCCCACTCTACGGTAATGGACAAAGCGGGTCAAGCGGACGGTTGCAATTTTTTCAATCACAACAAGGACTTAGAACAGTTTTTAAAAAGGCAAAAATAAAAACCCCCTGATAAATCAGGGGGTTGCAGTAACAATTAAAAGTCCTTAGTCAGGAGTGGGACAAATAGAGCGCCCTTTCAATGTTTTACGTTCGGCCTTGCCGCAGCAAAGCCGCCCCGTTGACGGTATTCAGCTGCAAGACAGGTCTATAGGCCGGATTCTGTACACCGAGTCACCCCGGCGGGCAATCATTCCTCTGCGCGGATCATTGCTGAGCCGCTGTAGCCACCTACCCGCATGCTAGAGCGAGCCGCCCTTCAGGCCCGAAAGCCGTGCACATGCCTATTTGGTGTTGCTCCGGATAGAGGTTGCCGCGTTTCACCCTGCCGCGCCGCCCATCGTCGCCGATGGACGCAGTACGGAGATGGCCGTACCGGTGCGTGCCGGAGCCCGCCCGCGCCGCAGACTCGTCTCTGTGGCCCTATTCCTCAGCCGTCAACCGGACGTAAGTCCGGCAGCGACTGGACGGCCGTTAGCCGCTATCCTGCTCTGTGGAGTCCGGACCTTCCTCGATGGATTCGCACCCACCGCGATTGCCCGACCTGCCTTGCGGATGCCATTGTACGGCACGCCGGTGCGGCAACTCAGTCCCTATTTAGATAGGCACAGTTGGCGCCTCCATCCCTGCCGCCGCGCCTTTCGCTCGTTACTCGTTCCAAGAGGCCTGTTTGGATGCGAGCCTGAAACGTGCGTCGCTCTGCTTGCCGGACGCCATGCGGAACGCAAAGCGCGCGACCTGCGACAATAGCGGTATCGCAGAAAACCACCGCACTTTGTCTATTTCATGGCCAACAACACTTTGATTACCTTGACGGACGTACAACTCGCGTACGGCCACCATCCGTTGCTGGACCACGCTGATTTCGTCATCCAGGAAGGCGAACGTATCGGATTGATCGGCCGCAACGGCGCCGGCAAGAGCTCGCTATTGCGTCTGCTGGATGGGCGCAACGTGCCTGACGATGGCGACATCGCGCGCAATTCCGGCCTGAAAGTCGCCACCGTCGAGCAGGAACCCGATCTCGACGAAAACGCATCGGTATACGACGTAGTCTTTAACCGCGAAGACGACCACGAAGACTGGCAACGGCCATCGCGCGTCCAGGCCTTGCTGGAACGGCTCGGCCTGCCTGGCGACGCGCGCATTGCCGGTTTGTCCGGCGGCACACGCAAACGCGTCGCTTTGGCGCGCGCACTGGCAGACGAACCCGACCTCCTGCTGCTCGACGAGCCTACCAACCATCTGGACTTCACCGGCATTGCCTGGCTGGAAGAACTGCTTCGCAGCTGGCGCGGCGCGGCCGTCATCATCACCCACGACCGGCGCTTTCTGGACGCGATTGCCACGCGCATCGTCGAACTCGACCGCGGCAAGCTGCTGAGCTTTCCCGGCAACTTTTCACAATGGCAAGAGCGCAAAGCCCAATGGTTGGAGTCCGAACGCCTGGAAAACGCCCGGTTCGACAAACTGCTGGCTCAAGAGGAAGTCTGGATTCGCAAAGGCGTCGAGGCCCGCCGCACCCGCAACGAAGGCCGCGTGCGACGTCTGGAGCAACTGCGCGTCGAGCGCTCGGAACGTCGCGATCGCCTGGGTAATGTGAGCCTGGCCATCGCCGAGGGCCAACGCTCGGGCAAATTGGTCGCCGAATTGGACAACGTCTCCAAAAGCTTTGGCGACCGCGTTGTGATCCGAGACTACAGCACCACGCTCATGCGCGGCGACCGCATCGGCATTATCGGGCCCAACGGAGCCGGGAAAACCACGCTGTTGAAAATCATGCTGGGCGAGCTCGCGCCGGACACCGGCAACGTCCGCATCGGGACCAACGTGTCGGTTGCCTACTTTGATCAGATGCGAGCGCAGCTCGATGAAAACGCGAGCCTGGTCGACATCATCAACCCTGGCAGCGAGTGGGTAGAGATCGGCGGCACCCGCAAACACGTCATGAGCTATCTGGGCGATTTTCTGTTTTCGCCTGCACGGGCGGGGTCGCCGGTCAGCAGCCTATCGGGCGGCGAGCGCGCGCGCTTGTTATTGGCACGCCTGTTTGCCCGTCCCGCGAACGTGCTGGTCCTGGACGAACCCACCAACGATCTGGACATCGAGACCCTGGAACTGCTGGAAGAACTCCTTCAGGAATACACCGGCACCGTTCTGCTCGTCAGCCACGATCGCGCCTTTCTTAATAATGTGGTGACACAAACCATTGCCTACGAAGGCGATGGCAAATGGCGCGATTATGTTGGCGGCTACGACGACTGGGTCGCTCAACGTCCGGCGTCGGCCGTTCCTAATACCCAACAGGAAAAGCCCGCACGCGCGGCCGCCAGCGACGCGAGCACCTCAGCCGCAAACAACTCAGACACTGGGGCGACGGCCACTCGTGCCAAGCCCAACCGCGTAGCCAAGCTCAGTTCGTGGGAACAACGCGAACTCGAAGGGTTACCCGACGCGATTGCCAAAATCGAAGCGCGCCAAGAAGACCTGTCTGCCCGTTTGGCGGACGGCACACTCTATCGCGATGCGCCTGATGAAGTCGAACGCATCAATACCGAACTCGCGGCCCTGGACAAAGAACTGGAAGAAAAATTCGCCCGCTGGGAATTGCTGGAGGCTCGGCGCGGCGACAGTTAATCAATCGACTGCCAGCGGGTAATCCTGCCCCTTGGGCAGGCGCCTTGGGGAGGAATTCACACCTCGCCAAGGCGCAGCCCAATTCCATGCCAATCCAGCCCATTGGGCAAAACAGAGCCGCCTGAGGTATGTGGCCTCTGTGAAACGCGGCAAGGCAGGAACCGGCATAGTGCACTGAGCCTGCACAAAGCCCTGCCTCAAACTTTCCTGCGCATCAGGCGATGAGTACCACCGCCAGAGGCCCTCATCAAGCCACGCGCCAATCCAGCGATTCGCCGGCCGCCAAGGGGACCAGCGAGGTATCGCCAAACGGTAATTCAGCGGGAATCGAAAAGGACTCGCGCCGCAACGTCAGCGTATCGGTGTTGCGTGGCAGACCGTAAAAATCCGGCCCATGGAAACTGGCGAAACCTTCCAGCCGATCCAGACGCCCGGCACGCTCGAATGCCGTGGCGTAGAGTTCCATGGCGTGCAGCGCGGTGTAGCAACCCGCACAACCACAGGCGTGCTCTTTCAATCCACGAGCGTGCGGAGCGCTGTCCGTGCCCAGGAAAAAGCGCGGGCTACCACTCGTGGCGGCCTCGACCAGTGCCTGGCGATGCACTTCGCGCTTCAGGATAGGCAGGCAATACCAGTGCGGCCGCACGCCGCCCTGAAAAATCGCGTTCCGGTTGTACAGCATGTGCTGCGGCGTGATCGTCGCGGCTATCGGACCCTCAGCGTCACGCACGTACTCCGCGCCGTCCTTGGTCGTGATGTGTTCGAACACCATCTTCAAGCCAGGATAGGCTTTGCGCAATGGCCGCATCACACGATCGATAAACACCGCCTCGCGATCGAACACATCAATCCCCGGATCGGTGACTTCGCCATGCACCAACAGAGGCATGCCGCAACGTTCCAACGCTTCCAACGCCTTGCCGCATTTGCCCAGCAGGTCCGTCACCCCGGCGTCGGAGTTCGTCGTCGCGCCGGCAGGATAAAGCTTGACCGCGTAGACCTGGCCGGAATCATGCGCGCGCACGATTTCCTCAGCCGTCGTATTGTCAGTCAGGTATAGCGTCATCAGCGGCGTGAAAGCCGGGACATTTTCCTGTTGGCGCAAGGCGTCTTCGATGCGCTGGCGATACGCCAATGCCTGCTCGGTCGTCGTCACAGGCGGACGCAGATTAGGCATGATGATGGCGCGCGCAAACTGGCGTGCCGTATCGCCCACCACGGCCTGCAATGCCGCACCATCGCGCAAATGCAAATGCCAGTCGTCCGGACGGGTAATCGTGAGTTGAGTAATGTTTTGATCAGACATGAGAGCAACCTGGCTTATTCAGCCAAAGGCATGCCACGCTCGGCCAAGGCGCAAAACATCGCGCTACCCAGCGGAATCACAGCATCATTGAAGTCGAAGTGGGAATTATGCAGCACGCAGCCAGATTCGGCCCCGCCCTGGCCCAATCGGAAATACGCCCCGGGACGGGTTTGCAGCATGAACGAAAAATCCTCAGAGCCCATCGAAGGCACCAGATCACGCACCACGTTTTCCTTGCCAATCATATCGGTGGCGATATCAGCGACCAAATTCGCGTGTTGCGGCGTATTCAGGGTCGCGGGATAGATACGTTGGTAGTTGATTTCGGCTGTCGCCCCAAAACCGCCGGCGATTGCACTGACCAGCTCGCGCATCCGCGTCTCGACCATTTCCTGCACCGACTTGCGGAAGGTGCGTACCGTGCCCACCAATTTGGCTTCGCGGGGAATCACACTCATGGCGCCCGGGTGCCCCGCCTGCAGCGATCCGATGGACAACACCGCCGAATCCAGCGGATTAACATTTCGCGACACAATCGTCTGCAGCGCGGTAATCACGTGTCCGGCGACGGTGACAGGGTCGATCGTCTGATAGGGGTGCGCGCCATGGCCCCCACGCCCCGTAATGGTGATATCGAAACGATCTGCCGCCGCCATCATGGGGCCGGGGTTGATCCCGATGGTGCCGGGTTTCAAACCCGGCCAATTATGCAGTGCGTAGATGGCGTCACACGGAAAGGTATCAAACAACCCGTCTTCCATCATGGCCTTTGCGCCACCCCGCCCTTCTTCAGCCGGCTGAAAAATCAACACGGCAGTACCGTCAAAATTGCGGGTTTGTGCCAGATAGCGTGCAGCCCCCAGCAAAATCGTGGTGTGCCCATCGTGACCGCAACCGTGCATCAATCCGGGTTTGTTGGATTTGTACGCAAAATTGTTATCCTCTGTCATGGGCAGCGCGTCCATGTCGGCGCGCAGACCGATCATGCGCCCGCTATCGCAGCTTCTGCCGCGTATAACGCCCACAACCCCTGTCTTGCCTATGCCCCGGTGTACTTCGATGCCCAGGGCCTCTAAGGAGCCCGCCACGATGCCTGACGTACGCACCTCTTCGAAGCCCAATTCCGGATGGGCATGCAAATCCCGGCGTATCGCCGTCAACTCGTCATGGAATAGACGGATAGAATCTAGTGCTGATCTTGCGTACATGAGACGTTACGCACCTTGAACAGAAGGGGGTCAAGCCCCTATTTTAGTTGCTACAGAGCATAAATGGCTTTGTCTTTGAGAGAGAGACACGTTATGCTCCGCCCGCAGGACAATTTTTCCAACAGCCAGAGAAGGAGCGCCGTAATATGGCTACAACCTCCAAACCCGCGACCGCACGCAAGCCGAATGCCGCATTCATGAAGCCCCTGACCCCCAGCGCCGAGCTGGCGGCAGTCATTGGCTCCGACGCCGTGCCGCGCACCGAGGTCACCAAGAAGATCTGGGAATACATCAAAAAGCACAACCTGCAAGATGCCAGCAACAAACGCAACATCAACGCTGACGCCAAGCTGCGTCCGATCTTTGGCAAAGATCAGGTCACGATGTTCGAATTGACCAAGCTGGTCAACGCCCACCTGAAGTAAGCAGGTATCGGGTCGTACCCAGTACGTCCCCGTCTGCTGTCGTGGGCCGTTTATGACGGCCCATACGCCCAGGGCTTGCCGCACCGGGCGTGCATCAAGACGCGAGCCCAAATAAAAACGGCTGACTACGGTCAGCCGTTTTTATTTTTACCTGTACAAATAAAACTGGCCGCCTGAGCTTAGCAAGCGGCCATAGACAGGATTTAGCTGTACTGGGTAGGCACGGAGCCTTCCATGAGCGCCAACCAGCCTTTAATCAAGCGATAGAGCACCCAAACCACGGTTGCCACCACACCCAGCCAGCCGATAAAAATCAACGTGGCTATCGCGCTGATAGCAAGCCACAACAGTGCCCACCAGAACGTGCGTAACAGCCAATCAAAATGCGCTGCATACATCGTTCCCGCTGCATCTGTACGTTTGAGGTACATCAACACCACAGCTGCCAATGTCGCTATGCCCAAAAAGCCTCCCGTCACAAAACCCAAGGCATATAAGCCATAGGTGACGTGGGTCAGCGTACGCAGGTCGAGCGAATTGTTGGGTTGATTAGGGATCTGGGGATCGCTCACGATAACCGCTCCATCGAATAGATTTAGCCAATCTTACCGCACAAAGACGCCAGATCGGGGATAGAAATCGAGATGAGGTTTGAGCGCCACAGCGCAGAAAAGCGACACCGCGTCGAACGCGCGTCGGCGCGAGCGATGCCGATCTGCGTGGGTCAAAGCACAGGCGTCAGAGGCCGCTCCTGGCAGATGCGATATGGAGGTCATTGCAGCGGCGCAAAGACGAACGCAATTACAGAAGATGCGGGACGCAGGGATTATTTATTTGGTCGCGCAAAGACGAAGGCACAAAGACA
>NZ_BAAGVF010000001.1:0-470841 GCF_054781015.1 Bordetella muralis | reverse complement strand
GCGCATGCAGATCCCGAACGCGATGAGCGGGTGTGCAGGGCACCCGCTCATCGCAGCCCTGCAAGACCTTTCTCTTTACCCAGGCTGATGCAGAAGAATGCCAAGCAAGAAAGCCGTGCCAGCGATGTGATGAGCTTGAGTTACTGCGAGTCGATGCGGGGCAGTGGCTGCGTGGGGGCGCCTCGTTGGCGAGCGGAGTGGATGTCGAAGGGAGCGCGAAGGCGCGGACGAGACGAACGAACGCGGTGTCCGGCGCCCGCGCGCCGGACCGCCAACGTGAAGCCCCCACGCAGCCACTGCCCCGCATCGACGTCCAATAGCACTAAAACCCTCACCCCAAACTACTAACCAACGTCCGCCGAACATCCTCCTCAGTCCGCCCACTACGCGCGATGTAATCAGCAAGCTGATCCTCGCCAATCGTCCCCACGTTGAAGTACTGCGACTGTGGATGACTGAAATAGAACCCAGACACACTGGACGCCGGATACATCGCATAACTATCGGTCAACATCATCCCGATATCCGCACCATCCAACACCCGGAACATATCGGTCTTGACCACATGCTCAGGGCAAGCCGGATATCCCGGCGCAGGACGAATACCCACGTATTTCTCGGCGATCATGTCGTCATTAGACAAGCCCTCGTCAGGCGCATAGCCCCACAGGTCCTGCCTCACACGCGCATGCAAGCATTCGGCAAAGCCCTCGGCCAGACGATCCGCCATCGCCTTGAGCATAATGCTCGAGTAATCATCCAGTGCGGCCTCGAATTCGGCCTCTTTTTTCTCGATCCCCAAGCCCGCCGTCACCGCAAACATGCCGATGTAATCGGCTACGCCACTGGACTTCGGTGCGATGTAATCGGCCAGGCATTTGTTGCTGACACCTTCGCGCTTGGCGCCCTGCTGGCGCAGGTTGCGATAGGTAAACAGCACCTCGCTGCGCGACTCATCGGTATAGATTTCGATGTCGTCGTCATTGACCGTATTGGCAGGATAAAACGCCACCGCGCCATTGGCAGTCAGCCAACGTCCATCAATGATGCGCTTGAGCATCGCCTGCCCATCGGCATAAACCTTTTTCGCCTGCTCGCCAACCACCTTGTCTTCGAGAATGGCCGGGAATTGTCCGAACAGACTCCAGGTTTGAAAGAACGGCGTCCAGTCCACGTATTTCGCGATCTCGCTGAGGTCGTAGCTCTTGAACGAACGGCGGCCGATGAATTTAGGACGAGGCGGCGTGTAGTTGGCCCAATCGATCTGCGGACGCGCGGCACGTGCGTCCGCCAATGAGATCAGCGGCGTCGCCTTGCGATTCGCATGGCGGCGGCGGACGTCTTCGTATTCCTGCGCGATCTCATCGATATAGCTTTGCGCCTGGTCAGACACCAGATTCGCAGCCACACCCACCGCACGGCTGGCATCGGGGGTATAGATGACGGGACCATCGTAATTGGGCGCGATCTTCACGGCCGTATGAACACGGCTCGTCGTCGCACCACCAATCATCAACGGAATCTTGCGATCACGGAAATACGGATCGCGCTGCATTTCCGAGGCCACATAAGCCATTTCTTCGAGACTGGGTGTGATCAAGCCCGACAGGCCCACAATATCGGCCTGCTCTTCTTTGGCTTTCTCCAGAATCTGCGCACAGGGCACCATCACGCCCATGTTGACGACTTCGAAGTTATTACATTGCAGCACCACAGAGACGATGTTCTTGCCAATGTCGTGCACATCGCCTTTGACAGTAGCAATCACCATTTTGCCCTTGGCCCGCACGTCACCGCCGGCCGCCGCGATCTGGCGTTTTTCTTCCTCGATAAAGGGAATCAGATGCGCCACGGCCTGCTTCATCACACGCGCGGATTTCACCACTTGGGGCAAGAACATTTTGCCGGCGCCGAACAGATCGCCGACAATATTCATCCCGTCCATCAGCGGCCCTTCGATCACCTCGATAGGACGGCCGCCACGAGCCTCGATCTGCTGACGGACTTCTTCGGTGTCTTCGACGATAAATGCCGTGATGCCGTGCACCAACGCATGCGACAAGCGTTCTTGCACCGGTGCCTCGCGCCAGGCGAGATCTTCTTCTTTTTTCGCGCCAGAGCCTTTGACAGTCTCTGCGAACTGCACCAGCCGCTCGGTGGGCGTGCGTTCATCAGCGGGATCGGTTTTGCCAACAGGGGGATCACGATCCAGGATGACGTCTTCGACCAGATCTCGCAGCGCCCCATCCAGATCCGCATACACCCCCAACTGACCGGCGTTGACGATACCCATCGTCAGGCCTTCGCGGATGGCGTAGTACAAGAACACCGTGTGAATGGCTTCGCGCATGGGTTCATTACCACGGAACGAGAAGCTCACGTTCGAAATGCCACCCGAGATGCGCGCGTGAGGCAGATTTTTCCGGATCCAGCCCGCCCCCTCGATGAAATCCATCGCATAGTGATTGTGTTCGTCGATCCCCGTCGCGACGGCAAAGACGTTCGGATCGAAAATGATGTCTTCGGGCGGGAATTGCTCTTCTTCGACCAGAATTTTGTAGGCGCGACCGCAGATCTCTTTCCGACGCTCCAGCGTATCGGCCTGACCTTGTTCATCGAACGCCATCACCACGACAGCCGCGCCGTAGCGCCGGCACAGACGGGCATGCTCGCGAAAGATATCGATGCCCTCTTTCATGGAGATCGAATTCACGACCGGCTTGCCTTGCACGCACTTCAGCCCCGTCTCGATGACCTCCCATTTGGAGCTGTCGATCATGATGGGTACGCGAGAGATATCAGGCTCGGACGCGATCAGATTCAGAAAGCGATGCATACACGCTGCCGAATCCAACATGGCCTCGTCCATGTTGATATCGATGATCTGAGCGCCGTTCTCTACCTGCTGACGCGCGACGGCCAGGGCCTCGTCGTATTTTTCCTCGCGGATCAGGCGCGCAAACATCTTGCTGCCCGTGACGTTGGTGCGCTCGCCCACGTTGACGAACAAGGACTCCTCGTCGATATTCAACGGCTCCAGGCCCGACAGGCGGGTCTTGACGGGAATATCGGGCACGACGCGCGGGGTCAGTGCGGTGACTTTATCGGCGATGGCGCGAATATGGTCAGGGGTCGTGCCGCAGCAGCCGCCCGACATATTGACTAATCCGGCACGCGCAAATTCCTCGAGCAACGCCGAAGTATCGGCCGGCGTTTCGTCAAAGCCCGTTTCCGCCATCGGGTTGGGCAGACCGGCGTTGGGATACACACAGACGTAGGTGTCGCAGATCTTGGAGAGCTCGGCGACATAGGGGCGCATCAGCGCCGCACCCAAAGCACAATTCAAGCCGATCGTGACGGGTCTGGCGTGACGCACGGAATTCCAGAACGCCTCGACGGTCTGGCCCGAGAGAATGCGCCCCGACGCGTCGGTGACGGTGCCCGAGATCATGACGGGCAAGCGTATGCCGCGTTCCTCGAATACGGACTCGACGGCAAAAATGGCAGCCTTGGCATTGAGGGTGTCGAAAATGGTCTCGATCAACACAATGTCGATGCCGCCATCCAACAAACCATTCAATTGCTCGATATAGGCAATGCGCAGCTCATCAAAAGTGATGTTGCGTGCGCCGGGATCATTCACGTCCGGCGAAATCGACGCGGTCTTGGGCTGTGGTCCCAACGCACCCGCCACAAAACGCGGGCGCTCGGGGGTGCTGTAGGCATCACAGGCCGCCCGCGCGAGTTTTGCAGACTCGAGATTCAGCTCATACGCCAGCTCGGGCAAGTCATAGTCGCCCTGCGCAATCGACGTCGCGCCAAAGGTATTGGTCTCGATGACATCGGCGCCTGCCTCCAGATACTGGCGGTGGATCTCGTCGATGACATCCGGCCGCACCAGCGACAGCAGTTCGTTATCGCCCTTCAGATCTTTGTGGTGATCTGCAAAACGCTGACCGCGGAAATCGGCTTCGCCGAGCTTGTAGCGCTGGATCATGGTGCCCATCGCACCATCCAGGATCAGGATGCGTTCACCCAGCAGGCGGGCGAAATCGCCACCTCGGGTATAGGACGAAGGCGGGTAAGGCAGGCGGGGATACGACACGGAAATATCTCGGAAATGTGGCGAAAAGGCAAAAAATGCCCGAAAACCGACGCTTGATGGTAACAAAACGGGTTGTTTTTTGCCTGTGAATGCTACAGTGCGGCCCCGAACTGGTGCTTCTGGCGCGCAATATGCGCCGAAGGTAAACGGGAAACAGGAAGGCGCGCCGCGCCCAGCCTGTGCTGCCCCCGCAACGGTCCCCATGCTGCATCACGCCGCATGGCAGCCCGACACCGGCCAGTTCACCCACCGGGACGCCTTGTGCGGCCCATTACCGTGAACGACGTGCGGGGTCGCGCGTCAAACCGAGGCTTGTCTGATGAAATCCCGCCCCTTCCGGCATGCGGCCGGAGTCTTGATTTGCGCCGTGCCCGCGCTGGCCGCCGCCCAACAATCCCAACAACAAGATCAAACATCCCCTGCGGCCGCTGCCCCGGAGCTCAGCACCGTCACCGTCACGGCCTCGCGCGTGCCCACCGAGGCCCGCGATCAACCCGTACAGGTGTCCGTGCTGACCCAGGAACAAATCCGCACCAGCAGCGCCATGACGGTACAGGAGCTGTTGTCCACCCAAGCCGGCGTACACGTGATCAACAGCACGGGTGCAGCGGCGCAGGCGCAGATAGACCTGCGCGGCTTTGGTATTGCCGGGTTCAGCAACACGCTGGTCCTGATCGATGGCGTACCGCAAAACAACAATGACCTGTCGGCGCCCTCGCTAGGCACGGTGCCGCTGGACCGCATTGAACGCATCGAGATCGTCCGCGGCAGCGGCTCGGTCCAGTACGGCGGCGGTACGACCGGTGGCGTAATCAATATCCTGACCAAGCGCGGCAATCCCGGCGGGCAGCCCGTCTCGGCCAGCGTGACCGGCACGGTGGGCAATTACGGCCTGCACCAATTGGATGCCGCCATCAGCCTGCAAAACGAGCATGTGACTGTCGACGTCTACGGACAAACGCTGCGCACCGACAACTACCGCGACAATAATCGCGAAAGCCGCGACGGGGGCGGCGTCGGCCTGGCCTTTCACCACGACGATGGCGAAATCCGCCTCTATGCCCGCACGACCACGCAGAAACTCGGACTGCCCGGCCCGCGCCGCGTCGATCCCGCCACCGGTCTGAACGAGTATGAGGACGATCCGCGCGGCACGTCCACGCCCGACGATTACGTCAATACCAAGACGGACGCGTTCGGTTTGCAAATCGAACAGCGCCTGGGCACGGGCACCCTCTATGCCGACCTGAACCAACGCGACAAGTCGTTGACCGGTTTCACGGGATCCAGCTTCGGCGACACGACTCGCGAACAGGACCTGGACGAAACCACTGGCAGCCTCCGCTATCAGTTGCCGATTGCCGGCAAACACGCGCTGATCGTGGGCGCCGACATGCTAGACAGCAGCCTGGACGCCTCCAATCTGTACTCGTACTCGTCCATGCCGGATCAGTGGCGCGCCAAACAACGCCAACATGGGTTCTTTGCCGAGGCTCAGATCCAGGCTACCGACACGACCCGCATCACACTGGGCGGCCGTCGCCAATATGCCAACGATCAGCTGGAAACCCTGTCCGGCTACAGCGGCAACTCCGACGAGACACGCCACCTGGGCGCCTGGCAACTGGCCTTGCGTCAGGAACTCGGCGCGGGCTTCAGCGCCTACGGCAAAGTCGGCCGCAGCTTCCGTTTCGCCAATTCCGACGAACTGCTGTACGTCGCGACCCCGCTCAAACCGCAGACCTCGGTGGACAAGGAGTTGGGCATTTTGTGGAAGTCGGATACCTCCAGCGCCCGCCTGACCTGGTATCGCTATGACCTGACCAACGAGATCCAATACAACCCGATTACGTTCTCCAACGTCAACCTGGATCCGACGCGCCGCCAAGGGGTCGAACTGGAAGGCCATCACGATCTGACCAAGAGCTTGAGCCTGGATGCGAACGTCACCTGGATGCAGGCCGAATTCCGCTCAGGCACCGCCGCTGGCGTGGACCTGGCCGGCAACACCGTGCCCTTGGTGCCAAAATGGATGGCCAACCTGGGGGCCACGTGGCGCCCCATGGACAAGCTATTCATCAGCCTGTCCGGCCAATACGTGGGCAAAGCACGCATGGATAATGACCAGGCCAACGAGTTCGACAAGCAGCTGGATGACTATTTCCTGGTCAACGGCAAGGTCGGCTATGCCTTTACCAAGAACATCTCGGGCACATTGGCGGTGAACAATCTGTTTGACAAGGAATACGCGACCTATGGCATCCGCTCGGGCAGCACCGGCGCTACGGGTGCATATAACCTGTATCCGGCCGCTGGCCGCAACGTCCAGGCGTCGTTGACGATCCGCTACTGATGCGATCTGCCATGCCCGCCTCCATTGCCACCAGGCTCTTCAGCCTGGATGGGCGGGCATTGGCGGCAACACTGCTCTGCTTGACCACGATGTCTGCCCGGGCGGACACGGCAACCGTGCCGCAGGCTGCTGCCCACGTTGGCTCAACGACTGCAAAAACGATCTCTGCAGCCGCTGTCCCGTCAACCGCTGTGGCCGCAAGGGCCTCGGAGCGACCACAAATAGCGACGGCCGATGCACACGTCGCGACGACGGCGCATCGCGCAACGATCACACTGCGCGATGATCACGGCCACATCATCACGCTGCCCGCCCCCGCGCGGCGTGCGATCACCGCCGCGCCACACGCGACAGAATTGGTCTACGCGGCTGGCGCAGGCTCCTATCTCGCAGGCATCGCCCAGGGCAGTAACTACCCCTCTGCAGCCCTCGCGCTGCCTTCCATCGGCACCACACTGCGACCGAATCTGGAAATCGCCACCGCGCTGCAGCCCGATCTGCTGATCGCCTGGCAGCCAGCGGTCCCTGATCCCCTGGCGGATCTCATGCGGCGCCTGAAAGTGCCGGTGTTCTACAGCGACCCGCGGACCTTGGACGAGATTCCCGACGCGGTAGAAACAATGGGCCGGCTGTTCGGCACCGAGGGGCGGGCGATCCCTGCTGCCGAGGCCTTGCGTGCGCGGCTGGCCGTGTTATCGGCGCGTTACACGCATCTCGCACCGGTGCGGGTTTTCATTCAAGCCGGCCTGCAACCGATTTACACGCTGAACGGGCACAGTATCGTCAGCGATGCCGTGCGCCTGTGCGGCGGCATCAATGCTTTTGCAGACATCAGCACACTGGCGCCGCAGATTTCGCTCGAAAGCGTGCTGGCGGCGCGGCCGGACGCGGTAGTCGCTGGGTCGGCCGGCCCCGACGATGCACGCAGCAATCTGCAAGCCTGGCAGCAGCATGGGTTGCCGGCCGCGCAACAGGGCTACGTATTCAGTGTGGCTGCTGACGCGTTGTATCGGCCTGGGCCGCGCTTGATCGATGTGACCGAGAAACTGTGCGAGGACCTGGATCAGGTTCGCGCTCAACGGTCCCTCACTGACTCTTCAAACACCTCCCACTGAAGCGTCAAGAATAGGCGCAGCCATTCTTGATCAAGTTGAGGCGACCACGCCGCAAACGGCCGCTACCCTTTGCTCCAGCCGAGCCCGGCAGACAAACGCTGTGCGGCCGACACTACCAAATGAATGATGTGCTGCAATTCGGGCTCTCCGATCCTGAATGCGGGCGCGACCACATGGATGGAAGCCACGATAGAGTTGTCGATAGCGAATACCGGCGCCGCGCACGACACTTGATGATCGCTGACTTCGCCCCTGCTGACGCAATAGCCTTGTTTACGGATTTTGGCTAACTCATCCAGAATCAAAAGTCGCGACTTGGGTGTGAGATCCGTTAGCGGAGTGGGATGTTCCGGTATGCACCGGTCAATGAACTCCCGAGACTGAAACGCCAGCAAGCATTTGGGCGATCCTGCATACAAGGGACGTCTACGCCCCACATTGGCATGCACACGCAGGTCTCTCGATGGCTCGGCTTTAGCAATGCACAGGGCATCAAAGCCATCTGCCGTACGCAACTGAACCGTTTCGTTCACACGTTGGCATAGCTCTTCCAGGATAGGTGTGGCAAGCCGGATCAAATCAATCTGAGAACTGGCCGTGATGCCGAGTACCAGCATGGCGTCGCCCAGCACATAACCATTGTTTTCGTCTCTTTTGACGATTTTCCGCTGTTCCATTGTATGCAACAAACGGTAGGCCCGAGATTTGACCAGGTTCGTTTTCTGCGCGAGTTTTGTCACACCAGATCGCGGCATTCGAGCGACTGCCATCAATAAATCAAAGGCTTTTTCGACTGATTCAACAGTGTATTTATCGTCACTCATGCGATCTTCACCTCCTATTTGGCGGTGATATTAGCTGTTTTACTAGACAAAACACATAACAAAATTGCATTGACATATAGCTAATCCTTTGTTTTCATCACCCGCTTTCAACACCCCGCAGCGACAAGAACTCAGACTGACCATTGGCCTGATGCCAGCCTTCCAAGGGAGTAAGAATTGATCAAAGCGATGACCCGCCGAGTCGTATCCGGCACAGCATTGGCATTACTCGTTTCTGTAACATCCCCGTCCATGGCGCAAGACGCCACGCTGTCAATCGGTATGGCGGCGCCTGTCACCACCATGGATCCGCATGAGGACTCCAATTCGCCGAACAATGCGGCCAATCGCCACATCTTCGACAGTCTGATCAACCGTGGAAGCCGCGCGGAAAATAAGCCGCAGCTAGCCACATCGTGGGAAGTCATCGACGACACGCACTGGCGGTTCAAGCTGCGCAAAGGGGTGACCTTTCATGACGGCTCGACGTTCGACGCAGAAGACGTGGTTGCATCCCTGTTGCGTGCGAGAGATAAACCCTCACATGCGTTCGCCGCCTACACACGGAATATCGCCAAGGTCACGGTCGAAGACCCCTACAGCGTTGTGGTAGAAACATCTACGCCCGATCCCCTGCTCTTGAATTCGCTCAGCCGCATTCACATCATCAGCTCGCAATACGCGAAGGCCAGCGTGGCAGACTTCGAGAGCGGGAAAGCCGCTGTCGGTACCGGCCCGTTCAAATTCGTGTCGTACACGCCCGGCGACCGCATCGTCCTGGCACGCAACGACAACTATTTCGAAGGCCCCGCACCGTGGAGCAAAGTCACTCTGCGCATGGCACCCGATGATGGTGGCCGCCTGGCTTCGTTGCTCTCCGGCGACCTGGATCTGATCGAAAACCTGCCTGCCGAAGGCGTTAGCCGTGTCGAGAGCAACGACAAGCTGCAAATCATCCGCGGCCAGTCTACGCGCTTCGTTTATTTCGGCATGGATGTCTCTAAAGACAAGACCCCGTTTGCCACCGCGAAAAACGGGTCCCCACTGGAGAAAAACCCGTTCAAAGACGCGCGCGTTCGTGAGGCGTTGCTGCTGGCGATCAATCGTCCCGCCATCGTTGATCGCATCATGCAGAAAAACGGTACGGTTGCCGATCAATTCGTCGCCAATGGCTTCTTTGGACACTCGGACAAGGTACAGGCAGTCGGATACGATCCCCGCCGCGCCAAGGAGCTCTTGGCACAAGCAGGCTACCCCGACGGGTTTGCGTTAACCATTCATGGCCCATCGGGCCGTTATGTGAACGATAGCGAAGTTCTGCAGGCAGTAGGTCAAATGCTATCGCGCATCGGCATCGCAACCAAAGTTCAAGTCGTCCCCTGGTCTGTGTACTCGGGCAAATACTCCAACGGCGACTACTCCATGTTCCTGGGGTCATGGGGCGTCAATACGGGCGAGGTATCGAACCCCGCGATAGCGCTCGTCGCAGGCCAGGACAAGGAAAAAGGCACGGGCCGCTACAACGGCGGCGGCGTGAATGTTCCGGAAATCAATAAACTGCTCGATCAAGCCACGGCAAGCCTGAAAGACGATGAGCGCGAGCCGCTGCTGCAGCAGGTATCGGAGCTGACGTTCAACCAACATTGGCTGCTGCCCATGCACTACGAGAACGTCGTGATGGGTGCGAGCAAGAAGATCGCTTTCACGCCCCGTAGCGACAAGTACACCATGGCCTACGAAGTACGCCCCGCAGACCCTGCACAAAAATAATTCATAAAACGAATAACGGGGGAGGCCAGTCCCGCCTCCCCTGCGGTGTCGCCCGAACACCGCAATACATCCGAATTTTCCGTTGGAGAAACTATGCAAGAGCTTGGCACAAGCGAGGCCGCGGCACGCGCGCGCGCCTTTTATGACTATGGCGAGACGGCCATTTTCGCGTCTACTGCAGATCCGCGATTTCACATGCTGCTTTATGTCCCTCCTACCGTCGCGCAGGGCCGCAAAGTTGATCTGCTCGTAGCGGTCCACGGTACGGGACGCACCTCGGCGATCGAGTTTCGCGATGGATTCTCCGAGTTCGGGCTTTACAACGATTGCGCCATCTTGTGTCCCATTTTCCCGATCAACGTGCGTGGTGATGGCGCTCGATCTGGCTATAAATACCTGGTCGAAGGAGACATCCGATACGACCACGTCGTACTGTCCATGGTCGAAGAAATGGCCGCCAAATATGGTCAGGACTGGTCCACATTTGCCATGTTCGGTTTTTCAGGAGGCGGGCATTTCACGCATCGTTTTGCCCTCTTGCATCCCGAAAAACTCTGGGCCGCAAGCATCGGAGCCCCCGGCTCGGTAACGCTGCTCAATCCTGAAAAGGACTGGTGGATCGGCACCCGCGACCTGGCCGAAAAGTTTGGCCGTCCGCTAGACATAGAGGCATTGGCAAAGGTCCCCGTCCAGATGGTGGTCGGCGCCCTGGATCTGGAGACATGGGAAATCACCCACAAGCCCGGTTCCGTTTACTACATGGACGGCGCCAACGATCCAGGCTCGACTCGGCCCGAACGCTTGCGTTCGCTGCAGAAATCCTTCGAAGCCGCCGGCGTCAAGGTGACCTTTGATGAGGTTCCTGGCGTATCGCACGATCGGCTCAAAGTGCTGGGCCATGTCAAGCAATTCCTTGCCCAGGTACTCAAGGAGAAGCGCGCATGAATCGCAACGCAACGATTGTCGCCCCGCAACCCGAAGCGGTTGAGGCAGGAGCAGCGGTACTTGAGCGTGGAGGCAATGCGGTAGACGCCGCGCTGGCATGCGCTTTCGTGCAAGGCGTGGTTGATCCTCAGATGACCGGCATCGGCGGGTTTGGTTCGATGCATGTCTACATGCCCAAGCGAGGCATACATGAAATGCTCGAGTTTTACGCGCTGGCGCCCATTGCCGCGACGCCGGACATGTGGCTCGACAAACTGGTTGGACAAAGCCGCGACGGCTTCGGCTTCATTCTTAAAGACAACATCTCTGAAATCGGCTATTTGGCCTGCTGCACGCCCGGTGCACTCAAGGGCTACGAAACCGCGTTGAAAGATTACGGCACCTGGGACTGGGCCGACCTGATTCAGCCGGCAATTCGCTACGCCGAAGAAGGCTTCATGATACGCCCGCACATGCATTGGTACTGGGCTAAAGACCAACGCGGCGATGGGCAGATCAACACTATAGACAAACTTCGTTTTTCGGAAACGGGACGCCGCGTTTATTTTCACGAAGACGGTTCGTTACGCCGCGTGGGAGATCGGCTGAAAAATCCGGATCTGGCGAACACGTTGCGGCGTATCGCTCAAAGCGGCTCATCGGATATTTTCTATCACGGCGAAATCGCTCAGCAGATTGCGGCAGATTTTGCACGTCACGGCGGACTGATCGGACGAGACGACCTCGCGCAATACAGCGTCAGCCGAGCTGAACCCGTATGGGGCAGTTACCGTGGCAAACGTATAGCCTCCAGCCCGCCTCCGGGTTCGGGCTTTCCGATGATTGAGCTGCTGCATATTCTGGAAAACTTCGACATCGCCAGCATGCGGCACGGTTCGACAGAATACGTACGTACACTCTTCGAAGCCATGAAGCGCATGACCATCGACAAAGATGCTCACATGGGCGATCCGGCCTATGTCGACGTTCCCGTGGAAAAGCTGCTTTCCAAGGAGCATGCGGCCGCACTGGCCGATGAAATCAAACGTGGCGAGCGGGCAAATGTCGAACGGCTGGATCTGTCTCAACGCGACACCACGCATATCTCGGTCATCGACAAGGAAGGCAACGCCGTCGCCATGACGCATTCGCTGGGCAGCCCGTCGGGCGCCATTACGGATGGGCTGGGCTTCATGTACAACGGCCTGATGGGACGATTTGATCCTCGACCAGGCAAGCCGGCTTCCATCGCCCCGCGAAAGCGTCGCGCCAGTTCGGCCGCCCCCACCATCGTCTTCGAAGGCGACCGCCCCATCATCGTCATCGGTGCGCCCGGCGGCAGCTATATCGCTCCGACGGTGGCACAGGGTCTCATCAACATGATCGACTACGGCATGGGGATTCACGAAGCAGTATCGGCGCCGCGCTTAGTAGGCGTTTCGAATTCGATCGACATCTGCAATCGCATTCGCCGCTCCGTCGTCGACGAACTGAGCCGCGAAGGCTACAGCGTCGTACGTTCGCCGCAGACCTATGCCTTCGCCGCGCTGCACGGCATACGCATCGATAACGGACTTTCGGCAGGGGCAGCCGATCCGCAACGCGACGGCATGGCTATCAGCGTCGACTAACCGAACACAGGATTGACAATGGTCACTACGCTCATCCGACGCGCAATCCAGGCGGGCTTCGTCATATTGGCGATGACGTTGATCGTCTTTGTTGGCATCAACGTCATTGGCAATCCCGTCGACATCCTCATCAACCCCGACCTGAACCAAGCGGAACGTGCCCAGGTCATCGCCAATCTTGGCCTGGACAAACCGCTCTGGCAGCAGTATCTCAGCTTTCTGCATGGACTGACGCAGGGCAATTTCGGTAATAGTTTCGTCTATCACAAGCCAGCGCTCGACGTCATCATCGAGCGCTTGCCCGCCACGTTGGAGCTTGCGCTCTGTGCCATGGTCATTGCCATTGTGGTGGGAATTCCGCTGGGACTATATGCCGGGCTTTACCCCAGGAGAATCTCGTCCAGAATCATTATGACGGGCTCCATCTTCGGGTTTTCGTTGCCAACGTTCTGGGTGGGGCTGATGCTGATCCTGGTATTTGCCGTAGAACTGGGTTGGCTGCCGTCAAATGGCCGGGGCGATACCGTGATGTTCCTGGGCGTGAATTGGTCGTTTCTGACGGCCAACGGGCTCTCGCACATGCTGCTGCCTGCATTGAATCTCGCGTTGTTCAAAACCTCGTTGATTCTTCGCCTGACCCGTGCGGGGGTGCAGGAAGTCATCGCGCAGGATTTTGTCAAATTTGCCCATGCCAAGGGGCTGCACGAGAGCCGGGTCATTTTCGTTCACGTACTGAAGAACCTGATGATCCCTGTCGTCACCATCATCGGCTTGGAATTCGGCTCGTTGATTGCTTATTCGGTCGTGACCGAAAGCATTTTCGGCTGGCCCGGAATGGGCAAACTCATTATCGACAGCATCAACCTGCTGGATCGGCCTGTCATCGTGGCCTATTTGATGATGATGGTCATTCTTTTTGTCTCGCTGAACTTCATTATCGATATTTGCTACACCCTGCTCGATCCTCGTGTCCGCCTCGAAGGCAAAGGATGACGCCATGAATACTAGACTTGCCAATTCGCCGGACGGCACGAATATCCCCGATAGCGTGACGGCACCGCCGCCGCCTCGCATTGGCCCCGCTTTGAAGCGTTTTTTCTCATCTCCCACGGCGCTGCTGGGGGCCATCGTGCTGATCGCGATCTGTTTACTCGCTATTCTGGCCCCCTGGATCTCTGCACAGAATCCCTATGATCTGACCCAGATGGACATCCTCGACGGCCGTTTGCCGCCAGGGTCGGCCAGCATGGATGGCGTGCCGTATTACTTGGGCACGGACGACCAGGGGCGCGATATTCTGTCGGGCATCCTGTACGGATTACGCACTTCGCTCGTCGTCGGCATTGCCTCGGCGTTGATCGCGGCCCTGCTCGGCACCACCGTTGGACTGCTTGCCGCCTATCTGGGCGGGCGCACCGAAAGCTTCATCATGCGGCTGGTCGACCTGCAGCTTTCCTTCCCGACCATTCTGATGGCGTTAATGGTGCTGGCCATTTTGGGCAACGGGGTAGCCAATGTCGTGTTGGCCATTATCGTGGCCGAATGGGCGACATATGCTCGCACCGCACGGGGCACCGCACTCGTCGAACGAGGAAAGGAATTCATCGAGGCAGCGCGCTGCCTGCGTATTCCAAGCCATCGCATACTGCTTCGTCACCTGCTGCCCAATTGCGTTGCTCCCATCATCGTCATCGCGACGATGCAAGTGGCCCGTGCCATTGGCCTGGAGTCGACCTTGTCATTTCTGGGACTGGGAGCATCTGTCACACAGCCTTCCTTGGGCATGCTGATCGCCAATGGCTATCGCTATTTGCTGTCGGGTTTGTACTGGATCAGCTTCTACCCGGGCATTGCCCTGCTCATCACCATCGTTTCGATCAACCTGGTCGGTGACCGTTTACGTGACGTGCTCAACCCGAGGAAGGCCCGATGACTCCCTTATTAGAAGTCCGTAATCTCGTGACCGAGTTTCCCGACGAAGACGGCAAGCCGCTGCGGGCGGTCAACGAGGTGTCCTTTCAGGTCAACCGCGGCGAGGTGCTGGGCCTGGTGGGTGAAAGCGGTTCCGGCAAGAGCGTCACGGGATTTTCCATTCTAGGACTGATCGACGAACCAGGCCGCGTTGCCTCCGGGCAGGTCTTGTTCAATGGGGACGATTTGACCCGCGCCGATGCGAGAACTCGCCGCAATCTGCGCGGGCGCCGCATTGCCATGGTGTTTCAGGATCCGATGATGACGCTGAATCCGGTGTTACGCGTCGGAGTCCAGCTCATGGAGACTTTGCACGCCCACGAGAAAATCAGTCGTCATGAAGCCCGTGCACGAGCACGTGACGCGCTCGGCATGGTCGGCATTCCCAGCCCTGAGGAACGCCTGGAGGCCTACCCGCACGAATTCTCCGGAGGCATGCGCCAGCGCGTGGCAATCGCTATTGCACTACTGCATCGCCCTGACCTCATCATCGCCGATGAGCCGACCACCGCCCTTGATGTCACGATCCAGGCACAGATTATTTCCGAATTCCAAAAACTGACTGAACAACAAGGAACAGCGGTGATATGGATTACTCACGACTTGGCCATTGTCTCCAGCCTGGCCGACCGGATAGCTGTCATGTACGGCGGACGTATTGTCGAGACGGGCGATGTTTTTTCCGTCCTGGAAACGCCGAGCCATCCCTATACCCGCGGGCTGATCCGTTCGGTTCCCTCGGAGAATAACCAGGGACGCCGGCTTGCCCAAATTCCCGGTGTCACGCCAAGCCTGGCGAATATGCCCGAAGGATGTGCATTTCGCACCCGCTGCGAGCGGGCATCGGACGCCTGTCGCCAGCAACCTGAAGCCTCAGGCACCGAACTTCGCTACTACCGTTGCTTCCACCCTTACGAAAAGGTGTACGCATGACTGTCTCGGCCACTCACTCCCATACTGAGCCGCTGCTGGACCTGCGCAAGATTTCGATGCGCTTTGGCGCGAAACCCGATCTGGCAGCCCGGATCGCCATCGGACTGGGTATAGCGAAACGCCCCCCTATCGTTCATGCACTCGATGAAGTCGACCTTTCCATCAAACGTGGCGAGGTTCTCGGATTGGTGGGCGAGAGCGGCTGCGGAAAATCGACGCTGGGCCGTATTGCGGCGGGCATACTGAATCCCTCCTCCGGCGAGGTGTACTGGAAAGGTTCTGATCGTCTGAAACTGAACGGTAAAGCATTGCACGATGCAGATCTGTCGGCCCAGATGATTTTCCAGAATTCCATGGCTGCGCTCAATCCTCGCATGAATATCGAAACCCTTGTCGCCGAGGCCCCTGCCATCCATGGTCTGATCAAAGGCAATCGGGGCGACTATGTAGATGACTATCTGCGCAAAGCCGGGTTCGATCCCACGATGAAGCGCCGGCTGCCGCACCAATTCTCGGGAGGCCAGCGCGCCCGCGTCAATATTGCACGCGCGTTGGCTGTGCAACCCGATTTCCTGGTATGCGATGAAAGTGTCGCCGCACTCGACGTATCGATTCAGGCGCAAATCTTGAATCTCTTCATGGATCTGCGCGAACAACTCGATTTGACGTATTTATTTGTCAGCCACGATCTCGGGGTGGTGAAACATATTTCCGACCGTGTAGCCATCATGTATCTCGGCCGCGTCGTGGAAGAAGCGCCCGTCAAAGAAGTGTACGCACGTCCCAATCATCCTTACACACAATCGTTGCTCGCTGAAGTCCCGCGCATCAAACCGGGCAAACGCCGCTTCGAAGCGCTGAAAGGCGAATTGCCCAGCCCGCTCAAACCGCCACCCGGCTGCCATTTCCATCCTCGCTGCCCACATGCCCACGAACGCTGCCGTATCGAAGCACCATTGCGCAAGGAAATTGCACCCGGACATTTCTCGGCCTGCCATCTCAATGATCAATCAGTAACGTGATTGCCCCCCAAATTTGCCACCGCGCATGCCTTGCGCGGCAGGAGCGCAATACGCGACCGGCAACGCCGGAGTGCCCTGGGGTCGTAGCGTTATTGAGCAGGTGGATTATCATGGAGTCCTAGATGCCGGTCGCCTCACGCCCGGCCACGGGATTCTTTTTCAGCACGCTGCACAATGACGACTCCAGACACTCTGACCATCGCCGGGCGCGAATACCAGTCGCGCCTGCTGGTAGGCACCGGCAAATACAAAGATTTCGAACAGACCCGCGCCGCGCTGGACGCCAGCGGCACGCAAATCGTGACCGTGGCGATTCGCCGCACCAATATTGGCCAAAATCCCGGCGAACCGAGCCTGCTGGACTATGTCCCGCCGTCGCAGTTCACCCTGTTGCCCAACACGGCGGGCTGCTACACCGCCGACGACGCCGTGCGCACCCTGCGGCTGGCGCGCGAGCTGCTCGACGGCCATGACCTCGTCAAACTCGAGGTTCTGGGCGATCCGCACACACTGTTCCCCAACATGCCTGCCACCCTGGAGGCCGCAAAAACGCTGGTCGACGACGGCTTCAAGGTCATGGTCTATTGCACCGACGACCCCATCCAATGCCGTATGCTCGAAGACATCGGCGTGGTCGCGGTCATGCCGCTGGCCTCGCTGATCGGCTCGGGCATGGGCATTCTGAACCCCTGGAACCTGCGCCTGATCATTGATCAGGCCCGTGTCCCGGTGCTGGTGGACGCAGGGGTGGGCACCGCGTCTGACGCCGCCATCGCTCTGGAACTCGGCTGCGACGGCGTCTTGATGAACACCGCGATCGCGGGCGCCAAAGACCCCGTTCTGATGGCTCGCGCCATGAAGAACGCCGTCCAGGCCGGCCGCGATGCCTTCCTGGCCGGCCGTATGCCGCGCAAGCTGTACAGCGGCGCGCCCAGCTCGCCCACCGAAGGCCTGATCACCGCCGCCCCGGCCAATACGCAATGAGTACGTCGCAGGCCGGCAGCCGGCCGATTCCCAACGCGCTCAGCATCGCTGGCGTAGACCCGTCCGGCGGCGCCGGCGTGCTGGCCGACGTCAAAGCCATGAGTGCACTGGGCGCCTACGGATGCGCGGTCATCGCCGCCCTCACCGCACAGAATACCCAAGGCGTCACCGGCATCGCCCCCGTGCCGCCCGAGTTCGTCGGCCTGCAGATCGACACGCTCTTTGCCGATGTCCGCATCGACGCGGTCAAGATCGGCATGCTCGGTCAACGTCCGGTGACCCTTGTCGTAGCGGAAAAATTGGCCAAATGGCTACCCGCTCACGTCGTCCTGGATCCGGTCATGGTCGCCAAGAGCGGCGATCACCTGCTCGAGCGCGATGCCGTCGGCGCCCTGCGCGAGGCCCTGTTGCCGCACGCCACCATGTTGACGCCCAATCTGCCCGAGGCCGGTGTACTGCTGGATGAACGCCCCGTCGAAACCGTCAAGGAAATGCGCCGCGTCGCCGAGCGGCTGCGCAACATCATGGCGTATTCCGGGCAGCGCTGGGTGCTGCTAAAAGGCGGCCACCTGCCGGGCAACGACACCATCGACCTGCTGCATGACGGCGACCGGATGATCGAACTGCCCGGCCATCGCATCGACACACGTAACACCCACGGCACCGGCTGCACTCTGTCAGCCGCCTTGGCCGCGCTGCTGCCGCAGATCGACGATGTCCCCGAGGCCGCCCGCCGCGCCAAGGCCTACCTGGCCGAGGCGCTGCGCCATGCTGACCGCCTGCAGGTCGGCTCCGGACATGGCCCGACGCATCATTTTCACGCTTGGTGGTAATCGTGCTGGCTATGGTGCCTTGGCCCGCCCGCGGCTACAGGCTCCCCTCGCCGGCCGAGCCAGCGCCATGAGGCCGGCAGGAAACGGTCCCGATGAAGGCTCCCGCCCCACTACGGGGGCCATCCCCCACATTCCCACCGAATCAGTACAATGTCCGGTTGGTTCTTCTTGATTTTCTCTTCGCTGTCATGAACGCTTCGACCCTGCCTGATGTAGAACAAGCTCGCTTCAACATGGTGGAGCAGCAAATCCGCCCCTGGGATGTACTCGATCCCAAGGTCCTGGACGCTCTGTTTGTTGTCCGCCGCGAGCAATTCGTGCCGCCGGCGCTGCGAGCCCTGGCGTTTTCCGACCTGGAACTCCCGCTGGAAATCAATGCGACCAACACCCGCCAGAACATGCTGGCCCCCAAGGTCGAGGCACGTCTGACCCAAGAATTGCAGCTGACCGCTACCGACTGCGTGCTGGAAATCGGCACGGGCTCGGGCTACCAGGCGGCCCTGCTGGCACATCTGGCCCAACAGGTCACCTCGGTCGAAATCGACAATCGCCTGGTGACATTCGCGCAGAACAATCTGCAGGCGAACAACGTCACCAACGTCAAGATCGAAACCGGCGACGGACGCAATGGCTGGGGTACGACCGAATATGACGCCATCCTGGTCACGGGTTCAGTGCCCGCCGTGCCGGATGCACTGAAATATCAGTTGCGCGTCGGCGGCCGTCTGGTCATCATCGTGGGCCAGGCCCCGGTCATGACCGCCTGTCGCATCACGCGCACCACGGCAGCCAGCTTCGAAACTGTCAATTTGTTCGAGACCGTCGTCAAGCCGCTGCGCGGGACTACCGTTTCGCATTTCAAGTTCTGATACGGCTCCATGTGCGCCAGATCGCTTGCGGCTACGCTGGGTCTGGCGCTCAGTATCAGTTGGTGCCTTCCTGTCAGCGCTGCTCAGGACCTGCTGCAAACGTGGCAGTCGGCACTGGCCAACGATCCCGTATACGCTGCGGCCCGCGCCCAGTATCGCGCGTCGATAGAACAATTGCCCCAGGCTCGTGCTGGCCTGCTGCCGGCAATCAATGCCGAAATCGGACTGACTTACGAAGACACCCGTGCCACGCGTAATCTGTCCCGGCGTGTTCAGGACAACACGCGGGCGCCGTGGGAACTCGTCCTGACACAGCCGCTTTACGACTGGTCGAGCTGGCAGCGCTACGAGCAGGCCAAACTCGGCGTCGCCGACGCGGAGCTCGCCCTGCAACAGGCCTACCAAGACCTGCTGCTGCGCGTATCGGACACCTATTTCGGCATCCTCACCGCTCAGGACGCCTTGACAGCTACCGAGGGCGAAAAGGCCTCGGTAGCTGCCCAACTGGAATCCGCCAAGCGCAATTTCGAGCTGGGCAATGCCACCATCACCGACACCTACGAGGCGCAGGCCCGCTATGACCTGGTTGTCGCCGAGGAACTGCGGCAGCAGCACGATCTGACTGTACTGCGCGGCCAACTGACGCAGATCATCGGACAGCCCCCTGAGGCCTTGGCCGAGCTGCCCTCCACGGTCCCGCTGCCCGCGCCCCAACCCGCCAGGCAGGAAGATTGGTCAACTCAAGCCGAATCCGCCAGCCTGGAAGTCGCTCGCGCGCAGTTGCAGACGCAAATTGCCCAACGTGATATCCAGATTGCGCGCGGCGGGCATTACCCCACCCTGAGCCTGCAGGCCACCAGCGGCAGCGCCAGCACCTCAAATCGCAGCGCCGCCGGCAGCCGGGCCGCAGACAGCTCTGTCGGCCTGGTCCTGTCCGTGCCCATCTACGCGGGCGGCGGCATATCCTCTCAGGTCACAGAGAAAGTCCAGCTCGAACAAAAGGCGCGCAACGACTACCAGGCCGCCCGCCGCCAGTCCGCACAGTCCGCCCGTCAGTACTACACAGGCGTCATGACCGGCCTGGCCCGTATCCGCGCCTTGGAGGCTGGCGAAAAATCCAGTCGTGCCTCTGTAGAAGCCAACAAAACCGGTTATGAGATCGGCGTACGCATCAACCTCGACGTCCTGAACGCCCAGCAACAGCTCTACGCTACGCAGCGCGACCTCGCGCAGGCGCGCTATGGCACGTTGTTGGACGGCCTGCGCCTGAAGGCGGCCGGCGGCATCCTGTCCGAAGTCGACCTTGAGACCATCAACCGGCTGCTGCGCTTGCCCCCGCAATAAACGGAATCGCGAACTGGCGAGGACCCTGCGGAAGGTCGCCCTGACGCCGCCGGTCCGCTGGCGATCGGGCGACCACATCGCGACATCGGTAACGCGGCTGGGCGTTGCCTAAAAGTGGCTGAGTCACGCAGGCCGCTGAGCCCCCGATGTCCATCGGAGCGGCTAGGTCGGCGGCATCGACGTCGGTGCGGGTGTCTGCACCGACGCCGGCCCGTCAGTCTGCGTCTGCGGCCCTGCGGGCCGTGTCGGCGTGATGCGCCAGATCGTGTTTGACAGGTCGTCAGCGACAATAAGGGCGCCACGCGGATCTACCGTCACCCCTACTGGACGGCCGCGAGTCGTGCCGTCACTGTCCCGGAATCCGGCAACAAAATCCACGGGCGGACCAGACGGACGCCCCGCGCTGAAGGGCACAAAGATCACCTTGTAGCCCACCGGTTCGCTGCGGTTCCAGCTGCCGTGTTCGCCGATGAAGACCCCTTGGGCGAACCGGTCGCCCAGCGCCTGGGTCGAAAAATCCACGCCCAGCGCTGCGACGTGCGCGCCCAGACTGTAATCGGGCTTTATTGCAGCCTTGACCTTTTCGGGATCCTGCGGCCGTACGCGCTCGTCTACGTTCTGCCCCCAATAGCTATACGGCCAGCCATAGAAGGCCCCCTCCTGCACCGCCGTCAGATAGTCGGGAACGAGATCCGAGCCGAGCTCGTCGCGCTCATTGACGACCGCCCATAACTGACCCGTATCGGGCTGGATGGTCAGCGCGGTGGGATTGCGCAGGCCCGTGGCGTATGTCTTGTACTCGCCGGTGCGGGCATTCACCCTCCAGACACGCGCGCGGTCGGCTTCCGCTGTCATGCCGCGTTCGGTGATATTGCTATTGGACCCGATACCTACATACAAATATTGCCCGTCCGCACTGGCGGTCAGCGCCTTGGTCCAGTGATGGTTGATTTCCGATGGCAACAGCGTAACCGTCTCAGGCGGACCACTGGCCTTGGTCTGCCCTGGCTGATAGTCGAAACGCACCAACGCGTCCTGGTTAGCAACATAAAGATCGTTACCTACCAAGGCAAGCCCGTAAGGCGCATTCAGATTCTCCGCGAACGTCGACGCCTCGTAGGTGCCGTCTCCCTCGGCATCGCGCAGCAACGTCAGGCGGTTGCCGCCCTTGACCGGGCTCGTGCCCCTGGCCTTGATGATGCCGGCGATCACGTCTTTGGGCTTGAGCTTCGCGGCATTGCCGCCGCGCCCCTCGGCCACCAGGATGTCGCCGTTGGGCAATACCAGCGTCTGCCGCGGGATCTTCAGATCCGTCGCGATGGCGGTAATCGTATAGCCCTCTGGTACTGTTGGAGCCTTGTCTCCCCATGGCGCGGGTTTTGCGATCACCATATCAGGCAGCAGCCCTTGCTTGGGCTTGGGCAACTCAGGCTCTGGGCCGACCAGCGATCCAGATTGACCGCTGCATACGCCCACAGCCGAGAGCAACGGAATAGCGGCGAGCAAACTCAGCGTTTTCATATGGCGCCTCTGATATGCGGAGTGCGAAAACCCAGCCACGTCGCTGCGCAGGCGAGCACCACTGTCACCACCGACAAGACCAAGCCGGCAGGCATGCTCGCCCATGCATCGCGGGCATGAATCAACGCATTGAAAAAGCCCACAATCCATGCCGCTATCCACACCACCGCGTATGGAATAACCCCGCGCGCACGCTGCTGCGCCCGGAAAAGATCAACGATGGCAAAGATCAGCGCGACGCCGCCAAATAACAGGGCGCCAACCAGCAGCCACGAGGCAAAATTATTCCACTGGATATCAAACGACATCGCATAGGCCACATCGCTGGCGGCCGCGCCGACAAACAGGGAAAGCGCTCCTCCCACAAATACGGCATGCAAGGGGTGTACCGTCAAAACATAGCGACGTTCGACAATTTGGGGCACTGATAGCCTCCTTGATTAGATCGCCGGACTACAACGCCAATAAAAGCAGCAAGTAAAGTGCCTGAGCCCAAATGCCAGCGCCACCGCAATACTCCCCATGCTGCCCGCGCGAGGCCTTACCTGACCGCAGGCAATTTGTGCCTGTGCGATCGGAAAATTTCTTCTTCTTGGCCTTCCTGGATCTGCTTCGATTAAAGAAAACATTCAACGCATGAAAAGCCCGCAACCACGCACGGACTCAGTGAAACAGGCCGCAGCCCATGCCGAAATGCATAGCGCCACCGTGCTGCACCCAGGTCCGCCACTTGCGGCCGTTCCAGACAGGCCTCAACCGTGAATCAAAGGAGCAACCATGCAACAGCTCAAAGACGTAATGACCGAACGCGTCAAAATCCTGAACCCCGAGACAACCATCAAAGATGCCGCAAGCCAAATGCGCGACGGCGACTTTGGCCTCATGCCTGTAGGAGAAAACGATCGCTTGATCGGAACACTGTCAGATCGCGACATCGTGCTGCGCGCAGTCGCAGAAGGCCGCGACTCTGGCACCAGAGTGCGAGACGTCATGTCTGAAAAAGTACTGTGGGCGTACGACAACGACTCTGTAGAAAAAGCCTGCCAGATTATGAGCGACAATCAGATCCGCCGCTTACCCATCATAAACACCGACAAGCGCCTGGTAGGCATCGTAGCGCTGGGCGACCTGGCAATCAGCGCAAGCAGCCCCAAACCCGCCGGCCAAGCCCTATCCGAGATCTCTCAACGAGGATAAAACGACGGCCCCGGACCGGCCCAACGCGCGTCAACGCCGCAAGTCAGTAATCGGCATGATGCGTTCATAACCGCCGCGAGCCGGGGCTCGTCGTGTAAAGGGCGCGCTGGCCCGTAGAGCCTGCCGAACCTGTTTTGCCAGGCGGGGGGAAGTCGGCTGGGCATGTTTGAGCGCAGCGTAGCGGAGCGAGTTTGCCCAGCCGCCCCGTCTGGCGAGACAGGTGAAGGGCAGTCTGGCCGCGCAGGCGGCCAGACCAGGCGATAGGGCCAGCGCGCCCTTTACACGACGAGCCCCGGCGACTAAAGAACTCATAAGCCCTATCAACCAGACTCTTCAGCCACCACCGACCTCACCCGCCCCGAATCTTCCGCACCAACGACGTCGTAGACCGCTCAAATTCAAACGGAATCGCCAACGCCCTCCCGCCCCAGGTCTTCACCAGCGCCGTCTCAGGCAGAGTCTCCATATCGTAATCGCCGCCTTTGACGATCAGATCCGGTCGCAACTCGCCAATGATCTCGACAGGCGTATCCTCGTGGAAAGTCGTGACGATGCTCACACATTCCAACGCAGCCAGCAACGCAGCACGATCCTCTTGGCGATTGAGCGGACGATCATCGCCCTTGCCCAGGCGCCTCACCGAATCATCGGTATTGATCGCCACCACCAGCGTCGCTCCCAATTGGGCAGCCTGATCCAGATAGGTAGCATGGCCTCGATGCAGGATATCGAAGACGCCATTGGTAAAGACCAACGGCCTGGGCAATTTGCCCAACGCAATCGCCGCGGCGCAAGCGTCGCGGGACAGGATTTTGGATTCAAAACGAGCGGCAGACATACTCGAATTGTACGCCGCCGCCGTCCAGGATGCGTATCACGCGCCTATGTCACGCGCCGACAGGCACGATCAAGCCGGACTGCTCGTTGTTTGCCGAGATCAGGCTGGAAACCTCCTTGCGATAACGGCTCAGGTCCTTCACCGTATCGAAAGTCCGTCCCATCAGCTTGGATAGGATATGCAGAATGCGGGTAGCGACTTTTTGTTCCCACACATCGTCAAAACGAATCTGTGTATCCAGCCAGTTTTCCAGCCAACCCGGCTCAGGCAGGCGCGATTGCACAGTGTCGTTCGGAAACAGATTTTTGTTCACGTGCAAATTGGTCGGATGCATCGCCTGCGATGTCCGGCCGGCCGAGGCCATGAGCACGCCGATCTTGGAAAACGACAAGCGTGCCTGGGCGCTGGTCTGCTCGCCGCGGTCATGCAGCGCGCGGCGCATGTACTGCAGATACGCGCCCGCATGCCGCGCCTCGTCACGCGAAATCGTGCGGTAGATCTCGCGAATCACCGGCTCGGTATGCCAGTCCGCAGCGCGACGATACCAATGGTTCAAACGGATCTCGCCGCAGAAATGCAGCATCAGCGTGTCGAGCTCAGGTGCCGGATCGAACTCAAAACGGATCTTGTGCAATTCCTCTTCCGTAGGAACCAGCTCGGGGCAAAAGCGCCGCAAGTATTCCATCAACACCAGGGAATGTTTCTGTTCCTCGAAAAACCACACCGACATGAACGCACAAAAATCGCTATCGCCGCGGTTATCGCGCAAGAACATTTCTGTTGCCGGCAACGCCGCCCATTCGGTGATGGCGTTCATCTTGATGGTGTACGCCTGTTCGTCCGACAGCTTGCTGCGATCAAATTCGTGCCAAGGAATATCGCTCGCCATGTTCCAGCGCACGGCTTCCATGGTCTTGAAAAGTTCAGGATAAAGCATGGTGTGGCCCTTAATTTTCCCGCGTGGGGCGCTATCATTTTCGGAATGCCGTGTCATCACGGCCCGGACGCTATGCGCATGTCACGCAAGCGTGTTTATCGCTGTTGCGTGCGAATCTGTCATGACAGATTTACGACAAAATCATGACAGACGCACAGTCAGCGTATCAGCGAGTCAGTGCCCACAAGGCCACCCCCACTGCGACCGCCAACACCGCCGTCAAGGCGATTAATAGGCGGTTTCCCTGTTCTTGCGCGTGGCGCAGACGGGTCATTTCACTGAGCAACTGCGGCGTCGTGTCAGGACGGCTGAGCTGCTCATACATCAAGCGCGGCAAGGCCGGCAGTGTTTGCGACCATTGCGTAGCCTCTTTGGCCAACGACTGGCGAAAGCCGTCAAACCCCATACGACGCCGCATCCAGTTTTCCAGATAGGGCTTGGCCGTCTTCCAGAGATCCAGATTCGGATCGAGTTGCCGGCCGAGCCCTTCGACGTTGAGCAGCGTTTTTTGCAGCAGCACCAATTGCGGCTGGATCTCGACATTGAAACGCCGCGACGTCTGGAACAGCCGCAGCAGCACTTGCCCTAACGAAATCTCGGACAATGGCCGATCAAAATACGGCTCGCATACAGCCCGTACAGCACCCTCGAGCTCTTCTTCGCGGGTATCGGCCGGCACCCAGCCAGACTCGATATGCAACTGCGCCACGCGGCGATAGTCCCGATGAAAGAAGGCGAGGAAATTCTGCGCGAGATAGTTTTTGTCGAACTCAGACAACGAGCCGACGATGCCAAAATCCAGCGCGATATAACGCCCGAGCGTCTCGGGCCGGTCAGAAACGTAAATGTTGCCCGGATGCATGTCCGCATGGAAAAAACCATCGGAAAACACCTGGGTAAAGAAGATATCGACGCCACTGCGGGCCAACGTGGGAATATCAATACCTGCAGCGCGCAAGCGATCGATCTGTCCCACGGGAATGCCGTACATGCGTTGCATGGTAAACACTGTTGCCGCGGTGTATTCCCAGATGACTTCGGGCACGATCAGCAAATCGCCGCGCCCCGATGTCGCGTCAAAATTTCGGCGCAGCTGACTGCAGTTCGAGGCCTCGCGCACCAGGTCCAATTCGTCATGCAGATAATTGTCGAACTCGGCGACGACCTCACGAGGTTTCAGGCGCCGCCCGTCTGCACCGGTGCGCTCGACGATGCGAGCCACAATATGCAGCAACGACAAATCCCGCTCGATGGCTTGGCGCATGCCCGGCCGCAAGACTTTTACCGCGACCTCGCGGCCATCGTGAAGCACAGCAAAATGCACCTGGGCTATGGACGCCGAGGCCACAGGGTCCACCTCGAACTGCGCAAACAGTTTGGACGGTGGCGCCCCCAGTGCTGCCTCGATACATGCCGCCGCCTCCGCAGAGGGAAACGGCGCCACGCGATCCTGCAATAGCGCCAGTTCGTCGGCAATGTCTGCCGGAATCAGATCGCGCCGGGTGGACAGCACCTGGCCGAATTTCACGAAAATGGGGCCGAGCGACTCCAGCGCACGCCTCAGCCGCAGCCCTCGGGGCGCTTTTGGCCGCCGTCCGAGACGCAGCAACCAGCGCAGCCCCTTTGCCAAGGGATGATTGAGACTGGACAAAGCCAAATCGTCCAGGCCGTAACGGTAGGCGACACACAGAATGCGAAGAACTCGGAAAAAGCTGAGCATGAATCAAGCGCCCCGCTTCGCAGCCAGACGAGCCAGGCGCGCATCCAATGCCGCTGCCGCTCTGGCAGCGTCGTCACGTCGCTGATTCAAGTCGGCGAGATCCAGCCTCCACTGCTCCAGCAGCGATGCCCCGACGAGAACGCCGCGCTCTTCGGCCAAATATTCCGATACGTTGCGGCTCAGACTGGACACCGCGGCCTTGGCGCCCTCGCCTGCCGCACGGGCGCCGGCCATCAGACGCGTGGCGGGAATATCGCCCACCAGCCGCGACAAATCGTCCTCTGGATCCCAACGCAGGTTTTCCGCCAGCTCAGCCACCACGCGAGCCAGCGCAGCATCGCCCTCGATATGCGTAGCCTCGACGACATCGGGCCGATCCTGTCCGGGCAGCATTCCCAGCGGATTGAACTTGGCGGGATTGACGGTCAGGGTGACGTCGGGCACCACCGCGGTGTCGGCCAGATCGGCATAACCTTCGCTATTGATCGCCAAACCCGTCACGAAGCCGCCCAGCGCAAAACGCACGGTTTTGCCCGCGTGGCGCGACAGGCGCTCGCGCGCCCAGTCTTCACGCGACAACAAGCCGTTGAGCGCGCGAACGGCTAACCGCGACGGAGTGGGCAAAAAGGAAAAAGGCAACATCGATGCAAAGCGAGCCTGCACTGGCAGACCCCGCCAAAAAAACGGAGATACCCGGAGTTTACCGGGTCAGGGCGTGCCGTCCCTGAAAACGGGCGCAAACCCGTGGAAATAAAGAGGGCGCCGCACAAACGGCGCCCCTCTGCAGTGGCTGAGGATCAGACCGGACAACGGAAGTGTCCGGCCCCGGCTCCGATCAGCTGGCGTATTCCACGGGAATCTGCTGAATACCGGCCAACAGCCACCCGCCTTGCTGAGGCTTGAACAGGTTCCAGACTTCTTCGAAGCGGAAAGCTTCGGTGCCCGGGGCTTCGCGCAGCATGCCGGAGAAGCGCACGCTGGCCAGGTGACCGTCAGACACCGTCTCGATGCCCAGCAGCTCGGCGTTCAGCAAGACGACTTCGGTCTGATTGGGCGCCGCACCGCGCTCGGTCAGCTGCTGTTTGAGTTCGGCGATCAGATCGTCCGTCAAGTACTCGCGCAGGCGATCGGTATTGCCGCTATCCCAAATGGCCTGGATTTCCACGAACTGCTTCTTGGCATTTGCCAGGAAAGCCGTGCTGTCGAAATCGCCGGGAACGTACCAATTGTCGCTATCGCCCGCCGCGGGCAACTCGGCGGCGGCAGGCGCTGCCGCCGCCGCGGCGGGAGCAGCAGCCGACGGTGCCAGCGATTCGCGCCACAGCGGCTGCTGCTGGCCTTGGCGGTCATTATCCTGACGCGCCGCGTTGTTGGCGCCATAAGCGTCCTGCATCGCCGGACGACGCCCACCCGCACCGCGCAGACGGCGCACGATGAAGATCACGGCGAACACGACCAGTGCGATCAGCAACATGCTGGACAGGAACTCGGCAAATGCGCCGGACAGACCCAGATGCGACAGCAAGGCCGCGATCCCCAGACCGGCGGCAATACCGGCGATAGGTCCTAACCAGCGTGACATACCGCTTTTCGCGGCGGTGCCTGCGGCTGCAGCACCCGTCGCAGCAGTAGCCGGCGCCGCCGTACGGTTGGTGGTGGTTGGGCTCGCGGGCGGCGTCGTGGCCTGGCGCTGCTGCGTAATATTGGTGGATTGACGGCCCACGCTGCTGCCCCCGCCCATGCGACGGGCTTCGGCGTCGAATGACGTCGCCAACATCGCCGTGCTGGCGACAGCAATCAGTGCTGCGGCGAAAAACCGGGAAATACCGGATCGGGACATATTGTGTGACTCCTGACACGTGACCGAGGCCTGAATGACCCCTGCCCGCCAGCCCCCCGCTAGGTGGCTGGCTTTTTGTTGAACGCTTTCTGACAGAAAGCTGAATACCTTAAGAATAACGGACAAGCTGACGGACGACAAGTTCCCGCTGGGTCGCGTCTTGCTCTCGAATAATCCTATCCTGGCAACACCCTGTGGCGAGGCGACTGTCCTGACAGGTAACGCCGTCAGAACCGTTCCTCCCTGCGATCAAGCGGGGCGCTCTGCAAAACGTAACGACATGCCACGCCCGGCAGAGGCTCCGGCAGCAGGCGCCGGAACGTTGTCAATATGGGTTTGAGGCGTCGGCCTTCTGGCAGAGCGCTTTTCTCGACATCGCCCCAAGGGGTTCTGTATCCGCCAGCCCTCACCCCAGACGCACACCTTCGTGCAGGGCCGTCACACCTGCGGTCAGGTTGAAATACTGCACGCGTTCCAGGCCCGCGGTACGCATCATGTCGGCCAGGGTATCCTGGTCGGGATGCATGCGAATGGATTCTGCCAAATAGCGGTAACTGGCTTCGTCCCCCGCGACTTTCTTGCCCAGCCAGGGCAGTACGTTGAACGAATACCAGTCATACACCGGCGCCAGAGGACGCGCCACACGCGAGAATTCCAGCACCAGCAGTTTTCCGCCGGGTTTGAGCACGCGCGTCATTTCCGCCAATGCGCGGTCTTTGTGAGTCATATTACGCAGCCCGAACGCCACGCTCACCCGGTCGAAATAACCGGAGGGAAAGGGTAATTTCTCGGCGTCACAGACGGCAGTGGGCAGCAACAGCCCCGCATCGGTCATACGATCCCGCCCTACGCGCAGCATGGAATCGTTAATGTCAGTCAGCCAGACCTCGCCTGTGGGACCGGCACGGCGGGCGAAGGCCTTCGCCAGATCGCCCGTCCCGCCAGCGATGTCCAGCACTTTCATGCCTGGTCGGATGGCGGCGCGCCCGATGGTGAAGGCCTTCCAGATGCGGTGCAGGCCACCCGACATCAAATCGTTCATGACGTCATAGCGCGACGCCACCGAATGGAAGACCTCGGCGACCTTGCGTGCCTTTTGGTCTTCGGGAACGGATTGAAAACCGAAATGCGTGCTGGCCGAATCAGAAGAAGAATCAGGGTTTTGTTGCATAGTAAGAGCCCGGTATATGACGCAATGGTAGCCGATCGAGGCCCAAGTCAGCAGAAAGCCGGCAGCAAAACACCAATTCGTCACATACCTGAAATATTCCGGCCATACTATCGCAATGTTCGCGCCTGCCGGCGCTCATCGTCTGCCTCTATTGCCAATGTCCAGCACCATTCTTGTCGTCGAAGACGAACCCGCCATCCAAGAACTCATCGCCGTCAATCTCTCGTTTGCCGGCCATAAAGTCTTGCGCGCTTTCGACGCTGAACAGGCCCAGACCCTGATTCGCGCCGAGCTGCCCGACCTCATTTTGCTGGACTGGATGCTGCCCGGCACCTCTGGCCTGGCTCTGGCTCGCAAGCTGCGCGACAGCGAACGCACCCGCGCCGTTCCCGTCATCATGCTGACGGCCAAAGGGTCCGAACAGGACAAGGTCGACGGCCTGGAAGCTGGCGCCGATGATTACATCACCAAGCCGTTCTCGCCCAAAGAGCTGATGGCGCGCATCAAGGCGGTCTTGCGCCGCCGCGCGCCGCAGTTGACGGACGACATCATCGACGTCAGCGGCCTGAAACTCGACCCAGTGACTCACCGCCTGTCGGGCAACGAGCAATCGTTGTCGATCGGGCCGACTGAATTCCGCCTGCTGCATTTCTTCATGACGCACCCGGAACGCGTATTCTCTCGCTCGCAACTGCTGGATCAAGTGTGGGGCGATCACGTGTTCGTCGAAGAGCGCACGGTGGACGTGCACATCCGCCGCCTGCGCAAGGCGCTGGAGCCCTCCGGGCACGATTCGCACGTCGAAACGGTCCGCGGTAGCGGATATCGCTTTACGGCACAGGTCCCGGCACGGTAAAAAACAGCCACGATGATCTGGCTGCGCACTTTTTTCCTGGTCGCTCTCTGGGCGATCATTTCACTGTTCCTGCAATGGCTGATCGGCAACCCGGCGGGTTGGCTGGTATTTTGCGCAGCACTGTTATTCATGCTGTTCTGGCGCAGCTGGCGCCTGCGTTCGGTATCGCATTGGGCGCACCACCCTGAGACCTCCCCGCCTGCGTCGGTCGGGCCGTGGGACGACATACTGGCGCCGCTGTATCGCTATACCCGTGCTCGCGCGCGGGATTTGGCCGAGGCCCGTGCGGCCATGCAAAGCATGCTGTCCGCGGCCCAGGCCTTGCCCGACGGCGTCGTGACGCTGAACGAAGACTTTCAGATTGAATGGTGCAATCGCGTCGCGCGTCACCATTTGACGCTGAACCTGCCGGCCGATCGCGGCCAGAATCTGCTGAATCTGCTGCGCGCGCCTGAGTTTGTCGCCTATGCACACCGCAGTGACTGGCCCGAGCCCATCCTGGTCCGTCTGGTTCACGGAGGACAAGAGCGCGTCATGATGATGCACTTGGCCGCCTACGCCAGCAATCGCCGCCTGTTGATCACGCGCGACGTCACGCAAATCGAAAAACTGGAAACGACGCGGCGCGATTTCGTCGCCAACGTATCGCACGAACTGCGCACGCCGTTGACTGTATTAGCCGGGTTTCTGGAAACGCTGCGCGATATGCCCGCCGAGGCGCTGGACGAAGAGCAGCGTGCCCAATACCTGTCCATGATGCACGAGCAGGCCTTGCGCATGCAGGCCATCGTGGAAGACCTGCTGACCCTGTCGACGCTGGAATCGTCGCCCGGGTCCGACCCGCGGGCCGTCAATGTGCCCGTCCTCTTGCAGACCACCCGCCAGCAGATCGAAGCCCTGTCCGCTGGCCGGCATGTCTTTCACTGGGAAATCGACGAGTCCCTGGACGTCCTGGGCGCAGAGACCGAACTGGCATCGGCCATGTCGAATCTGCTGACCAACGCCGTGCGCTATACACCCGACGGCGGCACCATCACGGTACGCTGGCAGGGCGCGCCCGATGGCGGGGCGCGTTATAGCGTCCAAGACACGGGGATCGGCATCGCCGCGCTGCATATCCCGCGTCTCACCGAGCGTTTTTACCGGGTTGACCGAGGCCGTTCGCGCGCCGCGGGCGGCACGGGCCTGGGGTTGGCCATCACCAAACACATCGCCATCCGCCACGATGCAGAACTGAACATCACCAGCGAGCCGGGCAAAGGCAGCACGTTCGCATTGCATTTTCCGGCGGAAAGGGTCGTGGCCGCCTGAGCGGGGCTATCGCCATACAGACCGAATGGACTCTCGGGTCCGGGGCAGGAAACTGCGTCACAATGAATGAAAAGAGTTTCATTTACTCTTTCCGTTCTGGCTTGCTTTTTTTCACCGCCTTTCCCCTGCCGCATCCATGACCAAGATTGTCCTGTTCGAGAACATCCATCCCAGCGCCCGCGAAGTCTTCGCCGCAGCGGGCTACACCGACATTGTGACGCATGCGACGGCCCTGCCGCCGTCTGACCTGCGCGAAGCCCTGCGCGGCGCGCATGTGGCGGGTATCCGTTCTCGCACACAAATGGACGCAGAGGCCTTTGCCGCTGCTGCCGATCTGCGGCTGGTAGGATGTTTTTGTATCGGCACCAATCAGGTGGATCTGAATCACGCGATGCAACGTGGCATCCCGGTATTCAATGCGCCATTTTCCAACACCCGTTCGGTCGCAGAGCTGGTGCTCGGTGAGGCGATTCTGTTGCTGCGCCGTATCCCGGAGAAAAACGCCCGTGTGCATCAGGGACACTGGGATAAATCCGCCACGGGCGCATTCGAGATTCGAGGCAAGACGCTGGGCATCATCGGCTACGGCAATATCGGCTCGCAGATCAGCACTCTGGCGGAAAGTCTCGGCATGCGAGTCGTGTTCCATGATGTCGAGGGCAAACTGCCGCTGGGCAATGCCCGCGCAGCAACCACGCTGACGGAATTGCTGGAGCAGGCCGATGTGGTGACACTGCATGTGCCGGGCGGCAAAAGCACCGAAAACCTGATCAACGCGGACACGCTCGCGCAGATGAAACGCGGTGCGATCTTGATCAACGCATCCCGCGGGACCGTCGTGGATATCGATGAGCTGCACGCAGCGCTGAAAGCCGGCCATGTGGCAGGCGCCGCACTGGACGTCTTTCCCACCGAACCCAAAGGCCCGAACGAGCCGCTGGCCAGCCCGCTCATAGGCCTGCCCAACGTGTTGTTGACGCCGCACATTGGCGGCAGCACGCAAGAATCCCAAGAAAACATCGGCCGCGAGGTCGCAGAAAAATTGGTGCGATTCCTGCAGGCAGGCACAACCAAAGGCGCGGTCAATTTCCCGGAACTGCCGTATCAAGAACCGGCGGGCGAGACGCGTATTTTGCACGTGCACCGCAACGCGCCGGGGGCATTGGGAACGTTGGACAATCTGCTGGCCGAACAGGGCCTGAACATTGTCAGTCAAAGCCTGCAGACACGCGGCCAGGTAGGCTACGTGATTACAGACGTCGACGGCGAAGTCAGCGATGCCGTGCTGGCGACGCTGCGCAACCACCCGATTACGGTGCGCTGCGATCTGGTCTGAAAGACCGTTATTGATAGGACAGGGCGGCGTCCGAGTGGGCGCCGCTCGCTTTTCCGCCATACGGTTCGATTCGGGGGGACCGCCTGCCCGGACCGTGAGTACGACAAACTCAAAGCCCTAATGAGTCTGCCCGGACGACGTAGCTTGCCCCCAACATACGTCTCGATCGAATAATCGATTTTTTTGATGCTCACACCCAAGAAATATCGTTTTTCTATCAAAAAAACAGTGGCTACACTATCTGTCATGCGGTTGCCATCCGTACGCTGAGTTTCTCGGTGATTGGATCGCGACACAGGCCCACTTATTTTGATTTATTCTTATCGATTCGGAGTTTGTATGAGCACCCCTGCCGTCCTGCCCCCTTTTCACCTCGCATTTCCCGTCCGCGACATCGCCGAAGCCCGCGCGTTTTACGGCGAGCTGCTAGGCTGTCCGGAGGGGCGCAGCGCGCCTGAGTGGGTCGACTTCAACTTCTATGGCCACCAGATCGTTGCCCATTTGTCGCCTGACGAGTGCGGTCACAAATCGACCAGCGCCGTCGACGACCATGACGTGCCGGTTCGCCACTTTGGCGCGGTCCTGCCCATGGAAGACTGGGAAACCCTGGCCAAAAAACTGACCGATGCCGGCACGAAATTCGTGATCGAGCCCTACGTCCGTTTCAAAGGCGAAGTCGGCGAACAGGCCACGATGTTCTTCCTGGATCCGTCGGGCAACGCTCTGGAATTCAAGTCGTTCAAAAACCTGGACTCTTTGTTCGCAAAATAATCCCGTCTGGAGGCGGTTGCCCTGGTGAACGAATCTTCCCTCACATCCAGTTCAGCCGCCTGGCGCATTCTGCCGCAAGGCGACCGTTGCCTGATGATTTACTTTGGCGACCAGATCGACATGTCGATTGGCCGCCTGTGCCTGGCTGCAGCGAATCTGCTGCGCCAGGCCGAGCTGCCGGGCGTGACGGACGTTGTGCCGTCATTCATTGCACTGGCCGTTCATTACCAGCCCAATGGCCGCCACGGGCCGCGTTACGCTGAGCTCGCGGCACAAATCGAACGTCTCTTGTCGCAAGGCATCACACCCGATACGCAAACAGGAAGCGATGTCGAGATCCCCGTCTGTTATGGCGGCGACTATGGTCCCGACCTGGACGAGGTGGCGCGGCATGCCGGGATCTCGACCGACGAGGTCATCTCCTTGCACACGCAACCGGGCAATCTGGTGTTCATGCTGGGATTCGCCCCAGGTCTGCCGTACATCGGTGTACATGACGAACGCTTGAATATCCCTCGCCGCGCGTCACCGCGCACGGCAGTCCCCCCCGGTTCTGTCGCCGTCGCCAACCGTCAAAGCGTGCTGTATCCCAGCCGCTTGCCAGGCGGGTGGAACATCATCGGTGCGACCCCGCTATCGTTATTCGATCCAGCGCGCACGCCCTCGACCCTGATGCAGCCCGGTGATCGAGTGCGCTTTGTGCCGATCGACGCGGCCGAGTTTGACCGTCTGCGCGGGGCCAAACAATGAGTATTACCGTCCTCAAACCTGGTCTGTTGTCGACATTCCAGGACCTTGGCCGCACCGGCAGCCAGCATGTAGGAGTCCCCGTCTGTGGCGCGATGGATCTGCGAGCCCATCGTCTGGCGAACCTGCTGGCGGGCAATGATGCAGATCACGCCTCCTTGGAAATCACCTTGACGGGTCCGACGTTGCGATTCGAGGCGCCCGCCTGTTTTGCCATGACCGGCGCCAACTTGCAGCCTACGCTCAACGGCAATCCGGTTGCAGGCTATCGCCCTTTGATCGCGCGTGCGGGCGATGTGCTGGCGTTTGGCGCTGCGCCTCCGGATACGGGCGTACGCGCCTATCTCGCCGTTCATGGAGGCTATTCGCTCACGCCTGTCCTGGGCAGCACGAGCACTTATGTTCGTGGCGGCTTTGGCGGTCATGCAGGGCGCGCCTTGGCCAAAGGCGATGTCATCGGGCTGCACGCATCACTGCCCACTGCGCCAGACTCGCTATCCGAATTGGCTCAGGCGCTATGGCAAATCCGCGTTTATATGCCGTCTGCGTTGTCGGGACGGACACGCGACTACCTGCGCCTGCTCCCGGGAGTGCACTGGGACGAGTTCACTGCCGATTCGCAACAAGATCTCTTGCATGCCGAGTTCCGCATCAGCACCCAGTCTGATCGCATGGGTTACCGCCTGGAAGGCCCGCCGCTGGCCATGACCACGCCGCGCCAGATTCTGTCCGAGGCGACCGGCTACGGCACCATTCAGGTCCCATCGGGTGGCGAAGCCATTGTCCTCATGGCGGATCGCCAGAGTACTGGTGGCTATCCAAAAATCGCCCAAGTCATCTCAGTGGACTTGCCCGATCTCGCACAACGCAGGCCTGGGCAAAGCGTGCGCTTTGCATTGATCGACCTCGACGAAGCGCAACGGCTCGACGGCGAGCGCGAAGAAGCCTTCACGCAACTGCAGGAAGCGCTCGCACCGTTACGAGCGTTGCTGCGAATCTGACATCGTCCGGGTTAGCATTATGTTGATCCTCGGCTAGACATCGAACACTGAATCCGGCCCCTACGTTGCACCCTCACGGCCACTCACAATCATTCGTCCTATCAGGAACTTCACCATGACTGCCACCACCAACCTCGTCATCGATCTGAACTGCGACATGGGCGAAAGCTACGGCGCCTGGCACATGGGCAACGACGATGCGGTGCTGCAGTTTGTCAGTTCAGCGAACGTCGCCTGTGGATTTCATGGTGGAGATCCCTCGACCATGCGCAAGACCGTCGCCGCTGCGCTCAAGCACAACGTATCAATCGGCGCCCATCCGAGCCTGCCCGATCTGGTCGGCTTTGGCCGCCGCCCGATGCAGGTCACGCCGCAAGAAGCCTACGATATGGTGGTCTACCAGGTCGGCGCCCTGGCCGCCGTCGCTGCCACGCAGGGCACGCGTCTGCACCATGTCAAAGCTCACGGCGCGCTCTACAACATGGCCGTCAAAGACCGCCCTCTAGCGCAAGCCATCGCCCGGGCGGTTCACGATGTCGACGCAAGCCTTGTCCTTTATGGTTTGCCGGGCAGCTATCTCATCGAGGCTGCAAATGAACTTGGCCTACGTGCCGCCAACGAGGTTTTTGCCGATCGCACTTACCAGGACGATGGGTCTCTGACACCTCGCACGCAGGCGGGCGCGATGATCGAGGATGTCGATACTGCCGTCGCTCAGGTGCTGCGCATGGTCCAGGACCGAGTCGTCCGATCCGTCAATGGGCGTGATGTTCCCGTGCAAGCAGACACGCTTTGCATCCATGGGGATCAGCCTAATGCGTTGGTGTTTGCCAAAGGGCTCAGAGAGGCGTTGCTGAAGGCGGGGGTTGGGATTCGGAAGGTTTGAGTGCTATTGGACGTCGATGCGGGGCAGTGGCTGCGTGGGGGCTTCACGTGGCCGGTCCGGCGCCCTGCGCGCCGGACACCGCGTTCGCTCACCTCGTCCGCGCGTTCGCGCTCCCTTCGACATCCACTCCGCTCGCCAACGAGGCGCCCCCACGCAGCCACTGCCCCGCATCGACTCGCAGTAACTCAAGCTCATCACATCGCTGGCACGGCTTTCTTGCTTGGCATTCTTCTGCATCAGCCTGGGTAAAGAGAAAGATCTTGCAGGGCTGCGATGAGCGGGTGCCCTGCACACCCGCTCATCGCGTTCGGGATCTGCATGCAGAGGCTGTAGCACCGTTGCGGGACAAAAGATCTCTCGAGCTGCATTGACGTGAGGCGACGGGGTAACACATTGGCCTTATGCCACGGGATAGCAATGGCTGGCGAAACGCCACGGCATCGCATTTGTTATCGCGCGATCGCGGCCTCTATAGCCATTCTCGTCATGTCGAGACGCAGCGGGATGCCAGACATGGATGTAGTAGATGCTTGAAGCGACGCCCTGACCGAGGCGCTCGCATGCAATCGAGGCACCATCAAAAGCAGTGCGCCACGCATCATCGTCGCCAACCTCGATCGAGGCCAAGCAGATCTTCCAACTGGCACCACGCCACCCCTACCGCATGCCCGGACCGATCGCTTGAGGGGGACGCGCAGGGCGTCCGCCGAAAGCAGCACCGTAAGATCTTTCTCTCTTCCATTGCGGCTGCAGAAAAACGCCAAGCAAGAAACTCGTGCCAGCGATGCAGGGAACTCTAGTTGCCGCTAGTCGAGCCGAGGCAATCGGCCCGGCCGGGCGCCTCAAAGTCGAGCGAGCAGCCACCGTAGGGAGCGCGAAGGCGCGGACGAGGTGAGCGACGCGGTGTCCGGCGCCCGCGCGCCGGACCGACTTTGTGAAGCCCGGCCGGGCCGATTGCCTCGGCTCGACGACCAATAGAACCCCTACCTCGTCCTAAGTAAGCACCGCCCCTACACGAGCACCCGCTCAATCCCCCCCGAGTTAGCCCGCCTCACATACTCCTCCATCCACTGCTCACCCAGAATATTCCGCGCCATCTCAACAACGATGTAATCCGCATCCATAGCCGTATCGCCCTCATAGCGCGACAAGCCTTGCAGACACGACGGACAAGACGTCAGTACTTTGATATCCCCTGTGTATCCATCCTGACGCAAGGTATTCTGGTTCTTGAGCAGTTCTTCTTGCTTGCGGAAACGCACCTGAGTAGATACGTCAGGACGCGTCACCGCCAAGGTCCCCGATTCGCCACAGCAGCGATCCGTCTTGATCGCCCCATCGCCCACGAGCGAACGCACGGTCTTCATCGGATCCTGCAGCTTCATCGGCGTATGGCAAGGATCGTGGTACATGTAGCGAGTACCGGTAATGCCATCGAGCTTGATGCCCTTTTCCAGCAGATATTCATGAATATCGATCAGACGGCAGCCCGGAAAGATTTTTTCGAATTCATAGCCAGCCAGCTGGTCATAACACGTCCCGCAGCTCACCACGACCGTCTTGATGTCCAGGTAGTTCAACGTATTCGCGACACGATGGAACAGCACCCGGTTATCCGTGATGATCTGTTCGGCCTTGTCGTTCATACCGTTGCCACGCTGCGGATAACCGCAGCATAGATAACCCGGCGGCAAGACAGTCTGCACGCCTGCGTGCCAGAGCATGGCTTGCGTGGCCAGGCCTACTTGCGAGAACAAACGCTCCGATCCGCAACCCGGGAAATAGAACACCGCCTCGGTATCTGCCGACGTGGTCTTGGGATCACGAATGATGGGCACGTAATTCGCGTCTTCGATGTCGAGCAGCTTGCGTGCGCTTTGCTTCGGCAACCCGCCCGGCATTTTCTTGTTGATGAAATGCACGATCTGTTCGCGCAGCGGCGGCTTGCCTACCGTGGCCGGAGGATGCGCGGTCTGCTTGCGCGCAAACGACGACAGCACATCATTGGCCAGGCGTTGGGCCTTGTACCCGACGCCCACCATGGCCTTGCGCGTCGCGTTGATCGTGGCCGGGTCTTTCGCGTTCAAAAAGAACATGGCCGCCGCCGTGCCCGGGTTAAAGGACTTGCGCCCCATCCGTCGCAGCAGCGCCCGCATGTTCATCGACACGTCGCCGAAATCGATATCCACCGGACAGGGGTTGTAGCACTTGTGGCAAACCGTGCAGTGGTCGGCAACGTCCTCGAACTCTTCCCAGTGCTTCAAGCTCACGCCGCGACGGGTCTGCTCCTCGTAGAGGAAAGCTTCCACCAGCAACGACGTGGCCAGGATCTTGTTGCGAGGCGAATACAGCAGATTGGCTCGCGGCACATGCGTGGCGCAGACGGGCTTGCACTTGCCGCAACGCAGGCAGTCCTTGACCGATGCGGAGATCGCACCGATATCGCTCTGCTGCATGATCAGCGACTCGTGCCCCATCAGGCTGAAACTGGGTGTCCAGGCGTGGCGCAAATCCGCGCCCGGCATCAGTTTGCCGGCGTTGAAATGCCCGCGCGGGTCGACACGGCGCTTGTATTCCTGAAATGGCGCCAGTTCGGCCTCTGTCAGGAACTCATACTTGGTCAGCCCAATACCGTGCTCGCCCGAGATCACACCATCCAGGTCCCGTGCAATCTGCATGATGCGATCCACTGCCTGATGGGCCTCGGTCAGCATCTCGTAATCGTCGGAGTTGACCGGAATGTTGGTGTGCACGTTGCCATCGCCCGCATGCATATGCAGCGCAACGAATACCCGGCCCTTTAGCACGCGAGCGTGTATGGCCTTGAGCTCGTCCACGATGTGCGTACCCGTAGCACCCGAAAAAACGTTCTGTAGCGGCGCCAGGACCTCGGTTTTCCAGGACACGCGTATCGTGCGATCCTGCACCACATCAAAGAGGCGCGCATCGGGTTGAGCGGCGACACGATCGGACAAGGCGCCTTGCAAGGGCGTCATGCCCACACTGGCCAGATCCGGCAATGCCTGGCGTAGCGGCAAGTCGAGATTGTCCAGCAGCCACTGCCAGCGTCGACGGACCTCGGCCAGCACCTCCATCGCCTGGCTGGTCCGCTCGGCCAGCGTCTGGGTGCGCGTGAGCTCATCATCCTCATCCTCGGCCTTGCCCACTGGCAAAGGCTCGGATAGATAAGCGTCCAGCGCATTCAGCAGCTTGAGCTTGTTGCGCGTCGACAGCTCGATGTTGATGCGCTCGATGTGATCCGTGTACTCGCCCATGCGCGACAACGGAATGACCACATCTTCGTTGATCTTGAAGGCGTTGGTGTGACGGGCAATCGCCGCTGTGCGCGAACGGTCGAGCCAGAATTTCTTGCGCGCTTCGGCACTGACGGCGACAAAGCCCTCGCCGTGACGCGTATTGGCCAGACGAACGACTTCGCTGGCAGCGACCGCCACCGCGTCCTCATCGTCACCGACGATATCGCCAATCAACACCATTTTCGGCAGCGTACCGCGCTTGCTCTTGGTCGCGTAGCCCACCGCGCGCAGATAGCGCTCGTCCAGGTGTTCCAGGCCCGCCAGGATGGCGCCGCGTGCGCGGCCCTCGCCATCCAGGTAATCCTTGACTTCGACGATCGACGGAATCGCATCGCGAGCCTGACCGAAAAACTCCATACAGACCGTGCGCGTATGACGCGGCATGCGATGCAGTACCCAGCGCGCAGACGTGATCAGGCCATCGCAGCCCTCTTTTTGCACGCCAGGCAGACCCGCCAGGAATTTATCGGTAACGTCTTTGCCCAGGCCTTCTTTGCGAAACACCCGGCCGGCGATTTCGAGCAATTCAGTCTTCAGCAGTTTTTCACCGGGCTGGCCGCTGCCATCGAACCATTTCAGCTCGAACCGCGCGGTCTCGACATCGTGGATCTTGCCCAGATTGTGATCCAGGCGCGTGACCTCCAGCCAGTTGCCGTTGGGATCGACCATGCGCCACCAGGCCAGGTTGTCCAGCGCCGTGCCCCAGAGCACGGCTTTTTTACCGCCTGCATTCATGGCGATGTTGCCGCCCACGCAGGAGGCCTCTGCCGAGGTCGGATCCACCGCGAACACGAATCCCGCCTGTTCGGCAGCCTCGGCAACGCGTTTGGTCACGACCCCTGCCCCGGCGAACACCACGGCCGCGGGCTCGGTCAGGCCCGGCAGAATACAGGACTCGACCGCACCCAGCGTATCGAATTTCTCGGTATTGATGACGGCCGATTTCCAGGTCAACGGGATCGCCCCGCCGGTATAGCCAGTGCCACCGCCGCGAGGGATGATGGTCAGACCCAACTCGATACAGGCGCGCACCAGGGAGGCGATCTCGGACTCGTTATCCGGAGTCAGTACGACAAAGGGATATTCGACGCGCCAGTCGGTTGCATCGGTCACGTGAGACACCCGCGACAGGCCGTCGAACTTGATATTGTCCTTGGCTGTGATACGGCCCAGCACTTTCTGGGCTTGCTTGCGCAGGTGCTGAGTCTGGTCGAACTCGCTCTCGAACGCCGCGATGGCCGAGCGCGCGCGCGCCAACAGCTCGACGACTTTGCTATCGCGCTGCGGGTCATGGCCGGCTTCGGTGGGCGAGTCCGGCTCGCGGCGCTTGTCGATCTCGCTCAGACGATGATGCAGCGCTTCGATCAACAGCTTGCGCCGCTTCGGGTTGTCGAGCAGATCGTCTTGCAAATAGGGATTGCGGCGTACCACCCAGATATCGCCCAATACCTCGTACAGCATCCGTGCGGACCGGCCTGTGCGCCGTTCGCCACGCAGATCGCAGAGCCATTGCCAGGCGTCTTCGCCTAACAGACGGCCCACGATCTCGCGATCAGAGAACGACGTGTAGTTGTACGGAATTTCGCGCAAACGCGCTGTAGCTGCGGGCGGAATCGCCTCGGAGAGGATTTGGCTGGCGAGGGGGGCGTTCATGAAAAGACGGGGAGTAGGCCCTTAAAGAATCATTTTATGACATTGCGCAGAAATTGCCCCGCGGCGTGCTGACGCGTCCGGAAAAACCGCAGTCCCCGACCCCTGGACGAAACGACGTAATGCGAGAAAAACGCATACATCCCAATGAGTTAAGACAGGCTTGAATATATAGCTGACCATCTCACAGCACTACACCGGCTGCGGGAAAAACCATAACAGGCCCGCGGTCATCACCGTATAGCGAGCCAATTTCCCAATGGCCATGTACAGCACGCAGGGCCAGAATGCCAGACGCAGCCACCCGGCCACCGCACACAAGGGGTCGCCTACAGCGGGCAGCCAGGATAACAGCAGAGCGGGCGGTCCCATACGATGCAACCATTGCTGGGCGTACTGATGCCAGCGGCTGCGCATATTCTTGTCCATGACCGGCTCCCCACCCTCCGAAGACAGGTGGGGATGCTTCTCACGCCAGCGTTCCAGGGCCCGATGCGCGCCCAGCCCCATGGCGTAGCTGATCGCGCCGCCGATGGTGTTGCCCGCCGTGGCCACCAGGACGGCCGGCCAAAACATATCGGGGGCCAGCTTCACGAACCCGAAGACGGCCGGCTCCGATCCCAGAGGCAACAGCGTCGCCGAGATCAGACTGATCAAAAAGATGGCGGGCAAACCGATTGTTGGCAATGCCAAGACCGCCAACAACCAATGCACCGCACTCAGTAGACTTTGTTCCATGGCGCCACGGACGAGTTGCCCAATATTTCCTCATACAGCCCCGGCAATGTGCGCGGTGCGAAGCCGCACACGCGACATGCGTTTGGCCCATTCAAGGCGCAATGCTGCGCGCGAAAATCGATCAATCGATACCGGATGGGCGGCAGTGTAGCCCGGACGGCAAAGTCGCGCCGGACGCTGTGGTAATCTGGCCCACGCCTTATTTCTCTCACCCGGCCTTCTACGCCATCATGTCTGACGATTATCTCAAACGCATCCTGACCTCAAAGGTCTACGACGTCGCAGTCGAATCCCCCCTCGAAACCGCCACGCAGTTGTCTCAGCGAATTTCGAACACGATTCTGCTCAAGCGTGAAGATACTCAGGCAGTGTTCAGCTTCAAGCTGCGCGGTGCGTACAACAAGATGGCCAACCTGACCCCGGCGGCCCGCAATCGCGGTGTGATCGCAGCATCCGCGGGCAACCACGCCCAGGGCGTGGCCCTGTCGGCCCGCCGGCTCGGATGCCGTGCGGTCATCGTCATGCCGACCACCAGTCCGCAGGTCAAGATCGACGCCGTGCGCAGCCTGGGCGGCGAAGTCGTGCTGGCAGGCGAAAGCTTTTCCGATGCTTATGCCCATGCAGTGACGTTGGAAAAGAAAGAAAAACTCACGTTCGTCCACCCCTTTGACGACCCGGATGTCATCGCGGGCCAAGGCACGATCGGGATGGAGATTTTGCGCCAGCACCCTGGCCCCATCGACGCCATTTTTGTCGCGATCGGCGGCGGCGGATTAGTCTCTGGCGTCGCAGCCTATGTCAAACAGCTGCGGCCGGAGATCAAAATCATTGGTGTCCAGACCGAAGACTCGGACGCCATGCTGCGCAGTGTGCGCGCCGGACGGCGCGTGCAACTCAATGACGTCGGCCTGTTTTCCGATGGCACGGCGGTCAAAATGGTGGGTGCCGAAACGTTCCGTCTCACGCGCAAATACGTGGACGATTTCGTGGTGGTCGATACTGACGCGATCTGCGCTGCGATCAAAGACGTCTTTACCGACACGCGCAGCGTGCTAGAGCCCGCGGGCGCCATGGCCGTCGCGGCAGCCAAGCAATACGCCGCCGAACACAAACTCAAAGGCAAAACGCTGGTCGCGGTCGCCTGCGGCGCCAATATGAACTTCGACCGCTTGCGTTTCGTCGCCGAGCGTGCCGAGGTCGGCGAAATGCGCGAAGCCGTCTTTGCCGTAACCATGCCCGAACAGCGCGGCAGTTTCCGCAAGTTCTGCGAGCTGGTGGGCAATCGCAGCGTCACTGAATTCAACTATCGGATATCCGACGCCCAACGCGCACACGTTTTTGTCGGCGTTCAGATCAACTCGCCGGCCGAGTCAGACAAAATCGCGGCAAACTTCCGGCGCCACGGTTTTGACACTTTGGATCTGACCCATGATGAAATGGCCAAAATGCACTTGCGCCACATGGTGGGCGGGCACTCCGCCCTGGCCAGCAACGAGTTGCTGTATCGCTTTGAGTTCCCGGAGCGTCCGGGCGCGCTGATGCGCTTTTTGAATGCGATGAACCCCAACTGGAACATCAGCCTGTTCCACTACCGGAATCAAGGCGCCGACTATGGCCGCATCCTGATCGGCATCCAGGTCCCGCCGTCGGACAAGAAATTGTTCAAGACCTTTGTGGCAGAGCTGGGCTATCCCCACTGGAACGAAACGGACAATCCGGCCTACAAGCTGTTCCTGTAATCATCACGACATTGTTTTGCCACTACGGCCTGGGGCGTTGCTCTGGGCCGTTTTAGTATGGCGCCGGCATGTAGCCGTCGCTTTGGGCCACCCCATCGCCGCCCCACAATCCAAACCACAAAAAGTGGGGGGCCTCCGAAGAGGCCCCCCTTTCTAGGTACTACACACGCCCGGCGCAAACCTTCGCGGGGTCAGTTGTCACTCGATGGATAACGGAGAAGACCATACATTCGTCAACCCGCGCCGGGACGTGTGAGGTACTTAGAAGCGGTGACGCAAGCCGACTGCCACAGCGGTACTGCGCTGGTCTTCTTGGAATGCCCAGTTGTCGCCGTACGAACCCATCGCGTACAGGTTGGTACGCTTGCTCAGGTCATAGGTGTAACCCAGGCTGAACGTGTTGCTCGTGGCGTCGTCGCCAGCCAGACGGCTGTTGTTGACGTCAGCGCGCTGCCAGGAGGCCCAGATGTTGCTGGCGCCACCGATCGGAGCGCTCACGCCCAACAGGTAGGAGTTAACACGCGAACCGTCAGCGATTTTCCAGCTACCCAGGCCCGTGCCGTCTACGTCGCTCAAGCCATCAATGCTCGTGCCGACGAACCAGCCGCCGAACGTTTGACCGAAAGCAGCCGAAACCTTGACCACTTCGAAGTCATAAGCAGCGCCCAGGATGTACGACTGGACCTTGTCGGTGTCGTATTGACCCTTGACACGGCCGCTGTCCGGACGGAAGTTGTCATACGACAGAGCCACATCCAACGGGCCGTTCTGGTAGCGAGCACCAACGGTCAACACACGGTTGTTTTCGTTGGTACGGAAATTACCGCCGGTGTCAGCATTGTCGTCAGCGTTGAACGAGTAACCGACGCCGAACTTGAAGCCCGAGAAAGACGGGGTTTGGTACAACACCATGTTGTCCAGACGGACGGTGTTGGCCGAGCTGAACGACGTACCCATGGTGGCTTGGTCGTAGCTGATGCCCGAGGGATCGATGCCAGCGAAGTACTTGGAAGCCAAGTTGGTTTGACGACCGAAGTCCAGTTGACCCCAGCTGTCGCTTTGCAGACCAACGGTGGCTTGACGACCAAACAGGCGGCCGCCTTGCGAGGAATTACCGTTGTTGGGCGAGAAACCGCCTTCCAGGGTGAAAACAGCCTTCAGGCCATCGCCCAGGTCTTCGGAACCGCGCAGACCGAAACGCGAACCGCTGTTCACGCCGTCCACAGCGCCGATACGGCTGGCTTTGTCGCCATTCGCGCCCTTGACTTGGTTGTAACCAATACCTGCGTCAATCAGGCCGTACAGCGTAACCGAGGTTTCGGCTTGAGCCACGCCTGCGAAGCCGGCGGCCAGCGCAACGGCCAGTAGCGTTTTTTTCATCATGATTTCCTAAAGCGATGTGACAGGAAAGGGCATGCGTGACCCGCTTTATGCCAAGGGCAACGTCGGACGACGCATGTACGGTTAGAAGTATCTTTCCTTGGGCAATAGGGATTAACCACAAATTTGGAGAGGTGTTTTCCATAAATGCGGGTAAACCATGACTTGCAACGCAGCAATCGGCGGCAGCCCCAGGAAGGACGGTGGTTTTGTCTTAGCTCAACCACCTCAAATTCCCTGACGGCTTGTGATCATTTGCGAATAACCAACGTTGCATTTGAACAACATTCGCGACAATGTCGCTCATGATGGGCCGCGGCGGACCGCTCGCGGCTGTTCAATCGCGGCGCAGAGACGGTCGGCCTGACACGTGTTCGGCAGACGCCCTATAACCTATAACTAACGGGCGAATGGTTGATGAGGGATCCCCCTTTCATCAACGCCACCTCACTTACGCTGTGCCAGCTGTCTGACAGCCATCTGCTCCGTCATATATTAGTTGAACTCCAGACTAGTCCTATTCATAGGGCGACCAGGAACGTTTTCCCCGTATTCACGTCCTATCAAGACCGCTTCGCCCTACAAATAACGGGCTTGCCCTGAATAGCAGCGAGCGTTAGTCCAGCAAACGGAACAGTTATTTCCATTTTTGCTGCATACATTCTTGGTAGTGTTGGGATATTGTCTATATCCAGCACGCAACATACAGAATCACATGGATATCCAGCTAAACGACATCGCGTTGTTTGTCGAGGTCGCCAAGCGCAAAAATTTCAGCCATGCCGCCGAGGCGCTCAACATCCCCGCGTCGACGCTGTCGCGGCGTGTGAGCGATCTCGAGCACAATATCGGCATGAAGCTGCTCAATCGCAGCACCCGGCGCATCGATCTGACCGAAGCCGGCCTGATGTACTTTGAACGCTGCCGACCCATTATCGAAGAAGTCCGCGTCGCTCATGATCAGTTGCTCGACATGGCCGCGCAGCCGAAAGGACGTCTGCGGGTGTCGATGCCTTCGAGCCTGGCGCAGTTATTCCTGCCTGCGGTGATCCAGGGGTTTCGTGCCCAGTATCCGGATATCGAATGCGATTTTGATCTGAACATGCAGCCGATCGATCCGATCAGCAACCCCTTTGACCTCGTGCTGCGTTTTGGCCGGCAACCCGACTCCAACTTGGTCGCACGCCAGATCGTGCTGCTGGAGCATCGTTTATATGCCTCGCCCCAGTATCTGGCCTTGCATGGCACACCACGGTCGCCCGCCGATCTGGGGCATCACGAGTGCCTGCGCCCCGCGATGAGCGAGGCCTATTCTTATTGGGTACTGCACTCCGGTGACAAGGTCGAACGTGTCGCCGTGTCCGGGCGCCTCGCCGCCAATAATGTCAGCATGCTGTCGCGCCTGGCGGGTCAGGGGCTGGGCATTGCCCCGCTGCTATATTTCGACACCATCGGCCAGCCAATTCAAAACAAAGGGCTCGTGCCGGTATTGCCCGACTGGGCCTTGACCCCGATTCCTCTATTCGCCCTCTTGCCCTCGCGCACGATTCCCGCCAAGACGCGGGCGTTTTTGGACTTTATCCAGCCACGCCTGACCGATCCGGGCTCGTGGGCGACAATCCCAGACGCCGCCTGAGGCAGCGGCCTCACTCCACGCTATCGTAACTACATACCGTGAACAAGGGTGTGCCGGTCGCGGCGATCTTGCCCGAGCCACCCAACTCCGGCAAATCGATAATTGCCGCCGCCTCGACAACGTTCGCACCGAGACGCTGCAGTAATTTGATCGCGGCCAGCATCGTGCCGCCCGTAGCGATCAGATCATCCACCAACAGCACCCGTTGGCCGGTACGCACGGCATCCGTATGGATCTCCACCGACGAGTTGCCATATTCGAGCGAGTATTCCTCTGCCACTGTGCGATACGGCAGTTTGCCGCTCTTGCGCACAGGCACGAAACCCAGATTCAGTTCGTAGGCCAGCACACTGCCGATAATGAAGCCGCGCGCGTCGACGCCCGCGACCAAATCCAGGCGCTGCCGCATATAGCGATAGACAAAAAGATCAATCAAGACACGGAACGTGCGCGGGTCTTGTAACAATGGCGTAATGTCGCGGAACACCACACCCGGGCGAGGCCAATCGGGGATGCTGCGGATAGTGCGCCGAATGAGTTCGACGGTGTCAGTCTGCATGGGCCTACCCCGGGGGAAATTGAAGCAAGGCGAACTATAACCGCGCCGATGCGGTTAAGCCAGAACAGAAACGTTCAGACAACCATCCCGCAAAACCAGACAGCGATCAACCGCGCCCTGCGGCAGGGCGGCATGCGTTACCAGCACTACGGTACGCCCCGCCGTGGCGTGAGCCAGATCATTGAAGAATGCCGCCTGCGCGGCTTCGTCCAGGCCGCTCGTCGGCTCGTCCAAGGCGAGGACGGGGCAAGACGTCAACAACGCGCGGGCCAGACACAGCCGCCGCGCCTGTCCTACCGATAAACTCGCGCCAGTTTCACCCACCCAGGTATCCAGACCATCGGGCAGGCCACGCACGAAATCCCCCAGGCGTGCGGCATCCAAGGCGGACCACAGCATGGCATCGTCCGCCCCCGCGTCGCCAATCAGTAAATTGGTCCGCAATGTCCCCAGGAAAACAGGCGCATCCTGGGCAAGCCACGCAATGCGGCGATGCAGGTCGGCCAACGACGCGTGCCGCAGATCGATCCCTCCGAAACGAATACAACCGGACACGGGGTCCTCCAGCCGCAGCAATAGTTGCAAGAGCGTCGATTTACCCGAACCGCTCGGCCCGGTAATCGCCACACGCTCACCAGGCTCGATGCGCAGACTGACGGTATTCAACACCAGCGGCCCCAGCCCGCCGACAGCTGCGGGATAGGCAAAGGACACCTGGTCGAGCTCGATCGCGCCCCGCGCGGGCAATGGCACGTGCCGGTCTGGACCAGCGTCGTCCGGCGCTTGTTCGACCACCGCCTGAATCCGCTGTGCCGCCGCCACCGCGCCCCCCAGCCGCGCCGCCCCTCGCATCAGCGGCCCCGCCACTTCAAAAATGCCAATGACTGCCAACAGCAATCCCGCCAACAACGGCCCGCTCAGACGCTGCCGGCTGAGCTCGTCCAAGCCAAACCACAAGATCGCCAATACACTGAGGCCCGCCAAAACCTGCAAGGCCCATGCTCCATTGGCGGCAACACGTACCTGCGCTTTGCGCGCACGTGTCATATCCGCGCATTGCGACATAAAGCCGGTCCGTACTTGATCGATCGCCGACAGCGCCACGACGTCGGCGTGGCTTTCCACCGTCTCCAACGTCATGGCACGCAACGCCGCCTGACTTTCCTGGATCGCCAAGCCTGGCAAGCGCGCAGCGCGCGCCTGCCACACAGGCAGCACCACACATGCCATCAACATCGCGCCCGCCAATACCCACCCCGCTGCCGGCACCCAGACGCCCACCACCACAGCCAACACTGCGGCGGCAATCGCCGACGTGACCATCGGTGTCAGCACGTGCAAGAACACCGTATCCAGCGCATCCACATCTCCTGTCAGGCGAGCCACCAGATCGCCATCGCGATAACGCCCCAACTGACGCGGCGTCAGACGCACCAGCGCCTCGAACACGCGGCTGCGCAGGTCCGTCAATAAGCGCAACGTGGCAGCATGCCCTACCAGTCGCTCAGCGTAACGCGCCGCGATACGCACGAAAGACAACAAGCGCACCAACGCAGACGGGACAAAAAGATTAAAAACAGAGCCTGCGCCGGCCAAGGCCGCAGCGCTGAGAAACCAACCTGATACACCCAGCAAGCCGACACCGGCTGCGATGGTGAGCAACGCCAGAAACAGCGCACCCAGCAAAGCCCCCAGACGACGACGGTATAAAGCCGGCAACAAACGCAGCAATGCTGTCATGCCGGCTCCAATTTGCCATCGATCAGCGTGACCGTTCGCGGCAAGCGCTGCGCCACGGCTGAAGCATGCGTTGCCAGCAACAATGTTCGTCCGTGCGCAAATGCCAGGATTTCGTCCAGGACCTGGGACTGCGTGGTCTCGTCGAGAGAGGCCGTGGACTCATCGAGCAAAATCAGGCCGGGATCTCGCAGAAACAAGCGTGCCAGCGCCACGCGCTGCGCCTGCCCGCCCGACAAACCGCGGCCGCGCGGCCCCAGCATCGTATCCAACCCCTCGCGCAATGGTTCGGCGAACGTCATGACGCGGGCGCGCCGGGCGGCCTCGATAACTTGTTCGTCGGTTGCCTGCGGCCGCCCCAAACGGATGTTGTCGGCAATACTGGCCGCAAACAAAAAGGGCCGCTGACCGATCAAAGCCACACGCTCACGCAGCAGGGTTTCATCCCATTCAGCCAGCGGCACATCGTCCAGCATGATGTGTCCTGCGCAGGGACGCAAACGAGAGAGGACTTCCAGCAAAGTCGTCTTGCCGCTGCCGCTAGGCCCCATCAGAGCGACATGCTCGCCCGCCGACAACGACAGCGACGCATCGTCCATCACTGGCGAAATACGCCCCGGCGCTTGAAGACTCAGGCCGTGCACCGACACCGCAAACCCCGCGGCACATGTGTCGGCCGATGTACCCGTGACATGAGTGGCGCCCCATTGCACCACTGCCCGGGCATCGGCGGAAACGGCTACGCCAGAGCCGCCACTGGACGAATGCTTGGCGCTGTCCTCATCGGAGGCAACGGCGGCATGCACCTCGACTGGCTCCACGGCGGCAATATCCGAATCGCCGAACAGCGCCGACGTGTCGGGCAAGCCCTCGAACGATGCGGCAATCTGCGCTGCCGCTGCACGCGCCGCCGCACGATCATGATAGTGCGCCGCAAATTGACGCAATGGCGCATAAGTCTCCGGCGCCATCAACAAACAGAAAAACCCGACTTGCAGCGTCAACGGCGTCGCCCGCACATCGAGAAACCCGAGGTACGACAAACCAAAATACACGGCCATCCCGGCAACGCCCAATGCTGCAAAAAACTCCAGCACCGCCGACGACAGAAAAGCAATGCGCAATACTGACAGCGTGCGCTTGCGCACGGCCTCGCTGGCCATGGCGACCGACGAGGCCTCGGCTTGAGCACGGCCGTAGAGTTTCAGGGTGGACAGGCCGCGCAGACGATCGGCGAAAAATCCGGATAGCCTGGCAAACGCGCGTACATGCCGCCGGCTTGCCGCCTCGGCGCCCCATCCCACCAATGCCATGAACAGCGGAATCAATGGCGCCGTCACGAGCAACAGCAAGCCCGCGATCCAATCAAAGGGCAACAGCACCACCGCAAATGCCAGCGGCAATATCGCCGCCGATACCGCTGCAGGCAGATACCGCGAAAAGAACCCGTCCAGCGCCTCGACCTGATCGACAATGGCGCTAGCCAATTCCCCAGACACTTGCGTCCGCGACCACACGGGACCCCGGCCCACCAGGCGATCGAACAAGGCCACACGAATACGTTGTTTGATGCTTTCAGCCGCGTGGGCTCCCGCCCGTTCACTGGCCCAGGCCAGGCCCGCTCGAACCAACATCAGGACAATGATCAGCGCGATATCGCCCAGCAATGCACTGCGAGGCGCCTGGCTGACAATTGCCGCATCCAGTACCCTGGCCAACAGCCAAGCCTGCACCACTAGCAGCACCCCACCCAACAGAGGCGCCCCGACAGCCACAATGAGCGGCAGCCGCGGCACGCGCGCCTGCGCACTCAACCAACGCGATTGTTCACGCGCGAGCCTGGCTGCCTCAGTCCCCGAACCGGATGCCGTATCAACAGCATCAAACTGCGTGCTCGTCACGTGCGCTCAGATGCCTTGGCCAGCCGAATAGGATCGTGTTCCTCACCTTCACGCAGTTCAAACCACATGGCGTTCAAAATGCCAAACGCACAGGCCAGACTCAAGCCCAGAATCCACGAGAAATACCACATACGTTTACGCTCCTGATAATAGGATCGGCTAATAAGAATTGGGCGTACCCGAGATCGACTCGGTCGTGACCTTGCCGCGCATGACGCGATAAACCCACGCGGTGTAGACCGTGATGATGGGCATGAAGAACGCCACGGCCAGCAGCATGATCCATAACGTCAGATGACTGGATGATGCATCCCATATCGTCAGCCCGAAACGCGGCACGGTCGAGGACGGCATCAGGAACGGAAACAGCGCAAGCCCCACCGTCAGAATGACGCCGGCCACTGCCAATGACGACACGACGAAGGCCAGCCAATTCACCCGAACGCTCAGCAGCAATGCCACGATCAACGCGCCACCCACGCCCAATGCCGGCGCAATCCAGGCAACAGGCCATTTTTCAAAATTCGCCATCCATGCGCCGGCCTGTACCGAGACCTCTTTGAGCGCGGGGTCCGACGCCGCCAGCGTATTCGTCGCGCTGACAACGACATGTCCGTCCAGACCGCCCGCAACCCAGAACCCGCCCGCCGCAAACAACGCCGCAGTCAGCACCGCGGCAATACGGCCTGCCTGACGCGCACGCGCCGCCACGGCGCCCTCGGTACGCCACGCCAGCACCACCGCGCCGTGCATGATCAACATGACCACGCTCAACACCCCAGCCAGCAAGGCAAACGGACTGAACAGCTGATAAAAATGCCCGTGGTATTCCGGCCGCAGCGTATTGCTGTCAAAGCCAAACGGCACACCCACAATCAGATTGCCCATGGCCACCCCAAACACCAGAGCAGCCACCACTCCCGAGCCGCAAAGCACGAAGTCCCAGGTATTGCGCCAGCGCGTGCCTTCCATCTTGCTGCGATACTTAAAGCCTACCGGCCGCACAATCAACGCGATCAGCACCAGCATCATCGCCAGATAAAAGCCCGAGAACGAAGCCGCGTACAACAGAGGCCACGCCGCAAACACACCAGCACCCGCGGTAATCAGCCAGACCTGGTTGCCCTCCCAGACAGGGCCCACGACATTGATGACCACGCGCCGTTCGGCATCAGTGCGCGCCACCACCGGCAACAACGCCGCAATACCCAGATCAAAGCCGTCCATCACGGCGAAAGCAATCAGCAGGAAGCCCAACAGCCCCCACCACACCACGCGCAGTGTCGCGTAGTCAAAAGGAATCAACGTTTCCATGTGCGGTCTCCGTGCTCAGTAGGCATCAACAGCAGCCGCCACGGGGTCGGCCTGGGTGGGACGCGATGTGGGCGCCTCGGTCTTGGGCCCGGCTTTGATCGCGTGCAACATGACTTTCACGCCCACAATCAACAGCACGGTGTACAACACCAGGAATATCCCCAAACTGATTGCCAGATCGGTAAACGTCAGCCCGGAGGCGGCATAGTACGTAGGCAGGACGCCTTCGATCACCCAGGGTTGACGTCCGTACTCGGCGACAAACCAGCCGGCTTCGATCGCCACCCACGGCAGCGGCAGGCTCCACAGTGCGATCTTCAACAAGGCCGGCCGGCTATCCAGACGCCCGCGCGACGCCAACCAGAATGCGACCGCAAAAAAGGCGATCAAATACATTCCCACTGCGACCATGATGCGGAAAGCCCAGAACAGCGGCGCCACATTCGGGATCGTGTCCAGCGCTGCCTTTTTGATATCGGCATCGGTGACCTTGCTCAGGTCAGACTGATAACGCTTGACCAACAAGGCGTACCCCAAATCGGGCCAACCTTTGTCCAACACCATGCGCGCTTCGGCGTCGCCGGGATTTTTCCGGATGCGCTCCATCGCCTGGTATGCCACGATGCCCTCGCGAATGCGGAACTCCGCCCGCCTCACCAGATCGTCAATACCGAGTAGTGGCGTCGTCAGTGAACGAGTACCGATGATGCCCATCACATACGGAATCTCGATGGCAAAATCGTTTTTGCGCTCAGCCTGGTTTGGAATCGCAAACAGATTGAAACTGGCCGGCGCCGGCTCGGTGTGCCACATGGCCTCTATCGCCGCGATCTTCATTTTCTGATGCTCGGTGGTCAGATAGCCGCTTTCGTCTCCCAGCACCACCACAGACAGCGATGCGGCCAGACCAAAGCTGGCGGCCACGGCCATGGAGCGCTTGGCCAGATCCACGTGACGGCGACGCAAGAGATACCAGGCGCTGATCGACATGACGAACATCGCCCCAGCGACATACCCTGCGCTCACGGTATGAACGAATTTGGCCTGAGCGACCGGGTTGAAGATGACCGCAGCAAAATCGGTCATTTCCATCCGCATGGTATCGGGGTTGAACACCGCACCAACTGGATTCTGCATCCACCCATTGGCAATCAGAATCCATAGCGCCGAGAAATTCGTGCCGAACGCCACCAGCCATGTCACCACCAAATGGCCGACCTTGGACAGGCGATTCCAACCAAAGAAAAACAGACCAACGAACGTGGCCTCGAGGAAGAAAGCCATGAGGCCTTCAAGTGCCAACGGCGCACCGAACACATCGCCTACGTAGTGGCTGTAATAGGACCAGTTCATGCCGAACTGGAACTCCATCACCACGCCGGTCGCCACACCCAAGGCAAAATTGATGCCGAATAATGTGCCCCAGAACATCGTCATCCGGCGCCAGATGTCCCGGCCCGTCATGACGTACACACTTTCCATGATGGCCAGGATGAACGACAACCCTAGCGTCAGCGGCACAAAAATGAAGTGGTACATCGCGGTCGCGGCAAACTGAAACCGCGACAGGTTCACAACGTCTAGATCAACCATGGACCGCTCTCCCCGGACAGGCAACGAACCCCGACGGCATGCGTGGACCACAGCCGACGCAATGAGTGTTGCATACGATACTCTCAACGGCGTGAATAAACCCAGCGGGTGTGCCGCGGGGACCAAGAAAATCAGGAGTAAACCGACGCTTTCTTGACAAGGACCTACAAGGCAACTTCATAACTTTCTCTATATACGCCACGACGTCAATCCCGGCCTCGCAGCTTGCCGGCAAAATCCAAGGCCTTTTGCACCCTTTTCCCTAACTGCATCAGGCGTTGCAACGTCTCTGGAGGCAGGCCATGCACTTCATCGAACCACCCCGTTGTCAACTCGATGAGTTCGAGCATCTCGTTCATGCGTTGCTGGGCATAAGCCTCTGACTCACCTTTGGGCGGCTCAAGCAAGGTATCGCGCAGCAGCGTCAACGTCGGATCGATTTCACGCTTGCGCTTTTCCTCCATCAGGATGCGAAAGATCTCCCAAACGTCTTTAGGCGTCTCGAAATAGTCGCGCCGGTCACCGACTCGATGGACCAGCTTGACCAATCGCCAGGACTGCAACTCCTTGAGCCCCATACTGACGTTCGAGCGCGAAAAACCCAGCGCCTCTGCGATGTCGTCTGCATGTAATGGCTGTGGCGACAGAAACAGCAATGCGTACATCTGCCCGACGGTGCGATTCACGCCCCAGCGGCTGCCCATTTCGCCGAAATGCAGTACGAATCGTTCTGTTTGAGGGCTAAGCGGCATAATTTTGTTACTTTGAATTCAGAAATTTCTGAAATTATCGAACAAATAGAACATGAAGACAACTGACTCATGCGCAGCGATGCGCACAAGTCGACCATCCGCCATCAAGAAACTTGGAAATGCAATCGCGGCATCATACGGCTGCAGAATGCATAAGTCGTGACGATTCCACCCACAAATCGTCATGCCATGACGAAAATCAAATGGGTGGTGAATTTTTTGTTGCTGGGCCGCCCCAAAACAAAAATGCCCCCTGGGGGGGCAGCAAGCCGGAGGCGCAGCGTGGGGGTCTTCCCATTGCAGGGCCGCCCCAAAACAAAAACGCCCCCTTGGGGAGGCGCTTTCATCGTGGCAGGCGGTGCCACGGCATTCTGCATGCAACGCGGTCAGGCCTGGACGGCCACCGTCGACGACACGCGCTTGGCCTTTTCCCGGGCCGCGTCCACATCGGCAGCAACCGCCAATGCCACGCCCATACGACGTTTAATAAACGATTCCGGTTTGCCGAACAGCCGTACATCAGTACCCGGCTCAGCCAGCGCCTGGGCGACGTTATGAAACGTCACGCCCTTGGTGTCGACTCCGCCATAAATAACGCTGCTGGCACCCGGTTGGCGCAGCGACGTATCGACCGGCAAACCCAACAGCGCGCGCGCGTGCAACTCGAACTCGCTTTGCACCTGCGAAATCATCGTCACCATCCCTGTGTCATGTGGCCGGGGGCTGACCTCCGAAAACCAGACCTGGTCGCCCGCCACAAACAACTCGACACCAAAGACCCCCATGCCGCCCAGATCCCCCGTGATGGCACGGGCGATATCGCGGGCACGCTCCAGCGCCGCCGGCGACATCGGATGCGGTTGCCAACTCTCGACATAATCGCCGTCCACCTGACGATGGCCGATCGGGTCGCAGAAATACGTTTCGATACTGCCGTCTGCGGCCCGCGCACGTACGGTCAGCAAGGTGATTTCGTAATCGAACTTGATGAACCCCTCGACGATGATGCGGCCCGCACCGACACGGCCGCCTTCCTGGGAATATTGCCAGGCAGCGGCAATCTCGTCGGCGCCATGAATCACCGACTGACCTTTGCCGGAGGAGGACATCACCGGCTTGACCACGCAGGGATAGCCGATACCGCCCTCGATGGCCTCGCGCAGCGCCGCCTCGGTATCCACGAAGCGATATGGTGAAGTCGGCAGGTTCAGGGTTTCTGCCGCCAGGCGGCGGATGCCCTCGCGATTCATCGTCAGTTGCGCCGCCCGCGCAGTCGGCGTGACGCGCACGGCGCCAGCCGCCTCCAGCGCCACCAGCACGTCTGTCGCAATCGCCTCGATCTCGGGCACTACTACGTCGGGGCGCTCTTGCTCGATCACGCGCCGCAAGGCCTCGGGATCCGTCATCGTGATCACGTGCGCACGATGTGCGACCTGGTGACCCGGCGCGTCGGCATAGCGATCGACGGCAATGACCTCGACACCGAGCCGCTGCAACGCAATGATGACTTCCTTGCCGAGCTCCCCGCTGCCCAGCAGCATGACGCGGGTAGCCGAGGGAGACAAGGGCGTGCCCAATACGGGCGCGGGAAACGAGGACATGATGAGAAACCTGTCTAAGTAAAAAACGAGTAAAAACGAAATTTTGCCGCGCCAGCATGCCATAGCCCCCGACCGGCGGCAACTGACCATACTGCGATTAAAATCCGCTCATGACCGATCATCCCACTCTCTCGCCTGACACGGCACTCGATTCGGCACGCCGCACGCTGCAAATCGAAGCCCAGGCCATCGTCGACCTGTCCGCCCGGCTGGACGGCGACTTTACGCGCGTCGTAGAACTGCTCCTGGCCTGTCGCGGCCGGGTTGTCGTCAGCGGCATCGGCAAGACGGGCCATATCGCCCGCAAAATCGCCGCCACCTTTGCCTCGACCGGGACTCCCGCGTTTTTTGTCCATGCCGCCGAGGCCATACATGGCGACCTGGGCATGATCACCCGCGACGATGTCCTGATTGCGGTCTCGCACTCCGGTTCGGGCCAGGAGTTGCTCACCATCCTGCCGGTCGCCCGCCGCATGGGCGCCCGCCTGGTCGCCATCACCGGCAACCCCGCATCCGAATTGGCGCAATTGGCAGACCTGCACCTGGACACCAGCGTGGCTCAAGAAGCCTGCCCGCTGAATCTGGCCCCCACGGCCAGCACGACGACTGCGCTGGCATTGGGCGATGCGCTCGCTGTCGCCTGCCTGGAGGCTCGCGGTTTCGGCCCCGAGGACTTTGCCCGGTCGCATCCCGGTGGCACCCTGGGCCGCCGTTTGCTGACTCACGTACGCGACGTCATGCGCGATGGCGCCGCCCTGCCGCTGGTCGCGGAGGACGCCAAACTCTTCCCCGCCCTCGAAGAAATGTCCGCAAAAGGCATGGGCATGACCATCGTGTTAGATTCGTCGGGTAAACCGGTCGGCATTTTCACCGACGGCGACTTGCGCCGCCTCATCGAACGCCATGGCGACATCCGCAATCTGACCGTCGCTCAGGGCATGACCCGTATGCCGCGCAGCATAGGCCCCGACGCGCTGGCCGTCGATGCCGCCCGCCTCATGGACGAGCAACGGCTCAACCAGATGCTGGTTGTCGACGCCAGTGGAGCCCTGCTGGGCGCTTTGCATATGCATGATCTGATGGCAGCCAAGGTAGTATGAATATGAATATCCCCCGCTCTTCTCCCCACCCCGCCGAAGCGCTGGTGCTGGCCCGCATTCCGCCTGCCGTGCGCGAACGTGCCGCCGCGGTGCGCCTGATGGTCTTCGACGTGGATGGCGTACTGACCGACGGCAGTCTGTACTACGGTGAAAACGGCGAGGAACTGAAACGGTTCCATACCCTGGATGGCCATGGCCTGCGCCTGCTCACCGAGGGCGGCCTGAAAATCGCACTCGTTACCGGGCGTTCGGGCCCCATCGTGAGCCGCCGTGCAGCGGAACTCGGGATTGCCGACGTCATGCAAGGCATCCGCGACAAGGCCGGTGCCCTGACGGAACTCGCACAACGACACGCCGTCGCGCTCAACCAGACAGGCTTTATGGGTGACGACATCATCGACCTGCCGGCCATGCAGCGCGCGGGCTTTGCCGCAAGCGTGCCCAACGCGCCGGGCTATATCACTCAGGCGGCGCACTGGGTCGCCTCGCAGCCAGGCGGCAGCGGTGCGGTACGCGAATGCTGCGACCTGCTGTTGGCCTCGCAGGGCCGGCTCGGCCCCTTCATGATGGCGCCGGGCCTGCTGGGCGCAGGCGCCATCCAATAACCCATCGGCCAGGCATGAAAGAGCGACTTCCCGCACTAATCGCATTATTGTTGTTGATTGCACTGGTGGCCTGCACCTGGTGGGCTGCCGACTACGCACAACGCGCCATTCCCGTCGATCCGCCACGCCGTCTGACACACGAAATGGATTCCTGGGCGCGCGACTTTGTCATGCTGCGCACCGACCCCCAGGGCAAACCCATCAATCGCATGGAAGGCAAATACGTGGAGCACTTCCCCGATGACGATTCGTACCATGTCACTGCCCCGCGTGCGATCGGCCAGCAAGAAGCCAACCCCATCACCGTCGGGACGGCCAACACCGCCGTCATGGAACAGGGCGGCAAACGCATCGTCATGAACGGCAAGGCCCATTTGCACCGCCAGCAAGACGCCCAAAACGATGCACTTGACGTACGCAGCGAACAGCTCATCATCCTGCCTGATGAGGATGTCATTTATACCGACCTGCCCGCCGTCGTCCTCAAGGGCAATTCGCGCATGAGCGGCACTGGCATGCACTACAACAACAAGACCCGGCAACTCCAGGTCTCCGCGTCGACCGACGTTGAGATTTCCGGTTCCGAAACACGTGGCCGTACTCGAAACGGCGCCAACCAGAATTGACCATGACAGACAGAACTTTCCCCCATGTCGCCCCCTTGGCCTGCCGCCACCGCGTGGCACGTGCCGGCGCCTTGCTCCTGACGACGCTGTTGCTAGGTATGGGCGCCAACGCTCACGCGCAGCAGCAAAGCGATTCGGCTGAAGAGCCCAGCACCATGATCTTGTCGGACACGCTGCACTATGACGACCTCAAACGCCAAAGCGTATTCACGGGCAACGTGGTGCTCACACGCGGGCTGATGAAACTGACCGCCGACAAGCTCGAGGTCAACGAAGACGAGGCGGGCAATCAGCACGGTACGGCTATTGCGAACAAGGGCAAAGTCGTCACGATCCGCCAAGAGCGCCCCGAGACTTTTGACGTCATCGAAGGTACGGGCCTGCGCGCTGAATACGACAGCAGCAAAAGTCAATTCGACCTGATCGGCCAAGCCGTGGTGATCCGCTATATCTGCGGCAAACAGTTCGACACGATCCGCGGCGAGCGGGTACGCTACAACGAAAAAACCGGCGTTTACCAAGCGCAAGGCGGTGCCAACTCTTCTGCCCCCGGCGGCCGCGTGCGTTCAGTCGTCGAGCCGCGCTCCAAGGCCGATGCGGCAGTCGCCGAATGCCGGGCCGGCAAGGGCAACAAAAAGGCCAAACAAACTAATGGCTAATCCTTCTTCATCTCTCAGTACCGCAGCAATGACTGACACCCGCACGCCGTCTCCGCCGCCCTCCGCCGCTGGCGTCAAGCAAGGCAGCCTGCGTGCCACGGGCCTGCGCAAGGTCTACAACGGCCGCACCGTCGTGCAAGACGTCTCCCTGTCGGTTGTCAGCGGCGAAGTGGTGGGCCTGCTGGGCCCCAATGGCGCCGGCAAAACCACCAGCTTCTACATGATTGTCGGCTTGGTGCCGGCCGACTCAGGCAGGATCGAAATCGATGGTACCGCCATCACCTCGATGCCGATTCACAAGCGGGCTCGCATGGGGCTGTCTTATCTGCCTCAGGATGCATCTGTGTTCCGTCGCCTGACCGTCGAACAAAACATCCGGGCAGTCCTGGAATTGCAGCTTGACGCACACGGTAAAGCCCTATCCGAACCACAAATCAAAGAGCAGCTCGAAACACTGCTCGATGAACTGCAGATCGGTCATATCCGCGGGAGTGCCGCGATTTCCTTGTCAGGCGGCGAACGCCGGCGTGTAGAGATCGCGCGCGCCCTGGCCACACGGCCGCGTTTCATTTTGCTGGACGAGCCTTTTGCTGGGGTCGATCCCATCGCCGTGATCGAGATTCAGCGCATCGTTCGTTTTCTGAAAGGCCGCGGGATCGGCGTCCTGATCACTGATCACAACGTGCGTGAAACACTCGGTATTTGTGACCGCGCCTACATCATCAGCGAGGGCAAAGTCCTCACCGACGGCCAGCCTGACGAAATCGTGGGCGACCCCGCCGTACGCCGCGTTTACCTGGGTGAGCATTTCCGGATGTAAGCAAAATAATTGCTGCGAACCCGACTTGTTTTACCCGATAGAGTCTATACACTAGTACTAACAGAGTTCCATTTCATCTTTCCTACAGGAGACCCTTTTATTCACTTTCCCGCGCGATAAGCGCACCTTGTAATGCCCTCGCCGCACCTTCGGCTTGCTGCTCCCCCGAGGGAGCGCGTTTGCCCACGGACGGCCTGACGGCAAACTTCTCTTTGATATAGAAGGAGAGCGCACTATGAACCTGAGCATCTGCGGTCGTCATCTCGACGTCACCCCGGCCATCCGGGAATATGTCATGAACAAACTGGCGCGAGTGCTGCGGCATTTCGATCACGTGATCGATACCCAGGTTATGCTCTCAGTAGAGCCCCTGCGGCATAGAGCCGAAATCACGATGAGACTACGTGGCAAAGACATCCACTGCGAAGCCGTGGACGAAAATCTCTATGCAGCCATCGACCTTCTGGCCGACAAGATCGACCGTCAAGTCCTGAAACACAAAGACAAGGTGCAAAGCCATACAGCTGAATCCGTCAAAAGACAAACGGACTTCAGCGCGCCGCCTTCCCCGTAAGGCCTCTACAGTACGACGGGCTCGCACGTAAGCGACCTAGCCCCATCCCAGATCCGCTCGACGGATCATGCTGACACCGGTGTCCCGCAGGATGAAACAATCCCGCCGGGGCATCGGCAAGATTCTCGCCCTTCCCCTCGCAGGCCTTTGTCACCGGTTACACCCCTGACTCGGCGTCCCCCTTTTCATTCTGGCCCCGAACCGACTATGCTTTCGGATTCAAACAGGCGAGCGACCGCAGCGATTTTGCCGCCGGGCCGCCCCCAAGGCAAAAAGCTCCCCCTCGAGGGCAGCAAGCCGAGGGCGCAGCGTGGGGGCTTTTTTGCACTGCGGCATAAAACTCTATAATGACCCGCATGAATCATTTGTCGCGCATCCTACCCGCCGGCAACGTTGTGCTCGACATGGCCGTTACCAGCAAGAAACGAGCATTCGAGCAGGCCGGGCTACTCTTTGAAAACCATCACGGTCTGGCCCGAACCGTTGTGTTCGACAGCCTGTTCGCTCGCGAGCGCCTTGGGTCTACGGCCCTGGGCCAAGGCGTGGCCGTGCCCCACGGCCGCGTCAAGGGGCTGGAAACGCCGCTGGCCGCTTTCGTGCGGCTGGCACAGCCCATCGCATTCGATGCTCCCGATGGCGAGCCCGTCTCCATGCTGATGTGCCTGCTCGTGCCTGAAACGGCTACCCAACAGCATCTGGACATTCTGGCCGAATTGGCCCAGCTCATGTCCAACAAAGCCCTGCGCGAGGCCTTGGCCACGGAAACCGATCCGGCCGAAGTCCACCGCATGCTGACCACCGGCCAACGCTGATATCGCGGGACAACGCCATGCTGACGGTGCAGGAACTGATCGACGATAACGTTGGTGACATTCCCCTTAACTGGATCGCAGGTCAGAATGCGGCCCAACGGGCGATTCCTGACGACGGCATGGCGGCCGCCGACCTGGTCGGTCACCTGAATCTCATCCACCCCTCTCGCGTCCAGGTATTTGGCCAAGAGGAAATCGCCTACTACCAGCGCATCGACCGCCGCCGCCGCGTCCACCTCATGGACGAGCTCTTGCTCGGAGGCGTGCCGGCCATTTTGCTGGCCGACGGCCTGACACCAACGCAGGACCTGATCGACCAATGCGAACAGCATCAGGTCCCCCTGCTATCGACACCGGTAGCCGCCGCCCAGCTGATCGATCTGCTGCGGATCTACCTGAGCAAGAAACTCGCACCCACGACCACCGTGCATGGCGTCTTCATGGACGTGCTTGGCCTGGGGGTACTCATCACGGGCGAGTCGGGGCTGGGCAAAAGCGAACTGGCGCTGGAATTGATCTCGCGCGGACATGGCCTGGTCGCCGATGATGCGGTGGAGTTTTCGCGCATTGCTCCAAACATGATCGAGGGCCATTGCCCACCCCTGCTGCAAAACATGCTGGAGGTGCGCGGACTGGGGCTGCTGGATATCCGCACCATTTTTGGCGAGACCTCCGTTCGCCGCAAAATGCGCCTGAAACTCATCGTGCATTTGGTGCGTGCGACGGCTCAAGACAAATTCGAGCGCCTGCCATTGCAAGACATCACGCAGGACATGCTGGGCCTGCCTGTGCGCAAAGTCATGCTGCAGGTGGCCGCCGGCCGCAACCTGGCCGTGCTGGTCGAGGCCGCCGTACGCAATACCATCCTGAAACTGCGCGGCATCGACACGCTGGGCGAATTCATGGAACGGCAGGCCATGGCGATCCTGCAAAGCAGCAAATAAACGCGCTCAGTTCAACGCGAAGCATCCCGCACACGCTTGACCTCGAATGCCGTCACCGCGCTCGCCCGGTTGTCCCAACTGAATCGGATAAACGAAATCAGCGCGGCAATATCGTTGTCCCCCAAGACCTGCCCAAAGGGCGGCATGCCATGCGGCCGAGGGTTGGCCGCCGTGGCCGGCGCGTAAGCCCCATCCAACACCAGACGGATCGCATTGATCGGCGACGGCGCGGTCACGGTGGGATTGCCCGCCAATGGCGGCCATGCCAGTCCGCTGCCCTGTCCCTGGTCTTGATGGCATTGTGCACAATGCTGGGCATACAGCTTTCCCCCACGGTCCATTACCGCGTTCGAGGGCTGAGCGGCTGCGTCGGACTGGTTGTTGGACGAGACGTCCAGGCTGCTCTGCGTAGGAGGCAAGGACTTCAGATACGTCCCCATGGCTAAAGCATCCGCCTCGCTCAGATACTGCGAACTGCCCAGCACCACTTCGGCCATGGGTCCGCTGGCCGTCGAGTGCTGCGCCATGCCTGTGCGCAACAACGCCGCGATGTCTTGCGCAGTCCATTTCCCCAAGCCTCTCACCGGATCGGCGGTCAGAGAAGGGGCATACCAATCCAACCCCGCAATCATGCCTCCGGTCAGCCCGTCTGCGGCTCGTGTCGCCCCCAGGCTGTTGCGCGGCGCGTGGCAGGCAGCGCAGTGCCCCAGCCCCTCGACCAGATAGCGGCCGCGATTCCATTGGGCAGATTGACCCTCGTCCTCTGGCAGCACGCCCGGCTCGAAATACAAAGCGCGCCAAAACGCCAATAACCCCCTCTGATCGTAGGGGAATTTCAGCCCATGGGCTCGACTAGGCTGACTGGAGGGTGTCACGGTGCGCAAGAACGCAAATAACGCATCGGAATCCGCACGCGAAACCCGGGTGTACTCCGTATAAGGGAATGCGGGGTACAGCAGGCTTCCGTCCTTGGATTTGCCGTTGTGCAAGGCTTGCCAAAAATCGTCAGCGGTCCAAGCACCAATACCGGCTTGGGGGTCGGGCGTAATGTTCGGACCATACAAGGTGCCAAACGGTGTGGGTATGGGCGTACCGCCTGCGTAGGTTTGGCCGCCAGGCACCGTATGACACCCCATGCAGTTGCCGAGCCTGGCCAGGTAGCGCCCCTGTTCGATCAGTTGTTGCCCCGCGACTGCCGATTCCGCGCCGGCTTGCGCTATAGCCGGACTCGGTGCCACGTCATCACGGGTACCAATCCAATACAAGACGCCCACGGCCGCCAGGCATGCCACGAACAAGGTCAACAGACCATATTGAATGATGCGTTTCATGCCGCCCCTCAGCGTTGCGCCTGACTGCCACATTCGGCAGGCAAGGTGGTTGCCCCTGCTGGGTCGGGCAGGTATGGCTCTACGACAGGACGCGACGACAGCCATGCCGACAGTGCGCCGATGTCTTCCGGTGTGAGCTTGTGAGCAACGTCAGCCATGCAATCGGGAGCGGCCGCGCGACGCAGTCCGTTTTTCCAGCCGCCGATCTGCGCGCCGATATAGTCGCGAGGCAAACCCAGCAGGCCGGGGATCGCAGGCGAGTGCCCGCTGAGCGCCGCACCGTGGCAAGCCACACATGCGGGCAAACCGCGTGCGGGATCGCCGTGCATGGCCAACACCCGGCCGTGCTCCAGCATATCAGCCGACACCACCGGCCGAACGGGAGGCGGATACGGCACATGCTGGTCCGCAAAATAGGAGGCAATTTCACGCAAATAATCGTCCGGCAATCCCGCCAGCAAATGGGTCATGGGCCGATATAGCCTTAAACCGTCACGAAAATTCAACAACTGATGGTAAAGATAGTCGCTGGGCTTGCCGGCCAACCGTGGGTAATAGCCATCGGCCCCCGCCTTGCCTTGTGCGCCGTGGCACGCGGTACAGGCAGCCACGCGCGCTTGCATGGTATCCGGCTGCAGGATGTCGTTGCCCGGCGCGGTAGATTGTGCAGAAACGGGCGACAGAGCGCTTAGCGCCACAAGAGCCCAGCCCAGCGCCCAGCGCAAGGGCCATCCCATTTGATACCTACAGGAAAACGCTGACATGGAGGATGCTGACATTGATTGCTGCGAAGGAAAGAAATCAGGACAATGAACGGCCGGCACGACATGGCGGCCTCATCTTACGCCGCCAAGTCCGATAGGTACAGAAAGCTCGTACGGCTCCCGCGCGCTACTGATCACATCACAACGCATCCGGTAGAGAACGGGTAGCCAAAATCATGCAACAATCAGGGTCATGTTAAGAGTCGTCCTCATTACCGGAATATCTGGCTCAGGCAAGTCGGTGGCATTGCGCATGCTCGAAGACACCGGCTATACCTGCATCGACAATCTGCCGGTGCGCTTCCTAAGCGAGTTCATCTCCAGCGCGCGCGATGAAAATCTGGAGCGGGTCGCTATTGCCATCGACGTGCGTTCCCCAGGAGAGCTGGCAGAGCTGCCTGACGTGGTGACCGCGCTGCGCGCCATGGGCACGTCGCTACGGGTCATTTTCCTGGATGCCAACACACAGACACTGGTCCAGCGTTATTCCGAGTCTCGCCGCCGTCACCCGCTGACAGACCGTTTGTCACGGGGTGGGCAAGCTCCCTCGCTGCTCGATGCGATTTCGCTCGAGCGCGATCTGCTGGCGCCCTTGCGGGAGCAGGAGCATGTCATTGACACCTCGGGCCTGACGCCGGGCCAATTGCGCTCTTGGATTGCCGATCTGATCCAAGACGATCGGCCGCCGTTGGTGCTGACGTTCGAGTCGTTTGCCTATAAACGCGGCGTACCCAACGACGCAGACCTGGTATTTGACGCACGCTGTTTGCCCAACCCGTACTATGACCGCAACTTGCGTCCATTGACGGGCCGTGACGAGCCTGTCGCTACCTGGCTGGCGAGCTTTGATGTTGTCGGACAGATGATTGACGACATTACGGGCTATTTGCGGCGCTGGTTGCCGCAATACACGCAAGATACGCGCAATTATCTGACTGTCGCTGTCGGATGCACCGGTGGACAACACCGTTCGGTCTATGTCGTCGAGCAGCTGGCTAAACGCTTTGCGGACCACGACCCGTTGTTGATACGCCACCGCGCCCAGTTACCGGACGAACACACGTGATCCGCACCCGCCAATTCCTGATGCCCTTTGTGGTCAGCCTGGCCGTGATCATCGCAGGCTGCTCGTCCACCAGCCCCCGGAAGGCGGGCGGATATTACAAGGACGACGGTCCAGGTAAAGATGTGCCCGCTGATGTCGATACGACGTCGGATGCGATTCCGCGTATCGAGCCGCTGGCTAGCGGGGCCAACCGTCCGTACACCGTGTTGGGCAAACGCTATGTGCCGATCACCGATCCGGACAAGCCCTACAAGGCACGCGGAGTGGCTTCCTGGTATGGCAAAAAATTTCACGGCAACAGCACCTCGATTGGCGAGTCTTATGACATGTACGCGATGACGGCGGCGCATCCCACGATGCCGCTGCCCAGTTACGCGCGTGTAACCAGCAGCGTCAATGGCCGTACGATCATTGTCCGGGTCAATGATCGGGGACCATTTCATCGCGGCCGCATCATGGATCTGTCGTATACCGCGGCGCATAAGCTGGGCTTGATCGGCAGCGGCAGCGGCGAGGTGACGGTGGAGCGCATTCTGCCCGAAGAGATCCGTCTGGCGCAGTCGCGGGGGACGGTGGTGACGGCCACTGGCGAGGCGGCGTCCACCGCCCGGGGAGACACGGTCACGCCTACACCGCTGCCATCGTCGACATTGACGATGACGGAATTGGAACCCACGCCGGTGGCGTCGATGGCGCCGGCCACTGTGTCGGGTGCCCCTGCTGCCGCGGATACGGCTACGGCTGTCGCGAGTGCAGCCAACACGCCTGTGCCGGCCTCGGCCCAGCCTGCCGGGGTTTATCTGCAAATGGGCGCCTTCAGCCAGCCGGCGAATGCGCAGGCGCTGGTGCGGCGGGTCAATAGTCAGTTGAATTCGTCGGCGGGGAATGTGCCCGCAGTCGTGCAGCAGAATGGCTCGCTGTATCGGGTGCGGTTGGGCCCTTATGCCGATCGGGCTACGGCATTGAATGTGGCGCAGCAGGTGGCGGATCGGACCGGCATTTTGCCCAGCTTGGCGACTTATTGAGGACGGTTACGGCATCACCAGGGCAGGTCTAGCTGGCCGTTGTCTACACGGCGCACGCGGGGATGATGGCCCAGGTAGCGGTGGCCCTCGTGTTTGAGCAAGGCTTGTTTGCGTTCCAAGCCGCCGCCGAATCCGGTCAGCGAGGTATCGCGGCCGATGATGCGGTGACAGGGAATGAAAATCGAAATCGGATTGCGACCGACGGCCTGGGCGGCAGCGCGAACGGATTTGGGCTTGCCGATGGACAACGCGAGATCGCTATAGCTGTTGGTCGTGCCAAAGGGTAGCGCCAACAGGGCCTCCCAGACGGCCTGTTGGAACGGCGTGCCCTGCGGGGCAAGCGGCACCTCGAATTCGCGGCGTTCGCTTGCAAACCACTCGGCCAGCTCTGTTTCGGCTTGGCAGAGTGTCGGGTGTTCGGGGTGCTTTTGCCATGCGTCTGAGTAGGCCGGCAGGTCCCATTGGTCCAGAAACCAAGCGCCGCTCAATGCGGGGAAATCATCGTTTGCACTGGACAGTGACGCCGCGGCGAGGCGCATTGGACCCAAGGGTGTCTCGGTGTCCAGATAAATCACGCGATGTTCGGCAGTAGGGAGTTTCATACATCTGCCTTGCGAGCTAGTGCCAGCGCGTACATGACGTCTCGCGGCTGGCCGGTGACTTTTGCGGCGACCTTTGCGGTGTCGCGCACGGATAATGTCTCGAGCAAGGCATCGAGTAGTACGAGGGTCGCAGGATCGTCGGGACCGGACTCGTCGTGTCCAGATGACGGTGCCGCATGTACGATCAGTACGAATTCGCCCTGGGCGCGGTGAGCATCCTCGGCGAACCAGTCGGCGGCCTGCGCCAGTGGCAGTGTGACGATTTGCTCAAAACGCTTGGTCAGCTCGCGAGCGATCGTCAGCTCTCGTTGTCCACCGCATACTTCGAGTAAATCAGCCAGCATGGCCGTAAGCCGATGCGGTGACTCGAACATCACGACGGGAGCGGGCAAGGCGCACCACGAACGCAGCCAGCGCTGCCGCGCCACGGCCTTGTGCGGCGCAAAGCCCGCGAAAGCATAGGCAGGATTTTCGTCGGAGGTCACGCCGCTGCCCATCAGGGCTGTGATGACGGCGCTGGGCCCGGGCACCGGCACCACGACATAGCCGGCAGCACGCACTGCACGCACGACGCGTGCGCCGGGATCGCTGACCGCGGGTGCACCCGCGTCGGAGATGAGCGCGACACGCTGGCCCTGTTCCAAGCGTTGACAAATGTCCTGGGCAGCAGCGGCCTCGTTATGGCGATGAGCGGCCATCAGCGGCGTGGAGATTCCCCAGGCGTCCAACAAACTGCGGCTGGAGCGCGTGTCCTCGGCAGCGATCACATCTGCCTGCGCCAAGGCTTGCCAGGCGCGCAGTCCCAGGTCACCCAGGTTGCCGATCGGGGTGGCCACCACGTACAAGGCGGCCTCGGGCCAGTACTGGCCAGTCACGCGCTCGGCCATGCGGCTCCAGGCATCGCCAGCCTGCGCCAATGGGACATTTTGATTCATTCGGGACACCACCAAACAGCAAAGTATGTCAGTGTAGCCGCCCCGACAAGACGATGGCATCCGGCCCCATGCATGACCCGTTTCTGGATATTGCCTACGCGCGCGCTCAGCAGGCGCAACAGCGTCAACTCAAGCGGCGCCGTGCCGCCGCCCGGCGAGCTGCTCGAGCGTCCACCGCAGATGGCGACATGGACCGCGAACCATCGGCATCCCCAACACAACGCGTGGGCGCGGAGCACGAAGACCGCGCGCTGCAACGGCTCATCGACGCGGGGCTGGTTCCGCTGGCACGCAATCTCCGGTGTCGTGCCGGCGAAATCGACCTTGTCATGCGGGACGGCGACATGCTGGTCTTTGTGGAGGTCCGAGCCCGCGCCAGCAATCGCTACGGCGGCGCCGCGGCCAGTGTCGGCCCCGAAAAACGCGCACGCCTCATTCGCAGTGCGACATTGCTGTTGCCCGGCTTGGCACGCCGGTATTGGCAGGGCCATACCCCGATCGCCCGCTTTGACGTGGTCGCCTTTGACGGCGATGAAATTGAATGGCTGCGGGCGGCATTCAGCCTGTGAAAGGCGGATAGTTTTGGTGACATGTGTATCTCTCCTGCGAACGCCGGATGTGCCTCGCACAGTCGTCCTGAGTTTGCCGGCCTGCGCCCCTGGGCGAATACCGGCGTGACACGCTTTGAACCCACCTCGCCGCCCGCAGGCGCGTCCGCCGCGTCCCCCTGCGACCATGAGATAATGCGCGCATGGATATGACCTCTAGAATGACGTCGCACTTTCGCGACGCCATGGCTGCCTGTGAAGAAAGCATGCACGCGCTGTCGGCCCCCCTGGCCAGCGCGGTCGATATGCTATTTGCGGCGCTGGCCAACAATGGCAAGATTCTCGCTTGCGGCAACGGCGGCTCGGCTGCCGACGCTCAACATTTCATTGCTGAACTGGTCGGCCGCTTCGAACGCGAACGGCTGCCCTTGGCAGGTATCGCCCTGAACACCGATACCGCCATTCTGACCGCGGTCGGCAACGATTACGGCTTTGAGGAAATCTACGAACGCCAGGTCAGCGCGCTCGGGCAACCGGGCGACGTGCTGGTCGCGATTTCCACCAGCGGAAATTCCGCCAACGTGATCCGCGCCATGGAGGCCGCTCACGACCGCGAAATGACCATCATCGTCCTGACCGGCAAGGGTGGCGGGGTCATGAGTGAACTATTGACCGAACACGACGTCAATTTATGTGTGCCTCATGACCGCACCATGCGCATCCAGGAAATTCACTCCCTGCTGTTGCATGCGCTCTGTGACGGTATCGATGCCTTACTTCTCGGAGACACCGAATAATGTTGGACACTCAAAAGGTTGCTCGCCCCCTGCTTCTGGCTGCCATGATCGCCACCGCGGCGGTTTCCCTTTCGGCCTGCGCCCCGTTGATCGTGGGCGGCGCCGCGGCTACCACCGCAGTCGTCATCACGGACCGGCGCACGTCTGGCGCTCAGCTCGAGGACAAAAACATCGAGTTCAAGGCCGAGAAGCAAATCGGCGACAAACTGGGCGACAGTGCCCGCGTCAATGCGCTCTCGTACAACAACGTGTTGCTGCTGACGGGCGATGTCCCCTCGGCAGAGGCCAAGACCCAGGCCACGTCCATTGCGCAAGGCATCCAGCACGTCAAAAAAGTAGTCAATCAGCTCAATATCGGGCCTGCAGCGTCGTTTAGCACCCGCTCCAACGACACCTGGCTGACATCCAAAGTCAAAACCCAGCTGATCAACACCAAGTATGTACCGTCTGCCACGATTGACATCACGACGGATCGTGGCGTGGTGTACATGATGGGTCTGGTCACCGAAGCCGAAGGCGACTACGCTGCCAACGCCGCCTCGACAGTCAGCGGCGTGACCAAAGTCGTGAAGATCTTCGAAACCATCAGCCGCGAAGAAGCCATGCGCCTGTCCGGGCAGAGCGACTCCAAATCGAGCACGACGTCGTCATCCAGTACCTCGTCGCAAACCAGAGCGCCCATCGAATCCGGTAGTGGCAACGCCACCAACGGTGTCGAGCTCATGCCGATCAAATAGGTCAACAGATTAATCCGGCCGCCTTGCGGCTACGCCCTTTTCTCCCCGGTATGAATGCCGCGGTTTCTCGAGGCAGAAGATGAAAAAAATCGTTCTCACCCTGGCCGTCCTGGTGGCGGCTGGCATCGGCGCCTGGTTCGTGTGGCGCCCTGCCCCGACCGCGCCCGATGTCGCCTTCACAACGATCGAAGGCAAGACATTCAGCATGCAAGACCTGCGCGGCAAGGTCGTGCTGGTGAAATTCTGGGCCACGAGCTGCGTCACCTGCGTCAAGCAAATGCCGGGCGCCATCGAGACGTACAAGAAATACGCCCCCAAAGGCTATGAGGCCGTGGCCGTGGCCATGAGCTACGATCCGCCCAATTATGTGTTGAACTACGCCGAAACGCGCAAGCTGCCCTTCCCGGTGACACTGGACACCAAAGGCGAGCTCGCCCGCGCGTTTGGCGACGTCAAACTCACTCCCACGGCGTTCCTGATCGACAAGGAAGGCCACATCATCAAACGCTATCTGGGCGACTACGACGTGGCGGAATTTCACGCCACGCTGGAAAAAGCGTTGGCGACTGGCTGATCACAACAGTCAGTATCGCATTTGGGCCTCTTTGCCACCCGAGGCCGCCTGCGCCAGTGCCTTGGTAATGATGCTGGTCGACACATTGGCAAAATAGCGCGCCCCCAAGGCGCCGTACTTTTCCTCATCGGCGGGCGTCAACGCGATGATGCCCGGACACTTTCCTGCCGAGGCAATCGCCTTTAGCCCCTGCTCGATGGCCTGCTGCACGGGCGCGGCATTCCAGTCGCTGCCGTATCCCATGGCATGGGCCAGATCGTTCGGGCCGATAAACACCGCGTCTACGCCATCCACTGCGGCGATCTCTCCTGCAACGGCAATGGCCTCCGGGGTTTCGATCATGGCAATGAATCCGATGCCGTCATTGCTGCGCTGAGTGTGCCCGGCCCCGCCAAATGCGCCGTAGCCTGCGGCACGCGTGCTGAATGCGCTGCCGCGCCGGCCCACCGGCGGGTAGTGAATCATGTCCGCCAGGCGCTGTGCCTGTGCAACGCTCTCGACCATGGGTACCTGCACCGCACTGGCCCCCATGTCCAGGATGCGCGGCAGGTCTGGTTCAAAGCAACGCACGATGGGAACGATGCCTGTGGCACGCGCCGCGCGCAGCATGTGTTCCGTCACCCCGAAATCCGCACTGCCGTGCTCGTTGTCCAGAATGATGAAATCAAAGCCCGCATAGGCACACATTTCAACGATGGCCGGACTGGGCAGGCCGTTGAATAGACCTCGCAGAGGCTTGCCACTGCGCAGCATGTCGGGTAACCGCCCGTCCAAGGGATAACGTGCATCAGTCATTACTGTCTCCGAATACAGCGACGTGTGTGATCAATCGGCCTGAATACCTGCATCCTTGATCACTTTGCCCCATTTTTCAATCTCACTGCGCTGGAATTGCGAAAATGCAGCCGAATCCCGGCCGTCCGGTGCGACCCCGAGCGTCATCAATTTGGCACGCACTTGCGGTGTCTTCACGATTTCCGCTATCTCGCGCGCCAGCCGGTCTACGACGGGAGCAGGCGTGCCTGCAGGTGCAAAGATACCCTGCCAGGACTGCATTTCAAAACCGGGCAGCCCGAGTTCAGCCAATGGCTTGACCCCAGGCAGATCTGCCAAAGGCTGTGCCGAGGTGACGCCTAATACCTTGACGCGTTTTGCATCGATCATCGGACGCGCTGCGGCGACCGTCTCAAACACCATATCGATTTGCCCGCCGATCAAATCCACCATGGCCTGCGACCCGCCCTTGTAGATGATCTGACGCAGGCGAGTATCCGAGATGGACTGGAACAACTGGCCCGACAAATGCTGCGAAGTCCCTGCGCCCGCGGTGCCGTACGTCAAATTATCTGGCTCCGCACGCGCAGCATCGATGACCTGCTGGACCGAGTTGAACGGACTATCGGCGCGAACCACCAAGGCATTGCTGACCATGCCCACCAGCGCAACCGGCGTGAAATCCTTCACCGGATCGTAGCCAGGCGACTTGATGAAGAACGGATTGACGGCATGTGTCGTGATAGTGCCGCCGACCAGGGTGTAGCCGTCCGGCTCGGCCCGGGCCGCCTGTTGCGTACCGACCAGCCCTGACACGCCTGGCTTGTTCTCGACAATCACCGACTGCCCTAGCCGCGCGCTCAATTGTTCTGCCATCAATCTGGCCACGCCATCGGATACGCCGCCGGGCGAGAACGGCACAATGTATCGAATGGTTTTGGTGGGCCACGCGGCGTCATTCGCTTGCGCCTGAGCCATCGGCATAACGCTCCCCATGGCGGCTACTGCAATCAAGGTGCGAATGAAAAAGCCCGTGCGCTGCGCCTTCGGCTTGCTGCTTCCACCGCGGGCGTTTTGGTTTTGGAACTGTCCGCTAACAAAAAAACGACTGATCATGTTGTCTCCTGCAAATCATTGCCAGCGTGCTCAATACACGCCGTTAAAGGTTGTTGTCTTTCGGTTTGGATCTGACGGTCGCACGCTCTATGAGGTCGCAAGGCACGACCACGTCACGCGGCCGTAGCTCGGCCTGCATCTGTTCACGCAGCAGATTGACGGTGGCATCGACCATGGGTTCGACCTGTTGACGTACGGTTGTCAATTGATACGCTCCCCAAGCCGCCTGCGGGACATCGTCAAACCCGACCACAGCGACGTCTTCGGGAATGCGCAGCCCGACCTCCTGGCGCAGCACGTCCAAAACCGCAATGGCCATGTGATCATTGCCCACGAACAGGGCATCGGGACGAGCATCGTCCGCAAACATGCGACGCACCGCAGCCTGCGCGAGATCAAAGTTGTAATGTCCCACCTCGCGGCAACTGACATCGTGTCCCAGTTGACGCAACGTATCGCGATAGCCGCGCTCCCGCTCAATGCTGGTTGACGAATCCTCCAGCCCGGCGAGATAGCCAAAGCGACGATATCCACGTTCGACCAGCAGCCGTGCGACCTTGGCACCGCCTGCATAGTTGTCCGAGGTCACCGAGCTGCTGGCATGCCGAGCCAACCCACCGAGAATGGATACCCGGTTGAACTGCACCACCGGCACGCCGACTTCGGCGCAACTCTGCGCGACGTTAGACGACAGCATGGCCGAGGCCATCACGATGCCATCGACTTGATATTGCAGAATTTCCGCCAACACGCCATCCGCAGCCTCGTCGACCTCGGCGATGAACATCAAGACGTGATAGCCCTCTTTCTGCAACTTCTGCGAAAGCTTTTCGATCACCAGCGGATAGAACTGGTTTTCGAGATAGCTCATCACCAGCGCCACGATACGGCTGCGGCGCGTAATCAGACTGCGTGCCAAGGCATTGGGCCGATAGCCCAGCCTCTGCGCCGCGGCCAATACCTTGCGCCGCGTTTCCTCTGACACGCTGGCCCCGGGAGTAAACGTGCGGCTCACAGCAGACTGCGACACCTGCGCCAGATCGGCCACATCCTGGGCACGAGGAGCGGTTTTCATGCGGCGGTCCATCCGGCATCCAACATCAACGCACTGCCCGTCATCAGACTGGACGCGTCACTGGCCAGAAAGACGATCGCTCCCATCACCTCTTCCAGCCGGCCGACACGTCCCAATGCGTTACGCGCACAGATCCAATCACGAAAACCTGGCTCCTGCAGCATACCTGCGGTCATCGGCGTTTCAATGAACGTCGGACATACCGTGTTCACGCGGATATTCGCGCCGCCCAGCTCCCACGCCAGCGCACGCGTCATTCCTTCCAACGCATGTTTACTGGCACAGTACAAGGTGCGGCGCGGGCTTCCCACATGCCCCATCTGCGACGAGACATTGATGATCGACCCTGCCGACCCTGCTTGCAATAAACGGCGCGCTACTGCGCGGCAGGTATAAAAAGCAGCCTTCACATTGAGATCGAGCACGGCGTCGATATCTTCGATAGGTTGCTCGACTAACGGCTTGGGACGGTTCATCCCGGCGTTATTCACCAGGATATCGAAGGGCTCACCCTGTTCGATGGCATGGTCCACCGCGGCAGCATCCGTCACGTCCAACACCAAGGACGCACAGGCGATCCCCTCGGCGCGCAGCGCCTCGCACACCTGCATCAACTCGGGCTCACGCCGCGCCGCTACCGTCACGTGCGCACCGGCACGGCCGAGCGCGGCGGCGGCGGCCAACCCGATCCCGCCGCTGCCACCGGTCACCAATGCACGGCGCCCGTCCACCCGGAAGTCAGGGCCTGTAGGCAAAGCAATCATGCGCTCGCCTCGGCATCGACCGGTTGATACCACGGCAAATCGGGACGATTACCATAGCGGCGCACGCGGATGTTGGCCTGCTCGCCGTGCCCGGCGAAATTTTCCATATGGCACAAGCGCGAACAATACGCCCCCATGGCGGCACTGGCCTCGTCCGTCAACACGCGTTGATAGGTGCAGGTCTTCAGGAACTTGCCTACCCACAACCCGCCCGTATAACGCGCATTGCGATTGGTCGGCAGCGTGTGATTGGTGCCGATCACTTTGTCGCCAAAGCTCACGTTGGTGCGCGGCCCGAGGAACAGCGCGCCGTAATTGGTCATGTTGTTAAGGAAATAGTCCGGATCCCGCGTCATGACCTGCACGTGCTCGGAAGCTATCTCGTCGGCCACCTGCAGCATCTCTTCATAACTGTCGCAGACAATGACCTCGCCGCAATCCGCCCATGAGACCGCGGCAATGCCCGCCGTCGGCAGGATCGCCAGTTGACGCTCAATCTCGGCCATCGTGTCACGTGCCAGTTGCTCGCTGTTTGTCAGCAACACCGCCGGCGAAGTCGGCCCGTGCTCCGCCTGACCCAGCAGATCGACGGCACACAGTTCGCCGTCCACGCTGTCATCGGCAATCACCAGCGTTTCCGTAGGCCCCGCAAACAGATCGATGCCCACACGGCCATATAGTTGGCGCTTGGCCTCGGCCACAAACATGTTGCCGGGCCCGACCAGCATATCTACAGGCGCCACACTCGGCGTCCCGACAGCCATGGCCACCACCGCCTGCACTCCGCCCAGCACCAGGATTTCATCTGCACCGGCCATGTCCATGGCCGTCACAATGGCAGGATGTGGCTGACCTTGATAAGGCGGCGCCGTCGACACGATGCGTTTTACGCCTGCAACCTTTGCGGTCAGAACGCTCATGTGCGCCGAAGCGAGCAGAGGATATTTGCCGCCCGGGATATAGCACCCCACCGCATTCATCGGCACATGCTTGTGGCCCAGGACCACCCCCGGATACGTTTCGACCTCGACCTCGCGCATCGAGTCACGCTGTATCTGAGCGAAATTGCGCACCTGCGTTTGCGCGAATGCGATGTCCTCGATTTCCCGATCGGACAACTGCTTGCGAGCCGCCTCGATTTCGGCGCGCGACAAACGGAAATCCGCGGGATCCCATTGGTCGAACTTGCGGCTGTATTCCCGTACCGCCTCGTCGCCACGCGCCTCGATGTCTCGGATGATGCCTTCGACAGTCGCTCGGACTTTGGTGTCGTCATCGGTTTTTACGGCAGCGGTCCTGCCACGCTTCAAATAGCGAATCATGATTGCATCCCAGCAAAGGTCAGTGAGTCCTAAAGTGGCTGCACTTTCGACGCCTTGCATACGTATGCAAATAAGGGAAAACCCGTAATTTCATTCCATGACAACATACAAAAAAGCCGAACCGGAATACCGGTTCGGCTTTTTACTGTTGCACCATCCCGGGCCCGCCCTCGTAGGCAAGCCCGGCTATCAGGTACGGTTTAAAACGCCGGCACCACCGCGCCCTTGTACTTTTCCTCGATGAATTTCTTCACTGCAGGAGTGTGTAACGCGTTGACCAGTTTCTTGATGGCCGGAGCGTCCTTGTTGTCTTCGCGGGTAACCACGATATTCGCGTAGGGCGAGTCCGCCCCCTCGATGAACAGCGCATCCTTGGTCGGTACCAAGCCGGCTTCCAGCGCGTAATTGGTATTGATCAGCGCCAGCGCGACATCATCCAGTGCGCGCGGCAAAATGGCCGCCTCCAGTTCGCGGAACTGCAATTTTTTGGGATTTTCGGCAATATCCAGCGGAGTCGCCGTGATGTTGGTCGGATCTTTCAGCTTGATCACGCCTTGCTTTTGCAGCAACAACAAGGCGCGGCCGCTATTGGAAGGATCATTGGGAATCGCCACCGTCGCGCCCGAGGGCAGATCCGCCACCGATTTCAGCTTGCGCGAGTAGCCGCCAAAGGGCTCGACGTGCACCAGGCCAACTGCCACGAGCTTCGCACCGCGATCCTTGTTAAAGGTATCCAGATACGGTTGATGCTGGAAAAAATTGGCGTCCAACTCTTTGTCGGCCAACTGCAGATTGGGCTGCACATAGTCACTGAACACCTTGATGTCCAATTCCACGCCTTCTTTGGCCAGCTCGGGTTTGACAACCTCCAGAATCTCGGCGTGCGGCACCTGTGTCGCACCCACCACCAGCTTTTCAGCATGAGCGGCGCCAGCCAGGAAAAATGCAGAGGCCACCAGGGCCGTCCGGACAAAGGGGAAGCGCATAAATAACCTCGTAAAGTAAACAATCACTGGCCTCGTGAGCCGTGGCCGTTGCAAAAACGCCCTCAATTTACCTGAATAGCAGTTATTTGTCGGGCATAACAACATAGGTTTTGGATATATGGCATACGCGCGGTCTACAATCTGCCGTATGCTTGCCCTGGCAGCGCCGATCTCTACGCGCCGGCGCAGGCATTTTCATTTTTTCTGACCTTTTGACTGAGTTTTTCTGCCATGACCGACACCCCCGATCCTGCCGTCGTTTCGTCGCCTGCTCTGAAGGCGGCTGTTCTTTCCGAAGCGCTGCCGTATATACGACGATTCCATGGCAAGACCATCGTGGTGAAGTACGGCGGCAACGCCATGACCGAAGAGCGCCTGCAACGCAGTTTCGCCCACGATGTGGTGTTGCTCAAGCTGGTCGGCCTGAACCCTGTCATCGTGCACGGCGGTGGCCCGCAGATCGACGATGCCCTGCGTCGTGTCGGTAAACAAGGCACGTTCATCCAAGGCATGCGCGTCACGGACGCCGAGACGATGGAAGTCGTCGAATGGGTGCTGGGCGGCCAGGTCCAGCAAGACATCGTCATGATGATCAACGAAGCAGGCGGCAAAGCCGTCGGCCTGACCGGTAAAGACGGCATGTTGATCCAGGCCAAGAAAAAACTGATGGCCAACAAGGAGAACCCCGCCGAGCCGCTGGACATCGGGTTTGTCGGCGACATCACGCAGGTCGAGCCCGCCGTGGTCAAGGCCCTGCAGGACGATCAATTCATTCCAGTGATTTCGCCTATTGGTTATGGCGAGGACGGCACCGCCTACAACATCAATGCAGATGTGGTGGCCGGCAAAATGGCAGAGGTCCTGGGCGCAGAAAAACTGCTGATGATGACCAACACCCCGGGCGTGCTGGACAAGGCTGGCAAACTGCTGCGCACCTTGTCGGCCCAGACCATCGATGAGCTGTTCGCCGACGGCACCATCTCTGGCGGCATGCTGCCCAAGATTTCGTCATCGCTGGATGCTGCGAAAAACGGCGTGAATTCCGTCCACATCGTCGATGGCCGTGTACCCCACTGCCTGTTGTTGGAAATCCTGACCAGCGAAGGCGTTGGCACCATGATCAGCTCGCATTGATGCGAGCACAACGCTATCTATTGCGGCCCGCGGCGCGCCAGCGTCGCTCGCGCCGCGTTGCCACGGGCGTGTCCGAACGCCTGTGGTTGTTCGATCTGGACAACACGCTGCACGACTGCTCACACGCGATCTTTCCGCGTATCGATCATGGCATGACCCGGGCAGTCGCCGAATCGCTCAATGTCGATATCGACACGGCCAATCAATTGCGCTCGAAATATTGGCGGCGCTATGGAGCGACGGTCATTGGCATGGTGCGTCATCATGGCATCGATCCTCATGCGTTCCTGCGTCTGAGTCACGACTTTGACGTGCGTCCGTTGATCCGTGCAGAGACGGGCCTGGCGGGCAAGCTGCGTCAGTTGCCCGGGCGCAAGGTCCTGCTCACCAACGCGCCGTTTCACTACGCACGCGACGTGCTGCGGCACCTCGGTATCTTGCGGCATTTCGACAGTATGTGGGCCATTGAGCACATGCGTTTGCATGGCGAGTTTCGTCCCAAACCGTCTGCCGCCTTGCTGCGGTACGTCCTGGCGCACGAAGGCGTGCCGGCAGCGCGAGCGGTCCTGGTCGAAGACACACTGCCCAATCTGCGCGGCGCTCGCCAAGTAGGCTTACGAACGGTCCATGTCTATCACACGGGCACGCCTTTCGCTCGCCGCAACAACCAACGTCCGAGCTACGTCGACTTGCGGGTAAACTCGGTCAGTGATTTACTGCTCCGTCGCCGTCCGCTGCGAGTGATATAGCGGGCATTCATTCTTCTCTTGATTCAGACCAACTGTAGTCAGCCATGGCCAGCAAACCCGGCGAGCGCAAGACCCAGATCCTGCAAACCCTGGCAGAAATGCTAGAGCAACCGCACGCGGCGCGTATCACCACGGCCGCGCTGGCGGCGCGCATGCAGGTATCCGAAGCAGCGTTGTATCGACATTTCGCGAGCAAGGCGCAGATGTTCGAGGGGCTGATCGAATTCATCGAAGTCAGCCTGTTCACCCTGGTCAATCAGATCGTCGCAGCCGAGCCGCATGGTGTGGGGCAGGCGCGCAAGACAGTGTCGATGTTGCTGGCGTTTTCAGAACGCAATAAGGGCATGACGCGCGTGCTGACGGGGGATGCGCTGGTAACCGAGGATAATCGGTTGCAGGAGCGGATCAATCACATCAATGATCGGATTGAGGCTTCGCTGAAGCAGTCGCTGCGTGTTGCGGTGACTAATGGGGATCTGCCGGTTGATACGGATGTCAGTGCTCGGGCTAGTTTGCTGACGCATCTCGTGTTGGGGAGGTGGTTGCGGTATGCGCAGAGTGGGTGGAGGGTGGTGCCTACGGGGCATTTGGATGAGCATTTGAGAGTTATGTTGTAGGGCGTGGGGCGGTTTTAGTGCTATTGGCGTCGATGCGGGGCAGTGGCTGCGTGGGGGCTTCACGTGGCCGGTCCGGCGCCCTGCGCGCCGGACACCGTGTTCGCTCACCTCGTCCGCGCGTTCGCGCTCCCTACGGTGTCCGCTCCACTCGGCCACGAGGCGCCCCCACGCAGCCACTGCCCCGCATCGACTCGCAATAACTCAAACTCATCACATCGCTGGCACGAGTTTCTTGCTTGGCGTTTTTCTGCAGCCACATTGGTAAAGAGAAAGATCTTGCAGGGCTGCGATGAGCGGGTGCCCTGCACACCCGCTCATCGCGTTCGGGATCTGCATGCGCAGGCTGTGGCACCGTTGCGGGACAAAAGATCTCTCGAGCTGCATTGACGTGAGGCGACGGGGTAACACATTGGCCTCATGCCACGGGATAGCATTGGCTGGCGAAATGCCACGGCATCGCATTTGTTATCGCGCGATCGCGGCCTCTATAGCCATTCTCGTCATGTCGAGACGCAGCGGGATGCCCAGACATGGATGTAGATGGTGCTTGAAGCGACACCCTGACCGAGACGCTCGCATGCAATAGACGCACCATCAAAGCAGTGCGCCACGCATCATCGTCGCAAGCCTCGATCGCACCCAAGCAGATCTTCCAACCAGGCACCACGCCACCCCGTCGCATGCCCGGACCGATCGCTTGAGGGGGGCGCGCTGGGCGTCCCCCGAAAGCAGCACCGTAAGATCTTTCTCTCTTCCCAGGCGCTGCAAAAAAACGCCAAGCACAAAAGTCGTGCCAGCGATGCAGAGAATTCTAGTTGCTGCCAGTCGAGCCGAGGCAATCGGCCCGGCCGGGCGCCTCAAAGTCGAGTGGAGCGGACGTCGAAGGGAGCGCGAAGGCGCGGACGAGACGAGCGAACACGGTGTCCGGCGCCCGCGCGCCGGACCGACTTTGTGAAGCCCGGCCGGGCCGATTGCCTCGGCTCGACGACCAAAAGAACTCCCTCCTTCGCACAACACCCCTTTACTCCGCCAACGCCCTCATCTCCGCATACAAATCCGCCTTCCCCTCAAACCCAATCCCCGGCAATTCCGGCAAGGTCACGATACTGTCCTTGACCTGCACCCCATCCGGAAACCCTCCATAGGGTTGGAACAAATCCGGATAAGACTCATTGCCCCCCAACCCAAGCCCCGCCGCAATAGCAAGCGACATTTGATGACCACCATGGGGAATGCAACGCGAAGCCGACCAGCCGTTTTCTTTCAGCATATCCAAGGTGCGCAGATACTCCACCAACCCGTAGCTCAACGCGCAATCGAATTGCAGCCAATCACGATCCGGGCGCATGCCGCCGTAACGAATGAGGTTGCGCGCATCCTGCATGGAGAACAGGTTTTCGCCTGTAGCCATCGGCCCTGCATAATGATTCGCCAGTTCCGCCTGCAAGGCATAGTCCAGCGGATCGCCAGCCTCTTCGTACCAGAACAGATCGTATTGAGACAGCGCCTTGGCATATTCCACTGCCGTCTTTAAATCAAAACGGCCATTGGCATCCACTGCGAGACGCTGACCCGGCCCGAGCAGTTTCAACACTGCTTCGATCCGCTCGCAATCCTCGGCCAACGAGGCCCCGCCGATCTTCTTTTTCACCACGGAATAACCGCGATCCAGATAGCTTTGCATTTCGCGGCGCAGTCCATCCAGGCCCTGCCCTGGCCAGTAATAGCCACCGGCGGCGTAAACGAAGACGTCGCGATTCGGCGTGCCATTGCCATAGCGCTCGGCCAGCAGTTGATAGAGGGGTTTGCCTTCGATTTTGGCGACGGCATCCCAGACTGCCATATCGATGGTGCCCACCGCCACCGAACGCTCGCCGTGACCACCGGGTTTCTCGTTGGTCATCATCATGGCCCAGATTTTGTGGGCGTCCAGATTGTCACGTTCATCGTCGAGCAGGCTGGCTGGGTCGGCTTGTAATACGCGTGGTGCGAAACGCTCGCGGATCAGGCCGCCCTGGCCATAGCGTCCGTTGGAATTGAATCCATAACCGACCACCGGTTTGCCGTCCCGGATGACGTCGGTCACGACCGCAACCAGACTGAGCGTCATCTTCGAAAAATCGATGTAGGCGTTGCGGATATTGGATTTAATCGGACGAGTCGATTCACGGATGTCGACGATTTTCATGGGCTGGTCTCCGGTCATTGCTGAGATCTGGTTCGCGCCGATATCTCGGCGATCGATGCAGCGTATTATCGAGGTCGTGCGGCGAGCTTGCCCAATGCTGTTTTTTTCTGCTTTCATGCTTTGCCGGCATAGCTTTTGATTACTTGCTGCATACTCGGAACAACGACCCATGAATCTGTCCTGGCTCGAAGATTTTCTCGCATTGGCTGCCAGCGGCAATTTTTCACGCGCAGCCGAAGACCGCCACATGACGCAGCCGGCATTCAGCCGACGGATCCGTGCGCTCGAGCAATGGCTGGGCGTAGAGCTGTTTGACCGCAGCACGCATCCCGTCACACTGACCGAAACAGGAGCCTGGTTCCGCACCACCGCACAGGAAATCCTGGGGCGCGTCGCGCGCGTACCTGACGAGGCTCGCGCCGTGGCCTCGGCGGGCTCGGCCACCTTGCGTTTCGCCGCCACGCATGCGCTTTCGCTGACGTTCTTGCCACAATGGCTGCGAGGCCTGGAATCGCGCACATCGATCGGGCCCATTCAATTGGTGTCCGACATGCTGCAGCAATGCGAGGCGTGGATGCAGCAGGGCCGGGTGCAGTTTCTGATATGCCACACGCATGCGCAGGCACCCAGCCGCCTGGATACCCCTGATTATCGATCGCTGAAAATCGGTACTGATACGTTGATCCCGGTGTGTGCGCCCGATCGTGCCGGCCGTCCGCGCCATGCCTTGTCCACCCACGCGCGCAAGGCCATTCCCATGTTGGCCTACAACACCGAATCCGGCCTCGGCCGCCTGATCCGCGCCCTGCTGGGGCCAGCGCTGCAACGCGCCCGCGTAGAACCCGTTTTCACGGCCCATCTGGCTGCCGTGCTGAAAAACATGGCGCTAGACGGCCGAGGGGTGACATGGCTGCCGCGAAGTCTGATCGCGGCTGATCTGCAAGAGGGCCGTCTGGTCGAGGCGGGTGATGCAGACTGGCAAGTCATTGCCGATATCTGCCTGTTCCGCCCCAACAGCACACTCACCCCTGTGGCCGAAGCGTTCTGGCTCGCTGCGCAAACTGCACATCGCCCGTGAGGCTGCATCGCCGTTCAACTGGCGTTCAGGGAACTATTCAACAATATCCACTCTAATTTTCCATGAGTGGCGGTATCGGGCTAATCCGACACCGCACGCTAGCAACAGGACTCATCGCTAAAAAAAGAACTCACGGCAAGGCAGGCGTTCCTCATGGATCTGGATTGGCATCAGCAGTTGGGCAGCAGTCTGCTCTGGCTGACATACAGCTTTCTCATCGCAGGCAGTGTCTCGGCTATTTCGATTTTCATCTTGGCACGCACCACGACCTGGGGTCGGCAATTCTGGCGCCTGACGTGGCCATATCTCGATCCGAGGCGCAGTTATAAACCACTGCTCAGCCTGGCATTGCAGCTGTTTCTAGCATTAGCTGCCGTACGCATGACAGTGTTGTTTTCGTACTGGTACCAAGGGTTTTACAACGCCCTCCAGGCACTGAATGCCAAAGCATTCTGGCTCATGCTGGGCATATTCGGCGTGCTGGCCACCGTACACGTCGCACGGGCGTTGATTGACTACTACGTCGGTCAAGCCTTTGAGATTCACTGGCGCGTCTGGCTCAATGAACGCCTGACACAAGACTGGCTGGCAGGCAGCGCCTATTATCGCGGCCAATTCCTCGATCAGCCCGTCGACAACCCTGACCAACGCATTGAATTGGATATCGCGGCATTCATCAGCGGATCGCGCAGTCTGGCGTTTGGTGCGATCAGCGCCATCGTGTCGCTGGTGGCGTTCACCCAGATTCTCTGGAATCTATCCGGGCCCTGGTCCGTGGGCAGCATCGAGATTCCCCGCGCCATGGTCATGCTGGTCTACCTGTATGTCATCGTGGCTACGCTGCTGGCATTCAAGATCGGGCATCCCTTGATCCGTTTGAATTTTCTGGCCGAGCGCCTCACGGCGAATTTTCGCTATGCCCTCGTGCGGCTGCGCGAGAACGCAGAGAACATTGCTTTTTATCAGGGCGCCGCCGTTGAACAGCAAACCCTGGGCGCGCGCTTTGCCGCCTATATCAGCAATCAATGGGCGCTGATCCGCCGCACCTTGAAATTCAGTGGGTTGAACCTCGCCGTCAGCCAGATCGCCGTGGTGTTTCCGTTCATTTTGCAAGCGCCTCGATTTTTCAGTGGCGCCATCAAGCTCGGCGATGTCATGCAAACCTCGCAAGCCTTCGGCCAGGTTCAGGATTCGCTATCGTTCTTTCGCACCTCGTACGATACCTTCGCACAGTACCGCGCCACGCTCAGCCGGCTGGATGGATTTCAAGAAGCCAATCAACACGCCCGCGCACTGCCGCATGTGCAAACGCAGCCGCTCGCCGATGCGCTGCACATCGAGAACATGAGCGTCTATCGCCCCGACGATCGCGATCACCCTTTGCTGCGCGACCTGCATCTGCGGCTATCACCGGGCGAAGCCTTGTTGATCAAAGGCCCATCCGGCAGCGGCAAGACCACGTTATTGCGCGCGCTCGCCGGCCTGTGGCCCCATGCGGAGGGCCAGGTACAACGCCCCACACAGGCCCAGGCGCTGTTCCTCTCGCAACGCCCCTATCTACCGCTAGGCGACTTGCGTACGGCCTTGGCCTACCCGGCCACCGCCACTGCAGCCGACGATACACGCCTCATCGCAGCATTGCGATACACGCACCTCGCACATCTGGTCACAGCGCTGGAGCAGACCAACGATTGGTCGCGCGTGCTCTCACTCGGCGAGCAACAACGATTGGCCTTTGCGCGAGTCTTGTTCAATCGGCCCGCGATCGTTTTTCTGGACGAGGCCACCTCTGCCACCGATGAGGGGCTGGAACATACGCTCTACACGCTGCTGCGCTCTGAGCTGCCCGGCAGCATGCTCGTGAGCGTCGGACATCGCAGCACGCTGGATGTATTTCACAGCCAGGTCCTGCGATTGGATGGCCTTGGAGGCTGGCGATTACTTGTCGCAGATCGCGCCGGAACTCACGTCGCCAGCGGCACTCCTGGCACCGACGCCGACCGCGTCCCGGGCAACGGCGTTGTAGTCTGCGGATAATAGGTGTGTACCAAGGACAGCTTCACCTGATCGCTGCTGTTTTGCCGCGCTGCGTGCAAGGTGCGGCAATGAAAAAACACGACGTCGCCGGGCTGCAATTCCGGACAGACGGCACGATCGATCCAGTTTTGATTTTCCGGCATATCCGCACGGAAGAATTTCTGCTCGTCGAACTGGGATGATGAAAACGAGGCTGCATGCGACTCAGGTAGAAAGAACAGCCCACCGTTGTCGGCCGTCTCCTGCCCCAACGCCAGCCACGTCGACACCAGGTCGTCGTCCGAAAACGACCAATAACGGATGTCCTGATGCCAGCCCGTCAGGCTGCCATAGGCTGGATGCTTGGTCATCACGCAATTGTGATGCACCCTGGACAGCACAGGCGTGTTGGCGAAATAGGTGTGCAACCACCCTGCGACTGCAGGCGACGTGGCCCAGGCTTGAAACAAGGGTCCCCGGTCATACGCATTGAGCAGTCGGCGCGCCGTCGCGCCGCCCTGTGCCTGGCGCGAGGCAGGCGCACCGGGATACTGCACATCGGCCTCGTATTCCAACGGCCCGATCGCCTCGGCCAATTGGCGCTGCGCCTCGGCCCGTATGGCTTTTACCGTATCCGGTGACGCCATCTGGCGAGCCACGACAAATCCTTGATTGCGCAAAGTGGCGACTTGCTCCGCCACGGATGATGCAGACATTTTTTCCTCTACAGAAACGCCGGGCCGTCCCAAGTTTCTTGCCTCTGGTCAGAGGCGGGCTGGGCGCAGCCCGGTCTTGGGGGCGCCCAGTGATATCGACGTGAATGCGTCGATATAAATGTCATCATATCGCTTTACGCGCGCTCGTCGCGCTGAAGCTCTGGATCAATGTGGTCATTATTCAACTGACCGCCCTCGCGCTCGTGCAGGACATTACGCACCCATTCGCGCCAGACAGCGACCAGCAGTGCCATCAGCACCGGGCCCACAAAGAGGCCCACGATGCCCATGGTTTTCACGCCGCCGATCAGCCCAAAGAACGTCGGCAGAAACGGCAACTTGACCGGCCCGCCCACGAGCCGCGGACGCAGCGTCTTGTCGACGATGAACAGCTCGACCGTGCCCCAGACAAACAAGGCTATGCCTGCCACCAGATGCCCCGAGCCCACCAGATACAAGGACACCAGGGTAAATGACAACGGCGCGCCACCGGGGATCAAGGCCATAAAGCCCGTCACAACGCCCAACAACACGGGAGAGGGCACGCCAGCAACCCAATACGCCACCCCCAACACGACGCCTTCGCCCACAGCGATCAGGCTCATACCCGTCACGGTAGAACCCACGGTCGCCGGCACGACCCGGGAAAACCGCAGCCAACGCGAGGGCAAGATACGCTCGCCCAGGATATCCAACTGACCGATCATGCGATCGCCGTCCTTGTAAACAAAGAACAGGGTAATCAACATGAACACCACGTTCAGCAGCAACTGAAACGCGTTGCCGGTGGCAGACAGCACCATGCGATAGATATTGCCCAGATGCTCGCCGCTGACCATTTCGACGAGGGCTCCTAACGCATGGGGCTCGCCCAGATAGGTCCGCCAATAATCGGACAGCCGATCGCCAAACACAGGCAACGACGAAATCCAGGCGGGCACCGACACCCCGTGGCGATTCGCCGCCAGTGCCCAGGCGATGAAATTGCTGGCCTCCTGCACGGCATAGGACAGTGCCAGCGTCAGCGGCACGATCAGCACCAGGATCACGCCTATCAGCGCCAGCGAGGCCGCCAGCATGGTGCGACCGCCGCAGGCGTCTACGATGCGCTGAAACAATGGCCATGTCGCCAAGCCGATGATCAGCGCCGCCAGGGCGGGCACTAAAAATCCACTCAGAAAATAGACGCCGGCCAACAACACCAGCAAAAGTAGCCAGCGGGCAATCAAATACGCGGGGAGAACAGGCTGCTGCATGGAGTGGGCCAATGAGGCGTAAAGGCAACGGCCCAAATATACAGTACGCACACGCAGGCACGCCGGGCACCTCTAGCGCCGCCGCCATCCGGCGGGCAAGCACGTGTCCCGGTCATGTCTTTTGCCGCGTCCCTCACTGGCTGTCCCGGGCGCCGCCGGCGGTTACATCACATATTCGGCTTCGACCATTTCGCCACGCCGAGGCGCGCGCATCGCCGCCTCGGGCAGCTCGGCACAATGGACGTCGTGACAGCTCTCGGTCCCGTCGCCGCCTCGCAGCAACGGACAGCGTGAGAACAGCTCTGCTACCCAGTCCGAGAACACCCGCACCTTGGGCGAGAGTTGACGGCTCTGAGGGTACAGGAGGGAAATCGGCAAGACCTGGGGTTTCCACTGAGGTAACACCTCGAGCAACTCGCCGGCCTGCACATGAGGCAACGCAATAAAACGTGCCGTCTGAATCAGACCAAAACCTTGCCTGGCCAAGGTCATATGTGCGTTCCAATCGTTCACAGACACAGAGGTCGGCATATTGATTTCGCGCACTTCGCCATCGACCACGAAATCCCAGGCGTAGTCGCGGCCCGAGCGGCTGGCAAAATAATTCACCGCCTTGTGGTTGGCCAGGTCCTCGAGGGAATGAGGCACACCGTGGCGTTCCAGATAAGACGGCGCCGCGCAAGTCAGGAACTGAAACGAACCGATCCGGCGCGCCACCAGCGTAGAGTCCTCTAATTCGCCCCCCCGGATGACGCAATCGACGGCCTCCTGGACCAGATCGACCCGGCGGTCGCTCATCCCCAGGACCAACTCAATATCCGGATAACGCGTGTGGAACTCGCTCAACGACGGCAGCAGAATCAACTGACCGACGCTGGCAGGCACATCAATACGCAACCTGCCCTGCGGCCGCACGGCCGCCTCATGAAAGCACGCCTCCGTTTCCTCGACGTCGGCGAGGATACGCTTGCTGTGCTCATAATAAGCCGCCCCATCGGGGGTCAGGCTGATACGGCGTGTAGTGCGATTCAACAATCGAACGCCCAGATGGCGCTCCAGATTCTGAATCGTGGTGGTTACCGTAGTGCGGGGCAATCCCAGCGTGTCGGCGGCCCGAGTGAAACTATTGACCTCGACAACACGTGCGAAGACCTGCATGGCTTGAAAACGATCCATGGTCCTGTCCAGGTAGTTTGAGTAGTAGCAGTGTGCAAAGCATACCGCGATTTTCTCGCCTATTGTTCGTTTTTTACAAACAGTGTTGACGAATCAGCTGTATTTATCCTGAAACGGAAAACATTCAGAATACATCTCATCTAAGTTGGCCGATAGCCTCTGACCCATTCGTAGCCGGGTCTGTGTCCAGCGGAATGCCTGCTCCCGCCGCTTTCGTCCATCTCCCCCATTAAGTTTAAGGAAACACCATGTCTGTTTCGCGTCCACGCATTGCCTTATTGGCGGTTTTCGTGGCCTTGTTGGCCGCGGGGGGTGGTTATTCCCTGTGGAATGGCAAGTCCGGCACGGGCGCCGCCCTAGCCCAAAGCGCACCACCCGCCCCGTCGGTAGATGTGGCTCCGGCACTGGGTAAAACCATCATCGACTGGCAAGACTACTCCGGCCGGCTGGAAGCCATCGACCGCGTCGACATCCGGCCGCTCGTGTCCGGCACACTGATGGCAGTGCATTTTAAAGATGGCAGCCTGGTCAAAAAAGGCGATCCGCTCTTTACGATCGACCCGCGTCCCTATGCCGCCGAAGTAAACCGTGCCGCCGCTCAGCTCGCAGCAGCCCGGGCGCGAGTCGCCTTCACCGCATCCGAATTCGCACGCGGCAAACGTCTGCTGGCAGAAAACGCCATCGCCAAGCGGGATTTCGAGTCCAAACGCAACGACGCCAACGAAGCAAGCGCCAACCTGCAGGCTGCCGAAGCCGCCCTGGATGCCGCGAAACTGAACCTGGGCTATACCGAGATCGTCGCCCCTGTAGCGGGCCGGGTTTCCCGTGCGGAAATCACCGAAGGCAACGTCGTGGCAGCGGGCGCCAGCTCGGTGCCCCTGACGACCCTGGTGTCGGTCTCGCAGATGTACGCGTCCTTTGACGTCGACGAACAAGCCTATCTGAAATACGTGAGCCCGGCCCGCGTGAGCGGCGCCCCGGTCCCGGTCCAGTTAGGCTTGGCCAACGAGGATGGCCACTCTCGCGAAGGGATTGTGCAATCCATCGACAACCGGATCGACACCACCTCGGGCACGATACGCGTCAGGGCCGTGTTCAACAATACGGATGGCTTGCTCGTTCCGGGCATGTACGCCCGCATCCGCCTGGGTGGCACCGAGCCTCACCAGGCCGTGCTGATCGAGGAGCGCGCCATCGGTACCGATCAGGACAAGCGGTTTGTCCTCGTCGTGGACGATCAAGGCCGTACTGCATACCGGCAAGTCTCGCTAGGCGCGAGCCAAGGCAAACTGCGCGTGGTCACCAGTGGCTTGCAGCCTGGCGAACGCATCGTGGTCAATGGCCTGCAACGCGTACGCCCCGGCGAGACCGTCGCCCCGAATCTCGTGTCGATGGATACGCCGCCGTCCAGCCCGCCGATCGCTGCCACCGGCTCGACGCCTGCATCGGCCGCTGAGCCGGCAACCGTGCCGGCCGCGACATCCGAGGCGGCTACGACACCGGCCCACGACACACCTGCGAAGCCCAAGAGCACTGCCAGCCTGAACTGAAAAGTATTGCGCCCGCACCAGGAAATCCGTACCTGAACACATAAAAAACGCTTTAGTCCACTCTCGCTGCCAGCACACGATGTTGTGTGCTGGCTAGACCCCGTGTTGCCTGAAGCTGCCAAGTCCCTTGCAGGAAGAGCAAGATGAACATCTCTAAATTCTTTATCGACCGGCCCATCTTCGCGGGTGTTCTATCGGTGATCGTGCTGTTGGCAGGCCTGTTGGCCATGTTCCAGCTCCCCATCTCGGAATACCCCGAAGTCGTCCCGCCCTCGGTCGTGGTACGTGCCCAATATCCTGGCGCCAATCCTGCCGTGATTGCCAACACCGTGGCCTCGCCGCTGGAGGAATCCATCAACGGCGTCGAAGACATGCTCTACATGCAGTCGCAAGCCAATAGCGACGGCAACCTGGCAGTGACGGTGTACTTCAAGCTGGGTGTGGATCCGGATAAAGCACAGCAGCTGGTGCAAAACCGTGTCTCACAGGCGCTGCCGCGCCTGCCGCCCGACGTACAACGGCTGGGCGTGACCACCACCAAGAGTTCGCCGACGCTGACGCTGGTGGTGCATATGATTTCGCCGGACAATCGTTACGACAACACCTATCTGCGCAACTACGCTGTTCTGAATGTCAAAGACCGGCTGGCGCGGATCAGCGGTGTGGGCGAAGTCCAGATCTGGGGCTCGGGCAGCTACTCCATGCGTGTCTGGTTGGACCCGCAGAAAGTCGCGCAACGCGACCTGACCGCCACCGACGTGGTCAACGCCATTCGCGAACAAAACGTACAGGTTGCCGCCGGTGTGATCGGCCAGTCACCTACCGTGGGCGACGTACCGATGCAGTTCTCGGTCAATGCACAGGGACGCCTGCAGAACGAAGCCGAGTTCGGCAACATCATCCTGAAATCCTCACCGGACGGCGCCATCACGCGGCTGTCCGATGTCGCGCGCATCGAACTGGGCGCACAGGAATACGGGCTGCGTTCGCTGCTGGATAACCAGTCCGCGATCGGGATGGGCATTATGCAATCGCCCGGCGCCAATGCGCTGGACGTCTCGGCACAAGTCCGCGAGGCCATGAAAGAACTGTCGGCCGATTTCCCACCGTCCGTGGAATATCGCATCGAGTACGACCCGACGCAGTTCGTGCGTGCCAGTATTAAGGCGGTGATCTCGACACTGCTCGAAGCCATCGCACTGGTGGTGGTCGTGGTGATCGTTTTCCTGCAGACCTGGCGTGCATCGTTGATTCCGCTGTTGGCGGTACCTGTCTCCATCGTAGGGACCTTTTCACTGCTGCTGCTGTTTGGCTATTCCATCAATGCGCTGTCATTGTTCGGCATGGTGCTGGCCATCGGTATCGTGGTGGACGATGCCATCGTGGTCGTGGAAAACGTCGAGCGCAATATCGCCGCCGGCCTCACGCCGCGCGAGGCCACCTATCGCGCCATGCGCGAGGTGAGCGGCCCCATCATTGCTATCGCATTGACATTGTGCGCGGTGTTTGTGCCTTTGGCATTCATGACGGGGCTGACGGGCCAGTTCTACAAGCAGTTCGCCATGACCATCGCCATCTCGACGGTGATATCGGCCTTTAACTCGCTGACGTTGTCACCCGCACTCTCGGCCATTCTGCTCAAGGGACATCACGACAAGCCCGATTGGCTCACGCGCGTCATGAACCGCATATTCGGACGGTTCTTCAACGCGTTCAACCGCTTCTTCTCGCGTTCGTCAGATGCCTATGCTGTTGGCGTCAGTGGCGTGATCCGCCGCAAGGCCGGCTCCATGGGTGTCTACGCGCTGTTGCTCGCGGCAACCGTAGGGATTTCCCAGTTGGTGCCGGGAGGATTCGTACCTGCGCAAGACAAGCAATACTTGATCGGGTTTACCCAATTGCCCAATGGCGCTTCGCTGGATCGTACCGAAGACGTGATCCGCCGCATGACCGACATCGCCTTGAAAGAACCCGGTGTGGCCAGCGCCATCGCCTTTCCTGGTCTGTCGATCAACGGCTTCACCAACAGCTCCAGCGCAGGCATTGTCTTTGTGACGCTCAAGCCCTTTGAGGAGCGCCATAGCGCCGAATTGTCCGGCGATGCCATCACGAACAATCTCAATGCGAAATTCGCCGCCATCAAGGACGCCTATATCGCCGTATTCCCGCCTCCGCCCGTGATGGGCTTGGGCACCATGGGCGGCTTTAAATTGCAGATCGAAGACCGCGCCGCACTGGGTTATGCCGAATTGGACAAAGCCACTCAGGCATTCCTGGAAAAAGCGCGTCAAACGCCCGAACTCGGCCCGACGTTCTCCAACTATCAGATCAACGTCCCGCAGCTGGACGTAGACCTCGATCGCGTCAAGGCCAAGCAACTGGGCGTGCCCGTCACCGATGTGTTCGATACGTTGCAGATCTATCTGGGGTCCATGTACGTCAACGACTTCAATCGCTTTGGCCGCGTGTTCCAAGTTCGCGCTCAAGCGGATGCGCAATTCCGCGCCCATCCCCAAGACATCCTGCAGTTGAAGACGCGCAGCGATACGGGACAGATGGTGCCGCTATCCGCGCTGGTCAACGTGAATCAGACTTTTGGACCGGAAATGGTCGTGCGATACAACGGCTACACCGCCGCCGACATCAACGGCGGGCCCGCGCCGGGATACTCGTCCGACCAGGCTCAGGATGCAGCTGAGCGCATCGCGGCCGAGACTTTGCCACGCGGCATCAAGTTTGAATGGACCGACCTGACCTATCAGCAGATCCTGGCGGGTAACGCGGGCATCTGGGTGTTCCCGATCAGCGTATTGCTGGTGTTCCTGGTGCTCGCCGCGCTGTACGAAAGCCTGACCTTGCCTCTGGCAGTCATCCTGATCGTACCGATGAGCATTCTGGCCGCGCTGACAGGCGTCTGGCTGACCGGTGGCGACAACAACATCTTCACGCAAATCGGGTTGATGGTGCTGGTCGGCCTATCCGCAAAGAACGCCATCTTGATTGTGGAGTTTGCACGCGAACTGGAGATGCAAGGCAGCACACCGCTGCAAGCGGCAATCGAAGCCAGCCGCCTGCGTCTGCGGCCCATCCTGATGACATCCATTGCCTTCATCATGGGTGTGGTGCCGCTGGTGTTGTCGTCGGGTGCAGGTTCGGAAATGCGGCATGCAATGGGTGTCGCGGTGTTCTTCGGCATGCTGGGCGTGACCTTGTTCGGTCTGTTCCTGACCCCCGTTTTTTACGTCCTGCTGCGGTCGATGAGCTCGGGCAAACTGCATTCGGCCTCGCATCATGAAGCCCCTGTGACAACGCAGCCCGCCACCGATCACGCGAGTCATTGAGCATGACGGCATGCATGGATATCCGCTATTAAGAGTACACATTCATGACACACTTATTGACATCGGCTTTCCCCACAGAAAGCCCTACGACACAGTCGCGGGTTGCAGCCTCCCTTGCACAGCACGGTGATGATCCTCGCTTCCAAATGACAGGTGCTTTGCTGACCAGGGCCTCCAAAGCTAGGGCTCACGCAACGCGCCGGACGACACGCGGCTTTCTGCCTAAAGTCTCCGGCCTGCTCGCCATGCTGTTGGTGCTGGCCGGATGCGCGGTAGGACCTGAATATCAACGTCCGGACGTCGCCACGCCCGCCGCCTACAAAGAAGCAGAGGCGCAGCAACCGTTGCCCGCGCACGAAGCGGGTACCTGGCAAGCCGCTCAACCCGCCGAGCAAACGCTGCGTGGCGAATGGTGGAAACTGTTCGGTGACGACACGCTCAACGCGCTGGAACAGGAAGCCCAGAAATCCAACCAGGACCTGCAGGCCGCTGCCGCGCGCTTGAAACAGGCGCGCGCCCTGCTGGGCGACGCCCGCTCGGAATTATTCCCCAGCGTGGACGTAGGCTTTGGCCCTACACGCCAACGCCCCTCGCCCGCATCGCAGGGACTATCCGACAGCGCGTCCACTGACGCCTCGACCACGTGGCGTGCCCAGGCCAACGTCGCCTACGAGGCCGACCTGTTCGGCCGTGTCGCCTCCACCGTAGACGCCGCCACCGCTGACGCGCAGCAAAGCGAAGCCCTCTATCGTTCCGTACTGCTCGCCCTGCAAGCCGACGTCGCACAAGCCTATTTTCAAGTGCGTGAACTGGACGCGGGGCTGCGCCTGTATCGCCAGACCGTCACCTTGCGCGAAGAAACGCTGCAACTCATCCAACGCCGCTACGACGCCGGCGACATCAGCGAACTGGATCTGGCTCGTGCACGATCCGAGCTGGAATCCGCGCGCGCAGAAACACTGGGATTCGAACGCCGCCGCACCACTGCAGAGCACGCCTTGGCCGTTCTGTTAGGCAAAGCCCCTTCGGAATTCAGCCTGCCCGAACTGCCGCTCACACGCATCGCGGTCGCCATCCCCGCCGGCCTGCCCTCGACCCTGTTGGAACGCCGCCCCGACATCGCCGCCGCAGAGCGTGCCATGGCCGCCGCCAATTCCCGCATCGGCGCAGCTCAGGCAGCATTCTTTCCGAGGTTGAATATCACCGGCGGTGCAGGTTTTGAATCCGCAGAACTCGGCAACCTGTTCGAATGGTCCACGCGCACCTTCCTGCTGGGCCCGCTGGTTGGCGCTGCGTTATCGCTGCCCATCTTTGACGGCGGCCGCCGTCAAGCCGGCCTGGACCGCGCACGCGCCGTCTACGAAGAAGACGTCGCAAACTATCGCCAGACCGTACTGACCGCATTCCGCGAAGTCGAGGACAACCTGGCCAACCTGCGCATCATGTCCGGCCAGATATCCGCGCAGGACGCTGCCCTGCAGGCTTCCGAACGCGCTGCCCGCATCTCGCACACGCAATACAACGAAGGCTCGATCAGCTATCTCGACGTCATCGAAGCCGATCGCACCGTCTTGGCTCAGCAACGCGTATCAGTGCAACTGGATGGCGAACGTGCACGATCAGCAGTCAATCTGGTACGCGCCCTGGGCGGCGGCTGGGACACCCCATTACCCCCCGAGCTGGCAGCCCGATGACCTGCCGGCCCCGCCCCCTTTAACGATGCAGCGAACGTGATTCATCGCGAGTCGAGGAGGGGCAGTGGCCGTGTGCGGGCGCCTCGTGATCGAGCGAGGGAAACCGAAGGAGCGCAGCGACGAGGTTGACGAAGCGGTGTCGGCCGCGCAGGCGGCCGACCGATCACGCGAAGCCCGCACGCGGCCACTGCCCCCCTCGACGCCAAAAGAACAACCTCGCCATGCAAAGAGCCCTTTCAACGCAACCTCATGGCAAAATCAATCCCCCGATACTCCCCAAGCATCCACCATGCTAATCCTGCTAGATCAAGACGGCGTCCTAGCTGACTTCGAGCACGGCTTTGTAACCGCTTGGCGCGAGCAATACCCAGACATCCCTCCAGTCGAATACCAAGACCGCACCTCGTTCTACATCCTGCAAAACTACCCCCCCGAACTACGCGCTCGCGCCGAAGCCATCTACACCGCCCCCGGTTTCGTACGCAACCTCCCTCCCGTCCCCGGCGCCATCGAAGCCCTTAAAGAACTGCTCTCGTTAGGCATGGACATCCGCATCTGCTCATCCCCCCTATCGCAATTCGAAAACTGCGTCGCCGAAAAATACCTATGGGTAGAAAAACACCTCGGCCGCGAGGCCACCAACCGTCTGATTCTGACCAAAGATAAAACCCTGATCCAAGGCGATCTTCTCATCGACGACAAACCCGAAATCACCGGCGCCGTCCGTCCGAAATGGAAACACATCCTGTACGACGCCCCGTACAACCAACACGTCACCGGCCGCCCCCGTCTCACCTGGGCAAACTGGCGCAACGTCCTCGCCGGGGAGCTCTACACCGCCGACGCCTGAGGCGATTACCCATCCCAAGCGCCGGCAGCAAATTCTTCAGCTATCCGTCACGGAAACCCGCTATGCTGCCATTTGCAGCACCGCCGACATTCCTGACACCCGATTGATGGGCCGCGCCCCGACGGCCCACGCCCCAATCCGCGAAGGAGACGCAATGAATCTGCACCGCCTGCTCAAGCAACGCCAGGCCGACAACAAGCCCTTGCGTGTCGCACTCATCGGTGCGGGCAAGTTTGGCTCCATGTTTCTGAGCCAAGCCCGGCGCACCCCAGGCATTCAACTCGTCGCCGTCGCAGACCTGCAGCCCTCCCGAGCTCGCGCAGCGTTGACACGAGTAGGCTGGCCCCCCGACGCGCTGCATGCAGAGAGCCTGCCCGACGCGGCGCGATCACGCCGCGTCTATTTCAGCGACGATGCGCTGGAGGTGATCGCCAGCCCAGAGATACAGATCGTCATCGACGCCACGGGCCATGCCGCTGGAGGCATCGCGCATGTGCTCGCCTGCTGCGAACACGGCAAACACATCATCATGGTCAACGTCGAAGCCGACGCCTTGGCCGGGCCGCTGCTGGCACGCCGAGCACGCGAAGCGGGCGTCGTGTATTCACTGGCCTATGGAGATCAGCCCGCCCTCATCTGCGATATGGTCGACTGGGCACGTGCCAGCGGCTTTGAGATCATCGCCGCCGGCAAAGGCACCAAATATTTGCCAGAGTTTCACACCTCCACCCCCGACACCGTGTGGCCCTACTACGGATTCACCGATGAGATGGTGGCGGCGGGCGACTTCAACGCCCAGATGTTCAACAGCTTTCTGGACGGCACCAAGAGCGCCATCGAAATGGCAGCCGTTTCCAACGCCACCGGTCTGCTGCCAGCGCCATCGGGACTGCACTTTCCGCCTTGCGGCGTAGACGACCTGCCGCGCGTGCTGCGTCCGCGGGAAGAAGGCGGCATGCTGCACCACCGCGGCCAGGTCGAAGTCATCTCCTCTCTGGAACGCGATGGCCGCCCCGTATTTCGCGACCTGCGCTGGGGCGTCTATGTCACGCTGGCAGCCGATAGCGACTACGTCCGACGCTGCTTCAAGGAATATGGCCTGCTGACCGATCCCAGCGGCAATTACGCCGCCATGTACAAACCCTATCACCTGATCGGCCTCGAACTGGGCATCAGCGTAGCCAGTGTGGGGTTGCGTCACGAGCCGACCGGTTCCCCGACCGGCTGGCACGGCGATGTCGTCGCGACCGCCAAACGCGACCTGGCAGTCGGCCAAGAACTCGACGGCGAAGGCGGCTATACCGTTTACGGCCGGCTGATGCCCGCCCGCGATTCTGTCGCAGACGGTTATCTGCCACTGGGCCTGGCACAAAAAGTCAAACTGAAAAACCCTGTCCGGCAATCACAGCCCATCCGTTGGCACGACGTCGAATTCGACGAAAAGTCCACCGCGGTGCAGTTCCGCCGGGAAATGGAGCAGACATTTGCCTGAACGCTCCCCGGGCAACGGCAAAGCCACTGCGCGGCCCGATAGACATCGATCCCCGTGCGCGCCGCGTGCGGCGATGCCCCGCATGGCGTGAATGAAGTATCGTTAACCGCATCGTCCATTTCTCGCGGAGCACCAGGTGAACCTGAAACTGAACGGCAAAGTCACAGTAGTCACAGGCGGCAGCAAAGGCATAGGCCTGGCAGTCGCCAACGCGTTTGCTGCAGAGGGCGCTTTCGTCGCCATCATCGCGCGTGACCCACAGGGGCTCGAACAGGCTCGAGCCCAATTACAGGCGAGCGGGCACAACGTCGCCACTTTTGCCGCGGACCTCTCTGACCCACAAGCTGCCACCCAGACGATCGAGCGCATCGAGTCCGAGATCGGCCCGATCGACATTCTGATCAACAGCGCCGGCGCCGCCCGCCGCCACGAGCCCGAAGACCTGGACGCCAGCAAATGGCGCGCCGCCATGGATGCGAAATTTTTTCCCTACATCCATGTACAAGACGCTGTCCTCGCCCGTATGCGCGAGCGCGCCGCTACCCGCCCCGCAGGCGCCACCAACGGCATCGTCGTCAACATCATCGGTAACGGCGGCAAGCGTCCCACCAGCACCCACCTGGCTGGCGGATCCGCGAACGCCGCCCTGATGCTCTCGACAGTCGGCCTGGCCGCCCACTATGCCCGCTACGGTATCCGCATCAACGGCATCAACCCCGGACCGACCTTCACGCAACGCGTCGAACAAGTCCTGGAACTCGATGCCCAACGCCAGGGCGTCTCGCGCGACCAGGCTCTGGCCGACAGCCAAGCTCGCATCCCGCTGGGCCGCTACGGCAAAGCCGAAGAGGTCGCCGACGTCGCCCTGTTCCTGGCCAGCCCACGTTCAGCTTATGTAGTCGGGGCCATCATTCCGGTGGATGGCGGCATGTCGTCAGTGATTTAACAGCGATACAAAAATCAATGCCGTGCACATGCTTCACACATGTGCACGGCATCCAAACAAATCAACGCGTCAGTGCATAACGCATTGACGCATTAGCACCAGCATCAACGCTTCAACTGCGACACATCCCGCACCGCCCCACGATCAGCAGAAGTCGCCAACGCCGCATAAGCCTGCAACGCCTGCGACACCACACGCTGACGATCCACGGGCTTCCACGCCTTGTCACCACGCGCCTCCATAGCCGCACGGCGCTTGGCCAACTCGTCCTCGGAAATCGCGAGATGGATCTTGCGATTGGGAATGTCGATCTCGATCGTATCGCCATCCTCGACCAGACCCACATTGCCACCTTCGGCCGCCTCAGGCGAGGCATGACCAATCACCAACCCCGACGAGCCACCGGAGAAGCGGCCATCCGTGAACAACGCGCAGGTCTTGCCCAAGCCTTTCGACTTCAGATACGACGTCGGATACAGCATTTCCTGCATCCCCGGCCCACCCTTTGGACCTTCGTAGCGAATCACCACGACATCACCCGCCACGATCTTGTCGCCCAGGATGCCTTCCACCGCATCATCCTGGCTTTCAAAGACCCGTGCACGGCCCGTAAACACCCACTGCGACTCGTCCACGCCGGCCGTTTTGACAATGCAACCCTTGGGTGCGAGATTGCCGTACAACACCGCCAAGCCGCCGTCTTTTGAATACGCGTTGGCCTTGTCGCGGATGCAGCCCGATTTACGGTCCATATCCAGCGTCAGATAAGTCGCATCCTGGCTGAATGCCACCGTCGTAGGAATGCCGCCAGGCGCTGCGCGATAGAATTTTTGCGCCGCCTCGCCAGCCCCCCCATTGATGTCCCATTGCTCGATTGCGTTGCCCAGCGTGCCGCTGTGCACATTGCCGCAGCTCAGATCCAGCAGATCCGCGCGCGCCAGTTCGCCCAGGATCCCCAGGATACCGCCCGCACGGTGCACGTCTTCGATGTGGTATTTGTCCGTCGCCGGCGCCGCCTTGCACAAGCAAGGCACATTGCGCGAGATACGGTCGATATCCGTCATGTTGAAATCCACGCCAGCCTCTTGGGCTGCGGCGAGCAAGTGCAACACCGTGTTGGTCGAACCGCCCATGGCGACGTCCAGCGTCATGGCATTCTGGAAGGCGCTCTTGGTCGCGATATTGCGCGGCAAAACCGACGCATCGTCTTGCTCGTAATAACGGCGGCACAGATCCACCACCAGGCGGCCAGCCTGTTCGAACAAGCCCTTGCGCCAAGCGTGCGTCGCGACGATGGTGCCATTACCCGGCAGTGCCAGGCCAATCGCCTCGGTCAGGCAGTTCATGGAGTTGGCGGTAAACATACCCGAGCACGATCCGCAGGTCGGACAGGCACTGCGCTCGTATTGCTCGGCCTCGGCGTCAGTGATGTTGGGATCGGCGGCCTTGATCATGGCGTCGATCAGGTCGATCTTGGCAATGACTTTACCGTCGGTCGGCGACTTGATCTTGCCGGCTTCCATGGGACCACCGGACACAAAGACCACCGGAATATTCAACCGCATCGCGGCCATCAACATCCCCGGGGTGATCTTGTCGCAGTTCGAGATACACACCATGGCGTCGGCGCAGTGCGCATTGACCATGTACTCGACCGAATCCGCGATCAGCTCGCGCGAGGGCAGCGAATACAACATACCGCCGTGGCCCATGGCGATACCGTCATCCACGGCAATGGTGTTGAACTCTTTGGCGACACCGCCGGCCGCCTCGATCTCTTTGGCGACCAGAGCGCCCAGATCGCGCAGGTGCACGTGGCCCGGCACAAACTGCGTAAACGAGTTCACTACCGCAATAATCGGTTTGCCAAAATCGCCGTCCTGCATACCGGTGGCGCGCCAAAGAGCGCGAGCGCCGGCCATGTTACGGCCGTGGGTGGAAGTACGGGAACGGTATTGCGGCATGGTGTTTCTCGGACGGGAAAGTTCGCAAAGTTGTCAATAATACGCCGGATCGCCGGGAGGCTGCATTCAGCCCTGCCCCTGGCGCAACGCCAAAAGCGCCGTATGCAACTGCACCAGTCCCCGATGCAGCGGCTTATCGCTGCGTAGCACCACTGCCAGCGCGCGCGACAACCGTGGTGTCAAAGACCGGACTTGCAGGGTTGACGCGCGCTGCTTCGGAAGCGCCAGCGCCGGCAAAATGGCGCATCCCAGGCCGGCCGCGACGAGCTCCTTCATGGCTTCGGTGCTGCCCAATTCCATCGCAGGCCGCGCCCGCACTCCTGCCGCCTCGAACCAGCTGTCCACCAGTTCCCGGGTACGCGCGCCCGGCTCGAAGAGCACGACCGCCCGCTCAGCCAAGGCATGCGGGGTAATGGCGGCGGGAACCTCATCGGCGGCCGGGAAAATCGCCACGAATTCATCCTCCAGCACCGGCGTCACCTGAAACATGCGGCCTGACGCGGGCAAGGTCACCAAGCCGATATCCAGGGTGTTGGCCTCAATGTCGCGCAGCACATCAGCCGTATTTCCCGTGCTGGCCACAATTTCCAAGGCCGGAAAACGTCGCCGCAAATCTGCCAGCAGCGGCGGCAGCAAATACGTGCACGCGGTCGCCCCGGTTCCCAAACGCACGCGGCCCACCACTTGGGCACTATGCGCCTGCATGCTGCGCTCGGCCTGCTCCACAGCAGCGTCGATCGCGCGGATATGTGTCAGCAGATCCATGCCCGCGGCCGTCGCCGTCACCCGTTTGCCCACGCGTTCGGCCAGCCTCAAGCCGTAACGGCGCTCCAGTTGGCGCACCTGCAGGCTCACTGCGGGCTGCGTCAGCCCATGCCTATCCGCCGCAGCCGAAAAACTGCCCAGTTCGATCACATCCAGAAAGATACGCAGATGATCCAGGTTCAGGCCGCGCATAGGTCGCTCTTGAAAAACACCCGTTGCTCTTGAAAACCAAAGAATTTCTTATGCTTTGAATAATAAACCAAAGCTTTATTAATACTGGCTCCTGCAGCACACTGTGCGTACCCCAACGGACTCATAATCCGTTGGTTCGCACAGTTCTTCACGTACCTCGAACATGACCGAATCCTCTGCCTTGATTCTGCGCGATAGCACCTCCGACGATGTGCCCGCGATCCAAGCCATTTACGCCCATCACGTCTCGCATGGCACCGCCTCGTTTGAACTCGACCCACCCACGCTCACCGACATGCATGCCCGGCGCGATGCGGTATTGGCTCAACACCTGCCTTATCTGGTGGCCGAACGAGGAGGCGAGATCGTTGGCTACGCCTATGCGACACCGTACCGGCCTCGCCCAGCCTACCGCTATACGGTGGAAGACTCGGTGTATGTCAAACCCGGCATCGCCGGCCAGGGCATAGGGGGCCGGTTGCTCGCCGAGCTGGTGGAGCGATGTACGGCTGGCGGCTGGCGGCAGATGCTGGCGGTCGTAGGCGACAGCCGCAACGCCGCCTCGCTGGCATTGCACGCTCGCCAGGGTTTTCATCCAGTGGGTACGCTGCGATCAGTGGGCCACAAATTTGGACAATGGCGAGACACGGTCCTCATGCAGCGCGCCCTGGGCGACGGAGACCAGCGTGACCCAGGGATTGCGCCATTAGATTGACATCATGGCACCCGTCATTGCTACCCGGGCCGTCATGTGCCTGGCATCGCAAAATCATCAGGCGTTTGCCGCCCTGATCTCCCCGGCAGCGAGGGCCTTGCGCTTGGTTCCCGGCAGCAGGATTACCGCGATTGCCGCAACCAGAGCCGCCGCCGCGAACACAATGAAATTCCACGAAAAACTCAGTCCTGAGCCTGCCACGTAGCCCCCGACCATGGGCCCGGCCATCGCACCAACGCGTGCGAAACTCAGCGCCCATCCTGTGGCGGCCGCCCGGATATGCGCCGGATAATAGCCCGCGATGTAGCCCGTCAAGATCAACGACGCAGACACGCTGCCCACGCCTGCCAAGCCGACCAACGTGTAGTTGACTACCAGCGAATTACCGAACAGCAACGCGCCGATCGCCGCTGCGCCTATCAGGTAGAACACGGCGACCGTACCGCGCACGCCCAGCTTGTCGGCCACACTGCCTAAAAACAGGCCGCCCGCTGCAGAGGTCAGACTGAAAACCACCAGGAACAACAGACTGGAGCCCAAGTCATAGCCGTTTTTGCGCATGATCGAAGGCAACCAGGTATTCAGACCGTAGACCAGCAGCAAACCCAGAAAGAGGGCGATCCAGAAACACGCGGTCGCGCGAATGTAGTCACGGGAGAAAATGATTTTGACCACCTCGCGCCACGATGTGCGCGACTCGGTGGACGGGCCCGCTTCAGGCTGGCGCCACACGCCCGCGCCCGTTGCCGCCGCCAATGCCTGGGCCTCCTGGATACGGCCGCACCCCTGCAGATACTCGATCGACTCGGGCAACAGGCGCGCCATGAACGGCACCAGCACCAACGGAACAAGCCCCAATCCGATCACGCCGCGCCATCCCATAGTGGGCAGCAACCATATCGCGATCAGCGCCGCGCAAAGAATGCCGATCGAATACCCCGAGTACATCAGCCCATAGTTGAAACTGCGGCGATGCTCGGGCGAATACTCCACCGTCAATGCCGCCGCCACGGGGATCACCCCGCCCAACCCCAGACCGCCGATAAAGCGCATCACCCCAAAAAACCAGGGCGTCGGCGCCAACGCCGCCCCCACCATCGTCAAAGAAAATACCGAGACGCACAGCAGCAGCATGCGGCGCCGGCCCAGCATTTCGCTCAAGGTGCCGACCATGAAAGCGCCAAAGAACATCCCGACCAGGGCATAGCTGCTGAGCGCTCCCAGCTCCAGCGGTGTCAGATTCCAGTTGCGGTCATCGGCCATCGATGGCAGCACGGCGCCCATGACGCCCACGTCGTATCCCTCGAACAGGATGGCCAGAAAACACACGAAAAGCACCGTATATGTCGTACGGGACGACGGATGCCAAGGCTGCGCGCCGGCGGCGGTATTCATGTCGAAAGTTCCTCTGAGGCTGGCTAAAGATCAGCGTTAGAACCACCTGAACACTTGCCGCCACGACCGCAAACGCGATGCGTCAGCAAGATAGTTTAGGTTTAAACATATCAGCTTCAGCGGGGACATTGCAATCAGCGTCTTTACTAAGACGATTTGCTATCGAGGAAATTCATCTCGCAGCGTGACCTGCTCGGTCTCGTGCGATCGAGCCATCGCACGATATGCGCGCTTGACGCTTATCGCGTCTGCCAACGTTCCCACCCGGCTTTGCGCAACGCGCACGCCGGACACGTTCCGCACCCATAGCCCCAAGCATGGCGCGCGCCACGCTCACCCAGGTAGCAGGTGTGGCTCTGCTCGACCACAATATCGACCAGCGCCTGGCCGCCGAGCTGCTGCGCGAGATCCCAGGTGTCCGCCTTGTCGATCCACATCAACGGCGTCTCGATCGTCACGCGCGAGCCCAGGCCCAGACCCAACGCCACTTGCTGCGCCTTGATCGTGTCATCTCGGCAATCCGGATAGCCTGAAAAATCGGTTTCGCACATCCCGCCCACCAGCACATCCAATTGGCGGCGATAGCCCAGCGCAGCGGCCAGCGTCAGGAACAGCAAATTGCGTCCGGGCACGAAGGTATTGGGCAAGCCGTTTTCCTGCATCTCGATGGCGCGGTCGCTGGTCATCGCCGTATCGCCGACCTGTCCCAACACCCGTAGATCCAGCAAATGATCCTCGCCCAGACGTTTCGCCCAATCTGGAAACTGCGTCCGCAACTCACTCAACACGCGCAGCCGCGCATCCAGCTCGATGCGATGGCGCTGTCCATAGTCAAACGCGACCGTCTCAACGTGGGCATAGCGATCCAACGCCCAGGCCAGACAAGTCGTGGAGTCCTGGCCGCCGGAAAACAGGACCAGTGCGCGTCGTTGATGATTTTGCATAAACACTTTCAGATTCGTTGCCAGGCAAAGCGCCCCCAACAGAAACTGTACCGCAACACATGGCGCACCGCGCCGCAAACCAACGTAGACAGGACGAGGAAGATCAGAGCAACACCACACGCAAATATCCCATTTTCCGAATAGGGTTATTTGCCACGGATGCTGCGTAAAATGATTTGCATCCATAGCCTCATTGTTTTTGCGATCAGCCCGAATTCTCAACCAACCCTTTTGCCCGACGGATTTCCTGCCTATGAAAGCCATCCGCCCGCAGTCTGATACTGCTGAACCCTTACGTCACGATATCCGATTGCTGGGGCGTTTATTAGGTGAAGTCATCCAGGCCTGTGAGGGCGAACGGGTGTTCGACACGATCGAAACCCTGCGCCGCACAGCCGTGCGTTTTCGCCGCGAGGGCAACAAGGCCGATGGCAAGTTGTTAGAACAACGCGTGAAACGGCTGCGCGGCAATGATCCGAACTCTGTGGCCCGCGCGTTCAGTTATTTTCTGCATTTGTCCAATATCGCAGAAGATCGCGACCAGAACCGCGCGCAGCGCGAGCATGCCTTGGCCAGCGAAGCGCCGGCGCGCGGCAGCCTGCGCGAGGCTGTCAGCTTGTTGGAGGCACAGGGCGTCACTCTCGCACAAATCCGCCGGTTACTGTCCGAGGCCTGCCTCGTACCTGTCCTGACGGCGCACCCGACCGAGGTGCAACGCAAGAGCACGCTGGACGTGCACCGGGAAATCGCAACGGCGCTCTTGCAACGCGAGGGGCCGTTGACGGCCCAGGAGATCGCCGACCTGGATCTGGTTCTGCTGGGACGTATTGCCACACTGTGGCAGACGCGCATGCTGCGCTACACGCGGCTGACCGTGGCCGACGAGATCGAAAACGCCTTGTCATACTACCGCAGCACGTTTCTGAACGTCATTCCGCGGGTGTATTCGGATCTGTCCCGTCTGCTGACCCGTGAGCCGGTCAAGCCTTTTGCTGCGCCACCGGCTCCGTTAGAGCCCTTTCTGCGCATGGGCAGCTGGATCGGCGGCGACCGCGATGGTAATCCCAATGTCGATGCTGGCACACTGGAGCTGGCGTTGTTGCGTCAAGCCACCGTGCTGTTTGAATACTACCTGCAGGAAGTCCATGCCCTGGGCGCAGAACTATCGATCACCACACTGTTGATCGATGCGGACTCGGATTTGCGGACGTTGGCCGATGCCGGCGGCGATGATTCGGCCCACCGCCGCGACGAGCCCTACCGTCGCGCACTGGTGGGCATTTATGCTCGTCTGGCAGCGACGGCCCAACAACTGACCGGCCGCGATCTGGCTCGCCGCGTCACACATCCGGCGCCGCCATACAACACACCGCGCGAGCTGGCCAACGACCTGGCCGTCATTGCCTCATCGCTGTCTGCCAACCATGGCGCGCCGATTGCCCGGCTGCATTTGAGCGGCTTGCAACAGGCCGTAGAGGTCTTCGGTTTTCACTTGGCAACGGTCGATCTGCGTCAGAGCTCAGACGTGCACGAACGCGTGCTCACCGAACTGTTCACCCGTGCCGGCACGCAGCACGATGGCAAACCGGTCGATTACAGCCAACTCGACGAAGACGCACGCGTGGCGTTGCTGCGATCCGAATTGGCCCAGGCCCGGCCGCTGGCGTCACCCTGGATCACCTACAGCGAGGAAACCACCCGCGAACTGGCCATTCTGCGCGCTGCCGCCGCGGGCCGCGCACGGTATGGCAAACAAGCAGTGCAGCAGACGATTGTGTCGCACACCGAGACCTTGAGCGACCTGCTCGAGGTCCTGGTGCTGCAAAAAGAAACCGGCTTGACCACGGCCCCCGATCAAAACATCGAACCGCAGGACGGCCTGATGGTTGTCCCGTTATTCGAAACCATTCCTGACTTGGAGCGCGGCCCTGAAATCATGGCGGCGTGGCTGGATCTGCCCGAGGTGCGAGAGCGCGTTAAACATGCACAGAATGACACGCAGGAAGTCATGCTGGGCTATTCCGACAGCAACAAGGACGGCGGTTTTCTCACATCGAACTGGTCGCTCTATCAAGCCGAGCGCGCCCTGGTCGATGTGTTCAGCGCGCGCCGCGTGCGGCTGCGGCTCTTTCACGGACGCGGCGGTTCGGTGGGACGTGGCGGCGGCTCCAGCTTTGACGCCATCCTGGCACAACCGCCGGGCACCGTGGCCGGGCAACTGCGCCTGACGGAACAAGGCGAGGTCATCCAGAGCAAATACAAGGACGCCGAGGTCGGCCGCTGGCACCTGGAACTGCTGGTTGCGGCCACGCTGGAGTCGTCGCTGGCGCCTCGCGCGGCTGCCGCCAGTGCCGAAGACGCTCATATGGCACATTATGGGTCCGCCATGTCCTTCATGTCGGACACGGCGCAACGCAGCTATCGCGGCCTCGTTTATGAAACGCCCGGATTTGCAGAATATTTCTTTGCGACCACGCCGATTACGGAAATCGCCGGGCTGAACATCGGCTCTCGTCCTGCCTCACGTAAACAAGGCCAGCACATCGACGAGTTGCGCGCCATTCCATGGGGGTTCTCGTGGGCGCAGTGCCGTCTCATGCTGACCGGCTGGTACGGCGTGGGCTCGGCCATCGAGTCCTATCTCGAGACCGGCGCGGCCGGCGCGCCTCGTTCGCGCCGCGCCAGGCTCGCCCAATTGCGAGAGATGGCGCGGGAATGGCCCGCGTTTCGCACACTGCTCTCCAACATGGAGATGGTGCTGGCCAAATCGGATCTGGCCATCGCGGCGCGCTACGCGCAACTGCTGCCCGCCCGCGCACTGCGCGAACGCATTTTCAATCAGATCAGTACAGAGCATGGCCGTACCGTCGCCATGCTGCGTTTATTGACACAACGGGAACTGTTGGCAGATAACCCCGCCCTGCAGTCCTCGCTGCGCGAACGTTTTGCCTACATCGATCCGCTGAATTATCTGCAGATCGATCTGATCCGCCGCTACCGTGCCGCCCAACAGGACGGTGCAGCAGAACCCGACAAACGCGTGCGCAGTGCCATTCACCTGACCATCAACGGCATCTCGGCGGGGCTGCGCAACTCGGGCTGATCGAAACGCGTCCGAAGCGAGCAAGCAAGGACAGATACGTCTGCAGTGATGCAGACTCGTCTGGCCGTCGCCCCTTGCCTCACGGCTGAGCCGCAACCTCTAATGCACGCTCGAGCGAAACGCGGATCATCTCGCCGTGCCCATATTGCGGGAAGGTCTCATAGGTGACATCGCCACCGCCCTTGCGCAGTCCATCGGCCATATCGCCAATGACGGCGCGAGGGTTTTCTATAGGTGCACGGCCGGGCTTTGCGCGCGGCAGATTCGGCATGGGCCTATTGGGATCACGAGGTTTTGTGCCAACCAGAATCGCGATGCGCTTACCCGCCGCCTTGTTCGCGTCAAACGCCCGCCATTCCTGCACCAGCACACCATCATTCCACCACGCCGAAGGATCGCCCACGATGTAGCGCGCAAAGGCATTCGGCTGCGTGTACAAGGTATGCAGGGTGAACAGCCCGCCATACGAATGGCCCCACAAATATTCCTTTTGCGGATCCACCTTGACGCGTGACTGCACCAGAGGCTTGATAGACGACTTGATGTATTCGAGAAAAATATCGGCGCCGCCACCGGCGCGTCCCCGGTCGTCTTCGTGGTGCACGCGCTGCCCATTTTCATATGTGGGCGGCGTGTAGTCGAACGCGCGCGACACCACATCGTTACGCGTGGGCACGTCGTAACCGATCGCCACCAGCACAGGCGGATGGCCGCTGCGCGACAAGGCCGCCAAGTCCGCGTCCTGCAACGTCGCCATCGCAGCGTTGCCATCCAGCATGTACAACACGGGATAGCCTGCCGACGGCGCTGCAGCACGAGGAATCGAAATCTCGATGCGGTAGTGCCGTTTGCCATCGGCCGAGTCGATCTGGTGCCGCTCAAACTGATACCACTCAGACGGATGATCCACTACTGTCTCGCCCACCAATTGCATGCCGGGCACTTGCCCGGCCGCAGGAGTTTGCGCGTGAGCGCAGGTTGCGCCCAGCAGGCAGCACAAAGACAGCATCGATAACTTCATAGACCAATCATTTCTCAACATCATTCCAGCTATTGCGATTCAAGTTGACCGTCACAGAACGGCGCATGGGCGAGCCACTGTCAACGCCTGTGGGTTTCACTCAAGAGACGGCATGCCGCGGCCGTCTGGCCGGTGCAGAGCCATCAATCGAAATGAGAATAGATTGCAATTCTAGCTCGTGAAATTGTTGGCCCGCATCGCCGGCCGGCTTGTTCCGTCCTGATGCCGTCGTCCCCGTGACAATCTCAACCCATTGGCGTCTGCCCGAAATTCTTAGTACTATCCCTAAATAAATTCTATATACGCACAAATGTTCGCATATAGAACAACAATGATTCCTGGCCCGCGCCTGGAACAGTATTCGGATGAGACGTGCTCTGCCGCGCCCATCACCGAGCGCGAGCCTCCCGGAGCCTTTCGACATGGATTTTCCTATCCAGAGCCTGGCCGTCGTCGGCGCAGGCGCCATGGGCAGCGGCATCGCTGCCCTGTTTGCAGCAAAAGGACTTGAGGTCGTCTTGATCGACCCCGTACCCGGCGCGCTCGAACGCGCGGCCGGTGTCATTGACCGGCAGCTCGGTGTCTACGCCCCCGATGCGGTGGCCGAGACACGACGCCGCATTCGCATGGATACCGGCCTCGAGGCCGCCTGCGCCTGCGACCTGGTCATCGAAGCCATTCCGGAAAAGCTGGAGCTCAAGCGCGACACGTTCGCTCGCCTGGATACTCTGTGCAAACCCGAGACGATCTTCGCGACGAATACGTCGGGCCTGTCGATCAACGCCATCGCGCAGGCCGTGACGCGGCGCGATCGTTTTGTGGGCACGCACTTCTTTACGCCCGCCGACGTCATTCCTCTGGTCGAAGTCGTACGCAATGACGACACCTCGGCCGAAACCGTCGAGCGCGTGATGGCAACGCTGAGATTCGGCGGCAAACGTCCCGTTCTGGTCAATCGCGATATCCCGGGCTTTATCGCCAACCGCATTCAACACGCCCTCGCCCGCGAAGCCATCTCGCTGCTGGAACAAGGCATCGCCAGCGCCGAAGACATCGACGAAGTCGTGAAATGGAGCCTGGGCATCCGCCTGGCGCTATCCGGGCCGCTGGAGCAACGCGACATGAACGGCATCGATGTTCATCATGCCATCGCGAGCTACCTGTACGCCGACCTGGAAAACCGCACCACGCCCTCGGCGTTGCTCACAGAGAAGGTTGCCACCGGTCAACTCGGCGCCAAGACCGGCCAGGGTTTCTATGCCTGGCCGCCCGAGCGCCGCGAACAAGTACTGCGCGACAAAAGCGCAGCCCTGGGTGAATTAGTGGCCTGGTTGAACAAACGACAAGCCCAGTAAAGGCTTGTCCCTCATATCGATTTATGTAATCCCCGCAGACCCTTGCATCCAGGACGCCCTGTCGCGTCCGATGATCGGCTCTGCCTTTAAGTACGCCTTACGGAGCGAGTTGGAGAGGCAGCATGAACAAATTAACGTCCTTTTTTACGGAGCTGATGCGCAAGTATCTGCCCGATCCTTTTGTGTTCGCCATCGCGCTGACGCTGTTGACCGTGTTGATGGCCATGGGCATCGAGGGTCAGAGCCTGGGCCAGATCACCCGTGAATGGGGCAACGGTTTCTGGAGCCTCTTGGCCTTCACGACGCAGATGGCCGTGATCCTGGCCATGGGCTACGTGCTGGCCACCGCGCCGCTCACGGATCGCCTGCTCAATCGCATCGTCAGCCACGTGCATCAGCCTCGCACGGCCATCATCGTGGCCACGCTGGTCGGCGGCATCGGCAGCTATTTGAACTGGGGCTTTGGCTTGGTCATCGGCGGTATCGTCGCCAAGAAACTGGCCTTGAAAGTCAAAGGCGTGCACTACCCCTTGATCATCGCCGCAGCCTATAGCGGCTTTACCATGTACGGTCTGGGCCTGTCTGCCAGCATCCCGGTGCTGATCGCAACGCCCGGCCATCCCCTGGTCGATCAGATGGGTACGGTGCCGCTGTCGGAAACGATTTTCTCTGCGCCCATGCTGATCACGAGCTTGATCATCATCGTCACGCTGCCCTTGCTCAACGCCTGGCTGCATCCCCGTGCCGGTGAGAAAGTCGTCGAAGTCGATCCGGCCATCGACAAGTCGACCGAGCCCACGCCAGGCAGTGACCTGATCGAACAGAACACCATTGCTTCCAAGCTCAACAACAGCCGCATCCTGAGCCTGTTGATCGGTTTGCTCGGCATGGCCTACGTCGTCTTTCACTTCGTGGACGGCGGCTCGCTGGATCTGAACCTGATCAATTTCTTCATCTTGTTTCTGGGCGTATTGCTGCTCGGCACGCCGGCGGCTTATGTGGCCAAACTGAATGACGGCATCAAGACGATCTCCGGCATCATTCTGCAGTATCCGTTCTACGCCGGCATCATGGCCATCATGGCGGGCTCGGGCCTGGTGAACACTATCTCGCACGTTTTTGTTGACGTGGCTACGCCGGGCACGCTGCCGTTCTGGGGCCTGATCAGTTCGTTCTTCATCAACTTCTTCGCGCCTTCGGGAGGCGGCCACTGGATGATCCAGGGTCCGTTCATGATCGACGCAGCAAAGGAAATCGGCAGCTCGATCAGCCAGACCTCGATGGCCGTCATGCTGGGGAATTCCTGGAACGACCTGGTTCAGCCGTTCTGGATTCTGCCGGCCTTGGCGCTATCAAAACTGAAACTGCGCGACGTGATGAGCTACACCGTGATCATGATGATCTGGGTCGGCATCATCGAGATCATCGCCGTGCTGAGCTGGGGCATTCTGACCCACTAACTGATCCGAGGAGTCCATTATGAAACCCCAGGCTTATCTCGTCACCGGTGGCAGCGCCGGCATCGGCGCCGCTATTGTGAGCGCTCTGCTCGATGCGGGACATCGCGTCGTCAACATCGACTATCGCCTGCCCGAGAACCCGCCCGAGGGGCTGGTGTCGATCCAGGCCGACCTGACCGACGAAGCACAAACCAAAGCCGCCGCCGCACAGGCCACCCGTGATCACGCCATCATTGGTCTGGTCAATAACGCAGGCGCGACGCGCCCCGGCACCGCCGATACGGCCACGCTGGCGGATCTGGATTATGTCGTCGCGCTCCACCTGCGCACCGCCATGATTCTGGTGCAGGCCGTATTGCCCGACATGCGCGAGGCCGGCTTTGGCCGCATCGTCAACATGTCGTCGCGCGCCGCGCTGGGCAAGCCCGATCGCGTGGTGTACTCGGCCACCAAGGCTGGCCTGGTGGGCCTGACACGCACGTTGGCCATGGAGTTGGGTGGCGACGGCATCACCGTCAATGCGATCGGCCCCGGCCCGATTGCCACCGACCTGTTTCGCAACAGCAATCCCGATGGCGCGCCACAAACGCAGCGCATCATCAACAGCATCGTCGTCAAACGCCTCGGCACACCGGAAGACGTCGCGCGCGCTGCGATGTTCTTTCTATCGCCCGACAACGGCTTTGTGACCGGCCAGATGCTGTATGTCTGCGGCGGCACCACGCTCGGCGTCGCGCCGATCTGATTGATCAGCCACATCATGGCCGCCACAATGCTCAGCGACTCCACGTACGCGCAGACATCTCCCGATGTCTCGCTGCGCGAGAGGCATCGCAGCGTCAGGCACGCGACATTGCATCGCGATGCCCCACACGCAGCGGCACACGGCCATCCGACGTCCGCACCTGCGCCTCGCGCGTTAACGGCGCCGCAACGCTTGGTTGATCTGATCAGCTGCGTGGCGCAACGGCGGCAGGAACGCATCCAGCATGGCTTCGCGCGAGTATCGGCTCGCATGGCCGCTGACGTTCATCGCGCCAATCACGCGGCCCGTGCGATCCATGATGGGCACGGCCACCGATTGCAAGCCGGGCTCGAGCTCTTGCACCACACAGGCATAGCCATCGGTACGGACTTGCGCCAGCATGCGTTTCAAATCGGCCAGGTTGGTGACCGTGTGCGCCGTGTGCGCCCGAATATCGCTGGCCGCCAGCACTCGGTCTTGTTCCGCAGCAGGCAAGCCCGCCAGCAACACGCGGCCCATCGAAGTCACCCACGCAGGCAAGCGGCTGCCAACGGCCAGATTGATGCTCATGACCTTGTGCATGGACAGGCGCAGGATGTACACGATATCCGTGCCATCGAGTACCGACACCGAACACGATTCGCGCGTCGCCTCGGCAACTTCCTCCATATAGGGCAAAGCCAAATCCCACAAGGGCGTGGCCGACAAATAGGAGTAGCCCAACTCCAGGATGCGCGGCGTCAAGGAAAACTGACGCCCATCGACAGCGACATAGCCCAGGTGCTCCAGGGTCAACAGAATACGGCGCGCGCCAGCACGCGTCAGCCCGCATTGCGCCGCAACTTCCGACAAGGTCATCTGCGGCCGCTGCGGCCCGAATGCCCTGATCACCGACAGCCCGCGTGCAAACGACTGCACATAGCTGTCACTGGGTTGTTGAGTGTTTTCCATATCTGTAACCCTGTCCGCGCAAATCCGGATATCCACCCCGTGAGACGTTTGGCGCTGCCGCCTTGACACCTCCCGGTCACCATGAAACGATGTTCTTCAAAAGAACGAAAGTTCTAATTAAGAACAAATTATGACACGCCCTTTTTATTGCGGACTCACCCCATGATCTCAAAGCTCGTTGCAAATGCGGCGGCCGCCTTGGCGGACGTACCCGACGGCGCCACCGTCATGATTGGAGGCTTCGGCACTGCCGGCCAGCCCATGGAACTGATCGATGCCCTGTTGGAACAGGGCGCCAAAGATCTCACCATCATCAACAACAACGCGGGTAACGGCACCACCGGCCTGGCGGCATTGCTGGCGGCCGGCCGTGTGCGCAAAATCATTTGCTCGTTCCCGCGCCAATCGGACTCGCAAGTATTTGACGGTCTGTATCGCAGCGGCAAGCTCGAGCTCGAACTGGTTCCGCAAGGCAACCTGGCCGAACGCATCCGCGCAGCCGGAGCCGGTATCGGCGCGTTCTTTACGCCCACAGGCTATGGCACGCCGCTCGCCGAGGGCAAAGAGACCCGCGAAATCAACGGCCGCCAGTATGTATTGGAATACCCCCTGCACGCCGACTACGCGCTGATCAAGGCCGAGCGCGGCGACCGCTGGGGCAACCTGGTCTACCGTAAAACCGCACGTAATTTCGGCCCCATCATGGCCAGCGCCGCACGCATCGCCGTCGCTCAAGTCCGCGAAACGGTAGAACTGGGTGAACTCGATCCCGAAACCGTCGTCACCCCCGGCATCTTTGTTCAACGCATCGTGCAAATCGCCCCGACGGCCAAGGAGCAACAACAATGAGCACCAAACTCAATCGCGACCAGATCGCCGCCCGCGTCGCGCAAGACATTCCCGAAGGCGCCTACGTCAACCTCGGGATTGGCCTGCCCACGCTGGTCGCCAATCACCTGCCCACCGACCGCGAAGTCCTCTTGCACACCGAAAACGGCATGCTGGGCATGGGCCCTGCCCCCGCCAAAGGCGAAGAAGACTACGACCTCATCAATGCCGGCAAGCAACCCGTCACCGAGTTGCCCGGCTGCTCGTTCTTTCATCATGCCGATTCGTTTGCCATGATGCGCGGCGGCCATCTGGACATCTGCGTGCTGGGCGCATTTCAGGTTTCGCAACACGGTGACCTCGCCAACTGGCACACCGGCGCCCCGGATGCCATCCCCGCAGTCGGCGGCGCGATGGACCTGGCCATCGGCGCAAAAGACGTCTTTGTGATGATGGAACTGCTCACCCGCGATGGCCAGAGCAAACTGGTTGCCGAGTGCTCCTATCCGCTGACAGGCGTGCGCTGCGTCTCGCGTGTCTATACCGACGTGGCAGTCTTTGACATCCGCAACGGCGAGGTCAAAGTCATCGACATGTTCGGCGACATCACCGCCGACGAGTTGCTGCGCCTGACCGGCCTGCCGTTGAAATTCGCTCAATAAGTCAGCATCAAACATTTTTAATTGGAGTCTGCCATGCTATTCATGGTCCAAATGCAAGTAAACCTGCCCGTCGATATGCCGGCCGAGCGCGCCGACAAACTCAAGGCCGACGAAAAAGCTCTGGCGCAACAACTGCAACGCGATGGAAAATGGGTCAGCCTGTGGCGCGTCGTCGGCCGCTACGCCAACGTCAGCATTTTCGACGTGGAAAACAATGATGAACTGCACCAGCTGTTGTCGTCGCTGCCGTTGTTCCCGTACATGGATATCCAGGTCACGGCACTGGCGCGTCACCCCTCGGCCATCTAAGCCCACCGACCACGGAGCCCCACATGCCCTACATCATCGAAACCTTCGACAAGCCCAACCATCAAGCCGTGCGCCAGGCACATCGCCCAGCCCACCTGGAATACCTGGCCGCCAACAAGGCGTTGCTATTGGCTTGCGGTGCAAAGCTCAATGACGATGGCTCCGATGCAGGCGGCGGGCTCTATGTGGTCGATCTGGACACCCGTGCGGAAACCGAGGCCTTTATCGCGGCAGATCCATTTGCCCAGGCCGACCTGTTCGAACGCGTCACCATCACACGTTGGCGCAAAGCCTACGTCGGCGGCGAATTGATGCTGTAGTCCGCATCCATCGACTATTGCCCGACACGCTTTCCACAGCACCCAGGATTTTTCATATGTCTTACGCTGATCTCAGCCAGGCCCGCCTGTACTATGTCATCGACGGCCCCGCCGATGCGCCCGTACTGGTGCTCTCCAATTCGCTCGGCACATGTTCCGACATGTGGGCGCGCCAGATCCCGACCTTGTCGCAGCACTTTCGCGTGCTGCGCTATGACACCCGCGGACACGGCAAATCGTCTGTCCCTGCGGGCGAATACACGTTCTCGCAACTGGCGGGTGATGTCGCCGAACTGCTCGACCATTTGAATATCGACCAGGTGAGCTTCTGCGGCCTGTCGATGGGCGGTCCCACTGGCCTGCAACTGGCACTCGATCATCCGCAACGCGTGCGAAAACTAGTGCTGTCCAACACGGCTGCGCGCATTGGCAGCGCCGAAGGCTGGACCAGCCGCATCGAGGCAGTCGCACAAAATGGCCTGGAGAACATGGCCCCCGGCTTGGTCGAACGCTGGTTGACGGACGATTTCCGCGCCGCCCAGCCCGGCTTGACCCAAGTGTTGGTCGACATGCTGCGCCGTACCTCCAACGAGGGCTACAGCGCCAACTGTGCGGCCTTGCGTGATGCCGACCTGCGGGCGCGTCTGTCCGAAATCAAAGTTCCCACCCTGGTCATCGCCGGCACCCATGACCCGGCGACCACGCCGGAAAACGGCCGCGAACTCCAGGCGGGTATCGCAGGCGCTCAGTACGTAGAACTGAACACCTCGCACATCGCCAACTGGGAACAGCCGCAAGCCTACACCCGCGCGCTTGTGGACTTTCTCACGGCATAAACCGATCAGGGAGGCATGTCTATGCAACGCTGGAAGCAACGCCCCGAGGGTTCGAACTGGGGCGACTATGGCCCCGACGATCAACTGGGCCGGCTCAATCTGTTGACCGAGGCTCAAGTCCTCAAGGGCGCTCGAGAAATTCAGGCAGGCAAAACGTTTTGCCTGTCGCTGCCCCTGGATCTGCCCGGCGGCAACATCCTGAATCCGCGCCGCCATCCGCCGCAGTTGAGCCCCACGCGATTGCAAGACACGCCCTACCTGAACTTTCCATTGCGCAATCTGAACCCTGACGCGGTGGACGTCTTGAGCGACGATCAGGTGCTGCTGTCAATGCAGTATTCCACTCAATGGGATTCCCTGGCACACGTCGGCGCCCTGTTCGATGCAGACGGCGACGGCCGCGCGGAGCTCTGCTATTACAACGGCTACCGCGCCGGCGTCGACATCGTGGGGCCGGCCGACGGCGACCACGCCGGCTGCGGCTGCAACAGCGGCGGCCCCTCGGCCGCCCTGAAGCTCGGCATTGAAAACCTGGCACAGAAAGGCATCCAAGGACGCGGTGTGCTGGTCGATCTGGCCCGCCACTTTGGTACCGGACGCACCTTGATCGGCCATGCCGAGCTCATGCAGGTTTTACAGGCCGACGACATCACGATCGAATCCGGCGACATGCTGGTCCTGCGCACCGGCTACGCAGAAAAAATCATCGAGATGGCCGGCCAGCCCGACGCCGACGTGTTGCACACCTATGGTGCAGCCCTGGACGGCACCGATGCAGCGTTGCTGCAATGGATCACCGACAGCGGCATCGCGGCCATCTGCGCCGATAACTATGCCGTCGAGGCCTATCCCGCCCGTGATCGCCAAGGCCCCCGCGCGATGCTGCCGCTGCATCATCACTGCCTGTTCAAACTGGGCCTGCCCCTGGCAGAGCTGTGGTACCTGAAGGACCTGGCCGAATGGCTGCATAGCAATGGCCGGCATCGTTTCATGCTGACCGCGCCGCCGTTGCGGCTGCCGCACGCGGTCGGCTCGCCGGTCACACCCGTGGCGACGGTATAACAGCGCATAGGAGAGCGTATCCGGGCGGATACCCGGTGCGCTCGACATCTCTGCGCCGCTACGCGGACCAGCACGATGGCTTGGACCTCAGCGCTGCCGCTGAACCGGCGCAACGCCCTGCCCCACCGCGGTCATTGCGTCATTGCAAATAGCAAACTCCTTACACAATCAGCCATTGCATCATCGGCGGACCGCCCTTAATTTACGGCAAGAACCCGGCCGCTTCCGCGGCAAGGAGATTGCCATGAAAAAGTATCTCGTTTCCCTGTTGCTCTCCCTGATCAGCATCGGCGCGTCAGCGCAGAGCAGTCTGCCGCACGGCGTATCGATCCAGGACCTGAGCGCCACTCGCCAGGCCGATGGCGTCTGGATCATTACCAGCACGGTCTCCAACCATCGCGATACGGCCGTCAACGGCCTGTCGGTCACCTACGCGTTATACGACGCCCAGGGCAAGGAAATCGGCCGTGTCACCGGTCGCCGCGACACCCCGCTTGCCCCTGGCGACAGTTGGCAATCCCAGACGCCGACCACAACGGATTTCACTCGTTTTAGCGCCAAGGATATTCAGGCCCAATAATCGGGGACGCGTTGCGTTGCAGGCTAGTTGTAAGCGGTCTGTGGGAAAATAATGGCGTGCGTGCGCCATAACAACAAGGATGTTCTATGTTCCCCAAAAGACTTACTGACGGCTACCAGGCTTTTCTGGACGGCCGCTTTCACAACGAACGCAAACGCTATGAGGACCTGGGCGAATTAGGCCAGAACCCCGAAATCCTGCTGATCGGCTGTTGTGATTCCCGAGTGTCGCCCGAGGTCATCTTTGATGCGGGCCCCGGTGAGATGTTCGTCATCCGCAACGTGGCCAATCTGGTCCCGCCCTATGAGGGCGATGCCGAGTCCTCGTCCTATCACGGCACGAGTGCTGCCATCGAATTCGCCGTCAACGCGCTGAACGTCAAGCACATTGTCGTGCTCGGCCACGCCTCATGCGGCGGCGTGCGTGCCGTGTTCGACGACGCCGAACCGCTGACCAAAATCGATTTCGTCGGCAAATGGATGTCGCAGATCACACCCGTAGCCGATGCGCTGCCGCGCACTGGCGACCGCACCACCGATATCCAGCGTCTGGAATGGGCCGTGGTCGAACACAGCTTGCGCAACCTGCAGACCTTTCCGTCGATTCGCCGACGCGTCGAAGCCGGCAAAATCGAACTGCACGGCGCCTACTTCGGTGTCGCCACCGGCCTGTTGTTCCTGCGCGACCCCGAAAGCGGAAAGTTCGCCCCCTGCCAACCGCAGGCGTCCGGCACGCCAGATTGATCCTCTGAGTCCTCGGCCAGCTTCTATTCTTATAACGAAAATGACTTAGACAGCCGAGGATATCGGCTGTTACGGTTATGTACATAGCATGTAGCGGCGCCGCCTGGCGGCGCGCTTTTGCGTCCGCGACGTTTATTGTCATGCCTTGAGCGTCGTTTGCTGTCAGTGGTTCCATTACGCCCCACCGGGCGCCCCAATAGGGCAACTTGCCATGTATGTGTACGACCCTGTCGATCAACAGCTTGTAGAACAACGTGTCGCGCAGTTCACCGACCAGACCCAGCGTTTTCTTGATGGTCAGCTAACCGAAGACGATTTCCGCACCCTGCGCCTGCAGAACGGCCTGTACATTCAACGTCATGCGCCGATGCTGCGCATCGCCATCCCGTACGGCCTGCTGGCCGCGCGCCAACTGCGTACGCTGGCTCATATTGCCCGCACCTGGGACCGTGGCTACGGCCATTTCAGCACGCGCCAGAATATGCAGTTCAACTGGCCCAAGCTCGAAGACGTGCCCACCATTCTGGCAGAGCTGGCCAAGGTGCAAATGCACTCGATCCAGACTAGCGGCAATTGCATACGCAACACGACCTCCGACCATTTCGCCGGCGTTGCCCCTGACGAGTTGGTCAATCCGCTCGTATGGTGCGAGATCATCCGCCAATGGTCGACACTGCATCCGGAATTCGCATTTCTGCCGCGTAAATTCAAGATCGCCGTCAGCGGCGCCGAGGAAGACCGCGCCGCTGTCGGTGTGCACGACATCGGCCTGCAGGCTGTCGAGCGCGATGGCGTACTCGGTTTCCGCGTCTGGGTCGGTGGCGGTCTGGGCCGTACCCCCATGGTGGGCCATCTGATCAATCCGTTTGTCGAGTGGCAGCATCTGTTGACGTATCTGCAAGCGGCATTGCGCGTCTACAACCTGCATGGCCGACGCGACAACAAGTACAAAGCACGCATCAAAATCCTGGTCAAGGAACTCAAACCCGAGGTCTATGCCGAGCAGGTCGATGAACAATGGCAGTTGATCAAGGGCGGCCCCGACACGCTGACCCAGGAATATGTCGACACCATTGCGCAGCGCTTTACGTGGCCGGACTATGACGAATCTGTCGCGGGCGAGCCTGACCCCACGGAAATGCACGCCGCCGCACACCCCGCGTTTGCCCGCTGGCTGCAAAAGAACGTACGCGACCACAAGGTCGCTGGCTATGCTGCCGTGACGCTGTCACTGAAGCCCACTGGCGTGCCGCCTGGCGATATCACGGCCGACCAGATGGACGCCGTCGCAGATCTCTCCGAGCGTTATGGCTATGGCGAGGTTCGCGTCTCGCACGAGCAAAACCTGGTACTGGCCGACGTGCGCCGTTCGCAGTTGTTCTCGCTTTGGGAAGAACTGCGCGCGCTGAACATGGCCACGCCTAACATCGGGTTGCTGACCAACATCATCTCGTGCCCGGGCGGTGATTTCTGCGCCTTGGCCAATGCCGTGTCCATTCCGGTCGCCGAAGCCATCCAGACGCGTTTTGACAATCTGGACTATCTGTTCGAAATCGGCGAGCTCGATCTGAATATCTCGGGCTGTATCAACGCCTGTGGCCATCACCACGTCGGCCATATCGGCATTCTGGGCGTCGATAAGAATGGCGAAGAGTGGTATCAAGTCACGCTGGGCGGGCGCCAAAACGGCGCGGCCAAACCGTTGCCCGATCTGCAATCCACACGGGGCGGTGGCGCGGCGATTGGCCGCATCATCGGGCCGTCGTTTGCGCGCGAGCAGGTGCCTGATGTCGTCGAGCGTTTGATCCAGACTTATCTGCGATTGCGTGACAGCGACGCGGAGCGTTTTATTGATGTCGTCGACCGCGTGGGTATCGCTCCGTTCAAGGACGACGTGTATTCCGATCCCGCCGTGGCCAAAGCCGCGCCGGCAGCTCGTGAGGTGGCTCATGTCTGATCTGATTTCTGCGGATGACAATGTTGCCCGCCTGATTCGCCACGGCCAATTGCAGATTAACGATGGGCGTGTTTTCTCGCCGGCTGCTGAAGAGGCCACTGGTGAGGACGCCCAGGTCGCTGCTGATGCGGCGCCTGCATTACCGGCGGATGAGCCGGGATGGATTATTCCATTAGCGCTCTGGACAGCGCAGCGAGATACGTTACGTCAGCGGCAGCATCCTGTTGCGGTGCTGTTGCCGCCGGACGCTAAATTGCAGGACCTGATTGGCGAAGACGGCCGTGTTGATGACGCGGGTCTTGCATTCATTGCGATTGACTTTCCGCTTTATACGGACGGGCGGGGTTATTCGCTGGCGCAGTTGCTGCGTACGCGTCATGGATGGCAGGGTGAATTGCGGGCGATCGGGGATGTGATGATCGATACGATTCACTATCAGGCGCGGGTGGGGTTTGATAGCTTCTTGGTGAAGCCTGGGCACGATCCTGAGAAGGCGTTGGCTGCGTTCAGGACGTTTACAGTGCACTATCAGAAGACTTATCCGAAGCCGCCGGAATTGTTGGCTGCTTGAATTCGATTTCCTCTCGTTCCGTGGTGAGTCGTAGCTGCTGATGACGACGGTTGGCAGGTTTCGGATCCGCGGATGCGGCTTCCAGTCGAGCGTTTGAGTTCTTCTGGACGTTGATGTGGGGCAGTGGCCGCGTTGGGGCTTCGCGGCATCGGTCGGCCGCCTGCGCGGCCGACACCGCTTCGTCAACCTCGTCGCTACGCTCCTTCGGTTTCCCTCGCTCGACGCCGAGGCGCCCCAACGCGGCCACTGCCCCACATCAACTCGCAGCAATTTCAAATCGTACGATCGCTGGGACGGCCTTCTTGCTTGGGCTTCGTGGGACGCCGTTTTTTAGAACGGAAGATCTTGTGGGGCTGCGATTTTTGGTCGCCTACGGGCGCGACCAAAAATCACTATCGCGGGATGTTTCGCGACGATCAACGATTTATGCCGTTGCGCCGGATTGATCCAGCAGGGTCTTCAACTCGCCGTTTTCGTTCATCTCGTTCATGATGTCCGAGCCACCGATGAATTCGCCGCTGACGTACAGCTGCGGGATGGTGGGCCAGTTGGAGTATTCCTTGATGCCCTGGCGGACTTCGTCGTCTTCGAGGACGTTGACGGTGATCAGCTTTTTGACACCACAGCCTTTCAGGATCTGAATGGCGCGGCCGGAAAAACCACATTGGGGAAACTGGGCCGTGCCCTTCATGAACAACACCACGGGGTGCTGGGTCACGGTGTCGCGGATGAATTCTTGTACGTCGCTCATGGTGATCTCACAAACATGTAAAACGGATGGATTGCCCCACGTCCTGAATAATGTGCCGCAAAACGATGTGGCGTGGGCTTTGGCCTCAGGGGACGGCAGGAAAGAAGTGGTACCTCGTCGCAGCCCCTGGTGCCAGCGCGGGGGTTCTCGAAAATTCGGATAAATCCATTATAGAGACCCGCCAGAAATTCGCTCGATTCCCGAAAGGTCGCGCAGACTGGTGACATTCTTGAAGCCGGCATCTATCAGTAATTGCCGCACGGCCTGCGCCTGATCCCAGCCGTGTTCCATCCACAGCTCTCCTCCCGAACGCAAACGGTCGACTGCGCCGTTCACAATGGTGGTCAAATCGCGCAGGCCATTGGCGCCGTCGGTCAATGCGCCACGAGGCTCGAACCGCAGATCGCCCTGCCCCAGATGTTCGTCATCACGTGAAATATAAGGCGGGTTGGATACGATCAGGTCGTAGCGTGCGCGGGGCGGCAAGGCCTCGTACCAACTACCCTGCGCGAAATCCACGCGCGCGTTCAGACGTGCCGCATTGCGTACGGCCATCTGCAACGCGGTCGCGCTGATGTCCGTCGCAGTCACTGTGGCTTGCGGTGCTCCCAGTGCAATGGACACGGCAATCACGCCACTGCCGGTACCTAAATCCAGCACGGCGGACTCGGGACGGTCTGCGAGCCAGGCCAAAGCCGTCTCAACCAGTAATTCCGTTTCCGGCCGCGGAATCAGCACGTCCGGCGTCACCGCGAAATCGTGTCCCATGAATTCGCGATGTCCCACCAGATACGCCATGGGCTCGCCAGCCAGCCGGCGCGTGACCAGGGCCTGGTATTGCTGCGCCTGCCAGGACTCGATCGGATCGGTGTCGTGCGCCAACATCCACGCGCGCGGTTTATGCAGCACGTGCTCGAGCAGCATGCGCACCTCCAGCCGCGGCAAGCGCGCGTCCCGCAACAGGGTTTGCAGGATGGGGCGGCTCACGCTAGACCTCGTCTCCCAGCGCCGCCAACAACTCGGCCTGGTGTTCGGCGATGAGTGTGCCGGTCAATTCTTCCAAATCGCCTTCCATGATTTGCTGCAGCTTGTACAACGTCAGGTTGATGCGGTGATCGGTCACGCGACCTTGTGGGAAATTGTACGTGCGAATGCGCTCGGACCGGTCTCCCGAGCCCACCAGGCTCTTGCGCTCCGCAGCCTCTTTGCTTTGGCGTTCGCGCAATTCGCGGTCTTTCAGGCGCGCGGCCAGTACCTGCATCGCCTTGTCCTTGTTGCGGTGCTGCGAACGGTCGTCCTGGCATTCCACCACCAGGCCCGTCGGCAAGTGCGTGATGCGTACTGCGGAATCGGTCTTGTTGATGTGCTGGCCGCCCGCGCCGCTGGCACGGAATGTGTCGATGCGCAGATCAGAGGGGTTGATGATGATCTCGCCCATCTCGTCGGCCTCCGGCATCACGGCCACGGTGCACGCCGAGGTATGAATGCGGCCCTGGGCCTCGGTGGCGGGCACCCGCTGCACGCGATGCGCTCCCGACTCGAATTTCAGTCGTCCGTAGGCGCCATCGCCGTCGATGCGCGCGATCACTTCCTTGTAGCCGCCCAGCTCCGAGGGACTTTCCGACATCAGTTCGACACGCCAGCCGCGTTGTTCGGCATAGCGTGAATACATGCGCAGCAGATCGCCGGAAAACAGCGCGCTCTCGTCGCCGCCCGTGCCCGCGCGGATTTCCAGGAACAAACTGCGGCCGTCGTTGGGGTCACGCGGCAGCAACAGCAACTGCAGCTCGCCTTCCAGGGCCTCCAGACGATCCTTGGCCGTTTTGATTTCTTCCTCGGCCATGGACTTCAGGTCGGGATCGCTCAGCATGTCCTGCGCGGTCGCCAGATCGTCTTCAGTCCGCGCAAACTGCCCGAATGCCGATGCGACAGGCTCGAGCTCTGCGCGCTCACGCGATAGTTTGCGAAAGCGTTCCATATCGGCAGCGGTTTCGGGTTCGGCCAACAGCGCGTCCACCTCGATGAGGCGGTGAGACAACTGTTCCAGCCGACTGCGCATGGAAGATTTCATATACGGATACCAAAGAGACAAAAGGGGATTAGCGAAACGCGGGCGCCCGAAATGCGAACGCCCGCCGAGCGGCGGGCATTGCGGCAGCAGCGCTAACGGCGCGTATCACGACCCGGGAACAGGCGCGGCATCCAGGCGAGCAATTGCTTGCGCTCGTCGCCTTCGCTGCGGTTCAGTGCCGCCAGCGGGCCGTGCAGGTATTTCTGAGTGAGGCCATGCGCCAATTGCTCCAGCACTGCCTCGGGCGACTCGCCACGCGCCAGCATGCGGCGGGCACGGTCGAGTTCTGCGGCGCGCACGTCCTCGGCGGCCTGATGCAGGTCGCGGATCACGGGCACGACTTCGCGCGACTGCATCCAGTGCATGAAGCCCTGGACACGCGTTTCGATGATGGCCTCGGCTTGTACCACTGCGGCACGGCGTGCATCGGTGCCGCTTTGTACCAGGCGGCCCAGGTCATCAACGGAATACAGATATACGTCATCGAGCCGGCCGACTTCAGGCTCGATATCACGCGGTACTGCCAGATCGATCATCACCATCGGATGGTGGCGACGTTGGCGCGTCGCGCGCTCGACGAGCCCCAGGCCCAATATGGGCAGGGAACTGGCCGTACAGGAAACAATGACGTCGAATTCGGCCAGATGATCCGGCAGATCGGCGAGCTTCATCGTGCTGGCCGAGAATTTTCCGGCCAACGTCTCGGCGCGCTCTGCCGTGCGATTGGCCACCGTCATGCTGCGTGGGCGCTGCGCCGCAAAGTGCGTCGCACAGAGATCGATCATCTCGCCTGCGCCGATAAACAGCGTGCGCGCCTGATCCAGATTGCCGAACACGCGTTCGGCCAATCTCACCGCGGCAGCGGCCATCGATACCGAATGCGCGCCGATCTCGGTCTGTGACCGGACCTCTTTGGCGACGGAGAACGTCCGCTGGAATAGCTGATGCAGCAGCGTACCCAACGAACCAGCCTCGCCGGCGGCACGCACCGCGTCTTTCATCTGCCCCAGGATTTGCGGCTCGCCCAGCACCATGGAATCGAGTCCGCTGGCCACGCGGAACGCATGGCGCACGGCGTCGTCCTGCTGGTGGCGATACAAGTGAGGACTGAGCGCCCCCGCCTCGAGGCGGTTATGGTCAGCCAGCCACACGGGCAAGTGCTCGGCCACGTGCGCATCCGCCGCACAGTAGACCTCGGTGCGATTACAGGTGGACAGAATCGCCGCCTCGCGCACTGCCCCGCCAAATGCTGACCGCAGCCCCTCTAATGCCGGCCGCACCAAATCGACGGGCATAGACACCCGTTCGCGCACCGATACGGGCGCAGACGTGTGATTCAGACCGAACGCAAGAACAGCTACGGACATGGGATACAGAAATAGGCACCGTCAGGCGGAGCACGACGCATTTGTAACATGAGGCAGATGAAAATTATACAGCCAAGGGTTATCCCGTAGTAAAGCTGATTTACATATGTTTTTTTTGCTCGCTTGGGACTTTTTCCCGGCATTCGCCTGCACAAGGTCAAAAAATTGTGTATAGTTGCGGACTTCGTTGGCCTGGTAGCTCAGTCGGTAGAGCAGCGGATTGAAAATCCGCGTGTCGGTGGTTCGATTCCGCCCCAGGCCACCACGAATTCGATGCCCAGCTCTTGTAGCTGGGCATTTTCTTTTGTACGGCCTCTTGCAGAGCCGAAATCAAAGTAGCTTTGACATCTCCAGGATGGGGCAACAACGGCCTACCTGTAGCCTTACCTCAAGGACGTGCTGACCCGGCTGCCGCGTCGATGACTGGGCTCAGAGGGACTCTTGATCCGATGAATCACTCCCGACCGATTCGGTCGCCTGCCCATCCTCTGCGGCCAGACGTTTGCGTATTTTGCGGGCGTCGCTTGAGTCGATCTCGGCAGCCTTTTCCATGCTCTTGGGGGGCCAAGGCTCCCCGGACGCGCGCTGCTCGTTGTGTTCGAGCACGCGGCGGTAGCGCGCGGTGGCGGGGTCCTTCTTACCGTCCTTCGGGGCGGTATCGGCAATGAACTGGCGCACGGCGGTCGTGCGCGGCGTGTCCGGTGCCAGCCGATCGCGTATCCTGCTGGCACTGCCCTGGTCGATCCCGGCGGCCTTTATCATGCTATCGTCGGGCCAGGGCTCCCCGGACGCGCGCTGCTTGTTGTGTTCGAGCAGGCGGCGGTAGCGCTCGCTGGCGGGGTCCTTCTGATCGTCCTTCGGGGCGGTATCGGCAATGAACTGGCGCGCGGCGATCGTGCGCGGCGTGTCCGGCTCTTGCCGCTCGCGTATCCAGATGGCTTGGGACGAGTCGATCCCGGCGGCCTTTATCATGCTCTTGTCGGGCCAGGGCTCCCCGGACGCGCGCTGCTTGTTGTGTTCGAGCAGGCGGCGGTAGCGCTCGCTGGCGGGGTCCTTCTGATCGTCCTTCGGGGCGGTATCGGCAATGAACTCGCGTGCGGCGATCGTGCGCGGCGTGTCCGGTGCCAGCCGATCGCGTATCCTGCTGGCTTGGCCCGAGTCGATCCCCGCGGCCTTTATCATGCTCTTGTTGGGCCAGGGATCCCCGGCCGGGCGACGCTCGTTGGCATCCAGGATTGCCTTGTAGTGCTGAGTCTTGTTGAGGCTCCCTTTGGGGACGGCAGCAGCGATCGCCTGCACCAGCGCCGCATTGCCTGTCACCCCCGAGGCCGCCGGCTCGCTCGACAACGCTTGGCTGCCAACCGAAGCCCCCGACGGCAGTGACGCGCCAGTGAAGTCCTGCGGGTTGTGCCGCTGTATGACCGCGCCAATCAACTCCGCCTGACTGAACTCGGCCGCCAAACGTTGGACCGTGGACGGAGCAGGCGGACCGTTCGAGGACGCAGCCGCATCGCTACCCACCTGCGAACCGCTGCTGGCCTCGCCATACTTGATGTTGGCTCCTGCGTGCGCATGCGTCAATATGCCGGGTACGGGCCCGAATAGTACGGTGAAGGGCACCTCGAAACTCGGCTCCACATCAATGCGCAGCGCACGCCCGTCACGCATGTGCACCATCGCTTCGTACAAATGCGAGCTCTCTTGGCCCATCCCCGCCGCTACGCCATCCTTGACCGCCTCAGCCAGATACTCAGGCGGAGAAATGCCGTACCGCCTACTGACCGAACCGTCCGGATGAGACAGCGACTCCCTCAATACGCAATGCCCCGCAGCAATCGCCGATTGCACGTCTGCCACCATATCTCGTTGCTCGGTCTCCAGCACTGCGTGCTCCTCACCCTCCAGCGTTTTTAGCAGGACAGCCAGTGCCTGTTGCTCAGCATGCACTTCCTCATCGGACCACTGGGACGGCGGCACCTGGCCGCCTCGCGCCAACCCCGCAGGGCTTGCTCGCCGCGGCGCCATCGACGCGGCACCCACCGCAGCCCTGCGGTGCGGCTGTTGCACAGGCAACGACAACGATGACGATGACCCCTGCGTCGAGCCACCAGGCGTCCTTGACGGGCCCGTCGGCTGCGACTGCTGCCTGGCCCCTGGGGCCATATGCCCCGTTCTTCTGATCCGATCCATCGGTCAACAATAACAACCCGTCAGCTCCTGACCTGCGCTACACATGCAGTCATGTCGCAAAATCCGAACTCCCCCGCCCGAGCCACTCAAACGGCTCTATCTTTCCGAGATGGAACGACTAGACGATCACGGTTGGATGAACCCACGACCTCCCCTGACCGTCCTACCCGCTGCCGATCCGGAAACGCCTGCGAAGGTGCTGCAATCTCTCGCCACCTCGGCGATACGGTGCCCCAGGGCAGCATTCGGGTGCTTCAAAAAGCAGCAGGAGTAGCTTACTGATGGCGCTGGCGTCGAGGTCTTGACCAAGTCGAGGGAGCCTGCTTTTATCTCGCTCTTAAAAAGAGCAATCGGAAGGCAGCTGACACCTACGCCGGCAGAGATCAAACCCGCCAGGGCTTGCACGCTGTTTCCGCCATAGATGCGTTCCGGACGCACCCCGGCACTTTCCCAGAGCCGGCTGCACGCGACCGTAATGATCGAATTCTCCGACTGTTCGATCACCGGCTGCGTCGCCAACTCGTGCATGGTGTGCACATTGCCGGACCCAAAGACGCCAGGCGCGGCGAACCAACCGAACTGGACTTCGCCGACACCCACCCTGACCATGGAGTCCGACGTACGGAAATCGGGAAGAATGGCCAAATCCAGCTGCCCCCCTTCCACCTTATCTTCGAGCAAGAGCGACAGGTCGATCTCCGGCTGAACCGTGATGGACGGATAGCGCTGCTTCATATGACGCAGGAAGTCAGCAAACCATGTCAGCGCCACCATTTCGGTGAGGCCGATCCGCAGCAGCCGGACGGGCGGATGACTCAGGCTTTTTAACTGCTCCAGCCCCTGGAGCAAGCCGAGCAGCTTTACACACTCGGCTTCCAGCTCCCTTCCGAATGGGGTCAATTGGCTTTTACGGCCGTCTCTCTCGAACAGCGGCTGAACGGCAATGGCCTGCAGGTCTTGTATCCGTTTAGTGACGGCCGACTGCGTGACATGCAGTCTTTCCGCGGCGCAGCTGAGCGTCCCCAGACGGGCGAGCCAGTAGAACGCCTGCAGTTGTTTGATAGTCGGCATGTCCCGCCCTCAACGTCTGGCCGCGCGACGCTGAGTCGCCATCGCGCTGTCGAAGTTGCAATTGCGCTTCACCAGCTCGGCCACCGTCCGGTGAAAGTCGGTAATCGAGTCTATTCTTATCAGCAGGATGTACGCCATGCTGATTGCGCCAAGGGCAACTGTCACCTCCTGAAGCAGCCCTGACGCCACGGCATCCGAGGCAATTGCGTGTGGGAGGCCGGCTATCCCGAGGCCGGCGGCGCAGATCCCCGACAACGCGGCCAGGCTGTCGCTCTGGATCATGTTCGCGGGCCTTACCCCGCGATCGATCAGCCAGTTCACGATCTGGTTTCCCGAGCTGCCGCCGGTGCCTTGCAGCAGAAGCGTCTCCTGCTCGAATTGCGACAGCTTCAATGTCTTGGGTATGGACCGACTGGCTGCGCAGAACCACCCGAATGCCGCGGAGCCGACGGTAATCCTGGTCATGTTCGCCGAACGCGTGGATTCGGGCACAACCGCGATGTCCAGATGACCATCTCGCATCTGCTCGTACAAGCGGATGGATGAATCCACTTTCAAGTCCAGGCGAATGCGGGGATACCGAGCCCGCAAATCCACAACAAAAGATCCGAGCCATGTCACTGCCGCTAGCTCTGTCACGCCAAGGCGCAGTGTCGAAGCCACGATTTCCGGGCTGGCGAAACGCTCCATGAGGTTGACACGCTGGCGCAGAATTGCCCGCGCTTGCCGCAATACTTCCTGCCCTTCGATCGTGAGTTGCGCCGACCGATGGTTCCGATTGAACAAAGGGTACTTGAACTGCCCTTCTAACTCATTGATCAGGCGCGATATGGCGGACTGCGACGTATCCAGGCTGCGAGCCGCCTTCTCGAAGGACCCCATATCCACCACCGCGACAAAGGCCTCCAGCTCCCGGAAGGTCGTCATGGCACCCGTTCCTGTTCATACCAGTTTGGAATAAGTCTACACCTCCATGGCATGAATCCCTCACGCTGCACCCCGTCGCACGCGCCGAGTTACGGCACCCCTTCCCGGCGATCTGAAAAGCCGCCCTGACGGATCCTGAAGTCCGGTCAAACCCTGGCCCGTGAAATAGAGATCACCTCCGCCCGGACTCCGAAAACTAGCTGCCTGCCGTCTCGCCCACGCCGAGCAGATCGGCCGCCCAGGTCTTTGTCCTGTCGAACGACTCGCGCATGTACTTCACGGTTTCGTCGGGGTCGAGCGGCGCGGAAATGGCGCCGAGCTGCTCGCGCAGCCTGGCTTGCACATCGGGCATCTGAACCACTTCGGCGAGGTGCTTGCTGAGCGTCTGTGCGCGCTGCTTGTCCATCCCTTTCGGCGCGACGATGATGAAGAAGTCATCGACGACCATACCCGCCACTGACTCGTTCACCGTGGGAATATCCGGGAACAGCGGCGACCTCTCTGCGTTGGACACGCCCAGAATTCTGACTTTTCCGGAATCAAGCGTCGCACGGGTACCCGCGAGATTCTCGAACTTTGCGTCGATGAATCCCCCCATCAAGTCCTGGTTCGCGGGCGCCGAGCCCTTGTAATGCACGATGGTGACATCCAGGTTTGCTGCCTTGACCAAGTACGCGGCAGCAAGGTGGCTTGACGAGCCCTGCCCCACGGTTCCTATCGTTACTTTCTTGGGATTCGCGCGGCAATAGTCGATGAACTGGCGCACGTCGGAAACGGGCAGCTGATTGCGTGCCAGGAACAGGTAGGTGTTCACAGACAGCCTGGCCAACGGGGTGAAGTCGGCCACCGGGTCCAGTTTCTGTACCTCGGGATATACGGCGGGTGCTGTGACCAACATGGACGAGCTGAGGTAGAGCACCTTGCCGTCCGGCACCTGGCGTTTTACGTAGTTGCTCGCGATCAGGCCACCGGCCCCGGGACGGGCTTCAACGATGATCGTCTCGTTGATCCTCGCGCCGAGTTTCTCCGCCACAATACGGGCAATCGCATCCGCGCCGCCTCCCGGAGGCCCTGGGATGACGATGCTGACTGGCGCAGAACTGGCCTGTACGCGCCCCAACGAGGCCCCCGCCACGAGTACACCACCGTAGCCCAGTTTCAGAATGCTGCGACGTGAAATCATTGCGCCTTTCCCGGATTGCGTTCATAAGTAGCAGGGCAGTCTATCAGCGCTGCGAACGATAAAAAATTGAATTTTCCCCGCTGAAAATTATTCCGGATTGGTATTCATTTTTCGCGTTTACCCTTAGCCTCACCTCCGCAAAATCCCTCATCGGTATTGCGCTTGTCGTGAAGAGCAACTTTCACGTGTTCGTTGAGTGTCAAGTAACCTTCAACTGTTATCTCCTCAGTGTGAAGACACATACACAGAGGCCGCATGCGCGGGCGGAACGGCAAAGTCCGCCTTCATCCGCCTGACCTCTTCAACTGGGCTGCGCCCGAACAGGCGCTTGAATTCACGGCTGAACTGCGAAGGGCTGTCATAACCGACTTCTGCGCTTGCCGCCGCAGCCGTCATGCCATTGCGCACCATATGCAGGCGGGCCTGGTGCAAGCGTATCGACTTCACATACTGCACGGGCGAAGTCTCGGTTACCGCCTTGAAGTGAGTATGGAAGGTGGGCACGCTCATTCCCGCTTCCCGCGCCAGTTGCTCGACACTGAACTCGGCATTGAACGAGGCATGAATGCGGCGCAGCGCACGGGCGATTTTGCCAAACTGTCCATGCATGGCCAGCGCTGCCCGCATCGAGGCCCCCTGATCCCCAGTGAGCACATGAAAATAGATTTCCCGAACCAACGCCGGGCCGAGTATCGAGGCCTCAAGCGGGTGGTTCATGGCCTGCAGGAAACGTACCAGAGACTCGTATAACCGCGAGTCCATTGGCGTGGACATCAGGCCGCGCGGTTGCGCGGCTTCTATCCCGCCAAGCTGGTCGATCTGCAACATCAAATCCGCGGCCAGTTTGAAATCCAGATGCATGTAGATTGCCAGCAGCGGTTCTTCGGCGCTGGCGTCTGTCTCCATAGTGAACGGCACGGGCACCGAAACCGCCAGATAGTGCTGATCGTCGTACAGGTAGACCTGGTCGCCAAAATACCCGCGTTTCCTGCCTTGGCACACGAACACGATGCCAGGGTCGTAAAGCACCGGTACGGCGGACAAGGGACGATTGGACCGCAAGAACCTGACCTCGGGCAGGGCACTCAGGTTGTATCCCTCGTCAGGGGCCAGGCGTTCCAGCATGGCCGCCAAGCGCCTGTCCGAGGTGCGCTTCCCGTGTGTGACCGCATTGCTTGCTGCACTCATCGCCAAACCCTTCTCAGACCAGGACGGATAGTTTCTGGGCGTTGCATCGAAATTTCATTATTCATAGGATAAGGCAAGAATAACAGACTCAAAGCCATTCATATCCAGTTTACCCATGACTATTATTCAAGCTCTGGGTCGCCGCATTTCGCTCGACCCGAAATAGCAATCAACTGGAGCAGCAAACGTCATGATCAACGTCATCAATCCGGCCGATGGGTCCATCGTCGGGCAAGCCCCCGACATGGGCGTCGCCCAGGTCAAGGCCGCCATAGACCGAACTTGCAGCGCCTTCCCCGCCTGGTCGCGTACCTTGGCGAAGGAGCGCGGCGACATGCTTCGCCGCTGGTTCGAACTGGTACGCGCCGATAAGCAAGTCTTCGCCGAAATCATGGTCAATGAAAACGGCAAGTGCCTCACCGAAGCTCTGGGTGAAATCGACTACGGGCTCGGTTTCATCGAGTGGTATGCCGAAGAAGCGAAACGCGTGTATGGCGACACCATTCCGTCGCACGCCAGCAATGCAGCCATTCTGGTCACGAAAGAGCCTGTCGGCCCCACCGCAGCCATCACGCCCTGGAACTTTCCCTTCATGATGATTACCCGCAAGGTGGCTACGGCACTGGCGGCGGGCTGCACGATGGTGATCAAACCGTCCGAAGAAACGCCGCTGACGGCATACAAACTGCTGGAGTACGCCCGCAAGGCGGGCATTCCCGAGGGCGTATTCGAGATGGTCACGGGTAATCCGCAGGCCATCGGGGAGCTGCTCACGCAGGACGACCGCATCCGCAAGATTTCCTTCACAGGGTCCACCGCGGTAGGCAAGCTGCTGGCGACCGCCAGCGGACGCGCGCTGAAGAAGATGACTCTTGAGTTGGGTGGCAACGCGCCGTTCATTGTCTTCGATGATGCCGACCTGGAACAGGCCGTAGCGGGCCTGGTGGCCGCCAAGCTCAGGAATTCCGGGCAAGTTTGTATTTCGCCCAACCGCATCTATGTGCAAGAGGGCATACATGATCGCTTCGTTGCCGCCCTGGCCGAAAAAGTCGCTCACGTGCGTGTGGACAGCGGAATGCAGCAGGAGTTCGTCGTGGGCCCGCTCATTAACCAGGCGGGATTCGACAAGGTGGCTCGATTGGTAGAAGACACTCAGCAGCATGGTGCCTCGACACTACTGGGAGGCAAGCCTCATGCCAAAGGCGGGTTGTTCTACGAGCCTACTATCCTGACCGGCCTGAATGATGAAATGCCGATAGCCCGAACCGAAATCTTTGGGCCCGTCTTCCCTATCTACCGTTTTGGCCACGAGGATGAAGTGGCCGAAAGAGCCAACAACACCGAGTACGGTCTGGTGGCTTATGCCTATACACGGGATGTCGGAAGGGCATTTCGCGTGTCCCGAGATATCCAGGCGGGCATGGTGATCCTGAACTCCGGATCGGTGGGTACAGCGTCGGTTCCATTCGGCGGCGTCAAGCAATCCGGCTACGGGCGCGAAGGCAGCTTCTACGGGATTGAGGAGTATGTCGAAGTGAAGTATGTGCTGATGGGCGGTTTGGACGCATGACGTGAAGTACGGGACCTCGCTGCTTGCCTATCTCCTGATCAACCGCGCTACGGCCAGGCTTTTACAAAAAGTCAAAGCATAACGACGATAAAGTCGATTGCCCGTCTGGACACCGCTGCCTATCCTGCCTGCCATGACAAGCATGCACGGCCGCCAGTAGCGCCGTGCCGTCCAGGAGCCACTATATGTTCGAGCGCAGCTTGCGCGGTTTGCGGGTAGTCGACTTTTCGCATGTGCTGGCAGGTCCCGTATGCACCATGATGCTGGGCGACATGGGTGCCGATGTGGTCAAGATCGAACCTCCAGGCGGAGAACTGGGACGGCGCCTCGGCCCGCCCTGGATCGCGGGAGAAAGCGCGGTATATCTCAGCGTCAACCGCAACAAGCGCGGCGTGGCGCTCAACCTGAAATCTCCCGACGGCCGGGATGCCGCGCGCCGGCTGATACAGAGCGCGGACGTGGTGGTGGAGAACTTCCGGCCGGGTGTGATGCGCGCCTTCGGCCTGGATTACGCCGCGCTGGCCAGCAGCCACCGCCGACTAGTGTATTGCTCGATTTCCGCTTACGGCCAGGTGGGGTCACTGCGTGACCGCCCGGGCGTGGACGGCATCATCCAGGCCGCCAGCGGCTTGATGAGCACCTTGGGCAGCGCGGACAGCGAACCCATGAAGGTCGCGATTCCCGTCGCAGACATGGTCACTGGCTATCTGGCAACCATCGCCATCCTGGCGGCGCGCAACGCGGCACAGCAGACCGGACAAGGCCAGTATTTGGACATCAGTTTGTACAACGCAACGCTGATGCTGCAGCAGATCGGCTTTGCCTCGTACTTTGCCACCGGGGCGTTGCCGGCACGGACAGGCAGCGCGGCGCCATACGCCGCTCCCAACGAGACCTACCGCACCCGCGACGGCTGGATCATGGTGGCTGCCTACCATCCCCAGCGCTGGCAGGCTCTGTGCGCCGTGTTGGGCGTGCCCGCGCTGGAGCTCGACCCGCGCTACGCGAACAACGCCAGCCGCGTCGCGAACCGCGATGCGCTGCGCGCCACGCTGACGCCACTGTTCCAGCAGCGCACCACGCAGGCATGGATGGACCTACTGATACGGCACGACATTCTGTGCGCACCCGTTGCCAGCTACGAAGACGTCGTCCACTCGCCGGAGTACGCAGCCAGTGGCATCGACAGCTGGATGCAGCATCCAGTGGCCGGAAAGGTCCGCATGCCTGGTTTCGCACCCGGCCCGACTGGCGCACTGACCGGCCAAGGTGCCGCCATGGCCGCACCCACGTTGGGACAGCACAACCGCCAGGTTCTTCGAGAGTGCGGCTACAGCGTGGCCGAGATCGATGCCATGGTCGAAAGCGGCGCGCTGGCCACGGCACCACAACCCACGACATGAAAAAAGGAGACCGCAATGCGTTCTGATGAATCCGAAGCGCCCGAGTTGGTCCGGCAGGACATTGCCGATGGCGTGCTTGTACTAAGCATGAACGACCCCGGCACCGGCAATGCCATGTCGGTGGGCATGGCGCAAGCATTGGCTGACGCGCTGGAGAAGGCGAATACGCTGCCCGATGTGCATTGTGTACTGCTGAGGTCCACTGGCAACCACTTCTGCACGGGTGGCAATGTGAAGGACATGGAGCGCGGGTCCGACTTGATGCAGGGATCGGCGATAGAGGTGCGCGCCCGGCTGAAATCCACGCTGCATCGCATCACCCTGGCCCTGCAGGCATTGCAGGTGCCATCCATCGCGGCAGTCAACGGCGCCGCGGTCGGTGCGGGTTGCGACCTGGCGCTGATGTGCGACCTGCGCGTGGCCAGTCATCGCGCCACCTTCGCTGAGAGCTTTCTACGACTGGGGCTGGTGTCCGGTATCGGCGGCGCCTGGTTCCTGACGCGGCTGGTGGGCAGGGCCAAGGCGCTGGAACTGACGCTGACTAGCGAGTTCATCGATGCCGCGACGGCGTTGCAGCTGGGCATCGTGTCTCGCGTGGTGGAGCCCGATGCTCTGGATGCGACGAGTACCGCGTTGGCAAGCCGGATCGCATCCAACCCGCCCCAGGCTCTGCGCATGGCCAAGCGCCTCGTTCTAGATGCCGCCGAATCGACATTGCCGGTGGCGCTAGAGGCGGCCGCGGCCATGCAGGCCATTCTGCTGTGCGGAGAGGAGCACAAAAACACCGTGCGCGAATTTCTGGCGCGGCGCGCACGTGCCTGAGGAGACAACCATCATGATCCAGACGTTAATACGAAAGGTCCGCCAAGCGACGGCTTTGCTGCTTATCGCCTTCGCTGCCGTCGGGCCGGCGCACGCCGCCGATTATCCGAACAAGCCGATCACGTTCGTGGTGCCGTTCGGCGCTGGCAGCGCCACCGATCTGTTGGCGCGCGCTCTGTCGGCGTCCGTCACCGAACAGGCCGGGCAGGCCGGGCAGGCCGTCGTAGTAGAAAATCGGCCGGGGGCAAGCGGCATGATCGCCGCGCAGCATGTCGCGCGTGCCCGTGGCGATGGCTATACCGTGCTGATTACCACCAACACGACTCAGGCCGCCAACCCCCACCTTTTCAAGAAACTTCCGTACGACCCGGTGGCGGACTTCATACCTCTGACCGGCCTCGGACGCGGCGGCCAGGTACTCGTGGTGCGCGCGGACGCGCCATTCAAAACGGTGCACGACGTGATCCGCGCCGCGAGGCAGGATCCGGGCAAACTGAGCTTCGGCAGCGGCAATTCGTCCAGCCGCATGGCGGGGGAAATGCTCAAGCAACTGACCGGCGCCGATATCGTCTGGGTGGGCTACAACAGCAACCCCAATGCTCTTAATGATTTGCTGGGCGGCCATATCGACATGATGGTCATCGATACCGTCACCGGTTTGTCGCAGATCGAAGCCGGCAAATTGCGCCCTTTGGGTGCATCTACTCACGAACGCCTGCCGCAACTCCCCCAGGTGCCAACCCTGGATGAGGCTGGCATCAAAGGTTACGACATGGGTTATTGGTTTGCCGCCTATGTGCCGCGCGGCACGCCCGCCGCAGTAGCCGATGCCTTGCGACAGTGGCTTGTGACGGCCGTGGACAGCAAGGGCGTCCAGGACTTCTTCCGGCATTCCGCGACACAGGCCTGGACAACGACCGCTGCAGAGCTGGACGACTTCCAGAAGGCTGAATTGCGAAAGTGGGGCGGAGTGGTCAAGGCGGCCGGGATCAAGCCGGAGTAAAGGAGCGATGCCGACAGCACAGGCGCCCGCACGGCAAAGCCATGCGCCGCGCCGAGCGACAATTCGGCCAGCGAGAGAATACCCGCCGCTATCGACGCGAGCCCCGTGACGCCGAATGCCTGCTGGGTGTTGAGCTGGAATAGTTCGATCGCCGGAATACTCGAGACAGCCCTGCGTCGTTTTGTCTTTCGGGATACGGGTCGGCCCAGTTCGAACACACCGTGGCTGTCACCGGAAACGGCGTGAGGGTTCTGACCCTGCGCCCAGGCGAAAGAAAGCCGTCTTGACCTAGCTAGGGATCGCCCTGCGTTCCAGGGACGGGTCAGACAATGAGCCATCCAGTGAACTTCGCCTCACGCGTACGCACTCAAGCGCTTCTCCGCCTTTGCCGCTCGCTGACGCTCTCGGCAGCGAGTGGTCTGGTGTTGCTGCGCGGCAAACAGTCAACTCCCCTCAACATCAGAGCCAAACTGCGGCGCATCCGCAATATGCGCCAACAACCCAGTCAAACCAGGTGCCACATGATCAGCCAGCACATGGCAATCGGGATAGTCGCCGCCATTCTGGGGGCGAAAAGGGATCGGCTCATCATCGAATAGTCGTTCCAGTCGACGCTTCCAGGCGGCTGTTGCCTCTGCCATGCGGCCAGGCTCAATACCGGCACTACCGTACACCGCAAAGGTCGGCAACACCTGCATGCCGGGGAAAAACAAAGTGCCATGCGTGATGGGAAAAAGCAGTTGCTCCAACGGCCCGTTGATTCCACGCGGCGAGTAGTCTTTCTCCGGTCCGCCAACAGATACGGCCAATAGCGCACGCTTGCCTGCGAAGCCGCCCTCTCCATAGCGATAAGCATTCCCCGCACCTCGGTAACCATAGGCCAATCCAAATGCCCACACCCGATCAATCCATCCTTTCATGATCGCTGGCATGCTGTACCACCACAACGGAAACACCAGTATCACAGCATCCGCAGCCTGAAGTTTTCGTTGCTCGCCCTCGACGTCGGTGGTTTGGCAACCGTTTGCAAACGCATGTCCTGATTCCTCGATAAACGACAGACGATCCTCATTAGTGCGTTCGGGAAAATCCTGGCCGTCAAACACGGCTTTCCACCCCATACCGTATAAATCTGACTCCATGACATGGTGGCCCTGAGCCGCCAACACCTCAGACGCAGTATCAACCAGATGACGGGTCACAGAGGTCGGTTCCGGATGTGCATGAACAAGTAAAACATTCATCGCATGAAGCTCCATAAATCATTCAATGCGACAAGGTAAACTTGCTCCAGGTATTCTTGAAATGAATTTTTAGAATAATAGGTATTGCCTTGAATAATTCCTTGCGCCGCGTCGACCTCAATCTGCTGGTGACGCTCGATACGCTACTGGACGAGCGCAATGTGACGCGCGCAGCGCAACGCCTGCATCTATCGCAGCCCACCGTGAGCGTGCAGCTTGGCAAACTGCGCGACATCTTTAACGACCCGCTGCTGCTGCCCGGTCCGCGCGGTATGCGTCCTACGGCACGCGCCGATGAATTACGAGAGCCGTTGCGTCAAGCACTGGAATCGCTGGAATATGCTGTCGCCCCGTCCAGTCCTTTCGATCCCGCCCAGGCTCGACAGATCTGGCGTATCGCGGCGTCAGACTATGGTGAGTCCACGATCGTATTACCGGCGTTGCCCGGGTTGCGCATGGCAGCACCGGGCACGCGATTGGCGATTCTGAGCCTTTCCCCGACGACGCTGGCGCGCCAGGCGGAGCAAGGCGATATTGATCTCGCCTTTCACATCAGCGAAGAAGCGCCGCCGGGCTTGCGGCGCCGCTCGATGTTCACAGAGCGCTATGTGCTGGCCGGCCGCAGAGGCCACCCGCGTTTGAAACGCCGCCCTACCCTCGCTCAGTTCTGCAAACTGGATCATGTGATCGTGTCGCCGGTTGGCGGAGGGTTTCAGGGACCAACGGACGCGGTACTCGCGCAGCGCGGCATGACGCGCAATGTGGCGCTGTCAGTGCCGCATTTTTTGTTTCTCGACTCCGTGCTGGCGAACACGGATCTTGTGGCGATGGTGCCGTCTCGTCTGGTGCGTAATAGCCGGACGCTGCAGACGGTCGAACCGCCGTTCGAGGCACCCGGTTTCGAGATGTTGATGCTATGGCACGAGCGCGTACATCGAAACCCCGCTCACCAGTGGTTGCGAGAGCACATGGCCAAGTCGATATGAATCGTCTGGGGACTATCAGGGACGTGACTGACCAAAACGATCAACGATGCCCCGTAAGGTGTGCCGATTGGATCCCGTCGGCATCGCAAGGCGGCCGGACTCTCAGAGCATCCGATGCGATTGACCAGTTTGCATGAGAGACCCTGGCGCGGCTGATTCGCTGCACAAGATCCGAAACCAATTCAAAAAATCGGGTTGACACCCTCGGCGATACGAGGACGCTCTCGAGCAGCGTCCTCAAATCAACGGGCAGCCGTAGCACTGAGTGTTGTTCACCATCGACAGTGTGATCACGCGACCACAATGTCACCATCAGCGAGCCCCCGTCCAATATCGGCACGACAGTAGAACGCATGGGCCGCCGCTGCACCTGAACACCAGCGAAGCGGGAAGTCTGATTGACAGACGCTTGCATGCCTTCGCTGAGAAATAATGATTCTGATAGTGCACGAATAGTCGAAACGATATAGATAGGTGGCGCAGGCTCTTCGTCACTGCCCCAGTTTATAGAGAACTCGTGCTCAAGCAGGTCCCATGGCTGATATCCAATGGCGCTCGAGGCAGGGAATGCCTGGATAGACATTCCATTCTGCAGACTCGACGTGCTCGTTGCAGCCATGTCAGCCATCACTGTCTCATTCACGATGGGAGGGCGTAATGAAGCGAACCGAATACTGACCGATGGGTTGAAAGAAAGTCTTCCATACGTCATGAGCTCCACCAGATCGTAGAAACTTATAGGCTTACAAATGCGTTGGTCTTGATCGAGACTGGGGCTGACATGAATACTCACTAGGCAACCTTCCTAAGGCAAAGGAATAACTTCGGGTATGCTGAATGATCTTAGTCAAAACCAGCCTGAAGCGTATTACGCTTGCCTTACCATTTAGTCATGGAAGAAGGCTGATATCGGGTGCCAACGTCGTTGCTGGCCCAATCAGTACGGATCGCGGTGACAGACGAAGGCAGTCGGAAAATAGCATGGGGAACAACTATGTGGCAGTGTCTTATTATTGAGGACGATCGAGAAAACGCTCGTTATCTCGCCAATGGCCTGACGGAACTCGGGCACATGGTCAGCGTCAGCAGAGACGGCGTGAGTGGCCTTGAAAATGCCATGAAGGAAAAATGGGACATCATCATTTTGGACCGCATTTTGCCCAATCATGTCGATGGCCTTTCCATATTATCCACCCTGAGGTCGTTGGGGAAAAAGACGCCGGTGTTGGTGCTGAGCGCGCTGTCGGCGGTTGACGATCGGGTTGATGGTTTAAGAGCAGGAGGCGATGACTATCTGGTCAAGCCATTCTCCTTTTCTGAACTGGTCGCCCGAATGGATGCATTAGTCAGGCGAACGCGGCCCGACCATCTGGAAGTCAAACAACTTCGCGTTGCAGATTTGACGGTGAATGTCGCCACACAGAAAGTGCAACGTGCTGGCCAATCCATTTCCTTGCAACCGCAGGAATTCCGTTTGTTGGTCTATCTCATGCTTAATATGCACAGGATCGTGACACGAACGATGTTGCTTGAAACGATTTGGGGATACAGCTTTGATCCTCAGTCGAATGTCATTGATGTTCAGGTCAGCAGGCTGCGCCGCAAGATAGATTCCAATTCCGCCACCCCGCTGATTCACACCATACGCGGCGCGGGGTACACGATCTCTGACAAACAGAATCCCCACGATATAAAGCTCGCAGAAGAATGACGCATTTTTTTCGACGCCTGTGGAACTCCATTTCCTTTCGCCTGACGTTGAATTATGGGTTGCTGGCGATTTTGACGACGTTGATACTGATCGTATTCATATACGTTCAGTTTATTGGAGCATTGCGCACTGAATATGCGCGACAAATCACAGCGACCGCACAACGCCTGGTCGTGACTTATGAAGAGGGTGGCCGTGAGGATCTGATATCGGCTATTGAACTGACGCTGTCGGATCGGATCGACTCGCCCCGAGAAATCTATTTGCTGCTTGATAAAGATGGTCGAAAGCTCGCCGGAAATCTGGCGGATATCCCACCATCCAACGCAACATCTACCGAAGTCTTTGACGCAGAGGTGGTTCAAAATGGCGTTCCTGCGCGTGGCCACCTAAAAGTCCAAACCCTGGCCAACGGAGAAACGCTAGTCGTAGGGCAGGATCTGAGCGAGATTAGCGACATTACGGCATTGATTGGCCGGGCCACAGCGGCAGCCATTTTTTTGGCTGTACTGCTGGTGCTGCTGGGAACGTACCTATTCAGAAGAGAATTGGCGTATCGCGTTAGTCACATTCGCCGAACCACGCAGCAAATCGGTGCGGGCCAACTCTCAAAACGTATCTCCGCCCCCACAGGCGAAGACGAGTTCACGCTGCTGAATCGCGACATCAACACGATGCTGGACAGGATAGAACTCTTGATGAAGAGCGCCAGGCACATCTCGGACACCATTGCACATAATCTTCGCACTCCTCTGACTCGCATTGTTGGTCGATTGCGTGCAGCGCAACAGCCGGACGTGTCCATGGCTGAAGTCCTGGAGGCCAATCAACACGCCATAGAAGACATCGAGAGCCTAAATGTCTTGCTGGAAAAGCTCTTGCAAATTGCCGAGATGGAAGCAGGCATACAACGCCGTTCGTTTAAGCCTTGCCAGCTGGACGTCATTGTCACTGACGTGATGGAGATGCACGAGGCGTTAGCAGAAGAAAAAGGTATTGCATTACACCGCAGCAACCTGGATAACGTCACCCTTTCCGGCGATGTCAATTTGCTCGCCAGTGCGCTCGCGAATCTGCTCCACAATGCGATCAAGTATGGCACCAGCCGGGTAGAGATCAACGTAGTGAAGCAAGGGAATACTGGGCTCGTTACGATCGAGGACGATGGGCCTGGGCTGCCCGCTACCGAGTATGAGCACCTGGGCAAACACTTTTACCGAGCAGATCCCTCCTCGGAAGGCCATGGCCTGGGCCTGACCAGCGTGATGAATATTGTCGGTTTGCACGGTGGGCAACTCTCTTTTGCGGATGCCCAGCCAGGGCTGCGGGTCATCTTGTCATTGCCGCTGGATTCACGCACAGGACACCATGAAGGCCCCAAGAAAGCGCTGATCTTCGAATAGAGGCAGTGACTCACACAACTGCGGTTGCTCAGTGCTCGCCAGGTGCGCAACAGCACCTGGCGACGCTTACGTCAAGCGGCTTCCGGGCTTGAGCTGGAGATCGCCACGGTCGACCGCTGGCGCAGGCTGCTCCACACACCCCACACCAGCAAGGCTGCCGTCAAGATCAGCACCCACATGCTGATCGGGCGCTCGATAAAGGTCTGCATGCTGCCTCGTGAGAGCAGCATGGCGCGCCGGAAGTTTTCCTCCAGCATCGGACCCAATACGTAGCCCAGCAACAAAGGAGCAGGCTGAAAATCGAGCACGCGCAGTATGTAGCCGGCAATACCGAACACCAAAACCGCATAGACATCGAAGACGTTGTTGTTCACCGCGTAGGTGCCGATACAGATGAACATCACGATCGCTGGATACAGGATGTGATAGGGAATCGTCAACACGCGGACCCACAGACCAATCATCGGCACATTCAAGACCACCAGAACAATGTTGCCGATCCAGAAGCTCATCACCAGGCCCCAGAACATCGCGGGCTGCTCATTGAGCATATTGGGTCCGGGCTGGATGCCGTGGATCATCAACGCCCCGATGATCAACGCCATCGTCACACTGCCGGGGATGCCGAGCGTCAGCGTCGGAATGAAGGACGCCTGGTCTGACGCGTTGTTGGCTGACTCTGGGCCCATGATGCCTTCGATCGCCCCACGGCCGAAGCGCTCAGGCGTTTTCGAGGTCCGTTTCTCGAGCGCATAGGCCATGAAGGCGGCCACGGTGGGGCCCACGCCGGGTAACACACCGAAGAACGATCCCAAGCCCGACCCACGGGCCATGGGCCCCCAAGAGCGCTTGACCTCGTCACGCGTTGGCAGCATAGCCTTCATCGATACGTCGATCTTGCGGTCGGCCGCTTTCACATGGTTGATGCTGGCAATAATCTCGGTGATGCCAAACAAACCCATCGCCAACGCAACGATGGCCACGCCATCCTGTAACTCCGGAAAGCCGAGATCGAAGCGCGACACGCCGGAATTGACGTCAGTACCCACCAAGCCCAGCAGCACGCCACCTACAACCATGGTGATGCCTTTGATCGCCGAACCGGACGACACTACAGAAGCTGCCACCAAGCCCAGCACCATCATCGAAAAGTACTCGGCAGGACCGAACTTGAACGCGATATCGGCGACAAGCGGAGAGAACAGCATCATCATGAGAATGCCAACGCTGGCCCCAAAGAACGAAGCGACAGTCGTCATTAGCAGCGCAACGCCAGCCCTTCCCTGCTTGGCCATCGGAAACCCGTCCAGGCAAGTCACGGCGTTGGCGGGTGTCCCCGGCAGATTCAGCAGAATCGAGGCTGTAGACCCCCCATAGGTACTGCCATACCAGATGCCGGCCAGCATGATCAGCGCAGCAGTAGGCTCCAGGTGGTAAGTGACCGGAAACAATAGCGACATCGTCGCCAGGGTCCCGACACCCGGGATCACGCCGATCAACGTGCCGAGAGATACGCCAATGATGCACCAGAGAAGATTGTCCCAGGCGAGCGCGGTCGACAGACCGAGCGTGATGTTGTCAAACAATTCCATTTTTATGTTCTCCTACCAGGGCCATGCGAAGACCGGCAGGATTATCCCCAGACCTATTTTGAAAACCAGAACCGCTCCGACGGAGAGGCCGACAGCGAGGATCAGCGAGCCCTTCCAAGACAGTTTGCGATCGGAAATACCGGCGATGACGCTCTGCGCAATGATCGCGAGCACCAGACCGAACGGCCTGAGCAGCAACGCAAACGCAAGCACCGAAAGGCTGATCCAGAACAATGGTCTGAATTCGATGGTTGGCATGGGTCCCGCACGCAGCAATGCAGGGATCATGATCATGACCCCACACAGCATCAACAGGCCGCCGACGAGAGCGGGAAAGTACCCTGGCCCCATTCGGTCGAGCGTGCCGAGCGTGAATGTGGTCAAGGAATGGTACATCGCCCCGGCGCCGGCAAGCGTAATCAATACGCCGCCAATCAAGTCCCGGTAGTCGACTCGACGCATGCAGTTGTCTCCTTGGAATTTATCGAGATCAGCTCCGCTCCAGCGTGCGAAACCGCGACCTGAATTATCTGTTTGGGCAACCCCTACGCGTCAAATGAGCTTTTCCTTACTTTTTGGTCATGTATTGGTTCTTCTGGATGCCAAGGATCGATGAACGTTATGCACGATGAGCTTGCCGATGGACGCAACATCCACGGCAAAGAACATCCATATACGAAAATGACGCGCTTTTCGACAGCTGGCACACGTCTCAGATGAAGAATTGGGCGGTAGGTGACGATCAGTGAATTATTCGTGGTGATACGCTGCCCGGCATACTGCTCGCACGGCTGCTCACGTAGCGGCCGCCGACGGGTCGCTCAGCGCGTATCGCCGCCCAGGGCCTGGTACAGGTTCACCTGGTTAAGCAGCCGGTCCAGTGTGTTCTGGTCCAGTTCGATCTCGGCGGTACGGCGTTTTTCCTGCGCGTCGAGCCAGAAACGCAGCGACACTGCCCCGCTGCGGTAGCGCACTTCGTACAGGTCTTCCGCCTGGCGCGCTGCGGCAAGCGATTGCTGCAGCAGGTCGGCCCGCGCGGCGAGTTGGGTGCGGCCGGACAGGGCGTTTTCGACGTCCGCCATCGCCTGGTACAGGGCTTGCCGGAATTCCACCACGCGCAACTCGTATTCGGTTTCGGACACGCGGATATTGAGCCGCATCTGGTTCCAGTTCAGGAATGGCAGCGTCAGCCCTGCGCCCAACGTGCCCACTGGATTCTGCAACAGGTTGCTCAGTACCGTACTGCTGCTGCCCAGTGAGCCAGTAAGCACCAGCGGCGGATAGAAGCTGGCGCGCGTGGCGTCCGTCTGTGCCAGCGCTTCGCGCAAGCGCAGTTCGGCGGCGCGCAGGTCGGGGCGCCGCGCCAGCAGGTCGGCCGGCACGCCGGCCGGAACCGGCGGCAAGGTGGTGGGAGGCAGGCGCAACGGGTCGGCCATGATGCGATCGGGCGGGCCGTCGAACAAGATGGCCATCGCGTTGAGGTCTTCCACGCGTTGTTGCGCCAATTCTGTACGGGCCGCCTGCTGGCTGGCCAGGTTCTGGCGCGCTTCTGCCACTTCGAGCGCCGAGGCGCCTCCGGCGTCGTATTGCGACTGCACCAATTCCAGCGTGCGCTGCGCGTAGGCAATACTGTCGGCAGCGCTGGCCAGGCGCTGGTTGAGGAAGGCCGTTTGCCAATAGAGCGTGGCCGTGGTGCCGACTAGCGACAGCGCGGCGCTGGCGCGGTCCTGCTCGGTGGCAGCGGCTTCCCATTCGGCAGCGTCGCGCTGGGCCTGCAAGCGGTCCCACAGATCCAGCTCGTAGCTCACGGACAGGTTGGCGCGGTTGCTGCGCAGTATCTGGCGGTCACCGCGCAGGTTGCGCTGGCGGCTGAGGTCGATCTCGCCATCTAGCGTGGGAAATTGGTCCGAACGCGCCAAGCCCGCCTGCAGTCGAGCCTGCTGCACGCGCAGAGCGGCAGCGGCCAGGTCGTTGTTCCGCTCGAGCGCCTGGTCGATCAGGCGCTCGAGCGTGGGATCGTTGAAGTTGCGCCACCAGACGCCGCCTGCGGCCGCCACGTCCCGCGCAGTATCGTACGTCCAGGTAGCGGGGCTTTGTACGGCCGGACGCTCGTAGTCCGTGCGCATCAGGCCGCAGCCGCCGAGCGCCAACGGTACGGCTAACAGGCAGGCAAGCACGGGGCGGGGCACGCTCGGAAACAGGGGACTCATTCTCTGGCCAGGGATTCGACAGGGTTGAGCCGGGCGGCGTTGCGCGCCGGCAGGTAACCGAAGCCCACGCCGATCAGCGTGGAACACACGAAGGCGGCCACCATCGAGGCGCCGGAATAGATGAGGCGGAAGCTGCCGCCGGACACCTGCGCGACCAGCACGCCCAGGCCCAGCGACAGCAGGATGCCCAGCATCCCGCCGATCAGGCAGACCAGCACGGCTTCGATCAGGAACTGTTGCATGATGTCGCCGCGGCGCGCGCCCACGGCCATGCGCACACCGATCTCGCGCGTACGCTCGGTGACCGACACCAGCATGATGTTCATCACGCCGATGCCGCCCACCACCAGTGAGATGACGGCAATCGCCGACACCAGTAGTGTCATGGTGGTGGTGGTGCGCTCGATGGTCTGGCGGATGGTGTCGGTATTGAAGACGAAGAAATCCTTGGCGCCATGGCGCTGCATCATCAGCCGCGTGATGGCCTGTTCGGCGAGCTTGGTGGGCATGGCGTCGCTGACCCGTACGGTGATGCTGCGCAGGTGTTGCTGGCCTAACAAGCGGCTGAGCGCCGTGGTGTAGGGAATCCAGACGCTGAGCGTCTGGCTGTCGCCGAACAGGCTCTCCTTGCGGACGGTCACGCCGACGACGCGCGCCGGTACCGTGCCCAGGAAAATCACCTGCCCGATCGGGTCGGTATGGTTACCGAACAGCGCCTTGCGGGTGTTCTCGTCAATCACCACTTCCTGAGCGCGGCGCGTCACCGCCTCGGCATCGAAAAACTGCCCCTGGGCCAGTTTCAGGCCGCGCACGCGGAAGAACTGCTCGCCCACCCCCTGGATCGAGCCATTGACCGATACATTCCGGTAGCGCAACGAGGCCGTCGTCGCGGCCTCGGGCGTGACACTGTCGACGTACGTCTGGCGTGCCAGGGCGTCCGCGTCGGCAGGCACCAGGGTGCGGATGGTGCTGGCCTTTTCATCACCGAAGTCCTTGCCCGGATAAATGCCGACCGTGTTGGTGCCGATCTCGCTAATGTCGGCCAGGATTTTCTGTCGCGAGCCTTCGCCCAGCGCCACCACAGTGACCACCGCGGCAATGCCGATCACGATGCCCAGCATGGTCAGGAAAGTGCGCAGCCGGTGCGCATTCATGGCCAGCAGCGCCATGTGCAGTGACTCGTTGATGCGTTCCAGCGCCGCCTGCCAGGGGCGGGCGCGCTCACTCGGCGGCTCGGCGCGGACCGGGTCGCTGGGCGCCACAGCAGGTGCCGGCAGCGTCTCGGCATTACGGCGGTCGGCCACGATGCGGCCGTCGCTGATTTCAATGATGCGCCGCGCGTGCCGGGCCACGCTCATATCGTGCGTGACGATCACCACGGTATGTCCCGCCGCGTTCAACTCTTCGAGAATGCGCAGCACCTCCTGGCCCGTATGGGAGTCCAGCGCGCCCGTAGGTTCGTCGGCCAGGATGATGCGGCCGCCGTTCATCAAGGCGCGCGCGATGCTCACGCGTTGTTGCTGGCCGCCCGACAATTGCCCGGGCCGGTAGTCCAGGCGTTGGTCCAACCCCAGGCGGCGCAGCAGAGCCTGGGCACGCGTGTGCCGCGCTGCGCGCGGCGTGGCGGCATAGATGGCCGGCATTTCTACGTTGCCTTGCGCGGTCAGATCGGACAGCAGGTGATAGCGCTGGAAGATGAAGCCGAAGTGCTCGCGGCGCAACTCGGCCAATTCGTCGGGGTCCATGGTATCGGTGGCGCGGCCGTCGACCTGGTATACCCCGCGGCTGGGCTGGTCCAGGCAGCCCAGGATGTTCATCAGGGTGGACTTGCCCGACCCCGAGGCGCCCACAATAGCCACCATTTCGCCGGCTTCGATCCGCAGATTTACCTCGCGCAGCACGGCGACGGTCTGGTCGCCGGCGGCGAATTCGCGCCACACATCGCGCAGGCTGATCAGTGGATGTTCGCCTGAGAGCGGCGGCATGGCCTGCTCCGTCATAGCGGCGTCGCAGGAGCGGCAGCCTCAGCCGAAACTACCTTGTCGCCAGCCGCCAGGCCTTCCAGTACCTGGGCGTTGACATTGTTGTTCATGCCCACTTTGATCTGGCGTTCGACTGGTTTGTCGTCCGGACCGATCACCCGCACGGTATAGAGGCCGTCCTCGCCGCGCTTGCCCAATGCCGATGACGGTATGACCAGTGTCTGCTTCGCTTCGCCCAGCACGATGAAGACTTGCGCCGTCATCGAGATACGCAGCGTTTCGTCGGGATTGGGTACGTCGAACAAGCCGTTGTAGTACACCGCCGCGCTGGTGCCACTGGCGCTCGAGGCCGCGCCGGTGAGGGCACTGGTGCTTTCGTCGCGCTGGATCGAGTCGGGCGCCGGTTCGATGGCCCGCAGCGTGCCATAGTGGCGTTTGTCCGGCTCGCCCAGGATCGTGAAGTACACCTTCTGGCCCGGCCGCACGCGCGTGACGTCGGCTTCCGAGATCTGCGCCTTCACCGTCATGGTGTCGACCTGCGCCACCTTGATGATGGTGGGCGCGATCTGGATCGAGTTCACCGTCTGGCCTTCCTTAGTGACGATGGCGACCACCTTGCCGTCCATGGGCGAAGAGATACGAGTGTAGCCAAGGTTGACCCGCGCCGTGTCAACCTCGATCTCGGCCTGAGCGATTTGCGCGTCCAGGGCCGCGATGTCGGCGCGCGTCACTTTCAGAGTGGCTTCGGCCTGCTCGAAATCTTCGCGGGAACTGGCATCGCGGGCGAGCATCTGGCGCTGGCGTTTATAGGCGAGTTCAGCCTGTTTCAGGGTGGCGAGCTTGGCCTGGCGTTCGGCCTTGCGAGTTGCCAGCGCGGCCTGCGCGTTGCGCAGATCGTTCTGCTGAGTCATGTCGTCGATCTCGGCGACGAGCTGGCCCTGTTGGACTTCGTCGCCCAGTTGCACCTTGAGCGATTTGAGCTGGCCCGATACCTGGGCACCCACGCTGACTTGTCGCACTGCTTCCAGGGTGCCGGAAGCGAGCACGCTGTCTTCCATGTCGGCCACCTTGACTTCGGCGGTGGCGTAATCGGGCTTGGGCGGCGCGCCGAAGAACAAGATCTTGCCCAGCAACAGCATCACTGCCACGGCCACCGCGATCCATATATAACGTTTTCTCTTGCTTTTACCCAAAGGCTTCGTCGTCGAGTGGGGCATGCGATGCGGCAGTCTTGAGACAGATGGAAACAGGTAGCTCTGAGATGGGACGGCCGGAGATTGGCCACCAACGCGCTAATAGTACTCGATCAATGATTCAGGCCATCGCGCGAGTCGCCGCACTTGAGCAGATCGTTGAGTCCCTGCCTTCCCCGGACGTCAGCCGGGATCTGTCTTGTCATTTCCGGCTTTTAGCCAAAAAAAATGCGCTTCCGTCATTAAAGGCGAGCCCTTAGCGCAGCTCAAAACACACTGCGAATACTTGAAAAAAACGGTCTTGACAACAACTGCATCACTCGCTGAGAATGACAAAGGATCACAATGCATTTCCGTGTTGTGACCATTATTTACGGAGTCATTATGGATCTCGTCAACAACTTGTTGGGTACTGTTCTCGGCCTCGTCAACAATCTGCTGAACGGCCTGCTGGGCGGCGGCCTGCTAGGCTGATCTCGTCCCAGGTGTGAAGGACTGTGATCTCCCTTCACACGATTGCGGAACAGAACCAACCACCCGTGGAGCGTTCACGAGTGGCTGGTTCTTAGTCAATACTGAGGCTTCCCCACGTTTTTCATGGGAGCACCGTTCCTGTGACGCGGTCTGGGGCAGCGTTTGCAGATGGCGGCGCAAATGGCTCGCCCATCGGGCGCATGCGCATTCCCGGCGCCAAGCGCGTCCAGGGCAAGTCAGCACTGTCGGCCTTCATGGGGCCAGGCGCTTTCGCTACCAAGATATCCTGAGCGATAGGCTGGAAATCGGCGCGGAAATGCACCGAGCTTTTCACCACCAGAATTTTCATCTGTTCCGGTTGCACATTACCCGTACGGAATAGATTCCGGTCCAGCATTTGTGATTTGCCAGAACTGACCACCACGCGGATTCCACCCAGGCGCAAGCAGGCGACCGGCCCTACGTCGGCTTGGACGCCGTGCATCATGGGACCGTCGAAACGACATTTGCCGTCGCCAATGTATTCGACGTCGAACTCCGCATTCACCGGCTCGTCTCCAGGTATGCGCGACTTGCCGCCCAGAGACAGGGTGACCCGGTTGCCTACTCCTGCCTGCACTGCCTGCTGTACGGCTTGCGGATCCCACAGCAGGCCCAGCGCAGCACCTTGCGCATCGGCTTCGATCAGCGCGCGCAGCATGCCTGTGGTGTTCGAGTCGCCTCCTGCACCCGGATTGTCCTGCGTGTCGGCGATGACTACCGGCCGGTCCGCATCCCGCGCCAAGGCCTGGGCTTGGCGTACGGCCTCCGACGGCTCGAGAAACGGAACGGCCCATAGCGGTTCGGCCTGCAGCACGGCGTCATACAGTGCTTGCACGGCCTGCTCTACCGCCTCGGGATCTCGACCATGTCCCCACACGACTGGCCCGCATTCGGGAAAGTCCGCCGCTGGAAAACCTGGAGAGAATGACAGGGATGCCAGACCGAATCGGTCTTCCAGCGATGCCAACGTAGCGTAGATGGATTTTGCGGGCTCCAGCATGGAGCACATTCCGTTGATCGGGATCAAGAATGGCAAGCGCATTGAGCGCGTGTGCAACGCGCCGTCCGACTTCAGCAAGTCTTCGAGCAGTTGATAAGCGCGAGCGCCCGTGTCGGCCATGTCCACGTGCGGATAGGTGCGAAAGGCGGTCATGCCATTCGCGTGACGCAACATTGCCGTTGTCACGTTGGCGTGCAGGTCCAGGCTGGTCACGATCGGCACGTCCTTGCCGACGCGGGCGCGCAGCCGCGACAGAAGCTCTCCCTCGCCGTCATCGGCGTCTACCGTGACCATGGCGCCGTGCAGGTCCAGGTAGATCGCGTCATACTTGCGCTGCTCTGCGGCATCGATGATCTCGGCCGCGATGCGTTCAAAGGCTGCCCGCGTGACGTGGGCCGCGGGGCTGGCGCCGGCCCAGATGACTGGCTCGATCTGATGTCCAGCTGCCTGCGCTGCGCGGATGAAGCCTCCGGCTGGTATGTTGATATCGGCGAAGGCCAGCAGATCCACGCCCCGCGTCATGGCGGGAAAACCTTCGCCACGCTCGAAGTTTGCGTAGTCGGTCTGCGTGGGTGCAAAAGTATTGGTCTCATGTTGGAAACCGGCGACCAGAATTTTCATGGCAGTGCTCATCCTTGTATGCGAGCGTGGCGAGTAAACAGTATGGGTAGGACACCGACCACGAGTAGTGCGGCGATGACGTACAGGCCGGCGTTCAGTGACTGGGTCGACGTTTTGATCCAGCCTATCAATGAGGGACTGACAAAGCCGCCCAGCAGGCCTATGCTGTTGATCAGCGCAATGCCGCCGGCTGCGGCCGGGCCTTTCAAGTGTTGCGACGGGATAGCCCAGAATACGGTGTAGGCAGCCCACATCAAGGCTGTAGCCAACGCCAGCATCGCCATCGACAATAGAAAATAATCGGGTACGGACAGGGCGCCGACCAGAAGGACGCCGGCGAGAATGGCTGGTGCAGTCACGTGCCAACGCCGCTCGTGCCGCCGGTCCGAGTGGCGCGACAGGACGAACATCGCCACGATCGCGGCGATGTAGGGGATTGCCGACCAGATGCCAATCTGCATGGTGTCGCGCAGGCCCGATTGCTGCAACAAAGTCGGCAGCCAGAAACTGACAGCGTACAGACCGCTGATGAGGCAGAAATACGGGATAGCCAGCGCATAAATGCCGGGATCTTTCAGTACGTCCTTGAATGCATGGGTCGCGTGTGCGGCCTGCCGCGTCTGCAGATCGGCCGCCAGCAATTCACGTTCTTGCGGCGACAGCCAGCGGGCTTTTTCCGGTTTGTCAGCCAGGAATATGAAAGCCACGATACCCAACAGCACGCAGGGCAGCCCCTCCAGCAGGAACATCCATTGCCAGCCGTCCAGCCCGTGCGCGCCGCTAAAGCGGGTCATGATCCAGGCCGACACCGGTCCGCCCAGCATGCCGCCGATGGGGCCGGCACACATCACTACTGCCATGACGCCCGCCATACGGCGGGTGGAGTACCAGTAGGTCAGGAAAAAGATCATGCCGGGAGCAAAGCCCGCCTCGAATATGCCCAGCAGAAAGCGCAGCGCGTAAAAGCTGTACTCGCCCTGCACGAACAGCATGCTGGCCGAGGTCAGGCCCCACAGAATCATGATGCGGCAGATCGTCTTGCGTGCGCCGATACGTACCAGCAGCAGATTGCTGGGCACTTCAAACAGGACGTATCCCAGAAAGAAGATGCCTGCCCCCAATCCGTAGACCGCATCGGAAATGCCGACGTCGGCCTGCATCTGCAGCTTGGCAAAGCCGATATTGACGCGATCCAGATAGGCAAAGGTGTAGCAGAGAACGAGTAGTGGCAGCAGGCGCCAATTGATCTTGCGATAGATGGAGGACAGGTCCGCAGACGCGTATACGTCGCGGGTTCCTGGCAAGGTAGCGCCATGGTTCATGCGAGTTTCCCTATGTGTTGTGGTAGTGGTTATGCAAGTTCCAGGCGCGATCTTCGCAGACCGGAGTGTTGTGGACAATGCACGGGTTATCACTTATCGTTCGCTTTAAGGCAACACTCATGCTGTGCCGGAGGCTGGCAGCACACACACGCATCAGACGTCGACAGGCGAGCGCAATGAACGAATTGAATCAGGCGCGTTTGCGCTACATGCACGAAGTCATCGTCTGCGGATCAATACGCGGCGCCGCTGAGAAGCTGGACATGTCACCGTCCGTGATCAGCAGACAGATCCAATTGCTGGAGAAAGAAGTCGGCCTGCCGCTGTTCGAGCGCCGAGCGCGTGGATTGGCGCCAACCGAAGCTGCCGAGATGCTAGAAGAATTCCTGAGAGGCTATCGTGCCCAGCACGAGCACTTGGAAGACAGGCTGCATGCCCTGCGAGGCATGCGGCGCGGGCGTATCGAGATCAGCCTCAGTGAAGGCATGATAGAAGCGTTGATGACGCATGCGCTGGCCCCCTATTGTCAGGAGTTCCCGGATATACGCATCGGCATCAATACCGCATCGGTCGACGAGGTGGTGCAAGCCGTGCGCAGCGACCGTGTGCACATCGGCCTGGCGTTCAATCCCCCTCAGCATCCCGAAGTGCGAGTGCGCGCAAAGCAGCGTATCCCCGTGGGCGCGTTGGTACGTGCCGATCATCCGCTGGCGCGGCGTCGCAGGGCGATCTCGATCACGGAACTGCTGCAGCATCCCTTGGCGCTGATGACGGCGCCTTACGGGCTGCGGCGCATGGTCGACATGCTGGAGTTCACCGAGAAGATTCATATATCGCCCGCCTTGACGACGAACTCGCTAGGCGTGCTGCGGCACTATGCCTTGAGCGGCGCGGGCGTCGTGCTAATGGCCGACCTGGGCGTCACACATGACATGGCCAATGGGTCATTGGTATTGGTGCCCGTCGATCACCCCGTGCTGCATCAGGCTGAGATGCAACTGATGGTGCGATTGGGCCGGCCGCTGTCGACAGCGGCCGCCGAATTGCTGCGTCGTATCGAGTCACGACTGCCGCTCTTTACCGGGCAAATTTAAAAGCGCTATCGGACCTAAAAAGCGAAGGAAATACTATTTTTGCCAGTATCAAACTATCGGTTGGCTTTTCGCCTGACGCGCGGCGGCTTTTCATATCCCACAATGCCGCGTTCCCGTGCCCAGACGATCGCAGCACTGCGCCGGTGCACCTGGAGCTTGCTGTACAGCGACGCAACATGATTGCGCACCGTGTGACGAGACACGCTCAGATGCTGTGCAATATCGGGATCACTCAAACCTTGGCACATCAGGCCAAGTATCTCGCGTTCACGCGGCGTAAGGTCGGCCAGTTGGGCATCGGCCTTGGGGGCACCCTGCGGCTGGCGGATTTGGGCCAGTTTCTCGATCACCGTCTGACTGAACCAGGAAGTATCCTGCATGACAGCTTGGATAGCAGCCATCAGCTCGGTCTCGCTGCGCTTGCGCTCAGTAATATCCTGGATCACGCTCAGAATGCAGGGTTGGTCCTGGATAACAACAGGTTCGGCTGACACCAGACAATCCAGCACTTGTCCGTCTTGCGTGCTTAGTTTGAACTCCAGGTTTCGAATCCCTGCCCCCTCCTCTAATCTGGCCATTGTCTCGTCATAGGAAGCAGCTTCAGCACATAGATCGGCCAATGCCTTTTTTTCGCCCAGCGCGTTTAACGCGTAGCCTGTCGTCTCGACGAATGCGTCGTTGACCTCCAACACATCGCCTTCAGGCGTGCTCAACACCATAGGCACGGGTGCTAACCGGAATGCTTTCGAAAACCGCTCCTCGCTATAGCGCAGTGCATTTTCCGCTTTGCGCCGCGGCTCCAGATCGTTGAAAGTAAAGAGCATGCATTGAGCATCGCCGATCTCTATCGGTTGGCCGGCTACGATCACCAGTTTGTCGGTGCCGTCCGGCAACGGTATGCAGGTTTCCATTTGTGAGATGGTCCGCCCCTCCGTCAGCCGTTCCTCGGCGATCTTTCGCTGCGGCGAATTACCCAGTATGTCGATCTCATCAAAGTGATGATCCAGGACGTTATGACGCTCGTAACCCGTCATCTGCAGAAAGCCCTGGTTGACCTTGACGTAATGCATGTCCTCTAGTGAACAGATGACTGCCGGAGCGGGATTAGTGTTGAAGGTCTTCTCGAAGCGCTCTTCGGCGCTGTAGCGCTCGGTGACGTCCAGAAGGACCAGCACAATGCCCTCGGGCTTGCCTTGTGCATCGCTGAGCACCAAATTCCTGGCCTGATGGACTCGATAGAAATCCGAATCGCGCGTGCAGGTGACTTCCACGACGATATCGTTGAAAGACTCTCCGGCCAATGCGCGGTGCATGGGATATTGGCCGGCCAGCAATTTGCGCTGATTACGATATCGAAGCGTATAGCGCTTGCGATAACCGGAAGCCGTGCCGCCGAGATCGGAAAGATCGGCGACGCCATGCATAGACAAGGCGGTGTCATTGGCCCAGGCGATATGCCGGTTCATATCCATCAGGATGATGCCTTCTACCAATCCATCGATAATTTCCAGGAGATGACGGCGTTCGGTGGTGAAGACGGTGGACAACTGTTTCATCTCGCTCCTTTTATGCAATTGATAGTCGAATGCCGGCCGGACGAGTGAGCCAAAATTACTAGAAAAATCAGTATGACGCGATCTGTCGAGCTTGTTGTTTGATATTTAGGATGTTGATGCAGCGTCATGCTGCTTTCTACAATCCAACGGAGATATCCATGAATGTGAGTCAGCAAAGCGTAGATCAAAACGGCCAGCCCAGCGGCCCGGATTCAGACCGTCCGAATCAGGTCCCTGGCGATCTCCCAAGGAAAAATGCCCCCGGACGTCAGCAGCCTGCTCCCGGCGACGCTCCCGATCCATTTCGACACGAACCAAAGCGCCCTGTCCGTCCGAATGAGCCTGGCAAGGCGCCTCAACCCGAGGCTTGACTGGGTTAGGAACGATCCCAGTGGCAGCGGTAGTGCCTGATCGATTTCGATTAGGCACTACGAAAAGGCACCCGCTGGCCGATCCCGCTACAGATCAAACGCGGCCTGGATATCTTCCTTGCCCGTTTTTCCCTGCTGCAGCAGCAACATCAGCAGAATGCGCGATTTTTGTGGAGTCAGGTCGCCCGCCATGATGGCGCCTGCATCGGCCAGCGTCTTGCCGCCACCCTCGAAACCATAGTTCGCCATGACTCGGCCGTTATGTACCCGGGTCGAAATGACCACCGGCACCCCTTTGGATAGCGCATATTTGATCCCCTCGAACATGGGCATGTTGACGTTGCCCATGCCCAGGGCCTGCACCACGATCCCCTTGGCACCCTGATCGACTGCACTGCGTAGCATGCGGTCATCGGCGCCCCCGTACATGGCGACGATATCCACCCGAGGCATTTCCGTGGCAACAATCGGAATGTGCTGGCGACGTAGCGGTGCGCGGTCGATGACGACCTTGTCCGCATAGACTTCACCGATCAAGCCATAGCTGCCCGACTGAAAGGTCTCTACATTGGCCGTATGCGTCTTTGTGACATAACGCGCGGCGTTGATCTGGTTATTCATGGCCAGCATGGCGCCCTTGCCTTTCGCTTGTTCGTCGACCGCGATGCGTACCGCGTTGAGCAGGTTACGCGGGCCATCAAAGTCCGATGACGAAGCATTGCGCTGGGCGCCGATCAAGATCACGGGCTTGTCCGACTTGACGGTCGTATCCAGCCAGAAGGCGGTTTCCTCGAGCGTGTCCGTGCCGTGTGAGACCACTACACCTGCTACTTCGGGGCGTTTCAGCGTTTCTTCAACCGCCTTGGTCAAGGCCGTCCAGCGCACCGGGTCCATGTAGTCGGAGGGGACGTTGGATAGGTTATTGACTTCGACTTTGGCGTACTTTGCGACGTCGGGGACGGTGGCCATCAAATCATCGCCGGAGATCGCGGGCACCGGCGCCTTCTTGACCGGATCGATCTTCATCGCGATCGTGCCGCCTGTGGCGATCAACTGGACCGTGGGCTTGTCCTGCGCATACGCTTGTGCCGCCATCGCCATTACTCCCGCTATCAAGAATGGTAGTTTCTTCAAAACCGTCTCCCGGGTTGTTGCTATAGGAAGGACTACATATACCCGGGTGTCAGACAGATGGGATCGGGACATGACCTGATTGACAACCATTGCCCAAAGAGGCTTTAAGACCCGCATCAGGCGGATACAGACCTCCGAATATCTTGCTCAAGAACGGGTCGATAAAAATAAAAGCCGTTGATGGCCCACAACTGCGGGATGAACAAATCGCTGATCCGAGTCAGTGTGACCACTGGCAGTTGCGCCGAGTCGTGGACCTTAGGCCTAGCAGCCTGAACCGAAAGCGCCATCGCCTGGGGCTGTGAAGTTCGCAACACTGCGACCAACCCAGCAGCATCGCGTTGCGCCAACGCCCAATGACATAGAACGAGAAAATCGCTTGAATCGTCGTCTACGGGGTCGTCCTTCGGGTCAATCCGGCGCACCCGCTGCAATATACGGTGCAGTTGCTGGCGCGAAGCAACCTCGCTGCGCCCCGTCAGTGCGCCAAGTTCGGCGTGAGTGTAATCAAACACCTCATACAGAAGAACCATCGCGACCTCGCCTGCCGGCAAGACGCGAACCAGATGCCGCAAAGCCTGTTCTACACGCTGTGCCTGTTCGACTATTCGTTCGGGAGAGTCCACGCCAAACGCCTGTGAACCATCCTCCACAAGCCGATCCTTGATGACCCGTAGCCGCTCCTGACGCCGCCAGGCATCGATGCAAAGGTTGCGCAGCACGGTGATCATCCAGGCTTCGCGGCTCTTGGCGTCGGACGGCGGCGTGCCATTCAGGGCGCGCTCCCATGTGTCCTGCGCCAGTTCCTCTGCCTCCTCGCCGACGGACAACCAATGGCGAGCCAGCCGGACTAGGCGGCGGTGCAGTGCTTCATCATCGGTTGAAAAAGCAGAGTCGTCTGGATATGTCACGCAAACACCTGTTCGTTCGTCTACTAAATGAATCAACACCAAGGAACAATAGTATATGTTTGCACAACAGATAGATACGCAACCGGGACCTTCGTCACCGCGCGACAGCACCTTTCTGGAAGAAAAGGCATTTCGCTCCAGGATGGTCCTGGTATTCGGTACCGTTACGGACACACTTGCGTCCGAAACGGTGCGCAAACTGCTGGCGTTGGATGCCGACTCGGACGCACCAATTACCGTTATCGTCTCATCCCCGGGAGGACATCTAGAATCAGGGGATGCGATCCATGATGTGGTGCGCTTTATTTCGGCGCCGGTCAACATGGTCGGCACCGGATGGGTTGGCAGCGCGGCTACTCACCTTTTTTTAGGAGCACCCCGCGAGCGCCGCTACTGCCTGCCGCAAACCCGCTTTCTCATTCACCAACCCAGTGGCGGAGCAGGCGGTTCTGCCAGCGACATGGCGCTACAGGCGAAAGAGATTATCAAGGCGCGCGAACGTATCGCGCAGGTCATCGCGCGCGAAACCGGCCAACCTATCGAACGGGTGCGCGTGGACATCGAACGCGACCTGTGGATGCCCGCTGAAGACGCCGTCGCCTATGGCCTGGTGTCGAGCATCATCCAACACAAACGTGAGCTGGACCTAAGATAAAACGCTCAGTTTATATATAGGTATATTAACTATACTAATGAAAATCTATGCACGGACTCGTTGAACGCCTATGGTACGTCGCAAGCTCGATCCATACCGATGCGCTGTGGAGATCACAGTCGACATCGCAGGCGGTAAATGGAAGCCATTAATCATTCACACCTACTAAGCGGGACCAAGCGTTTCAGGTGACGCTGTTGAACCAACAGACTGCCCCACAGGAATGCTCTACCTAACCCTGCCAAGCCAGTCCGACCTGCCTGCCCTGCATAATGAAACTTGATTCATCCTCATCGTCTTCCTCTATCGGCATGACCCGCGCAGCGCTCGAGCTGTGTGGTGCGCTCTGGCGCTATGCCGAAGGCAAGCGTCGGCACCTGATCGGCGCAATCACCCTGCTGTCCGGTGCGCAGTTGATCAAGCTGACCTTGCCCTGGTTGGCCGGCCATGCCATCAATGCCCTACAGCAAAACGATATGCCGACGGCCGGACTGTGGATCATGTTCCTGGTCAGTTGCTATGCGATGCATTGGGTATTTCATGGTCCCGGACGCGTACTGGAAGGTCAGGTAGGCGTGCGTGCACGCGAACAACTGGCCGACGAGCTCTACGCCCGTATCGCTGCCGCGCCGCTGACCTGGCGCGATGGCCGTCACTCCGGCGACTTGCAGCACCGCGTGCTGCAATCCAGCCGTGCCTTGTCGACATTCGCACGGGGCATGTATGGCTATTTGCACAGTGCCTTGAACTTCGTTGGCCCGCTGGTAGCGTTGTTCCTGCTGTCTCAGGCCAGCGGCAGCATTGCCGTTGGCGGCTACCTGGTGATTGCACTCATCACCTTGCGTTTCGACCTCGTGCTGATGCGGTTGGCGCGTTCCGAGAACGATGAGGAACGCCGTTATGTTGCGGCGCTGCTCGATTTTGTCAGCAATGCAGGGACGGTAATCGGTCTGCGGCTGCAAGCTGCTTCGCGCAAAATCCTGGGCCGTCGCCTGGAAACAGTGATGGTACCGCTGCGCCGGGCGCTCTGGGTCAACGAGGTCAAGTGGTGCGTGGTAGACCTGATGGGCATGGGCCTGACCTGGATACTCGTGGTCCACTACGTGCTGCAACATCGCGAACCCGGACAAGCCGTGCTGCTGGGCACGATCTTCATGATCTATCAGTATGCCCAGCAAGTCGCCTCGGTCGTCAGCGCCATTGCCTCGAATTTCCAGAGTTTCTCAAGAATCCACACTGACTTCAGCAGTGCCGAACCCATCTGGCAGGCGCCGGGCAATCCGCAGGCCGCCGTGCCCGCCATCGTGCCCGATGCGCCATGGCAAACCTTGGCACTGCGCGGCCTCACGTGGAGCTATTCCGCCGATGGGCGCGGCGGGTTGCATGACGTCGATCTGGTATTGCGTCGAGGGTCGCGCATCGCGCTGATCGGTCCCAGCGGCGGCGGCAAGAGCACTCTGCTGCGCACGCTGGCCGGTCTCTATCCGCCGCAGCAAGGCGACCTGTTGCGCGACGGCAAATCAGTAGACTGGAGTGAACTGCGCACATTGGCGACACTCATCCCGCAAGAAGCCGAGGTGTTCGAAGCCAGCGTGCAAGAGAACCTGACCTTTGGCGAACCCGCCACGTCAGCAGCATTGCAGTCCGCCGTACATACTGGCGTGTTCGACGAAGTGCTGCAGCGCATGCCCGACGGCCTGGCCAGCCCGGTCAACGAACGCGGCAGCAATCTGTCGGGCGGACAGCGGCAGCGCCTGGCCCTGTCACGGGGGGCATTGGCGGCGCAAGGCAGTTCCTTGCTGCTGCTGGATGAGCCCACCAGCGCGCTGGACCCGCAAGCCGAGGGGCAGGTATTCGATCGCATGTACGCGGCGTTTCCCTCGGCGTGTATCGTGGCATCCGTGCATCGGCCCAGCTTGCTCAGCCGTTTTGACACGATCGTCGTCATGGAAGCGGGACGCGTGGTGGATGCAGGCCCGCGTGATGAAGTATTGGCTCGGCGTGCGCATTGATCTATCGTGCTGACGGGCGGTCGAGGCCAATCCGCGTATCGGTCCTCACTCCAGCTTGATATTGGCCCTTTTGACCACCTGCCGCCACTTTTCGTTTTCAAGCCGAACCCGTTCTGCAAAAGTGGCCGGATCACTGGCGATGATCTGAAAGCCCGATTCATTGAAAATGCGGCGGCGCGCAGGTTCGGTCATTACTTTGCGACTATCTTCGGCAATTTTTTGAACGATTTCGGTCGGTGTATTTTGTGGTGCAAACAACGCAAACCAAACGTTCGTCTCGAACCCGGAATATCCCAGTTCGGCTACCGTGGGCACATCGGGCAAGAGAGGCTGTCGTTGTGCACTGGTCACCGCCAATGCGCGTAAACGCCCTGCCTGGATGTGTGGAAGACTGGTCATAATGACGTCGAACATCGAATCCAAACGGCCTGCCAGCAAGTCATTCATCGACAGAGCGGACCCCTTGTAAGGGATGCCTAGTAACTGTATACCGGCCTGGGACATGAACAGTTCCATTGCCATGTGAGTGGTGGCCCCCACGCCGCCGCCAAAGGTCAATTCGCCTGGATGGCCTTTCGCATACGTCACGAATTCTGCCAGGGAACGAAAGGGAGACGACGGAGGCACCGACAACACCTGCGCAATGGAGACCAGCTCTGTTATCGGAACAAAAGCGCGCTCCGCGTCGTAGGACATCTGCGACACAATGTGGGGCAACACGGATTGCGTGGTCTGTGTGCCGAACAGCAAGGTGTATCCATCGGGCTGGGACTCAGCGACCACCCGCGATCCGATCAAACCGCTCGCCCCGTCGCGATTTTCGATGACCACAGGTTGCTGCCAGAGTTTGCTCAAACCTTCGGCCAGGGAACGGGCGATCTGGTCAGTCGAGCCTCCGGCCGAGAACGGAACGACTATCCTGACCGGACGAGCCGGATAGTCCGTCTGAGCCATCGACGGGCTCGTTGTCATCAAGATAAACCCAATGCCTGCAACGAACCGTGCCGCACATCGCGAGACGACTGAACAGATCTTTTTCATTTTCATCCCCTTGAGACGTGATTATTGAAAAGCCAAAGCCTTGTTAGTCAGTTCCTCACCATACAGTTGGCGCGCGGCGTCTGTAGAGACCAAACCGTCCAATAGGTCCGCGGCCAGGGCTTGGTATGACCGTAATGCGGGATCGCCAAATCCGGCTCCCCCCGGGGTCTGAATGCGAACAGTCTCATCTTTTGCCAGGACGAGATGCCTCACCTTGGACGACAGGATTTCTTCCTTATCCCGCCCAGGGTTGCGCAGCAGTCTGCCACGTCCGCCCTCACCGCCGCCCTCTGCCCCTGCAGCCCCTTGAACATGACTGTCCGAGCGTGCCGAGAAAATCGTGTCATCCTGCAGTGCTCGAACTTCACGCACGATTCCCAAGCCACCGCGATGACGCCCTGCACCGCCAGAGTCAACGGCGAATCCGTAATATTCGACGCGCAGGGGAAATTCATGCTCGAGTATCTCCGTCGGCAAATTGCGGGAGTTGGTGATATGGACATGAATACCGTCCATGCCGTCGGCAATATCGCTGGCCCCCGATCCGCCGCCGAGGGTCTCACCGCAGAGATAAATGCCGCCGCTATCGGGATGAACGCCTGAGAACGAAATCGTCGGCATGGTATCCATGCTTGAAGCAATCGTTCTTTCGCGCGGCACAAGCCCTCGAAATGCGCCGATGATGGCGCCGGCGAGGCGTTGACACGTAATCGTGCGCGCACCGCACGCTGCGGGCGATCGGGGATTGACGATGGACCCTTCGGGTGCTCGGATGACGATGGCATCGGCCATTCCCCGGTTCGCCATGAGATCAGGATCCAGCATCGCCTTGACGCAGTAGTACACCGTCGCACGCAGCGCACTTTCCGATACATTGAGGCCTCCGCGCGATTGTGCGCCGCTGCCCGCCAGATCAACCACCAGCTGATTACCCTCTTTGTAGACCGTAGCGGTCAACGGCACACGGCCGCCTTGGCCAGTGCCGTCATCATCGAGCCAGGTGGTAAAGGCCATGCTGCCTTGTGGAAGCGCGGCGATGCGATACTCGGTCCGGCGCAAGGTGTAGAGCAGTAAATCATCCACGGCGCGCTGGAAACAGGCGGCGCCTCCCATACGGCCGATCAACGTCTGAGCGGCAATCGCGCCTTTCTCGTTGGTAGCGATCTGAACACGCAGATCGAGCGCACGCTCCTCGGGCAACCGGGAATTCAGCGCGATCATCCCGATAAGGTCATCGTCGATCTGATGAGCCCGCGCGGCACGAATAATGGGAATCCGCAGCCCTTCTTCGTAGATACTGCGTGCACTCGCGGACGTCGATCCAGGCACGACACCTCCCACATCGGAGTGGTGCCCGATATTGGCAGCAAAAGCCGCGAGCAAGCCATCGACAAAAACAGGCGTAATAATGGAAATATCGGGCAGATGTGTTCCCCCTGCGGCGTATGGGTCGTTGCACACATACACGTCGCCTTCGTGGATTTCGGTTACGGGCCACCTGGCCAGCACGGCCTCGACGGATCCCATCAGTGATCCCAGATGCACAGGAATATGCGTGCCCTGCGCGATCAAGCGCCCGAACTGGTCGAACATCCCGACGGAAAAATCTCTACGCTCCTTGATCTGTGGCGAGAACGAAGCCCGCATGATGTTGCTCGCCATCGACTCAGTGATGGCAAGAAGACGATTGGTGAATACCTCGACAGCAATGGGATCGAAGTCCCGCTCCGGCAAAGCATGTTGTTGGCTCATGAATATGCTCGCTATGACGTTTTAGATTCGAATGAGGATATTTCCAAGCAGGTCAATCACGGCAGACTGACCAGGGAGCACGATAGTGGTGGAGCTCATTTCCTCAATGATGACGGGGCCCGCCAATTCCATTCCCGCGGGCAACGAATCACGTCGATAAACAGTAGTCATCAACCAGCCCGTGTCGCGACCAAAATATACTCGCCGCTGATCCCATGAAGGCACCGTCGCCGTCTGTGTAGCAATCGATAGACTGTTCTTGGGAACCAGACCAACAGCTTGTACGCGACAGTTGACGATCTCGATAACTCGCCCCGGGTTGTCGTGACCGTGCTGAGCACGATGCGCCTGATGAAATGCCTCGACAAATCCTTGCATATCGCCGTCACGCTCGGCGTCCACCAAGACTCGGATATCGTGAGTTTGGCCGCGGTAACGGCCGTCTATATGGAAATGGAATCGACGATTGGCCTGCGGAACATCTTCCTGTGCCAACCACCTGTCGCCCTCCTGCTGCATGTCCTGCAGAACACGTCCCACAGTACGCCAGGTATCTTCGTTCAAAGGAAGCAACTGCGTACGCACAAAATCGCGGCTGACGTCAGCCAGCAGGATTCCACGCGCACACAGCGTACCCGGTTCTTTCGGTACTAGCACACGGCCGATCCCACACTCCTGTGCCACGTCCACAGCATGGAGGGGACCTGCACCGCCAAATGCGAACAACGTGAAATCTGCCGGATCGTAGCCGTGTTCCGTCGAAACGGCACGAATGGCCCGGCTCATATTCGCCGTCGCTATTTTCAAGATTCCATGAGCGGCTTCTTCTACACTCAAACCCAAGGGCCGTGCAATCCGCGCGTCAATAACGGCCACCGCCCGGTCTCGGTCTACCGTCATACGCCCATCAAGCAACTTCTCTGCGTTGAGCCGGCCCAGGACGATATTCGCATCCGTGAGCGTGACCTCCTCTCCGCCTTTCCCGAACGCGACGGGTCCGGGTACCGCACCGGCACTCGTTGGGCCGACTTTCAGTGCCCCCACATCGTCCAGCTTGGCAATGCTGCCGCCTCCGGCACCCACGACGTGAATATCCACCATGGGCATTTTTACGGGATGTCCTGCGACCAATCGATCCGAAGTGAAACTGGGATGGCCGCCCGTAATGAGCGACACATCAGTACTCGTGCCCCCCACGTCAAACGTAATGATCTCTGAGATTCCCGCTGCCGCTCCAATCACCGCCGAGCCGACGATGCCTGCTGCAGGGCCTGACAGGCACGTGAGAACCGGCAGATTTTCCACCGTTTTCAATGGCATCAAACCGCCGTTGGAATGGAATGTCAGAGGTTCAACGCCCACGCCGACGTCGTTAAGTCGAGTGCGTAAACGATCCAGGTAGGTTTGCATGCGAGGTGCGACGTAGGCGTTGAGCACCGTCGTCGAGGTGCGCTCAAATTCCCGGAATTCAGGCAACACTTCATAAGAGATGCTGACGTGCAGCTGCGGTGCCATTTGCTGGATTACGCGACGCGCCTGCTCTTCATGAGAGGGATTGCGGTAGGAATGAAGGAATGCCACCGCGATGGATTTCACACCATCGGCTACCAGCTTTTTGACCTGTTCAGCCAGTGATTCCTCATCCAGCTCTCGCAACACATCACCGCTGGCGACAAGGCGCTCGTCTACCTCCACACGATGACGCCGCTGAACGAGTGGTTCGGGTTTATGAATCGCATGATCGTATAGCGCGGGGCGAGTCTGGCGCCCGATTGCTAGGACATCGCGAAAGCCTTTGGTTGTCACCAACCCGGTTGTGACGCCCCGGCGTTCAATCACCATATTGGTCGCAACCGTAGTGCCATGCCCGAAGTACGCGACGTCGCGTGGTTCGACCGAGAAACGCTCCAGCATTTCGCGCGCCCCTTGCGCAATCGCTATCGACGGATCCGCAGGAGACGATGGCACTTTGAAATAACACAACGCCCCCGTCTCGCTATCGGCCATCACGAAATCCGTGAACGTGCCACCCACATCAATACCTATCCGAACCATGCCTTTTCCGATTCAATGAACGTCGATGTGTGCATCTTGGCGCGCCAGCCCCTCATAAACAACTACACAAATTATTGGACGCACATAATTGAATGTTATGCTTTCCAAGCAATCGCCTCGTTCGTGGCGTCCGTTCAAAGCGCTCTCCTCTCCTTTAGATACCGGTGGTCTATTCACCATGTCACTCAATCCAAGACAGCTCGAAGCCTTCCGTAAAGTCATGTCGACAGGCAGCATGACGCTGGCGGCGGAACTGCTGGAAATCAGCCAACCCGCTGTCAGCCGATTGATCAGGGACCTGGAAACAGCGCTATCTATCCGGCTATTCCGGCGCGAAGGCAACCGCCTCATCCCCGGAGCAGAAGCCAGGCGGCTTTTCCGAGAGGTAGAGCGTTTTTATCAGGGCATGGAGTCGATCGAACGCGTTGCGCTTGATCTCAAAGCGGCGCGGGTCGGCAACCTGCGCGTCGCCACCATCAGCGCATTGGGATTGGGATTTATGAGCGAGGGTATTCAGGCGTTTTCGCAAGCCCATCCCAAAGTGTCCGTCTCCATGGACGTCTGTCCATCACAGGACGTACTGGAATTAGTGACAGCGAATCAAGTCGACGTTGGCTATATCGGCTTCATGGGCACGGAGTACCCAGGCGTCGATGCATTCCAGCAAGCCTCGGTCGCAGCAGTCTGCGTACTTCCCCGAGGCCATGTGCTTGCTCGAAGAAAAGCCGTGCGCATCACGGATTTGCACGACCAGCCGTTGATCTCGCTGCATTCGAACAGCCCCCTTCGCCTACGTGTCGACATGGCGATGGCCTCGGCAGGGGTACGATGCCGGCACGTCATGGAAACGACGTTCGCGCACTCGGCCTGCAGTCTCGTCGCGTCAGGGCTAGGGATTACCATCTCAGATCCCTTCACCGCCACCCAGCTGCGGGATCCGCGTATCGTCTGTCGGCCACTCGTTCCGGATATTTACTATACGTTCTCGATGGTCTTGCCATCACATCAACCACGGTCCAAAGTGGTCAACGATTTCATCGGCGCGATGAAGGTGCTTTTCGACAAAAACTTTCCTGCCTCGGACAGTTGACTGCCGTTCATAGGGGGTTACGCGATACGGAGGCATCCATTGATTAACACCGGCGTAGTCAGGCCGTTGAAAGAAAATCTCTGTACTATTCGCTGCGGTGCAAAAAAGTCCGCGACTCGCATACTTTTCCGTCATCGTTGGCGCCGCCACATTCCGGCGTTTGCCTTGTAATCATTTATTCATAATGGTTTCCGCGATTTTGTCATTCGAAATCGCACAGGCATAGTTCGTTCTCGGTCGCGCCAATGAGGAGCATGTTGCTCCCCATTTTTGTGCAGCACACCAGGATACGTCCTTTAAATGTTTCCCACCCTGTCGTTGTTGATCTGGGTGCCCATCGTGGCCGGCGCGCTTGTCATGGCGTTTGGTAACGACCGGCACCCCAATGCTGTTCGCTGGTTGTCACTCATTGCCGCTTGCGTCAGCGCGCTCCCTGCCATCCCTCTCGTACTAGGTTTCCAGCGGTCGGCCGCCGGTTTGCAGTTCGTGGAATATGCGCGCTGGATCCCGTCATTCAACGCCGCGTGGCACGTGGGGGTAGACGGGATCTCGCTGTGGATGATCACACTCACGGCCCTGACGACGATCGTGGTAGTGCTGGCATCATGGCGCACGATCAACTCACGCATGGGTGCCTATTACGGCAGTTTCCTGGTGCTCTCGGGCCTGATGCAAGGCGTATTCTCGGCACAGGACGGGTTGCTGTTCTTCGTGTTCTTCGAGGCCACACTGCTGCCGCTATACCTGCTGATTGGCGTGTATGGACGTCAAAACCGCAATCACGCCGCGATCAAGTTTTTCTTTTTTTCGTTCACCGGCTCATTGATGATGCTGGTGTCGGTGCTTTATTTTTACTTCGAAGCAAAGAGCTTCGATCTGGCGAGTTGGCATGCATTGCAATTGCCGTTTGGCGTACAGATCGCGCTGTTCATCGGTTTTCTCGGTGCGTTTTCCGTAAAGGTGCCCATGTGGCCGGTGCATACCTGGCTGCCCAACGTTCACCTCGACGGTCCAACCGGCGCCGCCGTCATGCTCGGCATGCTCAAAATGGGCGGCTATGGCCTGATGCGTTTTAACCTGCCCCTGCTGCCCGATGCCAGCCATTATCTGGCGCCGATGATGATCGTGCTCTCGCTGATCGCCGTGGTCTACGCCAGCATCGTCGCGCTCATGCAGACCGATCTGCGCAGGCTGTTGGCCTATTCGACGGTATCCCACATGGGCCTGGTCACGCTGGGCCTGTTCATGTTCTCGGATATGGGCACGGCGGGCGCCGTCATGCAAATGATCTCGTACGGGATTGTCTCGGGCGCCATGTTGCTGTGCACGGGCATGCTCTACGATCGCACCCACAGCGCGACGATCGACGCCTATGGCGGTGTCGTGCAGACCATGCCGAAGTTCGCCGTGTTCGCAATGCTGTTCGCGATGGCCAACATCGGTATGCCGGGCACATCGGGTTTTGTCGGCGAGTTCCTGGTGCTGATGGCGGCGATTAAAGCCAATTTCTGGATCGGCGCCATCGCGGCCCTGACCCTGATCCTGAGCGCAGCCTATACGCTCTGGATGTACAAGCGCGTGATCTTCGGCATGGTGACCAATCCTCGCGTTGCAGCACTCAAGGACCTGAGCCGTCGCGAATTCGCATTGCTCAGCGTGATGGCCCTGCTCGTGCTCGGTATCGGCATCGATCCCAAGCCCATTACCGACGATATTGATGTTTCGACACAGTACCTTGTACAAAGTATGGAAGAACATCGCATCGCCCACGTCGAAGACACGTGGATTCATGGGCCGCATATTGTTCCCCGCAGTATTGCGAAGCGCCCTGGTGCGACGGGTTAAAGTTTGAACGACGACTCATAGAGCCACTACACTAACGCTCTATGACTCAGCCATCTACACCCCCTACACCGAACCGCAAAAAACGCATAGGCTTTGTCGCTTATGCATGCTTTGCGATCAGCCTCGTGTTCGTTGTCCTGGGCATAGGCATGATCCGGGATGGGGCCGAAGCGGGCATCCCTGTCACGCTGTTCTTCGGGATGTGCGCCGCGATTTTTGTCTTGCAGATGTGCCCAGGACTGCTGCAGCGTGACACGCGGACTGCCGCCTCGCTGCTGGCCCGCTATCCGGGCCCTGTCGTGCTCAGAACCACCACCATCAAGCTGCTCGTGTGCTCGCTGCTATCGGCGATCTTTGGTGGGGTGATCCTGTGGATGCTGCTGAACGACACGCTGGCTCTGATAAAACAATTGATCCTCTGGCCTGGCGCCGCATTTTTTCTGTTCGGTTCGGTCATGCTGCTCGTGCGTGCCGCCAGTGGTGGCACCACGTTGCATTTGAACCGTGACGGTTTCGAAATGAAGTCCATCTGGAACACCAAGAAAGTGCACTGGCAAGACAGCAGCGAGTTCACGGTGACCAGCATAAATCACAAACTGACCAAGCTTGTCGCGTTCGATGATACGGCGGTTGCCAGTACCGGCATGGCCCGGCTCAACCGGCACATCATCGGCCACCATGCCGGTCTGACCGAGACATATGGACTGACCCACGAGGACTTGGCCGAGCTGCTCAATGCGTGGCGCGCCCGAGCGTTAGCTCAAGACGCGATTTTTACGCGCTGGCCCGAGAACAAAATGCCTCGCGATCACGAGCCTTTTTAACCTCAGAACCGATACATCACCTTGAGTTGTCCGGCATGGCTAGTGGTCTTGCTGGACACTTCGCCGTCATACTGCAACCGGAAATCCAGCCCCGACTGGTTGTTGACCTGCAGCCCCACGCCAAAACGTCCGATCACATTGTCGCCAGGCAGTGAGGTCGTAAACCCGTCGCTGCCTGCCGGAGCGCCTTTGAAACGCGCCTGGGCATCCCATGAGTCATCGCTGAGGAATGACGCGCCTGCGTAGGCATAGGGCCGCATGGTGGCGCCCTGTGGCAGGTCCACTCGTCCGCCGATTTCCAGCATCGGCGACAGTCCCACGACAAACTGATCGCTGCTATCCACATGCAGACTCAAGGGCCCTCCCGATTCGGTGTAGCTGGGCATACGTGCGTAAAGCGCATCCAGGTCCACATAGGGCTTCAGATAAAAGCGCTCGGAAACGCCGATGTGGCGCGACACGCGCAGGCGCATGCCAGCACTGTAGACGTCGGGGCTGCTGCTGGCTTGGCGGTCGTAACCGTCGATGCCGATGGTGCGATCCAGATCGTACGACCCATAACCGCCGCTGATGGAGGCCGCATACACCCACGGTCCGTCCTGGTGCTTCAGCACGACGCCTGCATAACCCGCATCGCCGCTGCCGCCCATGCGGCCATTGTCTGCACGCAGGCTGTTGTTCTGATAGGCCACAGATCCGCCGATGAACCAGTCCGGGCGGAATTCATGTTGCCCGCCGACTTGGTAGGTATTGCTGTCGAACGAGTACCCCGATGTGCCGTCGGCCTCATCCTGGTCTGAGGTACGCCGTGAGACCTGACCCCAGAAACAATCCTGTTCGCGCCCGTCAGTGCCTGTGCGCTCCATATCGCGGCACGACATCATTGCACTGGCGAAGTTCGACATGCCCGCCATCATCTGCACAGCTGGCGCCAAGGCCACACCCGGCGACAAACCATCCAGTTGGTCCCGATAGGTCCCTGCCCCTTGACTCGATGCGGTGTTCAACGCAGCAAACAGTGGCGCCATCTCTACATTGCCGCCACGATCCCAGATGTCTTGCAGGTGACCGGCAACCGCACGCTGATTGCGTGCCAGCCCCTGGCTGGCAGCATTGAAGTCAGCGCCCTTGACCGAGACGCGCTGCTGCGAGCCCACTTGACGCATATCGAAATCAAAAATGGGCGTGTCACTGGCTTGCAACGTGCCGGCCGACGTGCCTTGCACATCAAGCAGTGTCAGCTCGCGTCCGGGCAGCAGACTGGCGGCACTGAGTTCTACCTTTCCATCCAATACTGCATTGCCTTGCACTGTCATGCTCGTGGCTCGCATGTTGGCAAAATCGACCGAGGACACCAACACACCCGAACTGGCTTGCGTGTAATTGCCCGCCACGATCAGGCGGCCGAACGAACCGGCTTGCGTGCCGTTGTCAGCCATGGCCAAGCGGGCAGACGATTCGGCAGGCGGGTTCACGATCAATTGACCTGCGTTCGTCACGTTGGCTTGATAGACCGCCGCAGCCGACATTTTGCCGGCCGGTGCGTTGGCGACATCACACGCGCCCGCCGAGCTGCAATACACGCTGCCCAACAACAGGCCGCTGTTCTGGATGGCCAGACCTGCCTCGCCGTCATAACGCACCGCCGTGCCTGATAGCGCGGACACCTGGCCCGCATTGTTGATGATCAGGGAGCTGCGGTCGGTGGCGTTGCTGCTGATCCAGACACCGGCGCCATTGCCCGAGCCGCCTGCGACGCTCCCGTCGACAGTGACCGCGACCGTACCGCCTTGCCGGTATGCACCTTGGCTCTGGGCAAAAACACCCGAGCTGCCATCACCACTCGCGCCGACCGTACCGCTGACGTTCACGGTCACTTCGCTGGCCCGATTATCGGCATTGTCCATCGCCGCGCTCACGCTGCCGGCAAAGCCGCCTTGCGCGGAACCGGCCAATCCGCCGCCGCCACCGATGGATTGGGCAACGACTCCATGGGCGTTGTTGCCGTTCGTAAAGATCCGGTTCTGCACCGACACGCCGACCTTGCCGCCGCTGCCTGTCACGTTGGCTCCGCTGCCTGCCCAGGCCGCACCGTCCAGCGGCGATATGGCCCGCCCCAGGTCTCCGCCGATGCCGCCGCCCCCGCCGACCGATTGCGCCACGACACCGTGTGCGCCCGTGCCATGGGTGTTGATTTCGCCACCGGACAACGTCACCGATATCTCGCCGCCGTCGCCCCAGGTGCCTTCGCCCCCACCCAGGCGTACCTGGCCTGGATCGGCAGCCTGGCTGACACTGGCAATGCCTCCACCTCCACCCACGGATTGCGCTATGACGCCGACCGAGCCACGGCCATACGTTTCGATAGTAGCGCCCGTGTCCAGCGTAACGTCGCCTCCACCGCCACCCGTAGGAGCGCCTGTGGCGCTGCCATCGGCGCCCAGTACGAGTGACCGTTCAATGAATAGATCGCTGGGTGGCAGCGTATCACTATTGATCACACTGCCCGCCATGCCACCGCCGCCACCGACCGACTGCGCCACCATGGCATGCGAGCCGTCTCCCCAGGTCTGGATCGTGCCATTGGCCGACAGATTCACAGTGCCGCCGTCCCCCCCTGCGCCATCAGCCAGACTGCCCAGCGAAGCCCGCACGCCGATTCCGGCTTCGCCTTCTTCATACGTGGACTGCAACGTGCCGAACGGGTCGGTCACCGCAGCCATGCCGCCCCCACCACCGATTGACTGCGCCGCGATACCGTGCGAGAAAGCGCCGCCGGTCACGATGTTGTAGTCACCCTGGATCGCGACGGCACCACCATTGCCACCGTCGCCCCCCGCACCACCCAGCGTCAGGCCGAGATCGAGCTTGAGAGAGTGAGGGTTCCCTGCATCTGGATCGCCCATCGAGCCAATGCCGCCACCGCCGCCCACCGACTGCGCCACCAGGCCAGTCGCCATGTCGCCGCCGGTCAGAATGTTGACAACGGAACAGTCGTTGCCCGTGCAGGCATTTACCGTTCCTCCATCGCCGCCGTTGCCGCCCATGCCACCGACCGACAACGTGAGGACGAGCGATTCGCGCAATGGCGTACCGCCGGAGCCCATGGTCAGCCCGCCCGCCCCGCCGCCACCGCCTATCGATTGCAAAGCCACACCATGTGCGGTGTCGCCGTAGGTCTGGATCCAGTTGCTGCTTGTCGAGCTAAAGCCCACATCGCCGCCGTTATTACCGTCGCCGCCACCGCCGCCCACACCGGCACCGATGATGATCCGCCCCTTTGTTGCCAGTGTGCCGGTGCCGCCCTGGCCGCCCCCACCACCGATCGACTGCGCCAGCACCCCATAGGCACCGTAGCCCTGCGTGCCGATGTCCGCATTGCCGCCCAACGCCACCAGGGCCTGGCCGCCCTGGCCGCCTATGCCACCCTGACCGCCCACGGAAATATTCACGTCCAGCCAGTTCTCGTAAGTCGAAGCAATGCTGGCCCCGCCGATACCGCCGCCCCCGCCTATGGATTGCACCACAAGGCCGTCCGCATAATCACCTGACGTATAGACGCCGCCATCTTGATACAGGCTGGATACCGCGCCATCGCCACCCTTGCCGCCCGTGCCGCCAACCTTCACGGCAAGCGTGCCATTGGCGACCACGATGTCGTGATCCTGGTGGGCCTTGTATACATTGAACAGGGCGTCCAGGATGTCGCCGTCATCGGCCCCCAGCGATCCGCCCACACCGCCCCCGCCGCCAATGGATTGCAGCAGCACGCCGTCACTGTCGCGGCCGTTCGTGTAAATATCGCCCATATTGCTCACGGTGACCGCCGCCCCCTGGCCGCCTTCGCCACCGCTCATGCCAACGCCCACATCGAGGGCCACGCCGCCGGGCAACTCTTCGGTCAATTGACCATCCACGCTCAGATAGACGTCGGTGCCCTGACCCGTACCGCCACCGCCGCCCACGCTCTGCGCGACGATGCCACGCGCGCCGGAGCCATCGGTGGCAATCAGCACGCTGTCATCCGTGTTCACGTAGACCGCGCCGGCGTCGCCGCCTGTTCCTCCTTTCCCTCCGACTGAGATCAACGAGTTGACGCTAAAGGCCACCCCCGTCTCCTTATCGAAGGAGTACGCATTGGCCGAGCCGCCATCACCGCCGCCGCCGCCGATCGACTGCGCCAGCACACCGTTCGAGTAGTCCCCGGCGGTCTGCACGACGGTTTGGCCAACGCCATCCCAATCCCCCAGATTGACGCTCACGTCCTTGCCTTCACCGCCCACGCACGTCTCGTTGGCATCGCGGCATTGGCCGCCAACAACCGCTTCTGCCTGGATATTGATGCTTTGCAGACCGATAACGGGATTGAATGAAAAAGCGTGCGCCGATCCGCCGTCGCCACCGCCCCCGCCGATCGATTGCGCCAGGATGGCGTTCGAAAATTCGCCCTGGGTGCTGACTGCGGAATCCCAGACGTCCACGGCAACGTCGCCGCCGTCGCCGCCCTTGCCACCGTGTCCTCCCACCATGATCAGGTTTTCCCAGCTCACGGCGGTGCCGATCTCTGTGAAAATGATGCCGATCACCACACTGTGATCCGTCACACTGCCGCCTGAGCCGCCACCGCCGCCGATCGATTGCACGGAGATCGCCGTGGAGTCGGCGACCTTGTTGCCATCTGCCTCATCGCCCGGGCCACGCGTTGTGATGGAAGAGTTGCCTATTCGAGCCGCGACTTTGCCGCCATCGCCACCGTCCCCACCATTGCCACCCACACCGATGACGAGTTGCCCCTCGATGGCGAAGTTGGCGCTGCGGATCCCACCGCCCGTGCCGCCACCGCCGCCGATGGACTGCAGCGCCACGCCGCGTGCAGCGCTGCCGGACGTATCCACGGCGAGGTTTTCCCAGGAAAAGCCGATATCGCCCGCGTCCCCGCCGTCACCCGCGCGCCCGCCTACCAAAAGAGAGAAGAAATCGAATCCTTCGTGCACGATGTCGCCGCCGGCGCCACCACCACCGCCGATGGACTGCGCGAGGATGCCGTGCGCATTCTCGCCCGACGTTGTGATCGACGCCGGACTTGTGCCGGAAAAATTGATCGTGCCGCCATCGCCGCCTGAATCGCCTGCGCCACCGACCCCCAGTGAACCGGTGACCCCGAAATTCAAGCTGCTGCCGCCGTTGCCGCCGCCGCCGCCGATCGACTGCGCGATCACGCCATAAGAAAAATTACCCTCTGTCCAGATCGTTCCCAACTGCCCTGTCGAACCCGATTCGCCGCCATCGACATGGACGTCACCGCCGTCGCCGCCCGCCTCGCCAACGCCACCGATGGTGATGATGCCAACCTCGCCGCTGGCATTGCCGCCACCGCCGCCTATCGATTGCCCGCTCATGCCTGGCGCAGCATCGCCCAGCGTAATGATCGACCCGGCGTTCGACAGGTACACCGTACCCCCATTTGCATCGTCGGAGCTCTCTCCGGGGCTGCCCCCGACCGACACCAATCCGAACGACACGCCGGCATTACCGCCGCCGCCCCCGATGGCTTGTGCGCTGACCCCAATGGAGCCATAACCCGTCGTGGTGATGCCACCGGCATTACTGGTCACAACTGTGCCCGCCTGACCGCCCACACCGCCATCGCCGCCGACACTGGCAATGATGCCTGTGCTGATGCCGCCCGCACCGCCGCCGCCTGCGTTCGATTGCGCATCGATACCAAAGGCCCAGTCACCGTCCGTGCGAATGTTCCCGGCGTTGTAGACGCCCACGTCTCCAGAAAGGCCGCCATCACCGCCCTTGCCGCCGGAGCCGCCCAGAATGGCGTAGAAATCGCCCCCCGTGCCGCCCCCGCCGCCAACAGACCAGGCCGCGACACCCGTGCCGTGGGTACCTGTCGTTTCGATCGAGGCCGCCGAGTCGATGTTCACCGTCACGCGGCCGGCATCGCCGCCGAACCCGGCGCCGCCAGGCTTGCCCGCCAATGCGAGAGAGTCTTCTCCATCGCCACCGAAGCCGCCTTTGGACTGGGCTTGTATGCCGACCATGCCGTCGGCCGTGGTACGCAAAACGTAAGGCGCCGCACCTGGCGCCAACGTCACCGTCACGTCGCCTGCATCGCCGCCCTCGCCACCGCTATGATCCTTCTTCGGCGCCTCGCCACCCTTGCCGCCCTCGGATACCGCCTGCACGATGGCGCCCGATGCGATGGGCACGTCGATGCCGATATCGCTGGCGACTGTGACATCGACCCGGCCACCGTCACCCCCCGAACCGCCCTGGTTCGAGTTGTCTTCCGAGCCATAGCCCTCGGCGCCTTCGGAGGTGGCACGGATGCCATATATCGACACGTTGTCGCCGGTCGTACCGTCAAGCGACAGCACACCAGCCTGGTGGTCAACGCTCACGTTGCCGCCATCGCCCGCCTTGCCGTTGCCATAGCCGCCGTCGCCGCCTTTTGATTCGGCGCGCAGGATCGCGACCTGGACACCATCGTGAACGGTCAGTTTCTCGCCGACACTGCCTGCCAGGGCTGCACCGGAAAAATAGAACGAGCCCCGGTTAGTGATGCTGACCTCTCCGCCATCGCCGCCGGTACCGCCATACTGGTCGCCGAACACCGACGAATTCTGGTCCCCGCCGTCGCCTCCCTCGCTAGTGGCGTAGATGCCGTACATATGGCTGCGAATCTCGCCCGCCACACTATATTCGCTCCCGTCGTACGTGTGCACTTCGGCGCGGCTTCCCATGCCGCCATCGCCGCCATAGGTGTTGTTATTGTTATTGCCGCCATCGTCATCGGTATCGTGCTTTTCGCCATCGCCGTGGCCGCCCAGGCTGGCGGCAAACAGCACGGCATCGACCTGGCCCAGCCCGTCGTTGCTGTCACCCACCACCATCTGCACTCTGCCGGCGCTTTCCAGCCGCACGGTATTACCATGCCCGCCATCGCCCTCGTCGTGCCCGTCGCCGCCTTGCGAGATGAGATACATGGCGCCCGGGACGTTGGACAGCGCGGTTCCGCCGACCACGGGATCCAGGTTGAAATTGGCGCCATGGTCCAGCAGTTCCAGCCTGGCTCCGTTCTTGCCGGATCTGTCGCCATCATGCGAGCCATCATCACCCCGATAGGCGAGACCCTCTTTGTCGTCATAAACGGCGCCCTGATCCAGTTCGAGGCATGCCGCATCGGGGCTGCACACCATATCGTCGGCACGCGCCGTCAACGGACCGAAGGCCATGCTCAGGCTCATGGTCAGTAACGTCTTGCGCATCAATCGATGACCTTTGCGGGCGTGTATGGACAACATGTCGGACTCCGGGCATAGTGGGTCCGGCAGAACCTAACAAGAAACCTCACGGTGAACCATTTTTTTTCGACGAAACCGCTGATTGGCTCGACGAATCCGCTTGCGGCCACCCACAGACGGCACGTCCCCACACCAATCAATGCGCATGCGTGACGTCCTGATAGCGGCGTACGGACGCAGCGCCTCGAGAGCCACAAGGTAGAATCGATACGTGTTCCACCTTGACGGGCCACCCTGCCCGTACCCTCATTAATGACCCTCGGCCAGAATCTCTTGCTGTTGTTGGGGCTGCTGATCGCGGCGGCATTTTTCTCTATTGCCGAAATCGCCATCGCCGCATCGCGCCGCCTGCGCCTGCGGCAGCTCGCCGAAGACGGCGATGCCCGGGCCGAAGAAGTCCTGCGCGTACAGCAGCAGCCTGGCCATTACTTCACGGCCATCCAGATTGGCGTCAATGCCCTGGCCATCCTGGGCGGTATCGTGGGCGAGGGCATTTTCAGCCCGACTTTCTCGCAATTTCTGAGCCAATGGCTGTCGCCCGACATGTCGGCATCGCTGGGCTTTGTCGGCTCGTTCGTATTGGTGACCTCACTGTTCATCATCCTGACGGACCTTATCCCGAAGCAGGCGGGCATGGCTGAGCCGGAACGGTTCGCCTTGCGCGTGATCGGGCCCATGCGCGTGCTGGTGCGCATTTTTTCGCCTCTGGTCTGGGTATATTCACGCAGTGCGGAATTGCTCATGCGCATGCTGCGATTGCCGACGCGCCGTGACGAACGCGTTACCTCGGACGACATTCTGGCCCTGGCCGAAGCAGGTACACGTTCGGGGGTCCTGGCGCGCGGAGAGCAACGCATCATCGAAAATATCTTCGAGCTCGATACGCGCACCGTCTCCAGCGCCATGACACAGCGTGACCGCATCGCCTGGTTCCCACAAGATGCCCCCGAAGACATCATCCGGGCGCGCATCGCCGAAGAGCCTTTTTCTACGTATCCCGTCTGCCGCGGCGATATCGATCATGTCGTGGGCTATGTGAATACCCGCGACCTGTACCAGCGGCTATTGAATAATCAATCGATCGCACTGACCGACAGCAAACTCATTCACAAAGCCCTGGTGGTGCCTGACAGGCTCACGCTGGCAGAAGTGCTGGAGCAGTTTCGTCAAGTGGGCGAAGATTTCGCCATGATCGTCAATGAATACAGTCTGGTGGTGGGTCTGGTCACGCTCAACGATGTCATGAGCACCGTCATGGGCGAACTCGTATCGCCGTGGGACGAAGACTTCATCATTCAACGCGATGACAATTCATGGCTGATCGACGGCGCTACGCCCATCCAGGACGTAGGCCGAGTGCTGGGTATCGAAGAGCACCTCAATGGCGACGAATACGAGACGCTGGCGGGCTTTCTGATGGATGTGCTGCGCCGCGTGCCACGCCGCACCGACGTGGTGTCCCTGGGAGGCTACAAGTTCGAGGTCATGGACGTGGACACTTACCGCGTGGATCAGGTGTTGGTGACCCGTGTCGCAGCACCAGCACAGTCCGGGGCAAGTGCCGCAGGGCAATTGCCTGACTGACCTTTGACTTAAAAGCGATGGCGGATACCCACGCTGGCCTGTCTCCGCTCGTTATCTTCGCTCGTATTCAAATTGCGTGTCTCGCTATGGTTATAAAAAACGTACAGGTCGGTGCGTTTGGACAAATCATACTGATAGCCCACCGCATAACCCTTGATCTTCGAGTTTGTCGTCTGCTGCCATGACGCCAATAGTGCCCCTGGCCCCACGGGCACACGCACACCCGCCGTCCAGGCGACATCTTTGTCCACGTTTCTGGCGGGGCCCTTATTGGCGTCACTGATACGGCCTGCTCCCGCGTAGATGCGTACGACCTCGAAATCGTAGGAAGCGCCCAATTGCCAGTTGCTGGCGTTGCGAGCGGATCGACGTTGATCCGCATACGAATGCTCATAGGTCAACGCGGCACGCAACGGTCCGCGGCCGTATCGCACACCTGCTGTGACCATGCGATCGTTGTTGCCGGTGCCGAACTCTTCGTCACCGTTGATCGCGAAGCTATACCCCACGGCAGCCTCGAATCCGCTCACTTTGGGCGAGCGCCACATCACCATGTTGTCGGCAATGCCACTAGCGCCAAAATCGCCATCGTTGTAGCCAAACGTGGTGCCCAATCCCGATCGCGACCAGGCGATCGAGAACGGCGTCGCCACGCCGCCCCATTCCCGGCCCAGCACCCATTGACGGCCCAAACGTATCTCGCCCAATGTGTTGCTTGCCAAACCAACGTAAGCCCAGCGACCAAACAAACGACCGGACTGCGCCGCCATACCGGTGTCGGCATCGAAACCGCTTTCCAGCTGAAAAATAGCCTTCAAGCCATTACCGAGATCCTCTTCTCCCTTGAGGCCCCAACGCGAGCCAGATTCATTACCGCTGTTGATGCTCTGCGCCGATCCCTTGCTCTCATCGTAGTCGTACATATACCCCAGGTCGATCAGGCCATATAGCGTCACACTGCTTTCGGCCTGTGCCGCAGCTGCCAAGCCGGCGGTGCCAAATACCATTGCTTGCACGATCTTTATCGCAGTTATTTTCATCGTCTTCTCCTCCGTTTAAAAATCTCGGGCCGTGCGCGTGCACAGCCCCGCCCCGGCCGGGCTGGCCAGGACAATATCTCCTATGAATACAGCGCTAGTGCTTGGTGCAGCCGGTCACGCGGGCGGCAGCGGCAGCTGCCATCTCATCATTGCTATGTCCCGCATCAGCGACATGCTCCAACCGCCAGGCAAACGTCGTATTGCGCTGCTTCGCCAGTTGCTGTGCGTGCGCGTAAAAGCGCTCGCCACGAACCTTGCGATTCTGGCCCTGTTCCTGCGCGCCGTCAGTCTTGCGCATCACCCCTGCCTTGTGCACGTCGGCATCACCCAGCATGAGCATCAACGGCGCGGCCAGATAGGCGTCGGTCTGCTTGTCGGCCACATCGGGAACGTCGCGCAGGCCATAGGGCCAATCGGCGGTGGTGTCGGGATACGTATACCAGCCGGAATTGGCAGCGATGATGCGACAGGCCAGGCTGTTCGGCCGGAACAAGGCATAACGGTGCGCAAACTGTGCACCGGCGCCATGACCATATAGTGTGTAGCCGTCTTGGGCCGTGGATTCGCGCCGCGCAAAATCAGTAAATACCGCATCGGGCAGGGAGAAACTCCATTTCGCCGGAAGATTACGTTCGACGGGTTTTGCCTTGCCAGTGATTTCCTGGTGCGATACCGCGTGAAACACGTTGCCCAGGTTGTAGCCATTGGCGCCCGGATAGGCCTCACGAGTAAAGAGCGGGGCCAGGACCATCAGGTTGTGCCGACGTGCGATGTCGACCCAACCGTCGCGATAAGTTTGCGCGTTGCGCTTGATACCATGCAGCAGCAACACCACCGGCGTGTTGGCGGTATAGCCGTCCGGCTTGAAGTAATACACCTGTACCGATTGTCCGGTATCGGCATTACGGAATTCATACTCACCCGCCCCTGCAGCGAGCTCAGCGCGCGCGACGCCTGCCGTGCATAGCGCAATCAATACCGCGATGATCGATCGTTTCAAGTTTGTCTCCTATAGCCACTGCGCAGCGCGGCTGCCGCACGTTTTTCTTATGGATGTCTCCGAGGTCTTCTGGCATCCTATCGCTGTTGAATAAACCGATTATTCGAATTAAGTGATGATGTCTTCGAAATAGTGAAACATCCATCCCCCTCCGACCTACGCCATGAATCTGAAATCGCTGCGTCTGTTTCGGCTGATCGTGCTGCACGGCTCTCTAGCCTCGGCAGCCGAGCGCCTGCACCTGAGCCAATCCGCCGCCAGCCGCCTGATTTCCTTGTTGGAGGACGAAATCCACCTGAAGCTGTTCACGCGCGCGCGCCGCCGCCTGCTCTTGACTCCGGAAGGCGAATTGTTCTTCCAAGAGGCCGAGCAAATCCTGATGGGAGTGGATGAAATACCTCGCATCGCAGAGGATATACGCAGCAAAAATCGCGAAAAATTCACGCTGGTCACCTCTGTTCCCCTGGGAACCTGCCTGGTATCGCCCGCGATCAGCGACATGCGGCGCCAGGATCCCGATTTTGATTGCCGTATTCACATCGAGGGCCGCTTCGAGATCGAAAACAAAGTGGCGCGGCGACGTTACAACCTTGGGCTGATCTCATTGCCCATCAGCAACGCCATCGTCGAACTGCACGTCGAACCCGTATTGCAAGTGCGGATGGAGGCCCTGTTGCCACGCCAGCACGCCTTGGCCTCGCGTGAAGCCATCCGCGCCGAAGACCTGCTCGACCAGCCTATCGTATCGCTGCAGCCCCACCAACTATGGCGCCGCCGGCTGGACGACATCTACGCCACGGCCGGCGCCAAACCGCGCATATCCATCGAGACGACCTCTACACTCATGGTGCAACAACTGGTGCGCGACAATAACGGCATATCGATCATGGACCGCACCTGCGCGCGTCTGTTGCCGACCGACAGTGTCGTATTCCGCCCCATTACGCCCGAACGCTGGGTCACGTACGCCTGCATATTTCCGCCGTCGGGCCGGCCACCATTGGTCGATCTCTTTCTCGATTGCCTGAGAGCCTATGTGCGCCGGCTCTGCCGCGAGGACGCCGAAGCGGCGCCCAGTTTTCGCTTGCTCAAACCCGAGGAATCAACCTAGCGACGCGATCTACGCTACGCGCGGTGCGATATCCGTGGCCAGGTTGCGCGCCAACGCTGCCGCCCGTAAAGCAATGTCCCGACTGTTGCCCGTGTAGCGCGCGGGATCGAGTGCCGCCGTGATCTGCTCCCGCGTATAGTGAGCGGCGATGTCAGGTTGGCCCATCAACACATCCGCCAGCGAACTGCCATCGCGCCTCGCCTCGCGAATCGCCGCATGCACGCGATCATGCGCATGCTGACGGCCCAATGTCGTCGCCAACACCATCATCAAATGCTCGGAAGCAATCACATCGGCCGAACGTGCCAGATTCTCACGCATACGGACAGCGTCGAAGCGAATCAACGCCAATAGATCGTCCAGCCTGACCGCCACGTCATAGGCCAATGGGCAAGCCTCGTCAATAAGGCCATACAACTGTTGATTGGTGGCAGAGTCGCCTTCGTGGCTGGGTTGACCCGCCTCAAGAGCCGGAGCAGCCAGGGCACGCAACTTCGCCGCCCGCGCAATCAGGCTGACCACATGCTTGGGGTTGTCTTTATGCGGCATGGTGCTGCTGCCCACCACACCTTCAGGCAAGGCCTCGGCGATCTCGCCGATCTCGTCAGTCATCAGCGTGTAAAGCTCGTTACCGATGCGCGAGCAAGTCATTGCAAACAGCGACAGCACCAGCACGTACTCGCAAAACGGATCCAACATGGCGCGCGAGTGCACCAATGGGCTGCCCAACTCGAGACGCTCGGCCATGGCGTTGGCCAATTGCACGCCATCGGGTCCGAACGTGTGCATCGCGCCGATGGCGCCGCCAAACACCAGCGAGAACGTGCGAGGTTCAACTTGACGCAGCCGTTGCACACAACGGACCAACTCCTCGATCCAGCTGGCGACCTTGAATCCGAAGGTGATGGGTAACGCGTGCTTGCGATTGGTGCGGCCCGCCATCACCACGTCGGCACCGGTCTCGGCCAGCGCCGCCAACGTTTCCAGGCTACGGCCTATGCGTGCCAGCAACAGGCGATGCACACGGCGCATCTGCAGCACTCGCCCACCCAGAATGATATTCTGCGTGGTTCCACCCCAATGCACGTAACCGCCGGCCTCATCACCGCAGGCATGCGCCAGGGCATGCACAACTGACAACACCGGTGCCATCGTACGCTGTATGTCGGCGCGCAGGGCGGGCAGGTCCAAGTGCGCCAACGTGGCGTGTGCGGCGATATGTTGCGCATGCTGCGCAGGAATCAACCCCAGACTGGCCTGCGACAGCGCCAACGCAGCCTCGATGTCCAGCCACGTTTGCCAGATCTGTTCGGTAGAGAACAGATCCATGACAGAGCTCGGCAACGTTTCGCCATGACTTACAGCGTGATTTTTTTGTTGTGGCGCGGCATCTGCTTCAGACGAAGCACCGCCATCGTAAGAACCCGCGGCAGGTATCGCGCTCATGCCACTGCCTCCGTGAATGCGCGTTCCAGCGATGGCACTGAGTCCAGCAGCAGCGCCGTGTACTCGTGCGCGGGCCGCGTCAATACAGTGCTCGCCAGCCCCTCTTCTACAATGCGGCCGCCGCGCATGACGACAACCCGGTCGGCGATCTGACGCACCACGCCAATATCATGAGTAATAAACAACATGGACAATCCAAACTCCTCTTGCAGATCCTGCAACAGATTGAGTATTTGCGCTTGAACAGACACATCCAGCGCCGACGTAGGCTCATCACATAGCAACAGTTGCGGCCGCAGAATAAGCGCGCGCGCAATTGCCACGCGCTGACGCTGGCCGCCCGACAGTTGTCCGGGAAAGCTGTTGATCACACGTTTCGGCAAACCTACCCGCTCCAGCATCCGTACGACCTGTGCGCGTCGTTCGGCGGCTGGCACGGCGCCATGCAATGCGAGCGGACGAGCGACGATGTCGCCTACCGGTCGGCGTGGATTCAACGAGGAATAGGGGTCCTGAAATACGGGTTGCACCAGCCTCGCACGCGACTGTGGCGACAGTGTCCCTATCTCCTGCCCTCCCAACCTGATGCGCCCTTGATCGGGCTCGTCCAGGCCAAGCAGAATGCGAGCCAGCGTGCTCTTGCCCGACCCGGACTCTCCCACCACAGCCAACGTCTCGCCCCGCCCTACCTCCAACGATGCATGATCGACGGCTCGTACGGTGAACGGCTGGCCGAACAGGCCTTTGCGTTGGGTAAACGTGCGCACGACATCGCGTGCCACCAACACTGAGTCTGATTGAACATCAGCCGCAACAGAGATACCAGCCTCCACAGGTGCCATATGCCCATCACGAGACATCACGTTCTTTTCGACCGGGTGCAAGCAGCGGTACCAATCGTCATCGATCCCGCGTTGTGTGGCCGCGATGTCTTCGCTGCGGCATTGCGCATCGGCCCACGCGCAACGCGGCGCAAAAATACACCCTCGCTGTGGCCCGATCAACGATGGAACGATACCCGGAATGGCGTTCAGACGGCTGCCGCGAGCACTTTTCCCGGGCGCGCAGCCCAACAAGCCATGTGTATAAGGATGACGCGGATCACTCAGCACAGTACGAGTCGCACCAGACTCCAGCGGCTGTCCGCCGTACATGACCATCACGCGATCCACGGCATTGGCCACCACCGCAAGATCGTGCGTAATCAGGATCATCGCCATGCCGAGGTCTTGACGTAATTCGGCCAACAGATCCAGTATCTGCGCCTGCACGGTCACGTCCAGTGCCGTCGTCGGCTCGTCGGCGATCAGCAACTGCGGCTCGGTCATCAGTGCCATGGCGATCATCACGCGCTGACGCTGCCCACCGGATAATTGATGTGGATAGCTGCGCAAGCGCTGCACAGGATCGGGTACCTTCACGCGGTCCAACAGATACAACGCACGCTCGCGAGCCTGCCGAGGACTGCTGCCATCGCGAATCATCAGCTCGGTCATCTGCCGTTCGATCGTATAAACCGGGTTGAGCGAGGTCATGGGTTCTTGGAAAATCATCGCAATACGGCGGCCCGCGATCTGCGCAGCAAAACCCGCATCAGACAATGCCCCAAGGTCTTCGCCCTGATAGCGAATGGCGCGGGCAGACAGTTCTGCGCCATCGGGCAACAGGCGCATCAACGCCAACGCCGTCATCGACTTGCCCGAACCGGATTCGCCCACGATGCCCAATGCCTCCCCGCGCTCCAGCGCGAGACTCATGCCGCGTACCGCATGCAGCGGCCCGCCAGACGTGGGCAGCGCGACATTGAGCCCCTCAATCTGCAATAACGAATTGGTAGACATATTTGGATAGTTCCCCAGAATGGCATTGCGCCTAGTTGCGCTTGTCCGGCGAGGTCACATCGCGCAACCCGTCGCCCAGCAGGTTGGCGCCTATTACCAGCAGAAACAGTGCCATGCCCGGCAATACCACCAACCAGGGACGATGAAAGATCGCCATCTTTCCCTCGGAGATCATCAATCCCCATGAAGACGTGGGTGGCTGGATGCCCACGCCCAGAAACGACAACGCTGCCTCGGCCAGCACCGCGATGCCAATCTCGAATGTGAACACCACGATGATCTGGTTGAGCAGATTGGGGAGAATCTCGTGGAACAGGATCTGCCGGCGATTACTGCCGACGGCCCGCGCGGCAGCCACGAAATCCAGTTGTCTCAAGCGCAGTGTGCTGGTACGCGTCACCACCAGGTAATAGGTCCAGTGCAGTCCACCGATGATGCCGATCACGACCCACAACGACGGCCCGATGATGAATACCAGCGCCATTGCCAGCAACAAGCCAGGCAGCGCCAATTGGCACGTCAGCAAGAAACTGACCAGAGAATCGACCCGGCCGCCGAAGTACCCTGCACACACGCCCAACGTCACACCGATCAGACAGCCGACGCTGGCTGCACCAAAGCCGACAATCAGCGAAATGCGCGTACCGTAGATCAAGCGGCTGAGATAATCGCGACCCACCTGATCCGTGCCAAGTACGTAGTCCCAGGAACCACCAGTCTGCCAGACTGGCGGCAGCAGACGATGTGCCAGCGATTGCGCGTAAGGGTCATGCGGCGCCAACCACGGCGCGCCGATCGCCACCACCATCAAGGCCAACAGAATCAAGGCCCCCATCTGCAAACCGCGATGCCCGCGCACACGCCTCCAGAATGCCTGACGACGTTGCGCGTCGAGATCATCGGCGTCAACTGCCTCAGTCGCCGGCATGTACACCGCATCTGCCAGTGAAATTTGTTCTCGATTCATGCTCGTTACCCCATACGTATACGCGGATCGAGCAGCGCGTTGAGCACATCCGCCAGAAAATTCATCACAATGAAGACGAGCGCGAAAATGAAGATCAACATCTGCACCGTCGGAATATCGCTGCCCAGAATCGATTGCAGCGTCAACCGGCCCAGGCCGTTGATGGCAAAGATGGATTCGACAATCACCGAGCCGCCGAACTTCTGACCCAACTGCACTGCCAGCACGCTGACGATGGGCAGCATGGCATTGCGCATGGCATGCCGCATCAATAGCGACACGCCGCGATAGCCTTTCGCGCGCGCAGTACGCACGTAATCGGAGCCCATGACTTCAATCAACCCCGCACGGGTCAACCTCATCACCGCAGGGACCGAGCTGGTCCCCAGCACAAAGGCCGGCAATACGTAATGCAACCAGGTCGAATCGCCCGAGACGGGAAATATCGGCACCATCACGCTCAACAAGATGACGAGGATCAGGCCCAACCAGAAATTCGGAATGGCCTGTGCCGACACGGCCACACCCAGCGAAAAACGATCAAGCGCGGAATTCGGTCGCAACGCCGCCGCGACCCCCAGAGGGATGGCCAAGAGCACTGTCACGATGATCGACATCAAAGCAAGGCGAATCGTCGGTGGCGCATGCTTGGCGACGAGTTGGCCTACCGAATCATGCCAGTAGTAACTACGGCCGAAATCGCCTTGCACGGCATCCGACAGCCAGTTCCCATAGCGTTCGAGAAAAGGTCTGTCAAAGCCGTACTCGTGGCGGATTTGCTCGACCAGCTCCGGCTCGGCATTCTCGCCCGCGATGGCTTGGGCGGGATCGGTCGCCAGGTTCAGCAAAAGGAACGTGGCAAACGATACGACCAGCGCGACCAGCACCGCCAACCCAAGGCGTTTTAGCGCAAAGCGCAACATGGATAATCTCCGTCGAGAAAAACAGGGCGCGCCCGGCGGTGCGGCGCGCAAAACGATTGCTTAGGATCGTTTCCAACGCGCTTCGTACAAACGCGGCAAACCGTCCGGTGGAATAGGAAAGTCCAGCGCCGGCGACATCAGATAATTCACGGAATAGGTGTACAGCGGAATCCAATACGCCTGATCGGCAATGATCTGCAATGCCTGATGGTAAAGATCAGCACGGCGCGTTTTGTCATTAGTGCGCTCGGCATCCGTGACCAACTGCGCCACCTGCGAATTACGCGACAGATTGCGGTCGGTATCGCCGAAATGAACGCGTGCGATCATGGCCGTGTCCGCCGTCCCGCCGTTAGCCCATGAACCGATATACGCACGAATCTTGCCGTCTGCCCGCGCACGATCCAATGACGCCAATTGCCCATAACGCAGCTTGACATTCACGCCGGCGGCGGAAAGATCTGCAGCCACTGCCTCCGCGACGGCACGGTCGCGATAAGCCCATAGTTCCAGAGAGTCCGTCTTCTTGTATCCGGCCTCGTCCAGCAATGCCTTGGCCTTTTTCAGGTCGTAGGCATAGTGGGGCACATCCTGCGAACATCCGAACTGCGTGGGATGGCATGCCGTAAACAATGGCTGCGCCACCCCGCCCACCAGAAACTCGGCAATCGCCTTGCGATTGACCGCGTAGTTCAGCGCGCGCCGCACTTTCACATCGGTCAACGGACTCGGCCCGCTCACCCCCGCCGCATCCAGCACAACGAAGCTGACACGCAGACTGGGACCAGCCTCCTGCACCGCACGCCCGGTGGCCGCCATACTCTGCGCGACGTCCAGCGGCATATCGTATGCCCAGTCCACCCCGCCACTCATCAACTCGGCCTGCTGCGTCCCCCAGTCGGGAATCGTGCGTGCGACGATGCGGCCGATTGCGGCCCGCCCCTTTGGACTGCCGGCATAATAATCATCGAATCGCACCAACACGGCGCGCTGTCCAGGTTCGAAGGACTCAACGCGATACGGTCCCAACCCATCGGGGTGCAGCGCCTGGGCACCGCGATCAGGCTTGCCATCGACCTCATAGACGCCATTGCGACGTATCGGTATGCGCCGCGCCATATCGCGCAACGCTAGCGGGTACACATCCTTCAGATGAAAACGCACTTGGTATGGGCCGAGCTTCTCGACGCTCTTGAGCCAACGGCTCACCGTGCCCGAAGCGCGCGTGCCGCTGTCTGGCGACAGTACCCAGTTGTACGTGTAGACCACGTCATCGGCCGAAAACGGCGCGCCGCTATGAAAATGCGCCCCCTCGCGCAATGTCACATCGATCGTGGTGTCGTCCACATATTGATACGAGGTCGCCAGCATGGGCGAGATCTCGTTGGTCTGTGTATCGACATCAAACAGACGGTCATCCGTGAGATCCGACAGAATCACGTGCTCTTGAGACGTGGTGTACAGATAATCCAGGTTCACCACTTCCCGCTGAAAAGCCACCACGAGCGTATCGTTATCAGGCCCGGCCCAGGCGGCCGTAGTCGCCATCGCACTACTCAAAGCAAGAGCGCCCGCCCAGCGCCGACAGTATCGCAACAGCATGTCGTCTCCCTAGAATTATCAGAATTTCAGGCATGCTACCGTGGCCGTTATCTGCGTAACTTCGAATTATCGGCACAAAACATCGAATTATTAGAATTATCGGGTCGATCAACGCCACGCATTTGGCAAAGCGGCCGGTCCCCGCCCCGGGCGCCCCATGGCAGGGCCGCATTTCCCCTCAGGATATGATGGCGCCTGTCATCCTATTGCGGCCAGATCTCCCTCCATGCCCCGGCGCCTCGCTCTGCTGATTTCCACGCTCATCGCTCTGCTATTGAGCGTCAATGCCTATGCGCAATATTCCGTCGAGTCGCTTCCGAATCCTAAAGACCGCGGACAGAGCCATTACGTCAGTGATCCGGATAGCAATCTGCAAACCGACACCGTGGTTGAACTCGATGCCATCAGCGCTGCCATCGAACAGCAGAACGGCAGCGAGTTCGCTATCGTGGTCGTCAATGACTACCTGGGCGACAGCGATTTTCAATTTGCCCTGGATCTGTTCAATCATTGGGGCATAGGCAAACAGGGCGCCAATAACGGCTTGCTGCTATTTCTGGCAATGGACCGGCACGAATATCGCTTCATCAGCGGTTACGGTGTCGAGGGCATATTCCCCGATGCGCTGTTAAAACAGATCGGGGAAAAATATCTCGTTCCCTATTTGAAATCCGGTAACACCGATATGGCGGTCTTGGCTGCCGCCAAGGCCGTGGAAACGGTGTTCCTCTCACCCGATCACGCCCTGGAGCTCGAGGGCTTGAAAGCCTATGAGCCCACGTTCTGGAACCGGCATGGCGAAGCGATCGATCAATCCGGATTTGCGGTCGCTCTGTTTGCCGTCGCTATGCTGTGGATGAGCTTGGCGCGCAAACACGTACTGACGAGATTTTCCATAAAGAGCACCAAGTACGAAGGCCACCCTTTCTGGTTTGGACTGTTCACCTTCGTGTTCCTGCTCTTTATGAGCCTGTTTGTTTTTCTTTTGACAGAAACGATCGAACAGGTCTATCAGTTCAAGAACCTGCCCTACTTTGTCGCGACGTTTTGTGCGTTGATATTGAGTTTTCATTACCACGCATGCTCCACCCTGCTTGCACGCAGCACCAAGGATAAAAAGACAGCCTTGGACATGCGCACCTCATTCACGCGCTGGAGTCTATTGCCGCTCGTACTCGCGCCATTTGCTTATCTGGCCTACGTCGGAGTCGTGAAAAACGGCAGACTGGCGCGCCTGCGGGCGACGCCACCCGACAACTCGGGAGACTGGTCGCGTCAGAGCCGGGACAAACTCACGCCCAAGGACTTGATGCGCTATCTCACCGGCGAACAGCAATGCGAAGAGAAAATTGAGTCCAAATCATATGAGATCTGGGTAAACCAGAAAACAGGTGCCAAGCAGCTCTGCGATTTTGCGGGAACACAGGCCAAGTCGTTCAGCGTCTGCCCGCAGTGCCATGCACAGACGCTGAAAAAGCCTGCGATCAAAGTCATAGAACCCTCGACCTATTCCGAGGAAGGAAAGGGCGAACGCATCCAGACGTGCGCGTACTGCGACTATAAAAAATCACTGGGCTTCATCGCGCTCGCTGTGCTGAGCGACAACGACTCTAGTTCCGGCGGCTCCAGCAGTAGTAGTGGCGGAGGCAGTAGCAGCTCATCAAGCGGGAGTTTTGGCGGTGGCTCCAGCGGCGGTGGCGGCGCTGGAGGACGGTGGTAGCCGATATTGCAGGCACATTAACCGTCGTGGCATTACTCCCGATAATTCACGTATTTGGACAGGAAGCCAATACCGGGGTTAAAGCAGTTGCACGGGTCCAGCTTCTTATAAAAAGCCTGCAACTGCAGCTTGGCCTGATATAGATGGCCCACATTGTGCTCGGCGGGATACTCGGCGCCCCTGGCATCCAGCAGCTCCAGCATCTGGTGCTCGATCGCCATGCAATCGTGCCCCTTGCGGATGATGTAGTCCTGATGAAAAACGTGGCACAAAAAATGCCCGTAGTACAGCTTCATCTCGATCGCATCATCGAACTTGGCCGGCAGACGCTCGAACCAATCGCGATCGTCCCGTCGCAAAGCAATATCCAATGCCACGATGTCCTCCACCGTCGAGCCATGCACGGCCCGATAGCGGACCGCTGCACTGGCTGCAGCAAAGCGATGCAGAAATGCCTTTTTTCCCTCTTCTTCGGTGCACTCGAAATAGCCGCCCCGGCCTTGCGCAAAATACTCGGATAAGAATGCCTGTGCTTCGGCAACGCCTTCGGCCGGGATCTTGAGCATCAAGTGATGCTCGTACTCATTGCGATAAGCCAACAGCCGGGCCGGCAGATGATTGGGCAGCAGCCGGCTGAAAAATTGCATCAGGCGATCACTGAGATTGGCCTGAAAAAACCCGAGCCGCTCAAAGAATGCGTCGCAGCGATTTTTCAGATTGAAGAACGCCGGCAACCGGTCTGTACCGAAGTGCTCGATGATCCAAAAGAGGTCTTTGCCATAACGCGCCGCCACATCAAAAGCATCGCGATGCACGTACTCGCCGGCAATGGGCAGATGCTCGAACGTGCCTAATGCATGACGGCGAATGTCGGTCAGCACATTGGTGTCGTTCGTACCGATATAGAACACCTTGGCGCCACGTGCGGCGGGAAAGGTATCGAGCCTGACCGCAAAGACCATGACCTTGCCTGCAGAGCCCGAGGCCTCGCGCAAACGCAGCGGGTCGGCGTTGTAGCGAGCGGGAGTGGAGGCATCGATATCACGGACGTGTTTGGCGTAGCCATGATCCGAGGCAGCGCCAGCGTCTCGCACTACATCCTGGTCCGTGAACCCGCGATTCTCCAGCGTCGCCAGGATCGTTTCCGGATCGGCTCCAAGCTCGATACCCAGGTGATTGACCAGATGCAGCTTTCCCTCTGCATCGACAGCACCGTATAGCGCCATCTCGGTATAGGCTGGCCCACGATTGACCAGGGAACCGCCCGAGTTATTGCACACGCCGCCGATGACTGACGCCCCGATGCATGATGATCCAATGACCGAGTGCGGCTCACGTCCCAACGGCTTGAGCAAACGCTCTAACTGATCCAGTGTCGAACCTGGCAGGCACACGACCTGGCGGCCATCTTCGATCACGTGCACTTTCTTGATGCGGCTGGTGCTGATGATGACGATATCGCGATCGTAGTCCTCGCCATGCGGCGTAGAACCGCCGGTCAGGCCTGTATTCGACGCCTGAGCGATGATGGCCACACCTGCCGCCACGCATTGCTCCAGGACTTTCCATTGTTCGACCAGCGAGCCTGGGCGCACGACCGCCAGGGCCTTGCCGCGGCCGAAACGAAAACCGGTGCAATAGCGGCGCATCGCCCGGTCGTCCGTAAGCACCTGCGAAGCGCCCACGATAGTGGACAGCGAGGTCAGCAATCGCTGGCGCATTTCAGGCGTTTGCGCCGAGGTAACCGTCGGCAGGATGACATCAGACATGAATCCTCTCTCTACATTTGGCACGTCGTTCTTTTTATGCACTGGACAGGGCCAGTTTGGCGTTGGATCGCTCACGCGCGAGAACGCCATCTATTTGACACCAAATGATAGGGGCGACGCCAACGTAGCGCCTATCCTGAAAATTGAGGGGCTTTGATGGGCAACAGTCAGGACTTATCCGCATAACGCGGACGAGACCAATGTACCGTCGCCTGCAATCCTATTTCTGCCCGGTTGCTCAACGTTACGGTAGCGCCATCGTTGGCAGCCAAGGTGCGGGCGATGGTCAGCCCCAGACCTACGCCACCCGTCTCGCGAGAACGCGAGGTCTCTAGCCTGACAAAGGGCTGGAACACTGCCTCGAACATATCTGCAGGCATACCTGGCCCGGCATCGCACACATCAACAGCCACCCCATTTTCGTTGGCGCGGGCAGAGACTCGAACCTGATGCCCATACTTCAGGGCATTGTCCACAAGATTCGAAAAAAGCCGCTGCATGGCCAACGGCCGCAGCATCAACACTGCGCCACAGCCCTGTTCGAAAACCGCGTCATGGCCTGTCTCTGCCGCATCCTCAATGATGCTTTCCAGCAGAGAGTCCAGGTCCAGCGCAACGGGCGCCTCTGACGTGGCGGCGCTGCGAGCAAGATCCAGGCCCTCTCGGACCAGCGCCCGCATCGCCCCTAAATCGGCAATCAAGCGCTCGCGCAACGCCTCATCGGCGACGTCCTCGAAACGCAGGCGCAAACGTGTCATGGGCGTTTGCAGATCGTGCGTGATAGCGGCCAACATATGCGTGCGTTCTTCCAGGTGTCGTTGCAGACGGCGCTGCATGGCATTGAACGCATCGGCTGCACGGCGGACTTCCAGCGGACCGCGCAATACCAACGGTGGCCGCTCCAGATTTTGACCCAGTTCGTCGGCCGCATCCGCGAGCTGACGCAGAGGCCGGCTGGCCAGACGCGCCACCGTAAATGCCAGCAATCCGATACATAGGGTGAGCAGCGAGATATAAACGGGGTCTGCCGCTAGCGCCTTGACGTGCATAATGGGCGGGCCGCCCATGGCCAACACGAGGGGTGTGCCGTCCTGCAGTTGGATGTGGACAATGCGGCACGTCGGCTCTGGCATGTCGGGATCGAAATTGTCATCTTGCTCGGACTGTGGCAAGAAATCACGCAGCCTGGGCCGGCATGCCTCCTCGTCGGCCGTCTGCACACGAGCCTGGGCAAAACGCGCGTACTGCGACGCCAATACGTGGGCGAACGTCGTGTCCAATTCCTCTGCCTGGACATCAGAGGGCGCCCGATGGATACCGGGTCCGCCCAACTCGATCAACCGCTGCCGCAGTTCCGCCGGGCTGTTGTCCAGCATGTTGACGTAACCATGCAAGCGATCGGCTGCCCGCACCATGTTCTGGTGCTCTTCGTCTTGTTGGCGGCGGGTTTCGGCCAGGACGGTCGCCAGCAATGCTGCGGCTGACATCCCCAACAGCAAGATCAGAAACAGCCGGCCGGCCATCGTGCCGAAGAACCGGCGCAGGCGTTTCATTCCAGGGTAACCGCTGCGGCCAGGACGTAGCCTTCGTTGCGCACGGTCTTGATCGGGCCGATACTGCCTCCAGCCGTGCCGAATTTATGGCGCAAGCGGCTGACCTGCAGATCGATGGCGCGCTCCTGCCCCTCGTATTCACGGCGCGCGGTCAGCGAAGCCAGTTGTTCGCGCGACAGGATCTTGTTGGCATGCCCGACAAATACGCGCAGCAAGCGGAATTCCGCCCCCGACAGCATGATCACGCGTCCACTGGGATCCACCAGGTGGCGGCGCTCCAGGTCGAACATCCAGCCCACGAAATGAGCTCGGCGGATTGCGAGCGGCTCGAGATTGACGGGCAGCGCCTCGGTGCGGCGCAACACGTTACGGATGCGCGCCAACAATTCACGCGGCTCGAAAGGTTTGGCCAGATAATCATCGGCCCCCATCTCCAGGCCCAGCACCCGGTCGATGGCTTCGCCGCGTGCCGTCAGCATGATGACGGGCGTTCTGGATTTGGCCCGCAGATCCCGGCATAGGGTCAACCCATCCTCGCCGGGCAGGCTCAAGTCCAACACAATCAGATCGATGTGTTCACGGTCCAGGATAGAGCGCATTTCAGTGCCCTGGCTGGCGGTAACCACCCGATAGCCCGCGCGGCCTAGTTGTTCGGCCAGCAGAGTTCGGATGTCCACATCGTCATCGACGATGAGTAAGCGGTGCACGCAGAGGTCCTCGTTCATAAGAAAGAGAGGATCCATTTTATGCTTCTGATTTGCACGCGGTTTTTTTTGTCGCAACATAGCGGGTCCGCTATGCGGTTGACATGTTATGACACCGTCTCGGGCCGCATTGACAAAGAACGACATATTTCGAGCGTTGCGGCGCCCCGTTGGCATCGCTGTGCTGTCGCGGAGGGAAATAAACGAAAAAAGGCAGCCGTGGCTGCCTTTTTTGCGATCCGGATTCGCATCTGACGCGATATGCGCCAGAGATGCGATCCGTCGTGCTTAGTGCGTACTGCGGGTCTGGCGCAATTTGCGTGCTGCCACGGCCTGGGCTGCCAGCATGGCCAGCTCGGCTTCGACAACGGCGATATCGGCCTTGTCCTTGGCGTTGCGCAGGGCTTCTTCGGCCTTGGCACGCGCCTCGACGGCGCGGGCCTCGTCCAGATCGGCAGCGCGGATGGCCGTATCGGCCAACACCGTCACCGAACCCGGCTGCACTTCCAAGATGCCCCCGGCGACGAAGATGTTTTCCTCGGCGCCATCGGGACGGACAATTTTGACCGTACCAGGGCGTATGCGCGAAATCAGCGGGGTGTGGCCGGGCAAGATGCCCAGTTCACCCGCCTCGCCAGGCAGGGCCACGAACTTTGCCTCACCGGCAAAGATCGCTTCTTCTGCGCTGACGACATCCACATGCAGGGTAGCCATATCAGATCCTTATTGCAGTTTCTTGGCCTTCTCGAAGGCCTCGTCGATGGTACCGACCATGTAGAAAGCCTGCTCGGGCAGCGAATCGCACTCGCCGTCGACGATCATCTTGAAACCACGGATGGTTTCGGCCAGCGGCACGTATTTACCAGGCGAACCGGTGAAGACTTCGGCCACGTGGAACGGCTGCGACAGGAAACGCTGGATCTTACGCGCACGGGCCACGGCTTGTTTGTCGTCGGGCGACAGTTCGTCCATACCCAGAATCGCGATGATGTCACGCAGTTCTTTGTAGCGTTGCAGGGTTTGCTGCACGCCACGGGCCACGGCGTAGTGCTCTTCGCCCACGACTTGCGGGTCGAGCTGGCGGCTGGACGAGTCCAGCGGATCCACGGCGGGGTAGATACCCAGCGCAGCGATGTCACGCGACAACACGACGGTGGAATCCAAATGCTGGAAGGTCGTGGCAGGCGACGGATCGGTCAAGTCATCCGCAGGCACGTACACGGCCTGGATCGAGGTGATCGAGCCGGTCTTGGTCGAGGTGATGCGCTCTTGCAGCACGCCCATTTCTTCGGCCAGCGTCGGTTGGTAACCCACGGCGGAAGGCATACGGCCCAGCAGTGCGGACACTTCGGTACCGGCCAGGGTGTAACGGTAGATGTTGTCAACGAAGAACAGGATGTCACGGCCTTCGTCGCGGAACTTCTCGGCCATGGTCAGGCCGGTCAGCGCCACGCGCAGACGGTTGCCCGGGGGCTCGTTCATCTGACCGAACACCATGGCGACCTTGTCCAACACGTTGGACTCTTCCATTTCGTGGTAGAAGTCGTTGCCTTCGCGGGTACGCTCGCCCACACCGGCAAACACCGACAAACCGCTGTGCTGCTTGGCGATGTTGTTGATCAGTTCCATCATGTTGACGGTCTTGCCCACACCGGCGCCGCCGAACAGACCGACCTTACCGCCCTTGGCGAACGGGCAGACCAAGTCAATCACCTTGATGCCGGTTTCGAGCAGTTCGACCGAAGGCGACAGCTCGTCGAAACGCGGCGCAGGCTGGTGAATGGCGCGTTTTTCTTCCGAAGCGATGGGGCCGGCTTCGTCGATGGGACGACCCAGCACGTCCATGATGCGACCCAGGGTGCCGTGACCCACGGGCACCGAGATCGGTGCGCCGGTGCCGACGACGGTCATGCCGCGGCGCAGGCCGTCGCTGGAGCCCAGGGCGATGGTACGTACCACGCCGTCGCCCAGCTGTTGTTGGACTTCCAGGGTGAGACCCTTTTCAGCGAACGGCGACGAGTCGTCGGTCAGCGTGAGGGCTTCGTAAATCTTGGGCATGTGATCGCGGGGGAACTGAATATCCACCACGGCGCCGATGCACTGAACGATGGTTCCGTTGCTCATGTCGATTCCTTGCTTGATAGCTTTTTGACGGGATGCAGCCTGCTTACACAGCGGCCGCGCCCCCTACGATTTCCGAAATTTCCTTGGTGATCGCCGCCTGACGGGTCTTGTTGTAGACCAGTTGCAGTTCGCCGATAACCTTCTTAGCGTTGTCCGATGCGGCCTTCATCGCGACCATCCGCGCCGACTGCTCCGAAGCCATGTTTTCCGCCACGGCTTGGTACAGCAGGCCTTCGACGTAACGCTGCAACAGATCGTCGATCACACCCTTGGCATCGGGTTCGTAGATGTAGTCCCAGCTGTAGTTCGATTTGACTTCGGAGATGCTGCTCAAAGTCTCGGCGCCCGTCTGGAAGGGATCATCCAAACCGCTAGATAGCGGCAGCAAACGCAGGAACACCGGCTCTTGCTTCATGGTGTTCACAAAGCGGGTGGCCGCGACATACAACGCGTCGATCTCGCCATTGAGGTAAGCATCGAGCTGAATCTTGATCGCGCCCAGCAAACGGTCGAGATCGGGCTTGTCACCCAGTTGAACTTCGTGCGAAACCAGTTTGGCGCCGATACGAGTCAACAGACCCAGGCCCTTGTTGCCGAAAGCCGTCGTCTGCACAGCAATGCCGCGCTGTTCGAATTCTCTCAGCTTGGCCAACGCGACTCGGCTGATGTTGGTGTTCAAGCCGCCGCACAGTCCCTTGTCGGTGGTGACCAGCACCACGCCTACCGCTTTGACTTCGCGCTCGATCAGGTACGGATGGCTGTATTCGGGGTTGGCCTGCATCAAGTGCGCAGCAATTTCGCGCACCTTGTTGGCGTACGGACGGCCCGCGCGCATCCGTTCCTGCGCCTTGCGCATTTTGGATGCAGCGACCATTTCCATGGCCTTGGTGATCTTGCGCGTGTTTTGCACGCTCTTGATCTTGGTTCGGATTTCCTTGATTCCGGGCATTGCGCTTTCCTGTTGTAACGGCTTGGCGGGATGCGGCCGGGGCTCGTCCCCGCCCTACCGTAGGGCGGGGACGAACCCCGCCGCTACGCCAGACATTGCCTTAAAAAGCACCGTGCTTCTTGAAATCCTGGATGGCGGCAGCCAATTCGGCTTCGTCGTCCTTGGACAGTTCCTTGGTGTCTTCGACACGCTGGATCAGGCCGGCATGCTTGGCCTTGAGCTGATCCTTGAGCGCTTTTTCGAAAGGCAGAACCTGTGCCACGTCCACGTCATCCAGGTAACCGTTGTTGACGGTGTACAACGTCACGGCCAATTCCCACACTTGCAGCGGCTGGTATTGCGGCTGCTTGAGCAGTTCGACCACGCGCTTGCCGCGTTCGAGCTGACGGCGGGTTGCGTCGTCGAGGTCGGAGGCGAATTGCGCGAAGGCGGCCAGTTCACGATACTGTGCCAAGTCGGTACGGATACCACCGGACAACTTCTTGACGACCTTGGTCTGAGCAGCACCACCCACACGCGACACCGAGATACCGGCGTTGATAGCGGGACGGACGCCGGCGTTGAACAGGTCGGTTTCCAGGAAGATCTGACCGTCGGTAATCGAGATCACGTTGGTCGGCACGAAAGCCGACACGTCGCCTGCCTGGGTTTCGATGATCGGCAGCGCGGTGAGCGAGCCGGTCTTGCCCTTGACGGCGCCGTTGGTGAATTTTTCGACGTACTCTTCGTTGACGCGAGCAGCACGCTCGAGCAGACGCGAGTGCAGGTAGAACACGTCACCGGGGTAGGCTTCACGGCCGGGAGGACGACGCAGCAGCAGCGAGACTTGGCGATAGGCCCAGGCTTGCTTGGTCAGGTCATCATAAATGATCAGGGCGTCTTCGCCACGATCACGGAAGTATTCGCCCATCGTGCAACCGGCGTAGGCAGCCAGGTATTGCATAGCGGCCGAATCCGAAGCGGTAGCGACCACAACGATGGTGTATTCCATGGCGCCGTGCTCTTCGAGCTTGCGCACCACGTTGTTGATGGTCGATGCCTTTTGGCCAATGGCGACGTACACGCAGGTAACGCCCTTGCCCTTTTGGCTGATGATGGTATCGACAGCAACAGCGGTCTTGCCGGTCTGACGGTCACCGATGATCAGTTCGCGCTGGCCGCGGCCGATAGGCACCATCGAATCGATAGCCTTGATACCGGTTTGCAGCGGTTGCGACACCGAGCGGCGGGCGATCACGCCCGGAGCCACTTTTTCGATGATGTCGGTTTCTTTGGTGTTGATCGGGCCTTTGCCGTCGATCGCGACGCCCAGCGTATTGACCACGCGGCCTTTGAGTTCGGGGCCCACGGGGACTTCGAGAATGCGGCCGGTCGTTTTGACCTGGTCGCCTTCGGACACACCGGTGTAGTCGCCCAGAATCACGGCGCCGACGGAATCACGCTCGAGGTTGAGCGCCACGCCGAAGACGTTGTTGGGAAACTCGAGCATTTCGCCCTGCATCACGTCGGACAGACCATGAATACGGGTAATACCGTCGGTTACGGACACGACGGTGCCCTGGGTACGAATGTCAGCCGAAGCGCCCAGGCCCTCGATGCGGCTCTTGAGCAGTTCGCTGATCTCGGAGGGATTGAGTTGCATATTGACTCCTGGAATCCTGTTTATCTGGCCGTGCGCGCGTCAAGCGGCCAGCGTATCCCGCAAGCGGGCCAATTGGGCTTGTACGGAAGTATCGAGCACCTGGTCACCGACCGCCACCCGCACGCCGCCGATGAGCGACTTGTCGACGGTGACGCTGGGACTGAGCTTGAGACCGAATTTGATTTCGAGCGCATCGACCAGTTCTTTGACCTGGGCATCGCTGAGTTCGAACGCGCTGGTGATTTCCGCCTGCGCCGTGCCTTCGTGGCGATTTTTCAGCGCGACGAATTGCTTGGCGATGATGGGCAGCAACAGCAGACGATCGTTCGCTACCAGCAGTTCGACGAAATTGCGAACCGCTTGAGGCAGCTGGGTTTTGATCAAGCCGGTAAACAGCTCGACGCGCTGCGCGTCTTCCAATCGAGGATCGGACATTGCTTCGCGCACGTCGGCGTTGTCGGCCACTTGGGCCAGCTCGCCGATGAGATCGGCCCAGGCCGGCAAGCCGGCCTTGTCGTCGCGTGCTGCGCTGAATAGCGCTTCGGCGTACGGCCTGGCGACAGTGGAAAGTTCAGCCATGGCGTTCCCGGATTAAAGCTGCGCCTTGAGCTGGGTCAGCAGCTCGGCGTGAGCGCGGGCGTCAACCTCGCGCTTGAGGATCTGTTCAGCACCTTTGACTGCCAGCGCGGCAACATCGTCGCGCAGCACATCACGAGCACGCTGGACTTCCTGCGCGGCATCCTGCGCCGCTTGGGCGATGATGCGGGCGCGTTCAGCTTCGGCTTCGCGGCGAGCTTGCTCGATCAACGCAGCAGCCTGCTTTTCAGCCTCGATGATGCGGGCATGGTTTTCGGACTTGGCAGAGGCCTCGATCAGACTGACGCGCGCTTGGGCTTGGGCCAGATCGGCCTTACCCTTCTCGGCGGCGGCCAGGCCGTCGGCGATTTTTTGGCGGCGCTCGTCCATCGCCTTCGTCAGGGGGGGCCACACGAATTTCATCGTGAACCAACCCAGAACGAAGAACACGAGCATCTGGAAAAAGATCGTCGCGTTCAGATTCACGGTCGTTCCCTTTAACACCTTACGGCCCCGGGCGCACTATAGGCGTCGCGGAGCACTCGATACTTTGCCGACCTGCAGCGGAGGATTCCGCATACCGCCGGCGTCATGCCCGTCACCGCAGCGACGGGCGTTGCCATGAGCCGTGGGGCTTAGCCTACGAACGGGTTGGCGAAAGCGAACAGCATGGCGATACCCACACCGATCAGGAACGCCGCGTCGATCAGGCCTGCCAACAGGAACATCTTGGTTTGCAGGGCGTTCATCAGTTCAGGCTGACGAGCCGAAGCTTCCAGGTATTTGCCGCCCATCAATGCGATGCCGATGCAAGCGCCGATAGCACCCAAACCGATGATAAGACCGCAAGCGAGAGCAACGAAAGCGACGTTGGTCATGACAACTCCTTGGTTAGAAATCTGAAGTCAAATTGTAAGAAAACGGATACTGCTTGGAATGCAAGAAAACCTTGCGCCCCGGCACGGACAAGGCTGCCCGTGCCGGGAAAAAGGGGTCAATGCCCTTCGTGAGCCTGGCCGAGGTAAACCAGCGTCAGCATCATGAAGATGAAAGCCTGCAACAGCACGATCATGATGTGGAAGATGGCCCACACCGAACCGGCCAGCACATGGCCAATACCGAAACCAACGCTGGCAGCGTTCAGGCCCGTCCAGGCACCGCCCAACAGAGCGATGAGCATGAACACGAGTTCGCCGGCGAACATGTTGCCGAACAACCGCATTCCCAGCGACACCGATTTCGCGGCGTATTCGATCAGGTTGAGCAGGAAGTTGGCAGGCGCCAGCAGCACCGCACCAATGCCATGCGCATGGAAAGGTGCAGTGAAGAGTTCTTTGAAGAAACCGCCCGGGTGCTTGATCTTGATGCCGTAGTAGAACATCAGCAGCAGCACGCCCAGCGCCATGCCCATGGGCACGTTCAGGTCGGCGGTAGGAAGAATACGGTGGTAGTAGATGGGATCGCCGTGATGCGCACCCAGCCCCGTCCAGCGCATGATGGAAGGCAGGAGGTCAACGGGGATCAAGTCGAGCGCGTTCATCAGGACGATCCAGATGAAGACGGTCAGCGCCAACGGGGCGATGAACAAACGGCTCTTGGCGTTATGGACGATGCCCTTGGCCTGCTCGTCGACCATGTCGACGATCATTTCGACAAAAGCCTGGAAACGGCCGGGTACACCGGAGGTCGCACGACGGGCAGCAGCCCAGAGGAACAGAACGGCAGCCAGCCCCATCAGCACGGACCAGAATATCGAGTCGTAGTTGATGACGTCGAACTGGGCGATAACGGATTGTTTTTCGCCAATATTGTTCAGATGCACCAGATGGTGCTGTATATACGCGGACTGAGGCGATACGTCGCTGGCGGCTGCCATTTGAACCCTACCCTGTTTGCTGTGTGGCCGATTCTCGCGAACCGACCGTTTGCATGATTTCTAAGCAACTACGACAACTTGCGGAACATCAACAGCAGAAGATAGCCCTTGAGCGTGAAAGCCAGACCCAGCAGCACCGACGGCCAAACCAGCCAGTCATGCGCAACTCGAGCCAGCAGCCACAACAGCAATGCCGTCATGAGCAGCTTGAGCATCTCACCGAGGAAAAAGGTAACAGGACTCGCCCGGCCCGATTTGAGCACGTTCACGAGCAACCGCAACGCAAATAATGCGTTGGGTACAAAATACGCCCCTGCTCCCGCCAGCGCTGACCAACCAGCCGCCGTCCCCGCAATGATCCCCGCAATTGCCGCTGCTGCGAGCCCCATGGCCCCCTGCGCCGCCAATACCCTCAAGAGCCCCCGGCAAGCCTGAGCATCAAGTGCCGCGCGATCGGCATCAGTAAGCACCGGATTTTGTTCTACCAGGCTTTGTTGCATCAGGATTCCCCGCTCTTGCGCTAAAGACGTGCGCGGTGGTTCACCACACGTGTTATCCCGCAAGCGTCAAACCCGTAAAGTATAGCGGGTTTTTCCCTAGTCGAGCAAATCAAAAGATAGCCGGCGGCCAAGGAATCGGTGTCGGACGCAACGATACAACACCCTTGCGTCCGCGGCGCTCAATCGCGCTCTACAGGCGGAGGCGCCCACTCGCCGTCCAAGGCCAGATCGTCAGGCCAGTACAGACGCATACTGAGACTGAAATGTCCCTGGGCCGGCGTCGGCAACCAGTTCGCCGTCTTGCCCGATCCCGGGTCATCTGGCGAAATGTAGATATCCAGCGATCCATCCGCGTTATATCTCAACGGATCCGTACTGCGTACCGTATATCGGCCCGCACGATTGGGCGCCAGGTTATTGCTCTCGTTATATAAGGTCAGCGACCACGAGGCGTTGACCGGCGGCAATTGTCCCTTGTCAAAGTGGAGAATGTAATCATCGTCGCTGCGCAGCCGCCTGCCGTCGTCATCGACGGCTGTGACCGGATACAGCGCCTCGCTCGGCGTGGTTGCGCCCAGCCCGGCATAGGCAATGGCCGCGCGGCGGACATAGTCGGTGCCATACGTACCGATACCTGACAACACGGTATTCCAGCCATTCAGAGGCGTGCCCAATCGGGTCACCGTATCGGCGATACGGCGGCCCGCCACGGCTCGAGCTTCCTCCAGCGCCTGCTTCACGGCGGGATCGAGCCGGTCGTAAGAAAAGGGCTGCGGCCCCACCAGGCCGATGCGTTGCATGCGGGTCAGAATGGCGTTGTCGTTATCGTGCGGCGGATTCGTGCGCAACAACTCGGCAAACAGAGTGAAGAACGTGGCAGGAGACATCGACGCGACTTGCTGCCCGGCAGACCCTTGGGGCTCCCATGTCACATAGGACGTGGATGTCATGGAGGGCGACGCGGAGCCCGTCAATGTATGGCCCGTGCCAGGGATTTGCTGTTGCGGCCATGTCGCGGGCTTGGCTGCGCCGCGCCTGTACGGCGTCACCAGGTTCGGGGTGGGCGCTGCAGCCGCTACAGGTGTCGCTGTCATGCTCGCCTGAAATTGATTCACTGCCCCGTACTCGGCTGGACCTCCGGTCTGGATGCGCGCGATCAGCCAACCGGTGCCGGTAGGACTGCGCACGACATCGGTGCCAAACGGCGCGTGGCCCTGCCAGTTCGGGCCGACGATCATGAAGGCCTGCTCGCCATTGCCGGTCACGCGGGTGCCCCGTGACGCATATTCATCCGACCACATGTCCAGCAGCGACAGCGCGTAGTAACGGCCGCCCGAGGCGGGCACTCGAATGAGCAGAGGTTGATAGCTGACGTCGTACCACAGGTTGGAATACAACATATCGGCGCTCGGCCAACCGACATCGGTGGCGCCGGGCTCCGGGAATGTGGTGCGATGGCCGAACTGGTTCATCGGCGCCCTGCCCGCCAGCGGATTCTGCACTTGCGTCGAGGCACGTCGCGTTGCCTCCATCAAAACCATCGGATAGGCGTAGAGATAGGCGTCAACGGCGATTTCATGCAGCTCTTGGGCCGACACGACGGGACTGACAACCGGAGTCTGAGACACCATTCGCATCGACGGCTGCGGCGACTGCGCCCATGCGGCGCAAGCAAAACCGGCGCTCAGTGCAACGGCGAGTATGGCTTTGGACCGGTGTGTAGACCGGGAGGCACGGCAGTAAGGCATGGAGGGCTCCTTGTTCGTTATAGGAAAACGAGCCGGCCATCCCGTCTCCAGGATGGCCTCTTCGGCATCACGCTTTAACAGAATAGGCCCGGACGCGATCATCCGGGGTAACACAAAGGTTACAGGCCGCAACTCCCGTGAGGCGCCATCAGCGATGCTTGAAGATGGGCGGACGCTTTTCCACGAAGGCAGCCATGCCTTCTTTTTGGTCTTCGGTACCAAACAGCGAATGGAATACACGGCGCTCGAACAAGAGACCCTCGTTCAGCGAGGATTCGAACGCACGATTGACGCATTCCTTGGCCATCATGACCGAGGGCAATGACATCGAGGCGATCACCGTCGCCGCCTCGATCGCCTCGTCCAGCAGTTTGTCCGCCGGCACAATGCGAGACACCAGCCCCGCGCGCTCGGCCTCCTCGGCACCCATCATGCGGGCCGTCAGCGCCAGATCCATGGCTTTGGCCTTGCCCACGGCGCGCGGCAGACGCTGCGTCCCGCCAGCTCCGGGAATGACGCCCAGCTTGATTTCCGGCTGGCCGAATTTCGCCGTATCGGAGGCAATAAGGATGTCGCACATCATGGCCAGCTCGCAACCGCCACCCAGGGCGTAGCCCGAGACTGCGGCAATGACGGGTTTGCGGATACGTTTGAGGGTTTCCCAATTGCGGGTAATGTATTCGCTGCCGTAGACATCCATGTACGACCAGTCTTTCATTGCGCCGATGTCCGCACCGGCGGCAAACGCCTTTTCGCTGCCGGTGATGACGATTGCACCTATGCCCTCGTCGGCCTCGAACGCCAGCAGGGCGGCGCCCAGCTCATTCATCAATTGGTCGTTGAGTGCGTTGAGCGCCTTGGGGCGGTTCAACGTCAACAAGCCCACCCGGCCACGGGTCTCTACCAACACAAACGACTCGCTCATCAACTGTCTCCTGAATAAGTGCAAGTAAGATAATGCAATGGACACATCCGTAATTTACCGCCTCGAGCCCCACGACCCCGCCGGCCATCGTTACCGGATTACCCTGACGATACCGGAGCCCGATCCGGCCGGCCAGCGCCTGGCCCTGCCGGCCTGGATCCCGGGCAGCTATCTGATCCGCGATTTTTCGCGCCAGATCGAAACCCTGCGCGCCCGCGCCGGCGGCCGGCCGGTCGCGGTGACCAAATCGGACAACCATACTTGGCAAGTCGCTCCGTGTACGGGGCCGCTGCAAGTGGACTACATTGTCTATGCCTGGGATTTGTCCGTGCGCGGCGCGCATCTGGATGAAACCCATGGCTTTTTCAATGGGACGAGTGTTTTTCTGCGCGTAGAAGGCCAGGATCACAAGCCCTGCCTGCTGGATCTGGCGCCGCCCCGCGGCATCGACGGCTGGAAGGTCTATACCAGCCTGCCTGAGGCGCGCGGCCATCGCGGTGCAGCGCGGCGACACGGATTCGGCCTGTACCATGCCCCCGATTACGATGCCCTGATTGACCATCCAGTGGAAATGGGCACACCCCAGGTTGCCCGCTTTACCGCCCACGGCGCCGAGCACGAATTGGTCTTTACGGGCGTGATCCCGAAGCTGGACTTGGCGCGCATCACCGAGGACGCCCGCCGCATCTGCGAAACGCAAATCGCGTTTTTCGAGCCCCGCACCAAGCGCGCGCCATTCCTGGACAGCAGCGATCGCTATGTATTCATGACCATGGTCGTCGGCGATGGCTACGGCGGCCTGGAACATCGCGCCAGCACGGCGTTGATGGCCTCGCGCAAGGATCTGCCCGTCATCGGCCAGCAAGGCCAGGGCGAGGGCTATCGTACGTTTCTAGGCTTGGTCAGCCACGAATATTTCCACACCTGGAATGTCAAACGGATCAAACCGGCCGCCTTTGTGCCATACGGTTTGCAGCAACCGGACCTGACCAGGCTGTTGTGGGTATTCGAAGGTTTTACCTCGTATTACGACGACCTGATGCTGCTGCGCTCGGGAACGATAGGTTTGCCCGATTATCTGCGCCTGCTGGGCAAGACCATCACCGGCGTGGCGCGCTCGCCAGGGCGGCACAAACAATCCGTGGCGGAGAGCTCGTTCGACGCCTGGACCCGCTATTACAAGCAGGACGAGAACTCGCCGAACGCGCTGGTCAGCTATTACACCAAGGGCTCTTTGGTCGCACTGGGCCTGGATCTGCTGATCCGCCGCGACAGCGCCGGGACGCACTCGCTGGATGATGTCATGCGGCTGTTGTGGCAACGTTACGGCCGGGCCTTTTATCAAGGCCAGGCTCAAGGTCTGGGCGAAGAAGACCTGCCCGCCCTGATCCGCGAAGCCACGGGCGTCGATACCCGCCGCTTTATCACGCGCTATGCCTACGGCACCGCCGACGTGCCGCTGGCCGAGCTGCTCGAACCTCACGGCATTGCCATGAATTGGAAAGCCACGCTCAACATTCCGTCGCTGGACGTGCGCACGCGCAAGCAAGGCGACACGTTGACGCTGGCAACGGTGCTGGAGGGCGGGGCTGGCCATAAAGGCGGCTTGTCCGCAGGCGATGTGCTGGTTGCGGTTGACGGCCTGCGTGTCGACGCACCTGCGGGACTGGATCAGTTGCTCGCCCAATACCGGCCCGGGGAACGCGTGACTGTTCACGTGTTCCGGCGCGACGAATTGCGCGCATTTCAGATCAGGCTGGCCGCGCCCGAACCGCTGGATTGTGTATTGACGACGGCGCAGTAAAGCCTCGCCAGAGGGCAGTAGAAACAGGCGCCGTGCAGACTTAGCCTGAACTCGGAACGGAGCGCTGCTCCTGCCCGATTTCTACTGCGGCACGTAAAAAGGGCGCCAGCGCCCGCCGCCCGCCCTGCCTGTGGGTCACGGCATAGACCATGCCGTTGACCACATTGGCGGGCAATACGCACGCCGCAATACGATCACCAAACTGCTGGCAGGCTGAACGCGGCACCAGGGCCACACCCAGGCCCGCTTCGACCAGCGCCAATTGCGCCGGCACCTCGGCAACCGTCTGGGCCACCCGACGCGCCACCCCTGCCTGGGCGCAAGCCTGCGCCAACGCACGAGCGAATCCCGAGGTCTCCTGGCGCAACATCACAAACGTCTCATCCGCCAGCTCCACGAGCTTCAGGCGGCGACGGTTTGACAAGGCATGCCCGCGCGGCAGTGCCGCCATCACCGGATCTGACCACAAGGGCACGGACTGCAACACCTCATCATCGACTTTGGTCCGAGAGATGCTGACGTCGATGCGATGGCCTCGCAAGGCCTCAAGCTGGGTGGCCGGATTCATCTCGTTCAGCAACACCGAAACCTGAGGATGCCTTTGCGTGTAACGCGCAATCAATGCCGGCACGGGCCCCATGAAATGGGAACCAGACAGGCCGATCTCGATGCGGCCTGCCAACCCCTGATCCACATCGCGCGCCCGCAGCGTCGCATCGGCAAGACGGCCTAGCGTGAGACGCACATCATTCAGGAAGGCAGCGCCCGCCTCGGTCAAAGCCACCCGCCGATTGTTCCGGTCAAACAGACGCACATCCAGCTCTCGTTCCAGCTGCGCAATCTGCAGGCTCAATGGCGGCTGCGAAATATGCAACCGCGCGGCGGCCCGGGTGAAGTTCAGCTCTTCTGCCAATACGGCGAAGTAACGGAGTTGGCGTAGTTCCATGAGATGAGCCGTCAAGGAAGTGATATCAAACAAGATGGCCGCGGCGAACGTACCATGCGATCACGCGGAATAATTTGCCAAAGATATCAAATAAGACAAAAACGATATTGGAAACTATTGTTCCACGGGTTCAAAATGAACCTGAACCTTTCCTGCAAGACGCAGAAAACTATTACGAGACACTCATGCAGAAGCTATTTGCGGGCACCATCCTCGTGGCGATGACCCTCACAGCCCAGGCGGCGGACGATTTCCCTGCCCGCTCTGTGACAATGGTCGTTCCCAACCCTCCCGGCGGGCTCGTCGATACTTCGGCACGCATTGTCGCGGAACCTCTGAGCACCGCGTTAGGCCAATCCGTGGTCGTGGAAAACAAGGATGGTGGCAGCGGCAATATCGCCTATCAAGCCGTGGCAAGATCCCAGCCCGATGGCTATACGCTGCTGGTCTCGTATTCCGCCTATCACGTGGGCAACCCTAACCTGAGCAACAACCTGCCCTGGGCGCCGAAAGATTTTGTGCCGGTGGGTCTCATCACGATTTCCAGCAACGTGATCGCGGTCAACCCTTCCAAAATCAAGGCCGCCACGCTGACGGACTTTATCAACGAGGTGAAACAGTCACCGGGGGCGATCAACTACGCCTCGCAGGGTGTAGGCTCGGTATCGCACCTGGGCACCGAGGTGTTCAAGCAACAGACCGGGGCCGACATGACGCACGTTCCCTATCGCGGCTCTGGCGCTGCGATCAAGGATGTATTGGCGGGCAATGTCCAGGTTTTCATCACAACGCCCCCCTCCGTCATGGGTCACGTGCAAACCGGCAAACTACGAGCACTGGCCGTCACCAGCGACAAGCGCCACCCCATGTTGCCCGACGTACCGACAACGGCCGAAGCCGGCTTGCCCGGCTATCAGTTGGAGTCGTGGGTCGCATTGTTCGCGCCAGCCGGCACGCCACAGCCGGTCATCGACAAGCTGGCGGCCAGCGTCGAGGCCGCGCTCAAACAAGCCTCTACTCAGCAGAACGCGCAAGCGGCCGGTATCGAGGCCCGTTTCGAAGGGCCGGCGATACTGCAAAAACGCGTCGATACCGAGCTGGCCTATTGGAAACGTACCGTGGCAGAGGCAGGCATTACCGCTGAATAACGCACTGGCGGCCTGCCCCTTTCCGCCGTTCTGACATCACAACTTCTATGTCCCGCCCTGCTGGGCGGCAGGGCGCCTTGCGCCTTTTTTCTGGAGATTTCATATGACCTCATCGCCCCGTACCATTCGGATCGGCCAAATCGTTCCGAGCTCCAATACAACCATGGAAACGGAAATCCCGGCAATGCTGCGGCGACGCGAAGCATTTGCCCCCGAGCGCTATACCTTTCATTCCAGCCGCATGCGGATGAAGCAAGTCACGGCCGCCGAACTGGCCTCGATGGACAAAGAGTCTGACCGCTGCGCACAAGAGCTGTCTGATGCGCGTGTCGATGTGCTGGGCTATGCCTGCCTGGTGGCCATCATGAGCCAAGGCCTGGGCTATCACCGGGTCTCCCAGGAACGTCTACACCAGGCGACCGTGGACAATGGTGGTCCTGCCCCGGTCATTTCCAGCGCAGGCGCGCTGGTCGAAGGCCTGCATGCCATCGGCGCGCGCAAGGTCGCGATTTTGACCCCCTATATGAAGCCCCTGACCAAATTGGTCGTGGACTACATCGAAAATGAAGGCATCGAGGTGCACGACAGCGTATCGCTGGAAATTCCCGACAATCTGCAGGTCGGCGCACAAAACCCGTTGGCGCCAGCCGAACACGTCAACCGTCTGAACACCCATGGCGTGGACGCTGTGGTCCTTTCAGCCTGCGTACAGATGCCCTCGCTGGCATCGATTCAGCCGGTGCAGGACCGGCTGGGCCTGCCCGTGATCACGGCTGCAGCCGCGACGGTCTATCGCATGCTGCAAGTACTGCAGCTGGAAACCCGCGTTCCGGACGCGGGTGAACTGCTGACAGGCAAATACTGAAACACGGAGCTGGCCTCCCCGGGGGCCAGACACATCGTCCCCGATGAACGAGTAGAGAGCCTCAGCGACCCGCCTCATCGCTGCGTATCGCGCTCCCAACGGCGTTGAATCGCCTTGGCGGCGACCACGCCGTCGGCCATCGAGGTCACGACGCAGGGATGCATGCGGTTGGCGACTTCTCCGATGGCGTAGGTGTCGGGCACGGTGGTCTCGGCCGTAGCACTGTGGGTCTGGATATAGCCACGCTCGCCGTATTGCAAAGCCAGCCCTTCGGCGAACGCCGCCTGCGGCTCCCAGCCGTAAAAGACGAGGATGAGATCATAGGCGCGCCCGTCGACCGTACGCGCTACGGGATCGACTTGATAGGGGCCCACGCGCACGCCGTCCTCGCCTGCGCGGGCCACCCACTGCTGCTGCGCGCGCACGCTGCGCGCATACAGATGCACGTCGCGCGCCCCCCGGTTGCGCACATAGACAAAGTTCTCGTAGGCGTTGTCGCCCCCGCCCAGCACAGCGACGGACAGGCCCGTGTAGTCTTGCGCCACGATGGATGAGCCCGGGCCGATAAATACGCCGGGCCAACGGGCGCCGGCCGGATGTCCGGGCAAGCCACGCGCACGCACGCCAGAGGCAATCACCAAGGATCGGCCGGACACGGTTTCCATGCCCCTGCCTGCCATACCAAAGTCCACCTCGAAACCGCTCTCGACGCGGCGAGCTTGCTGCGCACGAGCCGTCAAACGCACAGGCACCTGAGCTGCCCGCACGCTTTCGGCGATATTGGCCGCCGTCTGTTGGCCGGTCACCCCTGGCAATACCGCGATCCAATCGTCGGCAAAGGGGTTATCGTTACCCAAGCCTCCCAGGCGTGAACTCGCCTCGATCAGCATGGGGGACAAACCCAGGCGAGCCAGCCAAATCGCGCACGAGGCGCCGGCCGGACCGCCGCCCACGATGATCGCGTCATATTGCTGCATGGTTGTCGTATTCCGTGTGTGGCTATCCCGCACCCTCCCAAGGAAACCGAGGGGCGTATAGGCGGAATTGTAGCGATAGGCGCCGGTCGCCTTACAATTCCGATTCTCTCTACCAGGTAGACATCATGCCTACACGCCGCATTTTTCTTTCCGGGCTGGCCCTGGATGCCCGCATTGGCATTCTGGAACACGAACGCCGGGCCACACAGCCGCTGCACATCGATGCGGAATTCGACGTCGATATCACCCGTGATGTCGATGATCATGACATCCACAGCGTGCTGGATTACCGCCGCCTGCGCGAAGCCATCGTCGAGGAATGCACCCAGGCTCATGTCAACCTGATCGAAACCCTGTCCGAACAAGTCGCCCACCGGCTGCTGCGCGACTTTGCCGAGGTACGCGCCGTGAAACTGCGCATCAGCAAACCGATGGCGTTTTCGGACTGCGCCGCCGTCGGCGTAGAAATTCAGATCAATCGTTAAGCCGCTGTGACGGCGTAACTCTCATGCAAGCTATCAGCGATACCCCGGCGGCCTTCCGCACACGTGCAGAAGAAAAAATCCGCCACGAAGGCAACAAGCTCACCAAGCGCCTGGCGCGCGAAACGACGCGCGCGCTCAGTGACTACAACATGATCGAAGCGGGCGACCGCGTCATGGTGTGCCTGTCCGGTGGCAAAGACTCCTACGCACTGCTCGACATTCTGATCAGCCTGCGTAAACGCGCGCCTTTTCCGTTCGACATCGTCGCGGTCAACCTGGATCAGAAACAGCCGGGCTTTCCGCCCGACGTGCTGCCCACCTATTTGACCTCGCTCGGCGTGCCCTTTCATATCGAGACACAGGACACGTATTCGATCGTGACCCGGGTCATTCCCGAAGGCAAGACCATGTGTTCGCTGTGCTCGCGTCTGCGGCGCGGCATTCTGTATCGCGTAGCCGACGAACTGGGCGCGACCAAAATCGCGCTGGGCCACCATCGCGACGATATTCTCGCCACGTTCTTCCTGAATCTGTTCTACGGCGGCAAGGCCAAAGCCATGCCGCCGAAACTCGTCTCGGACGACGGCCGCCATACCGTCATCCGGCCGTTGGCCTATGTGCCCGAAAGCGATCTGATCGCGTACGCAAAGCTCAAGCAGTTCCCCATCATTCCGTGCAATCTCTGCGGCTCGCAGGAAAACCTGAAACGCCAGGAAGTTTCGCGCATGATCCGCGATTGGGATCGCCAGCATCCGGGCCGCTCGTGGAACGTGTTTAGCGCGCTGTCCAGCGTCGTGCCATCGCACTTGATGGATCGTGACTTGTTTGATTTCGTGGGACTGAAACCCACAGGCGTGCCGGACGTCAATGGCGATACCGCGTTTGACACAGTAGACCCCGCCAATGATGCCGCGTCGAACACGGATCAGGGCTGTCATGACGAGGCTGGCGATGGCGACACCACGCGCAACCATCGCTCGGCAGACGAGCCGATGGCCGAGCAAAAAATCGTGTTCACGCGCAGGTAAAAATGCTGGCAGGGGAACCGGGCACGAGCGGCACGCATCCACGTGCCCATGCTCGGCGATTCATAAGACATCGACGGCGTCCGGCGCGGCAGCCTGAGCCTCAGGAATTGGCCTCGCCGGGCCCTGCCCTGTCCCGTCCTGCCGAATCCAAGGACTGACCGACATCGGGCGTCGGGAACGCCTCACTCAAGCGTTCAACACGCGTACCGGCTTGCCTGCCAGCCACGCCTGCACCGACTCGGCCGCACTGCGATAGAACGCGGTGAAGTTTTCGGGACTGACATATCCCAGGTGCGGGGTCAGGATGACGTTATCCAACGCACGCAAGGCATCGGTGGGCGGCAACGGCTCTTCTTCGAAGACATCCAGGCCGGCACCTGCGATACGCCCTTTACGCAACGCATCCAGCAATGCCTCCTGGTCCACCAGCCCGGCACGAGAGGTGTTGACCAGGAATGCCGAAGGCTTCATTGCCGACAATGCGGCCGCGTCCACCACGTGGCGCGTACGATCGCTCAGGATCAAATGCAGACTGATCACGTCAGCTTCGGCAAACAAGGTTTGCTTGGACGCGTACTCGACACCCGCCTGCTCCGCCCGCTCAGGCGTGAGGTTCGGGCTCCAGGCTTGCACGCTCATTCCGAACGCTTTGCCCACCTGGGCCACTGCGGTACCGAGTTTGCCCAGGCCGACCACGCCGAGCCGCTTGCCCGCGATAGGCCTCGGCATCCCGGTTTGCCACAGGCCGCGGCGCATATTGGCGTCCTCGATAGTCAGGTTCTTGAACAAGGCGAGAATATGCGTCCAGGCCAGTTCCGAGGTCGCGGTATTGGCATCCGGACTGCCCGGCGCACCGCACACAACGATGCCACGACGCGTGCAGGCGTCGAGATCAATCGCCAGATTACGCATCCCGGTGGTGACCAAGAGCCGCAGCTTGGGCAACGATTCGATCAGCGCCGCCGGAAACGGCGTGCGCTCGCGCATTGCCACGATCACATCAAAAGACTGCAAGGCTGCGACGCGATCCCCCTCGGGCAAATAATCGCGAAACGCCTGGACGCGCACATTCGGTCCCAACGTCGTCCAGTCGGCGTAACGCTCGGCCACGCCATGATAGTCATCGAGTAACGCAATGCTGATCGTATCCGCACTCACGGTAAGTCTCCGGTTATTTGCCCAAATGGCTCCGAACCATCTCTAACGGCGCGGCGCCATTAACCCGGCTGCCGTCCTGGAAAAATATCGCGGGCGTGCCGCGCACCATCAGTTTCTGGCCCAAGGCCAGGACCTGCTGAATCGGAGCATCGCACTCGGCGGTCGGCGGCTTTTTGCCGTCGAGCATCCAATCCTGCCAAGTTTTGGCCGGGTCTTTGGCGCACCACACATCACGCGATTTGATGGTCGAATCCGGCGCCAGAATGGGATACAGGAACGTATAAATCGTGACGTTGTCTTCGTCTTTCAGCGTCTTGTGCAGTTGCTTGCAATAGCCGCAGTTCGGATCCTCGAAAATCGCCATTTTGCGAGCCCCGTTGCCGCGCACCTGCTTGACGGCCAAGTCCAGCGGCAATTGATCGAACGACACAGAGCCCAGCTTTTCCAGGCTCTCGCGCGTCACGTCACGACGCGTGGCGGCATCGATGAGCGGGCCTTCCATGACCCACGTGACCTTTTCGTCGGTGTAGATCAGATCGCTACCGACCTGCACCTCGTAAATCCCGTACGGCGTACGACGCACTGCAGTGACTTCCAAGTCGGTAAACAACTCGCCAAAACGTTTGGCGACCGCCTGGGCGGCGGGATCCGACGCGGAGGTGTCACTCTTGGCCGACTGTCCGGCCGGGGCCACATCTGCCGGTGCCGACGATCCAGCCTGTGCCCAGGCGCCCACTGACCATACGAGCCCGGCGGCACACAATACCTTGGCCAGGCAAGACGAAAAACGGAAACTCATTCATGCTCCTTCGGGCGTCTCAATTACGCGAGGCGCCATCGATCAAATAACGTTTCACCAGCGGCGCCGCATCCACCCAACGCATTCCCGCGTTGCGCAGCCATGCCAGCGGCGCATTGCGTGCGCCAAACAAACGATGCAGGCCGTCGGTGGCCACGCGCATCGCCAATACTGATTCCGCACGGGCACGCTGATAACGGCGCAACACGCGCTCATCGCCTGCCTGGCGATAAGGCTCGCGCTCGGCCACGACACGAGCCAATGCCTCGACGTCGCCCAAGCCCAGATTCAGGCCTTGTCCGGCCAGCGGATGCACACGATGCGCCGCGTCGCCCGCCAAGGCAATTCCGGGCGCCGTCATGCGCCCTTGATCCAGGGTCAGCGGGAACCCGTGCAGTTTGCTGCGCACCTGCAGCCGGCCCAGACGGCCATGGGTCGCATGCAAGAGCATTTGCTCCAACTGCGCTGCCTGCGCATCGGGGTCCAAGGCCTGCAGGGTTGCGGCCTGCGCGTCATGCATGGACCACACCATCGATACCTGAGGCCCATCGGCCGTATCGGGCAAGGGCAGCAACGCCAACACGCCGTCGTCGCGAAACCATTGAAATGCCGTGCCGTGATGCGGCCGCTCGGCATTCAGATGCACCACCAGACCCGTGTCGTTATACGGCACCGACGTGTGCTGCATGCCTGCAGCGGTACGCAGCGGCGACGAGGCGCCGTCGGCGCCCACGAACAACTCGGCTTTGATCCAATCGCCAGCGCTGGTTTGTACAGCCCCCTGGCGGTAATCGACGCAACGCTCTGTCAACCAGGCGATCCCGAACATGCGCACAGCCTGCAGCAACACACGCTCGATTTCACCAGACTCGACAATCCACGCCAACTGCGGCTGGGCCGCCTGCCACGCGTTCAACTCTACCCGCCCATCTGCGTCGCCATGAATTTCCATCGCCTCTACCGGCGTGATGCGCGAGGCAGGCATGGCGTCCCAGACGCCCAGCTCGGCCAGAAAGCGCTGGCTGGCCGGAGAAATCGCATAGACCCGCGGGTGGTAGACATCGGCGCTGGCAGCGGGCACCGTTGCGGGCGGCGCCAACAGCGTCACGCGCTGACCACGCCGGGCCAACGCCAAGGCGCTGGCCAGACCCACGATCCCCGCACCGCAAATCACAATCGGGCTAGTCATCGTGCGGAGGGCTCCCCGGCCTGCTTCGGCCACAGCACCCACATCTGGCCACGCTGTTTCATGCGGCCAGCCTGGGCGCCGGCCTCATCGCCGAACCCCCAGTAAAAGTCGGCGCGCGCTGCCCCCTTGATCGCAGCCCCCGTGTCCTGGGCAAATACCAGCCCCTGCAACGGGCGATCCGACGCCGGCCAGGTGGTCGCGAGATACACCGGCGTGCCCAGTGGCACGAAACTGGTATCCACCGCAATGGAACGATGCGCCGCGAGGGCGATGCCGTAAGCTCCCTTGGGCCCGAGCTCGGGGTCGACCACCGCCTCTTCGCGGAAAAACACCACGGCAGGGTTGGCGTTCAACATTTCCTGAACACGTGCGGGATTACGCTGCGCCCAGGCGCGGATATTCTGCATCGACGCCTCATTGGCGCGCAGCTCGCCCTTGTCGATCAGCCAACGGCCAATCGACGCATACGGTTGACCGTTGTGATCCGCATACGCGACACGTATCGTCGTCCCCGCGTCGGGGCCGTCTTTGAGCAGAACACGGCCGGAGCCCTGCACTTGCAAGAAGAAGTTATCGACCGGATCGTCCACCCAGACAATCACCGGAGGACGGTTGCCCGAGGATGCGATCGCCGCGCGCGTGTCATAAGGCACCACGCGCTTGCCCACCAGTTTGCCGCGCACCCGTTTGCCGGCCAGATCGGGATACACCGCCCCCAGATCAATGGTTAGCAAATCGTCTGGCACCGCGTACAACGGCCATTGATACGGACCGCCTTGCGTGCGCGAGCCAGTCACGAGAGGCTCGTAATATCCGGTCACTGTGTTGGACGCAGGCCGATTATCGGCGCCATTCAAGCGCCAGGGCTGCAACTGGGTCTGCAAGAACTGGCGCACCGTCACCGCATCCGGGGCCGTCTTGCCGAGACTGACGGCAGCCGCGCACACCGGCTGCCATGCACGCGGCGTCGCACGCGCCGGGGCAGCCAGATTGCCAGTCGTCTGCCGCATCAGGCCCTGGCAATTGCGCAGAAACAGCGGCCAGAAACGCGACAGATCGTCATTGCTCCATCCCGGCAGCTCGGCCCAGGCGGCGCGTTGAAAGCGGCCGGCCAACGTCCGCGCGGGCGTATCCCGCAAGGCGTTCAACGGCGGCACCACCAAGGGCCCCGTATCAGACACATTAACCGAGCCGGGCTGGCCAGGCTCGCCGCTTGCGGAAGGCGGTGGCGTAGTGCAGGACGCCAATGCCGCCAACAGGGGCGACAGGCACAACAATTTCAGAAGACGATTCATGGGCAATCTAGTGGGACGGTCAATCCGTCAATGCAAGGTACGCGGCATGGCCAGCAGGAATTCGGCAATCGGCACCTCAAACGGGATGCCGTTTTCGCCCACGCAGTGGTAAGTCCCTCGCATGGTACCGACAGGCGTAGGCAGCGGACAGCCGCTGGTGTATTCAAAAGTTTCGCCAGGAGCCAGCAAGGGCTGTTGGCCCACCACGCCCAACCCGCGGACTTCTTCGACGTGCTGGTTACCGTCGGTGATGATCCAGTGACGGCTGATGACCTGCGCGGGATGCTCGCCGGTGTTGGTGATACGGATGGTATAGGCGAACACATACTGCTGTTCGGCGGGATCAGATTGCTCGGGCACGAATCGCGGAGCAACGGAGACGGTCAGGTCGTACGGTTTCACGGGCCTTTTCCGAGGAGCACAAAGGCGGTTAGACAACGCGCCGAGCGACAAATTGCCCTGTCAGGCGACCGTCGCGCGCGGCAAATTACAATAATGGCACATTATGCCCGTGGAAACCTGATCATCATGCCCGCCTCATCCTCGGCCCTCACCCGTATCGCCCCCAGCATCCTGTCCGCAGACTTCGCCCGCCTGGGCGAGGAAGTCCGCAACGTCGTCGCCGCCGGCGCCGACTGGATCCATTTCGACGTGATGGACAACCATTACGTTCCCAACCTGACCATCGGGCCCATGGTGTGCGCCGCCATCCGGCCGCACGTCCAGGTGCCGATCGACGTGCACCTGATGGTCGAGCCCGTGGACGAACTGATCCCTCAGTTCGCCAAAGCCGGCGCCAACATCATCACCTTTCATCCCGAAGCCTCGCGCCATGTGCACCGGACCCTGTCATTGATCCGCGACCACGGCTGTCAGGCCGGCCTGGTGTTCAACCCGGCCAGCTCGCTCGACGCCATGGACCACGTGATGGACTTGCTGGACGTCGTCCTGCTGATGTCGGTCAATCCCGGTTTTGGGGGACAGAGCTTCATTCCCTCCACGCTGGACAAACTGCGCGACGCCCGCCAGCGCATCGACCGCTGGGTCCAGGACGGCGGACAGCCCATCCTGCTGGAGGTGGACGGCGGCGTCAAAGTCGACAACATCGCGCAAATCCGCGCCGCTGGCGCGGACACCTTTGTCGCCGGCTCGGCCATTTTTGGCAAACCGGATTACACCAAAGTCATCCAGGACCTGCGCGACGAAATCGCCAAAGCCGGAACACTGACGGTTTAAGCCCCGTACCTTTGAGCGAAAAAAAACCGTGCCACCCCATCAGCGTGCCTCTGACGCGAGTTTGTCCCAGCCGGTGAGCAGTGGCGGGCGGGCCTGTCGGAGGCTGCCGAGCCCGCATCCCATCGGCGGGGGAAGTCCGAGGACCATGTTTGAGCGAAGCGAGTTTGGCCCCCGGCCCGCCGATGAGATGCAGACGAAGGCCGAGTCCCCGTTGAGGGGACGAGTCAGCCGACCAGGCCCGCCCGCCACTGCTCACCGGCTGGGACAAACGCCTCAAGAACCCCGCCTGTGGCCTCTTTTGAACCGCTAAACCTCATTACGACGACGGACCCCTCTCATGACCACCTTCCAAGCCGTCCTGCTAGACCTAGATGGCACCCTGCTGGATTCCATCCCCGATCTAGCCCACGCCGCCAACGCCATGCGCATCGAGCTGGGCATGCCCGCCTTGCACGAAGACATCGTGGCGACCTTCGTCGGTAAAGGCGTCGACAACCTGGTGCGCCGCGCCCTGGCCGGATCCCTGCACGCAGCCGACCCCGAGCCCGCCGAATTCGAACGCGCCCGCGAATCGTTCTATCGCCACTATCACCTGGTCAACGGCGACAAGGCCACCATTTTCAACGGCGTCATCGAGGGCTTGAAAGCCATGCGCGAGCAGGGTCTCAAGCTGGCTGTTGTCACCAACAAGCCGACCGAATTCACCATCCCGCTACTGCAACGCACGGGCCTGGCCGGCTTTTTCCAGGAGATCGTCTGCGGCGACACCTGCGAGCGCCGCAAACCCGATCCTGACCAGATGTTCTACGCCTGCGAACGCCTGGGCGTCACCCCTGACCAGGCACTCGCCATCGGCGACTCGGTCAACGACGCCCAAGCCGGCCGTGCCGCCGGCATCCAGGTGCTGGCAGTACCGTACGGCTACAACGAAGGCCAGGACGTGCACGGATTGGATGTCGATGGTATAGTTGCCAGCATTGCTGAAGCGGCCGAGTGGATCGCCCGCAAAAACGCCGAACAGCAACAAGCTTGATTTTTACCTAGACCCGATTCATATGAACGCTCGTCTCTCGAACCAAATGCGCAACGCCTCGTGGCGTTGGTGGCGTTTGTCTTCCGGGTGGCGATAGTTCCTTCCCGGCCCTGGACGCGTCAGCATCCCAGCGCCGCAGCTGCATAAAAACAGCGCCAAAGCCCGGACCCACACACTGGACCGGGCTTTTTTGTTGATGTGCCCGGTCACCAACGAGAAATCTGAAATGACCGAAATCGAATTCAAAGCTCTGGCGGCCCAGGGATACAACCGAATCCCTCTCATCTCGGAAACCTACGCCGATCTGGACACCCCGCTGGCCATTTACCTGAAGCTCGCCCATAGCGGCCCGCAAAACGGCCACATGAGCTGCCTGATGGAATCCGTCGTAGGCGGCGAGCGTTTTGGGCGTTATTCATTCATCGGCCTGCCTGCCCATACGGTGATCCGCGCCAGCGGCACAACCACCGAGGTTTTGCACGACCGTCAGGTCGTCGAAACCCACGAGGGCGACCCGCTGGCCTTCATCGAACAGTACCAGGCACGTTTCAAAGTCGCCCTGCCCCCCGGCATGCCACGTTTCTGCGGCGGCCTGGCCGGCTATTTCGGCTACGACACCGTCCGTCACATCGAGCCGCGCCTCGGACCCGCCGTCAAGCCATTTCCCGACGGCATGGATGGTGGCACCCCCGACATCATGTTGATGCACGTCGACGAACTGGTCATCGTCGACAACCTGGCGGGTCGCACCTATCTGATGGTGTACGCCGACCCACGTCAGCCCGAAGCCTACAGCCGCGCCCAACGCCGCCTGCTCGATTTGCGCACCCGCCTGCGCCGCCCCGTCGACATTCCGTACAGTCACCCCAGCATGCTGACCGACGAGCAGCGTGATTTCAAAAAAGAAGACTATCTCGCCGCCGTACATCGCGCCAAGGAATACATCGCCGCTGGCGATCTCATGCAGGTACAGATCGGTCAGGTCATCTCCAAACCATTTCGCGACTCGCCGCTCTCGCTCTATCGCGCCCTGCGTTCGTTGAACCCGTCGCCCTACATGTACTACTGGAATTTCGGCGACTTTCAGGTGGTCGGGTCATCCCCCGAAATCCTGGTGCGCCAAGAGCAAATCCAGGACAACGGCGTCGCCAAATCCCAAGTCACCATCCGCCCGCTAGCCGGCACCCGCAAACGCGGCGCCACGCCCGAGCAGGATCTGGCACTGGCCGCCGAACTGCAGGCTGACCCCAAGGAAATTGCAGAACACGTCATGCTGATCGACCTGGCCCGCAATGACGTGGGCCGCGTCGCCGAAGTCGGCTCCGTCAAGCTCACCGACACCATGACCATCGAACGCTATTCGCATGTGATGCATCTCGTGTCGAACGTGACCGGCAATCTGAACCCCGGCATGAGCAGCATGGATGTGTTGCGCGCAGCGTTCCCCGCCGGCACCTTGACCGGCGCTCCCAAAGTCCGCGCCATGGAAATCATCGACGAGCTCGAACCGGTGCGCCGCGGCATTTATGGCGGCGCAGCCGGCTACTTGAGCTACGGCGGCGAAATGGACGTCGCCATCGCCATCCGCACCGGCGTCATCAAGAACGGCATGCTGTACGTCCAGGCTGCCGCCGGCATCGTCGCCGATTCCAACCCCGAACTGGAATGGGCCGAAACGGAAGCCAAGGCACGCGCGGTATTGCGGGCGGCTGAACAAGTGCAACACGGATTGGACGAACCGATCTAAGGACAGTCACTACCGATATCGGACCAAATACGCAGCGGCCGACGGCCACCCTTGAACAACACGTCCAAGGCCGCCTCTTAAAGAACAATGCACGGATTCCAAGCGACCGCGCCATTCATCCTCGCAGGTGCCCCATGCTGTTGATGCTAGACAACTACGATTCCTTTACCTACAACCTCGTGCAGTACTTCGGCGAACTCGGCGAAGACGTTCAGGTTGTCCGCAATGACCAGATCACGCTCGACGAAATCGCGGCCATGAAACCCGATCGCATCTGCGTATCGCCCGGCCCTTGCTCACCGGCCGAAGCCGGCGTCTCCGTCCCGCTCATCCAACGCTTTGCCGGACAAGTCCCGATCCTGGGCGTATGCCTGGGCCATCAAGCCATCGGCGCGGCCTACGGCGGCGATATTGTGCGAGCGCAGCAAATCATGCATGGCAAAACGATACAGGTCTCGCATACCGGCACCGACATATTCGCCGGCCTGCCGACGCCGTATACCGTGATCCGCTACAACTCGCTGACCATCGACCCCAAGACCCTGCCAGACTGCCTCGAAGTCACCGCCACCGCCCCCGACGGCGACATCATGGGAGTCCGCCACAAAACGCTGCCGCTGTACGGAGTACAGTTCCATCCTGAATCGGTATTGAGCGAGCACGGGCATGACATGCTGCGCAATTTTTTGAACATCTAATAACGAGGGGACAAATATCATGACCATCACCTGCACCGAAGCACTGACCCGATGCATCGAACACCGTGAGATTTTCCACGACGAAATGCTGCATCTGATGCGGATGCTGATGCGTGGCGACATGTCGCCCCAAATCGCCAGTGCGCTCATCATGGGCCTGCGCGTCAAGAAAGAAACCGTAGGAGAAATCACCGCAGCGGCGCAGGTCATGCGCGAATTCGCCACGCCGGTCGTCACCCCTAACCCGGAAGACCTGCTGGACATGTGCGGCACAGGCGGCGACGGCAGCCACACGTTCAACATTTCGACCACAGCCATGTTTGTCGCCGCTGCCGCTGGCGTACCCATCGCCAAGCACGGTGGCCGCAGTGCGTCATCGTCCTCGGGCAGCGCCGACGTGCTGGAGGCCCTGGGCGCCAATCTGGTCCTCAGCCCCGAACAAGTCGCCGAATGCCTGCAGGCGACCGGCATCGGTTTCATGTTCGCTCCCGCGCACCACAGCGCCATGAAAAACGTCGCCCCCATCCGCAAAGAGCTGGGCGTACGCACGATTTTCAACATCCTGGGGCCGCTGACCAACCCCGCCGGAGCCGCCAACCAACTGATGGGTGTATTCCACCCCGACCTGGTCGGCATCCAGGTACGCGTCTTGCAGCGCCTGGGCTCTCGGCATGTCCTGATCGTGCACGGCAGAGACGGCATGGACGAGGCCTCACTTGGCGGCGCCACACTGGTCGGCGAACTCAAAGACGGGCAAATCCGCGAATACGAGATCCATCCAGAAGACTATGGGCTGGCAATGGTGTCTAATCGAGGAATCAAAGTGACCAACCGCGAGGAATCTCGCGAGCTCGTCATCCAGGCCCTAGACAATGTCGAAGGCGTTGCCCGCGACATCGTCGCCCTGAACGCAGGGCTGGCGATCTACGCCGGCAACAAAGCCGATACCATCGGCCAGGCACTATCGATGGCCTTTGAAACACTTGCCAACGGCTCGGCCCGCGCCAAGCTGGAAGAATTCTGCGCCTATACCCGGAAATTTCAAAAATGAACGACATTCTTGCGAAGATCCTTGCCGTAAAGGCAGAGGAGATCGCCACGGCACGCCAGTTGCGCAGCGAAGCGGAGCTCTTGCGCGAAGCGCAGGCTCGCCAGGACGTACGCGGCTTTGCCCAGGCCATCGAAGACAAAATCGCACAAGGCCATGCCGGCGTCATTGCCGAGGTGAAAAAGGCGTCGCCCTCCAAAGGCGTCTTGCGCGAAAACTTCGACCCTGCCGCGATCGCCGCAACCTATGCCGTGCACGGCGCCGCCTGCCTGTCCGTACTGACAGACGTGCAATTTTTCCAGGGCTCGCACGACAACCTGCGCCGCGCCCGCGCGGCCTGCCCGCTGCCCGTGCTGCGCAAGGATTTCGTCATTGATCCCTATCAGATCATCTCGGCCCGCGCCATGGGCGCCGACTGCGTCCTGCTGATCGTAGCTGCCCTGGCACCGAACCAGCTACGCGATCTGGAAACATTGGCGATGGAGCTGGGCATGGACGTCCTGGTCGAAGTACACGATGCCAAAGAACTGGACATCGCCCTCAGCCTCAAAACCACCCTGCTGGGCATCAACAACCGCAACCTGCGCACCTTCGAAACCAGCCTGCAAAACACCTTGGATCTGCTGCCGCACATCCCGGCCGGCAAACGCGTCGTCACCGAGAGCGGCATCCTGACGCCCGACGACGTCAAGCTCATGCGCAGCCACAAAGTCGACGCCTTCCTCGTAGGCGAAGCCTTCATGCGCGCCGAAGACCCCGGCGCCGAATTGGCGCGCCTGATGCGCTAACCCCTAGATTTGCGGTGGCAGACCACTGTGCACCGCAACTCCCGGAGACCCGCCATGAAATCCTCTCGTGCCACCGTGCCAGCCCTGCGCACCACCCTCGCGCTGATCGCCCTCACCGCACTCCTCACCGGCTGCGCATCGCTCGACAACCCAGGTCCTCCACACCCCGGCGCAGTCAACCCTTACAGCAACGGCGGCTTCCATGACGCCGGCCCCAATTACCCCAATACCGGCATCTAAACGCCCGAGCACGAGGTATTGATCGGCTCTCGCCGTGGAACGCCAAAGTACGCCATCCGATACGGACGCCTGGTCACACGGTGCCCCAACCCAACATCGGTGTCTGATCGAAGCCACGACGGCCGTACTCAGCATCAGCCCGTGTCCACTCGAGACACACGGCCCCCCAAAACAAATCCGCACAACCTCGACATGCCGCCACTGTGAGTCCCTACCCTGAACAACCTCGGCATGCCGCCACTGTGAGTCCCTGCCCTGAACAACCTCGGCATGCCACCACTGTGAGTCCCTGCCCTGAACAACCTCGGCATGCCACCACTGTGAGTCCCTGCCGGGGGCGTGGGCGCCGTGCCGGCCCGTAGAGCTCGCCGAACCTGCCTTGTCAGGCGGGGGGCAGTCGGCTGGGCATGTTTGAGCGAAGCGAGTTTGCCCAGCCGCCCCGCCTGACAAGGCAGGTGAAGGGAAGTCTGGCCGCGCAGGCGGCCAGACCGAGGGATAGGGCCGGCGCGGCGCCCACGCCCCCGGCAGGGACGCCTAATGAGCCCATCCCTGTGTCAGCAACCGAACACCGCACCTAACGCCTAGCAGAAGGGCACCAGGCCAAACCTATTTCCCACCAGAAACCTCGATAAACGACCCCGTCGTATACCCCGCCTCATCGGAAAAAAGCCACATCACCGCCCCCGCGACCTCCTCAACGGTACCGCCCCGCTGCAACGGAATCGCACTGGCCAATCGATCCACCCGCCCAGGCTCCCCGCCACTGGCGTGCATCTCGGTATAAATCGTTCCTGGCCGAACCGCATTCACACGAATCCCATCGGCCGCCACCTCTTTAGACAGACCGATCGTCAACGTATCGAGCGCCCCTTTCGACGCTGCGTAATCGATATATTCGCCGGGCGATCCCAAACGAGACGCCACCGAAGACACATTCACGATAGCGCCGCCCCGTCCACCATGACGCGGACTCATGCGCCGCACCGCCTCGCGGCAACACACCACCGCGCCGACAACGTTTGTCATCAGAATGCGCGTCACACGGGCAGCATCCAGGTCCTCGAGCCGACATTGCGTCTCGAGTATGCCGGCGTTGTTGACCAGAGCATCCACCCTGCCCAACTCCCGGTCCACGGTTTGAAACAACCGCACAACCTGCGCCTCGTCGGCAACGTCCGCGCCGACGGCAATGGCTCGCCCGCCATCGGCCTGAATTTCTCGCACCACCGCATCCGCATCCTCGCGGCGATGACGATAATTCACGCAAACGGCATAACCCCGGCGGGCAGCCAGGCGCGCCACCGCGGCGCCTATACCCCGGCCGCCGCCGGTGACCAGCATGATTTTTTCAGATTGAGACACGTGTCGCTCCATCAAATGGGGCGACGGTTTCTCATGAGTCTTGGCGCCCCGCTACGAAACGGTACACCAACGCAGCCAGAATCGCGCCCACAATCGGCGCCACCCAGAACAGCCACAACTGCTCCACCGCCCATCCCCCGACAAACAACGCCGGTCCCGTAGAGCGCGCCGGGTTCACCGACGTATTTGTCACAGGAATACTGATCAAATGAATCAGCGTCAGAGCCAGGCCAATCGGTATCGGGGCAAAGCCGGCCGGCGCGCGCTTATCAGTGGCCCCCAGGATCACGAATAGAAAACCGAACGTCAGAACGATTTCGCATACCAGCGCAGCCCCCAAGGCATATTTGCCCGGAGAATGGTCGCCATAACCGTTCGCGGCAAAACCGCTTGCCACCAGATCAAAGCCCGGCTTGCCGCTTGCAATGCAATACAGCACGGCAGCCGCCAGTATTGCTCCGATCACTTGCACCACCACGTAAGGCAGAATTTCGCGCGTCGGGAACCGCCCGCCTACCGCGAGCCCCACTGTGACGGCCGGGTTGAAATGCCCGCCCGAAATATGGCCCACCGCATACGCCATAGTCAGCACCGTCAGCCCGAATGCCAGGGCAACCCCGGCAAAACCAATGCCCAATTCAGGAAAACCTGCAGCCAATACCGCGCTGCCGCAACCGCCTAACACCAACCAAAAAGTACCGATCAACTCGGCCATGCAACGTTTGGATAATGATGACATGATGGGTTTCTCCAAGGGATGGAGCTTGTGATCGTACCCCTATTTAATGGCAGCGTATCGTCAAGTTTTGCAAAAACAACAAGCCCAGCGATTACCATGGCGTTTTTCACTCGCGCGATCTGCCATGCAAGAAACCAATCACCAACTGTCGATGACTATCCTGATGACGCCCGATATGGCGAATTTTGCAGGTAACGTCCACGGCGGCACGATTTTGAAGTACCTGGATCAGGTCGCCTACGCCTGTGCCAGCCGTTATGCGGGCCACTACGTCGTCACCCTGTCCGTCGACCAGGTCATGTTTCGGCAACCGATCCATGTCGGAGAACTGGTCACCTTTCTGGCGTCCGTGAACTACACGGGCCGGACCTCGATGGAAATCGGCATCAAGGTGATCACCGAGGACATCCGCAAACAAATCGTGCGCCACGCCAACAGCTGTTATTTCACGATGGTGGCGGTCGATGATAACGGGCAGCCGACGGCCGTCCCGCCATTGGTTCTACATACCCTGGAACAACGCCAACGCTACGAGGCTGCAAGCGAACGCCGCGCGTTACGCCAAGAAATGGAAAAGCACCACGAAGAAATCAAGCAACGCGTGCAGGACCCAGCACCCGGCTCGGCGGATTGATCAATCCGTTCTGCTTGTTATCGGGCACAGAAAAGCGAGTCGTCATGAGCGTCGAGGCGCTCATGACACAAGCCCGGGCAGGCCGCATCGCATATCGTGTTGCCACGCGAAAAATCCTTTAACAATACCTGACAGCGGGCTGTCACACAGCCAAATCGTTGTGCCAACACAACAAATCGAACGGCAACAGCCCTAGGATTTTCCCTAATATGAGAATTTAATCTCGGGGTTCCGCCGGTGCTACCGAGGCGCCTTGAATGCCATGACGCGCGAGCGCGTCAGCGACGAAACCGCTGGCCTTCATGTCCTCGACAAAGGCGCTGAGCAGCGCTGCCGCCCTGGCATCACGCCCTTTGGGCAAGCCCATCGCCTGGCGAATCACCATGAAACGGCCCGGCAGCAAACGCAGGCCACTCAAACGCTGCGCATCGGATTCCAGCTGCTGGCGTACGCCCGCCGCTACCTCCAGCCCCTGCTCCAGAAAAGTATCGACCACAGCCGGAGAGCTCGGAGCTCGGACGATTTCGGCATGCTTGAGCTCACGCGTCAGGTACAAATCGTATGCGCTGCCCTTACCGACCGCGACGCGGTGCGCGGCTTGATCCACCTCGTCGTTCGATTGCAGCGGCGAGTCGTCCTTGACGAGATAGGCGCCCTCGATCAGCACATAGGGTGCCGTAAACGCGATACCGGCGCCACGTACCGGATCCACCGCAAAAAAGCCGATATCGGCCTCTTCAGCCGTCACAGCGTCGACGGATTTACCGGCCGTATCGAACACCACCAATTCGAGCTCGACGCCGAGACGACGGGCGAATTCGCGCGCCAGATCGATCGATACGCCCGCAGGCTCACCGGCGGCATTGCGTCCGGCCAAGATGGGATTGCCCAGGTTGATCGACGCACGCAGGCGCCCCGCAGGGGTGAAAACAGCACGCAATTCAGGGGTAGTGTCCATCTGATGGTCGTTTTTTCAGCGAGTTGAAGAACCGAACTGGTCCAATAATTTAATCAGCAAGGGCCCGATGCGCCGCAGTTGCTCGAAATGTACGGCGGACAGCGCCTGCAATTTTGCTTCGGCCAAGGCGGTCAACGTCACCCGTACACGCCGGCCATCCTCGGGGTCGACCGAACGTGACACCATGCTCATGCGCACTAATCGGCTGATGAGTTCGACGGTGCTGTGATGCTTTATACAGAGCTTGTCTGCAAGCTCACCAACGGTCAGAGCCTGCGCTTTACTGCCCTTGATAGCCAGCAACGCTTGATGTTGTTGCGGGGATAGTCCCTGTCCGTGCGCTTCGGCTTCACTGAAAACCGTGAAGCAGCGCAAGGCATAACGAAACTCGGCCAAGGTTGCAAAATCCGCCGGTTGCAATTCCTGCGTGTCGATCTTTGCCCCCTGAAAAGTTAGAGGATTCACCAACAGAATTCTAAACTACATCGTGATACGATCCGTTCGACTTGGACTTTGCGTGCTGGCGGTGCGCTTAGTGTCCGGACGCTTGGCAACCCTGATATGGCTCGCGCCGCCGTGCCATATTTTTTTATATGTTTTTTGTCCAAGCTTCATGCGTCCTTAGACATTAGGTCTCCGCCACCCATGCTCGCGCAGTATGGCACGACACAATACGGAGACCTTTTATGCAGCTAAAGAACAAGCAAGATTTCTGGTCGGGGGTGATGTTTACCCTAATCGGCCTGGGATTTGCGTATGGCGCCACACAGTATTCCATGGGGACATCCGCCCGGATGGGCCCCGGTTATTTTCCATTTTGGCTGGGGATATGCCTGGCCATTCTGGGAGCAGTAGTGGCTTTGGGAGCCATGTCCCCCAAGGCAACTGCAACCACGATCGACAAGTTCGATTTCAAGATTCTGTTCATCATCATCGGCTCCGTCGTCTTGTTCGGCGTGCTGCTGCGCCCGCTGGGTCTCTACGTGTCACTGTTCCTGCTAGTCGTAGGCAGCAGTCTGGCCAGCCATGAGTTCAGCTGGCGCGTCGCCTTGCTCAACGCCATCTTCCTTGTTGTGTTCTGCTGGCTGGCGTTCATCAAGGGTCTGGGATTGATTTTCCCGCTATGGCCGTCGTTTCTAGGCATGAACTAATAAGGGGAAGACACAATCATGGAATTGATGGAACACTTGGCGATCGGATTTTCGGTTGCGTTCACACCTGAAAACCTACTGTACGCCCTGCTAGGCTGCATTCTCGGCACATTGGTTGGCGTGCTCCCGGGTCTGGGCCCCGTACCCACGATCGCCATGCTGCTGCCGATCACGTACGTGCTGCCACCAGTCGCTGGCTTGATCATGTTGGCGGGCATTTACTATGGCACGCAATACGGGGGGTCCACCACCGCCATTCTGGTCAACTTGCCGGGCGAAACTTCGGCGGTAGTCACTGTGCTCGACGGCCACCAGATGGCGCGTAACGGGCGGGCGGGCGCGGCATTGTCGCTGGCAGCTATCGGGTCATTCTTTGCTGGCTGCGTGGCAACCCTGCTGATCGCCGCTTTCGCGCCTCCACTGTCCGAAATCGCGTTCAAATTCGGTCCGGCCGAATACTTCTCGTTGATGACCCTGGGCCTGATCGGTGCAGTGGTGCTGGCTTCTGGCTCTCTGCCTAAAGCCATCTGCATGATCTTGTTGGGCCTGCTGCTGGGCATGGTTGGCACCGACGTCAACTCAGGCGTGGCCCGCTATGACTTCGGTATTCCCGAACTGCAAGACGGTATCGACTTTGCCATCGTGGCCATGGGCGTGTTCGGTTTTGCGGAAATTTTGTCCAACCTGGAACAAAAAGAAAACCGCGTCGAGCTCCAAGACAAGATCGGTTCGCTGTACCCCAGCAAAAAAGAATTCCGCGAAGCAGCCCCCGCTATCATCCGTGGTACGGCTCTGGGTTCGATTTTGGGTATTCTGCCTGGTGGCGGCTCCGTACTGTCGGCCTTCGCGTCCTACACCTTGGAAAAGAAAATTTCCAAAGAGCCGGAACGCTTTGGCAAGGGACACCCCGCTGGTCTCGCAGGTCCTGAATCGGCCAACAACGCCGGTGCACAAGCCTCGTTCATCCCGCTGCTGACCTTGGGTATCCCGGGTAATGCCGTGATGGCCCTGATGGTTGGCGCCATGACCATCCACAACATCCAGCCCGGCCCGCAGGTCATGACCAGCCACCCGGAATTGTTCTGGGGTCTGATCGCCTCGATGTGGATCGGTAACCTGATGCTGGTGGTGCTGAACCTGCCGCTGATCGGCGTATGGGTCAAACTGCTGAAAGTCCCCTATCGCATTCTGTTCCCGGCGATTCTCGTGTTTTGCACGATCGGGGTGTATTCGTTGAACTACAACACGTTCGACATTTTCACCACGGCCATCTTCGGGGTGATCGGCTATTTCTGGTCGAAACTGAAGTGCGAAGGCGCCCCGCTGCTGCTGGGCTTGGTGCTGGGCCCCATGATGGAGGAAAACTTCCGTCGTGCCCTGCTGCTATCGCGCGGTGATTTCTTCACCTTTGTCGAACGGCCCTTGTCTGCGTCCTTGTTGGCTGCGGCTGCGATTCTGGTCGTATTGGTGGCACTGCCCTCCATCCGCAAGAAACGTCAGGAAACCTTCGTAGAAGAGGATTGATCTGACATGGGGCATGGGTCCGTTAAGCCGGATCCGTTCCCTACGCACCAATAAAAAAGGCCTGGGATGGTAATCATCCCAGGCCTTTTTGTTGCCTGCCGCCCCCAGAAAAAAACATTCACTTTTGGGAAGGGCAGGCCGACGACGCAAGCATGAGGGCGTTTTCATTGGCGGCTGACGCCGCCTCAACGCCTCAAATCGTTTTTATTGCGGAGCTGCGGGAGCGGGGGCAGCCGGAGCGGGGGTAGCCGGCGCGGCAGGTGCAGCGCCATTAGCCGGGGCCGCTTGCCCTTGATCGCCACGGATCTTGGCTGCGATATCCGATGCCGCCTGGGCCGAAGGCACGCCAAAGGCCAGCACGCCACGGTTCAGCGGCTCGGCAATACGCGGAGCAGCAACGAGCTCACGATCAATGACCAACGCCAGCATGTTGCCGATGTTCTGGCTGCTCACCTCGTTCAATTTACGGGCACCGGCCTCTGTGAAGCGCAGGCCGACGAAATTCTGTCCTTGACGATCAACCAGGGCGGCGGCCTCGCTCAGATCGGCACGCGTCAGCACGGGCTGGCGCTGGATGAACAACGAGCCATCGGGAATCTTGACTTCCGTCAGGCCGGGCGCCGTCGTCGCTTGAGCCACATAGAACTCAACTGCGGAAGCCGTCGCCGGCTGGGCCGGAGTCTGGGGCGTGGTAGTGCCGCTGGCTGCACCTTCAGTCCCTTGCTTCGGCGGAGTTTGGCAGCCGGCCAGTGCGAGCGTGAGGACAGCCAGCGCGGGAGCCAGTTTGCGCATAGTGAGTTGCATGATGGTTATTCCTTTTTCAATGACTGAGGGAGCTGCATGCCGGGTCGCTGACTGCCACCCAGCTTACAAAAAGTGTACAGGGCCGTTGCGTGTCCCGATAGCCCCAACCGTATGCAGATGTAAAGCAGCGAAATACGACCATACAACCACGATACCACCTATACTTCGGTTTCACGCAGGGGTACTCGTCGCCTTTTCCGGGGCGACGTGTTGAGAGAGTCCCTTCGTACCAGTACGGATAATGCCGATGCTGGGAGCGTATTCCGCGTCGCCAGGCCTGTCTCCCAGGGCCGGGTTCGTCCTATCTGGCCCGGAATCCATCCCCAATCGGCTCCAACCTCATTATTGGAGCTTTCCATGAACGCCAATCCCAAGTTCCTCGCCGCTACGGCGCAAGTCGATGCCGCGGCCGTCGCACCGCTGCCCAAATCCCGCAAAGTCTACGAAATCGGCTCCAGGCCAGATATCCGCGTGCCCTTTCGGGAAATTTCGCAGGACGCAACGCCCACCATGTTCGGTGGTGAAAGCAATCCTCCGTTGACGGTGTACGACACCAGCGGCCCCTACACCGATCCCGACATTCACATCGACATCCGCCGCGGCCTGCCCGCGCTGCGCAAAGCCTGGATCGAAGAACGCAACGACACCGAGGTCCTCGGCGGACCCACGAGTGAATACGGCCAGTCACGCCTGACCGACCCCAAACTGACGGCGATGCGTTTTGATCTGCAACGCCCGCCGCGCCGGGCCAAAACGGGCGCGAACGTCTCGCAAATGCATTACGCGCGGCGCGGCATCATCACGCCGGAAATGGAATTCGTCGCCATCCGCGAGAACCTGCGGCGCGAACACTACCTGGAAACGCTGCGCGCCAGCAGCCCCGATGGCGAGAAAATGGCCCGCCGTCTGCTGCGCCAGCATCCTGGGCAATCCTTCGGCGCTGCCATCCCCGCAGTCATTACGCCCGAATTCGTGCGCGAGGAACTGGCCCGCGGCCGCGCCATCATCCCTGCCAACATCAATCACCCCGAAGTCGAACCCATGGCCATCGGGCGAAATTTCCTGGTCAAAATCAACGCCAACATCGGCAATTCCGCGGTCAGTTCGGGCATCGGCGAAGAAGTCGAAAAAATGACCTGGTCCATCCGCTGGGGTGGCGATACGGTCATGGACCTCTCTACCGGCAAACATATCCACGAAACCCGCGAATGGATTATCCGGAATTCACCCGTGCCCATCGGCACCGTGCCGATCTATCAGGCATTGGAAAAAGTCGATGGCAAAGCCGAAGAACTGACCTGGGAGATTTTCCGCGACACCTTGATCGAGCAGGCCGAACAGGGCGTGGACTATTTCACGATACACGCGGGCGTGCGTCTGCCGTTCATTCCCATGACTGCCGACCGCATGACAGGCATCGTGTCACGCGGCGGCTCCATCATGGCAAAGTGGTGTCTCGCGCATCACAAGGAAAGCTTTCTGTACGAACGCTTCGAGGACATCTGCGAGATCATGAAGGCCTATGACGTCAGCTTTTCGCTGGGCGACGGCCTGCGGCCTGGCTCAGGCTACGACGCCAATGACGAGGCCCAATTCGCCGAGCTCAAGACACTGGGCGAGCTGACTCAAGTGGCATGGAAACACGACGTGCAAGTCATGATCGAGGGCCCAGGCCATGTGCCGATGCAGATGATCAAGGAAAACATGGAGTTGCAACTCGAGCATTGTCACGAGGCGCCGTTCTATACCCTGGGGCCGCTGACGACCGACATCGCCCCCGGCTACGATCACATCACCTCAGGCATCGGCGCCGCGTTGATCGGCTGGTATGGCACAGCCATGCTCTGCTACGTCACGCCTAAAGAGCACTTGGGCTTGCCCAACAAGAAAGACGTCAAGGACGGCATCATCACCTACAAGATCGCCGCACATGCAGCGGATCTGGCCAAGGGTCATCCAGGCGCGGCGATTCGTGACAATGCGCTATCGAAGGCGCGGTTCGAGTTCAGGTGGGATGACCAATTCAACCTCGGCCTGGATCCTGATACAGCCAAGGAGTTTCACGACGAGACCTTGCCTAAAGATTCAATGAAAGTCGCACATTTCTGCTCGATGTGCGGGCCGCATTTCTGCAGCATGAAGATCACGCAGGACGTGCGTGATTATGCGGCGTCGCAAGGGGTCAGTGAGAAGGATGCGTTGCAGCAAGGGATGCGGGAGAAGGCGGTGGAGTTTGTACGCAAGGGGGCTGAGATTTATCAGCAGACTTGATCGTTTGATGGCATCGGGCGTCTCTATTTAGACCTCCGTGGCGGGGCGGTAAGCGTGTGGGGGCGCCTCGTGGTCGAGCGAGGAAAACCGAAGGAGCGCAGCGACGAGGTTGACGAAGCGGTGTCGGACGCGAAGGCGTCCGACCGACCACGCGAAGCCCCCACACGCTTACCGCCCCGCCACGACGTCAATAGAACCACACCCTCCAAACAACCACATCCGGCGCTCAACAAAGACGCCCCACAAAACACCGTCAATTCCGCATGACGCACAACCACATTCAGCCTACAGCAACTTCCCAGGATTCAAAATCCCCGCAGGATCAAAAACCCGTTTGATCTCACGCATCAACCGCAGCTCCAACGGATCTTTGCTATGCAGGAAATGATCGCGCTTGAGTTGACCGATGCCGTGTTCAGCACTGATGCTGCCGCCATAGCGATTCACTTCATCCAGCACGATATCTGTCACCGCATCGCCCTGCTGAGCCGCCCACTCACGCGGAGCACCCGCCGGACGCGAGAGGTTGTAGTGCAGATTGCCGTCGCCGAAATGCCCGAAGATAAACGGCCGAATATCCGGATAAGCCGCACGGACACGCTGCTCGGCAGTCTGCATGAACGCCGGAATCTGTTCGATCGGCAACGAAATATCGTGCTTGAGATGGGGCCCATCGGCACGCTGGGCCTCGGAGATTTCTTCGCGTAATTTCCACAGCGCCTGCAATTGCGCCAACGAGGTCGAGACAGCAGCATCCAGACATAACTCGCGTTCCAACGCAGCGCCCATCACGTTTTCCAACAGCGCATTCAGTGCCTCCTCATCGGCCGTGTCAGCCAACTCCATCAACACATAGCCGGGATAACGCTGTGCAAAAGGCTCTTGCACGCCTTGAGCATGCGTCAACACCAAGTCAACACAATCACCCGTGAAAAACTCGTAGGCCTGCAGACGCGGGCCACATTGCTCGTTGACCAGCTCAGCCAATTGCAGGGCCTGTTCAGGAGATTGCACTGCCGCCAGCACCACGGAACGCACACTATTGCGAGGAAACAAGCGTAATGCCACAGCGGTGATCACACCGAGCGTGCCCTCAGCGCCGATCAACAATTGCTTGAGGTCATAACCCGTATTGTCCTTACGCAGCGTACGCAGGCCATGAAAGATCTCGCCTGTCGGCAACACCGCCTCGATACCCAAGACCAGCTCACGCGTCATGCCATAGCGTACGACGTTGACGCCACCTGCGTTGGTCGAGACGTTTCCGCCGATCTGGCAAGAATCCTCTGCGGCCAAGCTGAGAGGCAGCATGCGGTTCACATCCTCGGCAGCACGGCGCAGATTACCCAGAATGCATCCCGCCTCAGCCACCATCGTATTGGCGATCGTATCGATCGAACGCACGGCATTCATGCGATCCAGCGAGAGCACCACATTGGCGGGCGCCTGGTCCGGCGTCGCACCTCCGCACAGACCGGTATTGCCACCGCGCGGCACAACAGGTACGCCGGCCTGTTGGCATAACGCGAGGCATCGCGCGACCTCTTCAGTGGTACGTGGACGTACGACGGCCTGGGCCTGCCCGTTATAAAGGCCACGCCAATCTGACAGCCACGGTGCGATGTCATCGGCTGCGGTCAATACCGTATCGGGGCCCAGGGCTTGAACCAGGCGCTGCGCAAAATCGGAAGTAGTCATAAGTGTTCAGGCAGAAGATGCAGAAATCGAAGAATCGAAAAATGAGCTAGGTTGTCCGCACGGTTTTCGTAATGCGCGCGCCCAGGTCGGCAGGCGTCATTGCAGCCGGCACCAACGCGCCATCAACAGCCGAAAAGTCCAACTGCAAACGCGCGGCGGCGCGCTGCAAATGCCGCACGGCAGTCTGCCGGGCAGCGACGGCGTCGCGGGCCGCAATAGCCTCGTATACGTCGACGTGCTCTTGGTGCACGTCGACAATACGTTCAGATTGATGCTGCAATGTATTGTCGCGTGCCATGCGTACCGCCTCGCGCACTTGCAGATTCAGATACTGCAGCAGTTGCTGGTAATAAGCGTTATGCGTGGCCACCGCAATCGCCGCGTGAAAAGCGATGTCTTGCTCGACAGCCTGTTCGGGATGATGCAGATGGCTTTGCAGATGTTCTAGACAACGGGCCATCTCCGCCAGATCGGCATCCGTGCGACGCATCGCGGCCAAGGCCGCAGCGCCGCCCTCGAGCTCCATACGCAGTTCGTAGACGCTGGCCAGCTCGTCGCGGCGGAGCGATGAACGGCCAGGCACTTGAAAGCCCCGGCTGACTGTGCGCGATATCACCGTACAGCCCGCACCCTGGCGGCTTTCGACCAGCCCCTGAGCGCGCAGCCGCTCGGTCGCCTCGCGAATCACCGCAGCACTGACCCCGTACAGCTGCGCGAGCGCCTTGCCCGTGGGCAACTTGGCCCCTACGGGGTAAACGCCTGCGGCAATGTCGGCCGACAGTTGGCCGGCGACCTGCTCAGTGAGAGTGGTGGATTTGGTCAGCATGTGACCATTGTAGATTATTTATCAGGTTATATGAAAACTTTTAAGCCATTCAGCCCGACACCGAGAATGACTACAAGGAGCCGCCAGGAAAACCGTATCTAGGGACCGCTCAAGCCGCGTTCTGAACATTAGCGTCGCGGTGCCCGCAGACCGCGCATTCAGGATCACGGTGCACGTTGACGCTGCGCCATTGCATGGTACGCACGTCCAACCACAGCAATCGGCCCGACAGGCTCTCGCCGATGCCAGCCAATAGCTTGAGGGCCTCCGCCGCCTGCATGGCGCCTATGATGCCCACGAGCGGGGCGAAAACCCCAGTCGTCGCACAATTCACGGCCTCGACGTCATCGGCCTCGGGAAACAGGCAGTGATAGCACGGCGCATCATCGCGACGCAGATCGTACACGCTGACCTGGCCATCGAAACGGATTGCCGCCCCGGACACCAGCGGTTTGCGATGATGCACACAGGCACGATTGATCGCGTGCCGTGTACTGAAGTTGTCGGTGCAGTCCAGCACCAGATCCACAGCCGCGACGGCCTCATCCAGAGCCAGGCCGTCCAGGCGCTCAACGCGCGCGGTCACATGCGTCTCGGGATTGAAGGCCGCCAGCGTATCGCGGCCCGATTCGGCTTTAGGCCGCCCGACGCTCGCCTCGCCGTGCAGAATCTGGCGCTGCAGATTGCTCAGCTCGACGATATCGTCATCCGCCAGGGTGATGTCGCCTACCCCCGCCGTCGTCAAATACAAGGCCGCGGGAGAGCCGAGCCCGCCCGCGCCCACCACCAGCACTCGAGCCGCCAGGAATTTTTCCTGGCCCTCGATGCCCAGCTCATCTAGCAAGATATGCCGGGCGTAACGCAATAACTGCTGGTCGTTCATTTGTTCTTGGCGGGTTGCACTCCAGACGGCGTGATCGTCAGGCGCTCTGTGTCGCCATTGACGGCAGGTTTGGCGTTGGCCTGTGCCTGTGCGCGGGCCGAGCCTTTTTGTACGGGCTTGCCTGCCAATACATTTTGCGCCTGCTGCAGTTGGAAGTCGTCTTTGCCGCCGAACTCGAATACCTTGCCGACCGGCGTAGACTCGTCCGCGCCCGGCAGAGATTTGATTTCGTCGCTCTGGTTATTCGACAAATGCCGCTGCAGATCGGCCTCGCGCGGCAGGCGGAACAAGTCGCCATCCGCGGTATCGGCCACGACATAATCAGGCTCGATGCCGGTTGCCTGGATGGAGCGCCCTTTGGGCGTGAAATAACGAGAGGTCGTAAGCTTGACGCCCGTGTCCTGGCTGAGCGGCAGAATGATCTGCACCGAGCCCTTGCCGAACGTACGGTTGCCCAGCACCTTGGCGCGCTTGTAGTCTTGCAGCGCGCCCGCCACGATTTCCGACGCCGAGGCCGAACCGACGTTCACCAGCACGACCATCGGCACAGTCTTGACCCAGCCGGGCAGATCCGACAGATAGTTGCCCTCGCCACGCGCATACTCCGCGGGCGTCGCCAGATATTTATGCTTGGAATCCGGCGTACGGCCGTCGGTGGATACCACGAGCACATCGGGCGGCAGGAACGCGGCCGCTACACCAATCGCACTGGTCAGCAGTCCGCCCGGATCGTTACGCAGATCCAGCACCAGGCCCTTGGGCGCGCCTTTTGCGCCCATGTCTTTCAGGTGACGCGCGAGATCGGCGCCGGTTTTTTCCTGGAATTGCGCGATACGGATATAACCCACGCCACCGTCGAGCATCTTGCTGCGCACGCTGCGCACCTTGATGATGTCGCGAATGATCTTCACAACAATAGGCTGCGGATTATCAGCCCGCACCAAAGTCAGCGTGATAGGCGTTTTCGGCGCACCGCGCATGAGCTTGACGGCGTCATTCAAGGTCATGCCTTTGGTGGGCGTATCGTCGATCTTGATGATCAGATCGCCAGCCATCACGCCAGCCCGCGCGGCTGGGGTGTCTTCGATGGGCGAGATGACTTTGACGAAACCGTCTTCTGCGCCGACTTCGATGCCGAGACCACCAAACTCGCCTTGCGTGGTGCTCTGCATTTCTTTAAATGCGTCCGCATCCAGATAGGCGGAATGGGGGTCCAGATTGGACACCATGCCCGAGATGGCGTTATCAATCAGCGTCTTGTCGTCGACCGCCTCGACGTAGTTGTTTTTGATGGCGGCAAACACATTGCTGAGCTGCCGAAGCTCGTCCAGCGGCAGAGGACTGCCTCGCTGCGCCAGTGCTGTCACACCTACGCTGAGCAGAACGCCCGCCACCACACCAGTAGCCATCAAACCTAAACCGCGAAACTTGCGAGTGCCCATGCACACTTCCTGATTTTGAGCCGGAGGTTATAAGGCCAACCACTGGGCCGGATCCACCGGGGTGCCTCGATATCGAATCTCAAAGTATAGGCCCGATTCCACCTGCCCGCCGGTGGAGCCTACCGTAGCGATGGCCTCGCCGGCCGCTACGGTGTCCCCAACCTGCTTGAGCAAACTCTGGTTGTAGGCATATACCGTCATATATTGCTTGCCATGATCAACAATGATCAAGTTGCCGAAACCCCGCAGCCAACTCGCGTAAACGACCGTGCCGGGGGCGACGACCTTGACCGGGGTGCCTGCAGCCGTACGCAGCACGATGCCCCGCCACACGCCGCCATCGGGACGATCCACCCCGAAACGACCCTGTACCGTACCACGGACAGGCGCCGTCAATCCGTGGCGCAGACCATTTGCCGTACTAGGCGGCGGCGCGGCGCGGCGCGCAGTTTGTTGCGTAGACGCCTCATCGCCGTCGGCTTCGTCGTCCGTCTGACGATTCGAGGGCGGTGACGCCGGAGCAGCCGCGCGTGCCGGAGGCTCTGCTCGCGGGGCCGGTTGTGGCTGACTCACTCTCACATCACCTTGGGTCGCCGGGCTCAACGCATCCCAATCGCCCAGTGCCACCGCGCCGCGTTGACGCTCGCTGGCAGCACGCTCGCGTTCGCGAGCGGCCTCGACCTGTTCACGTGCTCGCGCCGCATCACGCGCCGCTTCATCGCGCTTGGCTTGAGCGGCAGCCCGGACCTGCTCTGTTTTGGCCGCTTGCTCGGCTTTTGCCGCCTCGGCGGCGCGAGCCATGGCGGCCTGGCGTTCGGCCTCGGCCTTGGCGCGAGCGGCCTCGGCTTTGACTCGTGCCTCCTCGGCCAGACGCGCCTCTTGCGCACGGCGGACGGCCTCGGCGCGCTGCCGGGCCTCTTCGGCGCGACGCGCGGCCTCGGCCTGCTCGGCGATGGCTTTTTCCAGATCGACGATCAGCATCGACAGGCGGCTGTCATCACGCCCCAATTTGCGTGCCTCAGCGCGTTGCGCAGCGATCTGCCCTTCCAATTGGGCCAACAACGTTGCACGCTCGGACTGCTGTTTGACCAACTCAGCCTTTTGCTCAGAGGTTTCAGCGACCGTGCGTTGAATCTCTGCACGACGCGCGTCTGCCTGTCCCTGCAGTTCGGCCAAACGATCCAGATCACGCCGCAGTGCCTGTACCGTTTCCGCCCGGTCGCGCGAAACATAGCCCAAATAACTCAGATTGCGGCCTAGTTGCTGCGGATCATCGCCCGACAGTAACGCGGTCCACGGAGATAGGCCGCTGGTGTACTGGGTGCGTAATTGATCGCCCAATTCGGTACGTTTGCGCTGCAACGCTTGCTGTTGCGCAGCGATCTGTTTTTCAAGACCAGCCAAGTCGGCCTCGGCCCGGTCATTGTCAGCAGCCAGATCGCGCAACCGGCGGTTGATGCGCGAAATCGCCGATTCTGACGCTTTTAGCGCGTCGGCGGCTTCGCTGCGTGCGGCTTCTCGATCCTCGAGCGATTTCTGCAGGGTATCGATACGCTCACGCAGCTCGGCTTGCTGCCGCTCGGCATCGGACTGGCGGTCTGCCAGGTCCGACGACGCCGCAACACCGGGCCATGGCGTCGCCGCCACAGCCACCGTCAACAGCAAACCTGCCACAAACCGCATGAATCAGTCCTTTTTCGCCTTGCCTTGGGCGGCAACCGCGGCCATCGCGGCTTCGATTTCCGCTGCATCGCCCAGATAATAATGGCGGATCGGGCGCAGGTCTGCATCCAACTCGTAAACGAGGGGCTGACCAGTAGGAATATTCAGGCTCACGATGTCGTCATCAGAAATATTATCCAGGTGCTTGATCAAGGCACGCAGGCTGTTGCCGTGGGCCGCCACCAGCACTCGGCGGCCGGCGCGGATCGCCGGTGCGATGGAATCATTCCAGAACGGCAACACGCGGGCGACGGTGTCTTGCAGGCATTCGGTCGCGGGCAACTGATCAGCCGGGATTTTGGCATACCGACCGTCAAAACGAGGATGACGCTTGTCGTCCAGCGCCAGGGGCTCGGGGGCGATCGCGTAGGCACGGCGCCAGATCAAGACTTGCTCATCGCCGTATTTGGCGGCGGTTTCGGCCTTGTTCAAGCCTTGCAGGTTACCGTAGTGGCGTTCGTTCAGGCGCCAGCTGATTCCCACGGGGGTGTACATCGCATCCATGGCGTCCAGTGCGATCCAGAGCGTGCGGATCGCGCGCTTGAGCACCGAGGTGTAGGCCAGATCAAATTCGTAGCCCTCTTTTTTGAGCAGCTCACCTGCCTTGCGGGCCTGTTCGCGGCCGGTGTCGGTCAGATCGACATCGGTCCATCCCGTGAAGCGGTTTTCCAGATTCCATTGGCTTTCGCCGTGACGCATCAGAACGAGTTTGTACATGGTTTTGGGCCGCCCGAGGGCTGGCTTGAAGTTGACGAATGCGCTCATTTTATAATTGAGCGATTTTGCTCCTGGTTTTTCCCGGCAACTCTGGGTTTCTTACCGTAAGCGGCAGGCATTTCGACCTGACCGCAGTTAACCCAGTATGATGCGGGTCCGAATCAGGCCGCCGTGTCCAGACGAGCGATGCGTATTGTGCAAGCTTGTCCCCCTTTCAGGAACCTCTGTGGATCTTCTGCAATTCTTGGTAGCTAAAGAAAACATCTTCATCGTCGCCGTGGTGCTGGTGTCGGGCATCATGCTCGCCGTCCCGGCGCTGCGCAAGGGCCGAGGCGGCAATGGCCTCAGCACCGCCGAAGCCATTCAATTGATCAACCAGCGCCAAGGCGTCTGGGTGGATGTTCGGCCGACCGAGCAATTCCGCGCGGGCCACATCGCCCAGGCACGTAGCTTGCCGGCCGCCGAAGTCGAGCAAAAAGCCAGCGCCCTGCCTAAAAACAAGCCGCTGTTGCTGGTTTGCGAGACCGGCCGCGACTCAAATCGCATCGCCGCCCGCCTGCGCACACAGGGTTTTGCCGAAGTGTCCGTGCTCGAAGGCGGCATGCGTGCCTGGTCCTCGGCCGGCCTGCCCGTCACTCAGAAACCCTGATCTGGAGCCCCGGCATGAATAAAGTTGTCATGTACTCAAAGGATTATTGTCCCTATTGCGCGCGCGCCAAGGCGCTTTTGACCGAGCGTGGCGTCACCGATCTGGACATCATCCGCATTGATCAAGATCCGGCCCAGCGCGACGTCATGATTGAACGCACAGGCCGTCGCACCGTGCCGCAGATCTTTATCGGCGACAAACACGTTGGCGGCTGCGACGACCTGATCGCGCTGGACCGCTCAGGCGGCTTGTTGCCACTGCTCAACGGCTGACGGTCCGCCGCGCCGCCCGCTTTTTATTTTTGCCCACCTACAACCCGGAAATTCTCATGGCTGAACAGGATCAAAACAACCAGCAGGCAGGCGGCGAATCGCCTGCGTTCAATCTGCAACGCGTCTACCTGAAAGACCTGTCGCTGGAAATGCCCAATGCGCCTCACGTGTTCCTGGAACAAGAGCAGCCGCAGGTCGAAGTCAGCATCAACGTCGGCGGCCAGCGCCTGGCCGAATCGATTTTCGAATCCACCGTGACGGCCACCGTGACGACCCGCGTCAATGACAAGGTCTTGTACCTGGTCGAAGGCACGCAAGCCGGCATTTTCGAATTGGCCAATATTCCTGCCGAACAGATGGACCCGCTGTTGGGCATCGTTTGCCCCACCATGCTGTATCCGTATCTGCGCGCCAACATTGCCGATGCCATCACCCGCACTTCGCTGCCGGCACTGCATCTGGCCGAAGTCAATTTCCAGGCGCTGTACGAGCAACGCCTGGCTGAGTTGGCCCAGCAACAGGAAGGCAACACCAACGGCGCAGACTCGGGCATCATCCTGCCGCCCGGCGCGACTCGCCAGTAATCGACTGCGTTCGCACGTATGACCCAAGCGCCCGCTCCTTTGAACATTGCCGTTCTCGGCGCGGGCAGCTGGGGCACGGCGCTGGCTGCTGCGGCCAGCCGCCGCCATCGCACGATGCTGTGGGCACGAGATGCCGCGCAGGCCGATGCGATGGCAAAATCCCACGAGAACACACGCTATCTGCCAGACGTCGCGCTGCCCAACACCCTGGGCATCACCAGTGATCTGACAGAGGCCCTCGCGCCTTTGTCCGCTGCGCCGTCGCAGACCTTGATCATTCTGGGCGTGCCTGTCGCGGGCCTGGATGCGATTTGCCGTGACTTGGCAACCCGCTTGCCCGCATTGGGCTTGGCGCACACCCCCGTGGTCTGGACTTGTAAAGGCTTCGAAGCCGACACGGCTCGCCTGCCGCATGAGATCGTGGCCGAAGCCTTGAGCGATACGAGCATCCCCGGCGGCGTCCTGTCCGGCCCCTCGTTCGCGCGCGAGGTCGCGCAAGGTCTGCCAGTTGCCCTCACCATCGCCAGCGAACACGAGAGTGTGCGCACCGCCACGACCACCGCCCTGCATGGCGGCGCCGTACGCGTCTACGCCAGCACCGACGTTGCAGGTGTGGAGGTCGGCGGCGCCTTGAAAAATGTGATCGCGGTGGCCTGCGGTATTTCCGATGGCCTGGCCCTGGGCACCAATGCCCGCGCGGCGCTGATCACGCGCGGGCTGGCGGAAATGAGCCGTTTTGGTGTCGCGCTGGGCGCTCAGGCCGAAACCTTTGCCGGCCTGACCGGCCTGGGAGACCTGGTCCTGACCGCCACCGGCGAGCTATCGCGCAACCGCCGTGTCGGCCTGGAAATCGGCGCCGGGCGTAAATTGACCGATATTCTGGCCAGCGGCATCACCGCAGAGGGCGTACGCTGCGCGCGCGCAGCGCTGCAACGCGCTCGCACACTGGGTGTGGAATTGCCCATTACCGAGGCGGTCTGCGCCGTACTGTTCGAGGGCGTCGCCCCGGTGACCGCGGTATCCGCGCTCCTGGCACGCGAGGCGCGACTGGAAATTTAGCTCAGGCGTGATTCGATGCATGGTCAGCACAGCGTCAACATGCATCGACCGTCCTGACACACATAAATTTTTGACGTCAGCGCCGATCTGATCCTCGTGCACTCCAGGCCCCCTGATCCCCCTACCGCCGCGCCAACATATCCCTCACAATACGCCCCACAAAACCATATCAACATCGAGACAAGCCATCGAGTTCACCATGTCATTTGCCCGCCCATTTCGCGCAGGCGCTCTGCTGCGCTGCCTGCCCCTGCTACTGACTGCCGCCCTGCTCCCCACAACTGCCATGGCCGATTGGCCTGAGCGGCCCATCCACATGGTGGTGCCCTTTCCGCCGGGCTCATCGCCGGACCTGCTGGCGCGGACCATTTCCGAGCCGCTGTCACAGGCACTGGGCCAGCCCGTCGTCATCGACAATAAACCCGGCGCGGGCGGCAACATCGGTACCCGCATGGTCGCCAAGGCCACGCCCGATGGCTATACCTTGGTCTACACCATCAACGGCCCGATGGTCACCGCCCCCGAGCTGTACAAGAAAACCCTCGGCTACGACCCGCTCAAAGACCTGCAGCCCATCACACTGGTCGCCACCAGCCCCAATGTGCTGACGGTCCCGGGAACATTACCCGTCGCGAATGTCGCGGATTTCGTCAAACTGGCGCGCGAGCGCAAGGGCGCGTTGAACTACGGTTCCGTCGGCCCCGGCAGCTCTGCGCATCTGGCCATGGAAATGTTCAAAAGCGAGGCAAACATCGACCTCGTGCACATTCCCTATTCGGGCTTTCCGCAGATCATCAGTGCCATCATCGCCGGTGATGTCCAGGCTGGATTCATGGTGCCTGCCATCGCGATGCCGCAAGTCCAAAGCGGCAAAGTCAAAGCCCTGGCCATCACCAGCCTGCAGCCCAGTGAGTCCCTGGCAGGTGTTCCCACCATGGACAAACAGGGCTATCCGGGCTTTGAAGCCATCTCGTGGAACGCCATCTTCGCCCCCGCCGGCACGCCGGCTCCGATTGTGGAACGCCTGAACAAGGAGTTGGCGCAGATCATCAACAGCGACGCGGTGCGTAAACAACTGACGCAGCAATATTTCACGCCTGCCCCTTCCACGCCGGCCGAGTTGACCGATCGCATTCAAAAAGATCAAACGCGCTGGAATGCGGTGATCAAGCGGCTGGGATTATCGCTGGATTGAAGGGCCAGTCACGAAGGCGAAGCACTACGATAATGGCACACCCGGCACATGGTGACCCCATCGTGCCGCCGACCATCCCCACATGGCGCGATCCCGGACCACGTACGACATCGCGCTGAGGCTACGATCCGCCTGCGTAGCCGTTCTGCCGCCATGCCTCGTACACCGTAATCGCCACCGCGTTGGACAGGTTCAGACTACGCTGCCCCTCGCGCATAGGCAAACGGATCTGTTGCGACGACGCAAACATGGCCATGTGCTCGGCAGACAGCCCAGCCGTCTCGCGGCCAAACACAAAGACATCGCCCGGCACGAATGCCACCTCTGACACGTTATGCGTTGCGCGCGTGGTCATGGCATAGCAGTGATCGGGCTGCGCACCCGTGGCGGCCAGCGCCTGCGCCAGCGTGTCATGGACCTGCACAGGCTGCCACTCGTGATAATCCAGCCCCGCGCGCCGCAGGCGCGTGTCGTCCAGCTCAAATCCCAGCGGCCGCACCAAGTGCAGTTGCGCCCCGGTATTGGCGCACAACCGAATGACGTTACCGGTATTGGGGGGAATCTCAGGGCAAACGAGTACGACGTGAAACATGAATATCATCCTGGCGCACCAGCACACGCGGCACGCGAAGACGCTATTTTGCCAGGGAGCTCGTCTACGCTGCGAAAATTGCGGAAAACCAGCCGCCACAACGCACTAGGCATGGCGATCCCGCACCGGCGTGCGTGCCGCCACCAGCACCGCGACGTCCGCGGCCCCGGCGTGGAGCAGCGCATGTGCCGCAGCATTGACCGTACTGCCCGTCGTCATCACGTCATCGACCAGCCCGATAGACAAGCCCTGAACAGGCGCGATGCAGGCGAATAACCCTTGAGCCCCTCGCTGGCGCGCCAGACGGCCGCTGAATGCCTGACGCGGGCCCTCGCGCAGACGGCGCAAGACCCCGCGCCGAACAGGTAATTGCAGACAAGCCCCCAAGCTCGCGGCCAACTCGGCGGCGGGATTGAAGCCTCGCCGACGCAGTGAGGCGCCGCTGGAGGGAATCGGGATCAAGACCGTATTCGCCTTTAATGCGTACGACCCGCTTCCCTGCCCCTGCTCTGCAAGGCAAAGCGCCGATCCCGGCCCAGTCCGGGCTATCCCGCCGGCGCGTGCCACAGCCTGGGCCAGCAGTTGCGCCAGGGCCGTACTCAGCCCGAACCGATGCTCCGCCTTGTAACGGCCGATCAAGCTGTCGAACGGCGGCTCATAATCGAACGCAGCGATGGCTTGCGTAAAAACCGGGCGCATATCGGTGCAGCCCTGGCAGGCCTGCCCGCCGAACATCATGCGCTGCGCACAGCGCGTGCATCGGTATCCCCCCATTCGCATCGTGTGCGTAATATCATCGCGACAACCGGCACATAGCCCGCCCCCAGCCGCCCGACCCTCACATAGAGGACAATTCGTCGCCACCTGCGACAACATCTGCCGGGTAACACCCCTCAGGCGGAAGAGAAAATGCGAATCGGCCATAATGGATAGCATTCGGGCTCATGCAAGTCGCAAGGGCTGCTATCACACCATGCTTTTCCTGCGCTGCCACGCAGCAGCGCGACATTCATGTCACACCCCACACCTGCCACCCCTCCGACCTTGCCGCTGGACCCCGTGCACGTCGCACGACAGTTTTCACGCCGCGGCGACTTGGCCGACGCACAATTTCTCTATGGCGAAGTCGCCCGCCGCATGCTGGGCCGCCTGCAATACATTCGCCTGCAACCCGAGGCCCTGCTCGATGCCGGCTGCGGGGCCGGGGACAATGTGCCTCTGCTGCGGGAACGTTATCCCGATGCCGCCTACCAGGGCCTGGACATCAGCGAAACGCTGCTCGCCCATGCGCGTGAGCGCTATGCCGCAGCAGGCGTGGGCCATTGGCTCGGGAAACTGATCGGCCGTGGCCAGAACGGCCCGCGTTTCCTGTGCGCCGATCTCGCCGACACAGGCCTGCCACCGGAATCACTGGATTTAGTCTGGTCCAATCTGGCCATGCATTGGCACCCGGCGCCGCATGCCGTGCTCGCCGAGTGGCGCCGCATACTGAAGGTGGGCGGACTGGCGATGTTTTCCTGTCTCGGCCCTGCGACCCTGCGCGAGCTGCGTCAAGCGCTGGACGATGCCGGCCTGCGCACCGCAACGCCCTCGTTTGTGGACATGCATGACTTCGGAGACCTATTGGTCGAGAACGGTTTTTCCGACCCCGTGATGGATCAGGAAACCCTGACGCTCACTTATCGCACCCCCGAACGCCTGCTGCAAGACGTGCGCGCGCTGGGCGGCAACCCTGCGAACGGCCGCCGCAAAGGGCTGGTGGGACGCGATTGGCTGGCTCGCCTGCGCGCGGCATTGGAAACCCAGCGCAACGCCGAAGGCGTCATCCCTTTGACGATTGAAGTGTCCTATGGCCACGCCTGGCGCGCAGCCGCGCGCCGCAGTGCGCCGGGCGAAACCCACCTGTCGATCAGCGCCATCGGCGGCCGCCGCGCGGGCAGCTGACGCACACCCGGGGGCATCTCGGATGGCCCCTCATCGTCGGACTTTCGCCGCAGCAGGGCTTACACAGCCCCGCTGCTGAATGGCTCAGTTCCGGAACAGCTCTGCCGGCTCACTCAATGCAGGCGATCCGAACCCCAGCCGGAGGTCCGCCCGGCCTCAGGAGTCGCCAGCGCCTGAACGCCGCCGTGCATGGGCTCTGACGTGGCACGGATGCGGCGTCGAGGGGTCGCCTCGGCCACCACAGCCGTATCACGCTCGCCGCGCCACACCCGAGTCATCGACTCGACCACGGCCGGCAAATCGCGCACGCGGTGGAACTGCCCGCGCAGCCAGCGCGCGTCATTGCCGTTGCGGACCGCTTCCTCTTGCAGCATGGCCAGCATGTCGCGCGTCCCCAACTCGTCCGCAATAGGCATCAGACGGTGGAATAACGCGCGCAAGTGGTCAATCAAGCGCAGCCGCTGTCCGTCCGGCGTCACATAACTGCCCTGCAGGCCAAAACGGCAGGCTTGGAAATGGTTGCTGCGATAGGCCAGCCAGGCCGTAGAGGCCGGCTGCGGTTCGCGCGAGACCAATACCGCCAGCGCTTGAGCAAAAGCCGCCAGCTGGCAAGCGCGTTCGACCGTCAGCGGCGTATCGCACACGCGGATTTCGACGGTACCGAACTCCGGCTTGGGCCGGATATCCCAGTACAGATCCTTGATGCTCTCGGCCAGGCCGCTCTGACGCAGCTGCGCCATGTGCGCCTCGAATTGATACCAGTCCATGACTTCCGCCGGTAAATGACCGGCCAGCGGGAAGCTGTTGACCGCATTGAGGCGGCAGCACGAAAACAGCGTATCCACCCCTTCGTAATAGGGCGAGGAGGCCGACAGCGCGATGAAATGCGGAATATAGGGCGACAGACTGTGCACCATCCGCACCGCCGCATCGCCAGAGGGCACGCCCAGATGAATATGCTGGCCAAAGACCGTGAATTGGCGGGCCAGGTACCCATACATTTCCGCCAGATACTGAAACCGTGGCGAATCAGAGATAGCGCGCTCTTGCCAGCGCATAAAGGGATGAGCTCCCCCACCTGCTACCGAAACACCCACGGCATCGGCTGCCTCGCAAAGGACGTCGCGCATTTCGCGCATCTCGGCCAACAGGCCCATGGGGTGTTCATGCACCGAAGAATTCAACTCAATCATCGAGCGGGTGATTTCGGGTTTGACCCGGTCCGCAATAGGATGATTGGCCATCTGAACCAACAACTCGTCAGCCGCTGCAGCCAGATCAAAACTACGTGGATTGATCAGTTGCAACTCCAACTCAATGCCGAGCGTGTTTGGGGCGGACGAGACGAACGGGATCTGTTCCATCTCCGACTCCTTTATGTATGTTGGTAGGGACGCACCATTCGGCCTTGAAGCCCGGCGACCTCCCGGGGGGCACTAGACGGTGTCTTATGGCTTCATGATAGCCGCAACTTTGTGCCAAGAAGAATCAAAATCGTGACATTTACGCGCAACTTCAAGAATCAATGCGTTTTTGTCTGTGACAGTAAAGTGAGTAAATGCTCACAGACTAGGAATGGCGCGGCTGTCAGCGTGATGCATCCCGAAAGGTCGCTAAAAATGGGGCTGTCGAACAGGCTCGGGATAACCCTAATTCGGGTTAGTCCTGATATTGTGCGGGTGATACCTGACCAGATTGTGACAAGCCAGGCGAGATAGACGCAACGATTATTTGCGCCAGAACATTGGGGTAAACAGCACCACCACGGTCAACAGCTCCAGGCGGCCGATCAACATCGCAAACGTGCAGACCCAGGTCTGAAAGTCGGTCAGGATTGCGAAATTGCCCATGGGTCCCACCGGGCCCAAACCCGGGCCAGTGTTGTTGATCGTGGCAAGCACCGCGGAAAAGGCCGTGATGGGCTCCAGGCCCGACACCAGCAGCAGACTGGTAAACACCCCGATCGACAAGCCATAGACCATCATGAAAGCCAGCACCGACGCCATCACGCGCTGACTCACCAAGCGTCCGCCCATACGAATCGGACTGACCGCATGAGGATGCAGCATGACCACCAATTCATTGCGTGCCTGCTTGGTCAGCAATACAGCACGAATCATCTTGATCCCCCCGCCCGTCGAGCCGGCACAAGTCACAAACCCCGACAACAGCAGCATCGTCAGCGGCGCAACCAGGGGCCACACGGCATAGTCGACCGTGGCATAACCTGTGGTGGTAGCCACCGAAATGGTGTGGAACATGCCATAGCGCAAGGCCTGCAATGGATCATGGTAGACCCCGCGGAAATACAAATACGCGGAAATCACCAGTCCGGCGCCCAGCATGATGACCAGATACGGCACCGTTTGCGGACAGGTACGATAGGCGCGCAAACTGCCCTGTCGCAAGGCGTTGAAATGAGTCGCGAAATTGATCCCGGCCAAGGTCATGAAAATCATCGACACGATCTCCAGCGGCACCGAGTCGAAATAAGCAAAGCCCGCGTCTTTGGTCGAAAATCCCCCCAGCCCCATCGTGGTGGCCGTGTGGCACCAGGCTTCGAACCACGACAACCCGACGCCGCGATAGGCCACCAGGCACAAAATGGACAACCCGAAATAGACCGCGTAGAGCGCTTTTGCCGTACTGGCGATACGGGGCGTCAAGCGCTCGTCTTTCATGGGCCCTGGTGTTTCGGCCCGCACCACCTGATGCCCGCCGACCCCGAGCAGCGGCAAGATCGCCACGGCCAGCACCAGGATGCCCAATCCGCCAATCCAGACCAGGGTAGCGCGCCAGAGATTGATCGAGGCCGGCAGATGGTCCAGCCCCGTCAGCACCGTCGCCCCGGTGGTGGTCAAGCCCGACATGGCCTCGAAATACGCGTCGGTAAACGATAGCGGTATCCCTGCCCGGTCGAAATAGATCAAGAACGGGATCGACGCCAGCAGCGGCAGGCTGACCCACACCACCGATACCAGCAAAAACCCATCGCGAGCATTCAACTCGCTACGCCCGCGCCGTGTGACAAGCCAAACGGCGGCTCCGCCCCCGAACGCCAGCAAAAACCCATCCAGAAACGCCGTGAACCCGGCGTCGTCGCCCACATATGCCACGAGCAACGGCAGCAACATGGTCAGCGCAAAGACGCCCATGGTCAGGCCAGCGACATAAAAGGTAGCCAGCAAGCGCTTCATAGGCAATCGCAAACGCTAATGTGAACGGCCGTATGGCGCATGGGTGACGATATCCGAAATCAGAAGAAAGACGCCGAAACCTGGAACAGTTTTTCAACACGCGGCATCATCTGGCGCGACGGCACAAAGACAATGACATGGTCGTCCGTCTCGATGACCGTATCGTCGTCCGGCATCAAAATCTCGTCCCCACGTGCCAGGGCGCCTATGCTGGCTCCCTTGGGCAAACGGATACTTCCCACGGCGCGCCCGACGACCTTGGAACTGCTGCGGTCACCATGGGCGACAACCTCAATCGCCTCGGCCACCCCCTGACGCAGCCGGTGCGCGACCACGATATCGCCGCGGCGGACGTGTCGCAGCAGCTCGCTCATGGTGGCTTGCGCAGGAGATACCGCAATATCGATATGGCTGCCTTGCATCAGTTCGCCGTAGGCCGGACGGTTGATCAGCGCGATCACCTTGCGCGCGCCCAGGCGCTTGGCGAGCAGCGACGACATGATGTTGTCTTCGTCGTCACTGGTCAGCGCCAGCCAGGTATCCATATCACCGATGTTCTCCTGCTCGAGCAGTTCCTCGTCGGTACCGCTGCCATGCAGCACCAGGACACTGCTGGGCAACTCGGCAACCAGGTATTCACAGCGTTTTTCATTGCGCTCGATGATGCGCACGCTGTAATTTTCCTCGGCCAACTGGCGCGCCAGCCGCAGACCGATATTGCCTCCGCCTGCGATCATGACGCGGCGCACCGACTTTTCCGCCTCGCGCAATTGCCGCACAGCACGGCGGGCATGCCGGGAATCCACTACCAGCACCACCTCGTCGCCCGGCGCGATGACGGTCCCGCGGTCGGCCTGCAGGGGCCGGCCATCACGCACCACATCCACCACACGCGCCGCAACATCCGGCCATACATCGCGTAGCTGCGCAATCGGATGATGCGCCATCGGGCTGCCGTGCCCGACACGCACCGTCACGACGCTGATGCGCCCGTCCGCGAACTCGACGACCTGCAGAGCCTCGGGAAACTCGATCAAGCTATGCAAATACGCAGTGACACTGCGCTCGGGGCTGATCAGCGCGTCGATACAGAAGCCCTCATCACCCATGAGCTCGGGCTGATCTTCGAAATCCGGCATGCGGATACGGGCAATGCGGCGCGGCACATTGAACAACTGCCGTGTGATCTTGCAGCCCACCATATTTGCTGCGTCGGAAGCGGAACAGGCCACAAACAGATCGGCATCCGCAGCACCCGCGGCCTCCAGCACGGCCACCTGTGTCCCATCGCCATGCACCACGCGCAGGTCGAAGCGATCCTGCAGATAGCGCAGTTGATCGACATTGGTGTCGATCACCGTGATGTCGTTCTGCTCGGACACCAGATTTTCGGCCACGCTGGTCCCGACGCGGCCTGCCCCCATGATGAGGATCTTCATGTGCCGCGTTTACGTGCCGACTCGATGCCCAATTGCTTGAGCTTGCGATACAAGTGTGTGCGCTCGAGCCCGGTACGTTCGGACACACGCGTCATGCTGTGATTTTCACGAACCAGATGATATTCAAAATAAATGCGCTCGAACTCATCGCGCGCTTCGCGCAATGGCTGATCCAGTGCAATGCTGCCCAGTTTGCCACTGGAGGCGGGGGGCGCCTCGGCCAAGGGAGGCAGACTGGCCACCGACGTCAGCGCCGCGGGCGGGTCCAGCTCGTCCTCGAGCGGCACTGCCGGCGCCACCGCGCCCAACGGCGTCGTCACGGCGGACGGGTGCGACGTGCGCCCGCGCGCCAAGCCCGCTGCGATCGTTTTGAGCAAACGTTGCAGCGTGATGGGCTTTTCGAGAAAATCCATCGCGCCGATACGCGTTGCCTCGACGGCGGTGTCGATCGTGGCATGGCCGCTCATCATGATGACGGGCATATCCAACAGCCCTTGCGAGCCCCACTCTTTGAGCAGGCTCACGCCATCAGTATCCGGCATCCAGATGTCCAACAGCACCAAATCCGGGCGCATACGCAGCCGTGCAGCACGCGCTTGCGCCGCGTTTTCGGCTAATTCGACCGTGTGCCCTTCGTCGTAAAGAATCTCGGACAAAAGTTCACGAATGCCAACTTCGTCGTCAACCACCAGAATTCTGGCCATAAACCTTCCACCTATTGCGTAGCCGCATTATCCTGTTCTTGCGCAGCCGCGTCCATAGCCGCGGCCTTGGAGGCTAGTCGGGTCAATAATATCGAAATCCGCGCGCCCCCTTCCTTGCGGTTGCCCAGATCGATCTTCCCACCATGCTCTTCCACGATCTTGCGCACAATTGCCAATCCTAACCCAGTCCCGTGGGCCTTGGTGGTGACATACGGTTCAAAAGCCCGCTGCATGACTTTATGCGAAAACCCCTGGCCGGTATCAGCGACCGTAAAGCGCACCGCAGACGGCGTGGCGCCATTAGGTTCTCCCATCAGTTGCGTCGTCACTTGCACACGTCCTTCAGCCCCCTGTTCTGCAATCGCATCCCGCGCATTGGACAACAAATTATGAATGACTTGGCGCAGTTGAGTCGGATCCCCCTCGATATGCGGCAGGCCAGGCTCCAGAGAGACATCCAGATTCAACGCCGGCGCCAATGCGCGCCCAGGGGTCAGGTGTTTCTCTCCCGGTTCCCAACCATACAACGCCAGCACATCTGCCACCAAGGCATTGAAGTCGATAGTTTGCATCACGGCGGGAGGTGTGCGGGCATATTCGCGGAAATCATCCACCATCTGCTTGAGCGAGCCCACCTGATTCACAATGGTATTTGTCGATCGCTCGAGCATCTGGCGATCCGCCGGTTCCAGGCGATCGGCGAGTTTCATGGCCAGGCGCTCGGCCGACAGCTGGATCGGGGTCAGCGGATTTTTGATTTCGTGTGCCAAACGGCGGGCGACTTCGCCCCACGCCACCGTACGGTTGGCCGAGATCACTTCGGTAATGTCGTCAAACACCACCAGATAGCCATTGCCGCGCCCATCCACTCGCAGATGCGTGCCTCGCGCCAACAAGGTCAACATTTGCGCGGACTCGGTGGAATCGGGCGACGGCGCCAGGGAAATCTCGAACTGTTGCTGCCAATGCAGACGCTCGGACCCCACGGCAGCGTGCTGGGCAAAGGCCTGGCGTACGATCTGGATGAACTCCAGCATACCGTCGACCGTTTCCAGGGGCCGCCCAATGACCGAACGTAAATCGGCCTGCAAAATGGATTGCGCCCCCTGATTCACGGTCGTCACGCGAAAACCCTCGTCAAATACCAGCACACCCGACGACAGGTTCGACAACACGCTTTCCAGATAGACGTTTGAACGCTCCAGTTGACGGCGATTGCTCTCGACCATATGGCGCGCCTCGTCCAGCTGACGAGTCATCGCATTGAAAGAACGCGTCAATTGCCCTACCTCGTCGCGCTCTGGAGGCTCTGGCAAAGGACGATAATCGCCCACCCCCACCGCCTGAGTCCCGGCAGCCAGGCGCAGCAGCGGCCGCACGAGCCGCTTGGACAGCGACAAGGCCACGGCGATCGCGGCGAACACGGCCAGCAACAACGCCAAGGTCAACGTAATGCCATAGAGCTTGCGCAGCCCCAGCCGCGATAGCGCGAGCTCCTGATAATCGCGAAATCCTTGCTGCACCCGGTTGGCGTTATCCGCAATCTGTTCGGGCACGGGTTGCAGCAGTTGCAACCAGCGCGGCTCGGAAGGCGGCGACATCAAGGTGTCGAAACGCTGAGGCGTCGTCAGCGGGATGACCACGCGCAATGTCAGGCTGTCTTTGCCGCCCGCCAAGCTGGCATCATCGGCCTCTGCGGCGGAATACCCTCGCCCCAGCCGCAACTGGTTCAACACAGAGGCAGGCGGTATTTCCGGCAGCAATTGACCGTACTGATCGGTGGAAAACGCCACCAGCCGGCCGCCCCCGGTAAATACCATCACATCCTGCACCCCGCTGGACTCGCGCAAGCGCGTCAGCGCCAGCGGAATATCGCGATCAGGCGTGTTGTTCAACTCGGACGCCATGGAACGCGCCTTCGCATCCAGGTCGGCCAGGGACGAATCCAGCGCAGCGCGCCCCAGATTCAGGCCGGACTCCAGTGCGCTATCGACACGGACATTGAACCAGGACTCAATAGACCTGGACATGAACTGCACCGATACGATATAGATCAACGCGCCTGGCACAACCCCGATCAGCGCAAAGGCCAAGGCAAAGCGCGCCGTCAGCCGCGCACCGAACTGGCGGCGGCGGATCTGGCGCACCAGCCGCGTCGTCAGCGCCACCACCCAGACAAACAAGGCCAGGGCGAAGACGCCGTTCAGCACCAGCAAGATATCGTAGTAGCGGGCAAACCGCGACGCGTTACCGGTCGACCAGGCGAGCAAACCCAACAATGCCAGCCCGCTGATAGCCCCAATGATCAGCGCGATGCGCAGCAGCATTCTCATGACGGATCCCGAGGCTTGGCTAATTCAAACGAAAAACCAGTCCAAGGCGTTCCCAGGCTCCAGGAACTGCTATTGAGCGCATTGACCTGGAACGGACGCGTCAACTGCGAGGTGTCCAGCCGCAGCCGCAACTGCCCTTGATACGACACCTCGTAATCGAGCTCCGAGACATCGATCAAGACCCAGTGGCGAATGTGGCGCACCATATCCATGGCCTCGTCCAGCGAAGACACCGGCCAGCTCAGCGAATCCGTTCCGACACGCCATTGACGCGTCAGGGCGTTATAGATCACGCGCCAAGTCCTGCTGGTATCGACCACCGTATCGTCAAACCACCACCAGCGATCCCGGCTGATCACAATATCGGCCGTGAAATATAGCGGCAGTCCGCGCTCGGCAGCGTCGCGCAATTGATCATTCAACTGGACATCGATTTCGGCATCGATTTCCAGCTTTCCGTCACGGACAGCAGGCTCGATGCGAGCCACCTTGGGCTCACTGGCGTGCGTCTGCCCGACACCCAACGGTGCCATCAGAAATAACAGCAAGAACGCATAACATAAGCGAGAAATCATCGACATTCGTAACCTGATCGCATCCTACGGCTATTCTTGGCGATTCAAGACTGCTTGGCAAACAGTGCATAGAAAAAACCGTCGTGTTGAGCCTGAGGTGTTGCGCCGACCGCAACAGGCAGCAATTGCCCTGGCGCATCCTGGCGCTGCGCGTCGGCGTGACGCTGGGCAAAAGCCTGCGCCTGACGCTCGCCTTCCTCAGGAAAAATCGAACAGGTGACATAGAGCAGCCGCCCGCCGGGGGCCACCGTGCGCCACAGTGCATCCACGATGCGCGCCTGTAATGCCGCCGTGCGCGCCACGTCCGGGGCGCGACGCAGCCAGCGGATATCGGGATGGCGGCGTACGATCCCCGAGGCCGTGCAAGGCACATCGGCCAGCACGGCATCAAACGGCCGACCGTCCCACCAGGCATCCAGATCTGCCGCATCGCCTGCGGCCAGGGCCACCCGGTCCGAACGCAAACCCAGTCGATCCAGGTTCTGCTCCACGCGCGCCAGGCGTGCCGCATCGGAATCCAACGCCAGCAGCTCGACGTCGGCGTTTTCCAATAAATGTGCCGTCTTGCCGCCAGGCGCCGCGCAGGCATCCAGCACGCGTTCGCCGGCGCGCACGGCCAGCAGCACAGCGGCTTGCTGCGCGGCGGCATCCTGCACCGACCACCAACCCTCGGCAAACCCGGGCAATTGGGTCACAGGCCGGGCTTCGGCCAGCACCAGGCCGGCCGGCCCGACCGGCTCGGACGAGACGCCAGCTGCCAGGAACGCGTCCCGCACCTGATCGCGGCTGGCACGCCGCGTATTGACGCGCACCGTCAAAGGCGCCGGAACATTCGCCGCAGCCAGAATGGTTTGCCACTGGTCTGGATACGACTGCCGCAGCCGCTCCACCCACCAACGCGGGTGATTCCAGCGCGCCTCGGGCAAATCGCCCACTGCCGCCTCGATGGCGTCGCGCTCACGCAGAAAACGCCGCAAGCACGCGTTGAGCAACCCCTTATAGGCCGCCAGACTGCGCTGGCCGGCCGCCGCGGTCACGGCCTGATTCACCACGGTATGTGCGGCGTACACAGGCATGCCGGGTAGCGCCTGGACCTCTCCCGCATCTGAAGACGCCACCTTCAACAAGGACAACGACACATTCAACAACGCATCAAACTGCGTGCCAGGAGACCGTTGCACCAGACCGCTGCTGATCGCGCTGGCCCAGCCCAATTGGCGCATGGCATGGAAAGACACCGCCTGCGCTGCCGGGCGCAACGGCGATGGCACAGCAGCCAGTGCCTCGGTCAGCGAGCGCCCCTCCATGACGGCGCACACCGCGCCTGCCGCGGCCAACAACACGACCGACAACGGCGACCGGGCGGGTTGCGATTCGAGAACATCCAGGGAAGCAGGGGAAACCATGTGAACCATCAATGATTGTGCAATCCCGCTATGGTAGCCGCTGACAGGCAAGCGCATCAGGGATAGGGCTATTCGGGGACAGATTAAACCACGCAAATTGTCGGACGAGACAGGAGAGATACCAGCCATCCGGCGCCAACCGACGTCCTTTAGTCCGAAAGGCCGCTCATATCGAGCCGGTTAAAAGTTCGCCGTGCTTTCTCACTTTCAATACGGATTCACTGCAGTGACGATACGGCGAACTTTGTTATACGGAAGACTCTCAATGCAATACCTGAGCCCGGGTGGCGCGGCCAATGACGAGATCGTGGCATTCGCCGGCGACGACAAGCACCGGCACACGGCATGAGGGCCGACCCATGACACGCTTGTCAGCACGGCCCTTGACCTGGATTGTTGCCGACCCTGCGGCCATGCTCACTATCGTACTGGTGGTGTTACATCAATCTCTCATCGCCTCGTCTGCGTATTTTCTGACGCAAACCATCATCCACTATCAAGAAGACCAAGCGCTCAGAGAATATCTCGCGCTGTATTTGCTCTCGATCATCGTGCCATTCATTCCCGGGTATCTGTCGTTCATGGCGATGCAGCGCTGGATCAACGCCATACACCGGAAATTCACACTGGCCATGACCTCAGCGGTCTATGGCAGACTGAACGAATACCGATCGATTGAACGTCAGTCGGCATTCGAGTCCACGATCTCCAAGGACGCCTTCGACTTGATCTCGTCGTATGCCATGTTGTCGCACGATCTTCTCAGCCTGATACTGAATAGTGTCCTGAGCATCGCGGTGATTGGCATGATCCTGCCGTCCGAAATCGCACTGGGCTACGGTATCAGTCTGGCGCTCAGCACGGCAATCGTTTGCTTCCTTGCCAAAGGAACGCGAAATTTATCCATGGATACCGGACGGCGATACGCAAGTTACGGCGATACCTTGCATAAGGCCTGGGACAACGCAGTGCTCGGCAACGCGTACAACTATGATCTGTGGAAGGCCGAGTTCCACGCCCAGGGGGCTTGCTACTACACATCCTCCCAGCGGCTCACCACGTACAAACAGCTCGGCAATATCGCCATCGCGTCAGCTTCTCTTATTCCAACCGCCTATCTCGTGTATCACCTGCTCGTGATCGAACAGATAGAGGCCGCCATCATCGCGACGATCATCGTCAACCTGACGCGGATATTCCTGATCCTCAATTCCTTGGGCACGTTGATACGCGAGCTGTTCGAATGGGCCAGCGCATCTGCCCGGCTGCGCTATCTCTGGGCCTTTCTATTACCCGCCACCACCGCGCCATTGCCTCGGGCCCCTGCGGGCACGATCACACTCAACGGCGAGCCGGTCAGCGACTATCAGACAGTGCGAGAGACGCTGCGTCGCCATCGTTTCGGCAGAATGACCCTGCGCGGCGAAAATGGCGCCGGCAAATCCGCCCTGCTCCTGTCGATCAAACAAGCTTTTGCGCAACAGGCCCATTTGCTGCCCGCTGGCGACAATCAACTCTGCTGGCGATTCAAGCACCGCAACCTATCAGCAGGACAACGGGCCCGTGCCATCATCGACGAGATCCTGCACCAGGGTCCGGACATCCGCTATCTATTGCTCGACGAATGGGACGCGAACCTGGACGACGACAATCGGAAACTCATCGATCAACTGTTGGACACGCTCAGCACAGAACGCGTGATTATCGAAGCCAGGCATCAGAAATCTGCTTGTCCGACCCCAGCCGAAAAGCCTTAAGCCGTTGTAAACTATAGGGTTTATATTCACAAATCGGAATTCCAACATGGAAACCAAGCGGGCACCCAGCATAGCGATGGTCTCTTTAGGGTGTCCAAAAGCCCTGGTCGACTCTGAGCGCATCCTGACGCAGTTGCGCACAGAGGGTTATCAGGTCTCACCCGAATACAACAACGCCGACGTCGTCGTGGTCAACACCTGTGGTTTCATCGACAGCGCCAAGGCCGAGTCGCTGGAGGCCATCGGCGAAGCCATTGCCGAAAACGGCAAAGTCATCGTCACGGGCTGTATGGGCGTCGAGGAATCCGTCATTCGCGACGTACACCCCAGCGTGCTGGCCGTGACTGGACCGCAACAATACGAAGAAGTCGTGCGCGCCGTGCATCAGGCTGCGCCACCCAAGACCGATCACGATCCCTACGTCGACCTGGTGCCGCCGCAGGGCATCAAACTCACCCCGCGCCATTACGCCTATCTGAAGATCTCCGAGGGCTGTAATCACCGGTGCAGCTTCTGCATCATTCCGTCCATGCGTGGCGATCTGGTCAGCCGGCCCGTGGGCGACGTGTTGAACGAGGCAGAGCGCCTGGTCAAAGCCGGCGTAAAAGAGCTGCTGGTCATCTCGCAAGACACCAGCGCCTACGGCGTGGATATCAAATATCGCAGCGGCTTCTGGAATGGCCGGCCCGTGAAAACACGCATGACCGAGCTCTGTACGGCCTTGTCCGAACTCGGCGTCTGGACGCGCCTGCACTATGTGTACCCCTATCCACACGTAGACGAAGTCATCCCGCTGATGGCGCAGGGCAAAATCCTGCCCTATCTGGATATCCCGTTCCAACACGCCAGCCCGCGTGTACTCAAGGCCATGAAACGCCCGGCGTTCGAGGACAAAACCTTGGCGCGTATCAAACGCTGGCGCGAAGAATGCCCCGATCTGACGTTACGCTCGACCTTCATCGTGGGATTCCCGGGCGAAACCGAAGAAGACTTCCAGTACCTGCTGGACTGGATGAGCGAGGCCCAGTTGGATCGCGTCGGCTGTTTCCAGTATTCGCCGGTCAACGGCGCTCCCGCCAACGACCTGGCCAACCCCGTCCCCGACGAGGTCAAGCAAGAGCGCTGGGATCGTTTCATGGCGCATCAACAGGCGATTTCGGCCGCCCGTCTGCAAACCCGCGTCGGACGCGAGATCGACGTGTTGATCGACGAAATTGCAGCCGATGGCGCCATCGGCCGTTCCAGCGCCGATGCTCCGGAGATTGATGGCAACGTCTACGTCAACGCCGAGCGCAAGCTGCGCCCGGGCGATCTAGTGCGCGTACGCGTGACCGAGGCGGACGAATACGATCTGCATGGCGATCTTGTCTGAGCCCACGCGACCCGGGACCGGCGTTACGGGTTAACACCTTCGTTATTGGGCGGGCGCCAGGCCCGCCCACGGCGACGCCAATTCTGAACCTAATGCCTCACCTCGATCACGACCTTGTCGTGACTGAGGCGCTCTAATAATTCGTCGATACAACTGCGGTTGTCCTGATCCAGGTTCGCATCCCATTCATCCAGCAAGAGGTACTGAATGTCCGAACCTTGCTTCAGCAGTTCGTCGATGATCGCGCGAGCCCGTTGCCCCGTCGACATCGCGCCGTGCCCGAGACGCCAACAGAGTTGATTGTTTCCCGCGGGCAGCAAATGGGCTTTATGTGGGAAAGCCTGCTTGATCGACAGCAAGAGCGTGGACTTGCCGGAGCCATTTTCACCCCGTATCGTCACTCTGCCGCACGTACGATGACGCAATGTCTCCTGCACTGCCAGATAGTCAGTGATCAGTTCGCCATTGACGCTCACATTCCCCGAAGGCGATTGCGGGATATCGACGACGGACGCCTGCGTCAGAAAAGCAAAAAGATACCGCAGGCGGGCGGACGCAGACGCCCACTCGACAATCTCGTAAATCAGCGCACTCAGTGCATTGAGAATGTGAAAGATCCGCGTCAAATTCACGATGATCGCCGCCACGACTGCGGCCTCGATCTGTTCCAGCACCAGCAGGTGATACACCAGATAGGCCGTCGGAATCAGAGACGCGAAGGCAATCCCGACATTGCCAGCTTGTTTGCAGGCTGTGAGCCGCAACGCGCTTGAATAATAGCTGGCCCCGTCGGCCTTGAACTCGTCCAGCCATAGACGATAGTTGTAGGCGTTTCCGACCACCGCATTGTCCCAGGCTCTGCCCAAGGTATTGCCGTAATCCGCATGCCGCCGCTCTGTGTCGACAGACAGCTTTTGCACGGCCTTGGACAACACATAGACCATTCCCACACTGAGCGTCAGACTGACGAAATAACCCAGCACGATCTCGGATGGCAGGATAAAACCGATGACAGCTAGACTCAGGATGCTGTTGAGTGCGAGGCTGAGAAAATCATGCGACAGCAAGATATACGATGAGATCACGTCGAATGAGTTTCTCGAGATGGCCGACTCGAATGCCGCCTTGTTTTCCGTCGACCGGTACTCATTGAGCTTGCCGTAGACGGCCGACGCCATGGCCAGAGTGAATCTCCGATGCACAGCATTTGTCCAGCGCTCTGCCATGACAAACGAAAGCGCACCGGGAATGAACGGAAGAATCATCGAAAGAAAATACAAGACCAGATATACACCGATCTCCGTGCCCTGTTGGTAGCCAGTGATCGTTTGCGTCAAAAAATACGCAGACGACGCGATGAGAGACTGATGCACCACAACCAGCACAAGCGTGAGGAAGGCTGCCCGATCATGAAAAATCCATGTGGAAGCTCGCGTAGACGAGAGGCTCATCGTTAAATCTTTATCGTGTTCGATACTTGCAAAGGGCGTCGGACTCCACAATGTCTCGAACACCGGACAAGAGCGCTTTCGTGCGAGAGGACACTGACGCAATGCCTGCATGCTCATGCCGGCCGATGACCTCCTCCACAGAATCGACTGAAGCCACCAGTTGCGCCAGGATTTTCGGCGTCGGAGGATGCATGAGCGGCGCTGCGGGGTGGCCGATGAATTTTTCGCGAAACATCACGATCTCGGTAGCGACCACAATGCTATGAATCACTTTGTCCAGAGGGCGCGGGACTTTCAAGATAGCCGACTGCGCCCAGCTATCGGGGTTCATCAGTGCGCGGTGATCGTAGTGTCCATACCGATGTTCGTCGATGAACATCGCATGATGCGTCAGTTCGTGCACGATAAACTCCACCACGTCAGGCACCCGATGGGTAATCTTGGGATTTGCCCATATCACGCCGATGGCAGAGGACGTGCTTCCGCCGCTGGCGTCCTTGGAGGGCATCAAAAATATATCGGTGATCAGGAAATCGAACAGGCATTTGTGCTCAGAGGACAGAACGCCCAGACACTCGATAGCAGAACGCAGCAGCATCGCTTTCTTTTCCACAAGCGGATCTGGTTCCTGGCTGATGACCTGGGCTTGGTTCTTGTCGTCCAGGATCGTCAAATCGTCGTCGGACAGCAGTCGGCAGAATTCGCTCGCCTGGTCATAGTCGAGCACGATGTTTGCCGCCCGGTATCTGCCCTTGGTTTTTCTGCCTTGCAGCCCCTCTAATGCCTCGATATAGCAAGTCGAAAGTGTCTGCTCATCCTCCACTGTGCCTATATCCAATCCAGCCTTTTCAATGAAGGCCAGCAGACTTTCCAAGTGGGTATCGAGCGGGGTCTGAGAAATCATTTCTGTACTTTTCTCTGAAACATCAAAAAAGCGCACGCAAACGCGTGCGCTGATAATGCATCGTCAATCAGTCGGCCAGCATCATGTCGTCGTACGAGATCATGCGATAGCGCGGATGAGGGCCTGGACCCATACGGACAGGCAGCACGGTGTCAACGGAACATTCTTGTGCCGTGGAATCGTCGCTCTGATATTTATTGGCCCCGCTATTTCCCCTTTCGACGATCTGAGACACCTTAGCCCTGATCGTTTCGCTTAGACTTGCAACCAACATAACGGCCCTCCAGATAAGGAATTAGCTGCATCCTCGTGCAGCACACCCTGTATTGGATACCTGAGCCCCAAATATGCCGGCCGAAAACGCAGAAGTGAGGTGAATTTCAGACAAAGAGACAGGCCTTGCGCGCTATGTTTCGCAGTGAAACCTCAGCAGAATGGCGTCCCCCACCTGGTGTTCGCCGCCATCCTTTCCCTACGCTTTTCTTTCCAGCCCCCCCTTCGCCCGAGCCTGATCGCCCAATTTGCGTAAACTAGGGGCATACCGTTGTTATTCAGATCTGTTTCGAATCCATGACCATCAAGAATCTCTGCGTTTACTGTGGTTCCAATGCGGGTAGCCGCCCTGATTATGTCGAGGGCGCACGCGCCCTGGCACACGAATTGGTCAGCCGCGATATCGGGCTGGTCTACGGTGGCGCAAGCGTGGGCATCATGGGCGCCGTGGCCGACGCCGTACTCGCCGAAGGCGGCCGCGTCATCGGCATCATCCCCGAGGGCCTGCTGCGTAAAGAAATCGGCCATAACAACTTGACCGAGCTCCATGTCGTCGCGTCGATGCACGAGCGCAAGACCATGATGGCCGAGCGCTCGGACGGGTTTATCGCCTTGCCCGGCGGCGCGGGCACTCTGGAAGAGATCTTCGAAACCTGGACGTGGGCCCAACTGGGCATGCATCAAAAGCCCTGCGGCCTGCTGAACATTGCCGGCTACTACAATCAACTCGCCGGCTTTCTGGATCACGCGGCGCAAGAGTCCTTCATTCGAGCCGAACACCGCGCCATGCTGATCGTCGAAAGCCAGCCTGCTGACCTGCTGGATCGCTATGCCGCCTACACGCCGCCTACGGTCTCCAAATGGATAGACCCGGGCGAGCATTGATCGGACTGCTTTGCTCACTACGCACTCGCCATGTCTCCTGCCCATGCACCTGCACTCAATACCGCATCTGTGATGCGGTATTACCTGCAAGCCAAAGACGAAAATCGCCCCGTCTACATGGCTCGGGCCTTTGCCGCCGATGCCGTATTGAAAATGACGCTGCGTACCCAGGCGATCGCCTTTCCGCCTGAGTCGCACGGTCTGGACGCCATCACCGAGACACTCGTACGCACATTTGGCCAGACCTACGAAAACGTATTCACTTTTTACCTGGCGCATCCTGGCGAAGGTGCCATCCTGAATACGTATGCGTGCGACTGGTTCGTCGGCATGGCCGAAAAGGCAACCGGCCAGGTTCGCGTGGGCTGTGGCCGTTATGACTGGGAGTTCCAGGCCGAGCCTCATGTGGCCCGCCGCCTGACGATCACGATTGAAACGATGTTGAACTTGCCCTCTGACACAGCCCCGGCGATTTTCAACTGGCTCACCGCGCTACCCTATCCCTGGACAGATCCGGAACGCGTGGTGCAAGCTGCGCCGCCCATCGAGGCTCTGGCGCCGGTCATGCACTGGATCCGCCGCGACCATATCGTAGATCCCACCGGTGGCACCGCTTGAAGTACGATCTCGCCGCCTTTGATTTCGACGGCACGCTGGCCAACACCTGGCCCTGGTTCGAATCGATCCTGGACGAGGTCGCTGACAAATATGGCTTTCGGAAGACCAATGCCGCCGAACGGGCCGAGTTGCGATATCGCAATGCCCACGACATCCTGAAATTCCTCGGTGTACCGCTCTGGAAACTGCCTGCCATCATGGCACACGTACGCCAGATGATGCGCGACGTGGCGCCCACTGTGCAGCTATTCGACGGCATGGCCGACGCCCTGACCCGCCTGCGCGCAAGCGGCTTGCGCATGACGGTGCTGAGCTCCAATTCCAAAGCCAACGTCCAACGTGTGCTGGGTCCGCAGGCGGACCGGTGGTTCGACGATTTCGAATGCGGCACGGACATGTTCGGCAAAGCGGCCAAACTCAAAAGACTGGTAGCGCGCCACAAGGTGGCACCGCAACGCTGCGTCCTGATAGGGGACGAGATGCGCGACATCGATGCCGCCCGCAAAGCAGGCGTGCGAGTCGCAAGCGTTGCCTGGGGCTATAACCATGTCGATGCGCTGCGCGACCATCACCCCGACGAGCTCATTCTGACCGTCGCCGATCTACCCGCCAAACTGACTCAAGTGTGATCATGGACCTCAACGACGATTACTGCATCACCGATCTGGACGCTCTGCAGACGCTGTACGGCCAACCGGCCGGCGCCTCGCTCATCAAGGAAGTGGATCACGTGCACCCGCACTACCGCGCCTTTATCGAGGCAGCGCCGTTCGCGATCCTGGCGACATCCGGTCCCGCGGGGCTGGACGCTTCGCCGCGCGGCGATCCCGCGGGCTTTGTGACGGTGGCCGACGACAAGACGCTGTTGATTCCAGATCGACGCGGCAACAATCGCATCGACAGCCTGCGCAATATCCTGGCCGATCCGCGCGTCGCCTTGCTGTTTCTCGTTCCAGGAGTGGGCGAGACATTGAGAGTCAACGGCCGCGCCAGCATCAGCACAGACCCCGGGCTGCTGGCCCGTTTCTCGATGAACGACAAGCCCCCTCGATCGGTCTTGGTCATACACGTCGAGACCGTGTTTTTTCAGTGTTCGCGCGCGATTTTGCGATCCCAGCTCTGGGACCCTGCCAAGCAGGTGGATCGCAGCAGCCTGCCCAGCGTGGGGCGAATGCTGGCCGATATCAGTGCAGGCACATTTGACGGCGTGACGTATGACCGGGAATTACCAGAGCGGGTGCGCAACACGCTGTATTAGGCTTCAGGGAAACCTCACGAGGCTCGCAGCGGCTCAGGCTGCGGGCTGCCATCCCCGCACAAACACATCCACGGGCTGACGTTTTCCGCCGGCTTTCTGCAACTCCAGCAACCGCAGAACACCATCGCCCGTCGCAATGTCTATTCCTGCCTCCGTGGCCTGCAATAGCGTGCCTGGCGCATGGGTGACGACCGTATCCAATGCCTCTGCCCGCCATACCTTGACCGGCGCCTCCAGGCCCGGCAGCCGTACCGTCGCACCTGGTACAGGATTGAACGCGCGAACCCGCCGCGCCAACAACGCTGCAGCTTGCGTGCAATCCAGCGCGGCCTCGGCCTTGTCGAGCTTCGCAGCGTAGGTCACGCCATCGGCCGGCTGCGCTTGCGCCTGCAAGCTTCCGGCTTGCAGCAATTGCAGCGCTTGCACGATGGCCTCGCCACCGGCGGCAGCCAAGGCGTCATGCAATTGTGCAGCGCTGTCGGTATCACCGATCGGCACGCGGCGTTCGAGCAGCATGTCGCCCGTGTCCAGGCCCTCGTCCATCTGCATGATGGTGATGCCCGTTTCCGCATCGCCAGCCTCGATGGCGCGTTGAATCGGCGCCGCGCCGCGCCACCGCGGCAGCAAGCTGGCATGGATGTTCAGGCACCCGCGCGCGGGCAGCTGCAGCGTCCAAGCCGGCAAAATCAAGCCATAGGCCGCCACCACCATGACCTCGGGCGCGGCGTGCTCCAGTTGCGCGCGGGCTTGCGCCGCCTCGTCAGGATAGCGGCCGTCCAGACGCAAGCTGCGCGGCTGCGCGACAGGGATCCCCGCAGTCAACGCGGCCTGCTTGACCGGACTGGGTGTGAGCTTCAGCCCACGGCCGGCGGGCCGGTCCGGCTGCGTCAGCACCAGCGGGATTTCGTGCCCGGCGGCCAACAAAGCGTCGAGCGCGACGCGGGCAAATTCGGGAGTTCCAGCAAAAACCAGGCGCATAAGAGATCAGGAGAACGCGCCATTGCGCGTCGGACAAGAGTCAGCAAATGCTGCGATGATCGCATATTCATCACGCAGCCCGAGACAATCCCAGCAAGCAACCGGAATGCCCGCCATCGCGCCAGTGTGAGAACCGTCTCGAACGAGCTTCAGGCGCGCAGCGCTTCGCGCTCGGCTTTTTTCAGCTTGGTCTTGATGCGGGTCTGTTTCAGGTTGGACAGGTATTCCACAAACACCTTGCCGTCCAGATGGTCCAGCTCGTGCTGGACACACACCGCCAACAGCCCATCGGCCTCGGCCTCGTAGGCATTGCCATCGATATCCAGCGCCCGATAGCGGATACGCGCAGCGCGTTCGACCTCGTCATATATGCCGGGCACGGACAGACAGCCTTCTTCGTAGGTCTGGCGTTCGTCGCTTTTCCAGGTGATCTCGGGATTGATCAACACGCGCAGGTGATTACCTTCTTCGGAGACGTCGATGACAACGACCCGTTCGTGCACGTCCACCTGCGTCGCCGCCAGCCCCACACCAGGCGCGTCGTACATGGTGTCGGCCATATCACGTACTAACTTCCGGATGCGGTCGTCCACCACCGCAACCGGCTTGGCCTTTTTGTGCAGGCGCGGGTCGGGGTAATGAAGAATAGGAAGTAAAGCCATGGCAAACAGGGGTAATTGGGCTGATTAGTCAGCGATTCGTTAATAATAATTCATTAGACATATGATTTCTAATAGTTTTCGACTAATAGCACTATGAAAAAACTCGACGCCCAGGTTTTGCCGAGTCTTTTTCGTCCCTTGGGCCGCCAGGGACTGGCTCGGCCCATGCGACACTAGGGCCCCGCCATCCACTGACGGCCTTTCACGAACCATGCCGCTCGCCCATTCCGCCACCGAACTCTCTGCCTGGCTACGCCTGTCACTGGAACCCGGCTTGACGCCGTCGATGCGCTATCCCCTGCTTTCGGCACTGGGATTGCCCGAACAAATCTATGCGCTGAGCGCACCGGCCCTGGCCCGTTACGTGCCACAACAACTGGCGATCCAGTTGGCGGCCGACACGCCAGCCGAGATTCAAGCCCAGATTGACCGGACGCTGGAATGGGCGGCGCAGCCGAACCATCACATCCTGACACTGGCGGATCCCGTCTATCCGCAAAGCCTGCTCACCATCGCCGACCCGCCGGTCGTGCTGTATGTCAATGGCGATCCGGCACGCCTGACTCAACCGGCGCTGGCAGTGGTAGGTGCGCGCAGCGCCACGCCCGGCGGATGCGAAAACGCCAGGGCCTTTGCCCGGCACCTGGCCAGCCACGGCTGGTGCGTCGTCAGCGGCCTGGCGCAGGGGATCGATGCGGCAGCGCACGAAGGCGCGCTGCTGGCAGGGCCTGATGGCGCAGGCACCGTGGCCATCATGGGAACCGGCATCGATCGTGTCTATCCCGCCGGGCACCGCGAACTGGCGCATCGCATTGCCGAGCATGGCGCCCTGGTATCGGAATTGCCGCTGGGCATGGGCGCGCTGCCTCACCATTTCCCCCTGCGCAACCGCCTGGTGGCAGGCTTGGCGCGCGGCGTGCTGGTCGTCGAGGCCGCACGCCAGAGCGGCTCGCTCATCACGGCACGCCTGGCGGGGGAAAGCGGCCGCGAAGTGTTCGCCATTCCCGGCTCGATCCATTCCCCCTTGTCACGCGGCTGCCATGCTCTGATCCGGCAAGGGGCGAAGCTCGTGGAAACGGCTCAGGACATCACCGATGAGCTCGGCGGCGAACAGCCAGCCGCATCCCGCGCAACGTCCCGCACACGGACTCCCACACGCACCAGAACCAGCGGAAAATCATCCGATACATCGCCGTCGCCAGCCCGCCCCGCAGCGTCGCCGGCAACCGCTGCCGACGCTCAGGAGGCCGTGGCCGACGTCGATATACCCACATCCCCGCTGTTACAAGCGCTCGGCTACGATCCCCTGCATCTGGACGCCTTGCAGGCTCGCACCGGCCTCGACATCCCCACACTGACCACGCAATTGCTCGAACTGGAATTGGCCGGCCATATCGCGCGGCTGGACGGCGGACAGTTTCAGCGCCTCAAATAAAGGGCACAGTGCCCGGCGAGCACCTCCGGCGCCAGGCGACAGTTCGATAGACGTTGCAGCGCCTCAGGCAGCCGGCCCGGATGGTCAGCCCCGCTCTTCGTGCATCCGGTTCGGCAGCATAGGATTACTATACGTTTAGTCATCAGCATCAATCGCAGGTATGCGTCCCACGGTACGCAGCCCTTCCCAGGAAAAGAAATGAGCTTGCCTTCACGCGTCAAAATCGTCGAGGTTTCTCCTCGCGATGGTCTGCAAAACGAAAAAGAACTGATCAGCACGGATATCAAGGTAGAGCTGGTTGATCGTTTGACCGCTGCCGGGTTTCCCAATGTCGAGGCCACGTCATTCGTTTCGCCCAAATGGGTGCCTCAGATGGCCGACGCTGCCGAGGTCATGGCGCGAATCCAGCGCAAGCCGGGCGTCATCTATTCCGTCCTGACGCCGAACATGAAAGGCCTGGAAGGCGCATTGGCCGCCAAGGCCGACGAAGTCGTCATTTTCGGCGCAGCCAGTGAGGCGTTTTCGCAAAAGAACATCAACTGCTCCATCGCCGAATCGATCGCACGCTTTGAGCCCGTTGCCGAAGCCGCACGTGCCGCGGGCCTGCGGCTGCGCGGCAGCATCAGTTGCGCGCTGGGCTGCCCCTATCAAGGCGAAGTGCCGATCGAGTCCGTCGTCGATGTCGCTCGGCGCTATCTGGCACTGGGCTGCGATGAAATCGATGTGGCCGACACGATAGGCGTGGGCACCCCACAGCGCGTGCGCGAGGTGATGGCTGCCGTCACCCAGGTTGTCGATCCCGCCCGGATTTCGGGGCATTTCCACGACACGTATGGGCAAGCGCTGGCCAATATTCTGGCTGCACTGGAGACGGGTATCAGCATTTACCACACGTCGGTCGCCGGACTGGGCGGCTGCCCTTATGCCAAAGGCGCCACGGGCAACGTCGCCACTGAGGACGTGTTGTACATGTTGCGCGGCCTGGATATTGAGACCGGCGTGGATTTCGATGCGGTCGTCGATATCGGCCAGTGGATGTCGGCCAATCTGAACCGCAAAAGTGGCAGCCGTGCCGGCAATGCCATTGCAGCCAAACGAGCCGCGTAATTACAGCGCCATGAATCTTCTCGATGTCTCTCCGTCCGCCAGCGAGCACGAAGCGCTGCTACGCGATATCGGTCCCCTACCGCTGTCAGGTCAGGCTTGGCCAGATTGGGTACGCATTCTGGCCTGGGTGATTCTGGCGATCATTGGCGTACAGATCGCCATGTCGGCGATACGCATGCCACCCGAACAGGTCAATTCGGTTGTCGCCGGGATCGTCATACTGTGTTTTTTGGGGCTGGTGCTGGTGTCATGGCACATGCAGAAATCCGTCACGACGATCAACGAGGCGGGTCTGCATCAAACGTGGATAACTCGGCGCGAGGTGGCCTGGCAGGATATCCACTTTGCCAAATTCGTTCCGTTGCTGTTCTCCAAGCGCTTGGTCGTTTTTACTCAACGCGGGCGGCCGGTGGTGTTTCAGGGCGGAACGAAGGAACTGCAAATCGCATTTGCCAAGATATCGTTGTTATATCGGCGCAAGCGGTGAGCCGGGTTTGCAGAATCCGGCGTCGCAGCTGATTGGGCGATGCATGGCGGCGATCGATACGGAAAGATAATCGACCGCCAGTGGCGTTACGCCGCCAAGGAAATCGACACAGGCGCATTTGCCTCGCAGGCATCCAGCGCACGGCCCAGACGTGTCATGCCTTCGGCGATCTGGCTTTCGTTCATGGTGGCAAACGACATGCGCATGGCGTAAAGGTCGGCCTGCGCGGGATCTGCATAGAAGACCTTGCCCGGGACGTAGACCACGCCCTGTTCAATGGCATAGGGCAACAGGCGCGTCGCGTCTATGTCGCCGTTGAGCCTGGCCCAGAAAAACATGCCGCCCTCGGGCTTGTTGAATACGATACGGCCGGCGAGCGACTGGTTCAGGGACTGCGCCATGGCGTCGCAACGGGCGCCGTAGGCGGCCTGGATGCGAGGGACATGCTGTGCGTAGCGGCCGTCAGCCAAGTATTGAGCGACGACTTCCTGAATCCAGGCCGATGATGCCATGTCGTCGGCAGCTTTGGCGCCGACGCAGCGACGGCGGACTTCAGCCGGGGCGACGATCCAGCCTATGCGCAAAGCAGGTGCCATGGTCTTGGACATGGTCGAGATATAGACCGCCCAATGACGGGCCTCGCCCTCGGCCAGCGCAGCAATCGGCGGGACCATTTCGCCAGCAAAGCGCAGCTCGCCATAGGGATCGTCCTCGACGATCAGAAACTGATGCTTGACCGCTAGCTCGAGCAGACGCAGACGCCGTTGCCGGCTGATCGTAGCGCCGCAGGGGTTCGAGAACGACGCGACGACACAGACTATTTTGGGCTTGATACGGCCCGCCATCTCGTCCAGCGCATCAACGTCGACACCATCTGGCCCAGAGGGCACCGTGTGGACAGTGGCGCCGGTATAACGCAAAGCCTGGACGGAGTTCGGAAACGCGGGACTCTCGATAATGGCATGATCGCCGGGCTGCAGCATGACACGGCTGACCAGCGCCAATGCCTGCTGCGACCCGCCGGTGACGGCCAGCTCGGTGTCTGGATCACAAACCAAGCCCCGCTCGGCCGTCAGGCGCGCCAGCTCCGTGCGCAAGCTGGCCTGCCCATCGATATTGGAATACTGCAGGCACGCCCCTAAACGCGCCACGACCTGATTCGAGGCCGCAGTCAGACCATCCACGTCGAACAATTCCTGCGCGGGATAGCCGCCCGCAACGGAAATATTGCCCGGTTTCATGGCATACGGCATCAAGGAACGAATGGGCGAAGCGGGAGGTGTTTCGAACGGCGCGGCGAAAGCGTAGCGGGGTGCTGCGAGCGACATGAGGAGGGCGAAGCCGGTAAAAAGTAAGCGCTGAATCGAGCGTCAGCGTGGCGCCGGGCCGCACCAGACTGCTCAGCGCCCAACGAAATAAGTAAATGACGAAGAATTCTATGCCTGCCCCCGGGGGCGGTCAACGGCTGCAGTAGACAGCCAGCAGAGAATGCGTTGCCGATGCGCACGCTGTCTTCACGCACGCGCCTCTACGCAAGCAGACCGCAATCTGCCCTGGACACGCGTGTGTCCTCGCCCATTGGACATGGCCAATAAAAACACCGGCGCGATTATCATGATGCTTTTACCCAGCATTCATCCATTATGAGTACCGATGACTCGATGTCGACCCGCGTGGCCCAACTGCGCGCCCGCATCGACGCCGCTTGCGTCCGCGTGGGCCGGCCAGCCGGCAGCGTCGCCCTCTTGCCAGTCAGCAAGACTTTCGGCCCTGACGCCGTCCGCGAGGCAGCAGCCCTGGGTTTTACGCGTTTCGGCGAAAACAAAACGCAGGAAATCCGCCAGAAGATTGACGCACTGGCAGATCTGCCCATGCAATGGGTCATGATCGGCCACTTGCAGACCAACAAAGCCAAAGACGCAGCGCGCGACGCCTCGGAAGTCCAATCCCTGGACCGCCTGGAACTGGCTCACGCGCTACAGCGCCGACTACAGACCGAAGGCCGCGAAATCGACGTGCTGGTTCAGATCAAAACGTCGACTGAGCCCAGCAAACATGGCCTTCCCCCCGAGGACGCGGCAGATTTCCTGCGGACCGTCGTGCGGGAATGCCCGGCATTACATGTAAAAGGACTGATGACCCTGGCAGTGCAGTCTGACGACACGCAGGCCGTACGCAGCTGTTTTCGTGCGCTGCGCGAGCTGCGCGACCGCCTGAAAGACGCGGCCATCGAGGGCGTCGAACTCGACAGGCTGTCCATGGGGATGAGCGGCGATTTCGAAATCGCCATCGAAGAAGGCGCCACCGAAGTCCGAATCGGCAGCGCAATTTTTGGCGCTCGGCACTACCCCTGAGAGATCAATGCTTCATGTGTTCCGTATGCGCATGGCCCGCATCCGGCTGATGCCCGATGTGCTTGATCTCGAACTTCACCGCCACCTCGCCCGCTTTCTCGAACTTCAGCGTAGCCGGGACCTCGCCACCTGCCACAAACGGCTGTTTTAAATTCATGAACATCACGTGATAGCCGCCAGGTGCCAGTTTGACTTCACCTTCGGCAGGCACCTCGATGCCCTCGGGCAGATGACGCATGCGAGCCACACCCTTTTCGGCTTGCACGGTATGCAATTCAACTCGCTCGGCTGCATCCGAACTCACTGACACCAGACGATCCGCCGTCTTGGCGTCGTTATCAATGTCCAGATAACCCGCGCCATTGGTTTGGCCAGGCGCCGAAGCGCGCACCCACGGATCATCGATCTCAATCTGTCCGACCTTGTAATCGTGCGCCCAGGCCGACGTGGCAGCAGACAGCCCCAAGAGGGCGACCAGCGCCCATTGACGGAATTTCATGCAAAACATCTCCGTGACAGTCAGCCTAAGCGCTGACGAGTTAACGCCGCCGGACCAGACCTCCGCCTGCGGCAGCGGCCAGGACCGCATCGGTCAAGGCCTCCATGGCTTGTGAGTTTACCCGCCAGTGCTGCCAATACAAGGGGACATCCTCGGTAGCACGGGCACGTAATGGGACTAAAGCACCTGTGTCGAGCTCTTCCTGAATCAACGGCAACGGGTTCATCGTCCAACCCAGACCGTCGCGCGTCGCCTGTACGAAAGCGCGGGATGAAGGCAGCCACCACACAGGCGGCTGCCACGGCTCATCGCCCATGACTTTGCGCGCAAAGCGCGCCTGCAATGCATCTTTGCGGTTGAACACCAATACCGGCGCAAGCGCCAGGGTCCGCGCGTTCACGCCTGCGGAAAAATACTGCGCATGAAATGCGGGCGTACACGTCGCGACATAACGCATGCTGCCCAACGCGTGGAGACGGCACCCTTGCACCGGATCCGCCAACGCGGTCACGGCGCCCAACACCGAACCATTGCGCAATAACGCCGCCGTGTGATCCTGGTCTTCAGATTGCAGATCCAGGGTGGCGCGGCTGCGGGCCGCAAAGCGCCGCGCCGCATCCATAAACCAGGTTTCCAGGCTGTCATGGTTCACAGCCACCGTCAGACTGGCCTGTGTCACGGCGTCGTCCTCCAGGCCCAGACGATCCAGTGCATCATGCTCCAGCAAGGCCGTCTGATCGGCCAATTGCACCAGCACCTGCCCGTCGGGCGTAGCCACGACAGGCACCGTACGCTGCACCAGCAAACGCCCCATGCGCGCCTCCAGCGACTTGATGCGCTGTGACACCGCCGAGGGCGTCACATTCAGTGCGGCGGCCGCCCGCTCGAAACTCCCTTCACGCACCACAGCAGCCAGGGCGCGCAGATTGCCGTGATCAATTTTCATCCGTCCTTGCTCCGGCAAGTGCTGCCATTCTTATTGGTTTAGAAAAACTTAATCAACTTAAACAAAATTAGCTTTATTTCATATCTTGTGCAAGCCAAAATACGCTCCTGGCCGCGGCAATTGCTGCGGCGCTGTTTTGTAGAAGCTCGCAAAGATGTTTACGTTCGCCTCCTCCCCCGCCCTGTTTACCGCCTGGGCCAGTGGCACCGCCACCGGACTGGGACTATTTGCCGTCGTCGGCGCGCAAAGCGCCTTTATTCTGCGGCAGGGATTGATGCGCGCGCATTTGCTCAGCATCCTGGCAATTTGCGCCCTACTGGACGGCATCTGCATATTTGCCAGCGTGTGGGGATTGCAGACCGCGGTGAATTGGTTCCCCTGGTTGACGCACGCCATCCTGTGGTTTGGCGTTGCCTTTCTGGCTTGGTATGCCTTTCAATCCGCCCAACGCGCCATTCGGGCGCAAGGCGGCCTGACTGCCGCGCAGCATGCCGTCCCCTCGCGTTCCGCAGCCCTGCTGGCGGCTGCGGGCTTCACCTTGCTGAATCCGCATTTCTGGCTGGACATCATGGTGATCGGCTCATTGGCACACGGATTTAACGATGCACGGCTGGCCTTTGCCGCAGGCGCCGTCACGGCCAGCGTCCTGTGGTTGATCGTGCTGGGCGTCGGATCGCGCCTGTTTGCGCCCTATTTCGCCAACCCTAAAGCGTGGCGCATATTGGATGGCGTGATCGCCGTCATCATGGCTGGTTTGGCAATGCGCCTGGCGTGGAATGGCCTGGCCTGAGCAATCATCCTGCCAACTGACGGACGGCGCGGTGCTTCATCCCCCGCGATTACGCGACTGTCGTTGCTGACGTGACGCTGACGCCACCGGCCGCCTCGCCATCGGTCTGTAGCGTTGCCCCGCCGCACTCACTCGTCGCGCTGCCCGCTCACCGCGTCGGCGCCATAGCGTTTCAATCCGTTCAGGTCCAACACGCGCACCGCGCCATACTCCACGCGCAGCAGACCAGCTTCCTCGAGTTTGCCCAGGGCCTGATTGGCGCGTTGACGCGAGACACGGGCCAGATAGCCGACTTCCTCTTGAGTGATGGTCAATCGCATCCCCATCCCGGGATATAGCAAGGGGTTGAACAATTCCGCCAGGCAGCGCGCGACCCGAGCGTCGGGATCGAGCAACCGGTCATATTCCGCCTTGCCGATGAACTGCGCCACGCGTTCGTTCAATTGGTGCAGCAAATAGCGATTGAACGGGATACTGGTATCCAGCAACCACTCAAACGTCGCCGCCGGCATACGTGCCACCACCGAATCGCGTAACGCCACCACGTCGTACTTGCGCACTTCGCGCTTGAGCAGCGAGCCCTCGCCGATCCAGCCGCCGGCAGGCACCCCGGTCAACGAGGCGACTTTGCCCTCGGCGTTGCCCACCGAGACTTTGATCAATCCCGCCAACACCCCGATCCACGCCTGGGCAAGCTCTCCTTTGCGCTCTATGATCGTTCCTGCTTGCACAGGCTGCACCACGATATCCCGCTCGACGCGCGATTTTTGCTCGTCGGTCAAGACTCGGAACCAGGCTGCTGCGAGATGCAGAGAATCGGTTAATTGCATCGGGAATACCCTAAATATTCTTGGAATGTCGTGATCATGACAGTTGGCGACTAAGCAAGCTTATACCTTACTGTTGCCGTACATCGAAAATGAACTGGTCAAGTGCCACCCCGATGTTCATACCGCCAGTGTGAGCATCGGACCAGTGGCCCCCAAACCGGAGGAGACAACGTGGTGCATGCACAGCCTGCCGTCGACGGCAACACGTCGGCCGCACCCAGCACCTTTCCCGGCCTGCTCTTGCAGCATGCCAGCGTACGCGGGTCGCGGCCCGCCATACGCGAAAAAGACCTGGGCATTTGGCAGACCCTGACCTGGAGCGACGTCGCGCGCGACGTGCGCCAGACAGCGCACGGTTTGGCAGCATTAGGGATAACACCCGGGATGCACGTCGCCGTCATTGGCGAGAACCGGCCACGCCTGTATATCGCCATGATGGCCACGCAGGCTTTAGGCGCCATTCCCGTGCCGCTCTATCAAGACGCCGTCGCACAGGAAATGGTCTATGTCCTGCAAGACGCCAGCATCACCGTTGCCGTGGTCGAGGATCAAGAACAAGTCGACAAGATGCTCGAGGTGCGCGATCAGTGTCCCGACCTGGCACATGTCATCTATGACGATCCGCGAGGACTGCGCCATTACGCCGATCCTATGTTGCGTTCATATGACCAACTGATCGCGACCGGCCAAAAACACGCAGAACAGCATCCAGGGTTTTTCGAAGCATCCGTGGCCACCGTGCGGCCGCATGATGCCGCAGCCATGTTTTACACCTCGGGCACGACAGGCAAGCCCAAAGGCGTTGTGTTGACGCACCATGCGTTGATCGATCGCGCCCGCGCCGTTGCCGAAATGGAAAAGCTCACCGATAAAGAAGACGTGCTGGCTTATCTGCCTCCCGCCTGGATCGGGCAGAACATGTTCTCGTATACGCAGCTGCTCGTCAGCGGCTTTACGGTAAACCATCCCGAGTCTCCAGAAACGGTATCGATCGACATGCGCGATATCGGGCCGACCTATTATTTCGCGCCGCCTCGCGTGCTGGAGGGCCTGCTCACGCACGTGATGATCCGCATGGAAGACGCGGGCCGCATTAAACGCAGCGTGTTTCAGGCTTGCATGAAATTGGCCCGGCGGGTGGGTGTGCGTATTCTGGATGGCGAGCAGGTTGGCCTGTGGGATCGGCTGCGCTATACCTTGGGCAACATCTTGATCTACGGTCCGTTGCGCAATGCGCTGGGGATGAGCCGCGTGCGTGTGGCGTATACCGCCGGCGAAGCCATCGGTCCTGATCTGTTTGTGTTCTATCGGTCCATCGGCATCAACCTCAAACAGCTTTATGGCTCGACCGAAACGTCGGTGTTTGTCTGCGTGCAACCCGACGGCCAGGTCCGTGACGATACCGTTGGCCCGCCCGTCAGCGGCGTGGAGATCCGTGTTGCCGATAACGGCGAGATTCTCGTCAAGAGCCCGGGCCTGTTCAAAGAGTATTACCGCAACCCTCAAGCCACCGAAGAGGCACGCGATGCCGACGGGTGGTTCCACACCGGGGACGCGGGCTATCTGGATACCGACGGCCAATTGAAGATCATCGATCGCGCCAAAGATGTAGGCAAACTCGCTGACGGCAGCCTGTTTGCGCCCAAGTACCTGGAAAACAAGCTCAAGTTCTTTCCTCACATCAAAGAAGCCGTGGCCTTTGGCGCCGACCGGGATCACGTCTGCGCTTTTGTGAATATCGACCTCGAGGCCGTAGGCAACTGGGCCGAGCGACGCGGTCTGCCTTATGCGGGTTACACCGACCTGGCGGGCAAAGACGAGGTGTACCGGCTGGTGGAAGAATGCATCGAACAAATCAATGCCGATCTCGCGCTGGACCCCAAGCTCGCCGCCTCGCAGATTTCGCGTTTTCTCATTCTGCATAAAGAACTCGATCCCGATGACGACGAGCTGACACGCACCCGCAAAGTACGACGCGCCTTCATTGCGCAGAAATACGGTGTGCTGGTCGATGCCTTGTTCGCAGGCTCAGACACGCAATACATCGAGACCGAAGTCAAATTCGAAGACGGCCGTATCGGCAAGATTGCGGCGGATATCAAGATCCGTCCGGTCAAGACCTTTCCCGCCATTACTGCCCGGGCCGCCTAAATCATGAGCCATACAGACCGCGACCAGCGTATCGGCAAGGTCATGCTCGACCTGCAGAATATTTCCCTGTCATTCGGCGGGGTGAAAGCGCTGACCGATATTTCATTCAATGTGCGCGAGCATGAAATCCGCGCCATCATCGGCCCCAACGGCGCAGGCAAGAGCTCGATGCTCAACGTCATCAACGGCGTCTACACGCCCCAGCAAGGCGGCATCGAATTCGAGGGCACGCGCTACACCCGTATGAACCCACGCCGTGCCGCCGAAATGGGCATCGCGCGTACCTTCCAGAATCTGGCCTTGTTCAAAGGCATGAGTGTGCTGGACAACATCATGACGGGGCGCAATCTGCGGATGACCTGCGGGCTGCTGGCGCAGGCATTGCGCTGGGGTCCCGCCGAACGCGAGGAAATCCGGCACCGCGAGTTTGTCGAAAACATCATCGATTTCCTGGAAATCCAGGCCTATCGCAAAACCCCCGTGGGTCGTCTGCCCTACGGCTTGCAGAAACGCGTGGACCTGGGACGCGCGCTGGCCATGGAGCCGCGTCTGTTATTGCTGGACGAGCCCATGGCGGGTATGAATATCGAAGAAAAGCAGGACATGAGCCGCTTTATCTTGGACGTCAATGATGAGTTTGGCACCACCATCGTGCTGATTGAACACGATATGGGCGTGGTCATGGACATTTCCGATCGCGTTGTGGTTCTGGATTACGGCAAGAAAATCGGCGATGGCAAACCCGATGAGGTCCGCTCCAACGAAGCCGTCATTCAAGCCTATCTGGGCGTATCGCACTAGCACCAAGGCGGAAACAGAACCATGGGATTTTTTCTAGAAACCTTGTTCGGCGGCCTGATGAGCGGCATGTTGTATGCGCTGATCGGCTTGGGCTTTGTGCTGATATTCAAAGCATCGGGCGTATTCAACTTTGCACAGGGCGCGATGGTATTGGTCGCGGCGCTGTCGATGGCTCGTTTCTCGGAATGGATTCCGCGATGGCTGGGATTCGAGAATCTGCTGTTGGCCAACGTTCTGGCGTTCATCGTCAGTGCCTTGCTGATGTTTGTGCTGGCGGTAGTCGTCGAACGCTATGTGCTGCGCCATCTCGTCAACCAGGAGGCCACTACGCTCCTCATGGCGACGCTGGGTATCAGTTATTTCCTCGACGGCCTGGGGCAGATCGCCTTTGGCAGTTCGGTCTACAGCATCGACGTGGGTATGCCGAAAGATCCTGCCTTTATTTTGGAATCGGTCTTTGAAGGCGGTGTCCTGATCAACCTGGAGGACCTGACCGCCGCGGTAGTCGCCGCCCTGCTTGTTGCCGCGCTGGCCATTTTCTTTCAATACACCAGCACGGGGCGCGCGTTGCGTGCTGTCGCGGATGATCACCAGGCCGCTCAATCCATCGGTATCCCGCTCAACCGCATCTGGGTCATTGTCTGGAGCGTGGCAGGTTTGGTCGCGCTCGTCGCCGGCATTATCTGGGGCTCGAAATTCGGCGTGCAGTTCACCTTATCCACGGCGGCACTGCGGGCCTTGCCTGTGGTGATCCTGGGCGGACTGACCTCCGTGCCTGGCGCCATTCTCGGCGGGCTCATCATCGGTGTAGGAGAAAAACTGTCAGAGGTGTATCTGGGCTCTCTGGTAGGCGGCGGCATCGAAATCTGGTTCGCCTACGTGTTGGCGCTTGTCTTCCTGCTGTTCCGCCCGCAAGGGCTGTTCGGCGAGAAAATCATCGATCGGGTCTGAGGGAGACATCATGTTCTATCGCGAAAACGGCCAATTCAAGACAGGCTATCGCGCCGACCAGCAGATCTTTCCGATCCGCCAGGACCGCATTTTCATGGTACTGCTGCTCGCAGTAGCCTTTATTGCAGTCCCCATGTTGGCCAGCGATTATTTTCTGCGCGCCATCCTGATCCCATTTTTGATCTTGTCGCTAGCGGCGGTGGGCCTGAACATTCTGGTGGGTTATTGCGGCCAGATTTCACTGGGCACGGGCGCGTTCATGGCGGTAGGCGCCTATGCGGCATGGAATTTCGGTGTGCGCTTTCCCGGCATGCCACTGGTGATACAGATATTGCTGGGGGGGTGCTTTGCCACCATCGTCGGCGTGTTGTTCGGCATCCCCAGTTTGCGTATCCGCGGACTGTATCTGGCAGTCGCCACCTTGGCAGCACAGTTTTTTGTCGACTGGGCATTTTTGCGCATTCCGTTTTTCACGAATTACTCCTCGTCGGGCAGCGTCTCGGTGCCGCCTCTCAGCGTCTTTGGCATGCCGGTGCAAACTGCGCTGCAACGCTACCTGCTCGTCCTGTGCTTTGTCGTGGTATTCGCGTTACTGGCCAAGAATCTGGTGCGCGGCGCGATCGGCCGTCAGTGGATGGCGATCCGGGACATGGACGTTGCCGCAGCGGTGATCGGCATCCGACCCATGTACGCGAAACTCACCGCGTTCGCCGTCAGCTCGTTCATCGTCGGCGTCGCGGGTGCGTTGTGGGGCTATATCCATCTCGGGTCGTGGGAACCCTTGGCCTTTGACCTGGCGCGCTCGTTCCAACTGTTGTTCATGGTGATCATCGGCGGACTCGGCTCTATCGTCGGCAGCTTCTTTGGCGCGGCCTTTATCGTGTTGGTGCCGGTCGCGCTGACCAATGTGCCGCACATGCTGGGGCTCTCGCTGTCGGTGGACACAGCGGCGCACGTCGAACACATGGTTTTTGGTGCACTGATTGTGTTTTTCCTGATTGCCGAGCCGCATGGGCTGGCTCGACTCTGGGGTATCGCAAAAGAAAAGCTGCGAATCTGGCCTTTCCCGCATTGATGTTCCGTACTGTTCCCGGCTGCCGCCCGCCGTCCGCGAAGCAGCAGCCTCTTTGACTACCCGGCTTCAGACCGGGCCAATCCTGGTGTCAATCACACCAAGCAGGAGGTAATGGAGATGAAGCGTCTTAACTTGAAATGGGCAGCGGCCTGCCTGATCGCCACAGGCGCCCTCAGCACCGCCGCGCCGGTGTTGGCGGCTGAAGAGCAGTTCGTCCCGCTCTTGGTGTATCGCACCGGCTCGTTTGCACCGCTGGGCATACCATGGGCCGACGGGAAACTGGACTATCTGAAGTTGGTCAACGCCCGCGATGGCGGCGTCAACGGCGTCAAGATCACCTACGAAGAGTGCGAAACGGCGTATGCCACCGATCGTGGCGTGGAATGCTACGAGCGTCTAAAGGGCAAAAGCGGTGGGGCGTCGGGCTTTGACACCCAATCCACGGGCATCACCTTTGCCGTGACGGACAAAGCCATCGTCGACAAAGTCCCTGTAGAAACGATGGGCTACGGCCTCTCGCAATCGGTCGACGGCAGTGTCTTTGAATGGAACTTCCCGTTGCTCGGCACCTATTGGACGGCGGCCGATGTCATGATCCAGGACATCGCCAAGAAAGAAGGCGGCATGGACAAACTCAAGGGTAAAAAGATCGCCTTGGTCTACCATGACTCGCCCTACGGCAAAGAGCCCATTGCATTGCTGCAGAAACGCGCGGCCAAGGAAGGCTTCGAACTGCTGCTCTATCCGGTCACCGCGCCAGGGGTAGAGCAAAAGTCCACCTGGCTGCAGATCCGTCAATCGCGCCCCGCCTACGTGCTGCTGTGGAGCGCCGGCATCATGACGCCGACGGCGATACGCGAAGCCCAGGCCACCGGCTATCCGCGCGACAAAATGTATGCCATCTGGTGGGCAGGCTCCGAAGGCGACGTCAAAGACCTGGGCGCGGTTGCCAAAGGCTATAACGCGATCACCATTCACAACAGCGCTGCCCAGGGCAAGGTCTACGAGGACTTGAAAAAATTCGTCTACGACAAAGGCCAGGGCAGCGATGCGTCGGGCACCTCCACGCTCGGTACGATCGCGCACACCCGCGGCATGATGATCTCGATGCTGCAAGTCGAAGCCATCCGCACTGCGCAGGAGAAATTCGGCAAAGGCAAACACATGACGCCCGAACAAGTCCGTTGGGGCTTTGAAAACCTGAACCTGTCTCAGGAACGCCTGAACGAGTTGGGCTTTGGCGACATCATGCGTCCGGTGAAAACCTCGTGCAGCAACCACATGGGCGACGACTGGGCGCGCATCGTGCAATGGGATGGCAAGGACTTCAAGGTCGTCTCCGACTGGTACCAATCCGACAAGGCAATTACCGGGCCGCTGGTGAAAGAGGCTGCAGAGAAATACGCCAAAGAGAAGAACATCACGCCTCGCAAGTGCGAAGGTTGATGTGAACCAGCCGCCGGCGCTTCGCGCGCTGGCGGCTACCACGCAGGAACTGCTATGACTGCTGCACACACTGCCCCACCTGCCACCGCGGCCAACGCCCCGACGACAAACTCGGGGGCAGCCAAGGCAACGGCACCCGACATCGCCGCACCGTTGCTGGACGTCAACGGTATCGAGGTCATCTACAACCATGTGATCCTGGTGCTGAAAGGTGTCTCGCTGCAAGTCCCCGAAGGCCGCATCGTCGCCTTGCTGGGCGCCAATGGCGCGGGCAAGACCACCACACTGCGCGCCGTGTCGAATCTCCTGAAGGGCGAACGTGGCGACGTCACAAAAGGCTCCATTCAATACCGAGGCCAACGCATTGATCAGCTCTCGCCTGCCGAGCTGGTAAAACGCGGCGTCGTACAGGTCATGGAGGGTCGCCATTGTTTCGCCCATCTGACCATTGAGGACAACCTGTTGACGGGCGCCTACACCCGAGACCTCAGCCGTGGCGACACAACGGCAGCTCTGGACCGCGTCTATCAATATTTCCCGCGCCTGAAGCAGCGACGCACGAGCCAGGCGGGCTATACCTCGGGCGGCGAACAGCAAATGACCGCAATCGGCCGGGCGCTGATGGCCAATCCCAACATGATTTTGCTCGACGAGCCCTCCATGGGGCTGGCTCCGCAAATCGTCGAGGAGATTTTCGAAATTGTGCGAGACCTGAACCAACGGGAACGGGTGAGCTTCCTGCTGGCCGAGCAAAACACCAACATTGCGCTGCGCTATGCGGACTACGGCTACATCCTGGAAAACGGACGCGTCATGATGGACGGCGATGCCGGCGAACTCAGCCGCAATGAAGACGTTAAAGAGTTCTACCTGGGTATTTCCAGCGGTGAACGAAAAAGCTTTCGTGATAACAAGTTCTACCGGCGCCGCAAACGCTGGCTGGCTTGACCCTTAGTGCCTTTGCATTAGTGCCTTTGCTTACGCCTTTTGGCCTTTCATAGAGTGCGATCACATGCCTGCGTTTTTTGATGCACTGGAAACCCGCGCCCCCGAACAGCGCGAACGCGATCTGATGGCAGCGCTACCGGGCGTTGTTGCACACGCCATGGCCCGCGCGCCTGCCATTGCCGAACAATTGCACGGAGTCGATGCACGCAGCGTGGCCTCGCGCCAGGCACTCGCAGCGCTCCCCGTTTTGCGCAAGCACGAGTTGCTGGAAAAGCAGCAACATAGTCGTGCCAGCAACCGTCCTGCGAGCGCTACCAAGGCATTTGGCGGATTTTCGACCATCGGTTGGGGACAAGCGCTGCGCGTCTTTGCCTCACCCGGCCCGATCTACGAGCCGGAAAGCAGCCGCTCCGATTATTGGCGTTTTGCGCGCGCGCTCTATGCAGCCGGTTTCCGGTCTGGCGAGTTGGCGCACAACTGCTTTTCCTACCATTTCACCCCAGCGGGCTCGATGATGGAAACCGCGGCCCATGCCGTAGGCTGCACGGTCTTTCCCGGCGGCACAGGCCAGACTGAACAGCAAGTCCGTGCCATTGCCGATCTGGCGCCCAGCGGCTATCTGGGCACGCCGAGTTTTCTGAAAATCATTCTGGAAAAAGCCGATGAGCTGGGCGTGACATTACCCTCGTTGCGCCGTGCGCTCGTATCGGGCGAGGCTTTTCCCCCGTCGCTGCGCGATTGGCTCACAGCGCGTGGTATTGACGGTTATCAAGCCTACGGCAGCGCCGATCTCGGCATGATTGCGTTTGAAACGCCGGCCCGCGAAGGCCTGGTCGTCGGTGAAGAAATCATTCTGGAGATCGTACGCCCCGGCACCGGCATACCGGTGTCCGACGGCGAGGTCGGAGAAGTCGTCGTCACCACACTGAATCCCGATTATCCCTTGGTGCGTTTCGGCACCGGCGACCTGTCTGCGGTATTGCCCGGCACATCGCCGTGCGGCCGTACGAATCTGCGCATCAAAGGCTGGATGGGCCGCGCCGATCAGACCACCAAAGTCCGCGGCCTGTTTGTGCATCCCTCGCAGGTGGCTGAAATCCTCGCGCGCCACCCAGAAATCCGCCGAGCACGGCTGGTCGTCAGCGGACAAATGGGCAGCGACCGCATGGTGCTTCAGGTCGAGGCAGACGATCACTCCGCAGCCCTGGCCGAACGTATCGCCACCTCGGCCCGCGACGTCACCAAACTGCGTGCCGACGTGCAATGGGCTGACGCGGGCAGCCTGCCCAATGACGGCAAAGTCATCGACGATATACGTTCTTACGACTGACAGCGCCTTGACTCAGACTGAGGTGCAATCGGCCCGTCGCGATGGGCCGATTGCGCATTGCCTCAGATATAGGCAACGAGGTTGCGGCGTGGGGTATGCGTCATCATCGAAGCGATCAGGTCGTCTTTCGACAGGATGTCAGCACTCGCCGGGCGCGCCGCCATGATCGTGGTGATATCGACCTTGTCCGACGACTGAACGTCGACGGCCTTGCCGGCTTGCACTTCGCTATTCACCACAACCGCCGTACGGGCAGCCAGAATCGCGGCCACATCGGCCTGACCACGGGGTTGCGCCTTGAAGGCGGTAACCATCGCAGGCGTGATGTCCTCGGGATACAAATCGCTGTCGGCCTTGATGGCATTCCAGGTATCCAGAATATCGCCGAAACCATTGCCGGTCAGCCCCAGGTCGCGCCCATTGGTTTTAAACGCCGAGTAGGCGATTTCCTCGGGGTTTTTCTTCTTGCTCAGCCCCTCGTAGGTGGCATTATCCGAGCCGTACGTCAGGAGGTTACGAATCCAGATGCCAGCCTGCCCCAGCCAGGAGGTTTCGGCTTGGTGCGCCTTTTTGATCTCGTCTCGCGTGTTGAACGCCTTGCGCGCCAATTCGTCGCCAAAGCATTGCTGGTCGTCATGGAAGACAGCAGCTTCCTTGGCAAAGGCCTCATAGGCCTGGCTGACTGCCGCGTTGTAGCTTGCGCGCACGTCGCTATCGCTGCGCGGCTGGATTCGCGCCACCGGCGCGACGACCTGCGGGCTATAGGCGTTGCGCAACAGGGGCGCGCCAACCGTCATCGGACCAGGGACGTTGCGCAGCAGGGAGGCGACGCTGGTCATTGAACTCATCATGTTCATTTGGTTAATTCCTGTTATTTCAAGTGAAAATTGCCACAGAACCACACCATATGGCCGTTATGAGTAACTCACCCAATGATCCTGTTCCATGAAATTTCTCGTTGCCGGTTTTGGTTTATCGGCATGACAGAGCACTGGCGTTCTCCGGCAACGTTGCGCGGCCACGAGTTGCTTGTGCCGCATTCCGATATCCTGCACCATCGGACATCTCCTCATTCACCCCGAGATGTCATCCATGTTTGCAGACGCCCAGTCCGATCCCTCGCTGTCCGAAGACGAGTTTGACGCGCAAGAGCCGCGGTTGCGAACAGCCTTGCTCAAAGCACAGTATCGGCAGCTCGAACGGGCCGATCGCAGCCTGCTGATCGTCGTAGCGGGGATAGACGGGGCAGGCAAAGGCGCAGCCATCAATTTGCTCAACGAATGGATGGATCCTCGCCATATTCAGACCCTGGCGTTTGGTACGCCCACATTCGATGAGCAGGAACACCCGCCGTTCTGGCGCTACTGGAACGAACTGCCGGCCAAGGGCAAAATCGGCATCGTGTTCGGCTCCTGGTACGTCCCGCTGTTACTCGAAGCCTCGCGCAAGAAGCCACGGCCGCGTCGAATGACCGCCTACGCCAACGCGATCGGTCGCTTCGAGGCCGGGCTCGCTGCCGAGGGTGTACAGATCATCAAGCTCTGGTATCACCTGTCGGCCCGGGCCCAAGCCAAGCGCACCGCAACACTGCTTGGCAGCGCAGAAACTGCCTGGCAGGTCACGCCAGCCGATCGCAAAGTCCAAAAAAAGTACAACAGAATCTGCCATGCGGGCCAACATATCATTGAGCACCTGAATCCTCCTTACGCTCCCTGGACGATCATCCCTAGCGCGGACGAACACATGCGGGCGGTGTGCACAGCCCAAACGGTGCTGCAGGCCATGACACATCGCGCGCCCACGCCCAAGGCGCAGGTATTCATCGCGCCGGGTATCGCCAGGCGCCGCAGCCCTGATCGTCTGGGGCAGCTCGATTACAGCGTCAAACTGGACAAGGACGATTATGAGTCGGAACTCGGCTTGCTGCAGGGCCGGCTCGCCCGTGCGGTGCGTTCAGACGCGTTCAAAAAACGGTCCTTGATCCTGGCTTTCGAGGGCCAGGATGCCGCAGGCAAAGGCGGTGCGATCCGCCGCATCACGCACGCCCTCGACCTGCGGCAAGTCGATATTCACCCCATCGGTGCACCCATGCATGACGAGTTGATGCACCCCTATTTATGGCGGTTCTGGCGCCGGCTGCCGCGGCAGGGTCGCATCGCGATTTTCGACCGTTCCTGGTATGGCCGCGTACTTGTTGAGCGTGTCGAAGGCTTTGCCTCGAGCGCCGACTGGCGGCGCGCCTACGCAGAGATCAATGACTTTGAACGCCAACAGACCGATCATGGCGCCATTGTGCTGAAGTTCTGGCTGGCCATCACCCCCGAAGAACAACTGCAACGCTTTCACGAACGCGAACGCTCGCCTTTCAAGAATTTCAAGATCACGCCCGACGATTGGCGCAATCGCGAGAAATGGAATCAATATGCCAGTGCCGCCAACGACATGTTGGCACGTACCGATACGGATCATGCGCCGTGGCACGTTATCGGGACCAACGACAAACGCTATGCTCGCGTACACGTGCTAAAAAGCATTGTCGCAGCCCTAGAAAAAACCCTGTAACTTTTCCCTGGTGATCACCGTCATGGCTCAATCTCCTGATATCCGCCCTGTTTCCGATGCTGATTTCGATGCTTGGCTGCCGTTGTGGAAAGGCTATCAAGCGTTCTATCAGGTCGATATCCCCGAAGACGCCACGCGCACGGCCTGGGCCCGGATGATCGATCCCGACGAGCCTGTTCACGCCGCCCTGGCCTATCACGCAGGACGGGCTGTGGGGATGGTGCATTGGATATTTCATCGTTCGACCTGGACGCCTGGCGATTATTGCTATCTGCAGGATCTATTTGTCGCTCCGGACGTACGCGGAGGCGGCCACGGCCGGCACCTGATCGAGCACGTCTATGCCCAGGCGCGCGCTGCCAACGCTGCTCGCGTCTATTGGCTGACCCACGAAACCAACACCACCGCGCGCCAGCTTTATGACCGCGTGGCGGATCAACCCGGCTTCATTCAATATCGGAAAGTCCTGTGAGCGCACGCGATCCCAATTGCCCTCTCTGCCGCGAAGACGGCGGCGCCGTACTTTGGCGCGGCCCCCATCTGCGAGTCATCGAGGTCGACGATGCCGATTACCCGGGTTTCACGCGCGTCATCTGGCATGGTCATCTTTCAGAAATGACCAGCCTGTCCACGCACGGGCGCGACTTGATGATGCGCGCGGTCTATACCGTGGAACAAGTGCAGCGCGACATCCTTGCCCCAGACAAGATCAATCTGGCATCGCTGGGCAACATGGTGCCACATCTGCATTGGCACGTGATACCGCGTTGGCAAGGCGACCGGCATTATCCGGACGCGATCTGGGCGGCGCCCCGTGTGGCGCCGGGCACAGAATCTGCAGACTGGCACACGAGACAGGCGCAAACCCGGCAGTTGCTGTCTCGCTATCGCGACCGTTTGGTCGAAGCAATGAACGCCCTGCTCTGGCACTGACGGACAGGTGAACGCTACGGTTTGAACTGACACCAATCCGCCACCGCGTAGAATCCTTATTCCATCCCGTTATTTGGCAAGCCCGAACAAGCTCGTTACGCTGTCGGGTTCGCACATACGGGCCGCTTTGATCGTCGGCTTGGGTAGAGGGAGAAGCACACCATGAAGATCACGAAAGGCCTAATCGCTGCCGCTTTGTTGCTCGGCACGTTCGCTGGCGCACAAGCCGCCACACTGGATGTCGTCAAAAAACGCGGGGAAGTCCGCTGCGGCACCACCACAGGTTTTGCGGGTTTTTCTGCGCCCGATGCCAAAGGCGTCTGGCGCGGTCTGGACGTGGACCTGTGCCGCGCCGTCGCTGCCGCCGTCTTTGGGGATGCCAACAAATTCAAAGTTGTGCCGCTGAATTCGCAGCAACGCTTCACCGCGCTGCAATCGGGCGAAATCGATGTGTTGACACGCAACACGACCGTCACGCAACAGCGTGACACAGCACTTGGCCTGATTCATGCGGGCATCAATTTCTATGACGGCCAGGGCTTTCTTGTGCCCAAATCGCTGGGCGTGAAAAGCGCGACCGAGCTCAACGGCGCAACGATCTGCCTGCAGACGGGCACATCCAACGAAAACACCTTGGCCGACTGGGCACGTGCTCACAAGGTGGAATACAAACCGGTCGTCATCGAAACCTTCGACGAAGTCGTCAACGCCTTTGCCTCGGGCCGTTGCGATGTCTTCAGTACAGACGCCTCAGGCTTGGCTTCGATCCGGATTTCCAAACTGCAAAACCCGGATGATTATCTCGTCTTGCCGGAAATCATCTCGAAAGAGCCGCTCGGCCCCTTTGTGCGCCAGGGCGACGATCGCTGGCTGAACATTGTGCATTGGTCCTTGTCGGCGATGATCGAGGCAGAGGAATACGGCATTACCTCGGCAAATGTGGACGAGCAAACCAAAAGCACGAATCCCAATGTGCAACGCATTCTCGGTGTGACGCCGGGTGCAGGCGCCAACATGGGCCTGGATGACAAGTGGGCGTATCACATCATCAAACAGGTCGGCAATTACGGCGAAAGCTTCGATCGCAATGTTGGTGCGGGCAGCCCACTGAAAATTGCGCGCGGCTTGAACGCCCAATGGAATCAGGGCGGGTTGATGTACGCGCTGCCTATACGCTGACCGGCATAGGCGAATCGCAACGCGACGTCAGTTGATGCTGTAGCCCTTGCCCTTGAAACACGCGCCCATGGCGCGCGTGTAAGACTCAGCCGAGGCACTCGTGGTGTATTCGGTGATGTAGTCAGGATCGAGCCCGCTCTGGTTCATCGCCCAGTTTTGGCAGTCCAGGCGATCCTGCTGCTGCTGGGATTCGCTTTGCCCGTTAGCCGGATAAGCAACGACGTTCAGACTGGACGACGCCACGGTCACCCTGGGTGTCGAATAGGTCACCACAGGTGCTGGCGTCACATAGGCGACAGGCGGGGCGACATAGGCTCCGGGGGAGTAATACACGGGAGGCGAGGTATAGCTGACGCCGCTGTAGGCATAGCGAGGACCGCTGGTCAGCGCCAATGCCACGCCGGCCCCCAAAAGCGCGCCGCCAATCCACCAGCCCGAGCCGCCGTAATAACCACCGTGATAATGGCGGTACCCGCCGTGGGCAGAAACCTGCCCGCTGCATGCGGCCAGCGCAACGGCCAATGCCGCCGCACGCCAAAATCGGGACTTCATAGTTGTCTTTCCTGAAAAACAGCTCAGTCGCGACACGCATTCATGTCACCAAGCACCGAGCCGATACTGCGGTATAGCGGGTTTTACTTTACTCCCGTGCGAGAGGCCTGTCTCGCATCTGGGTGCGAGGAAACGCGGAAATGACTACAAGCTGTTTCCGTTGCGGCAAATACGGCCTGGCCGGATGCTGTCTCGGGCCTCATTTCGACCTACAGTCCGGGCACCCCAAGGGTCGCCCGGCTGGAAACCGCGGATGACTGACTCGGGCATGTGCCAAAATTCCACGATGGCACATGACAATCGCTTGCACAAAAACACGCTGGCTGCGCAGGCCAGCCACCTACCTGCTGCCTGGCAGACCGCTCTACAGGCTCCTGGGGTCGCTCAGGCGCTTTCCGGGATCATCGACCACGTCGAAGCACGCCTGGCTGCCGGCGCGGTGGTGTATCCGGCTACCCCTTTTCGCGCCCTGGACCATCTGGCGCCGGCCGACGTGCGAGTCGTGATTCTGGGTCAGGATCCCTATCACGGCCCGGGACAGGCTCAAGGGCTGGCGTTTTCTGTGCCCGACGACTGTAAACGCCCTCCCAGCCTGCGCAATATCTTTAACGAGATCGCCAAGGATTTCCCCGGCACCTCGTTGCCCCGCGGCAATGACCTGTCCCCCTGGGTGGACCAAGGGGTTCTGTTGTTGAACACCTCGCTGACCGTCGAAGACGGGCAACCCGCCTCGCACGCCAGGCGAGGATGGGAAACCGTGACAGACGCCCTGATCAGCCTGGTCGCACGGGACGTCGCTCCCAAGGCCTTTCTGCTCTGGGGCGCCCATGCGCAAGCCAAGCAATCGTTGCTGCCAAGCAACAGCAATCACCTGGTGTTGACGGCCAATCATCCCTCGCCGCTTTCCGCGCGCCGCCCTCCTGTTCCCTTTCTAGGATGCGGACATTTCGCCAAAGTGAACACGTGGCTCATTGATCAGGGAAAATCCCCTATTGACTGGGCAATAGAAAAAAACCAAGGGGGTGTACTCCAAGGGGAATTCAGGTTATAGTCGCGGCACTGCACAAAATTGTTCTGGCATTTCATACGCGTGTAATTGCGCGATTGGTATTCGCAGTCATAGTTTGTCGGGGAATGTTGCCCGACCTTATGCCGAACACCATCGATTCCTGACCTCCTTTCCTTCCGCCTCGCGTTTCAGAAAACGCGCCGTGCGCACGGTTGATCCGGTCGGCCCGATGCTCCATCAACCGTCGCCCGGATCTCGCCGCTATTTAATCTCGGCTATCCCGGCACATGCGCCGCTTTACGCGGCAAGGACAAGTAATGTCTTTTGAAACGCTGGGTCTCGCTCCTACTCTGTTGTCGGCCCTCCAAGAAGCCGGTTTCTCCGCCCCCACCCCTGTTCAAGCCGCCGCGATTCCTCAAGCGCTCGCCGGCCATGACCTGATGGTGTCCTCGCAAACGGGTAGCGGCAAGACCGCTGCCTTTATGCTGCCTGCGTTGAACCGCATTGCTGGCCAGCCCGGCAACAAGGGCGTAGGCGTGCAGGTATTGGTTCTGACACCTACCCGCGAACTGGCTCTGCAAGTCGCCGAAGCCACGGGCTCCTATGGCCGCAATCTGCCTGGCCTGCGTACCGCCACTGTAGTAGGCGGCATGCCCTATGGCGCCCAACTGAAAGCCCTGTCGCGTCGTGTCGACGTGCTGGTTGCCACGCCGGGCCGCTTGCTCGATCACCTGAAGGCCGGCCGCGTCAAGCTGAACACGGTCCACACGCTGGTGCTGGACGAAGCCGATCGCATGCTGGACATGGGCTTTATCGAGGACATCGAAACCATCGTCGCCCGCTTGCCCCAAGAACGCCAAACGTTGTTGTTCTCGGCGACGCTGGATGGCACCGTGGCCAAGCTGGCCGCAGCCATGATGCGTGAGCCTCAACGCATCGAAATCGCTGGCCAGAAAGACAAGCACACCAACATTACGCAAAGCCTGCTGTACGCCGACGACGCCAGCCACAAAATGCAATTGCTGGATCACGTCCTGCGCGATGCCAAACTGGATCAAGCCATCGTCTTTACCGCCACCAAGCGCGGCGCCGACGATCTGGCCGACCGCCTGGCCGACCAGGGCTTTGCCGCTGCAGCGCTGCACGGTGACATGAACCAGCGCCAACGCACACGCACGTTGACCCAGTTGCAACGCGGCCAATTGCGTATTCTGGTTGCAACCGACGTGGCAGCGCGCGGTATTGACGTGCAAGGCATCAGCCACGCCGTCAACTTCGATCTGCCGATGCAGGCCGAAGACTACGTGCACCGTATCGGCCGTACCGGCCGTGCCGGCCGCGATGGTCAGGCATTCACGCTGGCGACGCACTCCGAGCGCCACAAGGTCCGCCGCATCGAGCATTACATCGGCCAATCCATCACGCCGGAAACCATCGCCGGTCTGGAACCCAAGCGCACGCCGCGCCCCTTTACTGGCGGCGGCGCTGGCCGTGGCGGCAAACCCTTTGGCAAGCGCCCCGGCGGCTTCGGTGGTGGCGATCGCCCCTTCCGCGAAGGCCGTGGCAGCCACGGTGGCGCCCGTGCTGACGGTCCCCGTGAAGGCGGCTGGCGCGGTGGCGAGCATAAATCCCGCGAAGGCGGCGCCCGTGGCGAATTCCAACCGCGTGGCGAGTTCAAGCCCCGTGGCGATTTCCAGGCCCGCGGTGAATTCCAGCCCCGTGGTGAATTCAAACCCCGCGGCGAATTCCAGCCGCGCGGTGAGTTCAAGCCCCGTGGCGACTTCCAACCGCGTTCGAGCGGTCCGCGCGGTGAGTTCCAACCGCGTGAAGGCGGCTGGCGCGGCCGTGACGAGCGTCCCGCAGGCGCCCGTCCTGCCCGCTCGTTCGGTGATCGTCCGCAACGTAGTGACTGGCGTGCTGAACGCGATGCCCAACCGACCGCCGGTTTTGGCGACCGTCCGCAACGCGACGGCCAACGCGGTGAGTTCAAACCTCGTGGCGAGTTTCAAGCCCGTGGTGAATTCCGCCCCCGTGCCCACGCCGAAGGCGAATTCCGCGGCGCAGAGCGCCGTCCCAGCGGTTTTCGTCCCTCGTCCAAACCGTTCGCCCAACGCGACGGCGGCCCCGGCAAGCGCTTTGGCAAGCCCGCCGGCGCACGTCGCGACTAAGTTCACGACGACGTCCGCGACGGCATCCGTGACGTCGCTGGCGCGCATCAAGAAACGGCTCCTGTATTAGCTGCCGTTTCGTGATCGGCCTCCACACTGCCCGCCTCGCCGTTTCTGACGGCACGGTGGGCAGTGTCACATTCCGGCCCCGTACGCCGTGCGGATGCCCCCGACATGGGACAATCCGATAATCCCGCAGTCTTGCCACTGCGCCCCTTTCGTCCTTGGCATGGATGCCAAGGGTCCTCGGAGTAACGGATCACGTTCATGCATCGCCCGGCCTCTTCTTCCCTACCTGCACTGGACCCTGACAGCGCGCAGCACAGCGCACGCGCTGCTGCGCATTTGAGACGCGCCGTCGAGGCATCGGGCGGCTGGTTGCCGTTCGATCAATGGATGGCGCAAGCACTGTATGCGCCGGGCCTCGGGTATTACACAGCGGGGACGATCAAGCTCGCCTCTACCGCCGCCACGGATGCGCGCGGCATTCCCATCGCCCAAGGCGATTTTGTGACGGCCCCGGAACTCACGCCGCTGTTTGGCAACACGCTGGCCCGGCAAGTCGCTCAAATACTGAACGACACGGAGACCAGCACGGTGCTGGAGTTCGGTGCAGGAACTGGCGCGCTTGCCGACAGTGTCTTGAGCGAGCTCGATCGCATCGGCCTGCCCGCTCAATATCGCATCATCGAGGTATCTGCCGATCTGCGTGCACGCCAACAGACGCGCTTGGCACCATACGGTGACCGGGTCCAATGGCTGGACGCCTTGCCAGACAGTTTTTCGGGCTGTGTGTTGGCCAACGAAGTGCTCGACGCCATGCCGGTATCGCTCTTTTGCTGGAGCTCGGACGCCGCTGTACTGGAACGTGGCGTGGCCCTGGACGCCAATGGTGATTTCATCTGGCAAGACCGCCCCGCCAGCCTCGAACTTGCCCAAGCGGTCGCGGCTCGTATGCCGAGTCTGCCTGGGTATACCTCCGAGATCAACCTGCAAGCCGAGGCATGGATGCGCGCGATGGGCCGCTGGCTGGCGCATGGCGCTGCATTGCTGGTGGACTATGGCTTTCCACGCAATGAGTACTATCACCCGCAGCGGGCGGGCGGCACGCTGATGTGCCACTTGCACCATCACGCTCACGCGGATCCGTTGATTGCCCCTGGCGTGCAAGACATCACGGCACACGTTGACTTCACCGCCATGGCGGATGCAGCGCATGAGGCCGGTTTGCAAGTACTGGGCTATACCTCGCAGGCACGATTTCTGATGAACGGCGGACTGACGGAACTGCTGGCGCAATACGACCCTGCCGACGCGCGCAGTTATGCGCAGGCCATCGCCCCCGTACAAAAGCTGCTGAGCGAATCGGAGATGGGAGAATTGTTCAAAGTGCTGGCAGTGGGACGCGGCATCACAACACCGCTGCAAGGATTCAAGCGCGCGGATCGATTGGCTGCGCTTTGATATCGGCGCAATACACTGCGCGGCATCGCAGGCTCGGCGACGCCGCATCAATTCCTACGTCGATCGTGTGATCGACTCCAATCAAACTGAACGTGACGCCGGGCGTTCTGTTAATGGGACAAATCGATCAGCGCCTGCAAACGTGCAGCGCGAACCGCGCTCTTGATACGCTGCGGGTCTGCGGCACATTGCCGCGCAATGGCGCCTGCATCGACGGCACGGGCAGCGTCAAGCCGCAATCGCCACACCGCATCATCTCCGTCATGCACGATCGCAGCCGTCTGCAGCAATGCGATGAATCGCTCGGGCTTGCGCAGCGCATCGGTTTGCTCGATCAAACGCAATTGCGCATCCTCGTCTGCCGCGTCGAAACTGTCGAGCAATACCGGCAGCAATCGCGCCTGATCTGCGCACTCGGTGGGCACGCGCAGTCGCCGGCTCAGCGCATCACGTTCCGGGGTGAGACGGCACAACAAGGCATAACGCCCTGCCACCGCCAAGGGGGTTTGCGACGCGCGATCCAGATCGCTGCCCACGATGTCGATCTGCTGCAGTTCCGGCATGACGCGCGCCAGTGCATCCGACTGGGCCAAGACCTGCAACATGCGCGAAGGCGTCTTCGCCTGCAGGCCGCGCGAGAGCTCTTTCCAGACACGCTCGGCGACCAACGCGTCGGCCTCGCCGGCGGCGACCATGCGGCGGCATAAAGCCAGGGTCTCATCTGCGACCGCGAAATCGCCAAAGCGCGCGGCAAAACGCCCCAAGCGCAAGATCCGCACCGGATCCTCGGCAAACGCGTCACCGACATGCCGCAGCACACGGGCCTGAATATCATGCACCCCATTCAAAGGGTCATGCAGATGTCCATCCGGCGTGCAGGCAATCGCATTGACGGTCAGGTCGCGGCGTTGCAGGTCTTGTTCCAAGGTCACGTCGGCGCCGGTATAAAAGGTGAAACCCTTATAACCGCGCCCCGACTTGCGCTCGGTGCGCGCCAATGCGTATTCCTCTTTGGTGCGCGGGTGCAGGAAGACGGGGAAATCGCCACCCACCGGAGTGAACCCGCGGCGCGCCATGTCCTCCGGTGTTGCCCCGACGACCACCCAATCGCGGTCCCCGGCAGGCAGGCCCAGCAACGCATCACGCACGGCCCCGCCCACGATATACACCTGCAAGCCTGTCACAACAGGATCCGCAGCCAACCCTTGAACGGCGGCGGCCACGGACATGGCCGTCGAGCTCGCCGACGCCATCACTGCACCTCGGCGGTACGTACGGCGCTGGTTGGCTCGATGCGCCCTAAACGCGCTTTGAGCGACTGCGGTTGACCAGAAAACAGCGCGGCATAGTAGGTCGCGTTGGACAGCACGTGCTTGACATAGAGGCGCGTCTCCGTGAACGGAATCGTCTCTGCAAAAATGGCGCCCTCTACCGGGTGCGACAGGGTCGCGCGCCACGTTTTCGGTCGCCCCGGCCCGGCGTTATAGCCCGCGCTGGCGAGCACCTGTGAACCGTCCAGGCCATTAAGCACGATGCTCAGGTAGTTGGTGCCCAGCTTGGTGTTGGTATCGAAATCATTGACGCTGGACGGCGTGAAGTCCGCCATGCCGATCTGTCGGGCCACCCATTTGGCAGTGGCGGGCATCAATTGCATCAAGCCCGATGCACCGACATGCGAGCGCGCATTCATGACAAAACGCGATTCCTGGCGAATCAGGCCATATACCCAGGCAGGATCCAAGGCAATCGCATTCGCCTGGGCTGTCACTCGGCCCTCGAACGGTGCGATATAGCGTTGCGTAAAGTCGACTTCGTCCTGCGTCCGCTCGGAAGTGTTCACCACGCGATCGTAGATATCCTCGGCTCGCGCCAATTCTGCGGCAGCCAATAACTGCCGATCCGACATCCCGCGCAGGGCGAAATTCCACTCCCCAACTGCCTCCGAGCGCCATCCCAGGCGGAACAGATGTACTGCACGGCGCAAGCTGGCATTAGCGCGGGCCTCGTTCATTTCCGCATCGGTCACGGGAGCCGGCCGCGCTGGCACCGTAATGCTGCGGCCTAGCTCTTCCGAGGCCAATTGCCCATAAAAATGGTATTGGTCGGCGATGCTGGCGTAGGCGCGCTTGGCCTGCTCATGACGGCCGCGCGCCGCGTCGGCACGCGCTTTCCAGTACACCCATACGGGCTCTTCTTGTTGTGACTTGGGCAGGTGCTCGATCGAGTCCTCTACCCAGCGCCAATCGATTTTGGGCTGACGCAGCGCCGAACGCACGCGCCACGCGCCGTTGTATTCGGTCAGCGCAACGGTATTGCCGGCCTCGCGATACCAGCTATCGGCGCGGCTATCGAGATTCAGCGCCAGGATCAAGGCATATTGGCTACGGACCCAGGCCAAATCCGATTTGGCCAGATTGTTCGCCCACTCGCGGCGCAAATAGCTGTCGGCGACGTCTATGTCCTGCCGTGCAAGGCGCGCCAACGCAATGGCGGTCAACTCTTTTTCATTACGCCCTATTCGTTGATGATCTTGGCGGGTCAGCCACTTCATCGGGCTTTTGATCAGCGCATCGTAGGCTTTCTGATCTTTGGGCTCGAAGATGTAGGCGGCGAACTTGCGGGCATCGCCTGTCCGATTGGTCTCGATGGCCTCTCGAAGTTGCGGTTGGATTTCATCCCACCCCAGGACGCCGTCGGCGACCAACTGATCGTATAGGTTCCAGCAGTCCCTCCCCGGCTGGAACACGGCCAAGGCCTGTTTCGCCGTCGCACGCTGCCCGGTCATGTGACGGGCCTCCAACATGGCGCATTGTGTTTGCGAACCCGCATTCGGGATATCGCCCAAGTCACGGGCGGTTTCGAAATCGCCCCGGCGCGTCGCGGCCAAGATCCAGTTGCCGCGCAGACGTTCGCCTAGATAGGTATTGCTGTTTTCCTGCAAAAACCGCATCACATCGGTTTTGGGAAAAGCGCTGCTGGGCGCATTCCACACCTGATAGTTCAACAGCCAGAACTGGGGATAGTCGCCCAATACGTCGCCGCGCGCCTGTGGAACGGTCATGCCGAGCACCGACCACTGCTTGCGGTCGTTGGCGTCGCGCGCAGCAAGGACTGCCTGAAAGGCCGACGTCTGCGGCGTGGGAGGCAGCCCGGCCAGCTTTACTGCAGGGATGTGAATACTCGCCTGAGCCGGTTGGGCGCGACCCGCAGGCGTGCCATGCCCTTGTTGGGCATCCACGGACGAACACGCAACGGTGATCAAAGCCAGCGCCGGCAGCCAGCGGCTGGCGCGTCGATCGACGCGGCCCGGCATCCCGGCCCGACGGGACTCGGGAACCGCAGATTTCTGATAACGTCTTGATTCAAGCCACTGCCGCATCGCCGATCCGAATGAACACTCAAAATACTGCACAGAATAACGCAGTCGCGCTACGCGCGCGATTACGGCAAGCCCGTACCGACATTCCTGAGTCGCAACGCAGCCGCGGCGGCCTCCTCATGCGGGGGCGGTTGTTCACTTGGCTCAATGCGGTACGGGAACAATCGGCCAGACAGGGAACAAAGGCGCCCTCGACCGTTGCGGCCTTCTGGCCTCTGGCAGGTGAGCCGGATCTACGTCCATTGCTGCAACAATGGGCAGACGCCGGTATTGCCATCGCCTTGCCGGCGATCCGTGACAAAGACGCCCCGCTGGAGTTTCGTGCGTGGACACCTGGCGATACGCTGGAGTGCGGCCCCTTTAATGTCCAGGAGCCCTCAGCCGATCGGCCGGCGCTGCGTCCCGACGTCATCCTGGTCCCCACGCTCGGCTATACCGATCAAGCCGACCGCCTGGGCTATGGCGGCGGTTATTACGACCGGACGCTGGCCGACTTGCGGCAAACCGGCCATGAGTTCACCGCTATCGGCATTGCCTGGAACGAGGGGCTGCTGGACGAGGACTACCAGCCGGCCTCCCACGACGAACGTCTGGACGCCATTCTGACGCCCGATGGATGGCTGCCCGAGCCGCCACTGCTGGGACCGAGTGCGCCCTCCGGCGGCGTCGTGGGATCGTTTGTGCTGCGTTGAATTGGTGCACGCACCACCATGGTGCGTGAATTTACCTTAGGGGCAACCCTCTCACTCCTCCCATACCTCCTCTGCTACAAGGGAAAAGCACAGGCGCGGGCCGTATCAGGCCCGGTCAGATCTGGCACAAGGGTTGCTTATCAGTTTGATATGGCGCACGCACCCAGCGCCCCCTGTCGGGCCGCAGGCTCCATCCGGATCACGCGGCAGGCCCGCACAGGATACGGAGGAGCCCATGCTGCATGCACAACCCGCCCCGTCGGCGGCCTATGACGAAATGGTCGACGCCCAGGGCCTGGTACGCCCCCACTACGCGGGGTTTTCACAATGGCTGACTCAGGAATCCACCGACGCCATGGCGGCGCGGCAGATCGAGGCCGATCTCAGTTTCCGCCGCGTCGGCATCACGTTTTCCGTAGCCGGTGACGAGGCAGGCACCGAACGGCTGATCCCTTTCGATCTCATTCCCCGCATCATTCCCGCCGACGAATGGACCCATCTGTCGGCCGGCCTGACGCAACGCGTACGCGCCTTGAATATGTTCATCCGCGATATCTATCACGGTCATGACATCGTACGCGCGGGGATCGTGCCGGCCGAGCAGGTCTTTTTGAATGCGCAGTACCGCCCGGAAATGCAGGACGTGGACGTCGCCGAAGACATCTATTGCCACATTGCCGGCGTCGATATCGTGCGCGCTGGCGCTGGAGAGTTCTACGTCCTCGAAGACAACCTGCGTGTTCCCTCCGGCGTGTCGTACATGCTGGAAAACCGCAAAATGTCGATGCGGCTGATGCCCGAGGCCTTCAGCAGCCTCAAGGTCAAGCCCGTCGCGCATTATCCCGATCTGCTCCTGGACAACCTGCGCGAGGTCGCGCCACGCAGCAACGACGCCCCCACTGTCGTCGTGTTGACGCCGGGGATGTACAACTCGGCTTACTTTGAACACGCGTTCCTCGCACAACAAATGGGCGTGGAACTGGTCGAGGGTCAGGATCTCTTCGTAGACCAGAACACGGTGTACATGCGCACCACGCGAGGCCCGCGCCGTGTCGATGTCATCTACCGTCGAGTGGACGATGATTTTCTGGATCCCCTGTCGTTTCGCGCCGACTCGGCATTGGGCGTGCCGGGACTGCTCTCGGTCTACCGCGCCGGGCGCGTCACGTTGGCCAATGCCATCGGCACAGGTATTGCCGATGACAAATCCACGTACCAGTACGTGCCCGACATGATCCGGTTTTATCTGCAGGAAGAACCCATTCTGTCCAATGTCCCGACGTGGCGTTGTTCGCGGCCCGACGAACTGTCGCATGTCTTGACGCACATGCACGAGCTGGTCGTAAAGGAAGTGCATGGTGCAGGCGGCTACGGCATGCTGGTCGGCCCCACCTCGACACGCGCCCAGGTAGAGGCCTTTAAAGAACGCGTTCGCAGCCGCCCCAGCAACTACATCGCCCAGCCCACTCTGGCGCTATCGACGATTCCGACGTACGTGCAGTCTGGCGTCGCACCCCGACATGTTGACCTGCGTCCCTATGTACTGTGCGGCAAGGATATTCGCACTGTGCCCGGAGGCCTGTGCCGCGTCGCATTGACCGAAGGCTCGCTGGTCGTCAACAGCAGCCAAGGCGGCGGCACTAAAGACACTTGGGTACTGGGAGAATGACTATGCTGAGCCGTACCGCCGACAACTTGTTCTGGATGTGCCGCTATATCGAACGGGCCGAGAACACGGCCCGCATGTTGGACGTCAATTTGCAGATGTCGCTCATGCCCCAGGACGCTCACGCCCGCGACAGTCTATGGCGCGCCGTCTTGCGTATTTCCGAACTGCAGCACGACTACGACGCGCGTTATCCAGCGGTCACGCCGCTGGACGTGCTGCATTACCTCGTGCGCGAGCCGACGAATCAATCCTCTATCTATTCCTGCCTGCGTGCAGCTCGCGAAAATGCGCGTGCGGTGCGTGGCAGCCTGACGACCGAGGTCTGGGAAACGTACAACACGACGTGGCTGGAACTGCAGAAACACTTGCAGGCCCACTTGCCCGAACGCAATCCGGGCGAATTTTTTGAATGGGTGAAATTTCGTGCTCACTTGGTGCGTGGTGTCACCATCGGCACGATGCTGGATGACGAAGCGCTGCATTTCCTGCGATTGGGTATGCACCTGGAAAGAGCCGACAACACGGCGCGACTGTTGGATGTGAAGTTTCACGAAGAGCAAGAGGATCTCGCTGCGCGCAGCAGTGAGTTCTATCGCTGGGCATCGCTGCTGAGCTCGGTATCGGGCCTGGAGATCTATCGCAAGGTCTACCGCGACGTCATCACCCCTGATCGCGTTGCGGAATTGCTGATCCTGCGTCCCGATATGCCACGTTCGCTATTGGCCTCGGTTCAAGCATTGACGGAAGACCTGGCGCGCGTGACCAACCAACGCTCCGCCGAAACCGAGCGCCGTGCGGGCCTGTTGTATGCGGAACTGCGCTACGGGCGTATCGAGGACATTTTGCATAGCAGCCTGCACCGCTATCTGGAACGCTTTTTGGAGCGCATCAACGACTTGGGCAACCGTATCAGCCAAGACTTTCTCGTGCCGCTGGCGGCATAGCACCCGGAGCCCCCATGAAACATCTCATTCGACATGTCACTCAATATCGCTACACGGCACCGGTCAGCTACAGCATCCAGGCGTTGCGCCTGACACCGCGCCTGGACGATCATCAGCGTGCCGTGCGCTGGCGCATCGACGCCCCTGGCCCACTCGAACAGCAAGTCGACGCCTACGGCAACATCACACACATGCTGACCTTGTCCAACGCCCACGACAGCATTGATCTATGCGTCACCGGCCAGGTCGAAATCGACCCATTGCGTGATGGACGGCTGCATCCCGAAGAAAACCGTCTGCCCGTCCACGCCTTCTGCGTACCCACCTCATTGACGCAAAGCGATGACACCATTCAGGATTTCGTCCACGCAACGTTGCCTCAGGGTCTGCGTACCGCCGATGATGCGCTGAGGCTGGCCAGCGCCATTTGCGACCGCGTGGCGTACGAACCCGGCACGACGGACGTGACCACGGCCGCCAATCAGGTGCTGGCCCTGGGCCACGGTGTCTGCCAAGACCACGCTCATCTGTTCCTGGCCTGCGTACGCGGCATAGGCGTGCCCGCCCGCTATGTCAGCGGCTACCTGTACACCGAAGCCGAGCATGCAGCCAGCCATGCATGGGCCGATGTCTGGCTGGACGATATAGGTTGGACCAGTGTGGACATCACCAATCGCCAATTCGCCTCAGATTGCCATTGCCGGCTGGCCGTGGCACGGGACTACGATTCTGCCTCGCCCGTGCGCGGTGTCCGGCACGGTGGCGGCGAGGAGTCGATGACGGTGTCGGTACAGGTCCAGGCGGCTCGCCAACAGGCCCAGTAGCAAGGACTACGCGGCTGACCTGTTGCCGGTTAACGACTAAAGCATCAACAAAATAAAGGGGGACAAAACGAGCCTGACGCCGCGCCGCCAGACTCGTTCTTCTCCCCCTACAATACGCTAGCTGTTATTCACCGACTCACCATGACTTACTGTGTTGCCGCCCGCCTGGATTCGGGCCTGGTTTTTCTCTCCGATTCACGCACCAATGCGGGCGTGGACCAAGTCAGCATCGCCCGCAAGCTCAACGTATTCGAGCAGCCGGGCGATCGCGTCATGGTGTTGCTCACGTCGGGCAATCTGGCTATCAGCCAAGCCGTGGTGAATCTGTTGGCTCAGCTCGATAGCGACAGCCCGGATTCGCTCTGGTCGGCACCGGATATGTACGAGGCAGCCCGCCGCGTCGGCGAGGCTGTACGTCGTGTTCACGAACGTGATGCCGAGGCCTTGAGTGAGCATGGCGTCGATTTCAATATCAATCTGATTTTTGGCGGCCAGATCGGCGCTGAGCGCGGCCGGCTATTCCAGGTGTATTCCGCCGGCAATTTCATCGAAGCCAGCGCGGACTGTCCGTATGTGCAGATCGGCGAAGCCAAATACGGCAAGCCGATCCTCGACCGCGTCCTGCGCCCTGATACGCCGCTGGATGAGGCAGCGAAATGCGCGCTGATCTCTATGGATTCGACGTTGAGATCAAACATCTCTGTCGGCTTGCCGCTGGATCTGCTGGTCTACGAGACAGATACGCTGCGTGTGACGCATTTCACGCATATTGACGAAGACAACGAATACTTTCGGATGATACGCAAGACCTGGGGTGAACGGCTGCGTCAAGTGTTCACCGAGATCGACGATCCGACCTGGACGGATGCGGGGGCTTCAGGGTCATTGGCTGCGGCGGGTCGGCTGCATCAGCCGCATCGGTTGACGCCGAACGGAGTGGAGCCGAATAGTCCGGCGCCATTGCAGGTTGTCGCGCAGGATCCGGGGAAGTCGCAAGCGTCTTGAATGCGGGATTTGTGGACGTGATGTGGTGCGTCTACGTCGTGTGGTCGATGTCGATGCAGTATCTCTATTAAACCGTCCCGGCTGGCGGCCCAGGCTGCGCTGGCCCTATCGCCCGGTCTGGCCGCCTGCGCGGCCAGACTTCCCTTCACCTGCCTCGCCAGGCGGGGCGGCTGGGCAAACTCGCTCCGCTACGCTGCGCTCAAACATGCCCAGCCGACTGCCCCCCGCCTGACAAGGCAGGTTCGGCGGGCTCTACGGGCCAGCACAGCCTGGGCCGCCAGCCGGGACTCACAATGGTGGCATGCATAAATGGTGTGGATCACGAGCTGTGTGAAACATAGCCACAAGATAATGCGAGCAAACGCATGATCTAGCGCGCCGCAGTCAGGTCCAGCTCCCGCCAAATCCCCAACGCCGCCTCAGCTTGATTCAACGTATAGAAATGCAGGCCAGGCGCGCCGTTATCCAGCAAGGTCTGGCACAACTCACCCACTACATCTACGCCAAACGCCCGAATCGACGCCTTGTCGTCCCCGAACTCCGCCAACCGCAACCGTATCCAGCGCGGAATCTCGGCACCGCACATTTCGGAGAAACGTACCAGTTGCGTATGGTTGGTAATCGGCATGATCCCCGGCACGATGGGAATCGTGACGCCTTTGGCCTGAGCTCGATCGACAAAGTCAAAATACGCGTCGGAATTGAAGAAATACTGCGTGATCGCCGCGTCCGCCCCGGCGTTGACCTTGGCCACGAAGTGATTCAAGTCTGCCTGCGGACTCGCCGCCTGCGGATGCATTTCCGGATACGCAGCGACTTCGATGTGAAACGCATCGCCCGTTTCTGCACGGATAAAGGCGACCAGGTCGGCTGCATAACGCAATTCGCCAGCGTCGCCCCCCATGCCGGAAGGCAGATCCCCACGCAATGCCACCAGCCGCCGCACGCCTTGCTCGCGATAGGCCGAGAGAATCCCTCTCAGGTCATCACGCGTAGCTCCAATGCAGGACAAATGCGGCGCCGCATCGCATCCCAGGTTCTGCAGCATGCGTACGGTGTCGGCCGTGCCGGCGCGCGTTGATCCGCCCGCCCCGAACGTCACGCTGACGTAGCGAGGCTGAATCGCCAACAATTGCTTGGCCGCGCGTACCAACCGCTCTTGGGCGGCGATATCGCGCGGGGGGAAAAACTCCAGGCTCAGGGCCGCAGTGGAAGATCCGGTCATTAGAGAATCAAAGAGGGGAAATCGGAATCAGGGAATCAGCCGCGAAAGCAGGCCGGAAATGATGCTGTACAAAATGGCGCCCCCCACGGCCCACCAGAACCCATTGACCTGAAAGCCTCGCAAAATCGAGCCAGCCAGCCAGAACAACAGGGCATTGAGCACCAGCAGAAACAGGCCCAACGTGACGATCGTGATCGGCAACGTCAATAGCACCAACACCGGTTTGACCAGCATGTTCAGCAAACCCAACACCAGCGCGGCAACGAGCGCCGAGCCGAAACTGGCCACTGTGATGCCTGGCAACAGATACGCCACTATCAACAGGGCCACCGCGTTCAATAGCCAAACTAAGATCAAAGTCATCGTCCTCTCTCCGATAAGGCGCCCACAGGTAGGCGAAATCCGCCGCGCCCGGGGGCGCAGCGATACAGCAAGCCTGGCATAACCCGTTGCAGCGACGCTGCCCATCAGGGTAGCGCCGTGCGGTCTATGCACAGGCCTTAAGCATCCACCTATTGTGCTACAGGATCAATAGCGATAGTGCTCGGGCTTGAAGGGGCCCTCGACCGGCACATTGATGTAATCGGCCTGATCCTGACGCAACGTCGTCAGCTTCACGCCCAGTTTCTTCAGGTGCAGGCGAGCGACCTTCTCGTCCAGTTGCTTGGGCAGCACATACACTTGGCCGCGCTCATACGCGTCGTTACGCGTGAACAATTCGATCTGTGCGATGGTCTGGTTCGCAAACGAGGACGACATCACGAACGAAGGATGGCCCGTGGCGCAGCCCAGGTTCACCAGACGCCCCTTGGCCAACAGAATGATGCGCTTGCCGTCAGGGAACACGATGTGATCGACCTGCGGCTTGATTTCTTCCCATTGCAGGCCTTCCACCGAAGCGACGTCGATTTCGTTGTCGAAGTGGCCGATGTTGCACAAGATGGCCTGGTCTTTCATGGCATCCATGTGTGCGCGCGTGATGACGTGATAGTTGCCCGTGGCCGTCACGAAGATATCTGCCAGCGGAGCGGCTTCTTCCATGGTGACGACTTTGAAGCCCTCCATCGCAGCCTGCAGGGCGCAGATGGGGTCGACCTCGGTCACCCAGACTTGGGCGCGCAAGGCGGCCAGCGCCTGCGCGCAACCCTTGCCCACATCGCCATAGCCGGCGACCACGGCGATCTTGCCGGCGACCATCACATCGGTCGCGCGCTTGATCCCGTCGACCAGCGATTCACGGCAGCCATACAGGTTGTCGAATTTGGACTTGGTGACCGAGTCATTGACGTTGATGGCGGCAAATGCCAACTCGCCTTTTTGCGACATCTGGTACAGACGATGCACACCAGTGGTGGTTTCTTCGGTCACGCCCTTGATTTCGGCCAAGCGGGTGGAATACCACTTGGGATCGCGTTCCAGCGTCGCCTTGATGGACGCGAACAACACGCGCTCTTCTTCGCTGCCCGGCTTGGCCAGGACCGAGATATCTTTCTCGGCACGTGCGCCCAGGTGCAACAACAGCGTGGCATCGCCGCCGTCATCCAGGATCATGTTGGCATGACGGCCTTCGGGCCATTCGAAAATGCGGTGCGTGTATTGCCAGTATTCTTCCAGGGTCTCGCCCTTGACGGCGAACACCGGCGTACCGGTCGCGGCGATCGCGGCGGCAGCGTGGTCCTGGGTCGAGAAAATGTTGCACGATGCCCAGCGGACTTCGGCGCCCAGCGCCACCAGCGTTTCGATCAGCACGCCGGTCTGGATGGTCATGTGCAGGCTGCCGGCAATGCGTGCGCCCTTGAGCGGCTGGCTGGCGGCGAATTCTTCGCGGATGGCCATCAGGCCTGGCATTTCAGTTTCGGCGATCGCCAGTTCGCGGCGGCCCCAGCCGGCCAGCGCAATATCGGCAACGAGGAAATCGGGGGTGGTAGTCATGTGGTGAGTGCTCCTAGATATCAACGGCAGTGCTTGTCGCAGGCAACCGTACGGAACACCCAATCATGAAAAAGGCGCCCGCCTTTGCCTGCTGCGACAAAGGTGAGCGCCGTTGCTGGACGCCGCCTGGGCGACGTCTGGTGAGATTCCTGAGCCTGGCAACCCGCCTGGCCGCCCCGACAGGGACAAACCGGGGATCGTCGCAGCGCTCCTCAGGACTGAGACGAATTGTACCGGGTGCAACGAGGGATGCAACCAAGCGGCGAAAAAGCGGCAGAGCCGCCCTACACCTGCGGGGTCAGTGAGTTGGTTGCCGCCGAATTTGCCGAGATGGGCCACGCAGCCTCGCCCGCCGGCGTCAAAGGCACCAATGCCTGCAGCAGATCCTGCGCGATCTTTTCCCAGGTACGCTTCAATGCCCCCTCGCGTACACCCGTACGGTCCAGTTCCAGCGCCTGGCGGCACGCCATTGCCAGGTCGTCATTCACGAACCCCGTGGCGCCGGCATCGATCACCGCCAGCGGCGCTTCGGTATGGAATGCGGCAACAGGGGTACCGCAGGCCATGGATTCCAGCATTACCAGGCCAAACGTGTCTGTCAGGCTGGGGAATACGAAGACGTCGGCCGACGAGTAGTAAGCCGGGAGTTTCGCATCGGGCTGCATGCCCAGGAAGCGGACGTTGGGATAGGCTTTGCGCAGCCGAGCCTCATCGGGTCCCGTGCCGACCACCACCTTGCTGCCTGGCAGATCCAGCGACAGGAACGCATCCAGATTCTTTTCACGAGCCACGCGGCCCACGTTCAGGAAAATCGGCCGCGGCAGATCCTCGAACGCATCTCGCTTGCCCGGACGAAAATGCGCGGCGTCCACGCCGCGCGACCATACCCGCAGGTTTGCCAACCCACGAGCCGCCACAATATCGCGTACGGTGGGCGTCGGCACCAGCACGCAAGCCGATGGGCGATGAAACCAGCGCATGAATCGCCAAGGCAGCGATGCGGGAATGCCCATCCGTGCCTGCAGATAATCCGGAAACAGCGTGTGAAACGACGTAGTGAACCGCCACCCTTTGCGCAAGGCCATGCGCCTTGCCGCCAGGCCCAGCGGCCCCTCAGTAGCGATGTGCAAAGCATCAGGCACGGTATCACCAAGGATGCGCCGCAATTGCCGGCCCGGCGTCAGACAAAGGCGCAACTCGGGCTCGGACGGCGCGGGCACCGAGGGGGCGCCATTGGGATTGACCACGATCAATTCGTGTCCCCATTGCGTCAGCAGGCGCTGCATGGTGGTCCAGGTGCGGACTACGCCATTGACCTGCGGAGGCCAGGCGTCAGTAACCAAAACGATACGCATAGGTATCCCCAGCGCGAAAGTCATCGATCCCGCGATTTAGCCTGCTGAATGTGACACGTCAAAGACAGAAATATGACGACTGCAAGACGAGGACTTACCACACGTCCCGGTCGCTGCCAGGCGGCCGGACATGGCCGGCGAAACGCTGCACCAGAAAATCCACGAACGCCACGGTCTTGGCGGGCAGATTCAGCTGTTCCGGATATAAGGCATGGATGTCGGCCGGCGGCGTATGCCAGTCGGACAAGACCTGCCGCAATCGTCCTGAACGCAGATACGCCGCGGTCTCCCATTCGGATCGCATGACGATACCGTGGCCATCCAAAGCCCATTGCAGCGCGCTCTCGCCGTCGTTCGAACTCAGCGGACCGCGCACTTTGACGGTTTCCACACGCTGTCCGCTGCGCAGGTGCCACGTACCATAGGCCACGTCATTTTCGCGTACCACGATGCAACGGTGACGCGACAGATCGCCTGGCGCACGCGGCTCGCCCGCTGTCTGTAAATAACGGGGCGACGCACAGAGCAGCCGCCGGTTCGACGCAATCTTGCGCGCGGTGAGCCGGGCATCGGGGATGTCGCCAAAACGCACAGCGACATCAAAACCCTCGTCCAACAGGTTGACGGGACGATCCGTCAAACGCATCTGGACCTCGACCTCGGGAAACGCGCGCGAAAAATCAGACACCGCCGGCACGATGTGGGCGCGGCCGAACCCAAAGGTGGCATTCAATCTGAGCAGCCCCCGGGGCTGGGCCTGGCCGCTGGCGATGTTGCGCTCCAGTGCCTCCAGGTCAGCCAGGATGCGGTTGCCTTCGGCCAGATAGCGCTCGCCCTCGTGCGTGACGGTAACCCGTCTGGTGGTGCGGTTGAGCAGCCGCACGCCCAGCCGGCGTTCCAGATTGGCCAGCCGAGTGCTCACGGCTGGCGGCGTCAAGCCGAGCTCGCGTGCCGCTGCCGATAAATTGCCGTGTTTCACCAACAGTGAAAAAAACGCCAAGTCAGAGATGGCATTCATAGGCGTCTGAGCCAGTCCATTATTAAATTATTTTAAATAACGGTTTATTTATTTATTAATTATAAGAACAAACTTGGCCTATACACTGGCTGCACAACATCAAACCACAGCCGTGCCATGTTCGCGGCCCCAAGGAGACATCCATGACGTCATTGCTTTCCCGACAGATCTTCTGCGCCGTCGTATCAGCCGCGGGCTGTATCGTTGCGACATCCGCCTCGGCACAGACGTTCCCTGAACGCGCCATTACGCTGGTTGCGCCATTCGCACCCGGAGGCAGCGTCGACATCACTGCACGTTTGATCGCGGATGCCTGGGCCAAGCAGTTGGGGCAAAGCGTGGTGGTGGAAAACCGCGCAGGCGCGTCCGGCAATATCGGCATGGCGGCCGTGGCACGCGCACAACCCGATGGCTACACGCTCGCCATCAACACGATGTCGTTGGCGATCAATCCGTCGCTATTCAAGAACATGCCTTTCGATACGCTGAAGGATCTGCGGTCGGTAGGCACGATCGCGACGTCGCAGCATGTGCTGACGGTGACCAATAGTCTGCCGGTCAACAACGTCGCCGAGCTGCTGGCGTACGTTCGCGCGCGGCCCGACAATGCCTTGAGCTTTGGCTCGGCCGGAACCGGCAGCACTTTCCACATGGCGGCAGAGCTATTCAAGTCCGTCTCCAAAACGCAAATCCTGCACGTGCCCTATAAAGGCGGCGGCCCCGCCATGCTGGACACGATCAGCGGCCAAGTGCAGATGAGCTTTCCCGTGCTGTCGGCCGCAAAACCGCAGGTTGATGGCGGCAAGCTCAAGCCTCTGGGCGTGACGGGAAAGACCCGATCTCCGCTCTTGCCCAATGTGCCGACCATCGCCGAATCGGGGCTGCCTGATTACGAATTCAACACGTGGTTTGTGATCAGTGCGCCAGCGGGCACACCCCAGGCGGTGGTGGACACGCTGAATGCCAAGCTGGGCGATGCGTTGCGTTCACCAGAGGTGATCGAACGCATGAAAAAAGAAGGCTTTGAGCCATTGATCTCCACCCCGAGCCAAACCGACGACATGGTTGCTGCCGAGATGAAGCGTTGGGCCGGTGTCATCCAGGCCGCCGGCATCGAACCCAACTAAGGAACCTTTGGTGCTTTGACACGCGATTGGCCGTGTATTGTTGTATGCCTTGAAATTGGAACGCACGTGACTGACTCCCTATTCGATCTGCCTTTGCAAACCTTTGTGGTCAATGGCGTGCGCATAGCCGCCCGCATCCAGGGCGACGGACCACCGCTGCTGCTATTGCACGGCCACCCGCAGACGCACGTCATCTGGCATCGCGTCTGGCCCGATCTGGTTCGAACCAACACCTGCATCGCCGCGGATTTGCGCGGCTACGGCGACAGCGAAAAACCCGAGGCCACATCCGCTCACGCCGCGCATTCAAAGCGCGAGATGGCGCGCGACATGGCCGAGCTGATGAGTGCGTTGGGCCACGAGCAATTCGATGTATTGGCTCACGACCGCGGCGCGCGTGTCGCACATCGTCTGGCGCTGGATCATGCCGCGCGCGTGCAGCGCATGATGTTGCTGGATATCGCGCCCACTCTGGATATGTACGAAGGCACCACGCGTGCCTTTGCACAAGCGTATTTCCATTGGTTCTGGCTCATTCAACGCGCGCCGATTCCCGAAACCATGATCGAACATGACCCGGTGTTTTATATCCGCTCCGTCATGGGCAGCCGGCCTGGGGGCCTGGCGCTATTCGCACCCGAGGCATTGGCCGAATACGAACGCTGCGCCCAGCTGCCGAACTGGGCCACCGGCATCTGCGAGGATTACCGCGCCTCAGCCACCATCGACCTGCAACACGACCGTGACGGCCGTGCACGAGCCGAACGCCTGCGCATGCCCGTGCGCGTATTCTGGGGCGAGCGCGGCGCCGTCGGACAGAATTTCGACGTGCTGGGACTATGGCGCGCCGTCGCCGACGATATCGCGGGCCGTGCCTTGCCCGGTGCGCATTATCTGGCCGAGGAAATACCAGAGTTGATTGTGGAAGAAGCGCGACAGTTGTTTAACTGAGCGGCTCCAGCGTAACCGGGCCGGATAATCCCGCCATTGCGTACGTGCTTATCCGACCCTGCGTCAGGGCCTTGCAAAAAGGGACGCACCGCGGATGCTAAGCTGCGCCTGATGAGTCACACCCTATCCACCTCTGACGGCGACACTGTTGCCCCTGGCGACGCAGAACCGTCGCAAAACGCTTTTGTTGCGACCGACTCCCCCTGCGTGGCAGTCTGCTCCACGCTGTTCGACGAGATCTGCCGCGGCTGCGGCCGCACGGCCATGGAGGTCTCCAACTGGGTCTTCATGACCGAAGAAGAAAAACAGATTGTGTGGCACCGGATTCGTGCCCAGGGATATCCGCGTCGCAAGGGATAGTGAGACGTGGAACGTGCAAAATGGCCAAGACGACGACGCCTCGCGATTGGGTAAAGCACGCTAGCCAGCCAGGACGCCTCGAACGTATCGAAGCCTATTTCGGAGGGCATGGTTACACGCCGCATCGGCACGATACCTACGCCATCGGCTTGACCTTGGGCGGCGTGCAGAGTTTTCAATATCGCCACGCGCAGCGCCATAGCCTGCCGAACACCATTCTGGTGTTGCATCCCGATGAACTGCACGACGGCGAAGCGGGGACCGAGGCGGGTTTTCATTACCGGATGGTGTACATCGAGCCTTCCTTGATCCAGCAGATTCTCGGTGGCAAACCGCTGCCGTTCGTCGAAGGCGGCCTGTCTGGCGACCCTCGGCTTCGCAGTGCGCTTGCGCCATTGCTTCGAGACATGGACGCCGGCGTCGATCCCATGGAAGAAGACGACGCGCTGCATGATCTGGCACAGGCCCTGATCGACGTAGCCGGGCAGCGCCGTATGCGGCGCCATCCTGACTTCATTGCAGTGGAACGCGCCCGAGCCTATATCCATGATTCCCTGGAGCAAACCATCACATTGGATGCGCTGGCGCAAGTCAGTGGCATGGACCGCTGGCAGTTGTGCCGGGATTTCCGGTCGCTCTACGGCACCAGCCCGTATCGTTATCTGACCATGCGCCGCCTCGATCGCGTACGGCAGTTGATGCGGTCGGGCCAAACCATCGCCGAATCGGCGCTGACGGCCGGCTTTTTTGATCAAAGCCACATGGCGCGCCAGTTCACTGCCGCGTACGGCGTCCCTCCAGCTCGATGGATGACACGAATAAAACAGTCACGGTAAATCCATGACGCCGACTTGCACGATCGTGCAAGATTCGCCGCAGACACGCTCCTAACATGCTGATTCCCGTCTATTCATCAGGATTCCAACATGACCACGGCGCCCGCTGCCCGTCATCACCACCCGATCAATTTCGCCCAGAAATTCACGCTTTTCAACGAACAGTGGTCACCCAAGGTCGTGGCCGAGATGAACGACTACCAATTCAAGATCGTTCGCCTGGAAGGCGACTTCATCTGGCATACGCATGCCGACACGGACGAGGCTTTCCTCGTCCTCGAAGGCGAGTTGCGTATTGATTTCCGCGACGGCAACATTTTGCTGCGGCAGGGAGAGCTGTACATTGTTCCCAAAGGAACCGAGCACAAGCCGTACGCCGAACACGAAGTCAAGCTGATGTTGATCGAGCCTCGCGGCGTGTTCAACACAGGGGAACAAACTGGAGAACGAACCGCACAGAACGATGTGTGGATCTAGTATCAAAGACGCCAGGACATCCCGCCGCTATTCGACCCAAAGCGGCCTCTGACACTCTCCGGCCATAAACGAAACGGCCACCTCGCAGGGTGGCCGTCAGATCAGCGCATAAAGGGCTTACGCGCTTTTCTTCAGATCCTGAGCCTTGTCGATGGCTTCCCAAGAGAACTCGGGCTCGGCACGGCCAAAGTGACCGTAAGCCGCCGTCTTGGTGTAGATCGGGCGCAGCAGGTCGAGCATGTTGACGATGCCTTTGGGACGCAGATCAAAGTGCTCGCGCACCAGCTTGGCGATCTGATCATCGGAGATCACGCCGGTGCCCTCGGTATAGACCGTGATGTTGATCGGCTCGGCTACGCCGATGGCGTAGCTGACCTGTACCTGGCATTGACGGGCCAGGCCAGCGGCCACGATGTTCTTGGCCACATAGCGCGCAGCATACGCAGCCGAACGGTCAACCTTGGAAGGATCCTTGCCGGAGAAAGCACCACCGCCGTGCGGGCAAGCGCCGCCGTACGTGTCCACAATGATCTTGCGGCCGGTCAGGCCGCAATCGCCTTGCGGACCGCCGATCACGAAACGGCCGGTCGGGTTGACCAGGAATTTCGTCTTGGGCGTGATCAGGCCATCAGGAAAGCTGGGCTTGATGATGTCTTCGATGACGGCTTCGTGAATCGACGATTGCGAGATCTCGGGCGCATGCTGCGTGGACAGCACCACGGTATCGACCTCGACCGGGCGGCCATCGACGTAGCGGAACGTAACCTGGGATTTGGCGTCGGGGCGCAGCCACGGCAGGCGGCCGTCCTTGCGCAGTTCGCTCTGGCGCTGCACCAGACGGTGCGCGTACCAGATCGGGGCCGGCATCAGGTCGGGGGTTTCGTCGCAGGCGTAACCGAACATCAGGCCTTGGTCACCCGCGCCCTGGTTCAAGTAGTCTTCGGAGGTACGGTCCACGCCCTGAGCAATGTCAGGCGACTGCTTGTCATAGGCCACGAGCACCGCGCAGCCTTTGTAATCAATACCGTAATCGGTATTGTCGTAACCGATGCGGCGGATGGTGTCGCGCGCGACCTGGATATAGTCGACGTTGGCGGTCGTGGTGATTTCACCAGCCAACACGACAAGCCCGGTATTGCACAGCGTCTCAGCAGCGACGCGCGCATTCGGGTCTTGGGTAAAAATGGCGTCAAGAATGGAATCGGAAATCTGGTCGGCGACCTTGTCCGGATGCCCTTCGGAGACGGATTCAGAGGTAAAGAGAAAATCGTTACTGGCCACGGGTACGTCCTTACGAGACCGGCAAAGCCGGCACACAGGTTTAACGAGGCGCGTTGCGCGCGGATCTGAACCTGAATGGATAAGGATCTGGGCGCGACGCTTTAGCGGATTTTGCCGAAACGCTCGCGCGCAACAGGCGTCGCCCCGCAAGTTGTCGGTTAACTCGGCGACAGAACGCATTTTAGGCGAAAATGCCGGGTCCATGCTTATGGCATGAATTCATACGCTTATCTGTAGAGACTTCGCACCGTGGGTTTCACGCTGCGACACATGATCCGACCCGCATGCTGCTTGCCTTGTTTCGCGCCGTTGCCTTGCTTCCCCTGCCTGTCTTGCACGTGGCAGGACGAGTGCTGGGCCGCCTGATCTACGCGTTCCCGGGGCGCTACCGGCAACGCCTGCAGGCCAACGCCGCCCAGGCGGGCTATCCGGATCCCGCATTTGCCCGTCGGGCAGCCGCCGAAACCGGCGCCATGATGATGGAAATGCCCAAGGTCTGGTTCCGCGGTGAAGAAAGCCTCGCCAAGACGGTTTCGGACGACGTTCACGTCGTCGAGGCTGCCTTGGCCGAAAATCGGGGCATCTTGTTCCTGACACCGCATCTCGGCTGTTTCGAGATCACGGCCCGCTACGTGGCAGTGGCGTGCCACATCCCGATGACCGTCATGTTCCGACCGCCTCGCATGGCGGCCTTTGCGCCATTGCTCGATACCGCACGTAACACGTCCGGCCTGAAGGCAGTACCCGCAAATATGCAGGGCGTACGCGAGTTCGTGCGCGCCTTGCGCCGAGGCACAGCCGTCGGCCTTCTGCCCGACCAAGCGCCTGGCGAAGGCGACGGCGTCTGGGCGCCGTTTTTCGGACGCATGGCGTACACCATGACATTGCCGGGCAAGCTCGCTGCTCAAACCCAGGTCGCCGTGATCGTCGTGACGGGCGAACGCCTGCCGAAAGGCCGAGGCTGGCGCGTCCATTTCTCGCGCGTGCCCGACCCGTTGCCACAGGATCCACAAGCCCAGGCCGCCTTATTCAATGCCGCCATGGAAAAGGTGATTCGCCACATGCCGCATCAATACCTGTGGAGTTACAACCGCTACAAGACCCCGCGCGGTGCGCCGCCCGTTCCGCCCATGCCTGGACCCCAGGCGTCCGACAAGCCGTCCTCGTCCGCATCCCCCGGGGCTGACTCTCATGAATGATTTCAAACTGCGAGCCCTGAACGCGTTATTCGCCTGGTTCGGCCGCATCCGACCATCCACCCGCCAACACATAGGTGCTGGACTCGGCTGGCTGACCCGCAAACTGGCCCGCTCGCGCGTGCGCATCGTGCGCCTGAACCTGCAACTATGCTTTCCCGAGCTCTCCGAGGCAGAACGGGAGAGCTTGATGCGGGCGCATTTCCGCGCGCTGGCACAGACCATCGTAGACCGAGGCGTCCTGTGGTACGGCACGCCCGAGGCCATACGCGAAATGGTGACCACCGAGGGCGCCGAGAGGATCAACGCCTTGATCGCCGAGGGCCGGCGGGTCCTGCTGCTGGCGCCGCATTTTGTGGCGCTGGACGCGGCCGCGACACGCTTGACGATGGATGTGCCCAGCAGCGCCACCATGTACACGCCTCAGAGCGATCCGGCGGTGGACACCCTGGTACGTAACGGCCGCGGCCGATTCAACGAGGTTTTCCTCGTGAGCCGCAAAGATGGCGTGCGCGATCTGATCCGCCATCTGCGCGCGCCGCGGCCGGTGTATTACCTGCCCGATATGGACTTTGGCCGCCAGGGCGCGGTGTTTGTGCCTTTTTTTGGCATACCGGCAGCCACGCTCGAGGCTACCGCCCAACTGGCTCGCAAATGGGACGCGGCGGTCGTGCCCGTGATCGATTTCTGGGATCCCGATACGGGCCGATATCACGTCGAAGTCATGCCGCCGTTGGCAGACTTCCCTGGCGAAGGCACACTGGAGGAAGCCACGGCACGTTTGAACCAGCACATCGAAGGCTGGGTCCGGCGTTGCCCCAGCCAGTACTATTGGGTTCATCGGCGCTTTAAGACACGCCCCTTGGGCCAAGCCAAATATTATTGAATATTCTGCGGGAGCTGGCTTTGGTTTGCTCGCCACCAGCACCACACAAAAGCATACGGATTGACCGGGGCTGTCTCCGGCCATTCCATCCCCCCTGCCACGCCCTGACGTAATGCGCGATAATCCTCCCATGATCTGGAACTTCACCAAAATGCATGGCGCGGGCAACGACTTTGTCGTGCTCGACGGCGTACGCCAAGCCATCCACATGACGCCCGAGCGCGCGCGCGCCCTGGCCGATCGTCATTTCGGCATCGGTGCCGACCAAATTCTCCTGGTCGAACCGGCCACGCGTTCGGATGCGGATTTTCGCTATCGCATTTTCAATGCCGATGGTTCGGAGGTCGAGCACTGCGGCAACGGCGCACGCTGCTTTGTGCGATTCGTGCACGAACAACATTTGTCCGACCGGAATCCGCTGCGCGCAGAGATTGCGACCGGCATTCTGGTATTGGACGAAGGCGACGACGAACAAGTCACCGTGGATATGGGCGTGACCCGTTTTGATCCGGCCGCCTTGCCATTCGATACTGATGGCCTGGCCTCGCACACGCAGGGCGAGGACACATTGTGGCAATTGGACTTGCCCGAAGCCCCCCCCGGCGCGCCGCGCAGCGTGCAGGTCTCGGCTGTGGCCATTTCCAATCCCCACGCCGTCCAGCAAGTCGATGACGTGGACACTGCCCCCGTAGGCATTGTCGGCCCCATGATCGAACGCCACCCTCGTTTTGCCCGTCGCGTCAACGCGGGCTTTATGCAGGTCGTCGACCGCAACACCATCCGGCTGCGCGTGTACGAACGCGGAGCGGGCGAGACCCTGGCCTGCGGGACAGGCGCCTGCGCTGCCGTCGCTGCCGGTATTCGCCGCGGCCTGCTGGATTCGCCTGTGCGGGTCCATACCCGCGGCGGCATCCTCACCGTGGACTGGAACGGCGAACGCCTCCGCATGACGGGCCCTGCCGCCTCTGTCTACAACGGCCAGGTCGATATCGACAAGCTGGTTTTCTCCATGGCCCTAGGCCGATAAACGCTACGCATTCAATGACCGATACCGCTCTCACTGCCCAGGACATCGCGGATTTCCTGCAAAACAACCCGGAATTCTTCGATCAGCACGCCGAGGTCTTTGCCACGCTGCAAGTCCCGCACCCACACGGTACGCGCGCCATTTCGCTGGGAGAGCGGCAGATTCTGGCCCTGCGCGAACGCAATCGCGAACTCGAATGGCGCCTGAACGAGCTGATCAACAACGCTGATTCGAATGAGGCTATCGGTGACCATGTTTCGCAATGGTGTGCGCGCCTGCTGGGCGAAAGCGAGCCGCAACACCTGCCGGGCGAAATCGCACTGGGTCTGGCCGAGCAGTTCGACCTGAATCATGTCGGCCTGCGGTTGTGGAATCTGGCCGGACTGGCTCCCACGGGTTACGGTGCGCCTGTCTCGCAGGACGTACGCGACTTTACCGATAGCCTGAAAACGCCGTACTGTGGCCCGGACACCGAATTCGAGGCTGTGAACTGGCTGGATGCCAAGCCCCAATCGCTGGCCTTGATTCCGCTACGTTTCGACGTGGATCAACCCAGCATCGGCCTGCTCGTACTGGGGTCCGATGATCCTGCCCGCTTCAACCCGGAAATGGGCACGGTGTTCCTCGAAGCAATCGGCCGCCTGGCTTCGGCAACACTGCGCCGGCTGAATACACCTGCGCCGCAGAATCCGGCCTGACATATCGAGAGGACAGGGATCAGGAGCACACCCCATCAATCCCCTGCTTACCTTTAACCCATGCGGATCGCAGGCCGGTCAACCCGTGCCTGCCCCTCGCCGTAAAAGCGGCGATGCCTGGACCTGAGGCTTATCCATCATGACCGAGCCAGTTCCCGATCCCGTTTCAGAATCCCTGCCTCAGCCCCTGGATGCGTGGCTGCAACACTTGCAGGCCCATCGGCGCTATTCCCCTCACACGCTGGACGCCTATCGACGCGACCTGCGCCAGTTGGCCACCTTGGCCCACGCAGTCAAGCTGCCGCTCGAACAGCTCACCAACAGCCACATCCGGCAGTTTGCCGCCCGCCTGCATGCGCAGGGCCTGGGACCACGCAGCCTGGCCCGCACATTGGCGGCCTGGCGAGGTTTTTATCAATGGTGGGCACCCACGATAGATCTGGCCGGCAACCCCGTAGTCGGCGTGCGTGCTCCCAAAGCGCCACGCGGTCTGCCCAAGGCACTATCCGTGGAGCAGGCACAGGCACTGCTGGACCATGCCTCGGCAAAATTGGCTACCGAGCCTGCGGGCTTGCGCGATCGCGCCATGTTCGAACTCCTGTATTCCAGCGGTCTGCGGCTCTCTGAGCTCGTGGGGCTCGATTTGCATTACACCCGTACCGCCGACTACGAATCGTCGAGTTGGCTCAACCTCGCCGAGGCCGAAGTCCTGGTATTGGGCAAAGGCGGCAAACGCCGCAGCGTCCCCGTCGGGCAGGCCGCATTAACGGCCCTACAACGCTGGATCGAAGTCAGGTCCCAATTGGCAGCGGCGAGCGCTACTGATACGGACGCCAATGCCCTGTTCGTGGGAACACGAGGCCGGCGCATCTCGCCTCGTGTTGTCCAGACACAGCTTGCAAAATTCGCGCAGGCAGCTGGCCTGCCTGCGCATGTACATCCGCACGTGTTGCGCCATAGCTTCGCCAGCCACGTTTTGCAATCCGCGCAAGACCTGCGTGCAGTGCAAGAGATGCTGGGCCATGCCAACATCTCTACGACGCAGATCTACACCAGGCTAGACTTTCAGCATCTGGCCAAAGCCTATGATCAGGCCCATCCACGAGCGGGACGTAAATCCTAGATTTACGTCGCGATCAGTACGTCACCCGTACGCCTAACAGCACGCTTCGACCGGCCAACGGTGCCGCGGTCGAGATGAACGAGGCGTGGTTATACGCCAGCTTGTCCAGCAAGTTCGTCCCGCGCAGATAGATCTCATAGGCAGTGTCGGAGCCAAATGAGTTGCGATAGCTCACCACGGCATTCACCATGTCATAGCCAGCGGTGCTCGACTCATACGATGCGATATCGTTCTGACGGAATACATGCGCATATTCCACACCGCCTGACCATTGCTGCCACTTGACGTTGGCCCGCACGCCCGCGCGCGCGGCGGGAATACGCGGCAGATTGCCGTCGCCGCCGGTCAATTTGCCGCGCACGTAATCACCGAACACCCCAGCAGAAAACACCTTGTTGAACTGGTGGCGCACCTCACCCTCGATCCCTGTGAACTCTGCGTCATGCTGCGCGTACTCGATCAAGCGGAAATCTTCATACTGATCAAGCGTGTTCGCATAGATGTAGTTCTTGACCCGATTATGAAAAGCGCTCACGCTGAACGTCGTGTCGCCTTCGTGCTTGCGCAAGGTCAAATCGATATTGTGCGAAGTTTCCTTGCTCAAATCGGCATTGCCGATTTCGTAGGTATTCGTCGCCAAGTGCACACCGTCTGCATATAGCTCCTGTGCGTTGGGCAGACGCTGCGAGCGCGACAGCGACAAGGCTACCGAATACTGCGGCGCAAAGTCCCAGATCGCGGCAGCCGACAGCGACGTGCCCGATTGGCTGGAACGCGGGTTATCGCCCTCGGGAGAAATACGCTGCCAGTCCTGGCGCGCACCAACCTCAAAGCGCCAATCGGCCAGACGATATTCCTCTAGCAAAAAGAGACCCGTCGACTGCGTATCGCTGCGCGGCAAGAACGCCTCTTCGCCTTCGGCGCTGAAATCGCTGAACGAATTCTGCAGACCGATTACGCCGCGCCAGCCGTACAGCGGCTTGTGCTCCAACTCCAGACGCGCGTCATAGCCGCGGTTTTTAAAGGTGGTGCCGACTTCTCCGCCTTCGATTTCCTGATGCTGATAATCCGTCAGGCCGCCACGGAACCGGACTTTCTCGAACCCGGCAAAAGGCTCGGTATATTCTGCACGAACGTCCACACGTTTGCTGCGCAGTTTGACGTAGGGAGGATCCTCACCCTCACCATGTTCGTGGTCATGATCGTGGCCGTCTTCACCCTCATGATCGTGATCGTCGTGGCCACCGCAATGCAGATGCGTGCCATGGGGATGGCAACCTTCATACTCGTGATTGTGCCCGGGCAGACCGTACTTGCTGTCCAGATAGGTGAATGCCACCCCGACATAGCCGCGCGGCGTGATCCACGACAGGCCCAGGCTGCCTTGCGAGGACTCGCTATACGAGCCTGCCAGCTCTTTGCTGGTCCAATCCGGCACGTCGTAATCATCGGTGCGACGTTTCATGCCTTCGACGTGGACGGCAAACTGGCCTGTGCCGGCGGTGATGCTCACTGCGCCTGCACGCTCGTTGGTGCCGGTCGCACCGCGAACCTCTGCTTCGGCCTCGACGCCTTTCTCCGGGATTGCCGTGGGGATACGGTTATCCAGCACGTTGACAACGCCGCCGATGGCGCCGCCCCCGTACAACAGCGTGGCCGGACCGCGCAGGACTTCAATGCGTTGCGCCAGGAGGGGCTCTGTCGTCACCGCGTGGTCGGGGGAAATGCTGGAAGCATCCATCAATTCCGATCCATCTGACAGCACCTTGACCCGTGGCGCGGTCTGGCCACGGATCACGGGCCGGCTGGCGCCGCCGCCGAACGTATCCGAGTTGATACCCGGCAAACCGTTCAACGTATCGCCCAGGGTACCTTGACGACGTTCGATCAGCGCATTGCCGTCCAGCACGAGTGCGGGCAAGGCCATGCTGTCCGGGTCCAGGCCTAGAGGATTGGCTGAAACGGTGATGGGAGCCAAGGTGGCGGCAGCGTCAGCGTTGGTATCTGCTGACTGGATAGGTTGCGCCTGCACGGCGGGGGCTAGCGCTAGAGAGAGTGCCAGCGCTAGCGGATGAGGGTTTAACGTCATTTCCCGTCTCGATTATGTTATATCATTTCAAAAACTACGAGATGATATAACATATCAATTATTGACGCATGAAGAAATTACGGCTGTTGCTCGGTCAGAGGTGGCAGAGTGTGTCTCTGTGAAGACGTCCCTGCCGGGTGCCTGGAAGCCGCACCGGCCCTATCGCACGGACTCGGCCCATGACCAGGGGCCTCGGCCCGCTTCGCGGGCTAAATCCGCGCTCTACGGGCCGGCACGGCTTCCAGGCACCCGGCAGGGACTCACAGTAGTGGCATGCCACGGTTGCTGGCTGGCGCGGGTCGCGGCTGAATCGCGGCGTAAGTTGTGACGTATACGGCCGCCCCATCGACGACGATGTGGCCATTGTCTGTACCAACAACTGTGGAGACATCCGTCATATGCAGACAACGTGAGCCGACGTGCGCCGTGTAAAAGCGGTGCCGGCCCGTAGAGCCCGCCGAACCAGCCTTGTCAGGCGGGGGGAAGTCGGCTGGGCATGTTTGAGTGGAGCGCAGCGGAGCGAGTTTGCCCAGCCGCCCCGCCTGGCGAGGCTGGTGAAGGGGAGTCTGGCCGCGCAGGCGGCCAGACCGGGCGATAGGGCCGGCACCGCTTTTACACGGCGCACGTCGGCGCCAATAGAACGCAAACCGCAACTCAAAAACGCCCCCGTGAATCACCCCCCGCCACGAATCTGCCCCCCCAACAACAACACCCCCAGCAACAACACAAACACCGCCGCCGCCACCTCAATCCCCACACGCACCCGAGTCATCCACACAGCAGAAGCATAAGCCCCCACCCGCGTAGCAGCCCCCGCCGCCACAACGGCAAAAACCGCCAATGCAGCAACAGTAAGCCCCGTCCCCAGCCCCATAGCCAACGCAGCAGCTATCCCCGCCGCGAAGAAGTCTTGCGACAACGCAAAGACCAAGACAATGAGCGCGCCGCTGCATGGCCGTAAACCCATCGCGAGAATGGCCGACATGGCTTTGCGCCAGTCCAGCGCACCAGCGACTTGATCGGGAGACGGGACATGCACATGCCCGCAACCACAGTCATCATGATGGTGATGACCGTTGTGGATCGGAATGACATGAGACGGAGGCTCAACGTCTGTGCTCAGCGGAACATGATTGGGTTGATGCCTCGCCGCCTCGAGATGATCATGCGCTGCGTGATGACCGCGCTCATCATGCGTAGATTGGTGTGCATGCCCCTGCCCCACATCATGGACATGTTGATGGCCCGGTCGGCGCAGCCAGGGCCGCAAGGCTTTGCTCCAGACCAGCCATGCTCCCAACAGCGTGATCAATGCGTATGACGCGGTTTCCAGCCAACGCGTGGCGCGATTCATTTCCGGTGCCGTCGCGTGCAACAGCCAGGCCATGACAGCGACCAGCACGATGGCTACCAACGCCTGCAACAGAGCCGCCAACAAGGCCAGCAAAGCACCGTTGCGAGCAGTCTGGCGATTGGCCAGGACATACGAGGCAATCACGGCCTTGCCGTGGCCTGGACCCAGCGCATGGAATATGCCATACGCAAACGAGAGGCCTAACAACCCCCAGGCGGCCGTTCCGTCGGCCTGCCAGGCGCGTACCGCACCGGTGAGCTGTCTGTAGAAATGCGATTGCCATGCAGAGATCTGCGCAAACAGGCCGCTCAGCCAGTCAGGCCCCGCCACGGCGCCCCCGCTTTCCGGCACTCCAAATGGATGCGCACTCTGAGCCCATCCCGCCAAAGGCGGCAGCCAGAGCAGCAATGCCCATGTCAGTGCCACCACATACGGCTTCCTCATCCGCAACTCACTTCTATCCGATGTGTCAGACCCTTCGTGATGGCCAGCAACTCATCGGGTACGGTTTCCGCCTCGGCAGGAATCGCCGCCAATTTCTGCATGGTCTGCCAATCGAGTTCGCCGGGCGGCCGATAAGATTGCTGACACGATTTCGGCGCGTCGATCAACGACACCGCACCCGGCGCACTAAAGTCATACGCGACGAAATACGTCGGATCGTAGATATCGAACTGCACGCCCTGTTTATCCGGCACCATGGGCTGAGCGAGGGGCAGCGTGAACGACAGCGTCAATCGCTGCGATTTGGTGTCCCAGCTCACCACGGCATCACGTGGCTCGGCGAATTTCATCGGTTTTCCATTCACGCTTGCCTGCGTGAAATAGTGTGAAATCGGCTCGCCCAAAGCCTGCATCCAATCTTTCGCCATGCCCTTCAGGGTCTCGGCAGGCAGGCTGCCATCGGGGCCTTTTTCCAGGCCTTGAGTGGTGTAGGCGCCGAACATTTCGTCGAACAGCCAATCTTGCTGGATCGCCGTCATTCGGCCCTGCCCGTCAAAGGCGATACGCGCGCGAGCATCTATCCACATATGTGGATGAGCCTGCGCCGCCGGTGCGGCACAGGCCATCATTATTACGGCTGCAATGCCTCGGAAAGCTGACGCGCATTCCATTCAAACATCCCCAGATAAGTCGCCGCCGGCTGTCCGGATGGAGCCAGCGCATCGGAGTAGAGCGTACCACCGGTACGTGCCCCTGTTTCGCGCGCGATCTGCTGTACCAGAGCGGGGCTGCTGATGTTCTCGACAAACACGGCGGGCACGTGTTCGCGCTTGACCAGTTCGATGATGCGCGCAATGTCGGCTGCCGCAGGCTCGGCGTCGGTGGACAAGCCGGCCACGGGAATGAATCGCACGCCGTAGGCGTCACCGAAATAACCAAAGGCGTCGTGCGAGCTGACCACCTGGCGACGCGCGGTCGGGATGGCGGCAAAGGTCTTGCGAATCTGTGCGTCCAATGCCTCGATGCGCGCGATATAGGCTTGCGCGCGTTGACGATAGGCCGCGGCGTGCGCCGGGTCGGCGGCGGCCAGGCCCTCTGCGATGTTGCGGGCGTAGATGACGCCGTTCTTCAGGCTTTGCCAGGCGTGCGGATCTTGATCGCCGTGGTGATGATGGTGGCCACCGTCCGCGTGAGCGTGGGAGTCATCATGATCGTGGTCATGGCCATGATCGTGTTCATCGTGATGTTGACCGTCATCATGATCATGGTCGTGACCATGCGTATCGTTGTTTCCCTGAGCCGGCTTCTTGTCGGCGCTGTGATCATGCGCGCCGCCAGTGTGGTCATGACCGCGTTCCTGCTGCTCAGTCATTTTTCGCGGCGTGATGCCAGCCGTTGCGACAATGGTGGCCCCTGAAAAATCCGCGGCCTTCGCCAGGCGCGGCAGCCACGTTTCGAAATCCAGACCGTTTTCTACCAGGACGCTGGCCGCTTTCAACTGACGGGCCGCCGCCGGCGTAGGCTCATACGTGTGGGCATCGCCATCGGGGCCGACCAATGTCGTCACCGCCACATCGTCGCCACCGATTTCGCGCACCATATCGCCCAGCACTGAAAAGCTGGCGACGACTCGCAGAGGTTCGGCGCTCTGCGCCATGACGGGCGCGTACACGCTGGCAGCGCCCAACGTCAGCATCATCAATATACGGCGCCGTGCTTGCGCGGCAGAATAATTGTGCATCGTTCTTCCTTTAGCGAAAACGGGTACGGCCATGAGCCATCAGGCCGTGCAATAGCCCACCCTGCGGCCCGCAAGCCACAGAAACCAGATACGCCAGCCCCGCCGCCAGAATGATGGCGGGTGATGCCGGCAAGTTGTAGTGATAGGAAAACAAGAGGCCACATAGCCCGGACACGATTCCAACGATCGCCGACAAGACGATTTGCCCGGCCACGGTCGGCTGCCAGAAACGCGCGGCAGCAGCGGGCAACATCATCATGCCCACCACCATCAAGGTCCCCATCACCTGAAACCCGGCCACCAGATTCACGACGACCAGGACGAGAAAGGCCATGTGCGCCAACGTGCCCCGTCCCCCGCAGGCTCGTAGAAAGCCTGCGTCCAGACACTCGGCCACCAACAGCCGATACAGCAGCGCCATCGCCGCCAACGTCACGCTCGCAACGCTGGTCACCAGCAGCAGGGACGCGTCATCCAGGCCGAGCACGGTGCCAAACAACACATGCAGCAGATCCATATTCGAGCCCCGCATTGACACCAGCAATACACCCAACCCCAGTGAAATCAGATAGAACGCCGCAAAACTCGCGTCTTCGCGCAAAGGCGTCAGCCGGGCAACGACGCCCGCCAGTACAGCGACAAGCAACCCGGTGATCAAGCCGCCCAGCAGCATGGCCCACAACGACAAACCCGATAGCAGGAAGCCCGCCGCCACACCCGGCAAGATCGCGTGCGACATGGCGTCCCCCATCAGACTCATCCGCCGCAACACCAAAAAGACGCCAAGCGGCGCGGCGCCCAACGCTGCCGCCGACGTACCCGCCAGTGCGCGCCGCATAAAGCCATAGTCGACGAACGGCGCCACGGCCCAGTCCAGCAACGTCATCGCGATCCTCCTTCCACGCTGCGTCTCACAGCCATTCCTGAAGCACGCCGCGCGCTGCCGCCAAATTGCGGGCCGTCAGTACCTCGGCTGTCGGACCCCAAGCGATCTGCCGTCCTGCGAGCAACAAGGTCTGCGAAAAATGCGCGCGCACCATGGCCAGATCGTGCAAGACGGCCACCACGGTGCGCCCTTGGCGATTCCACTCGCATAGCAATTGCATCAGCACCTCGGCGGTGTGGCTGTCAACGGCGGCAAAGGGCTCGTCCAATAACAGCACTTGAGCGTCCTGCAACATCAGACGGGCGAACAAAGCCCGTTGCATCTGCCCCCCTGACAACGCGCCCACCATGCGGCCCGCCTCATCAGCCAGGCCGACGGTCTCCAGCGCCTGCCAAGTCCGTTGCGTTTCCGTGTGGCCAAAGCCCCGCCAGGCGCCGACACGGCGCCATGCACCCATGGCGACCATGTCCAGCACCGTGATAGGAAAGGAACGGTCTATTTCCGCGGCCTGTGGCAGCCATGCCAAACGGAGACGATCCTGGGGATCGATATCCAGGTCGCCGGCCAACGGACGCATCAGTCCCACGATGCCCTTGATCAAAGTGGACTTCCCCGCGCCATTGGGTCCCGCAATGGCCGTCATGGAGCCGCGATCAAAATGCCCGGATACGGCTTGCACCGCCGCCCGACCGCGCCAACCGAAGGTCGCCTCGCGCAACGCGATCACGGGTTCGCCGGACAGGTGCACATCCTCCACCGCCGCCTCGGGAATAAGCATCGCCATCCCGCTCACGCGCCGGCCCACCAGCCCATGGCCCATCCGGTCAACGCCCACAAGCCGATCGCAGCAACTGCCGCGACACTCAACCGGAAAAAAACAGAGGCTCGCAGCGCTGACCCACGAGGACGAGACGCCACAGCCGAAACAATATGAGACATATCCACACATACAGCCCGCTCTCGGGAAATCAGGCTGTTTATTCGCTTAATTAGATATGTTATATCATAACAAATATCAGCAAGACCGGCTGGGCGCTCCCCGTATGGTCCGTTTTCTGATACCTTCGCGGAATTGCCTGCCCGGCGCTATCCGGCTGCCACGATCAATGCCCACCCCGCCCCGCTCCACTCGCCCCGACTCTATTGGCGAGCAACTCAATATCGCCGAATCGCTCTGCGCAGAGCGCGGCCGCCGGCTGACGCCCATTCGCCGCAAAGTGCTGGAATTGCTCCTGCGTCACGGCCGCAGCCTCAAGGCCTACGAACTCCTGGACGCCATGCGCGCCGAGCACCCCGGCGCAGCGCCTCCCACGGTCTACCGGGCGCTGGACTTTCTGATGGACGAGGGTCTGATCCACCGTCTGGACGCCGTCAATGCCTGGACCGCTTGTCACGACGCGGCGGGCGCGCCGCATGATTTGCTGGTGGTCTGTACTGGCTGCGGAGCCGTGGCCGAGGTCAGCGACCCCGCCATGAGCCAACAATTGGCCGATCGAGTGGCCTTGACGGGCTTTGCCCTGGCCACACACGAAACCGAAATCCGGGCGCTCTGCCCTCAATGCCAGAAAAAACAGCCGGCAGATGCCGGCCATCGTCATCATCACGGTCATACGCATTGAAATGACTAGCCGGCCGGAGGAGTCCGGTGGCATTTGCCGGCAACACCTCCCGTCTCGCATGGTCTGAAAAGCCAGCGTCATGCCCGCATGAGGGCCCCACAGCCGTCAGTCTGCCTGCTAGTGCAGTGCAACATAGGGCAAATTTGACGGACAATCCGTCCTCCCTGCACAGCAGATAGACGCTACCCCCTTGAAATCCAGCCATACATCCCCATATAACTGCATCGAATAGATTACAGCGCCGCTTTATGCCTGTAACCGCAGTGCGGTGCCGGGGGTTGTCCCGGGGTTTGCCCACCTGCCCTTACTGTGCTGTAATCCTGCGTCCGGTCGCAACCGCGGCCGCCTGTTGTTTTATGCCTTGGACGCGCTCGTGCGCCCTGGGGCTCTCAGCTTACCGCCTTGCCATGAATACCCAGCGCAGTTTGGACAAAATGGTTCCCGTCACCATCCTCACCGGCTTCCTCGGTGCAGGCAAGACCACCCTGCTCAAGCGCATCCTGACCGAATTCCACGGCCGCCGCGTTGCCGTCATCGAAAACGAATTCGGGCCGGAGAGCATCGACAACGACTTGCTCGTGCAGGATAGCGAGGAAGAAATCATCGAGCTCAGCAATGGCTGCGTCTGCTGCACGGTACGTGGTGACCTGATGCGCACGCTGGCCGAACTGCGCGCCAAGCGCGTGGCGGGCGAGCTCACTTTCGAACGCGTCATCCTCGAGACCACTGGCATGGCCAACCCCGGCCCCGTGTGCCAGACGTTCTTCATGGACGACGAGATCGCCGAATACTACCGTCTGGACGCCGTCGTCACGGTGGTCGACGCCAAGCATGGCATGGCAACGCTGGACGCCCAGTCCGAGGCCCAGAAACAAGTCGGTTTTGCCGACCGTATCCTGGTCTCCAAAAAGGACCTGGTCAACGAGGCCGACTACGAGGCGCTACGAGCCCGTCTGGTGCGCATCAATCCGCGTGCACCCATTACGCCGGTCAATTTTGGCGAAGTCGACCTGAAGTCCATCATCGACATCAGCGGCTTCAATCTGAATTCCATTCTCGACATCGACCCGGATTTCCTGGCCGATGAGCACCCCGACGCGGCGCACAGCCACGCCCACGGTCATGACCACGACCATGATCATGATCACGATCATGACCACGAGGGCGAATGCGGGGCGCATTGCCATCACGAACATCACCATCATCACCACCACGACGACGAGATCGGTGCATTCGTCTTCCGCTCAAACAAGCCGTTCGATCCCGCACGGCTGGAAGAATTCCTCGGCGGTGTGGTGCAGGTCTATGGTCCCGACCTCATGCGCTATAAAGGCATCCTGTACATGAAAGGCATCAACCGCCGCATGTTGTTCCAGGGTGTGCATATGATGATGGGAGCCGAACCCGGCAAGCCGTGGACCGCAGCCGAAAAGCCGTCTACCAAGATGGTCTTTATCGGCCGCAAGCTGCCCCAGGAAATTTTCACCCGGGGCTTGGAGCAGTGCCTGGCGGGCTAACGCCGCAATCCCGACGCGCGCAATCGCGCCAGGATCGATTCATAGTGGAGTGTTTTCATGGCTACCAAGGCAGCAACCAAAAAATCAAACAAGTCGACTAGCGATACGGCGATTGATCTGCCCAGCGAAGAAGAATTGCTGGCCATGCCCGAGTCGGAATATATGAACGAGCGCCAACTGGCGTTCTTCAAAGAACGACTCAAGCAACTCGAACAAGACATCCTGGCTAACGCCGGCGAGACCACCGAGCACCTGCGTGAAACGCAATTCGTGCCTGACCCCGCCGACCGCGCCACCATCGAAGAAGAACACGCTCTCGAGCTGCGTACTCGCGATCGCGAGCGCAAACTTCTGAAGAAAGTGCAACAGTCCATTGCTCGCATCGATAGTGGCGAATATGGCTGGTGCGAAGAGACCGGCGAACCCATCGGGATCCCGCGCCTGCTGGCCCGCCCGACCGCTACGCTCTCTCTCGAAGCGCAGGAACGGCGCGAAATGCGTCAAAAGCTCTACGGAGATTAACCTCTCTTTGGCGCGTTTTCGCTTTCGTCTTTCGGGGCCGCATTCTTCAACGAAATGCGGCCCTTTTCATTGCCGGGATTGTCCAGGCATCAGTGCGAAAGCTGCTCGAGCACGTGTCTGACGCACAACAAGGCGGTCGCCAACTGATCTGCGGGATTGTGAACGGCCGCTTAGCTGACTTTTCGCACATGCGTGGCCTCGGGAGGCAGCGCGTTGCCCTCTTTGTCGGTCGGGACCATCCGCGCGACAGGCTTGCCCGTATGTTTATCAATCAGCACGGAATGGCGTTCGCCCCGCTCGAACATGTGCCGTTCACCCCACTGCCGTAACGCGACCACGACGGGAAACAGGCTTTTTCCTTTGTTGGTCAGCACGTACTCCTGATAAGCCGTACCGTCGGACGCCGCTTGGGTTTGCAAGATCCCTGCATCGACCAGCTTGCGCAGCCGATCAGAAAGAATATTCCGTGCCACCCCCAGGCTGCGCTGCAGATCACCGAAGCGACGCACGCCATCGAAGGCGTCGCGCACGATGAGCAGCGACCAACGATCTCCAACAACATCGACGCAGCGCCCTACCGGGCACGGCTCGTCGTCCATGGTTTTGCGGTCAGGCATGCAGTCTCCAGGCAATTCGATGTGAACACACCAACAAGTTGCATTTTAAAACTGCATCGCCTAGCATTCAAACCAGTTTCATTTTAAAACCAGTTTGAGTGCAACAGAATCATGAAAACCTCCCTTGCCTGTCCCTCGTCAAGTGTTCATGGCCACGCACCGAGCAGACGCACTGATATGCCACGCAGCCTGATATGGCTGTTCGCCATCGCCAGCGGACTGAGCGTGGCCAACGTCTATTACGCCCAGCCCTTGCTGGACGCATTGGCTCAATCGTTTGGCATCAGCGAGGCAGCAATTGGCGGGGTGGTCACTGCAACCCAGCTGGGCTGCGCGCTGGCGTTGCTGTTGCTCGTGCCATTGGGGGACAGGGTGGATCGGCGGCGCCTGATGACAATTCAATTGCTGGCACTGGTGGCAGCGTTGGCCGTCGTGGGCACAGCGCAGTCCGCGGCGGCGCTGCTCGCGGGGATGCTTGGCGTCGGCTTGCTGGGCACGGCCATGACGCAGGGACTGATCGCCTATGCCGCCAGTGTCGCTGCCCCTCATGAGCGAGGCAGCGTCGTGGGCACGGCCCAAAGCGGCGTATTCATCGGCCTGCTGCTCGCGCGTGTATTTGCGGGAGGCGTGAGCGATCTGACCGGCTGGCGTGGCGTCTATCTCAGCGCGGCGGCCCTGATGCTGATGCTTGCGCTACCGCTATGGCGACGTCTGCCGGTCTTGGGCACCGTATCGAACGCGATGAGCTATCCGCGCCTGATTGCGTCCATGCTGACGCTGCTGCGCCAGGAGAAGGTCCTCCAGATACGGGGCATGCTGGCACTCCTGATGTTCGCCGCGTTCAACATTTTCTGGAGCGCGCTCGTACTGCCATTAAGCGCACCGCCCTATGGCTTTTCCCATACCCTTATTGGCGCTTTCGGCTTGGTGGGCGCAGTGGGCGCACTCGCGGCCGCCCGGGCTGGCCTATGGGCCGACCGAGGGCACGGCCAACGCACCAGTGCCCTGGCGCTGACTGCGCTGCTGTTGGCATGGTGGCCCCTGTCCCTGATGGACACCTCACTCTGGGCGCTGATCATAGGCATCGTATTGCTGGACCTCGGAGGACAAGCATTGCATGTCACCAACCAAAGCATGATCTTTCGCACCCGGCCCGAGGCGCACAGTCGGCTGGTGGGCCTGTACATGCTGTTTTACGCAGCCGGCAGCGGGCTGGGAGCGATCAGCACGACGGCGACCTACGCCTATGCCGGCTGGCAGGGCGTGTGCGTCCTGGGGGCGGCAGTCAGCCTGTCGGCCCTGCTGTTCTGGATGGTCACACGACGCGCCCACGATTAGCACAGAAACATACTGAAATACTGACGCCTTCACACCAACAGGCGGCATACACTTAAAGCTCGGGCAGCGCCTTGAAATCGGTCGCTTCGCCCCCAGATCAAACCTTCATAGGAAGGAAAGCATGGAACAATTTCACGCCACCACCATCGTCTGCGTGCGCCGCGGCAACCGTGTCGCGCTGGGCGGCGATGGCCAAGTCACCCTGGGCAATATCGTCATCAAGGGTACAGCCCGCAAAATCCGCCGCCTGTACCATGACAAGATCCTGGCGGGCTTTGCCGGCGCTACGGCAGACGCCTTTACCCTGCAAGAGCGTTTCGAAGCCAAACTCGAAAAACACCAGGGACACCTGATGCGCGCCGCCGTCGAGTTGACCCGCGACTGGCGCACCGACCGCGTGCTGCGCCGCCTGGAAGCCATGCTCATTGTGGCCGACGCCGAGCACACCCTGGTGCTGACCGGTAACGGCGACGTGCTCGAACCCGAGCATGGCCTGGCCGCCATCGGGTCCGGTGGCGCCTACGCCCAATCGGCCGCGCTGGCCCTATTGCGCAACACCGAATTGGCCCCCCAAGACATCGTCAAACAGTCACTGGAAATCGCCGGCGACCTGTGCATTTACACCAACCAGAATCACGTCATCGAAACGCTGGGCGAATAAGCGCCCGCTTCGGCCGGCTGTAGCAAGGATTCCGTTTATGTCCGCATCCACCATGACCCCCGGGGAAATCGTCTCCGAGCTCGACAAATTCATCATCGGCCAGAACCGTGCCAAGCGCGCGGTGGCTGTGGCGCTGCGCAACCGCTGGCGCCGTCAGCAGGTCGACGAGCCTTTGCGCCATGAGATCCACCCCAAGAACATCCTGATGATCGGCCCCACCGGCGTGGGCAAGACCGAAATCGCCCGTCGCCTGGCCAAGCTGGCCAATGCGCCCTTTATCAAGATCGAGGCCACCAAGTTCACCGAAGTCGGCTATGTCGGCCGTGATGTCGACACCATCATCCGCGACCTGACCGAATACTCGATCAAGCAAACGCGCGAACTCGAAATGCGCCGTGTGCGCACGCAGGCCGAAGACGCAGCCGAAGACCGCATTCTGGACGCCCTGGTGCCGCCCGCGCGCAACGCCTCTGGCGAACCCGAGCGCAACGACGACAGCAGCGCCCGCCAGACGTTCCGCAAACGTCTGCGCGAGGGCAAAATCGACGACCTCGAAGTCGAAATCGACGTCGCTCAAGCCGTCCCCCAAATGGACGTCATGACACCGCCGGGCATGGAAGACATGGCCGAGCAATTGCGCGGCATGTTCGCAGGCCTCGCCCGCGACAAGAAAAAACCCAAGAAAATGAAGGTCAAAGAGGCCTTCAAGCTCATCGTCGAAGAAGAAGCCGCCAAGCGCGTCAACGAGGATGATCTGCGTACGGTCGCGATCGCCAATGTCGAGCAAAACGGCATCGTCTTTCTGGACGAAATCGACAAGATCGCCGCCCGCCAGGAAAGCGGTGGCGCTGACGTCTCGCGTCAGGGCGTGCAGCGTGACTTGCTGCCGCTGGTAGAAGGCACCACGGTCAACACCCGCTACGGCATGGTGCGCACCGACCACATCCTGTTCATTGCCTCGGGTGCGTTTCACCTGTCGCGACCGTCCGACCTGATTCCCGAGTTGCAAGGGCGGTTCCCGATTCGGGTCGAACTGGAATCGCTGTCGGCACAGGACTTCGTGCGCATCCTGTCCGATACCGACGCCTCGCTGACCAAGCAATACTCGGCATTGCTGGCCACCGAAGACGTGCATCTGGATTTCACCCCAGACGGCATCGAGCGCTTGGCCGAACTGGCGTTTTCAGTCAACGAGCGTACCGAAAACATTGGTGCCCGCCGTCTGTACACCGTCATGGAAAAACTGCTCGAGGAATTGTCGTTCGACGCGACGGCCAGCGGCGGCAAGACCGTCAAGATCGATGCAGCCTACGTAGAGGAACAGTTGTCCGAAGCGGCTGCCAGCCAGGATCTGGCGCGCTACGTGTTGTAAAGCGTCAAGGACTGCCGCGCGCCCGTCAAGGCTGGCGCGCGGTGGTGGTCTCTTGTCATGACCGCATAGTGCCGCAACGCGCTGCGAGTGATGCAGCCAAGGCCGGCACATTGCACGAGTTACATACCAGAACCGAGCAACGGAACGGGCACTCACTGACAAGCAGCTGAACTATCGCAGCGCATGGATGTCGCATGAGTTCGTTCACCCTCAATGAAGGCTCGCATGTTCAAACCCGCCATTGCCGCTACAGCGCTTTTCGTTGCCGCCAGTGCTCACGCCCAGCCCGCCGTACCCGACTATGGGCCTCGGCTCGAACGTTTCAATTATCCCTACCAGGTCAGTGAATTCAAGCTGAGCTCACAAGGCCAGTCATTGTCCATGACCTACATGGACATCCGGCCCGAACGCCCCAATGGCCGCACCGCCGTCCTATTGCACGGCAAGAATTTCTGCGGCGCCACCTGGGAAGGCACCATCGACGCCCTGACAAACGCCGGCTACCGGGTAGTGGCGCCCGACCAGATCGGCTTCTGCAAATCGAGCAAACCGGCCGCCTATCAATATAGCTTTCATCAACTGGCCGCCAATACCCATGCCTTGCTGCAGAGCCTGGATATCGAGCGCGCAGTGATCATGGGCCATTCCATGGGCGGCATGGTGGCTACGCGCTATGCCCTGATGTACCCGGACCAGGTCGATGCACTGGTGATGGTCAACCCCATCGGCCTGGAAGACTGGAAGGCCAAGGGCGTGCCCTATCGCACCGTGGACGAGTGGTATGCACGCGAATTGAAAACGAACTTCGCAGGTATCAAGAAGTACCAGCAGAACACGTATTACGCCGGCACCTGGAAGCCCGAATACGACCGCTGGGTCGCGATGGCAGCCGGCATGTATCAGGGCGAAGGGCGCGAGCAGGTCGCCTGGAGCCAAGCCTTGACTTACGACATGGTGTATACCCAGCCGGTGATACATGAGTTCGGCCAAGTGCGCGTACCGACTCTCTTGCTGATCGGCGAGAAGGACAACACGGCACCGGGCAAGGATGCGGCTGCGCCAGACGTTGCTGCCAAGCTGGGTAATTACGCAGCCTTGGGGCCCGCCACTGCGCAGGCGATCCCAGGCGCCCGGCTGGTGGCTTTTCCTGAATTAGGACATTCGCCGCAAATCCAGGATCCCCAGCGATTCCATGAGCGTCTGGTAAAGGAATTGGATCAGATGCTGTAGCGCGCCCCGCAAACTGACCGCGATCTAATTACTGATCGCTGTCACGACATATTTGCCATTTTGGCGGGCGGCCGTGAACCTCACGCGGTCGCCAGGCTTGATATTGGCCAGCAGGGCCGGGCTGGCCTGATACACGAGCGTCATTGCAGGCAATTCCAAGTCCGATATCGCGTCATGCTTGATCGCGACTTTGCCCGCCGCGGCGTCGACCCGTCGCACTTCGCCACTCGCCGTCGCGGTGGCGTCCTTGGCTGATGGCTGCTGCTCGGCAGCCAGGGCTGGCACGGGCTGCCAGAGGGCCACACCGGCCAGGGTTACCGCCGACAACATGGACACTCGTCCCAATACGCGACGCATCTTGTTCATCACCTCTCCTTCGGCCGACCCTGCGGCCCAGAACGCCAGCTATTGCCGACGCTGCACAGGAATACAGGATAACGCGTCCGCAGGCATTAGCCTCGGCACTACACTACCCATCTGTTTCCACACATAACCACCACGCAAAGAGACTTTCTACATGGGCAACCGACTTTCCGCCATCGCCACACGAACCGGAGACGATGGCACGACCGGCCTGGGTGATGGTAGCCGCCTGCGCAAAGACGAACCGCGTGTAGCGGCGTTGGGCGATGTGGACGAGCTCAACAGCGTCATCGGCCTGCTGCGCACCGAATCCCTGCCCGATCCCGTGCAGGCGGACCTGAGCACGATCCAGCATGATTTGTTCGACCTGGGCGCAGAGCTCTGCATCCCGGGCCACACCACACTGACCGATGCCCAGGTGGCGTTTTTAGATCAGCGCCTGGCCCACTATAACGGCACCCTGCCGCCACTGCGCGAATTCATCCTGCCCGGCGGTTCCCGGCCAGCAGCCCTGGCTCATCTGACTCGCACCGTAGCGCGCCGGGCAGAGCGTTCGGTGATCACCCTCGAACGGCACGACACCCTGAATGCTTCGGTACGCCAATATCTGAACCGGTTGTCAGACCTGATGTTTGTACTCGCCCGCCACCTGAATGGGGTCCACGGAACGGGCGATGTGTTCTGGACCAGCGCGCATTCGCGGGTCCAGCCGGAATAAATACCTTAGTTCACGCCGGCGGCATGCGCCTGCTCGTCGGCGTGATACGACGAGCGGACCATCGCACCCACGGCGGCATGGGTAAAGCCCATCTCGTAAGCCTCGCGCTCGAACATCGCAAACGTATCGGGATGCACGTAGCGCAACACCGGCAGATGGTGTTCCGAAGGCTGCAGATACTGGCCTATGGTCAGCATGTCGACCCCATGGGCGCGCATGTCGCGCATGACCTGCAGGATTTCCTCGTCAGTCTCGCCCAGACCCAGCATCAGCCCGGATTTGGTCGGGACCTCGGGATGCAGCTGCTTGAACTCGGCCAGCAGTTTCAGTGAATGCGCATAGTCGGAACCCGGACGCGCCTGCTTGTACAAACGGGGCACGGTTTCCAGATTGTGGTTCATCACATCAGGTGGGCCAGCATTCAGGATCGCCAGCGCACGTTCCAGACGGCCACGGAAATCGGGCACCAGGATCTCGATGCGCGTCGTGGGCGACAGGGCGCGGATGCGTGAGATGCAATCCACAAAGTGCGCCGCGCCGCCATCACGCAGATCATCGCGATCGACCGAGGTGATCACCACGTACGAGAGCTTCATGGCGGCGATGGTGCGCGCCAGATTCTCGGGCTCGTTCGTATCCAGCGGATCGGGACGGCCGTGTCCCACATCACAGAACGGGCAACGCCGCGTGCATTTGTCGCCCATGATCATGAAGGTCGCCGTGCCTTTGCCGAAACATTCGCCGATGTTCGGGCAGGAGGCTTCCTCGCACACGGTGTGCAGATTGTGCTCGCGCAGAATGCGCTTGATGTCGTAAAAGCGCGATCCCGGCGCAGCGGCCTTGACGCGGATCCACTCGGGCTTTTTCAGGCGCTCGGCCGGCACGATCTTGATCGGAATCCGTGCGGTCTTGGCCTGCGACTTTTGCTTTTGCGTCGCGTCGTAGGCGGCCGGCGTTGTGGCGGTCGCTTTCACTTCGGTCGCAGCAGCAGTGGGCTCAAGAGTAGACATACATCACCTTCGTCATGACCGGCGCACGTGGATAACGCAGCGCTGGACGGGGGGAAGAAAAGGGCATTTTAGCGCGTCAACCTGCAGCATCCCTGCGCACCGGCGGCGGCAAGGCGGTCAACAAGCGTTCCGCGAGGCGTTCTCCGACAGTCTTCACATCCTGCCGCGCCCCGCAAGTCGCCATATCGACGGTCACCAATCCCTCATAGCCACAGGGATTGATGCCTAAAAACGGCGACAAATCCATGTTCACGTTCAACGCAACGCCATGATAGGCATAGCCGTTACGTATTTTGATACCTAATGCAGCGATTTTGGCCACATGGCCGCCATCGCCATACGGCACATACACGCCCGGCGCACCGGGCTGGCGACAGGCGTCGGCAATGCCAAAATCGCTCAATGTGCCGATGGCCGCGTCCTCTAGCAGACGGACGTAGTCGCGCACAAACAGGCCCGCACGGCGCAAATCAAACAGAGAATAGGCTACCACCTGGCCGGGCCCGTGATAGGTCACCTGGCCGCCGCGATCGGACATCACGATGGGAATTGCTCCGGGATTCAACAGGTGCTCGGGCTTGCCGGCCTGCCCCAGGGTGTACACCGGAGCATGCTCGCATAGCCAGACCTCGTCCGGCGTACAGGCGTCGCGCGCAGCCGTAAAAGCCCGCATGTCCTGCCATACCGGCTCATAGTCGGTCGGTCGGGTCAACCACTTGATCATGACAGTGCCAAATGGCCGACCTTACAGGACGATGGACACCATGGGATGTCCATGCAGGGCGCGGTACAGATTATCGAGCTGCTCGCGCGAGGTCGCGCGCACGGTAAAGGTCAGGCCCATGTAGTTGCCGCCCTTGCTCGGCCGCATTTCGACCTTGGCGGGATCAAATCCCGGGTCGAACTGCAGCACCACCTCGGTCAGCGTCTGGGCAAACTCGGGATGCTGCTTGCCCATGACCTTGATGGGAAAGTCCGAGGGATACTCGATCAGCGATTCTTCGGGGGGGATGGTAGTCATAACACTTACCGCAATGCGCGTAGGGGCAATGTCGGTTTACAAAGCAGCAATACGGGCATCATACGCTGCCCGCAGCTTCGCATAAACCGGGCCGGGTCGGCCATTGCCAACGGGCTTGCCGTCGAATTGCAACACCGGCAGCACTTCCTTGGTCGCCGACGTCACCAGGATTTCGTCTGCCGAGGCGACTTCGTCCTGGGTGATACGACGGGCTTCGAACGGAACACCGGTTTCCTCTGCCAACTCGGCCATGAACCCGTAACGTATCCCTTCGAGAATCAAATTGTCCTTCGGCGGCGCCAATAGCTTGCCCGCCGACACCACCCAGAAATTGCTGGATGAGCCTTCGGTCATGAAGCCATCACGGAACTGGATCACCTCGTCCATGTCCGCCTCGGCTGCCTGCTGACGCGCCAATACGTTGCCCAGCAATGACACGGACTTGATTTCGCAATGCAACCAGCGCTCGTCAGGGATACTGATCACGCGTATGCCTCGTTCGCGCTGCTCGGCCGTGGGCGGCGTGAATTCCGTGGTCATGCCGAACACCGTGGGCGTGATTTCCGCTGTGGGAAAGGCATGTTCGCGCTTGTAGACGCCACGCGTGACTTGCAGATAGACCACGCAACTCGGTGTCGCCGAGCGGCGGATCAGCTCATTCACCAGCTCCAGCCATTGCTCGCGCGACTTCGGTGACGGAATGCGCAAGGCCTGCAAACTGCGGTCCAGGCGATTCATATGCTCGGTCATGCGGAACGGCTTGCCGTGATAGACCGGCACGACCTCGTAAATACCATCGCCGAAAATGAACCCCCGGTCCAGCACCGAGATTTTGGCCTCGTCGACGCGCGTGAACTCACCGTTGAGATACACCTGGCTATCGCCTGGCATGCCCGGAATCATGAATGGCCCCTAAAAATCTAAGATAGCTAAAAAATGACAAGCACAGGTCCGGATCGCCGTTATACGCCGAACCTTCGCTGTGCCTGTTCATGGATATGAATCGCAAGAAAGTAAAAGTGCCGCACTGTCCCAGCGATTTCTCGCCCCGATGATTTTCATCTGACGGACCAGCGGATAGCCCCGCTTGCCCCAATTCGACAGTGCGTATTAGTTCGCTAAAAAGTCTATTCGAACTGACGTTTGACCAAGTCGACCATACGGCCGAAAAAGCCGGCGCGTTCGACCGCATCCTGGACCACCAAGGGCTCAGTACGCAAGACCTTGCCATCCAGCGTCAATTGCAGCGTACCGACTTGCTGACCCTTGGTCAGCGGGGCTACCAGCGGATCGGTGCGTTGCGCCACGGGTTTGATATCGCCGGACTTGCCGCGCGGAACGGTCACCCAAATCGGGGGCGCGGGCGGGCCGAGTTTGACGGTCTCGACCGTGCCTTCCCAGACGCGAGCGTCCAGGCCAGGTTGGTTCTGGTCGTACAGTTTGACCGAGTCGAAATTCTGGAAGCCCCAGTTCAGGAGCTTCAGGCTTTCTTCGGCGCGCGTGGCTTCGCTGTCTGCGCCGGCCAGCACGGTCAACACGCGGCGGTCGCCACGCAACGCAGTCGACACCAGGCAATAACCAGCCGCATCGGTGTGACCGGTTTTCATGCCGTCGACCGAAGGGTCCGCCCATAACAGGCGATTACGGTTGGGCTGCGTAATCTTGTTATAGGTGAACTCTTTTTGCTTGTAGTAGTGGAATTCTTCGGGGTGGTCTTTGATCAAGGCCACGGCCAGTTTGGCCAGGTCCGACACCGTCGTGATGTGCTGTGGATCAGGCAAGCCCGTGGCATTCATGAAATGCGTGTGAGCCATGCCCAGGCGCTCGGCTTCTTGGTTCATCAGCGTCGCAAACGACGCTTCGGTGCCGCCCACCGCCTCAGCCAAGGCCACAGAGGCGTCATTACCCGACTGCACGATCACGCCTTGAATCAGCTCGTTGACCGTGACAGGCTTGCGCGGTTCGACAAACATACGCGAGCCGCCAGTGCGCCAGGCATGCTCGGAAATCGGTACCTGCTGCTCCAGCGTGATCCGCTTTTCGTCCAACGCATTGAACACCACGTAAGCCGTCATGATCTTGGTCAGCGAAGCCGGCTCGATTTGCATGTCCGGATTCGACGACGCCAATACCTGGCCGCTGGTGACGTCAATGGTGATCCACGCACGCGCTGCGATGGTGGGCGCTGGTACAGCCGATAGCTCCGCCAACTGCGCGACGCCGGCAGGGGCCGCAGCCGCTACGGCTGGCGTGGGCGCCGCCGGCTGCTGTTGTTGCGCCCAGGCGGCAGAGGTTGACGCCATCAGCGCCGACAACACCGCACCAGCCAGGACACGGCGGGAAAACGCAACAGAAGACGGAAAGGAACGAGTGAGTTTCATCGGCAAAAAGGGTCCACGATCAAAAGCAGCCCGGGCGAGTGACAACACATTGGGTTAACAAGCCTGCAGGCGGTCAAAGGCCGCATCATCAACAACCGGCCTCGTGAAAAGCAGCATCATTATAGGCAGGCCCGTCTGACCACGCGGCAGCGATAACGTTCAACAACAGTAAAGGCGCACTGGGGCGCAGGTCGGGCAGGTTCGTTGCGTGACGCCATGCGGCCCGCGAACGGGCGAAAATCAGTCCAGGGCGACCTTGAGGCGGGCCTGCACCAACGCTCTCAACACGAGCAGCTTGCCATGGAAAAAATGCGAAGCACCCGGCACGACCACAATCGGCACATCCCGCGGACGCGCCCAGTTCAGCGTTTCAGATAAGGGCACCACATCGTCCTGTTCGCCATGCACCATCAGCGTGTCGGCCGGTACGGTGACCTCTGTCTCTTGAAAACGCTGGACCGCCGCTCCCATCAGCATCAGTGCCACAGGCAGCGCCGTATCGCCGGCGTCGGCCAGGCCCGCGTATGTCTGTGCCGCGACTGCCGTTCCAAAGGAAAACCCCGCCAACACCCAGGGCGCCAAGGCCCATTCGGGGTAGCGTTCCCGGACTTGCGCCACCAGCGCCAGCATATCCTGCGTCTCACCGCGGGCCTTGTCGAACTGTCCTTCGGATTGGCCTACTCCGCGAAAATCCGGACGCACGGCAACCAGGCCGTGCTGCACGCATGCGCGGGAGATCGTGGTCACCACCTTGTTGTCCCGCGCCCCGCCTTGCAGAGAATGCGGATGCAGGACCAACGCCCAGCCCCGTGGCGTACCAGCGGGCCAATCAATGGCGCAATCAATACAGCCGGCCTCGCCGGTAAAAGCCTGGATTTCGGTACGAGCAGACATGACTTGAGCGCAAATTAAGAAAGCAGCCTGCATGTTACCAACCTCGCCTGCGCTCTGTCCGGCGGGATCGGCCGCTTTTGCGTGAGACAACCGCCAACCATTTTCGGCTGCCCGCACCCTGGCATCCTGTCCGTGGACCGTTTTGTCACAGCCGCCGTGACCCGTCCCGCCCTCGTGCCCTACAATCGCCGCCATGCTTACTGATGCCCGCCCTATTGATCTGCCAGCGCCCGAGGCGCTGGTACGCGAGCTGTCTGCGCGATTGGACGGCTTTCAGGACATTGCCTGGCCTGCCAGCACGGGTTCGACCAATGCCGACTTGCTGGCGCGCGCGCGTCACTGTTCGGGCCCCTGGCTGCTGGGCACTCACCAGCAGGCAGCCGGCCGTGGACGCGCCGGACGCCCCTGGCAGAACCGTATCGGGGCCACGCTGATGTTTTCGTGCGCCTTTCCTGTGCGCATGCCGCCCCACCGGCTGCCGGCCCTGTCGCCTCTGGCCGGGCTGGCCGCAGGCGAGGCGCTGCGCAGCCTGCTGGTACGCGATGCCGATCCGCTGCGCGTCAAATGGCCCAACGATGTGCAATGGCACGATGCCAAATTAGCAGGCGTCTTGGTCGAATCAACCCGCAATCTGGCCCTGCCGGACACCTACACCATTGTCATTGGCATGGGCGTAAACCTGACTGATGCTGATCGGTTATCACAGAGCCTGGGCCGTTCTGTAGCGGACTGGACGACCATCATGCAGCAAACGGACAGCCCCGCCGTCAGCGTGGCCGACATCGTATGCGCCTCGGCAAACGCCTGGCGCCAGGCGGTTCAGGACCTGGAAACCAACGGATTCGACGCCTTTCGCCAACGATTCAGCGCCATTGACGCCCTGGCAGGCCGCGACATCAATGTCATAGATCAGGGCGCGGTCCTGTTCAGCGGCACGGCGCAGGGCCTGGACGAACATGGCCGGCTCCTGGTACAGACGCCTCAGGGGCTCGTCCCCGTATCCGTTGGCGAAGTCTCGATTCGCCCGCGTACCGCGGAGCAAACACCATGATCCTGCTGATCGACTCAGGCAACAGCCGTCTGAAGGTCGGCTGGCTGCATCCATCCGCAGCGACTGGAACGTCGAGCAATACGGAATGCGCCCCCGCAAATGGCAACACAGCGCCGCTGGACAGTGAATCGAACAACAACGGCCCGACTGGCGCCCCGGGCTCTCGCGAACCCGCCGCCATCGCCTTTGATAATCTCGATCCGCACGCCCTGGGAGACTGGCTCGGCACGCTGACGCACAAGCCAATCTCGGCCTTGGGCGTCAATGTCGCAGGCGACGAACGAGGAGCCGGCATTCGCGATGCACTGGCACGCCACAACTGCCCTGTGCACTGGATCACCTCGCGCGCGCAGTTGCTGGATTTGAAAAATAGCTACACCCAGCCTGCGCAGCTCGGTGCCGACCGCCTCGTATCGCTGCTCGGTGTTCGTAGCCGATTGGCGCCCGGACACCCGCCATTCGTGCTGGCCTCATTCGGTACGGCCACCACCATCGACACAGTGGGCCCCGATGACACCTTTATTGGCGGCTTGATTCTTCCTGGCCCGGCGTTGATGCGCAGCTCGCTCGCGCGCGGCACCGCCAACCTGCCCTTGGCCGACGGACCCGTCACCGATTTTCCGACCGATACGCACCAGGCCATTGCCTCGGGCATCGCCGCCGCCCAGGCCGGCGCCGTCGTGCGGCAGTGGCTGGCCGCTTGCCAACGCTACGGACAGCCTGCAGCACTCTATGTCGCAGGCGGCGGCTGGCCCGAGGTCGAACACGAAACGCAACGCCTGCTGGCGCAGGCAGGTAGTACCATGAGTCCAGTCGCTACCCCCTGCTATCTGGACCGCCCCGTCCTCGACGGGCTGGCGCTGATCGCGTCCCAACCCGACCCTCAATCCCTGTGAGCGAACCCTCATGCGCGTGCTTTTTCTGCTGATCGTCGCCGCCAACATCTGGGCCTATGCGCTGGGACAGGGCTGGATCGGCGCGCGGCCCGACGATGCTGGCCGAGATCGGTCCAGATTCGCCCAGGAACTGAACGTAGAACGCATTCGCGTCGGCCCGTAGCACCCCGCGCAGCCTTGCCCGGTTGCGCCGAGTCAAGGCGGCCCGCGTCCAGCCGGCTGCCTCGTCCTCCGCCTAAACGGCCACACGGCGAACACCTGTTTCAAAACGTCCATCGACCGGACACTCGTTCTGGTGCCAGACAGGCCGCGCCCTCTCTCACGCTACGATGGCGGCCACGCGGAACGAGCCCCTTCTTCTTTTGGCGTTGACGATTCCCGACCCAACAGGGCCTCGTTCAGAAACAGGAGTGTAGACACAATGAAAAGCGCCCATACGCAGCGCTGGCTGGCTTTGACCGCCATCGCCAGCACCTTTACTGTAGCCGCCACAGCCGCCCAGGCCACAGGCTACCCCGACCAGCCCATCACCCTCGTCGTGCCGTATTCGGCTGGCGGTGGCGCCGATAACGCCGCACGTATCATCGCCGAAGGCATGGGCGCGGTTTCCGGACAAAGCATCGTCATCGAAAACAAGGGCGGCGCCAGCGGCTCGATCGGCGCCTCTTACGTCGCACGTGCCAAACCCGATGGCTACACCGTGCTGTACGATTCCTCGGCATTCACCATCAACCCGGGATTGCGCAAGCTGCCCTACGACGCCAAGAAAGACTTCATCCCGGTATCGCAGGCCGTCTCCGTCCCCAACATCCTGGTCGCCGCGGAAAAGTCGAGCTTTAATAACCTGTCCGACTTCATCGCCGCTGCCAAAGCGAAACCGGGCCACTACACCTATGCCTCCTACGGGCCTGGCAGCCTGGCGCAGATGGCCGCTGAGCTATTGAAAAAAGACACCGGCATCGATGCCGTACACATTCCCTACAAGGGCGGCGCGCCGGCCATCGTCGACGTCATGGGCGGTCAGGTCGACGTGTACTTCGCCAACGCCGCCTCCAGCCTGAACTATGTCACCAGCGGCAAACTCAAAGCGCTGGCTGTGTCCTCCGACAAACGCATGCCTGAATTGCCCAATGTCGCCACTGTGGCAGAGTCCGATCCCAGTCTCAAGGACTTCAACGTTTACGAGTGGAACGGCTTTTTCCTGCCCGCAGGCACGGCACCCGATGTCGTAGCAAAACTGCAGGATCTCGTGCAAAAAGCCCTCGCCCGGCCCGAAACACGCGACAAACTGGCCAAACTGGGCCTGACCCCCGTCGGCTCCAATGCCGAAGAGTTCGCGCGTTTCATCGACACAGAACAAGCGCGTTGGGCCGAGGTGATCAAGGCCAATAACATCACGGTCAATTAAATCTGCGATACGCAAAGGAGGATGCCCATGAGCCGCCAAGACGATTTCGAACAGGGCCTGAAAAACCGACGCGCCGTCCTGGGCGACGCATGGGTCGAGCGCTCGCTGTCTCGCGCCACCTCCTTTACCGCCGACTACCAGAACCTCATCACCCGCTACGCCTGGCATGACATCTGGAGCCGCCCCGGCCTGCCGCACAAATCGCGCCGCATGATGGTCCTGGCCGTCACGTTGGCGCTCGGGCGTTGGGAAGAGTTCGAACTCCATGTGCGCGCGGCACTGACCGCCGCCGACGACTCGCGCCTCAGCCCGGACGAGCTCAAGGAAGTGTTGCTGCAAAACGCGATCTATGCAGGCGTGCCGGCTGCGAATACGGCGTTTAATTTGGCGCAGAATATCTTGCGTGATGTTGCGGGCGACATCGGCTATGAGTTGCAGCCGGCGGATCCGAGGCAGGCGGATCTGTTCGCGGAGTAACTGGCCGCATCCCTCCGCCTGATGGCACTGGGCACGAAAACTCATAGATTCAAGCACGAGCTCGACCCCGTGCCTCTCAAACATCATTCCGCGACGACCTAACAATTTCGTCGCAGCGCTGGCCAACCGACATTACTCGAACAACGACCGGCCGGCCCAGAGCACTCAGACCTCAGCCACTCGTCCACGGACATTGGCCTGCCCTTTCTCCCAGTCCCAGCTCCCCGGCCTCACGCCGAGTTGGGATGGAACCATTCAGCTACGGACGTTACCTATGCTCAGACCGAAAGGGCTCAGCGTAATCCTTGCTGTTCGCCTCACAGGTACATAACAACCTTTTTTCAACAAATTTGTCAGGAGCCATTTTGGCACTCCCCCCGATTGTTGTAGACCTGGACGGGACCTTGATTTACACGGATATGCTGCACGAAACCGCGCTACGGGCCGTGCGCGAGGATCTGGCCAATGTATTCCGCATTCCGTTCTGGCTACTGCAAGGTAAAGCCGTACTAAAGACAAAGCTGGCGAGATGTGCCCGTGTCGATCTGCAACTACTGCCGTACAACACTGAGCTGATCGAATGGTTAAAGGACAAGCGTCTCGCGGGCCACCGGCTGGTTCTGTGCACCGCTTCCGATCACTCGATAGCACAGGCAATCGCCCGGCGCTTGAATATCTTTGACGAGGTCATAGCGAGTGACGGACGTCACAATCTGTCCGGCATTTCGAAAGCGGCCAGACTGGAACAGCAATTCGGACAAGGAAACTTTGACTATGCGGGTAATTCGGCTGCCGACTTACCTGTCTGGGAACGAGCTCGTCACGCGATCGTGGTCAATGCCTCGCCTCTTTTGACCATCGAAGCCAACAACAACGTCAACGTCCACAAGACATTCCCTCGGCCCCGGGCCGGATGCCGCATATGGAGCAAAGTCGTACGTATCCATCAATGGTTGAAAAACCTGTTGCTCTTTGCCCCATTAGTCGCAGCACATGATCTGACCAACGGACATGCATGGGCATCGCTGGTTCTCGCATTTCTTTCTTTCAGTCTGTGTGCGTCCTCGGTCTACATAACAAATGACCTGCTGGATATAGAACATGATCGGCTGCATCCGCTCAAACGCAAGCGGCCACTTGCATCAGGGCGCGTACCCATCTGGCAGGGAGTATGTGCGGCCCCCCTGCTCTTCATACTCAGCCTCGTATTCGGATACTGGGCAGGCTGGCCTTTTCTTCAATGGCTGGTCGTGTATTTCCTTCTGACATGCTTGTATTCCCTTTGGCTCAAGCGCCTGATGCTGGTGGACTGTTTCACCCTGGCGTTGCTATATACCTTGCGCATTATCGCGGGTGCTGCCGCCATAGGCGTAACGCTGACCTTCTGGTTGTTGGCCTTTTCAATCTTTCTTTTTTTATCTCTCGCCTTCGTAAAGCGTTACGCGGAAATGGAGGTCCAACTGCTAAGCGGCAAGAAAAAAATACATGGCCGTGGCTACCTCTCATCTGATGCGCAGTTGATTCAGACCTTGGGAATAATGGTGGGCTGCCTTTCAGTGCTGGTCTTGGCGCTGTATCTGAACAGCGACGATATCGCGCACCTGTACCGATCACCGGAAATAGTATGGATCGGCGTTCCTACGATGCTTTTCTGGATCAGTTGGATTTGGATGCAAGCGCACCGGGGAAACATGCACGAGGATCCGGTGATCTTTGCCGTCAAAGACAGGGTGAGTCTTGTCTCTGGCCTGATATTTGCCGCTCTCCTCGTCCTCGGCTCAATAGGATTGCCCTGATTTGCACACCGCAACTTGAATCAAAGCGCCTCACGCATGCAGATATATGCGACAGCCATAGACCCGATAAACAAGATTACTGTCCCATGGATTACGGCTATTTAATGCTCTTTTTGAGCAGTATCGCCAGCGCTGCTGCCAGTGTTCTTCTGAAGCTGGCAGCCGACATGTCTGGCGAAGACGCCAGGATACTTCTGCTTAATGGCAAAACAGGGCTGAAAGCGGTGGCACTCGGCTGCTACGGGGCTGGCTTTGTTTTCTATTCAATTTCACTGAAATCGATCCCGTTACAGACAGCTTATCCCATTATGGTTGGCGCAACCATATTGTTGCTGTTCATTTATGGGCTTGTGCTGTCTCAGCCGCTGTCCAGCACGTCCATTATGGGTGCTGTCTTCGTTTGTTTTGGCATATTTCTTCTTTCAGCCAAATGAGTACCAGCTCATTTGACGTTACTCGCCTTTTTGAGGAATTGTTGGTTGATGCTCTCCTCCCGAACATTTTTCTGGGCCTCCCTGACTCTCGTTGTACTGTTCATGATTCTCAGCTTATTTCGTGTCAGACCCGAAATAACGGGAGATGGCCTGGAATATACGCTCATGAGTCAGGCGTTTATAAATCATGGAACGCCGGACATAACATCCAATGATTTCGATGTCGTGCAAACGTATGCCGGCGACGCTCAAACCAACGTTCCCGATGTGGCACATAGGACGCCATTATCCAGCTCGCCGCCGTTCTACGCCGACAAAGACGGAAACTATTATTCGTATCATTTTTGGCTGTACTCACTGCTTGTCGCGCCTTTTCTGTTCATCGTCAAACTTCTGGGTCGCGCGACACCATGGGCCTTTATTGTGGCCAACGTGATTTCTGCTATCGCTGCGTCTTGGGCGATCTGTATGTGGAAAAAGATAGGCAGAGAACAACGGCTGCTTCTGCTGACGCTGTTCTGGAGCTGCGGAACAATACCATATATCCGATGGACTCATCCGGAGGTTTTTTGTGCATCGCTTCTTGTTGTGTCATTGATCTGGGCATGTAATCACAAATACGTCCTTTCAGCCATCTTCGCCGCGATAGCAGCGCAGCAAAATCCACCCATCTTATTATGGGTGGCGGCGCTCATGGCGATTGACCTTTGCAGCCAATATCAACGAACCAAATCCATCTGGCCATCGACCAGAAAGTTGGCGGAATGGGGCGTATGCCTCGTCCTGGCATCCCTTTCGATGGCATTCTTCTTTATTCATTTTGACACCTCAAATCTGATTACCCGCTCCGGAGGTGCAAAGACTGAGTTGATCTCGATCGACAGGCTCTGGTCTTTTTATTTTGATCTGAATCAGGGTGTAGTGTTATTGCTCTGGCCGTTGCTGGCGCTCGTGCCTGTCGTGATGACGTATGGCATCGCCGCGAGCAAGCTGGACAAGAACAGCCTTATTGTCGTCGGCGGCTTGGCACTCATGTCCCTGATGCTGGCGTTCCCATCGATTTCCACCCCCAACTTCAATCCCGGAACGTCGTTCATTCTGCGGTATGCCTATTGGGCAAGCATACCGCTCATTTTCATTGTCACTACTATAGACCTCAAACATGGCAAAGCGAAAGCGATCACATGGGCAGGGATCTTGTCGTATGTTGTCCTTAATCTTTCCTACTACACAGGAAACTGGCCCAGCTATCTTCATTACACTCCGACAGCCCGATATGTAATGGAAAAATTTCCCGGTATGTACAACCCGATTCCGGAGATCTTTATAGAAAGGGCAACGCATTCTGAAGGAAGAAACGACAAAGATATTTATTTTTACGCGGCAAACGGAAAAGTTCGAAAAATCCTATTGAATGCCAGCCACAGAAATATTGGCGAGTTTCAGTGCCTGAATGGCAAACCTGCGCGAGAATACGTGACGTCAAAGGTCAGCGCCGAAGCAGGCTGGACCTATTTCAATCTCAGAGATGGATGTACCTCATTAGTTAACGAGAATGCCGTTTACAAGCCTGTCTCTCCTATCGCCAAGCACGGCACTTTATTCTTTAACGAGAGCGGCACCGGAAAATCCTACCTCGGCGCGGGATGGTCTCACCCGGAAACATGGGGCGTCTGGTCCGCAGCAAACGAAGCCGAGATCGCTCTGCGATTGGCCGACACTAATGTCCAGACGCTTTCGATCAGCGCAAATGCTTTCGTGAACGGCATACACAAAGAGCAACTGATTGACTTCTTTGTGAACGATATTCCTGCCGGATCTATTGTCTTGACACGCTATGACGGCAATAGATTTTCAATCCACATACCGGATGAGGCGTTACCCGATATAAAGCACTCCAATACATTGCGATTGAATCTGAAATTTCGTACCCCTGCACGCCCGAAAGATCTGGGCATCAGCGAGGACGACCGCATGTTGGCACTAGGATTGGTCGCGCTGACAATCAACTAGGGTTGGCCAGTTCATTAAACAACGCCGCATATTGGCTGCCCAACGGAGCGCCGGAGAACAATTGTTCGTAACGAGCCCGCGCACCTTGCCCCAGTTGTGCGGCCCGAGCCGGATCATTGAGCATTGCATTCATCGCCTCAGCCAACGCTTGCTCATTCTCCGGCGGCACCAACAGACCGCTCTCATCCTGTGCATTGATGAAGGACATGCCGGACCCGATGTCACAGCAAATCAGCGGCCGCCCGGCCATAGCGGCCTCGATCAACACCATGCCATAGGCCTCGGAGCGCAGGTGCGACGGCAAGACGAATGCTCGGCAACGCCGCATCAATGCCGCTTTCTCCGCGTCGGAAACCTGCCCGGCGAACAGAACATTGTTGGCGCCTTGACGCGTACTTTGCTCTTTCAATGCAGAGCCTTCGGTCCCGGAGCCGGCAATCACGATGGGCGCATTGACCCGTTTGGCCGAGGCCACGAGCGTATGCAAGCCCTTGTAATAGCGCAACGCCCCCAGAAAAAGGAAAAAGGGCTGTCCCTCGGCCAAGCCCAGGCGAGCGAGCACGCGCGGATCCTCCTGCTGCTGGGATTCAACAATACCCAAAGGAATAGTGCGCACCTTGGCCTTCCAGCGTTGGTCTGACAGGACCGGGCTGGACGCCGCATAAGTCGGCGACGTCGCAACAATCGCCGATACAGAGGAAAGCATGCGCCGCATCAAGGGCGCATAAATCTGACCAAGCGAACGCTGTCGTACGATATCGGAGTGATACACCAATACGGTCGGTTTCTTGGGACGTGTCACCAAGTCCAGCAAATCGGCAAACGGCCATGGGAAGTGATAACAAATCACGTCAGCCTGCCGAGCTCGCGCGGCGAAACGCAGAAAAGCGGCCGGGCCGCCCAGATCGCACGACGCGGGCGCTGCCCACGAGCGGGCTCGCACGACCTGTCCCTCCGGCTGCTCCAGCACCGAGGGAACTGGCGAGGGTGACAAGGTGAAAATCGTACTTTGCACACCATGCCCGGATGTTGCCAAGCATATTTGCCGTATCGCTTCAGCCACCCCGCCAGGCGGATCGGGATAGTAGCAACGGTAAACGTGCAAAACACGCAATGCTGTCATGATCAAGTTCTCCCGAGCATCGCTCGGCGGGCGTCGACGGCCTCGGCGAACACCTGCAGCGCGCTTTGCGCAGCGGCACGCCACGTGAAACGAGCGGCATTGGCGCGCGCCTTGCCAGCAAGCTCGGCATGCAGCGCATCATCGGTCAATAGACGCAACAGGCCGTTGGCGATGGCTGCTTCGTCCCGAGGATTAACCAGCACTCCGGCCTCGCCAGCGACCTCGGGCAATGATGAGATATCGGCAGTGACAACAGGTACGCCAAACGACATGGCTTCGATCAGAGGAAAACCGAATCCTTCATACAGCGACGGCATGGCTAAAAAACGCGCATTCGCATACAGCGTGGACAGCTGGCCATCGGTTACATAGCCGGTCACCAGCACTTGTCCCATCAGCCCCATCTGCGTCAATAGATCGGGCACGTCCACCCCTCCCCAACCTTTGCCTCCGGCAATGACGAACTGATGCGCTGAGCGCACCGCTTGCGGTAAGCGTGCATAGGCGCCCAAAAGGCGCCTGAGGTTCTTGCGTGGCTCCAGCGTACCGACAAACAAGAAATACGGCTGCCGCACACCCAATTCGCGCAAGACGCCCGGATCTGCCGGAGCGCTCAACGCCGTCACCCCTGGATACACCACGCGGACCTTTCCTCGCGCCTCGGGAAACTCTGCTTCTACGTCATCCGCTGTGCTGCGAGACACAGCCATGATGCGATCGGCGAGCCGTACGGCGTCAGGCATCAACGTGCTATCCAGCAGTCTGCTCAACGGCCGCATTGTCTCACCCGCATGCTTCCACACCAGGTCATGGATAGTCACTACGCGCGCAACCGAGGGGGACAGATAACGAGGCAAGCGATGTCCCGGCCCCCAAAACACGTCCAGGCAATCTCGACCCGCTTGCCAGGGCAGAACGGTCTGCGACCATAGCATCCGGCCAATGCGGCCCCGGATCCTGCCTGCTCTCACTCGCGCATTCGGCGCAGACCAATCGCCCACCACTGGCGACTGCGGCATATAGAGCGACAAGTCATGGCCCTGAGCCAGCAGCTCGCTCGAAAGCTCGGCCGTATATCGACCGATACCGGTCACAGGCATCGTCAACAGACGAGCATCGATGCCGATGTTCACGCTGCCCTGTCCCGCAAAGCATTCAGTGCAGTGCGCTGGACAGATAAGGCCGCCTCCAGCAGAAGAGGGTCGTGGCCCATTAGGCCGCGCATAACGGGGATTCTTGTCATGTCGTCGATGGCTTCGCTATCCACTGCGCCAGTTGAGCCGCGCTCTGTTTCCACGTCTGGTAAGGCATACCCTCAGAGGCAGGCGCCTGCTGCTTGGCGTCCAATACCAACCACTGCTTGATCGCATCAGCCAAATCCCGTCCCTGCTTGGCATTGAAATAAGAAGCGTGCTTTCCGGCGACTTCGTGAAAAACCGGAATGTCGCGCGCCAATATCGGCAGCTTGTGCTTCGCCGCTTCGATGAGAGGCAGTCCGAACCCTTCGGCATACGAAGCCGCTAACAGGCATCGGCACGCCGAGTAGATTTCCTGCAGAAACTCATCACTGGCGCCTTCGATCCAGAATAACCGCCGTCCAGATTGAGGATGCGATCTGAGCTTTTCGGCAAACTCGGCGACTTTCCATCCCTGTTTACCAACAATCACCAAATTGGCGTCACACTCCTCACGCCACAGCACCTCGAACGCCTCCAAAGCCTGTGCATGCCCCTTGCGAGGTTCCAGCGTACCCACCATCAAGAAACTGGGGTCAGCTCGAAATGCACTGAGCAGTTCTCGCGCATTGCCAGGCATACCCGACGTTGGGATGGAGCTTTCCAGGTCAGCTCCGTTATGGAACCATCCGGTTGAAAAAGATCTCAGCCGGTTCGGGCGTGGGGCGCTCGCCAGCCACGCGGCGAGTTCTTTTTCGATCACCTGTGAAACGCAGATAGCGCCGTCGCTTTCCGCGACCACTTCCGTCAGCCATCGGCGATAGTTTTCGATAACAGGCGGCTCGGAATATTCGGGATTCAACGCCAGCAAATCGTGCACGACAAATTTGACCTGCACACCCTGGCGGCGCAGCCGTTGATAGAAATCAGCGTGGGCCAGCATGATCGGAGGAGACAAGTCGAGACCCAGAAAGACGTCTCTCTGCGAAAACTCGATCAAGTCGTCAGTCAACTCTGCTGCCGGGCTGACTCCTCTCATCTGGGCAATATACTGACGCGCATACCGATAAGGCTGATCAACGCGCGCATAAATAGGCGCCAGCTCATAGCCGGCAGGAGGATGCTCAAGCCACTCGTTGAGAATGCTGCGCACCACACGTTGAATACCGGTCTTCGCATCGTGTGCGACCAGCTCGGATATATCGAGAAGAAGCTGTCTGGAGACGACTTTTCTCAGCAACGCGGCTTTCAACGTTTCCGTGCTGTCTGCCCAGTTCGACCACGTCATTGCTTCCGATCTCGGATGTTCGCCTCTTCGATATAAGCCCAGCCACGCATCCAGCGCCCCTTGCAAATCGGCAGAAGTGGTGCCCGAAAAATACCAGGCAGCGTCCCCTGCGACTTCGCGGAATACGGGGATGTCGCGAGCGACGATAGGCAACTGATGACGAGCCGCTTCGATGAGCGGCAGGCCGAACCCTTCGTTCAAACTGGCACTCACCAGGCAGGCGGCCGACCGGTAGATTTCGGTCAGGTAGGCATCGGAGATCCCCTGCAACCAAAATAGGCGCTTTCCTGCTTCCGGATGTTTAGTTAACCGATCCGTGAATGCCTCCATCTTCCAGCCCTGGCGGCCCACAAAGACCAGATTGACGTCTTGCCCCGCTGACCATAGTCCGTCGATGGCATCAAGTATCTGCTCTTGACATTTACGCGGCTCAATCGTCGATACACATAGGAAGCTCGGCCGGCTGCGAATCTGAGATAGCGTTTTCTCTGCGTCCGCCGGCAACTGATCTGCGTTCGGAGCAGGCTCTTCTACGCCGTTGTGAACCCAGGTGCATTCAAAATCAGGCGACGTCACAACGTCGGTATCACGTATCCATGCCTGCAATGCCTCGGCAGTGGCCTGGGATACGCAAATGGCGCCATCGGTCAAAGCGATCATGCGCATCAGCTGCTCGTGCAGTGGTCCCAGGCCTGAATCCCAAAAACATTCGGGCATCTGGATAGGCAACAGATCGTGGACCAGGAACTTGACCGTAACGCCCGCACGCATCAACGCCTGATAGAACGCACCATGGGCAATTTGCACATGATGCTGCATATCCAGGCCAAAGAACATATCGCCGCGCTGCCAGCGAATAGGAGTATCCACGGCATCTACGGCCTCGTCTTGCAGGCCGAGCAACTGCTGCGTGTACCGGCGCGCGTAACGATAGCCTTGATCGACGGTGGCATAAACGGGCTCGACGTCATAGCCAGCAGGCGGAGACTGCAGCAGGCAACGCAAATAGTTTCGAACCACCCGCTGCACGCCAGTACCTGCATCATGCTGCCACAATTCCGAAATATCGAGCAGCAATTGACGTTGACAGCCGGTTTGCTCGTTCTGCGCCAAGCAGGCCGATAACGGCGCCAATTCCTGTTCGCCGCTCTGTGGAGACAGCCGCTTGGCGAGCGCTTTCATCAGTACATTATGATGCGATGAGCGCACCAGCCAGGATTGCGGGGCAGGTTGCTCCAGTTTCGTCCAAGCGTCGATGGCGCGGCGGCCCACGATGTCCCACGAAAACCGTTTGGCCTGCTCCAGACCATATTGTCGCAACTCGTCGCGCCACGCCTGGTCGCGCAAGACCTGGACCATTTTTTCTACGATAGAAGGCGTGCTATTGGGATCGAATTGAACGTCTTCGCGCCCCACAACCTCCGGCAAACTGCTGGTGTTGGAACAAATAACGGGAGCACCGCACATCATCGCCTCGAGGGCGGGCAATCCGAAGCCTTCATGCCATGACGGGAAGACGAAAGCTTCGCACAAGTTGTACATCCACAGCAGCTCTTCATCGCTGATGTAGCCCGTCAATACAAGGCTCCGGCTATCAATGCCGGCCGCGTCCGCATGCGAACGCAGCATGTCCGCTTCATAGTCCGGCATCTTGCCCGCAAACACCAGCTGCACATCCGACCGCAGCTCGAGAGGCAGCCGTGCATAGGCCTCGATCAGCCGCGGCAGGTTTTTTCTCTCGTCTGCGCCGCCCGAATACAGAAGAAATTTCTTGTCTATGCCAAACTTGGTTTGCAACGTTGCCCGTTGACTCGGACTGACCGTCACGAGTTTGAAGCAGTCGTCCGTGGCACTCGACACCGAAACGATGCGTTCGTCCGGCACCCCGAGATTCTCCAGCCCTTCCTGTCGTGTGAAATCCGAATTCGACAGCAACACGGCCGCGCGCTTGAGATACTCGACCTTACGAAAATACCAGCGGGAAACGTCTGGATAGGGGTCCAGGTATTTGGCAGAATTCACCAGAGGAATGAGATCGTGCAGCAGCACGCTGACGCGCGTCGCGTGATCGAACTCGCCGACGCTGGTGACTCCATAGCCAGCCACACCCTCAAACAGACTGCCTATGTGCACCACATCAGGTTGCAGGCTCGCGATGAATGCCTCGCGAGTAATTTCTGCAATCTGCCGCCGGGCTTCATTACCCGGCGTACGTTCTTCTACGGGACCGGGGGCATGCCAGACGAGAATATTGTCCTGAGGCAACAAAGCCTCGAATTCGCTCCGAATCGACTCGATGGCCTCCGGCATCAGGCCGCTCAGCACCAGGAAAACCTCGTGGTCTCCGCGATTGCGTACGACGCCTTTGGCAAACCCCATGACATATCGGCCTATTCCCCGGAACCGGCTTTCTGTCTGAGCCCCTTGCATATCCAACACTATGCGCATCAATGTTTCTCCTGCCCAACGTGCTTATATGCCGCCTGCAATTCTTCGTAGATTCGGTTTGCGTGAGCAGTCAGATCGGACGAATTATATGAATCGTAATTATCTGCCATCGACACTGGTGCTGTCTGTACCAGCCCCATCACTCTGCGCAGCTTGTCTTTCAGGCCGGGCATATGGTTCAGAACGCGCAATGCCGTGCGACGCAACTTTGCGTGGCCGTTGACGTAGCGAACCCCGGATCGGACGGTAGACCATACCTGCGCCTTTAACCCGTGCTTGAACAAACGATTGCTCACCCCTCGAAAAGGGGCCGTTAAGCGCCACGATGTACTGGCCTGAATCAGTCGCAATTGGTGATCGGCGTGATCCTTTTGCCGTTCGAGATCTTGCACCCGGCGCTCGGTTTCCTGCGCCAGTTGCGCGGCCTGCTGAACTTGCTGCTCGGCCCGCTGGACTCGCTGTTCGGCCTGTTGGACCAAATGCTCAAGCCGCTGTTTTTCGTGCTCCAGAAGCTCCAATCGCATTTCCAGTGCCATCAAATCGGCACCCTTGAAATCATCGAAGACATTGGGAGGATAGGCGAAAGCACCGCGCAAGGCAGCCTGTTCCTCAGCAACATAGAAACGATTCAGGCCATCCGCATAGCTGAACAAATAGCCGGCGTCGAGCAATATGGGTTCCCACTGCTCGTACGACGGCGTCTGCGACATCGGCAAAGTGGCCTCGACCAGCACGACCCAGGGGCGAAATTTGCGCCAATCGTTGCCGCGCAAAGCCTGTTCTTCCAGGCCTTCCACATCGACTTTCAAAAAATGGATGTCCTGGCCTGCTGGTACATGTGTCTCCAGAATGTCGACGAGACGCTCCATCTTGACGGTTTGCCGGTCCGGATTCCAACCGGCCTCGATATGGCCCTGAACGATACCGTCATCCACCGACGACAACCCGGTACCGTCGATGATATTCATGACGGCTTCGCCACTATGTTCACCGATTGCGACCCGCAGGTTAATGTCACGCGGCCTGGCCGATACCAAAGCAGCATGAAACTTTGGGTTTGGCTCTACATTGATGCCGGACCAACCCTGATCGTAGAACGCCTTGGTGACGGAATGCTCGTCTGGCCACGCTGCGCCAATGTCAACGTAGAACCCGCGCGAAACTGACTTCAACACCCGACGTAGCATCACGTCTTCGTAATTCTGAGCGTAGGAAATAAAGCTCATAGCATCTCAATTCGAATTTCGGGATCTATCCAGGCAACGCCCGCGAAGTTGGGCTTGTTGGCATTGATAACGGTGAACACCAGCGCCAAATCCCGCCATTCATAATTATTGACGAGATGGGTATCGGTACTGACCAAGGCCGTCTGAATGGAATAATGTCCTGGCCCCAGATTAGCGGGAAACGCAACGTGGAAGGTCACGTTGGCGCCGGCTGGAACGTCTGTCAACACCTGACCTTTCAGCTCGGTATTGGTACCGTAGATGACCTGCCCTAACCGATCTTTGATCCCATATCCCAGTACCAGCCTCGGAATAGAAGTGTTGGTTTTCACCTGGATGCGTAGGGTGACCGGTTGGCCTACATCCACGGTCTCTATCGAGCCGCCGGCCTCGTCCAGCAAAGCAACTTCACTGACTACAGCTTCGCCCGTGCCGGAAATCGTTTGTACTTTTCCGTTTTCCAACACGTCTTGCCGGACTTGCTGTCCCTGATGGTCGGCAAGCATCGCATTGTAGTAGTCCATCACGGCCTCAGGCTCGCCTTCCATCAGCAGCTTTCCTGCGCTGAGCAGTATCGCCCGATCACAAATGGACTGAATCGCCTGCTTATCATGAGATACGATCAAGAGCGTGGTGCCTTGCTTACGAAACTCGCGAATACGATCGAAGCTCTTGTGCTGAAAGTAGGTATCGCCCACGGACAAGGCTTCGTCCACGATCAGAATGTCGGGCCGCACAGCAGTCGCCACGCTAAAAGCCAGTCGCACCTGCATACCGCTCGAATACACGCGCACGGGCTGGTCTATGTACTCGCCAATCTCTGCAAATGCTTCGATCTCAGGCATATGAGCGTTTACTTCCTCCACGCTCATACCCAACAGCTGTCCCGCCATAATAGCGTTCTGTCGCCCGGTAAAGTCTGGATGGAAACCCATACCCAACTCTAGCAATGCAGCCACGCGGCCATTCATCTGAACGCTGCCTGTGGTCGGCAGCGTGGTGCCGACGATCATCTTCAACAGTGTGCTTTTGCCTGCCCCATTGATACCGATGATGCCAACCGCCTCGCCAGCATTGACCGCGAAATTCAAACCTTGCAGCACCCAGTGCAATTTATGGTGGGCCCGGCTACGCGGATCCATCCATTCCAATAAACGCGACCAACGCGTGGGGTACTGTTTGTAGGCTTTACCCAAGCTAGAAACGGTAATACTGCCCATCAGAGTTCATCCACCATTTCACCGACGTGCTTGCGAAACAATCGCATCCCCAGTAGACAAAACAACGCAGCCAGCACCGCCACCCAAGCGAGCCTGGTCCAATCGGGCCACTGCCCTTGCATTAAGATCATCTGGCTCGCATCGACCAGCACGGCCATAGGGTTAAAGCGCATCCAAGATTGCAGGCGTTCCGGCAGGATAGTGATCGGATAGACGATCGGTGTAGCCCAAAACCAAAAGTTTAGGAATATCGTAAAGAACTGACCCACGTCGCGAAAGAAAACATTCAGCACGCCCAACGTGATACCCAGGCCGATCGCGAATGCCACCATGATTACCAGCACAGGGATCATCGCCAAAAATGGCATCCCCGGAAAATTGCCGGTGCCAATCAGGAATATCACAAATAGAGAAAAGATAATCGCGAAATTCACTAAACCATTGGCCACCACCGTCACTGGCAGACACAGGCGCGGAAAACTCAATTTCTTAATTAGGTTGGCGTTGTTGATGAAGGTATTCTGGGCGCCGCTGACAATCTCGACGAACAACCCCCATGTGAGCACACCCGCGCACAAGTGAATGCTATAAGCAAACGTCCCATCCACCCCCGGCAGCTTGGCGCGCATGACCTGGGAAAAAATCACCGTGTAGATGACAATCATCGACAACGGATTCAGCACATTCCAAGCCGCCCCTAAAAGCGAATTGCGATACTTGGACTGAAACTCGCGCTTGACGTTGCCGATAATGAAGCCGCGATAGCTCCAAAGCGCGTTAAACATCCCCACCATTACGCACGCCCATAGATATCAGCAAAGCGCACAATGTCGTCCTCGCCCAGGTATTCCCCGCTCTGCACCTCGATCATCACGAGGTCAAGCACGCCCGGGTTTTCCAACCGATGCTTATGGCCGGCAGGAATGTAGGTCGATTCATTGGCTCCCACCAGCAGTTCTTGCTCGCCGTTGACCACGCGAGCCATTCCGCTGACCACGATCCAGTGTTCGCTGCGATGATGGTGCATCTGCAGGCTCAGGCTGGCGCCGGGCTTGACCTCGATGCGCTTGATCTTGAAACGCGGGCCTTCTTCGAGGACCGTATAGGTGCCCCATGGACGCTTTACCGTCCGATGCAGCTTGTAGGCATCGTGGCCCTGGGTCTTGAGGTGGCTGACAACTTGCTTGACCTCTTGGGCCCGGTCTGGATGGGCGATCAGCAGCGCATCAGGCGTATCGATAATCAACAGATCCTGCACTCCCACGGCAGCAACGAGACGGTCGTCACCCTGGGCATACACGTTATGGCTATTGACGAATACCGCATTGCCCGTGGCACGGTTGTTATTGCCATCGGGCGCGGTCAAATCACGCACGGCCACCCAAGAGCCGATGTCACTCCAACCGAAATCACCGGGCACGACAACCACGTTGGACGAACGCTCCATCACGGCATAGTCAATGGAGATATCGGGAACCTCGGCAAATGCCTCGGCCGGAATCTCGGCCATTTTGGTACGGTCCCCGCCTGCGGCGCACGTGGCAGCCCAGCAAGCACGCGTCGCGGTGTCCACATCACTGGCGTGCGCGGCGAGCTCCTGCAGGATGACACCCGCCTTAAAGCAGAACATGCCGGAATTCCAGACAAACCGCCCCGAATCCACATACTCGCGCGCCTTGTCCAACGACGGTTTCTCGACGAACCGCACGACCTGTTTACCGTCGCCCACATCGGCGCCGGTTTCAATATAGCCAAAACCCGTTTCCGGTCCCGTGGGGATGATGCCGAAAGTGACCAGTTTGTCCTGCAACGCCAAGGACCGCGCCTTCGCCACCGCCTGGGCAAAAGCCGCTTGATCCTGTACCAGATGGTCGGCCGGCAACACGAGCATCAATGCGTCAGGACCATGGAGCTCTGCCACCATCTGCGCGGCCATGGCTACCGCGGGCGCGGTATTGCGACCGGCAGGCTCCAGCAGAAAATGAGCGGACATATCAAGATCTGCCAGTGCGATCTCGTCCTTGCTCATGAAGTAATAGTCGCGGTTCGTGACCGTGAGGATATCCGAGGCACCTACTGCAGCGGCACGCCGATAGGTCTTGAGAAGCAGACTTTCGCCGTCGGCGAGCTTCATGAACGGCTTGGGATAGCCTTCGCGCGAAACGGGCCACAGGCGGGTACCAGCGCCACCGGACAGGACAACAGAGATCAGCATATGGATGCCTTGATAACGTTTATAGGGATCTAGCACTTCGCTTCGAAGCAGTTATTCCCGATGACTGAATCATGAAATATTAATCTGGAGCATTTTGCCCCATTTAGCCGCCTGCGGGTGGCGCAAGGTCTGCCGGCATGCGGCGAGGCACATTCAATGTAGCCGCTTTTTCTTCTTTACAATCATCCACTTAGGGATACGAAAAAGCACCAGTTTTCGATACAGCACGATGTACCCTGTGGCAAACGCCAACACGCACACCATCAATACGATGGGCATTTGCCAGAACAGCACGGCTGGAATCACACCCAGCGACGACAGCAACCACAAATACGGCGACGTCAGCGAATTGCGCCAGGTCAGATGGTGCGCTTCGCGCGACCCCACCACCCAGCGTACGACACGCTTGTAGATCAGCATGTGCAGATGCACGCCGTCAGGTGCCCCCGGTGAGTTGCCGCGCACCCAACGTTTGCGATAAATAGAAAATAGCGTCTCGAATACGGGATAGATACACAGCAGCAGCGGAAACCAGGCCGACACCTCGGGATGACGCGCCAGCAGCAACACCGACAACTCGCCGATCATGAAACCCAGGAAATAGGCGCCACCATCACCCAGAAAGATATGACCCCGCGGATAATTCCAGAAGAGGAATCCGATCACGCCGCCGAGCATCCCCAGGGCCACGATCAGCAGCATGCGATCGCCCAAATAGAAACAGACATAGGCGAAGCCCGCGAAAATCATCGCCGACACTACTGCCGCCAAGCCGTTATATCCATCGATGATATTCAGGGCATTGGCCGCGCCGCCGATCGCCACAATCGTGAAAACGAACGATATGGCGCTGAACTGCAGCAGCCAGTCCAAGCCGATGATGTCCACCCGCGTCACCGCGGCGCCAAGCAGAAAATACGCCACCGCCCCCGACGCCATCGCCAGCGCCAAACGGGTCAAGACCCGTACGCGCTTGGTCAGGTCCTCCGTGAATCCCCCCAAAAAGGCGGGCGCAGCCGACAAGCCCAGCAACAGCATGCCCGACAAAACTTCAGGCTCGCGAAAACCCGCCACCATACAGGTAGCCGCCATAGCGACCACCAACGCGAGGCCTCCCACGCGCGGCACAGGCTTGGCGTGGAATTTTTGTACGCTGCCGAGTTCGGAATCCAAAGTCCAACCGTTGCGCCAGAATCGGCTTCGAACAAGTAGCGCAGTGAATACCAACGAGGTAAGAAACGCCGTCAACAAATATTGCATAGCAAAGCAGTGTTAGAAACCCCAAGCTGCCGGGTTCCGTGCGGATTCTATAGGTAGGTACCCATACATAGTGTTTCTGGATTGATCCGCTGGTATTTGCGCATCTCCCCGCCAGACACCGATGCATGCGTATTTATCGCTTCATTTCAGTCGTCGCAGCTATACTCGCTGGATTAGATATCTCCTCTTGGCCACTGCAAGCCTGGAATTCTGCGCTCTTGGTGATTTGAGCCGCACCATAGAATCCATCGCTCTTCAAACTCTGTGGCAAAAACCACAAAAAAAATTCCATCAGGCCAGGTAGGTTTAGAATATTTTACACAAACTATGTAACAATTTTGTCACGCTGCCGTAGCACTTTAAAAGCACCGATAGGCTGCCCAAGCCGTCCCAGCCTGCCGCTTTCTTTTCATGACGCCATCATCTTTACCCCGTACCTCGCTACTGATTACCTTACTGGTAGCCCTCCTGCCTGTACTGACGCTCACTGTGGGTTTAGGCAGCGGTCTGGTCTACATACTGGCTTTCGGCTGTCTCTGCATTGTCTTGACTGCGCCTGCCGCACGCGCACTGCAGTTGCTGCATCCCTACCGCTGGCTGGCGCTCGTGTTGTGCCTGCCGCTGGCGGCCGTACTGCTCAGCCAGTTGCTCAATGGCCATTTGGAAGGCCCCGGCATTGAGCGCGGCCTGCGAATCGCCTTGGGCTTTCCTTGCCTGCTGGCCGGCTTTCTATTGATCGATCGTGACCGGCTACGCCATTTCGTCTGGGGTGTGTTCGCCGCGGGCATTGGCGCCACGGTTGTCGTCTGCTATTTGGCGGGCCCCACGTTAGAGCGCCCACTGACGCCCCAATTCAATGCCGTCGGCTACGGCAACCTCATGCTGCTGATGGCCGTGATGACCCTCTATAGCCTGGGTTGGCAGCTCACCCGCCATCCACGAGCCGAACAGGCGCTCAAACTCGCCGTCGCGGTCATCACCTGCCTGGGTTTCGTCCTGACACAAACTCGTACCGGCTGGATGGCCATCCCGGTGTTCGCAGCGATCGGCATCGTATTGGCTGGCTGGCTCCGCCGCCCAATGCGAGCATTGGCGGCGCTGCTGGGCATTGGCCTGGTCGCACTGGCTATCGGTGCGTCCAGTCCGGCATTGCGTGAACGCGTGGCTCAAGGCGTTCATGAGATTCACGAATGCGTCACCGTGGCCCCGACTGCCGACACGTCCATGTGCATACGTCTGCAGCTATGGGGCGCAGCATGGCATACGATCAAACACTCTCCCTGGTCGGGAATCGACGGTCAATCCACATTCTCAGACGAGCTGCAGCAACTGGCTGCCAAGGGTCAAGTTTCGTCTTTTGTGGCCCGGGATTTCGGCGAGCCGCATAACGATCTGCTGCTGGCGCTGGCCACTAACGGCCTGCTTGGCGGCCTCGCCTTGCTCATTCTGTATTTCGCACCGGCGGCGCTGTTCGCGTGCCGCATGCGCCGTAACGTCCCTCAGGCGCAGCGCGTGGCGGCGGCCATGGGACTCGCGGTGTGTCTGGGTTTCGCCGTCTTTGGCCTCACCGAACTCATGTTCCGGGGCATGCGCACGGTGAGTCTGTACGTGACATTCATCGCGCTGTTTACCGCGCTTTCTGCACCTGGCAAGGGACAACGCAAGACAGCGGCGCTACCAGCTGAATAAACTCGCGCGGGAACCGGTTGCTACGACGACAACCACGTTTGCAACGCCTGCAAGGTCCGCGCGGTGGCGCCGGCATGTGCCGCTGCCCAATCGCGCGCGGCGCGGCTCATAGTCAGGCGACGGTTTTCGTCGCCCACAAGCGTCAACGCGGTGTCTAATGCTTCAGGCACATCGGCAGCCCGCAGCGCGGCGCCTGCGGCAATCGCATCGGTTGCCGCCTGTTTGAAATTGAACGTGTGCGGCCCGACGATGACCGGCACGCCTACGGCGCAGGCCTCGATCAGATTGTGCCCTCCCAGCGGCACAAAACTGCCTGCGACGATGGCCACATCCGCAGCGGCAAAATAAAACGGCATCTCGCCCAGCGTGTCTCCCAGCATCACATCGACATCGAGATCTGCAAGCGGCAAATTTTCTGTTTGCGTCAGCGGTAATTGCCCCTGCTGCGGCGTTGCCTGAGACCTAAGGTCCTGGGGGGCGTATTTTTGGGCTTGGGTGCGCCGCATATACGTCAGCCCCGCGGCATTCAACTGCCCGGCAACCTCCTCAAAGCGTTGTGGATGCCTAGGGATCACCAGATACAACACGGACCGCTGAGCGCTCGCTCCTGCCGCTACCTCCATATCGACAGCCGTCTCTCCGGATCCCGCTATCGCCCCTGCCCCATTCGTCTGCGCGTCGCGCAGCGTCTTTATCGCTCGCACGAATAGTGCGTCTTCGCCTTCGCGCGTACTCGCCACAGCCACCACCGGCCGCCCTACCGCTTGACGCCAAGCCCGGCCCTCTTCGACCTGCGATTCGGGCAAGCTCAGATCGAATTTCAAATTGCCTGTCACGCTGACCCGGCGCGCGCCCGCCTGCTCCAGCCGCTGGGCGTCTTCGGGAGTTTGTGCCAACACGGCATCCAGACCTGCCAACGCATCGCGCAGCGCCCGCCCCATCCATCCCGCCTGGCGCAGCGAAGAGGCGGAAAATCGCGCACTGATCAATGCCATGCGGATCCCTTGCCGGCGCGCCTGCGCCAGCAGGTTGGGCCATACCTCACGCTCGATCAGCAGCCCGCAACGGGGCCCATGACGCTGCAAAAATCCGCGCACAGCACCAGGAAAATCATAGGGCAGCCATGTCTGACGCAATTGACCGGAGGCGATCGCCTCGGCAAACAAGCGAGCGCCTTCGGCCCGGCCTGTCGCTGTCGTATGGGTCAACAATACTGGCAATCCACGTTCCAGCAAGGCCTGTACCAAGGGCTGTGCTGCGCGTGTTTCTCCCAGGCTGACGGCATGCACCCAGACGGGCGGCCGGGCAAAGGGAGCCGGACTGCGGTCATCCGCGCGGCCGAACCTTGCGCCGGAAAAAATACCCCAGTCGCCGCCGGCCCGACGGGCACGCCGCCCCATCCAAAGCCAGACCAAGGGAGCCAGAACATACAACGCCAGAGTGTAGGTGCCGCGTCGCATGTCAGCCCTGTGCCATCACGATCAGCTTGCCGCCAATGCCTGGTCGACAGAGGCCAAGACAGCCTCTCGTGACGGCGGAGCGCCGCGGTCCCCGAGGCTGGCAGTGAAATTCGAACCTATCAACGGGGTGCGCACCGGGGTGGAAGCCCGATAGATCCCCACCGTGGGACGTCCCAACGCGGCCGACAAGTGCGTCAAGCCGCTGTCGAGCCCCACCATGATGCGTGCACCCGCCAATTGCTGGGCAATGGCCGTCAAATCCATGCGGGGCAGCACCTCGACACCGTCAAAACCGGCCACCAGGGCCTGAGCGCGCTCGGCCTCTTGCGGATTGCCTGCCAGCAGCCGCAACGTGCATCCGGCCTCGCGCACGCGCGTAAACACGGCGCGCCAGTCCTCCTCGGGCCAGAGTTTGTCGTCACGGCTGGCCGACGGCATGATCACGGCGTAGCCGCGATCCGTATTCAGATGATGATGCGGACGGGCGCAATCGCCCTGGTCTTTGCAGGACTGCGCCTGCGCGCGCGCCTGCTGCGCGAACGCCTGTAATCCGAAATCCGGCGCGCCGCTGTAGGTATAACCGAACGCCAGAGACGCCAACAATCGTTGCCGCGTCACAGCCGGCTGCCAGAACTCGACACGGTGGCGCACCTGATAAAACATCGATGCCAAAGGCTCGCGAGCCGAACGCCAGTCCAGCCCGTGGCGCACGCCGCGGGTCTGGCGCACCAGCCAGGCCGACTTCATCAGCGCCTGCATATCCAGCACGACGTCGTACTTCACCGAGCGCAACCGCTCGGCCAACGCCCGCCGCTCGGCTTTCACCGGCTCGGACCACCAGGCCTTGCGCCAACGTCGATGCGCCACTTTGATGACGTCATGCACGGCAGGATGCCAGCTCGGTATCTCCGCAAACGCCTCCTCTGCGACCCAGTCGATGACAGCATCGGGGACATGGCGCGCAATATCGGAGATCGCGGGCAGCATGTGCACGAGATCGCCCAGCGACGAAGTACGGACAATAAGAATACGGGTTGCCATCAATGGACTAGCGGGGTACCCACAAAATACGGGTCGGGCCGCAAAACAGAATCCTGGCAATTTACAACAAACGTAAACTTTATGGTGCCCGCCCCGGCAGGCAGCGTCATCGCGGTGCGGACACGGATCGCAATAGCGGTAAAAAGACCGCGCGCAATTCGCCGGCGGCGTCGTCGGTCACCTGATGCGCATTGCGATACCAGGTGCGCCCTTCGCGCGCCACCAGGCATTGCCCCGTGGTGCACAGTTCAACGGCCGGGTCCACAATTCCAAAGGGCTTTACCGTCGGCCAGACTTCCTCGATGCTCCTCACGATTGTCGCCTGGCGCGCCATATGATCGGCCAGACTGGGCCCGTATACATCGACCCCTTTCTGGTTGACACTGAGCAAAGCCGAATCGCGAGGGACGTCGTCATTGGCCAGCCGCGGCACATCCAGGATCAGCGTTACGGCTTTGCCGGCCTGCTGCAGATATCGAATGGTGTCGCGCAACGAGGTGCTGAACGTCGGCGCCGACGTCGGTGAACCATTCACCGCCGTTGCCGTTCCCGCAAAAGCCGTGGCCTCCGCCTCGGTCCAAAAACCAGCCAGAATTACCTGCTGAACGGGAGAGCGCGCGATATATTCCAGCGCTGCGTCGGTGATCTGCGCACAATCTGGACGCACCTGCGAAACCGCCCCGCGCAACGGTGCGCAGTTGGCATACGCCATGGCAACACCATGCAATTGCAGTTCACGTGCCAAAGCGTCGAATGCACCGACCCACATCCGCGCATGCGAGTCCCCCAGCAAGATGAAATCCGGCTGGGACGCCCCCACCGCAGGATCTCCCAGCCCACATCCCGACTGTCCCATGCGGATCGCGTCGAGTTCCGGCTTGCCCTCGCACTCGATACCCGGCGCGACGCTGGTGTCATGATCCAATTGCGTCAGCACTGGCGGCAGGCTCTGCTGATCGGTGCGGCTGGCGTGTATGGTCCACCATCCCGCCCCGACGCATGCGATACATACCCCCAGGGCCCCAGCGAGTATCGTCCTGGACCCCACCTTCGAAAACCATCCCGTCCGGAAAGGCCGCTCGATCCCACGCCACGAGAGCCAGGAAATCAGGAGCGTGAGCGCGAGATACCCTATCACCGGGATTTGCGGCCATCCGTGGACCGACCACACTGTCGAACGCGATAGGACCCACAAGGGCCAATGCCACAAATACAGCGAATAGGACATCAGCCCCACAAACACCAGCGCCCGCAAGGACAGGAGCCGTGTCATCCAGGCCGGCGTGCGCGAATAGCCCGCGTAGAGAATCAGGCCAGTACCGGCCACCGGCACCAAGGCATGCGCAGCGGGAAACGGAGTCGCCTGGGTATAGGTCAACACCGCCCACAGCAGGCAGATCAACCCAACGATCGAGCAAATTTCGGCGAGCCACAGTGGTGGCCGGCTCAGGCGCGACCCTGCCAGCGATGCAATGACACCGCCAAGCAGCAACTCCCACGCCCGGGATGGCAGCAGATAAAACGCGGCCGACGGATCGGCCTGCAACAGGGCGCCGCTCAACCCGAACGACACCAGAGCCAGCCCGGTCAGTACGCTGCGCACCACCCATATAGGCGGTGGGGCAAAAGGTGGGGAACCCGCCGGATCGGCGCGTCGGCCGACCCGAAAAAGCAGCGCCAGCAAGCCCGGCAGCACGATCATGAATTGCACGCCCACAGCCAGCGACCAGAGATGCCACAGCGGTTGCGTGCCCTGGTCGATCTGGTCCCAGTGACCGTTGCCTAAGCCCCAGTAATAGTGATTCGAGAAAAAATAGGCCGTCTGCCAGGCGGCCTTGCCTGTCTCGGCCAACTCGTCAGGCATCAACAGATAAAAGCTCGCAGCCAAGGTGAACGCAACCACCGCCAACAAGGCCGGCACAATGCGTTTGGCGCGACGTGCGTAAAAATCGCAGAAGGAAAATTGGCGTTGATACAGACCGGACAATATTTGCCCAGTGATCAAATAACCGGAAATCACAAAGAAAATATCGACGCCAACGTAGCCACCGCCAAAGCCGGCGACACCTGCGTGACACAGCACCACTGACAGCACTGCCAGGGCGCGCAAACCATCTATATCGGGACGATATTCAGGGGAATACAAAGAAGACGACATACGGCGTGGCACAACTCATGCGTAAAAACACCCAGGAAACTCCATGCATGCAGGCCATGCCTAATGCTAGCCGCTGTTTATATTGGGTTTTGTCCTAGTTTACTCGTGTCTAAATGTACTATTTCGCTACATATTATTAATCATCACTACAGTGGCTCCCTGGGGTTGCGACGAGAACTTGATGCGAGACAGATGACAACGGCGGCCGTCAGGTCCACAATGAATTCAAAAGCAGACCAAGGAGACCGCCATGCGCATAGCCGATGCTCAATGGATTCCGTCCACCCAGCACCAAACCTGGGACGCTCTCATGGACCCTGCTGTGCTGCAGAAATGCCTGCCGGGTTGCGTCAAAATCGAAAAACGATCCCCGACAGAGTATGCCTTGTCCTTGCATGCCAATGTGGGCGGCGTAGAAGCCAGTTACGAAGGAGAAGTTTTGCTTTCCGAACTGAAGCCGCCTCACAGTTGCGCACTGGCCTTCGAGGGTAAAAGCCCGACTGCTTGCCTGGCTATCGGGACTGCGCAGATCAATTTGTCCGAGAAGGACGATGGCACGCGACTGGCCTATACAGTCGCCGCCATGGCCGGAGGAACGCTGGGCAAGGTCGGCGAACCCGTCCTCATGAAGGCCGGCGGCAAGCTGGTGGAAAAATTCTTTGCTGCCTTTATCGATCACATGTCGAAGGTTCCACGTATTGCTCCTCCTCCACCGGCGCAAGAGCCCGAACGTGGTCTGGCCTCTTCACGCTGGTCTTGGTTGGCAGTGGCAGCGGTGGTGGTCATGATTGTGGGATATCACGCCTTCTTCAAATAGGATGACGCCCGCGGCACGGACCGTCATGCTCCGGTTCAACTGCCGGCATGACATAGCCCATCGCTTGAACGCGCGCGCGAACGATGTGAATCATCAAATTTTCTTTGAATCACCGCTCATTCACGATTAGATCGCTGACCTGTCAGTGATATCCTTGGCGGCATGACTACGCCCGCGACGCCCTCTGCTGATACCGCCCCGGAGCCCCCCCGCTCCAAGCGCGATTTGCTGATGGCGATGATGGGCGTGTCGGCCACCGTCGTGTTGGCCGCCTTTGACTCCACCATTGTCAGCACGACGCTGCCGCGCGTCGCGCAAGCCCTCAATGGCATGGCGTTGTACGCGTGGGTGGGCACTGGCTATCTGCTCGCCACCGCGGCGTCCATTTTGATTTTTGGGCGCCTGGGCGATTTATTCGGGCGCAAGCCCCTGATGCTGCTGTCTGTGGCGATCATTGCTCTGGGCTCGATCTCCTGTGGCCTGGCACAATCGATGCCGCAGCTGATTGCCTTCCGTACGTTGCAAGGCATAGGCGGCGGCATGATGATCGCCACGGCCTTCGCCGCGCCAGCCGACTTGTTTCCCGACGCCAAGGAACGAGTGCGTTGGCTCGCGCTGGTGTCGGCGGCCTTTGCCATGGCCAGCGGCATCGGTCCGCTGCTAGGTGGCGCTGCCACACAGGCGTTGGGCTGGCGTGCTGCGTTCTTCATATCTCCGATCGCTGCAGTCGTCGCCCTGTTCCTGCTGGCGCGCTATTTTCCGCGCATCCGGCCACTTGCGACGCAGGCTGGCAGCAGGCGCATCGATTGGGTGGGCAGCCTCCTGCTCGTCATCGCCGTCAGTGCGCCGTTGGCCGCCATGGAGCTGGCCTTTGCGCCCGGCGACCATGCCCATCCCATGCTGGCGCTGGCTTTGGCCTTGGCAGGCGTGGCCGCGATCGCCCTGTTGATTCCCTACGAACGGCGGGTGTCCTCGCCGATTTTTCCGTTGCGCGTCATTGCACGGCCCGAGCCGCAATTGCTGAACGTCGCCGGCCTCGCGGTCGGTGCAGTGATGTTCATCCTGATTTTTTACAGCCCCCTGCTGCTGCAAACGGAAATGGGCTACACCCCCAGCGAGGCCGGCTTGTTGCTGACGCCACTGGTGGCAGCCATTCCCATAGGCAGCATCGTCAACGGGCAGCTCTTTCCCAAACAGAGCGAGCCGCAGCGTCTGATGGTATTTGGGGGCTGTCTGTTGGCAGTAGGCTCGCTCATGGTGCTGGCGTTCGGCAAAGACACCTCGACGATCTGGATCCTGGCGGCTTTTTTCGTCAATGGCTGCGCCTTGGGCTTTTTGCTGCCCAACCTGACACTGTTCATGCAGATGCTCAGCGAGCGCCGCGACGTCGGCATCGCCTCGGCACTGGTACAGACCACTCGCGCCATCGGCAGCGCTGCAGGGACCGCCCTGGTCGGTATTGCCATTGCCCGCAGTTCGGTTTTGCAAGGCGTGCGTATCGGTCTCGTCATCTGCGTCGCCCTGGCCTTGGTTTGCGCCTATCTGGCGCATCGCGTCAAAATGAAAAATGTCCTCACCCGCGCCGCTCAACGGCGTAAAGCCTAACGGGAAATTTGCGTCATGCGCCGTCGCGACTTGCTGGACCTGCTGCTGCTGGCGGCAGTGTGGGGCGGATCATTTCTGTTCATGCGTCTGGCCGTACCGGAGTTTGGGCCCGGCCCGCTCATGGAATTGCGCGTCGGCCTGGCGGCGCTGACACTGCTACCGCTGGCCGCACTGCGTGGCAAGCTCCCACTGATTGCACAACGCTGGAAAGCCATTCTGGTCGTGGGCGCGCTGAATTCCGCCATTCCTTTCCTCCTGTATGCCTATGCCGCTCAGTCGCTTGGCGCCGGATTCATGTCGGTTGCCAATGCGGTCACACCGGTCTGGGGCGCGGTCATCGGCTGGTTATGGCTGAAAGACCGGCTGGCCTGGAGCCGAGCGTTCGGCTTGGCCGTGGCCGTCCTGGGGATCGTTGTACTGGTCTGGGACAAGCTGAATTTCGGCGCGGGGGGCGACGGGCCCGCAGTGCTGGCCGCCGTTTCCGCTCCGCTGTTCTATGGCATCGCCGCCAACTGGACCAAACGATTTCTCAGTGACGTCGACGCGTTGTCCAGTGCAACCGGCAGCATGATCGGGGCTTCGCTCATCCTGGCCCCCCTGGCCATCGCCACCTGGCCGGCCGCGCCCGTCTCCTGGCAAGCATGGTCTGCCACCGTTGCGCTTGCGATTCTCTGCACCGGATTCGCCTACATCATGTTCTTTCGCCTGATCGCCAGCGTCGGTCCAACGGGCGCGGTCAGTGTCACCTTTCTGGTGCCGGTCTTCGGCGTCCTGTGGGGTGTCTGGTTTTTGGACGAAATGCTGACCGCGAGGATCTTGACGGGCGCAGCCATCATTCTGATCGGAACAGCGCTCTCGTTGGGATTGATACGCTGGCCGGCACGACGCGCCTGATCTGAAGGGATCGCGCGATTTCCCGAAGGCAGCGTTTCACACGATGAGCGCCGGGCCTGAAGCGAAGCACGCCTGTATATCGCGCGCCCATGTCAATTTGAAACAAGCGCGAAAAATTTTGTCGATTGCCAGCGTATTACACAAAGATTGCTAGCATTTGACGGCTCTGTCGCAGGCGGTGTGTTGCATCGTCTCGCCAGAGCCCAGTCGTGGCCATTACAAAACAACGACAGCCCTATGGACGTCAAATCACTAGAACGATCAGGCGAAGTTGCCGCTCTGCGTAATAACGGCGAACTTTTGCTCATTGGTCCCTGGTATGTATTCGAGGGAATATCCAGGTCGCTGGTCATCAACGAGCCCACGCGCCTGCGTGCGGTGCTATATCCCCACCTGCGCAACGACGCGTCGCTGGCCAAGCTATCGGCGCTCTATCGACGGTTGATCTGTTCCGGCTCGGTCCCTGGACATTACTCCGCCCAGCAGACCACCGAGCAAATGATGGCGCTGATGCAGGCCGGCCAGATCTCCGCAGTCGCCCTGCCAGACTCGGCCAGCTACGACGTCAACGGCAGCGTGCAACCTGCACAACTGTCGGCCACGCTTTCCGGCCCGGTTTCTCAATGGCCCTTGGCCGATCGGTTCGGCTACGTTCTCAATCAAAGTCTGGAGTACATGCCTGCTGCACTCCAAACAGAACTGGCTGGCCAACTCAGCGGCACGAATCTGGCAATCATTGTCGGCGGTCTCGTGATCTGGGCGGGCTCACACGCCGTCGGCGTAGGGTTTGTCGCCGACGCGGCGCTGATAGCCATCGGCTTTGCTTTCGCGGGCTGGTCGATTTTCAGCGGCATCAAGAGTCTGGCGCGATTTTTCAATTTGACCATCGACGCATCCAGCCAAAACGACCTGAACGAGGCGGCCAAGCAGTTCGCGCAAGGCGTCATGGCGATGGGAGTCGGTGCGGTCATCGCGATGCTGACCCGAGGGGCCGGCCGTCTGGCACCACGGTGAGCAAGCGCAGCCACACCAAGGCCCGCGACCCCGACGCCGACAACGGCGCGATCCGCGGCTGGCGCGCAAAGCGCGCCCTTGCGCAGCCCCAATGACCTGATGGGCGTAGAACGCGCGTCAGACGATCTCCTGGACGCAGTAGGGCGTAAACGATCTCTCATCATTGCCAAACCCGGCTCCGAAGAGTTGCGCATGCTCGATTACTTTGGCGCCGAGGCCTCAGTCGGAGGCCCCTATAATTCCAGTATCTTATTGCGCGAAAATCCCAGCAAAGCCGCAGTCCTGGAAGAGTTCCTGCACGGCACGCAATCGCGCCTGGGTATTGTCGACAGACTGGGCACCAGCGGCCTGGGCAGTGCGGAAACTCACGTAAAAGACTTTATGATTCGCCATCAGGGAATGCTCGGCTTGGGAGACGAAGACGTACGCATCCTTCAAGTACTGCGCGACAAAGGACTCTGACTGTGGCACAAACGTTTTTCATCAAGAATATCTTTCGACTCGGCGACGGCACAACGGCGTTGGCCTGCCAGGGCGACCTTCCGGCGAGTTCGGTCACAGACGTTCAAGCCATCCTGATCGATGAAACAGGCAAAGTGCGCCAGACGATTCAACTCATTGGAAAGCGCACCATGGTCAATGCCACACGGCATCGCGACCTTTGCCTCTTGGAAACGCGCGACACGATAGAGCTTTCAGCGGATGAAGCCCAACAGGGAAAATGGCAACTGACAGTGCAAAGCGCGCCAAACGCCTCCAGCTGAGTCAATACTCTCCCGAACGTCCCGTCAACGCCACGCCGATACGCAGCATCGTATAGGACACGGCATCGACACACCGCTTCCACCAACCGCGCCGCTGATAGTCCAGGGGGCGAACCAATCGCCCGCCTTGTGCGATTGCCGTTTCCAGACGCTGTTGCAGGTCGCGGGCGAACGCCAGATCGTCGACCACGACATTCGCCTCGCGCGCCAGCAATAAGCTGAACGGATCGAGATTCGACGAGCCGACTATAGCCATGTCGTCAATTACCGCGACCTTGGCATGCAGATAGCTGGGCATGTACTCGTAGATTTCTATGCCGCCTCGCAATAACTGATCGTACAGCGATCGCGTCGCGTAATACTGCATGTGGTATTCGATCTTGCCTTGCAGCAGCAAACGCACCTTGACGCCACGTGCAGCCGCACGCAGCAGTGCTTTGCGGAACTGGCGGCCGGGAAAAAAATACGCATTGCCGATCAGAATATCTCGCTGGGCATGTTGAATACCGTACAAATACGCCCGCTCAAACGTCTGCCGATAACGCAAGTTGTCACGCAACACGAGCGCGGCGCGCTGCTGGCCCGCCAGCGCCGCGGAGGGCCACGATGGCAAGCCCAGCTTGACACGGGGCCACTCACGCGGATAACGGCGCAGTCTGGCCCAATTCATCCGTACCCATAGCAAGTCCTGGGCATGCACGGCATACGCCACCAAGGGGCCTCGTACTTGTACTGCAAAATCAAACCGCGGAGCATTGATACCGTCGTGAGGATCGAGATCGTCGTAGTCATCCACGACGTTGATGCCGCCAATGAAAGCGATCTCCCCATCCACGACTGTCAGTTTGCGATGCAAGCGGCGCAGCCGGCTACGTGACGGTACCAGTCGTCCATACCAGGGCGGTTCAGGGCGATAAATGCGGCATTGCCCGCCCGCCTCCACAATGCGATCGCGTATGGCTTGCGCAGTAGTGGCACTGCCAAAACCGTCCAGCACCACTCGAACCTTCACACCGCGACGCGCCGCCTGCTCCAGACTATGCAGAACCTGCCTACCAGTGCGATCGGGCAGAAAGATGTACGTTTCCAGATGCACACTGACGCGCGCCGCATCAATCGCCTGGCACAGCGCCGGAAAAAAATCGGCGCCATTTTGCAGCAGGTCGACGGCGTTATGATCGGTCCAATCCAGCCTGACGATATCGGCCTTCACGGCAGCTCGAGCTCCGCCAGCAACGGGGCATGATCCGACAAGCGCGCCCATTCGCGGCCACGCAGGACACGCGCGCTGCGCACGGCGAATCCACGTTGATAAATGCGGTCCAGCCTGAACCACGGAAACACGGCCGGAAAAGTACGTGGCGGCGGCAGCGGACAATATGCCCCATCCATCCCCAACTGGTTGCCGCGTTCTTGAACGGCCAGCGCGTTGGGCACCCCTCTCAGGGCATTGCTGAGCCGTCGCACCGAATCCCTCAGCCGGGGCAGTTCTCCACCATGACTGCGGGGGGCGTTGGCAAAGACTTCGATCACGCCCAACTGCTGTACGAACAAGGGCGCCAGACGATCACCCCAATCGTTGAAATCCCCTGCGATCAGGATAGGGTCGCCGTCGGGCACCGATTGAGCAATACGCTCTGAGAGCGCCAGAATCTGCCGGCTGCGGCTGCCCGCAAACAATCCGAGATGCACGACAAAACAGTGCACGTTGCGATCCTCGATCCGTACCCGCGCATGCAGCAAGCCTCGCTGCTCCAGGCGATGATCGGAGATATCCAGATTCTCATGATCCAGAATCTCATAGCGCGACAACAGTGCATTGCCATGATCCGTGCGGTCACGAATGGCATTGCACCCATAGGCAACATTCAAGCGCAATGCCGCGGCCAACGACTCGTGCTGCGCATGCGATATGGAACGCTGTTCGTTGCGGCCCTGCACTTCCTGCAGGAACACCAAATCAGGACGCAACCCATACAGGCCGAGACGCAAGTCATTGAGCGACTCGTGACGCCCCAAGGACGAGCGTCCCTTGTGAATGTTGTAGCTGATAACGCGGATAAGCGACATAAACCGAATGGCGCCTTGTATGCAACGGACAAGGGCAGCCTAAGCTGCCCTTACCCTGGCTAGCGGATGGGTAACACGAAACCCGCATCACCCTCTGCCCGCAGATTACTTCATTTCACTTCAACATTGCGCAGACGAATGTGCAGTTCGCGCAATTGCTTCTCGTCAACCTCGGACGGCGCCTGTGTCAGCAGGCACTGGGCGCGCTGGGTCTTGGGGAAAGCGATAACATCGCGAATCGACTCGGCGCCGGTCATCATCGTCACGATACGGTCCAGGCCGAACGCGATCCCGCCATGCGGAGGCGCACCATATTGCAGCGCATCCAACAAGAAGCCGAATTTCTCGCGGGCCTCTTCGGCACCGATCTTCAGCGCACGGAAGACCTTGCTCTGGACTTCTTCGCGGTGAATACGCACGGAACCGCCGCCGATTTCCCAACCGTTGAGCACCATGTCATAGGCCTTGGCGAATGCCTTGCTGGGATCCGATTCCAGGAAGTCTTCGTGGCCGTCCTTGGGGCTGGTGAACGGATGATGTGCCGCAGTGTAGCGGCCGTCTTCCTCGTCGTATTCAAACATCGGGAAGTCGACCACCCACAGGGGTTTCCAGCCGCTGGACGCGAGGTTGTGCTTTTTGCCGAAATCGCTGTGGCCGATCTTGACGCGCAAGGCGCCGATCGCATCATTGACCACCTTGGCACGGTCAGCGCCAAAGAAAATGATATCGCCGTCTTGTGCGCCGGTGCGCTTGATCAACTCGGTCAGCGCGGCATCGTGCAGATTCTTGACGATAGGCGACTGCAGGCCATCACGGCCCTTGGCGGTTTCGTTGACCTTGATATAGGCCAGGCCCTTGGCGCCGTAAATCGCGACAAACTGCGTGTACGCGTCGATCTCGCTACGCGATAACTCGCCGCCGTTCGGCACGCGCAAGGCCACCACGCGGCTGCCCGGTGTCGTGGCGGCGCTGGCGAACACCTTGAAATCCACATCCGCCATGATGTCCGCCACATCGGTGAACTCGAGATTCACGCGCAGGTCGGGCTTGTCCGAACCATAGCGCTGCATGGCGTCGGTCCAGCTCATCATAGGAAATTGCTCGGGCAGCTCAACGCCCTGCACCACCTTGAAGACATGACGGATCATGTTTTCAAAGATCTCGCGAATTTCGACTTCGCTCAGGAACGAGGTTTCGCAATCGATCTGGGTGAATTCCGGCTGACGGTCTGCACGCAGGTCCTCGTCGCGGAAGCACTTGGTGATCTGATAGTAACGATCAAAGCCCGACACCATCAGCATCTGCTTGAACAGCTGCGGCGACTGAGGCAAGGCAAAAAAGTGACCGGCGTTCACACGCGAAGGCACCAGATAGTCGCGCGCGCCTTCGGGCGTACTCTTGGTCAGCATCGGGGTTTCGATGTCGATGAAGCCCAACTGATCCAGGAACTTGCGCACCTCGATGGACACGCGGTAACGCAGCATCAGATTGCGTTGCATCTGCGGACGGCGCAGATCCAGCACACGGTGCGTCAGGCGCGTGGTTTCAGAGAGGTTATCGTCTTCGAGCTGGAACGGCGGCGTGATCGACGCGTTCAGGATTTCGACCTCTTTACACAGCACTTCGACTTCGCCCGAAGCCAGATCGGGGTTCGCCGTGCCTTCGGGGCGCAGACGCACCAGACCGGTGACGCGGATGCAGAACTCGTTGCGCAGGCGTTCGGCGGTGGCAAAGGCGGCATTGTCCGGATCGAACACGATCTGGGCCAGCCCCGCGCGGTCGCGCAGGTCGATGAAGATGACCCCACCGTGGTCACGGCGGCGGTTCACCCAGCCGTACAGGGTGACAGTCTGGCCGAGATGGTCACGGCAAACCTCGCCGGTGTAGCAGGTACGCATTGCGGAATGACTCCTAGGTGCTGTGTATCAGCGTAAAAAAGTTACGAATCAACGGCCGGAGCCGCTGGAATGGGGGCAGCTGCCGCGACCGGCTGGGCCGGCGGCGCCACCACGCCCATGGATACGATGTATTTCAGGGCCGCGTCCACGCTCATTTGCAGCTCAATGACATGGTCGCGGGGCATCATCAGAAAAAAACCCGACGTGGGATTCGGTGTCGTCGGGACATAGACGCTGACGTGTTCGCCCGGCAGATGGTTTGCCACCTCGCCACTGGGCACACCCGTCAGAAAGGCAATCGTCCATGACCCGGCTCGCGGATACTGCACCAACACGGCCTGGCGGAACGCCTGGCCATTGGGCGCCAGTACCGTGTCACTGACCTGCTTGACCGAATTGTAGATGGAACGCACGAGCGGGATGCGGCCCAGGAGAGATTCCCACTGCTCGAGCAGGGTTCGGCCAAGCAGATTGGCGGCAAATATCCCTGTCAGCAGCACGACCACGATAACCAGCGCGAACCGAAAGCCGGGAATATTGATGCCGAACAGCGATTGCGACGACAAAAAGCTGGGCACAAAACCCTCGAGGGTCGCCACCAGCAAACCGAGGACCCAGACGGTAATCGCCAGGGGCACCCAGATCAGCAACCCGGTGATGAAATACTTTTTGATGACGCGCATGCCCATCTGCTCCGCAGCGATCAGGAGGCGGCCGTGGGCGCAGGGGTTGACGGAGAAGCCGCTGGTGCGGGGCTGGCGGTGTCATTCTTGGCAGGCGCAGCCGTTGCGGACGTACTGCTGCCGCCGGACGTACTGCTGTCGGACTTAGCGGCGCCACTTGCACCATTGTTACGGAAATCGGTCACGTACCAGCCCGAGCCCTTGAGCTGAAAGCCGGCCGCAGTGACCTGTTTGGCGTACGTGGACTGGCCGCATTCGGGGCAAACCGACAGCGGCGCGTCAGACATTTTTTGCAGCACGTCCTGGGCATGGCCGCAGGCGCTGCATTTGTAAGCATAGATAGGCATGGTTGGGATGTTCCAGGCACGCCGGCGCATCAAAACCACCATGGCACCGCCCGGGCAAACAGGCGGCGGCCTGGCGGCGCCGGATCCAATACGGGAAAGTATTGAATTTTAGCGGTTTTTGCCGACGAGGCAGTGTCCTACAGCCAACACGTGCTCCTGGAGCGTACTTGCCAGCGGCAGGAGCCATCCCACATAATGAAAATAATTCTCATCCAATGAATTGAGTTTCCATTCTCGTACCACCCGCTTGCTTCGCCAGATCGGGTGGATTTTTCCTCAGGGTGCGTCAAGGAAATCCACCACAGCCCGGTTCAAGGGTGCTGCACATTCCTCCGGTAGCCAATGACCGCAGTCCGGCAGCACCTTGCCCGTAACATGATTGGCATAGCGGCTCACCACTTGTTTTTCGTATTCACCCATACCGCCGTTGCCGCCACCGCCGATGGCCAGCATCGGGATCTCTATCTTCTGCTGAGAGAGTTGCTTGTTGTCGATAACACCTTGGTTCAACACGCGGTAATACCCGAATGCAGCGCTCAAGCTATGCGGCTTGGAATAAGACCTGCTATAGAGATCCAGAAGTTGCGGCGTGAAGACTGCCGTATTCGTGGCGTGCACCTTGATGAAGTGCTCGAAGAAGAAGCGTTCTTTTCCAGCGATCAGCTTCTCCGCGAGTTGGTTATCGGCGTCGAAAAAGCTGAAATGCCACACCAGCGATTCGCCCTGAGGACTATACGCGGGAAAATCGTAGATGCTGTCATCAGGAATGGGCGCTTCCATATAGACCGCGCGACGGATATTGTCCTGATGTTTGACCAGCATGGGATAGGTATTCCAGATACCGATGTCATGCGCCACCAAGTCGAACTTCTGGCCGCCACTGAATTTCTCGGCCAGTTGATACAGCAAAGGGGCAACGTCGATGGCGCGATACGACTTGGGTACCTCCGACTGCCCAAGACCCGGCAGATCCACTGCGACAACGGTACGGTTCTTCGCAAGCTCCGGCATCAATTGATGCCACTCATACCACGTCTGACCGAAACCATGCACTAGATAAACCAACGGCCCGCTGCCGCCTTTGACATAGTGCAGGCGCACGCCATCGACGGTTTGGTATCCGCTGGTAAAACCGGCCGGAACGGGAAATTCATCAGCAGCAAATGTCGGCGCCGAGAGCAGTGCTGCGGACGAGAGGACCAGCGTTGAAAATAGTTTCTTGAACATGAGAGATTTCCCAATTACGTAAAAAATTTAATGTTGAATCACTGCAAAACAACGGCGATCTTGCCGAATGCCTGGTTTGATTCCGCGTATTGATGCGCTTGTGCCAGGTCCTCAAACGGGAATGCCATATCTGGAATTGACGGCATCTTTCATAACGTGGGCTTTCATCGCTCAGTGTCCCGGGACGTGCGTATGACGGGCTCCGGCCCTGAAGCCGTGCGTTCGCGCCGACCACGCGATGACGAATCCGATTATCAGCACCAAAACCAGTGCTGGCGGGAATGACGTCACACCCAACACATCCAGCAGAATCCCCCCTAGGATCCCGCCGCCTGCGATGGCACCGTTCCAGGCAACGACATTCATCGATAACGCCACGTCGGCACCATCGCCGGCCGTATCGGCCAATGCGGTTTGCAACAGCGTTGCCGCTCCGCCGAACGTCAGTCCCCATACGGCCACGCCGACATAGACGGCAGCCGGTACGCGCGCCAGCCAGATAAATAGCAGAGACACCACGACGAAGATTGCCAGGCTGCCCAGCACCGCAGCACGCAAATAGTGATCGACAAGACGGCCTACGACAGCGATGGCGGCCAGCGCCGCAAGGCCGAATATCAGCAGCACGACATCCACGTGCGCGGCCAGGCCCGCTTGCGCAACGAACGGCGCGATGTAGGTGTAGAGAATGTTATGCGCCAGCATCCAGGCGATGACCACGCCAAGCACTGGTCGCAAACCTGGCGTTGTGAACACCCGGCGCAAAGGCAAACGTTCATGGCTGGCCTGCCCCGGATAGTCCGGCACCTTGGCCAGCACCCACACGATCAGCACCAAGGTCAGCGCCGACATGATGGCAAACGCACTACGCCATCCGATGGCGGCGCCGAGCCATGTTCCCAATGGCACACCCAGCGACAACGCGATCGGCGTGCCGACCATCGCCACGGCCAAGGCCTTGCCCTGCTGACGAACAGGAACCATGCGGCGCGCATAGCCTGCCAGCAAACTCCACGCCAGCCCTGCGGCAACACCGGCCAAGAACCGGGCGACGAGCGTCAACCAGTAGTTCGACGACAGCGCCGTGATCGAATTGAATACGAGGAAGCCCACAATCGTCAGCAGCAATACGTTGCGCCGCCGCCAGCCTTGCGTTGCGATGGTGAGTGGAATAACAGCCAGCAAAGAACCCAGCGCGTAAGCCGTAACGGTCTGGCCTACCAGAGAGGTGGAGACGTCCAGACCCTGTGCCATCTGAAGCAACAGTCCAGCCGGCAAGGTTTCAGTGATGATGCAGATGAAGCCGGTCATGGCCAACGCCAGAAGTGCCGCCAGCGGCAAACGGTCGCCCTTGGCCCTGATCGTTGTTGAAGTAGACATTGTCACGGCGATCTTTCTCGATAAAAGGAGGGTTGCGTGAGGTTCGACTTTGACTCGTCTAGATATATATCAATCGGTATATATATAGGCGAAAAATTCCGCATCCCGTGTGAGCTAGATCAACAGAGGATGATGGAACCCGCCTTGTGTGTAGCTACGAGCTACAGCCTTAACTGATTTATGTATCGAACGGTATATTACTTGCGCACCGAAGCATTGTCAACGACTTATATATCGTTTAGTATCTTAATAGAAAAGAACTTCTTGGAGTTAGACATGGCGGTAATGGGGCGTCCGCGAACCTTCGACCGAGACAAAGCCGTTGAACAGGCGATGCACATCTTCTGGCAGAACGGCTACGAGTCCACGTCGTTGAACCAGTTGAAAGCAGGCATTGGCAATGGCATCTCCGCACCAAGCTTCTACGCGGCCTTCAAATCCAAGGAAGCCCTGTTTCAGGAGTGCATGCAACGTTACCTATCCACCTATGCCCAGGTGACGGAATCCCTGTGGGATCCCGACCTTCCTCCACGCGAAGCCATTGAAACCACACTGCGAAACTCGGCCAGAATGCAATGCGACCGAGGGCACCCCAAAGGCTGCATGGTTGGATTGGGCGTCATGAGTGCACCATCCGAAGAAAATGCAGATGTGACCACACCACTGACGCGCTCTCGCGCTCGGACACGAGCAGGCATCGCCTCCTGTGTACAACGAGGTATCGACAGCGGTGAACTGCGCGCCGATACGGATGTCCGGGCATTGGCGACTGTCTTCGATGCCTTTCTGCTAGGACTGCCCACGTTGGCCCGTGATGGTATCCGTTACACGGTAATGGACGCTGCCATCACTCAAGTCATGTGCTCCTGGGATGCGTCGAAGCCACAACGGGCTAATTGACAGACAGCCCACGTTGCCGAGCAATCTCCCAGGACACGTCAAGCCGAAGCATCATCGCCCAATGGGCACCAAGAACATTCCCGCCGCCACCAAGGTAGGCACCAGAGCAGACAGAAACAGCTTGCCTGCGGAAATCGCTTCGTCAGGAAAAAAAGGCCGCAAAATGGCGTAACCCGCGGGATTGGGCGCATTGGCAATTACCGTCAACCCGCCTCCGGTCACCGCACCAGCCACCAACATGTAGTGCCATGTCGGGCTCGATCCCTCGACCAGCGAACCCAGGTAGGTCAGCGCGGCGTTGTCTGTGATCGCCGTCAGCGCGGTCGCACCCCAGAACAATACGGTCGGCTCCAAGCCGCCCAGCAGATCCTGCAGCCACCATTTTTGCAGGCCCCCCAAAACCACCAACCCCGCCAGGAAAAAACCGACCATCAGCCCCTCGCGGATCAGCAAACGATCTTGGTGACGCCGATAGGCATGGGAAAAACCGATGAACAGCATCATCAAACCCAGAAAGACGGCCGGATGGTGCGCCGTCATCACAACCCCCACCAGACATGCCAGGTGAATCAGAATGATCAACAGCGGCACAGGAGCGCGCCTGGGGGGCTCGTCTTCCGCGGCATTGATGCCATTGCCTGTTCCGATACTGTGAGCTATCAGAGCGCTGCGGCAGATCCAGGTCAGAATCCCTGCATTGATGAACACGGCAATCGCGGCACGCCAGCCGAAATGCGTCGCCATAAAGGCCGAATCCCATCCAAACGTGGAAGCCACCATCAAGACCGGTGGCGCAGCATAAGCCGTCAACACCCCGCCGATAGACACGTTGACAAACAACACGCCCAGCGTCAGATATTTAAAGCGTGTATGTCCCGATCGGCGGAAATAAGCGTCACGCAGCAGAATTGCCGCCAGTGTCATCGCCGCCGGCTCAGTGATGAAAGAGCCTCCCAGCGGCACCATCGACATCACAACGAAAAACGTCGCGACCTCGCGTTGCACTGGTAAACAACGCGCCAGGCCCCTCACAACCAGGCCCACCAGTTCGAGGATCGGCCGGCTCGCTGCCACCACCATGATCACGAACACAAAAAGCGGTTCAGTGAAGTTACGCGTATCTACATAATGGATGGCCGCCTCGCTGCCGCTGAGCAGCGCCATACACACGATCAGCACAAAAGCCCAGACGCCAAATACGGCCTCCACCTCGGACAGCAAATGCCATACCCCGGCATGCGGCCCATTGCGATGCGCCAGGCGCGCAAAGACCGGTACCGAAAAAGTGTGGATAACCGCCACCGCAAACAAGATAGTGGCGACAAGCTCAATAGTGTCTGGCATAGGAGAAACCCTGAAACATAGGCAGTGCACCCTCACATTGATCGCAGCGTGCGGGAAAACTCAGGGACTATAACTCAGTGATTTGTACGGCATGCGCCCACGGACTAAGCATTTGCCCTGTCCGCACGCATCGCGTCCAGACGGTAGACCTATGCCCCTCTGAGCAGAGGGGTTGTCGCACACCGGATCAGTCACGCAGGCAGATCATGCGCCAGCTTTCGCACTGGCGTGAAGAAAATGCGCGCCTCTCTCGGCGATCATGACGGTGGGCGAATTGGTATTGCCCGATGTGATTGTCGGCATCACCGACGCGTCAATGACTCGCAAGCCTTGCAAGCCATGCACACGCAACTCAGGGTCCACCACCGCCAAGGAATCCACGCCCATTTTGCACGTCCCTACTGGATGAAAAATCGTGGTCCCGATCTCGCCGGCTGCGCGCGCCAAATCCTCATCGGTCTGCAATGCGTTTCCTGGTTTGTATTCCTCCGGGGCGTAGCATGCCAGCGCCTGCTGCGACACAATACGACGCGTCAGTCGAATACTGTCGGCCGCCACTCGCCGGTCGGCCTCGGTCGATAAATAATTGCACAGGATCTCAGGCGCATCATCCGCTTGAGGGCTCGTGACCCGCACATGGCCACGGCTGGTGGGTCGCAGATTGCAGACCGATGCCGTAAATGCCGGAAAAGCATGCAAAGGTTCACCGAATTTTTCAAGCGACAAGGGCTGCACGTGGTACTGCACATTGGCACGTTCTTGTTCAGGACCGGATCGCGCGAATGCGCCCAACTGCGACGGCGCCATGCTCAGCGGCCCGCGCCGTCCAAAGGCATACTGAGCGCCCATGAGCGCCTTGCCCCATAAAGAGCCCACCATGGCATTCAAGGTTTTGGCGCCAGTGACGCGGTAGATCATGCGCAACTGCAGGTGGTCTTGCAGGTTTTCGCCTACTCCCGGCAAATCGTGCAGCACCGGTATGCCGCGCGCCTGCAACCACGCCGCCGGTCCGACACCGGACACCTGCAGCAATTGCGGCGACCCGATCGCGCCTGCGGCCAGGATGACCTCGGCCCGCGCGCGAGCCATTTGTTCACTGCCATCGCCCAGACGAAACGCCACACCCTCGGCACGTCGATTCTGAAACACGATGCGCGACACGTGCGCACCCGTCATGACGTGTAAATTGGGTCGGCTGGCCGCCGGCTTGAGGAAAGCCCTCGCCGCACTCCAGCGCATACCACGGCGCTGATTGACCTCGAAATAGTCGCAGCCCTCGTTATCGCCCTGGTTGAAATCCGACACGGACGCGATCCCGGCCTGCGCTGCCGCGGCACGAAATGCATCGAGCAAATCCCACGACAAGCGCTGACGCTCGACCCGCCATTCACCGCCCGCACCGTGAAACTCCGACGCTCCGGCATGATGGTCCTCGCTGCGCATGAAAAACGGCAGCACCTCATCCCATCCCCATCCTGTATTGCCCAACGCCGCCCAGCCATCATAGTCCGCGCGCTGGCCACGCATATAAATCATGCCGTTGATCGACGAACTGCCGCCCAGCACACGGCCACGCGGATAGCCCAGGCTGCGCCCATTCAGGCCCGGATCGGGATGCGTGCGATAGCACCAGTCGGTGCGCGGATTTCCGATGCAATACAGATAGCCGACCGGGATATGAATCCAGTGCCAGTTATCGCGACCGCCGGCCTCCAGCAACAACACGCGCTTGCCTGGATCCGACGACAAACGATTGGCCAGCAAACACCCTGCCGACCCTGCGCCCACCACGATGTAATCAAACACCAGATCGGTACTGCCCGTCTCGGCCACCATGGGTTGTGTCTCCGTTATCTTGTTCGGTTTTCCTTCAGTATGCCAGCACAGCGGATCTTATGCTGTCTGCGACGCCGGAAAATCGGCGGTCTCGGCGTCTCTTTTCGCGCGCATCAACAGACTGTGCAACATCTCCGTCGACAAACCGTGCAGCACCAATCGATAGCCAGCGCGCAAGGTCGACAACGGCACCAAGGGATGTTTGTTGTTTACCAGAATCAAATGCTGCGGCGCGCCCAGAATCTGCGCGGCATAAATCCCGACGGTTTCGTCCAACTGCAAGGAGTTCGCCGCTCGCCAGAAATCATTGTCGGTCAGCATCAATTGATAGAGCGGCGTGAACAACTCGATCGCGCTTTGCAGATCCAGAAAATTCCGTTTGCGTTGCGGCATATCTTCCAGCCGCAACCCGGGATCGCGGATCATCGAAAAATCCACTTTCTCGGGCGCATGCATTTCCACACCCGCCTCGCGCAGCGCGCCATTCAACCGGATCACAAAATTGAACAGGTTCAGATCATGTTTGACGAACAACTCGTCCTTCAGATCCGCAATACACATGGGCTCCAGCGGCGTAGTCGACACCTGCACCGGCGCATTGCGTGCGATGAACGACAAGACCTGCGCTCCCAGATGAAAATGCCGCAGGATCAGCCAATTGGCTTCGGGTGAGACAAAGTGTTCCAGCCCCCACGCCAAAATCCGGTGGAGCAGTTTCGAATGCGACCACTTGCGCGGCAGAAACGTCTTGACGACTTGGATCAAGATGATGAACGCGCGCGCCAAGGGCCGCAAAAACGGCAGCAAATACTGGCGCGATCCACAACTGGAATCCGCGAGCCATGCCTCTTTCACGGCATCGGGCAAAGGCGTGCTGCGATCCAGATACAGCGCCAGCCACGGGCTCGGGTCTGCCGGATCGTGTTCGCGTGTCAAAAACTCAGGGGTGCGGGAACTCATGGTTATTCGGCCTCCATCACGTGATGGAATTGCATCAAGTAGAGCGCCGCTGTGCGGCGCGCCGTATCCACGATACGACGCTCTGCCTGGCCGCGATCGTCGGCGTCCAGCGCCAACTCCACCGCCATCAACCAACGCGCCAGATGGTTCTCGTCATTGTGCCCGTGATACTCCAGGAAACGGAATCGATCCGGCGGCAAATCCAGGCTCGCCCTCAAGAGCGGCAACAATGCCGGCACAATGCGTTGGCCTGTGCCTTCGATGATGTAGATGGCGCCCAGCAATCCAATCGGATCCTGCGTCGCCGCCAAGGCATGCAGATAGGCATTCAAGGCCTCGCCGCCGGGATTACGGCGCAACGCATCGATGTCAGCGATTGTGCCACCCGCGTTTCGATAATCCTGAAACAAAATCTGGAAATCGTTCTGCTCCTCGCCGGCATGTACGCCAATCAGATCCGCCAGGGTCTGATACGTATCAGTGAGCGATGCTGCGCCCTCGCGCATCCACTTGCTGCCTTCGCGCACTTGAGGGACCCACTGCTCCATCCAGTTCAAATAATCCGCCGTCGCGAAACGGCGCTCGCGCAAACGCCGCACGACAGGCGTACGCCAGACGCGGGAACGGTAATCGTGCCAGATCGAGGCCAACTCCGTCAGCAGCGGCCCCAGCCCCTGTGGCGCTTGCTCGGGATCATGCGGCGGCGCAATCGTGTCGGCATCATCGCTGTGCACCGATGCGCTCACGGGGGCACTCGGCCGCGTCGTCGCAGCGGCCTGACCTGTGGGCGACGGGACCGATAACGGCGCGTCGACCGCCTCGGCCTCGAACAGCATATATGCCGTCATGAACCGGCCAGACTCCGGGATGTAGCAAAAGACTTGCTGTCCGGGCGTAAGGGTATGCGTTTCGAGGAACTCCGCCAGCATGATCAGAATCGATGCGGCGCCGGTGTTCCCACGCCAGGCCAGGTTGCTGAACCATCGCTCGCGAGGAATCTCCAGCCCCGCTTTTTCCATGAGATCGGCCACGACCGGAATGAATTTCTCTGACGAGTAATGACACAGGAAATGGTCCACCCGTTCAGGATTCACCCAGCCATCACGCACCAGACTCACATACTCGTGAATGCCTATATCAAACAGATGCGGCAACAGGCGAATGTCCTGACGCAATGACAAGGCTCCCGCGGCCTCGGCCTCTGTCCACGATGCGTAATCCAGATGCCCCTGGCCGCCCTCGGCGGGCAAGCCCAGTTGCATGCACACCGGATAGTCGCCCGAAAACGCGCGTTGATGAATCCACTTCAATCGCAATCGCACACCCGACGAAGCTCCCGGTAACGCAGCGCCGCTATTGCCCAGCAACAGCGCGCCCGCCCCATCCGATAGCATCCAGCGCAGAAAATGCGAATCAAAGTCCGCGTCATAGCCTCGCGCGGCAAAACGCGAACGCTTGAACAATCGCGAGGGCATCTCGCTGGCGACCGCCAAGGCGCGAGGATGCGCGCCCAGCTCAATCCCCTGTGCCGCCGATTGAATCGCCGACACCCCGGCCGCGCAGATACCATGCACCGACAGCGTCTCCATCGGTGGCGCCGCCAACTCGCCCTGGATCATATTGGCAAAGCCCGGCATCAAGGCATCGCCGCCCGAGGAACCGCAGGTCAGCAACGACACCTCGCTCAGCGTACGATCCTGCCGGCGCAGACAATCGCCGATAGCCTGCGCGGCTTGCGCAGCATTCGTCCAGCGCGTATTTCCCGTTTCGTCGATTGAGTAATACCGCTGCTTGATGCCGTTTTCAGCCAGAATGCGCTGCTTGATACGGCCCGATATGCGGTTCAACGGCGCAATATAGCGATCCATATCCTCATTGTTCACGGGCTCGCCCGGCATGAAATAGCCGGCGCTTTCCAGATACACGCGGTCAAAGGCAACAGGCATGAGAAGGAACGCTCCTACTTTAAATAATATGTTCCGGCCGCATCAATGAACGACTACGGCAGCGCGGCCAGATCAGCGCCAACACAAACACCCGCAACATATACGGGACCAGGCCGCGTTCGATCAGCATGGGATCGACGCGATGGCGATAATGTTGAACATGCAGACGCGTCAGCTCGGACCAATGCGCGCGGCCATGCTCATGATGTGCGGTATGCAATCCGATGTTGAACAGCAAGGGATTGACCCAGCCTTCGAAATTACGCGCATAGCTCAACCGCGCACGACGCTCAGGCCCGCCGTCGGTATGGGCGTGCTGCAGATAATTCGTCGCCAGCAACCAATGCAGGCCATGCAGCTGCGGCACGATCACGAACACCAGCGCCTTGGCCGGATTTACCGCCAACAGTCCAGCCCATAAACCCAGCCACGCGGCATATTGCCAAAGACAATAGCGCAGCGCCCCCGGCCAGTATCGGCGCAACCGCGCCAACCAGCGCCAGAACAAGGGATACAAACTCCACACCGCTTGAAACGGGTGCAGTAAATACCCCGCGAGATGATTCGTATCGCCACCGTAGCGATAGGTCCGCGCCAAATCACTCGGCCCATGTTGATAGCGATGATGATTGCCCGCATGAGCAGGAAAAAACACAAACGTAGGGTGCCCCTGCAGTAAGGTCAACGCCATATCCGTCGCCCGGTTCGCGCCACGATGACGCCACATGCGCAAGTGCGTATGGTTGTGATGCACGACGCCGATGCCCAATGTCAAAAACAACATCAACCCATACAGCAGCCAATTCAGCCCGTAGATCCACTGCCACGCCATCAATGCCGGCAAGGCGACCATATAAGCCAGGCTTTGCACGTCACGCCAATGACGCAGCATGGGCAGCCGGCGCGGCCCTCTCGCGAGCGCCATGGCACTAGCCCCGACGCTCAATCGCGCCTCGCCGGCTGGCCGCGGCCAATTGCGCTGAGGCCGCATCTGCCGTTAACCGCGTACGGAATAAACGGTCCATGAACGTGAACTGGAATCCATAGTTGCCGTTGTAGCAAGCGTGGTGCAGATGATGCCGGCGGCTGGCGGCAAACCAGTGCGCGTACGACACGCGCGGGAAAAAATCGTAGTTGGCATGCCCCACGCAGTTGAAAAACAGGCTGAACAGCGGCACCGAAAACAGTGACCAGAAACTAAAGTCGTGCAGCACCATGGGCAACAAGATCACATTACCCAACATCAGCGCCTCGATGGGATGAAAGCTGTACGTCGAAAACGGCGTCGTCACCACCGAACGATGATGCGGCAGATGAAAACGGCGCAGCCACCGCGTGTGCAGCAGACGATGGTTGATCCAGAAATGTACGTCGTTCCACGCCACCAATACCAGGATCTCTACAACGATCTGCATGGCACTCGCATCGAGATTGAGATGCGCCCACCCGAGCTGCAAAAGGCCCCAGGGAAAGATCATGCCCAGCCCAAAGATCAGGATGGACAACCCTGACTGCGTCAACTCGCGACGCAGTTGGCCAGGGGCCAACGGTCGCGGATCCAGCGCCCCGCCAATCCCCAGCGCCGGCAGGACATAGCGAGTCAGCAGCCAAGTCGCCGTGCCGAACAACAGATAGATACCGCCGAAAAACAACAGGCCGGCCATCATGACCTGCCACGCCGACAGCGACTCAAAAGTATGCGCCATGGAACTCCATAGCCCACTGCGGGGCTATTCAGGATGGCCGCATCATAGCAATATGGCAGAAATATGTACGCATCGGCATCGCCCGCCGTTCAGGGGATGCCGCCAGGCGATTTGGCGGCATCCCCTGAACGGCAGAACCGGCTGCCCACGCATCAGGCCGCGATGCCCAGCCGGCCCGCAATCGGAAACGCCTGATTCAACCCGATGACGGCCGCCTCCAGCTCTGCCGCCAGGGCGGCACTGGCGTTGGGCATCGGGGCGCGCAGCACATCGGAAAGCAGCCCTTGCCGGGCCAAGAGCGCCTTGAGCGGCCCCGGATTCGGCTCGGCAAATACCAGGCGAATTGCGGGAGCCAGGGCATGGAACAATCCCCGCGCCACCTCCAATTGCTGCATCTGCACCGCCCGATGCATCGCCACGAACAGATCCGGGCGTATATGTGCAGCAGCCGCAATCATGCCACTGCCGCCGAGACACATGGTGGACAATGCCTGCAAATCCTCGCCCGCCATTACCTGCATGCCGCCATCGGCGATCAAGGCCACCGTCTTGTCCAGCGAACCGCCACAATCCTTGATCGCAGCAATATTGCCGTGCCTGGCCAGCGCCAACAGCGTTTCGGTCTCCAGCGTAGCCCCGGTGCGATACGGAATGTCGTAAAGCACCAGCGGCACACGTGAGGCGTCGGCCAGCGTGCGAAAGTACGTCAGCGCACCCTGCTGCCCCGGGCGCACGTAATACGGCGCAGGCGCCAACACCCCCGCCAGCGGCCGCGTCCCGAACGCCGCCAGGCGCTGCATCACATGCCCTTGATGATTCCCCGCCAACCCCATGACCACTGGCAGGCCCTGCGCTTCGTCGAGCACAGTATCCAGCACGGCCAATTGTTCCGCGTCGTCCAGCGCAGCGGCCTCGCCGGTGCTGCCGCAGACCACCAGCCCGTCCACGCCTGCGGATACGTAGTGACGGACCAGGCGCCGCAACGCGCCGCCGTCCACGGCGTCAGTGAAAACATGCCCGCCCCGCGGCGCCTTTGGCTGGCGGCCCACCTCACCGCTGAACGGCGTCACCAAAGGAATCCAGACGCCCTGGAAAATCGAACTAGAAGCAGAACTCGACATAAAGCACTCCTGATGCAATGCGGACCGTCAAAGGAACCGTGCAGAAGTGCTAAGGATGCTGGGGGATATTCGCCGCGTGTCATGCCGCCGGGTTTGCCGCCGTTCCGTCGCCCATCTGACGGAACAGCATGCTCCGGTCAGATGAGCGGCTGTTTTTTGGATTTCAGGCCAACGCACGTCAGCCCCACGCAGCTGGCGCGGAAAGCAACGACGGAGCGGATGGCCGGAAGCATTGGAAAAATAACGCGTACGCGAAGTGGGCGTAGAAGAAACCGAAATCTACCGGGCCGAGGCAAGGCTGTCAATTCGCGGCGACGTCTCAAGGAAGCGCAGATTTCCTGAGTCACAGATAAAAAAGCGTCCTGCCACGCGGCCTACGAAAACCTCACCGCTGCCCGAGACTTTCCAGAAATACGGCGCACAACGCCTCCATCCCTTGGCGGTCCTCGTCGTCGAAACGGCCAGGTTCGGGACTGTCCACATCCCAGACGCCCAGCAATTCGCCATTGAGCACCAGCGGCACCACCACCTCGGAACGCGACGCCGCGTCGCAAGCAATATGCCCCGGAAACGCATGCACGTCCGCCACGACCTGCGTCTGCCACTGGCTTGCCGCTGCGCCGCACACGCCGCGATTCAGAGCAATGCGCACGCAGGCCGGTTTGCCCTGAAAAGGCCCCAGCACGAGCTCTTCGCCGTTATAGAAATAGAAACCCGCCCAATTAATCGTAGGCAGCGCCTGATACGCCAACGCCGCAAAATTGGCGGCATTCGCAATCCGGTCCGTTTCGTCGGTCAACAACGCCCGGGCCTGGGCGGCAAGTTCGGCGTAAAAACGCGGCTTGTTATCGGTAGGAAGATCAGTGGCGGTAAACATGGAAATGTAACTGTACAGGCAACTTTCGAACCAAGTGATTTTAGGCCCACCCGCCCCGTGTGACGGCCTGCCTTGGCGTTGTGGGACAATATTTGCTCATTTTTTCCGTTCTTTTTCCAAAGTTTCCCATGGACCAGCCTCTCGAACCCGTGTGCGTGTTTTCTCAACGCGCCCAACAACTCACCAGCTCCGCCATCCGCGAAATCCTCAAAGTCACCGAACGTCCCGAGGTGATTTCCTTTGCCGGTGGCCTGCCAGCCCCCAGCGGTTTCCCGGTAGAAGTGGTACGAGCGGCGTTCGACAAGGTATTGGCCGACAACGGCCGCGCCGCCCTGCAATATGGTCCCACCGAGGGTTATGCTCCGCTGCGCAAATGGGTGGCCGAGGATCTGAACCGCGCCGGCGCAAAGGTCACGCCGGATCAGATCCTGATCGTCTCGGGCTCGCAACAAGCCCTGGATCTGTTGGGCAAAGTCCTGATCGATGAGGGCAGCAAAATCCTGGTCGAAGACCCCAGCTACCTGGGTGCACTGCAATCGTTCAGCCTGTACCAGCCCAAGTTCGTCCCCGTCGCGACCGATGAGGGCGGCCTGATCCCCGAGACCATTACGCCCGAGCTGGCCGCAGGCGCCCGTTTTCTGTACGCCCTGCCCAATTTCCAGAATCCCACCGGCCGCACCCTGACCCTGGAGCGCCGCAAGGCCCTGGTTCAGCGTGCAGCCCAACTGGGTCTGCCCATCATCGAAGACGATCCCTACGGCGAACTGCGCTACGCCGGCGAACCGCAGCCGGGTCTGCTTGCCCTGGCCAGCGAGTACGGCGCCAATGTCATCCGCCTGGGCACGTTCTCCAAGGTCCTGGCGCCCGGCCTGCGCCTGGGCTACATCGCCGCGCATCGCAGCATCATCGACAAGCTGGTCCAGGCCAAACAAGCCACCGACCTGCACACGCCGACGCTGACCCAGATGGCCGTCTACGAGGCGGTGAAAGACGGCTTCCTCGAAGAGCACCTGCCCGCCGTACGCGAGATCTACCGCGTGCAGGGCCGCTGCATGCTGGACGCCCTCGCGCAGGAATTCCCCGACACCGTCACATGGACCATCCCCGAAGGCGGCATGTTCCTGTGGGTCACGTTGCCCGAGCACATCGACAGCACCAAGCTGCTGGCCCAGGCCATCGAGCAGAACGTGGCCTTTGTTCCCGGCAAGCCGTTCTACGCGGGCAAACCCCAGACCAACACTTTGCGCCTGAGCTTTGTCACTGTCCCCGAGGACAAGATCCGCTCCGGCATTGCCACTCTGGGCAAATTGATCAAACAATACGTCTGATCTCTTACGTTGGGCGGCGCATTCCACGGCGCCGCCTTGTCCCAGCACACGCCTATCCACCGAGTTGTCATTATGGCGAGCGCGCAGCAAACCTCCTCTCCCGATCTGAACGACATCGTCTTTACCGACTGGGTCGAACGTTGGCTACCTAAATCGTGGCGTCCTTACGCACGCCTGTGCCGTCTGGACCGCCCTATTGGCACCTGGCTGACGCTCCTGCCTTGCATCGCCACGCTGATCCAGGCTGCCGGCGGTCTGCCGGAACTGGGTCGATTGATCGTGTTCTCGCTCGGCGCCTTGCTGATGCGCGGCATCGGCTGCACCGTCAACGACATGTGCGACCGCGATATAGACAAACATGTTGAGCGCACCCGGTTTCGTCCACTGACCAGCGGCCAGCTCAGCATGCGGCAGGCAGTGTGGTTCCTGCTGGGCCAGTTGCTGGTCTGCGGATCGCTGCTGTTTTTCATCAACGAGATGAGCCGTTGGCTGGCTATCGCCGTCCTGCCATTCGTGTTCATCTACCCATTGTGCAAGCGCGTCACCTACTGGCCGCAGGTTGTTTTGGGTATCTGCTTTAACTGGGGCATGCTGATGGCGTGGTCCGATACGCAAAACACCGTACCGCTGGGCGCCATTGCCATGTGGCTGGGTGCGGTGTTGTGGCAAGTCGGCTATGACAGCATCTACGCCTACATCGACGTGCGCGATGACCAGCAACTCGGCCTGCGCTCGACGGCCCTGCGATTTGGCGACCGTGGCAAACAATGGGTGGGCGGGTTTTATCTCGCCACCATCATTCTGTGGGCATGGGGCGGCTACGATATCGGCATGAGCTGGGCCTACCAGGTCGGTATCTTTGCCGTTGCGGTGCACTTGGCATGGCAGTTGTATATCTTTGATCTGCAACGGCCGGCACGCAGCTTCATGCTGTTTCGTGCGAACCTCTGGACTGGCCTGCTGCTGATCGCAGCAGCGTTGGCCGGTACACTCATCTGACGCCCGGATAGCGGGCATGCAACAAGGAGTCGTCATGTCCGTTCTACCCCGCCTGTCCTGCTGGCTTGCCGGTGCCGCCCTGTTGGTGCCGGCCCTCTATGTCCAGGCTGCCCCCGCGGCCGCCATCCAGGACTGCAGCGCCCTGCGCAGTTGCGCGGCCAAGTTCTGCCACATCGAAAACGACATCGCCGCCGCACAAGCCAACGGCAATACCCATCGCGAGGCCGGCCTGCGCCGTGCGCTATCGGAGGCCCGCGGATCCTGCACGAACGAGTCTTTACGCAAAGACCGTCTGCAGGCGATCGATGAACGCAAAGAAGAAGTCCAGGAACGCGAAGAAGAACTCGCCGAAGCCCGCGCCAAAGGCAAACAAGACAAAATCAACAAGGCTCAACGCAAACTCGAAGAAGCCCAGGCCGACCTGAAAGACGCGGAAGACGAACTGCAGCGCTAGCAGCGCACGGGGAATCCAAGCCCGAAAACGTCGTCGATGGGCGCCCCGGCAAGACGAGCTGACCCTGGCCCGTCGATTCCATTTATCATCTAAATCGCACGGTTTTCACAAAACCGTCACCAATTATCCTTATTTTTGGAAAAATATTTTCAGAAAACTAGGGTTTATCCCAGGTCTCAACAGGCACACAATGTCTTCAACGGGCAACAATCACACCCCCTAAAAATTTAGCTGCCGGGTGCGATGGTCCCAAGACAATGAACTGGAGATCGTCATGAAGACCCTTGCTACTGCCATCCTGTTATCCCTGGGTGTCGCCGCTGGCGCCCAAGCCGCTGATACCAACACACAACCCATGACCCGCGCCCAAGTGCAGGCCGAACTGGCTCAGGCCAAGGCCAACGGCCAATACAGCTTTGGTGATCTGGACTACCCGCCCACCGTCGCCGCCCAAGGCCCCGGCCTCAGCCGCGCCGAAGTCCAAGCTCAATTGGCCCAAGCCAAGACCGCCGGCCTGGTGACCTACGGCGAAGAAGATTACCCCGCCGCCGTGGCCGACAACGGCAGCCACCTGACGCGCGCTCAAGTACGAGCCGAACTGGCCGAAGCCAAAGCTTCCGGCAACTACTCGTTCGGCGACCTGGACTATCCGCCGTCCAATAGCTGATTGTCCCGATCGGGGGTCCCCCCTCCTCCCCCGGCACACTGGCCTCCTTCGGGAGGCCTTTGTGCGTCTGGAGACAGCGTCCATGCGCTCGACGCCGTACTGCCGTCCTGTGGCAGCACTGGCGATACCCATCCAGATCGACGAATATGAATTGCGTCGAGCCGTACCGCAGTAGGGCAGACTACGCCCAGCCCTCCAGGCGCAACGTCGCCCGTACCAGACGCTGTTCTTCTTGCTCAATCTCGCCCAAGCTTTGCCGCACGCTGTTGACATGATCCGTGGCGGCTTGATGGGCCTGATCCGGCAGACGCGCCGTCACCGCCTCGAACACGGCCGTGTGCTGACGATCAATTTGTTGCTTGTGCGGCTGGCGATGGTACAGATTATTCACACAGGCAAATACTGACCCCAGCATCAGGTCCGTCAACGATTGCAGTGTGTGCGTCAGCACTGGATTATGCGAGGCCTCGCACACGGCCAAATGAAAAGCGTGGTCCAGATGGGCGTGCGTCGCAATATCGGTGTCCTGCTCATGCGCGTCCATCATGGCCTGATAACGCCGGCGGATCATGATGAAATCCGCCTCGGTCCCTCGAATCGCCGCCAGGCGCGCAGACTCCCCCTCGAGCAGGGCGCGCACCTCCAGCAAGTCATACAGCGTGCGCGGCTGGGAATGGAACAAATGCACCAGCGGTCCCGCATCCACCTGTGAAATCGGCGCCACGAACGAGCCCTTGCCTTGCTCGGTGTGAATGATGCCGCGTGCGCGCAAGAGTTTCAGCCCCTCGCGCAGGGCCGTACGAGAAGCGCCGAGTTTTTCCGTCAAACGGCGCTCGGACGGCAATGCCTGCCCGGCTTTGAGCACGCCATCCATGATCAGGCGCTCAATACGTTCGGCCACCACGTCGGCGACCTGGCGTCCTGCTGTCGCAGTCTCTGTTTCCATACGGAGCTCACTGGTATGACCGGGTGATCACCTCTCATGCCGCATGCATGCGGGATCCAGTCAAGTAATTGAAATAGAACCATAAAAAAGCCCATTCCCGCAAATTCACACTAAATAAACTGGTATGACCAGCAGGTTCAGAGGTAGACATCGTGCCCGCATGCCCCGATCATGTAGGTTCATCGCGCTGGTTGCGCCCGCCCCTGATTTTTTGCGAGCAAAAGATGACTGAACGTATTGAGCAAGATGGCCTGCAAGTGGCGGCCGTGCTTCACCAATTCATCCAAAACGAGGCCTTGCCCGCAAGCGGCATTGCCCCTCAAGAATTCTGGCGCGGTTTTGCCGCCATCGTGCGCGACCTCGCGCCGCGCAATCGCGCACTGCTGGCAGACCGTGACCGCCTGCAAAATGAGCTGGACAACTGGCATCGCGCCAATCCTGGCCCAGTACGCGATCTCGCCGCTTACCGGGCGTTTCTCACCAAAATCGGCTACCTGCTGCCCGTTCCCGACGCCGTGCAAGTCAGCACGCCCGATGTCGACGCCGAAATCGCCGAGCAAGCCGGCCCGCAGTTGGTCGTACCCATGTCCAATGCACGCTATGCCCTGAACGCCGCTAACGCGCGCTGGGGCAGCCTGTACGACGCCCTGTATGGCACCGACGCCATCCCTCCGACACCCGGCGACACCGGCCGCGGCTATTTCCCGCAACGCGGCGAAGCCGTCATTGCCCGCGCACGCGCCGTGCTGGATCAAGCTGCGCCCCTGGCGCAGGGCTCGCATGCAGATGCCACGTCCTACACCATCGACAACGGCCAACTGGTCGTCACAACCCAACAAGGCAGCACCGGACTGAAAGACGCCGCGCAGTTCGTGGGCTATGTCGGCGAACCGCAGGCCCCGCAATCCATCCTGCTCAAACATCACGGCCTGCATATCGAAATCCAGATCGATCGCACGCACACCATTGGTGCCACGGATTCGGCCGGCGTCAAAGACGTGGTGGTCGAAGCCGCGCTGACCACCATCATGGATTGCGAAGATTCCGTCGCCGCCGTCGACGCGGATGACAAAGTGCAGATCTACCGCAACTGGCTCGGCCTCATGAAAGGCGACCTGACCGAGGAAGTCACCAAAAACGGCCAGACCTTCACGCGCCGCATGAATGCCGACCGCGAATACCGCACACCCGACGGCAAGAGCACACTGACCTTGCATGGCCGTTCGCTGCTGTTTGTACGTAACGTCGGCCACTTGATGACCAACCCGGCGATTCTGGATGCCAGCGGCAACGAGATCCCCGAAGGCATTCTGGACGCCGTGCTTACGACCTTGACGGCCCTGCCTGACCGTGCAAACAAACGCAATTCGCGCAAGGGCTCGATCTACATCGTCAAACCCAAGATGCATGGCCCCATCGAAGCGGCCTTTGCCAATGAATTGTTCGATCGAGTCGAGAACCTGCTCGGTCTGCCGCGCCACACGATCAAGATGGGCATCATGGACGAAGAGCGGCGCACCAGCGTCAACCTCAAGGCGTGCATCCTGGCAGCAGCCGGCCGCGTCGCCTTCATCAATACGGGCTTCCTCGATCGCACAGGTGACGAAATGCACTCCACCATGGAAGCAGGTCCCATGATGCGCAAGGGCGACATGAAATCCAGCGCCTGGATCGCCGCCTATGAGCGCAGCAACGTTCTGGTCGGCCTGGATTGCGGCTTGCGTGGCCGTGCCCAGATCGGCAAAGGCATGTGGGCCATGCCCGACCTGATGGCCGCCATGCTGGAGCAAAAAATTGCCCATCCCAAGGCCGGCGCCAATACCGCGTGGGTACCGTCACCCACCGCAGCCACCCTGCACGCCTTGCACTATCACCAAGTCGACGTGTCTGCCGTGCAACAGCAACTGGAAAGCACCAGACTCGCCGACGTACAAGACGAACTGCTCAATGGCTTGTTGATCGTCCCTGTCGGCAACCCCGCCGACTGGAGTCCCGATGACATCCGCCGCGAACTGGAAAACAACGCCCAGGGCATCCTCGGCTATGTCGTGCGCTGGATCGACCAGGGTGTCGGGTGCTCGAAAGTCCCGGACATCAACGACGTCGGCCTGATGGAAGACCGCGCCACGCTGCGTATCTCCAGCCAGCACATCGCCAACTGGTTGCGTCATGGCATCACGACGCGCGAACAAGTGCAGGAAACTCTCGAGCGCATGGCCAAAGTCGTCGACCAGCAAAACGCCAACGACCCGCTGTATCAACCCATGGCCGGTCATTTCGATACGTCCGTTGCGTTCCAGGCGGCCAGCGCCCTGGTGTTCGAAGGCCTGACGCAGCCCAACGGCTACACCGAGCCATTGCTGCATCGTTATCGCCAGGAGTACAAAGCGGCGCATTGAGTCCGCACATTCCGCGATGATCTTTCGACGGGCCCTTGATAGGGCCCGTTTTTTTTTTGTTTTTATCGATTACCGCACTCAAACATTTCAAGAATTAAAAGTAATTGCGAATTACTCGCATTTTCAATAAAAAGATAGGTTTTCCTTCTATCTTTCCTGTCTGGAGCCCCTCCGTGGCTTACTCAATGTACTTCCGGCAACGTCCTGCATGGTTCGGTGTCCAACGTCCCAGTCTGCCTTCGGTGCTGGCCCTGGCCTTGGCTGGCGTCTATGCGACTTGCGCCCAAGCGCAGTCCATTGACGCACCGAGCGCAACCACTGCATCGAGCGTGACGCAAATGCCAGCCGTCACCATTCAGGCCGATACCCTCGATGACTCGCTGGAGCACCTGAACACCCCGGTGAACGCAGGTGCATTGGGCAGCCGCACGCAACTCGAAACACCGTTCTCCAGTACCGTTGTCACCGCTGCAGATATCGAAAACCGCCAGGTTTCCAAACTGGGCGACGTGTTTGCGCTGGACGCCTCTGTAGGCGATAACAGCTCGTCCAACGGGGCCTGGGCCAGCTATCTGACCGTGCGTGGCCTGCCCCTGGATTGGCAGAACTCGTACCGCATCGATGGCAAGCCCTTTGTCAGCTATGTCACCACCTTGCCCTATGAGCAATTCGAACGCATCGACTTGCTCAAGGGCGCCTCGGGATTCATGTACGGCTTTGGCGCGCCGGGCGGCATGCTGAACTACGTCACCAAGAAACCCACCGACGAGCCTGTACGCAGCATCACACTAGGCTATACCTCGCAAAGCGTGCTGCGCGAATCCGTTGATCTGGGAGGCCGCGCCGGCGATGACGGACGATTCGGCTATCGGCTCAACGCGACTCACGAAGAAGGCACCACCTACAACGACGGCTCGCTTTATCGGGACTCGGTTTCGTTGGCACTGGACGCGCGTCTGACTGACAAATTGACGTGGGACTTTCAGTCCATCTACCAGGACCGCAAAGCCATCAGGCAGGACGCGACCATCACCGCGGCAGGCATGTCGGGCACCTCGCTGCCCTCGCCACTGCGAGCCGATAACAACAATCTTCAGGGCGAAGGCCCTTATGCCGACAACGCTTTCCGCTTTTACTCCACAGGCCTGAAGTATGCGGTGAACGACAACTGGAACGTCAGCACCCACTACACCTATAACTCCACCCGTACACGTCGCAACGAAGCCGTACTGTCGCTGACCAATAGCGATGGCGACTACGACGATTACCGTTCCGACTATGGAGAGGCCTATTCCTATAATCAATGGGAAGCCATGGCCGAAGGCAAATTCAGTACCGGCCCGCTCAAACACCAGGTCGTGCTGGGCGTGTCGTGGCAAAAGCAAAAGAACGATTACAGCTCCAATGGTGTGTATCAGCTCCAGGGTACAGGCAATCTGTATGAGCAGAATCCCAACACCTATTACAGCGAAGGCCAGCTCGATCTGTATCGCGCCGCAGAGATCACACAGAAAGCGGCGTTCGCCAGCGACACGATCGACTTGACCGGCGGCTGGTCGATCCTGGGCGGTCTGCGCTACACCAATTATGAGCAGCAAGGTTTTGATGCCGCAGGCGTTCGGTCGGAACCCTATGAGAAAAACGGCGTCCTGACACCGACCGTGGCGCTGATGTACAACTTCACGCCGCAGACCATGGCGTATGCCAGCTACATCGAATCCCTGGAACCGGGCTCGGTCGTGGGCAATACCTACGAGAACCGCGGTGCCCTGCTCAGTCCACTCAAGAGCAAACAATACGAGCTGGGCATCAAGACCGAAAACGAGGATTGGTCAGCGACCGCCGCGCTATTTCGCATCGAGAAAAAATCGGAGTACGCCCGGCAGCTCGCAGACGGAGGACAAGAGCTGGTGCAAGGCGGCAAGTCGATTTACCAGGGCCTGGAGCTCGGCGCCTCGGCGCGCGTCGCGCGGGACTGGAATGTCGGCGGCAGCATCATGCTGCTCGATAGCGAGTACAAGAAAGGCGCCGATCACAACGGCAACCGCGTCGCGGGCGCACCCAAATTCATCGCCGCGGCACAAGTTGTCTATGATGTGCCGCAACTGCCGGGCCTGAAACTGCGGGCCGATGCCAAATACACAGGGGGCATCATGCTGGACGCGTCGAACAACATCAAGGTCGACGACTACACCGTCTTTAATATCGGCGCCACCTACGACACGCGCATCTATGGCTACAACACGACCTTCCGTGCCGGCATCAACAACCTCACCAACAAGCGCTACTGGCTGTATCAGTCGGAGAACTACATCAAGGCGGGCGATCCGCGCACTTATAGTTTGAGTGCCAGTATTGCGTTCTGAGCAACCCGGGGACTGATACACGCCAGCCGTGCTGGCATCAGGCGCAGCAGGTATCACGAGGCGGACGATGAATGATCATCGTCCGCCTCGCCGCTTGTGACAGGGCTCAGCCGACAAATTGATCTATCAACGGTATCATCAATGGTTGTATCCGGGCGTACGCACCCGATTTCACTATCCATTGCCACCGTACCATGAGCCGTTTCGAAGACAATCCTTTTCTGCACTCGCTAGGCGCCACAATCGAGAGTTGGGGCGACGGCCGCGTCGTCATTCGCATGGCGCTGCAACCGAACCATCTCAACCGCCAAGGCGCGTTACAAGGCGGTGTGGTCTCCGCCCTGCTGGATGCTGCCTGTGGTTATGCGGGTATCGATCCCAATCATGCCGAACGCAGCAACTCCGTCACCATCTCGCTGGCCATCAACTTCATCGGTTCCGTCAAAAGCGGCCATGTCCTGGCAACCGGCACGGTCACCGGCAGCGGGCGCAAGATTTATTTCTCTCAAGCCACGGTGACCGCCCCCGACGGCCGCGTATTGGCCTCCGCACAGGGATCATTCAAATACGGCAGTCCGCGCGTCAATACTGATGCGCCAGAGGTGCCAACCGTCTGATCCGTGACTTGAACTCGTTATCCTCGAATCGACGACGCATCGATCAGGATGCCGCTATCCCAGGAACCACTGAAATGAACGATGCACCGCACGCTATTGAACAAGCCATCGTCTCGCGCCAAAGCATTCGAGGTTTCTTGCCCAAGCCAGTGCCAGAGGAACTGATTCGCCGGATCCTGGAGGCCGCCGCTCGTGCGCCCAGCGGCAGCAATATCCAGCCCTGGAAAGTACACGTCGTCACCGGCGCTCGCCGCGATGCCCTGTCCCAGGCATTGCTGCAGGCCCACGCCCGCCACGAACCGGAACGCCGAGAGTATCAGTACTATCCGGTGAATTGGCGCAGTCCCTATCTGGATCGGCGGCGCGAAACAGGCTGGGGCCTGTACAGCCTGCTGGGCATTCAGAAAGGCGATCGCGAGGCCTCGTCGCAGCAGCATGCCCGTAACTACGTGTTCTTCGACGCTCCTTGCGTACTGCTGTTCACCATCGACAACGACATGGACAAAGGCAGCTGGCTGGATTACGGCATGTTCTTGCAGAACATCATGATCATGGCTCGTGGCTGTGGCCTGGACACCTGCCCGCAGGCAGCTCTGGCTAATTACCCCGACATCATCAAACAACAACTGGGCATCCCGGACGATCAGATCGTCGTGTGCGGCATATCGCTGGGCTATCAAGATCCCGACGAGCCAGTCAATCAATACCGCACTACGCGCGTTCCGGTAGACGAGTTCACGGTTTTTCACGACGGCTGACCTCACGTCACGCATATCGATATCGACTTTTCAACTATACGGAGCTATTCCATGTCGACCAGCCCCCCATCCTCTTCCAGCCCGATCAAACGCCTGCCCAATTTTTCGCTGTACCGCCGCGCAGGCGACCTGGTTTTCGTATCCGGCCAAATGGCATTCGGCGAAGGCTTTCGCCTGATCGGCGACGACGTCGCCACGCAGACGCACGTCTGCCTGGAAAACATCGAACGCCAGCTCAAGGCAGCCGGGCTGACCGCACGCGACATCGTCAAGGCCACGGTCTGGTTGACCCGCACCGAGGACTTCGCCGCGTTCGACGCGGCCTATGGTGCGTTTTTTGGAGATGCCACCTTGCCTGCGCGATCGACCGTGCGTGCCGATCTGATGGTGCCGGGCGCCTTGATCGAGATCGAAGCCATTGCTCAAGCTGGCGCAGGCCAGGCCTGAGTTTGGCGCTATCCTTGCATTCGAGGCCGCATTAGTGCGACCTCGGCACACCAGCCGGACGACATCCTGTTTTCCGGCTTTGTATTTAACGCTGTCTGACAGCATTCCATTAAACGCTCTGTCTCACTTTCGGACACTTCATCCATGGACACCGCATCAACGGTATCGCCAGCAACGGGCAAGGCCTCTCCTTCGGCAGGACGCCTGATCGCCGCCGCCTCAATCGGCAATGCATTGGAATGGTTTGACCTGGTGGTTTACGGCTTTTTCGCCGCCACCATTTCGCGCTTGTTTTTTCCGAACGAAAACGAAACGATTTCGCTGCTGATCACGTTGGGTACCTTTGGCGTATCGTTTTTCATGCGTCCGCTGGGTGCATTGGTGCTGGGCGTGTACGCCGATCGTGTCGGCCGCCGTGCTACCTTGACGCTGGCCATCATGCTCATGATGCTGGGCACATTGATGATTGCCGTCATGCCCACCTATGCTGCGATCGGTATCTGGGCGCCCATCGGCATTGTGATCGCGCGCATGATCCAGGGCTTTTCCGCAGGCGGAGAGTTCGGCAGCGCCACCGCCTTTCTGGCCGAACACAGCCCGAACCGCCGCGGCTTCTTTGCCAGCTGGCAAGTCGCCAGCCAAGGCCTGACCACCATCCTGGCCGCCGGTTTCGGCACAGGACTGAATGCCTGGTTAACGACCGAACAACTCGAGAGCTGGGGTTGGCGTGTGCCGTTTTTCTTTGGCCTCTTGATCGGCCCCGTCGCGTATTACATTCGCACGCGTATCGACGAAACACCGGAGTTTCTCGCGGCAGAGCGTACAGAATCGCCGTTGGCCGACACCTTCACGCAACACCGCACACGCCTGATCCTCGCCATCGGCTCCGTCGTACTGGGCACGGTTGCGACCTATCTGATCCTCTACATGCCCACGTATGCGGTCAAACAACTGGGTATCCCCGCGTCCGCCGCGTTTGCCGCGACCCTGGTCACCGGCGTCGTTCAATTCATCTTTGCACCCATGGTCGGACACTGGTCCGATCGCCACGGCCGCACAGGCATCATGCTGACCTCGGCAGTGCTCTTTCTCGTCTTGATGTATCCGCTGTTCTTGTTGCTGAGATCGTCGCCCACCTTTGCCACCATGATCGTGGTGCAATTCGTGATCGGGGTCTTGTTGGCGGGCTACTTCGGCGCGCTGCCTGCGTTGTTGACCGATCTGTTCCCGACCCAGTCGCGCACGACCGGTATGTCACTCGGCTACAACATCGCCGTCACGATTTTTGGCGGATTCGCGCCGTTCATCATCGCCTGGCTGATATCAGTCAGTGGCAACAAGCTCGCGCCGAGCTTCTATGTCATTTTCGCGGCCGTGATCAGCTTGATCTCGCTCCTCTCCGTACGCAAGAAACTGGGCCTGCGCTAAAACCATAGGAAACCACCATGACCACATCTGAAGAAACCTTCCCCATTCCGGATCTAGGCGCCATCACCGAGCTGCATGGCGAACTTCAACGCTGGGTACGCACGACGCCTGTCGTTGCAAAATCCGATTTTGATCCTGTCGCAGGCACTGACGTTTTCTTCAAATTCGAATTGCTGCAAGCCAGCGGAACGTTCAAGGCGCGCGGGGCATTTTCCAATCTGCTTGCGCTTGACGAAGCTCAGCGCAACGCTGGCGTCACCTGCGTCTCTGCCGGCAACCACGCCGTCGCGGTCGCGTACGCCGCCATGCGTTTGGAAATTCCCGCCAAGGTCGTCATGATCAAAACGGCAAGCCCTGCCCGCGTGTCCCTATGCCGGCAGTATGGCGCCGAGGTGGTCCTCGCCGAAGACGGCCCCTCTGCATTTGAAACAGTACGCCGTATCGAAAGCGAAGAAGGCCGATTCTTCGTCCACCCCTTTAACGGCTATCGCACTGTCCTGGGCACCGCGACGCTGGGCTACGAATGGCTGCAACAGGCAGGCAAGCTTGACGCCGTCATCGTCCCCATCGGCGGCGGCGGTTTGATGGCAGGTGTCAGCACAGCAATCAAACTGCTCGATCCCCAATGCCAGGTCATCGGCGTAGAACCCGAGGGCGCCGATGCCATGCATCGCAGTTTTGCCACCAATGGCCCCATCAAGATGGGCCCCATGCAAAGCATCGCCGACAGCCTGATGGCGCCTCATACCGAGCAATACAGCTATAACCTGTGCCGTCAGAACGTCGACCGTCTCGTCACCGTCTCGGATGATGATCTGCGTGGCGCGATGCGGCTGCTGTTCGATCAACTCAAACTTGCGACCGAGCCCGCGTGCGCTGCGGCGACCGCAGCGTTGGCAGGAAAACTCAAAGACGAGTTGGCAGGCAAACGAGTCGGCGTATTGCTCTGCGGCACCAACACCGATCCCGCGACGTTCGCGAAACATCTGAACGTCAAGTAGTCTCTGAGCGACGGCCAACATCATGCAGGCGATGTGCGGTGTTGGCCAATCACCATGCGGCAAGCTGGTGCGGGTTTAAACGCTGACCCGCTGCGGCCCGTCAATCGCGACCACGCGAGAAAATCATACATACCGGGCTTCCCACCGTCACCAGGTCTGCGGCCGGCGACAACTGGCCCGTTGCCCCATCCACTCGCATCGCCACGATGCTGTCGCTATCTTCATTCAGCGCGTACATGAAACGGCCACCAGGCAAGAACGTCATATAACGCGGCGTTCGCCCTCCGGACGCATGGGCGTCCATCCACGTCAGCATCCCTGTCGCCGCATCGACACGAAACACGGCGATGCTGTCATGCCCGCGATTCGAGGCATAGACGTAGCGCCCATCATCACTCACTATGATTTCAGCCGCGCGGCTGTTGCCGGTAAACGTTGAAGGCAGCGTCGACAGGATCTGCAGCGGATTCAACGACCCGGTGTTCGCGTCGTAGCGATACGCTGTCACCGTCGAATCCAGCTCGTTGACACAATACGCATACTGCGCCGATGGATGGAACGCGATATGGCGTGGCCCAGAGGCTTCGCGTGCCACCACCTCGACGGGCGGCGCGGACAACCGGCCCTCGTCAAAACGGAACGAGAGCACACGGTCAGTCCCTTTATCGGGCACCACCACATATCGGCCATCCGGCGAAAATGGACAGGCATGCGGTTTGGCATGCGGCTGCTCGATACGATGCGGGCCAGCAGCGCCCTGCACCTGCACAAGCTGCATCAATGGCAACAGCGAACCATTCTCGGCGATCGGCAACACTGCCATACTCGCGCCTATGTGATTGCATACGACCAGATATTTTCCACTGGGATCCACGGCAAGATCGACCGGATTCTTGCCCTGTGTCTGTTCGGTATTCAACGCCCTCAACATCCCGCTGCCGACATCGACAGCATAGGCGCTCACCCGCGTCGTATCGCCATGCACGGCATACAATCGATCCCCGCGCGCGTTCAGTGTCAGAAAGGACGGATTTTCCAATCCGCTCAACAACTGAATCCGCTGCAAGGCCGCCGTTTCCGGATCGACCTTGAACACGCTGATCCCTTCGCCTCGCGCATTGCGCTCACGCGTCGTGCGGCTTCCTACATAGGCGTACATGACGTCTCCCGATCAATGCTCAGCCGTGATATTGGCCTGCGTCACGATCGACTTGTACTGCTCGCTCTCGTGCTGAATGAATTGCTTGAACTCAGAGACAGACATTGCTTGTACTTCGCCGCCCTGATCGCGCAAGCGCTGCACCAACTCCGGATCCTTCAACGCAGCCGTCACGGCCAGATTGATACGCGCCAGCACCGGTTCGGGTGTCTTGGCAGGCGCAAACAGGCCAAACCAGTTCTCCAGACGATACGCCGATAGCCCCGGCGTTTCCGCGATAGCGGGAATGTCCTTGGCGAAGCTCGCCCGTTGTGCTGACGTCACCGCCAGCGCCTTGACCCGATTCGCATCGATGAACGGTTTAGCTCCGGCGTAACTGACAAACGTCATATCCACATTCCCGCCTGCCACATCCGCCAATTGCCCGGCTGCGCCTTTATATGGGACGTGCACCATCTCAACGCCGGCGATGGATTGCAGCAACGCCCCGTTCAAGTGCTGTGGATTGCCCACGCCGCTTGTCGCATAGGTCAGTTTGCCCGGATTAGCCTTGGCCTGGGCCACCAACTCGGCAACGGTGTTCACCTTCAGCGACGGCCCAGCCACCAGCACATTCGGTACTCGCGCAACGAGCGAAATCGGCGCCAGGTCCTTTTCGGGCTCATATGCCATGCGCGCTTTGTACACGTATGGATTGATCGCCGTTTCGCCTGCCGACCCTAGCAGCAAGGTATAGCCATCGGCGGGAGCTCTGGCCACAAACTGCGCCCCCAGCATCCCGCTGGCACCCGGCTTGTTTTCCACCACGATGTTCTGATGCAAAGAATCGCGCAGCTTTTCAGCCAGCAGGCGGGCCATGACGTCGACGCCGCCCCCGGCCGAAAACGGCACGATCAGCGTGATGGGGCGGCTGGGGTATTCCTGAGCAGAGGCCGGCAGCGCATGTCCCACCAACCCGGCCAACGCCAGCAGCCCCAGCATATGAAATTTACGAAGAATGGACATGCACGTCTCCAATATGGCTTTTTTTGATAAGGATGAGGCGGCCATTGCGGTGACCGTTTTTTATATTGCATTTTTTAAATTGAAAATGCAATAATGGATTCCATGGAACCTGCCCACTTGCCCCCTGCCAACCCGGCCACGTTGGTTATCGGATCGCAAACCTACGCCATCGTCGACCTCCCTGGCCCATTTGGCGCCGAGTACTTTCGGCTCCCCGTCGTGCTGCGTCTGCTGCTGGAGAATGCGCTGCGCAATATGCAGGGCAGCGAGCGGGACAGCGCAATACAGGCGCTGTTTGACTGGCTGCAGACGGGCTCGAGCGAAGCAGAGATCGCATTTCAGCCGGGCCGGGTGCTCATGCACGACACCACCAGCACCCCTGCCCTGGTAGACATCGCCGCCATGCGCGATGCCCTGGCCGAGGCGGGCGTCGACCCAGCGGTGCTCAATCCCGGATTACCGGTGGATGTCTCCGTGGACCATTCCCTGGCAGTCGAGGCCTATGCCCAGCGCGACGCCGCGGCGCAGAACATCGGCCATGAGATCCGCCGCAATCAGGAGCGTTATCGCTTTCTACGCTGGGCCTCACAGGCCCTGGAGGGCGTGCGCATCAACCCGCCTGGCACGGGCATCATGCACACGATCAACCTGGAGCAATTGGCAACGGTCGTGCAAGTCGATCAACGCGACGGGCAGGACTGGCTCGTGCCCGACATGATGATCGGCACCGACAGCCATACCCCCATGGTCAACGGCATCGGCGTGCTCGGCTGGGGCGTAGGCGGCCTGGAAGCGCAGACCGTGATGTTCGGCATGCCCACGATGTTGCGTATCCCGGATGTCATCGGTGTCGAGCTCAACGGAGCTTTGCCGCCCGGGGTCTTGGCCACGGACTTGGCTTTGACGGTCACGCAACAGCTGCGCGGCTTGGGGGTATCCGGTGAATTCGTCGAGTTCTACGGCCCCGGCGTCTCTACCCTGTCGGCCAGCGAACGCGCTGTCGTGGCCAATATGGCCCCGGAATATGGAGCCACCACCGGTTACTTTCCCGTTGATGAGCATACCTTGGCCTATCTGCGCCAGACCGGCCGATCCGAGTCGACCATCGAACATGTACGCCGCTACGTGCAACGCACAGGACTATGGTTCGATCCCTGTGCCCGCCCCCGTTATACGCGCACCCTGCACATTGCACTGGACCAGATCGGCATGCACGTCGCTGGTCCGAGGCGCCCGCAAGACCTGTTGCACTACCGCGAGGTACCAGCGACGCTCGACGTGCTGGCATTTCAGCCGGCGGACTCCCACACCGATCTACCGCGTTATCCCGTCGCCATCGCAGCCATCACGAGTTGCACCAATACCACCGACCCTGGCCTGCTCATGGCTGCCGGTATCGTCGCCCGCAAGGCGCGCGCCCATGGCCTCAAAGTTCCTCATTGGGTCAAAACGTCTCTAGGGCCCGGCTCTCCTGCCGCGGCCAGTTATCTGCAGCGCGCGGGCTTGATCGACGATCTGTCGGCCGTGGGCTTTGATATCGTGGGCTATGGCTGCACCACCTGCATCGGCAACTCAGGCGCCTTGCCTGAGGCCATTACGCAAGCAGCCAAAGCGGGCAACATCCATCCTGTCGCCATGCTGTCCGGCAATCGCAATTTCCCGGGCCGCATTCACCCTGACCTGGATCTGGGTTTTCTCATGTCGCCGCCGCTCGTCGTTGCCTATGCCTTGACCGGTGACGCCGAGCGGGATCTGGGCAGTGATCCCTTGGGGCACACTGATGACGGCAAGCCCATCTATTTGCAGGACCTATGGCCCACCCACGCAGAGATTCAGGCTTGTCTTCAGGCCGGCTTGGACGCAGCGGATTTCCGGCGAGATTTTCAGATCGCGCAGCGCAATCCGTTGTGGCAGCAACTCGATGCGCCGTCATCGCCTCAGTTTCCCTGGAACCCAGCTTCGACGATTCTGCGCCGGCCGCCCTTTGCTGCCACCGACGCAGGCAGTCAACTGGGACACTACACAGCGCATCCGCTCCTGGTCGTGGGCGACGACATCACCACCGACCATATCTCGCCGGCCAGCGCCATTCCTGCCGACAGCCTGGTCGCGGACTTTCTGGTCGAACGCGGTGATGATCGCGACGACTTGAATGTTTTCGCATCACGCCGCGGCAACTGGGAAGTCATGCTGCGCGCGGCATTTCACAGCAAAACACTCGTCAACTTGCTATGTCCAGAGGCGCCCGTGGCGCACACGCGGCATGCGCCCACAGGCGACGTACTGCCGCTCTGGGAGGCCGCACAGCGCTACCGTAATGCGGGCGATTCGCTCGTCCTGATTGCAGGCGAACGCTACGGCACCGGCTCTTCCCGCGACTGGGCGGCCAAGGGCCAGCGGCTGCTCGGCATCCGCGCCGTCCTGGCGCTGAGCTTCGAACGTATCCACCGTTCCAATCTGATAGGCATGGGTATATTGCCGCTGCGCCTGCCGGCAACTCATGGCCCCGACGCCCTGCAGATTCAATCCGGCGACCGTATCGAGATCGACGCGCCCGCGAGCGCGATCACGCCGCGCTGCGACATTGCGGTACGCATCCACCGCCAAAACGGTTCGATCACCGCTTTCAGCGCGCGCGCCGCGGTAGAAACTCAACTGGAAGTGGACCTGCTTGCTGTCGGCGGCGTCATCCCCGCCATCTTGCGCGACACCTTGGCGGCACACCCCGTTTCGAATAGGGTGGCGGACTGATTCTGCGCTACAGTCCCGAGCATGACTCCGCAAAAATCCCTCGCCGCACAGATCGTTGAACTCATCCATATGGATGGCCTGGCCGTCGGTGCTCATTTGCCTGCGCAAATGCTGGCCGACCGGCTGCGGGTGTCACGCTCGCCGATCAACGAGGCGCTGCAGCAACTGCACGAAAAAGGGGTGTTGAGCCGGCAACGCAATCGCGGTTACTTCGTCGCTCAAGCCGTCCCTGCGCGCGCCGACGAGTTGGCGGCAGAATTGGGGCTACAAGAACACGACGTCCTCACCAACGTCTACTTTCGCATCGCCGACGATCTGCTGCACGGGGAATTGCCGGCAGCCTTTACCGAAACGCAAATGCGCACGCGATATCAGCTGACGCCGGCGCAATTGAACGCTATCCTGGGACGCATTGCCAACGAAGGCTGGGCCGAACGCCGTCCTGGCTACGGTTGGGAGTTCTCCGGCATGATGCACACGCCCGACGCATTGCTGCAGTCCTATCGTCTGCGGTTGGCACTGGAGCCGGCCGCACTACTTGAGCCGGGATACCACCTGGACCCCGCCATCCTGGCACGCTGCCGCCAGGCTGAACTGCACCTGCTGGCAGGCGGCATCGAAACCGATACCGCAGATCAGCTCCATGACCGTGGCGTGCGCTTTCACGAATCGCTGGTAGAGGCTTCAGGCAATCCGTTCTTTATCGACACCGTACGTCGCGTCAATCGCGTACGCCGCCTGCTGTCCTATCGATCGATGCGCGATCGAAAACGCTACAAACAGCATTGCGAACAGCACCTGCACATCCTGGAATTACTGGAGCAAGGCCGCAACGCCGACGCATCGCAGGCCTTGCGCGAACATCTGCAAAGCACGCTGAGCAATATTGGGCAGATCACCGATATCCTGGCGACCGAACCCACCGCAGCAAAGCGCAGGCGCGCATAGCATTCAAGCTGGCACACCTGCCTGGCCCTTACTCCGGCTGAATGCCCGATTTCTCGGCCACCGATTTCCAATTGGCCAGTTCGTCAGCAATCACCTTGCCAAACGCAGCAGAGCTCATCGGCGCGGCCTCGGCCCCTTCTTTGAGCAGGAACGCCTTCATATCGTCGCTCTTGAGCGCTTCGTTGATGACATTGTTCAAGCGTTCAGTCACGTCAGCGGGCACATTGGCCGGTGCCAGAATTCCCCACCACAAATCCGTCGCGCTGCCTTTGTAGCCTGCCTCTTCCAAAGACGGCAGATCCGGCGCCACCGGCGAACGCTGCGCGGTTGTCACGGCCAAAGCGCGCACATTGCCGCTTTGCACCTGTCCCAGGATCGACGGCGCGCTCGCCACCAGTACATTGATCTGACCGCCGATCAGATCATTCGTCGCAGGCCCCATGCCCTTGTAGGGCACATGCGTCATCTTGATATTCGCCGCTTGCGAAAACAGCTCCGTCGAAAACTGATTGATACTGCCGATGCCCGATGTCCCGTAGTTCAACTTGCCCGGGTTTTCGCGGGCATAAGCCACCAGTTCCTGAATCGTCTTGAAAGGCTGGTCCTTGTTGATGGTGATCAGCAGCGGGCCTTGGGCAATCATCGCTACCGGCGTAAAGCTTTTTACCGCGTCATAGCCGAGGTTGGTGCGGATCGCCGCGCCCGTGGTGAACGTAGAAGACACCATACCCAGCGTATAGCCGTCCGGCGCAGCCTTGGCGACCAGCGAGTTCGCCAACACACCGCCACCCGATGGGCGGTTCTCTACCACGACGGTTTGTTTCAACGCATCGCCCATGTGCTTGGCAATGGCACGCGCAAACACATCATTCGATCCCCCTGGCGACGACCCCACGATGAGCGTGATGGGTTTGTTCGGATACGCAGCATCGGCCGCATGCGCCGCAGGCATCATCCACGTCGCCAGCGCCAGTCCCATCGCACTCAGCTGTACGACACGCTTGCCGGCCAATCCAGAAATCGATACTTTCATTCCATGTCTCCTCAATAAGGTGAAAACAGCAAAACCCACCATCCCCATGCGCATCATACGTACGCATAGAGAAAGTGGGCCCCTGGTGCATACTCGCTAGCTAATTTTTATATTGGCCTCGCGAATCAACTTGCCCCATTTGTCGTACTCGTTACGAATGAGCGTAGCAAATGCCTCAGGCGTTCCAGCGTTGGGTTCGTTGCCCTCGGCTTCCAGACGCTCTTGCACCTCTTTGCTCGACATGACTTCCACAACGGCAGCGTTGACCTGCTTGACAATATCATCTGGCAATTCGTCCGGCCCGACCAGTCCCAGCCACGTGGTCGCTTCAAAATTTTTATAACCTTGTTCTGCCACCGTCGGCAGATCAGGTAAAGCCGTCAAGCGCTTGGCGGACGTCGTCGCCAAGCCCCGAACAGCGCCCGCCTGCAGCTGTGGCATGACCGATGCCGCACTGCCAAAATAGGTGTCGACCTGGCCGCCCATCAAATCATTCATCCCTGGTCCCGCACCTTTGTAAGGCACTTGCATCACGTCGATACCTGCTTCACGCGTCAGCATTTCCCCCGCCAGATGGCCTACCGTGCCCATGCCGGCTTGCGCCATGGTGTACTTGCCCGGCTCTTTTTTGGCTGCCGCGATAAAGTCTGCCAGTGTCTTGAAGGGTGACTCCTTACGCACCACGAGGACCACCGGTTGCGCGCATACTTGGACAATCGGCTTCAGGTCCTTCAGCGGATCGAACAGCATCTTGGGATACAAGGCCGGATTGATGGCCATGTTCGATGTCTGCGCCATCGCCAAGGTATAGCCGTCAGGCTTCGCTTTGGCAGTTTGATCCAATCCGATATTGCCCGCTGCGCCCGGACGATTGTCTACGATCAGTTGCCACTTTTTCGAGACGGTGAGCTTCTCTGCCACCAAACGGGACACCGTGTCCGTACCGCCTCCCGGCGGGAAAGGCACGATCAGCCTGATGACGGTCGTCGGCCAATTATTGGACTGGGCCTGCGCCGCCCAAGGCAGCGTGGCTCCTGCTGCACCGGCAGCCGCTAGCTGCAGAAAATCGCGTCGATTCATAAACGTCTCCGTATCATTTTCTTTTAAAAGCAAACCCGTTCGCGCCCTCGGATACCTGGCACGATACGCTCGCCTGAGCTCGGCTCATCGCGGGTCTGTCGTTACACGCCAGTCATCAAACCGGCAGGCCCTTGGCACGCAACACTGCATCGAACCGCTCGGGGTCTGCCGAGCCCGTACGATTACTTTCCCGAATGCGCGCTTCTTTTTCCAGATGAGCGCGCGTGCGCGCCAATACGTCTTCGGCTTGATCTTTCGGGACAGCGATCACACCATCAGCATCGCCCACAATCAGGTCGCCTGGCAATACTGCCAATCCCGCGCAGCTGATGGGCACATTGATCTCGCCTGGACCATCCTTGCTCGGGCCGCGATGCGTGTGGCCTTTCGCAAAAATCGGCATGCCGTCTTCGGCCCACTCGGTCAGATCGCGCACTGCGCCATCAATCACCAAGCCTGCCACGCCTTTGGCCACGCAAGTCGTACGCATCAACCCGCCTACCAAAGCCTGCGTCACATCGCCGCCGCCATCAATCACCAGCACGTCACCCGGCTTTACCATCATCAGGGCCTTGTGGATCATCAGATTATCGCCCGGCCGTACACGCACGGTAAACGCCGGACCGCACATCGTCGTGTCCAGACGTGCATGATATTGACGCAGGCCTACCGTCCCGACATTACGGCTCATCGCATCGCCGATCGCAGCTGCAGGCAAGCCCTGAAAACCGCTGACCACTTCTGCCGAAGGGCCCGCGTCGCGCGGGTTGATGCGATAGCCAGCAGGCCAGGAAATCGTGGTGTCCGTGCTCATGAAATATCCTAGTAAGAAAGAAGTACAACGTCGTGGCGCACTACGCCGACACAGCCGACGCAGCCTTGAGCACCTGCGCATTCACGCAGGCCGAGGCATCCGCCGGCTGCCCCGCCAGCCACCCCAACACATTGCGCGCAGCGCCCGTGGCCATCGCAGCCAAGGCAGCGGGCGTGGACCCGCCTACATGCGGTGTCAGCACCACATTCGGCAACGTGATCAAGGGGCTACCCCCGGGCAACGGCTCGACCGCCATGGTGTCCAGTCCTGCCGCGTATAGCTGACCGTCCTGCAGCGCCTGGATCAGCGCTGCCTCGTCGACCACTTCACCTCGCGCGGTGTTGATCAACACCGCCTGCTTCGGCAAACGCGCCAAACGCGCCGCATCAAACAAATTGCGCGTACGTGCATTCAAGGGAACATGCAAACTGACCACATTGCAATGCGGTAGCATATCGTCCAGATCGCTCCACAGCGTCACACCGGGCAACGGCGAAGGCTGCCCCTGTAATGCGGGATCGTAGGCATGGACGCGCATACCGATCGCTAGACATGCTGCAGCGACACGCTGACCTACCTGGCCGAATCCCACCAATCCCAAGGTGCGGCCATGCAGTTCCAGACCATCCTGTGCGCGAGACCAGCGCCCCCCTCGCAATTCACTATCCATCCAATGAATGCGGCGCGCGGCGGCAAACATCAAGCCGAGCGTCATTTCCGCCACGGATTGCGCATTCGCCCCTGGCGTCACATACACGGGAATACCTCGTTCGGTGCAGGCCGCCACGTCGATATTGCTGACCCCGACGCCATGCTTGGAAATCACCTTCAACGTTGGACATGAGGCAATCGCCTCGGCATCGAGTGCCACGGTCCGCGAAATCACGGCGTCCACTGGCTCTGTCGCCATGATGTGGCGTACGGCTTGCACGTCGTCCGCCGCAGGCAGATAAATGACACGGGCGCCCGCTGCTTGCAGGACGTCGACCCCAGCAGGGGCCAGCTTGGGCGCCGTTACAAAAATGGTGATGGGCCTGCCGGTGGGGGCAATAGGGCGTTGCGCCGAGGTCACGAAACCGTCTCCTTGAGTTTTCTGCATTCTGGGCTGCCCAATTGATTCCGTCTACTTTAAAATTTTCATCAATTGAATCTTTTTAGCGATCAATTGGCGGCCGTCTTCCACGGCTCCACTGATTCGATTTGAAGGTTTGAACTCTCTGACAGGTAATCATCATGGACCTGCGCGACCTGAAATATTTCGTGGCTGTGGCTCATGCCGGCAATACCCGCCGGGCTGCTGACATCGTGCACCGCTCACAACCCGCCCTCACCAAGGCCATCGATCGGCTGGAGGCCTCATTAGGCGCCAAGCTCTTTGAGCGCGAAGGGCGCGGCCAACGGCTCAGTGTGGCCGGCGCTGCTCTGCTGGCTCGTGCCACACCGCTGCTGGGCACAGCCGATGCCGTACGCAACGAGGTCGCCGCGCTCGGTCGTGGCACAGCAGGTCTGGTGCGCCTGGGCAGCGGCCCTCTGGGCGCCGAGTATCTGCTGCCCACGATCTCACAGCTGCTCCTGAAAGAAGCCCCCGATGTTCAACTGCAATTGCTGATCCGCATGAATTACGAATCGCGCGTTGAACTGCGCGACGGCAACCTAGACGTGGTGCTGGGATTCGTGCCCGATCGGGAAGCCGAGTTCGTCTGTGACACCCTGCTCAAAGATGTCGTGGTCGCGGCAGCTGGCGCGCAGCATCCCATTTTCCGCAGCAGAAAACGCCTGACACTGGAATCACTGACCCATTACCGCTGGGCGCTGCCCAATGTATCCGTCGCCAGCCGCATCTGGCTGGACCAGGTGTTCGAATCCCAAGGTCTCGCGCGCCCCTACGCGCAAATCGAAACCAACTCGATTCCCCTGATTCCCCGCGTCATCGCCCACACGCATCTGCTGAGCTTCGTATCACGCCGCACCATCAGCGCCAGCCAGGGACAACTGCGAGAGATCCCCCTGCCGGCTACCACGCTGGTTCGAAATTTTGGGCTGACCTATCTCAAAGACGTCAGCCTCTCGCCTGCTGCCGAAAAACTCATCAACCTGCTGCACACTCATGGGCAGAGCCTGTTTCATGGTGACGAAGCCTGAGCCGCACAGACGTCCTAGCGGACTCGACGCAACGGAAATGTCATGTCCGCATAACGCACAAACCGCGAACCGCGTGCCAGGCAATAACCCGCCCATATCAGTAAAAACAAAGGAATACCGATATACGTCGCCGCGACGCTTATCCAGTCAATATCGTCCTCGAAAAACGCTCTGTAGTTTTGTCCCAGCGTAATGACGAGACAGACTACAAACGCGAAAATGGGCCCAAAGGGAAAGAACGGCGACACGTAAGGCAGATCCGTCAAACGACCTCCCTGCGCAACGTAACCCCGGCGAAAACGATAATGGCTGATCGCGATCCCCAGCCACGCAATAAAGCCCGTCATGCCCGACGTGTTCAACAGCCAGACATACACGGCCTTGGGGCTGAAGATAAAAGACAAAAAGCACAACGCAGCCACTGCCGCCGTCGCCAGCAATGCCAGCACCGGCACGCCGTTCGAGGCCACGCGGCTAAAGACTCTGGGCGCCTTTCCTTCGCATGCCAGAGCGTAAAGCATGCGAGTGGCCGCATACATCCCAGAATTGCCCGCCGACAACACCGAGGTCAACACCACCGCATTCATCACCGAGGCAGCCGCGAGCAAGCCCGCTCGTTCAAAAATCAACGCAAAAGGGCTGACACTGATATCTGTGACATCGTTACGCAGCAACTGCGGATCGGTATACGGTATCAAGAGGCCAATCACCCCGATCGCCAATACATAGAAAAGCAGAATGCGCCAGAACACGCTGCGCACCGCGCGCGGCAGAGTACGCGCCGGGTCCTTGGATTCTCCGGCGGCAATGCCGATCAGTTCCGTACCCTGAAACGAAAATCCCACGACCATGGCGACGCCGATCAAGGCCGCAAACCCGCCGGCAAACGGCGCGTCTCCCACAGTCCAGTTCTGCCAGCCGCCCGTTTCCCCACCACGGATGATGCCCAGCAGCATCATCACACCCATCACGATAAAGGCGATCACGGCAATCACCTTGATCAAGGCAAACCAGAACTCCGCCTCGCCAAAGCCTCGTGCCGACAAGGCGTTCAAGCCGAAAATCACGGCCAGAAACAGCGCGCTCCAGTAAATTCCCGGCACATCGGGCAGCCAATAAGACATCACGAGCTGTGCCGCAACCAGATCCACCGCTACCGTTACCGCCCAGTTGTACCAATAGTTCCAACCTAACGCGAACCCGAAGCCCGGCTCGACATAGCGCGCGCCGTATGTGGCAAAAGATCCCGATACCGGCATGGCGGCCGCCAATTCCCCCAGACTGGTCATCAGGAAATACACCATCAGGCCAATGAATACATAGCCCAGCAGCGCCCCTCCTGGCCCCGCCTGCGCAATCGTGCTGCCAGAGGCGACGAATAAACCCGTGCCGATAGAGCCGCCGACGGCAATCATGGACAGGTGGCGGGCAGCCAGCGTACGACGCAGCCCGGTCGGTGCGGGATCGCCCTGGGTGCTCGTATCAACGGCGTGGTGACTTGTGGTCTCGGCCAAGATCGTGGTTTCCTTTTTTAAGGAGATTATGCAAACAGGGCGCCAATGTAGCTCAATATGCGCAATATTGGCTCGCCGCGCCGCAAACCCCTGCCCTTCCACACCGGTAAAAGAGGCGGCAATCCACGCATACACTTGACGTAACCGACCCTCCGTGCAAGTGTTGCAATCAAGAAACACCACACCCCAATCAATAATGAGGAGACAGCAGCAAATGGCCAAATATGAAATTGTGACGATCGACGGCGATGGTATCGGCCCCGAAGTCTGCCAATCCGCCATCACCGTGCTGAAAGAAGCCTGCGGGTCCGACTTGTTGTCTTTCAGTAGCCATGAAGGCGGCGCCGATCATTACGTCAAATCCGGCCATGTCCTCCCTGATGACACCTACGCCGCCTGCAAAGCGGCCGACGCCATCCTGCACGGCGCCGCCGGCATGCCAGGAGTGACCTATCCTGATGGCACCGAAGTCGGCAACGATCTGCACCTGCGCCTGCGCTTTCGCCTGGATCTGTATGCCAACGTACGCCCTATCCGACTGTACCAGGGCGTGGACTCGCCCCTGAAATACTTCCAGCCCGGCCAGATCGACTATGTGATCGTGCGTGAAAACACCGAGGGCCTTTATGCCAGCCGCGGCGGCGGCATCGTGCTGCGCGATGAACTGGCCACCGACACCATCGTCGTCACACGCAAAGGCATCGAGCGCGTCGCGCGTTTCTCATTCGATTTGGCGCGTTCGCGAAGAGGTGCGCCGCGCGACGGCAAGCGCCGGGTCACCGTCTGCGACAAGGCCAATATCCTGCGCAGCTACGCATTTTTCCGCAACGTATGCGATGACGTCGCACGCAGTTATGACGACGTGGAAATCGACTACGCCTACGCCGATGCCATCACCGTACACATGCTCAAGCGTCCTGACACCTTTGATGTGATCGTCGCCGAGAACATGTTCGGCGACATTATTTCGGATCTGGGCGCTGGCACCATCGGCGGCATGGGGCTCTCGCCTTCGGCCGAACTGGGTGACCAGCACGGCTTGTTCCAAGGCGCGCATGGCTCGGCCCCCGACATTGCAGGACAAAACGCAGCCAGCCCATTGGCCACGATCCTCTCAGGCGCGATGATGCTGCGCTGGTTGGGAGACACGCATCATGACGGCACCCTGCGCGATGCCGCCCATCGCATCGAATCTGCCGTGGAAAAGGTGCTCGCACAAGGCGAATATGTCCCGCGAGATCTAGGCGGCAAAGCCAGTTGCACGGAGATGACCCAGGCTGTTTGCCGCGCGCTGGCGTGAGCGATTGGCCGGCGATTTGGAGCCGCTTGTCGCAGATATCACTCTACACGAGTCTCATATCTGTCGGCAGCGCCATCTCGAGTCATGAGGATGAACTCGCTCCGTGCCCCATCGTGATAAATCACACGATCCTTTAGGATGTCCATGCCGATATACCCATAGGTGAGGATGCCTCTCTCATTGATCGTTGGATTGGGAACAACTGGCTGCGATCTGAAAATCTTCCCATTGATACTCAGATCGATAAGACGCATGTATTCGTCTTGCTGGAGTTCGGCTCCGAACATATCCATCGTCCTGCCGCTCTTCGGCCCTTTCGGTTTGGAGTCGATTAATGAGGAAAGGACGTTGGTCACGGATGCACCAGTATCGACGATCAACGGAATCTTGCTTCCATCGAGTTCGACGTGAATCCCCATGACACCGTACGGATTCGGAATAGTGGCTCCTCGGCGCACATCAAGACCACTGCCTGAACGGATGTCGAATGATGGACTGGTAAAAAAACAGTTCTTTTCCAAGTCGATAACAACAGCGTTATTTTGTGCAAGTGCTTGAGGGCTGAGAATCCCTGAATAACCGTCAGCAGCGAGAACCGAGCCCCGTACTACGTGGAACTCATGACGTAGAGCGTTTCCACGATCATCCTCCAATGTTGCTTTAGCTGCCTGGGCATCGACCGAGGCAACATGCGCATCGAGTCGATGGACATCAGGGCCGGGAGTTTCGTCGAGCAAAGCTGTCTCCCACAGGATACTCACGCTGGCCCTCGTATCCAGCATCATCTTAGCGATCTTGCCGTTGACCAAAACGTGAACGGTCGGATTGGCCTTGCTATGAATGTCATCGTACTCGATGACGCTTTCGAATTGCGCTGGGCTTGCTGTCCAGTCGGAGGCGCAACTGGCTATCTCCGCCGCTCCCTGAAAGGGCGAGCTAAGCGCGACCAAGAACATAAGCCAGATAGTGGGATTGGGAATTTTCATTGCCGTGGCGCCGCCGCTTCGGTACGGTGGTTATAAGAGTGGTAGTAGACGGAATCGCCCCGTTTGATTAGAGGGCCGATTCAGAAATTTGGCACGTATTGTCCAGTACAGCAAAGATGATCAGCAATCAGACTGGTCTCGTATCGCGTCGATTTTTCAGGCTGTCTCTAACGCCTAAGACCCGAATTAGTTCAGGCCTCTAAACAGCTCGGTTTGGATGATCTTCACCCCGCATTACCAGAATTTTTCCAGCAAATGTGCCGAAGCGCCTTCGGATAGGCGGTCGGATCGGTCTGGTAATAGCGAAAACTCTGGCAGCCCCCATTTGCAAATCCCGTCGAGCGGAATAGCCTTTGCTCACGTTGACTCAGTTCACGTGCCGTTCCGCTCGGCGCAATTCGTCTTTGTGCTTTGACTGAATGCAAGCACGGATCACACTATTGCCGCGCGCGGTGCAGCCGACTCATAAAACATCAGGAGACTTCGCATGTCCACGCAGACGATACTTTGGATCCCTATTGCACATAGGAAATACGCCGAAGCCAACGGCGCAAAATATGATTCCGAACAGGGCGTATGGTACGTGGAGGGTGAAATACCATCCGCACTCGTCGAATACATCGCGCTAGCTCCCCGCACGCGCGACTATACGAAAGAGGCAGTGCCGAGTTGCCCAATCTGCGGTCATGCGATGGTGTGGATCAATACCAAGAAGCCGTTCTGGGGCTGCAGCCAATACAAGAACACGGATTGCCGAGGCTCTCGTCCCGGAGACTACGCGGCACGCTATCCAACCAGGTTCGCAGCGCCTAAATCCATCTCGAACAACGCTGCCGGCAGTTCAACATTTGTGCGTGGTATTCACCTGACTCGAATTCTGTCGCTGCTGCGCCGTTGCGTTCAAAACAATGACAAGATATTGATCTGGTTAAACGAGAACCGAACCGAGTTCAGAGGAAAGAGCGCCTTGGAACTCATGGGAACCAAAGAAGGCCTTCGGCGCGTCGAAGCATTCATTCTCGAAGCCTTCGACGTGTCGTAAAGAATAAAGGCCAGTCGTTCAACTGCGTGTAGTTTCCGGTCTGCGCGCAAACCCCATACCCGTTATCATGAGCTATTCCGTGCCTAACCCTAACGCAAGCGCACCGAGCCCCTCTCATGATCGACCCGGCGAATTTATTGGCCATCGTCCTGATGGCATCCGTGACCTATCTCACACGTATCGGCGGCTATATTCTGCTGCGCAACCGCAGCCTTGGCCCGCGCGCCACAGCGGTGCTGGAATCCGCGCCCGGCTGTGTGCTGCTAGCTGTCATTGCCCCGGTCTTTGTCTCTGACAAGCCTTCCGACCTGATCGCGCTGGCGCTGACCGTTGTTGCCGCAACGCGGCTTGCTCTCTTGCCCACAGTCCTGATCGGTGTTGTCAGCGCCGCCTTGCTGCGCCACTTCATGTCCTGACGCTCACCCTAACGTTTCGACTTACCGGCCATCCCATGCCCACCGCCAAAAAGCCAGGCGCCGCCGTACAACCGTTGTCCGATCATGCCACGCCCTGGGCCCAATGCTGCGCAGGCGCGCTTGCCAGTCTGCCGGTGCTGTTCGGCATCATTCCCTTTGCCCTGGTCCTGGGCGCGCAAGCCGCGCAAAAAGGACTGACGCCATTCGAAGTCCCATTACTGACCGGCCTGAACTTTGCAGGCGGTTCGGAATTCGCGGCGCTAGGCCTGTGGGCCGCGCCACCGCCGTTATTGCTGATCATGGCGGTGACATTCCTGGTCAATAGCCGCATGCTGGTCATGGGCGCGGCCTTGACACCCTTTTTGCGCCACTTGCCCAAGCGCAAGGTCCTGCCCTCACTGTTCCTGATGACCGATGCCAGTTGGGCGCTATCCATGGCCGATACGCGGCGGCGCGCGCAATTGGGCATAGAGCCTGCCTTCAGCCTGGCCTACTACATGGGCACCTCTTTAGTGTTCTATGTGGCATGGATCGGCTGCACGACGCTGGGCGCAATACTGGGGCCCCTGCTCGGCCATCCCGAGGCCTATGGCCTGGACATGGCCTTTCCGGCAGTGTTTCTGGTCATGCTCAGAGGCATGTGGCGCGGCGTGCGGCGAGCCGTGCCGTGGCTGGTGAGCCTGCTGGCCGCCATCGTCACCTACAAACTGGTGCCGGGCGCCTGGTATGTCGCCGCCGGTGCGATGGCGGGTATTGCCACGGCGGTCGTGTGGACGCCGAAATCGCAAAAAAGGCCTGACACACATACGCCAGCAGAGACGAGATCGCCTGAATAAACAACGAATACCGATCGACACGGCCTGCCTCCGTGCCAAAGAAAAACCCGCGCCTCGTGAAAGGCGCGGGTCCTGTACCCCAGCAAAAGGGATTTTTTGATTTAGAACGGAATATCGTCGTCCATATCGGCCAGGTTAGCCGCGCCACCTGCTGCAGGCGCTGCGGCAGCCGCCGGGCGCTGCGCCGGCGGACGCTGGGCCGGGGCGCGCTGTTGACGCGGTGCGCCCTCGTCGTAACCGCCACCGCCAAAGCCGCCTTCACCGCCGCCCTCGCGGCCGCCCAGCATTTGCATCTGGTCGGCGACGATTTCGGTGCTGTAACGGTCAGCGCCGGTGTCCTTGTCTTGCCATTTGCGGGTTTTCAGACGGCCTTCGATGTAAACCGGACGGCCTTTCTTCAGGTATTCACCCGCGATTTCGGCCAGGCGGTTGTACATCACCACACGGTGCCACTCGGTTTCCTCGCGGCGCTCACCGCTGGCCTTGTCCTTCCATTGCGAAGTGGTCGCGATGGAAACATTGCAAATCGCCGCGCCATCCGGGCTGTAACGAACTTCGGGGTCGCGTCCCAGATTGCCGACGAGAATGACTTTATTGACCGATGCCATGATGACGATTTTCCTCTAATGCCCCAGGGCAACCGACGTTGCCCCACGGACATGAAATTGCATGATTTTCCGAACTTGCCAGAACTAAACCGAAGTTATTGCACATTCCGGCCCTGATACTGCCGGGGGATGATGTATCAAGTTGTACGAACGCGTACCGCGCTATCCCCTACCGAGCGTTACCGTAAGCTTACCGCACGTTGTGATTATTTTAGTGGGGCCGGAGCGCGGAAACGTCCCACCTCATAAATACTTCCTTCAATGAGCTTCGGGAAATCGGACCCACAGAACGCTGTGCTAAGGCATTCGACGCTTCCGTGTTGATGCAGGCTGCGTAAGAATATGCATTTGACGGAATAGTGTTTAAAAGCACGAAGGAAGACCGTACCGGGTGCTTTATGCGTTTGACCCTCGCCGCTGCGCCATCCGCCTGTTGGGCCGTGACAAGACGGGCGATGACCGTTGGTACGACACGCATGTGCCGATAGCCGACAAACTGTACGACATGCACATCGAGACGTTGAGAAAGGAAGGGCAGATCAATAGCTAGGAAATTCAGTGAATTGCGCGCCACAAAGCCCGCAAAGTAACGCAAGTCGAAGTCGCCAGGGCTATGAGCGTGGAACAGGCCGCCGTCTCGAAACTGGAACGCCGCGGCGACATGTACGTCAGTACGCTGCGTGAATACGTCAAGGCGCTTGGCGGGGAGTTAAAACTAGTGGCTTCGTTCCCCGATGCAGAGATTCAGGTTCACCCTTTCGAGGCGGCACACTAACCTTCGATCACTTATGGCTCGGATCCTGGGGCGGCTTGCGCTCCGACGAGAAGGGAAACTTGAACTGCTGTCCTCCGAAACGACAAGTCATCTCGGAGGGCAGGTTTCACACACTGCAGGGAAGCGAACCGTGTAACTCTCGGTCCAGGGATTACTTAGAACCCTTCAAACCCCATAGCAGGATCGCTGATGCCATCTGCGCCGGTTTCCACGCGGCCGGCAAATCGACGGCTCCAGCCAGGCAGGGCCGCACACGTCACAGTGAAGTCATACCAACGTTTGCTGCTCGCGAGGTCCCAATGAATATCCTCGGAGGCGCCTGCTGCCACCGAGACTATCCATGGGCCTTCGTTGAAGTACGCGTTGGCCTTGATGGTAAAGCTGGCATCGCCAGTGCCATTGTTCATCGTCGTCAGATAGACGTTGCCATTGGCGATGTCGTAGCACACGCGGACTTCGGGTGCGACAGCGGTTTGCGCAGCCTGAGCGGTCAAGTCACCCTTGAATGCGCGGTGAAACCCGTTGGGTCCCAAAACCCACAAGTCGTATTCGCCAGCATCGTTGCTGGTGTCCCAAACGTCATCCAACTGCATATCGGGCTGAACCATATAGCGCCGCGGAATCCGGTCCAGGTGCAAGCGGTCATAGACGTGATAAACCGCAGCCTGTTTCCCCGTATTGGAAAAAATCAATTGGACAGTGCCCGCAGAGGAATCCGCACGTGCACTGACATGCAGTTCATAAGGCAATGCACGTGACGGACGCTCGCCAGGCTCCTGGTCTGGCAAGGACTGAGGATTAGGCAGCGGCACTGCACCCAGGGCCTCTTGCGCGGAAATCAATGCGTCGGCTGCCTCTTTGGTCGTGCGGCCCGACAACGCCGGAAACTCTGCGTTCGGCGTAGCGAAATTGAACGCGCTCGTCAGATCGCCGAACACCGCGCGGCGATACGGACTGATATTGGTTTCGGCGACACCAAAGCGTGCCTCCAGGAAACGCAGCACCGAGGTGTGATCGAACTGCTGCGAGTTCACCCAGCCACCCTTGCTCCACGGTGAAATCACGTACATCGGCACGCGCGGCCCTGGCCCATAGCAATCCCCGTCAGGCGCCGGCATGTTCGAGTTGTCCACTTCTGCGTGCGTGTAATACTCGTACGACAGCTCGTCATCGCTCAACGTGGTCTTGCCGGCCTTGGCACCCGTTGCGTCCATGGACGGTGCGCACGGCGGCGGCAGGTGATCAAAGAAGCCATCGTTCTCGTCAAAGTTCACGATCAGGACGGTCTTGCTCCACACCTCGGGATTCGCGGTCAACGCATCCAGCACTTCCTGCGTGTACCACGCGCCTTGCGCAGGACTTGAAGGTCCGGGGTGTTCCGAATACGTCGCAGGTGCGACGATCCAGGTGACCTGACGCAGCTTGTTGTTCAGCACGTCTTCTTTAAACGTCGTGAGGAAGCCTCCGTCGGGCATGGTGTTTGCGATGCCCTTGTACAAGGGCGCGATCGCGTCGTCGGTCGAGGCATCGTAGGCGGGATTGTTATCCACATCGTGATAGACCGGCTTGCCCGAATCCAGATTCGCTTGGCGATATTGCTTAAAGCCAATCAACGGATTATCGGTGAAGTTGCCCGGGACGTTTTGATAGACCATCCACGTCACGCCCGCTTTTTCCAGGCGCTCGGGATAGGTCGTCCAGTTGTAGCCCGTCGTGTTCAGGTCCGTGGTCGAATTCAATCCATCCCACTCGTTGTTGACCACCACTTTGCCATCGGTCGTCGTTGCGCCGTTGGTGCCGGTCATATGAAAGAGGCGATTCGTATTGGTGCCGCCATGCAGCGAGCAAAAATACGCATCACAGATCGTGAACGCATTGGCCAAGGCATATTGGAACGGCGCTTCCTGTTCCGTGAAATAGCCCATCGATTGCTGTTCTTTGTACGTAGGCCATTGATTCATACGGCCACAATCCCAGGCATTGCGGGCATCCACCCACGAATGCGGGGTACCGCTGACGCGTTGCGCATTGCCTTCGGACTGATCCAGATGATAGGGCAACACCAGTGCACCGTTGGCGTCTTTCTGTTGCCATACATTCAAACCGGCGCTGAGCGGAATAGGAAACCGGTCACCGAATCCGCGCACGCCCGACAAGGTGCCGAAATAGTTATCGAACGAACGGTTCTCTTGCATCAGGATCACGACGTGCTCGACGTCCATGATCGTGCCCGTGGCATTGTTGGCCTCGATCGCCAGCGCGCGGCGGATGCTGGGCGGGAACATGCTGAGGGCAGCCGTTGAAAAAGTCGCACCGAAGCTCGTGCGCAGAAAATTTCGCTTCGAATGATTGATCGTCATATCAGGATCTGCAACATGTTATCCAGGGCTCAAGGCGCACAGCGCAATTGCGGCGGCGTCGAGGTATCGGGCGTGGAGGTGTCGGGAGGCGTGCCGGTGTTGTCATTCGAGTCGTCATCGCTGCCGCTGCCGCAACCTGCAAGCACGCACGTAAGCCCAACGATGGCGAGCAACACCCGGGCGTGGCGTACGTATCTGGCGCACGCCCATTCAGTCGATTCTGGTTTCATAAGAAATGGAAAACTCGAGAGGATGATTGGAAACACAGTCGACACGCCGAGCCTGAGACGCTGCACACTGCAGCACCATGATGTTGCGCTGGCACGCACAGCACAGCGAGAACCCTCGTCACGCAGCGATGACTATGTGTCGCCTCTTGCTAGCCAAGAGACTGAGAAATTCTAGGAAGGCAGAGAAACGGGACCGTTACAGCGAGTCGATAAATGCTGATAGGCTCATCGAAGTATTTGGGCTATTGATTCAGCTTCCAGACAGCTTCATCAATCGCCACGGTCATCGTGCGCGCAAAGAAAAACGCGTGGCTGGCCGGCAAATCGGCAGCGCACGCGCCCAGGCAAAGAAAATCATATGGCGATCGTCATATGGCTAACACATGACAACGATCGAACGAATGAAACAGACAGACCGATAAAGCGGCGATCAGTCGCGTGTTTCGAGGACTTTGTTGATGCGCAGTGCCAGCAAGGTGCACACCGTGCCCGACAGCAGATAAACACTCACGGCCACCAATCCAAACCGTGCCGACAAACCCAAGGCGACCAGCGGCGCAAAGGCCGCGCCGATCAGCCACGCCATGTCCGTGGTCAGAGCCGCGCCCGTGTAGCGATAACGCCGGATGAAGTTGGCCGTCACGGTTCCCGAAGCCTGGCCATAAGACAACCCCAACAGCACAAAACCGATCAGGATGAACGCGTTCTGTGCGCTGGGTCCACCACCCAATAGCCACGGCGTAAACAGCGCATAAATGCTGATCAGTACCGCCAACAAGCCCAGCGTAGTACGGCGTCCGATACGGTCGGCCACCATGCCCGAGGCGATAATCCCCAGGATGCACAACACTGCCCCGACGATCTGTACGATCAACACCTGGGGAATTTCTTGCGACTCGCGGATCGCGATCCACGACAACGGGAACACCGTCACCAAGTGGAACAGCGCATAGCTGGCCAACGCGGCAAAAGCGCCAATGAACATGTTATAGCCCTGATCCCGCACCATCTCGCTGACAGGGATGGGCTCGAGTTCGCCTTCTTCGAGCAGTTGCGTATATTCCTCTGTGACCACCAGGCGCAGCCGCGCAAAGAGCGCCACGACGTTGATCGCGAACGCCACAAAGAACGGATAGCGCCAACCCCAGGCGAGAAAGTCTGCCTCGGTCAGCGTGACATGCAAAAAGAGAAACAGCGCGCTGGCGACCATGAAGCCCACAGGCGCCCCCAACTGCCCCAGCATCGCATACCAGCCGCGACGATTGGATGGAGCATTGAGCGCCAGCAGCGAGGGCAGCCCGTCCCACGATCCGCCAAAGGCCAGGCCCTGCATGCAACGAAAGATGGACAGCAACACGATGGCATAGGGCCCTATCAGCTCGTAGCTGGGCAAAAATGCCATGCCTACGGTCGCGGTGCCCAGCACGAACAATGCCACCGTCAGCTTTGTGGCGCGGCCCCAGTGCCGCTGAATGGCCATCGAGACGACCGTGCCGACAGGACGCATGATGAAGGCGAATGAAAAGATCACGAATGACCAGATCGTGCCTTGCAAGGGCCCTTCAAAGGGGAAAAACACCCTGGGAAAAACCAGTACGCACGCAATGCCGAAAACAAAGAAATCGAAATACTCGGACGCTCTGCCCACCACCACGCCGACGGCAATTTCGCTGGGCGCGACCTTGGCGTGACTACCCTGTCCGTTGGGCAACGGTGCGCCAGGAACAGGGGGAATATGACCAGGATATTGCGTAGTGGTCGACATGAGCTAGCTCGCAAAAAGAAGGGCTGGGTACACCTTGTCTACGATCTTGCAACATACGGCTAGTAGGGTACGCTCATGTCAGGGAGGGCCGCAAGCGTCTTGGCATGACTCTGTCTGCCATACACGTCGATTCATAGACAAAATACGCTGGGCGCTAGATTTTTCTTCATATCCAGCGTAGTGTTGCGCTTACTTCCCACGGTTACGTTTTCGGGGTTTGGCCATGCCGTCTTTCCCAAGGCTCCGCGGATTGATCCTGTTTGCCCTCGTGCCCTTGCTGGCCGGGTGCGACGCGGTATTGCTATCGCCCTCTGGCGATATTGCCCTGCAGCAACGTAATCTCATCATCATCTCGACCGTCCTGATGCTGTTGATCATCGTGCCGGTCATCGCGCTGACGTTTCTGTTCGCGTGGCGCTATCGCGAAACTAACCAGTCCGCCCATTACGATCCCGACTGGAATCACTCGACCGTACTCGAATTGCTGATCTGGGCCGCGCCGCTGCTCATCATCATTGCGTTGGGCGCATTGACTTGGGTCAGTACGCACCAGCTCGATCCATACCGGCCTCTGGCCAGAGTCGCCGAAGGCCGCGCCGTGCCGCCAGATACAAAACCGCTGGTAGTAGAAGTCGTCGCACTGGACTGGAAATGGCTGTTCCTCTACCCCGAACAGGGTATCGCGACGGTCAACGAGATGGCGGCGCCCGTTGACCGTCCCATTCAGTTCAAGATCACCTCGTCATCGGTCATGAATTCCTTTTTTGTGCCCGCGCTGGCAGGTCAGATCTATGCCATGCCAGGCATGCAGACCACACTGCATGCCGTGATCAATCACCCCGGCACCTACGAAGGCCTGTCTGCCAACTACAGCGGCGCCGGGTTCTCGGGCATGCGCTTTGCATTCCATGGTGTCGATCAAGCCGGATTCGACAAATGGGTAGAGAACGCGCGCGCTGCGGGCAATACGCTCGGCCGCGATACTTACTTGCAGTTGGAACAACCCAGCGAGCGCAACCCCGTGACGCGATACGCGAGCGTCGCACCCGGCCTGTTTGACGCCATCGTCAACCGATGCGTAGAGCCCAATCGTATGTGCATGAAAGACGTCATGGCCATTGACGCTCAAGGCGGTTTGGGAATCCCGGGCGTCTACAACGTGACGAGCCTGGATCCGACCGTGCGCGAACGCCTCGGGTTGACGCAAACGCCCTCGCGTAAATATGTGGGCTCCATGTGTACTTCGCCGGCGCAATTACTGCTCTGACAGGGCCAGCCATTGGCATGGGCCGAGTACCGATGGAGTCGTGAAATGATGGTCTTTAGCCTGAGATCGAGATGACTGATCAAACAGACCTTACCCGCCTGATCTTCGGTCGACTGACCTGGGAATCCATTCCGTATCATGAGCCCATCCTGGTCGTGACTTTTATTGTCGTGGCCCTCGGAGGCATCGCGGTGTTGGGCGCCATCACCTACTTCGGGAAATGGGGCTATCTCTGGCGCGAGTGGTTCACCAGCATCGATCATAAGAAGATCGGGATCATGTACATGATTCTGGGCATCATCATGCTGCTGCGCGGATTCTCCGATGCCATCATGATGCGCTCACAACAGGCCATTGCATTCGGGGATTCCGCGGGATATCTGCCCCCGCATCATTACGATCAGATCTTCACCGCGCACGGTGTGATCATGATTTTCTTTGTCGCCATGCCGTTGGTCACGGGGCTGATGAACTACATCGTGCCCTTGCAGATCGGCGCGCGCGATGTGGCGTTTCCGTTTCTGAACAACTTCAGTTTCTGGATGACGACCGCTGGCGTCATTCTGGTGATGTTGTCGCTGTTTATCGGCGAGTTCGCCAAGACGGGATGGTTGGCGTATCCACCCTTGTCGGGCATTGCGCATAGTCCGGATGTCGGGGTGGATTACTACATCTGGGCGTTACAGATCGCCGGTGTGGGAACACTGCTGTCAGGCGTCAATTTACTGGTCACGATCGTCAAGATGCGTGCGCCGGGCATGACGATGATGCGCATGCCGATTTTCACGTGGACGGCGCTGTGCACCAACGTGCTGATCGTGGCGGCCTTTCCGGTCTTGACCGCGGTGCTGGCGCTATTGACGATGGATCGCTATGTAGGCACGAATTTTTTCACGGCGGATTTCGGCGGCAACGCCATGATGTACGTGAACTTGATCTGGATCTGGGGCCATCCCGAGGTCTATATCCTGATCTTGCCGGCCTTCGGCATTTTCTCCGAGGTGGTGGCGACGTTCTGCCGCAAGCGATTGTTTGGTTACGCGTCCATGGTGTATGCCACGGTCGTGATCACCGTGCTGTCATATCTGGTCTGGCTGCACCATTTTTTCACCATGGGATCCGGGGCCAGCGTCAATTCGTTTTTCGGGATCACGACGATGATCATCTCGATCCCGACAGGCGCGAAGATTTTCAATTGGCTGTTCACGATGTACCGCGGGCGAATTCGATTCGAAGTCCCCATGCTGTGGACGATGGGCTTTATGGTCACCTTTGTGATCGGCGGCATGACGGGCGTGCTGCTGGCGGTGCCGCCTGCGGATTTCGTGCTGCACAACAGTTTGTTCCTGATAGCGCACTTCCATAACGTCATCATCGGCGGCGTGCTCTTCGGCCTGATGGCAGGCATCACCTACTGGTTCCCGAAAGCGTTCGGCTACAAACTGGATCCCTTCTGGGGCAAATGTTCGTTCTGGTTCTGGCTGGTGGGTTTCTATGTCGCCTTCATGCCGCTGTATGCACTGGGGTTGATGGGCGTGACCCGTCGCGTGAACCATTTCGACGATGCCTCACTGCAGATATGGTTTCAGGTCGCGGCGTTCGGCGCGTTCCTGATCGCCCTGGGAATCGCCAGCTTCCTGATTCAATTGGTGGTGAGCTATCGCCGCCGCGAATCGCTGCGCGACTTCACGGGCGATCCTTGGGGGGGCCGCACGCTGGAATGGTCCACCTCGTCACCGCCGCCAAGCTATAACTTTGCCTTTACGCCACGCGTCCACGATCAAGACGCATGGGCGCAAATGAAGCAGTACGGCTATCAGCGGCCGCAACAGGGCTTTATCCCCATCCATATGCCTAGAAACACCTGGGCCGGCATTGTGCTGGCCGGCATCAGCATGGTGATGGGATTTGCGCTGATCTGGCACATGTGGCCGTTGGCGATTCTCTCGTTTGCGTCCCTGATCGTGGTGGCAATCATCCATACCTTCAACTACAAGCGCGACTACTACGTGCCGGCCGAAGACGTCGTGCAGACCGAAGCCGCGCGCACCCGGTTGCTGGAACAACATGTCTGATACCTTGGCCCCTCCCCTGACCGGCAGCGGCACGCCGCCGTCCGAGCCCGTGTTCTACGTTCCAGGCGAACACCACCCCAAGAACGGCACCTTGTTGGGGTTCTGGGTGTACCTGATGAGCGACTGCCTCATCTTTGCCTGCCTATTTGCGACCTATGGCGTGCTGGGGCGCAATTATGCGGCAGGCCCATCGGGCGCGGATCTGTTTGACCTGCCGCTGGTGGCGGTCAACACCTCGTTGTTGCTGCTGTCGTCGATCACGTACGGCTTTGCGATGCTGGAAATGCGCAGCAAACGCGTCGGCATGGTCCAACTGTGGCTCGCCATTACCGGGATCTTGGGCCTGGGCTTTCTATCACTGGAAATGTATGAGTTCGTACACCTGATCGAGCAAGGCGCCGGGCCGCAGCGCAGTGCGTTCTTGTCGTCTTTCTTTACCTTGGTCGGCACCCACGGTCTGCATGTGACCTTTGGCATTGTCTGGTTGGTCACACTGATGATGCAGGTAAACAAACACGGACTGATCCCGGAAAACCGCCGGCGGCTGATGTGCTTGTCCATGTTCTGGCACTTTCTGGATCTGATTTGGGTCGGCGTGTTCACCTTTGTCTATCTGATGGGAATACTGCCATGACCCAGCATACCGAGAATCTGGCGGACCGCGGCATGGGCCATCATCACGATCATGGGCACCACGACGATCATGATGACGTTGGTCATGGCACCTTCAAAAGCTATGTCACGGGCTTTGTCCTGGCCGCGATTCTGACTGCCATTCCCTTCTGGTTGGTCATGGGCAAAGTCATGGAAAGCTCGCGCACTACTGCGCTGGTGCTGCTCGCCTTTGCCGTCGTGCAGATCGTGGTGCACATCGTCTACTTTCTGCACTTGGACACCAAGGCCGAAAGCGGCTGGAACATGTTGGCATTCATTTTTACCCTGGTACTCGTTGTCATCACGCTTAGCGGATCGATCTGGATCATGTATCACCTGGATTCGAATATGATGCCCATGTCTGTTCACGACATGCGAAATATGCCTTGATGACTCCAGGAAAAGCAGAAACCCAATCCCCCGCTCCCCGTCCCCGCAGTACCGTCACCCTGATCGTCTTCGGGGTGATTGCGCTCGCCATTTTTGCCGCGCTCTGCGCGCTGGGCACATGGCAAGTCCATCGTCTTGCCTGGAAAGAAGCCCTCATCGCCAGCGTCGACGCGCGCGTGCACTTGCCTGCGGTGCCTGCACCGCCCGAGGCCGACTGGCCGGCCTTGACCTATGACAATGCGGAATACCGCCACGTCACCGTGTCCGGCCAATATGAGTTTGATCGGCAGACCCTGGTCCAGGCGGTCACCGACCTGGGCGGCGGCTACTGGGTCATGACCCCGTTGCGACTGGCCGACGGCAGCACGATTTTGATCAACCGCGGCTTTGTTTTGCCCGAATGGCGCAAAAACCCGCCTGTGGAGACCGCCCCCGCGGAACCGGCGCAGGTCACGGGTCTGTTGCGCATGGGTGAGTCCGGCGAGGCCTTTTTGCGGAATAATGACCCGGCTGCCGATCGCTGGTACACGCGTGACCTGCAGGCCATTGCAACGACGCGCCAGTTGATCCGTGTCGCCCCGTATTTCATCGATGCGGATGCCGCCAGCAATGGCAACAACCGGGATCCCGCGCGTGCGCCCGTAGGCGGATTGACTGTGCTCACGTTTGCCAACAGCCACCTGAGCTATGCCATTACGTGGTATGCCCTGGCCGTGATGCTGCTGGTGGGAGTCTGGATTGTGGTGCGCGAGGAAAAACGGCGGCGCAAAGGCATACAGTCGTAAAACCGTTCGAGACGTCCGGTTTCAGGTGGCGTTGCCTCGTCCGGCGCAGTGATACGGCCGCTGGCGTGTTTAGCCAGACCCGTGCCGTGACGAAGAAGCCCTGCGCAACTACCCTGCTGGGTTCACGGCAGTGGCTTCAATGCCCACGTCACGGCCAGCCACAGCACCGACAGACCCGCCGCCCCCAGGAACACGGCATTCGTACCCACATGCGCGGCCAGCCAGCCGCCCAGCGCACCGCCGCAGAACAAGCCTGCAGCCTGGGCGGTGTTGTAAAAGCCTAGCGCCAGGCCCTTGTACTGGGCAGGCGCCACGCGCGACACCAGCGACGGCTGCAAGGCCTCCAGCACGTTGAATGCCACGAAAAAGGCCGTCATCACGAGCGCCAGGGTATAGAAACCCTGACTGGCCATGGGCAGCAGCGCGCACACCACTATCAACCCGGCTACAGCAGCGCGTAGCGCGCCCCGGTGCGCCCGGCGGCGTTCAGCGATAAAGATCACGGGCACCATCAGGACGAATGACACCACGATGATGGGAAGATAGACCTTCCATAGCGCTTGCGCGTCCAACCCTCCGGTATGCGCCAGCAAGGCTGGCACCACGACAAAAAGCGCGACTTGGGTACAGTGCAGGACGAATACGCCGAAATTCAGGCGCAGCAAATCGGTATGGGCCAGGACAGCACGCGGGCCCGCATTGTTCATACTGCGCGCGTCGGTCCGAGGGACGACCGGCACGACCCAGCGCGCAACGGCCAGGCTGGCTACGCCCAGACAGGCGATCGTCCAGAACAAGCCGGACAAGCCCCACCACCCTACCAGCAAGGGCGAGAGCACCAGCGACACGGCAAACGACAAGCCGATAGAACCGCCCACCATAGCCATGGCGCGCGTACGCACCTCATCGCGTGTCGCGTCGGCCAGCCAGGCGGTAACGGCGGCGGAAATGGCGCCGGCGCCCTGAATGGCACGGCCTATGGTGATCCAGAACACGTCCTGCGCCTGGGCGCACACGACACTGCCAATGATGAATAGCACCAGGCCGGCGATCACGACGGGACGCCGTCCCCAACGGTCCGACGCCAGGCCAAACGGAATCTGCATGAAGGCCTGAGTCAGCCCATACATGCCCAGCGCCAGCCCTACTTTCATGGGGTCGTCGCCCCCCGGCAGGCCACGAGCCGCGACGGCGAATACCGGCAGCAATAGGAACAGGCCCAGCATCCGGCAGGCAAACAGGCCGGCGAGCGCTACGCTGGCGCGCCTTTCAGACGGGGTCAACTTCAGTTTGGGTTCGGCCGGCATGCAACAGGGATGGAAAAAGCCTCAGCGCGCTATAGTACCAAGTTGGCCTTTGAAACTGCTGAATCTGCCCGATGAACGCGATACGCATCCGGGGTGCTCGCACCCACAACCTCAAAAACGTCTCGCTGGACCTGCCTCGCCACAAGCTCGTGGTGGTAACAGGGCTGTCTGGCTCGGGCAAATCATCGCTGGCTTTTGACACCTTGTACGCCGAGGGGCAGCGCCGCTACGTGGAAAGCCTGTCGGCCTATGCCCGGCAGTTCCTGCAATTGATGGATAAACCCGATGTCGATCTGATCGAGGGCCTGTCCCCGGCGATTTCCATCGAGCAAAAAGCCGCGGGCCATAACCCTCGCTCGACCGTTGGCACCATTACCGAGATTCATGACTACCTGCGTCTGCTGTATGCGCGGGTAGGCACCCCCTACTGCCCGGATCACGGCCTGCCGTTGCAGGCGCAGAGTGTGAGCCAAATGGTGGATGCCGTCCTGGCCTGGCCCGATGAAACGCGTCTTGCCGTCCTGGCGCCGATTGCCCGGGCACGTAAAGGCAGCTTCGAGGACGAGTGCGCCAGCCTGCAAGCCCAAGGCTATGTGCGGCTGCGCGTGGACGGACAAATGCAGGAAATCAGCGAGATGGCGCCGCTGAAGAAAAACGAAAAACACGACATCGATGTGGTGATCGACCGGCTGCGCATTCGGTCCGAAAGCAAACAACGGCTGGCAGAAAGCTTCGAAACCGCCATGCAGCTGGCCGACGGCCGTACGGTGGCGCTGGATATGGACAGTGGCCGCGAACAGGTATTTTCCAGCCGCTATGCCTGTCCCGTATGCAGCCACAGCCTGCCCGAACTGGAGCCGCGCCTGTTCAGCTTCAACAATCCGATGGGCGCCTGCCCTTCCTGTGACGGCATTGGGCAAGTCGGTTTTTTTGATCCCAAGCGCGTAGTGGCATTTCCCGAGCTCAGTCTCACGGCAGGTGCGGTGCGCGGCTGGGACCGCCGCAATGCGTTTACGCATTCGCTGTTGACGAGTCTGGCGGCGCATTATGAGTTCGACATCGAAACGCCTTTCGAAGAACTGCCGGAGGACGTGCGCCACAAGGTTCTGTACGGCTCGGGCGAAGAAGAAATCGCCTTTCTCTACCTGAATGAAAAAGGCCGCAGCACGGTCAAACGGCACGCGTTCGAAGGCATCATCCCCAACCTGGAACGCCGTTGGCGCGAAACTGATTCACCCACAGTGCGCGAGGAGCTCGGCAAGTATCGCAATATCAAGACCTGCCCCGATTGCGGCGGCTCGCGTTTGCGCGCCGAAGCGCGCCACGTGCTGATCGGCACCGATCCGCGAGGAGGCGAACGCCACGGCCAGGCGATATATGAAGTCGAGGCGATGCCGCTATCGGATTGCCTGGCTTGGTTCCGCGCGCTGACATTGACGGGCGCCAAGCAGGAAATCGCGCAACGCATTGTGCGCGAGATCGAGGCGCGGCTGAGTTTTCTGAACAACGTGGGGCTGAATTATCTGTCGCTGGACCGCAGCGCCGATACGATCTCTGGTGGTGAGGCGCAGCGTATCCGTCTGGCGAGCCAGATCGGCTCGGGTTTGACGGGGGTGATGTATGTGCTCGACGAGCCCTCTATCGGTCTGCATCAGCGCGACAACGATCGCCTGATCGGCACACTGCAGCACTTGCGCGATCTAGGCAATAGCGTCATCGTCGTCGAACACGATGAGGACATGATCCGCTTGGCCGACTGGGTTGTGGATATGGGCCCGGGCGCAGGTGAACATGGTGGCCAAGTGGTAGCGCAGGGTACGCCCGAAACAGTCCAGGCAGACCCTGCCTCGCTTACCGGCCAGTATCTGAGCGGCACACGTGCGATCGAAATTCCCAAACGGCGTCCGATCAACGATGAGCAGCCATGGCTGGTGCTCGAAGGCGCCAGCGGCAACAACCTCAAAACCGTCGATCTGCGTATTCCTGCTGGCCGTCTGGTTTGCGTGACGGGTGTATCAGGGTCCGGCAAATCCACCCTGGTCAACGACACACTGGCAGTGGCGGTATCGCGCCAATTGCATCACGCGCAAAGCGAACCCGCGCCCTATGTGTCTCTCACCGGGCTGGAGCATTTCGACAAGATCATCAGCGTCGATCAAAGTCCCATCGGCCGCACGCCTCGCAGCAACCCCGCCACGTATACGGGGCTGTTCACGCCGATCCGTGAATTGTTTGCGGGCGTACCGGAAGCACGCACGCGTGGCTATGATCCCGGACGCTTCAGTTTTAACGTCAAGGGCGGACGTTGCGAGGCCTGCCAGGGCGATGGCGTGGTCAAAGTCGAAATGCACTTTCTGCCGGACATGTACGTGCCCTGCGATGTGTGTCATGGCAAACGCTATAACCGCGAAACCCTGGAAATCCGTTACCGGGGCCGCAATATCAGCGAGGTCCTGGATCTGACGGTCGCCCAGGCGCTGGAATATTTTGAGTCCGTGCCCGCCATCGCCCGCAAACTCCACACGCTGATGGACGTGGGACTGTCATACATTCGCCTGGGACAAAGCGCGACAACGCTATCGGGCGGGGAAGCGCAACGGGTCAAGCTTTCGCTGGAACTGTCTCGCCGCAGTACCGGACGCACGCTTTATATCCTGGACGAACCCACCACCGGCCTGCATTTCCGCGATATCGAGATGCTGCTGCAGGTATTGAATCAACTGGTCGACAGCGGCAATACCGTGCTGATCATCGAGCACAATCTGGACGTGATCAAAACCGCCGATTGGCTGGTCGATATGGGCCCCGAGGGGGGCGATGGCGGCGGCATGGTTGTTGCCACCGGCACGCCAGAAGACGTCGCGGCCAATCCGAACAGCCATACCGGGCACTATCTCGGACGCGTACTGCAACGTGGCAAGTAATTCCGGCACAGAGTTGCCGATGTCCTTCGCGGACATCGGCCGCGCTCTGGCCGACGATCAACGCATGTCAAACAAGCGCCGGTGCTCGCGGATCGCGTAGCGGTCCGTCATACCGGCAATGTAGTCGGCAATAGCGCGCGCCTGGTGCGGTTCATCGCGCCGATGATCGGGCGGCAGCAAACGCGGGTCAGACAAAAATGCCTCAAATAGCTCTCGAACGATGCGGCGCGCTTTTGTGGTCATGCGCATCACACGATAGTGGCGATACAGGTTATCGAACAGAAAGCGCTTGAGTTCATCAGCCTCGCGGCGCACCTCATCGGAAAACCCCGCCAAGGGCGGCGACCGGCGCACCGCATCGCTATCGATTGGAGCCGTGTCGGCGATGCGAGCCAATGAGGTTGCCGTCAAATCGACGATCAGCGTGTTGATCATGCGACGCACGGTCTCGGCAATGGCACGGCGCGAGGCCAATTGCGGATAACGTTCGACCACCTCTCGATGATGACGCGCAAAGATGGTCACGTCTTGCATCTGTTCGATCGTGATCAGCCCCGAGCGCAAACCATCGTCGATGTCGTGATTGTTGTAAGCAATCTCGTCGGCCAAATTCGCTAACTGCGCCTCCAGCGACGGCTGAGTACGATTCAGAAACCGCTCGCCCACATCGCCTAATTGGCGAGCGTGCACCACGGAGCAATGCTTCAAGATACCTTCGCGCGTTTCGAAGCAGAGATTCAGGCCGCTGAAGTCTGCGTAACGTTCCTCGAGTTCATCGACAACGCGCAGGCTCTGCAGATTGTGTTCAAAGCCGCCTGCCTGCGGCGCCAGTTCACGCATGCAGGCATTCAGTTCATCCTGCCCGGCGTGGCCGAATGGCGTATGGCCCAGGTCATGCGCCAACGCAATCGCTTCGGTCAGATCTTCGGAGAGCCGCAAGCTGCGCGCCAGCGTACGTGCAATCTGCGCGACTTCCAGGCTATGCGTCAGGCGCGTCCGAAAAAGATCGCCCTCATGATTCACGAAGACCTGCGTCTTGTATTCGAGACGACGAAAGGCCGTGCAATGAATGATGCGATCGCGATCGCGTTGGAACTCAGTCCGATTCTGTGGCGGCGACTCGGCGTGTCGCCGCCCTCGTGTCGCTAAAGGGTCAGATGCGTAGCAGGCCAATTCGGTCATCGTGAGCATCCTCCCTGGGGATTTACTGGACGGTGCGAGCCAGTACGCGGTGCACGGCCTCCAGCGGCGCCGTCTGCGTGATGGCTTGACCAATACTGGGCATCAGCACAAAGCGTATCTCGCCGCCTTCGGTCTTTTTATCGACCTGCATCAACGCGAGCCATCGGTCGGCCCCCAGATCCGGCGCCACCACAGGGCAGCCAATGGCCTGCACCAGATCTCGCACACGCGCCACGTCCGCCTGCGGGAAACCGGCCACCTCGGCCGATAACTCGGCTGCCTGCACCATGCCACAGCCTACGGCTTCGCCATGGAGCCATTCACCGTATCCCAGGCCGGACTCGATGGCATGGCCAAAGGTATGGCCCAGATTCAGAATGGCACGCAGACCGGATTCGCGCTCGTCCTTGCCGACAACGTGCGCCTTTAGCTCGCAAGAGCGGCGAATCGCATAGGCCAGCGCCGCGGGATCCAGAGCACGCAGGGCGGCTGCGTTGTCCTCACACCAACGCCAAAACTCGGCATCCAGAATCAAGCCGTATTTGATGACCTCGGCCAAACCCGCCGATACCTCGCGCGCGGGCAACGTGGCCAAAACGTCCGTGTCGATCTCGACCGCGATCGGCTGATAAAAAGCGCCGATCATGTTCTTGCCCAGGGGATGATTGACCGCGGTCTTGCCGCCGACCGACGAATCGACTTGCGCCAACAAGGTCGTAGGCACCTGAAGAAAGCGAATCCCACGCATATACACGGCCGCGGCAAAGCCCGTCATGTCGCCAATCACACCGCCGCCCAAAGCTACCAGCACGGCACGGCGATCCAGGCGATGCGTCAACAACGCATCGAAAATCAGATTCAATGTCTGCCAGTCTTTGTGCGCCTCGCCGTCCGGCAGTTCGATGCGCAACACACGGCGGCCCGTGCGCGCCAACGCCGCCTCCACACGTTCGCCATACAAGGCGGACACGGTGGGATTGGTCACGATGGCAATCGCTGTGGCATCGGCAGGAATGGACTGATCCAGCACATCCAGCCGGCCCGGCCCGATATGAATGGGATAGCGTCCGCCGGGGGTATCGACATCAACAACGGTCATAAATTCTTCTCGTAGGCTTGCAGCAAGGGCAGTATCGATTTCACCAACTGGGATACCGGCATCGTACCGGTATCAATCACCAAATCGGCCACGTCTTCGTATAACGGCGCACGTTTGACCATCAGATCACGCAGGGTGCCGCGCGGGTCGGCATTGGCCAGCAACGGGCGATTGCGATCGCGGCTGGTGCGCCGGAACAACTCGTCGAGGCTGGCGCGCAAATATATGACCACGCCGCGCTCGCTCAGCATGCGGCGGTTGTCGGCCGCCAGAATGGCCCCGCCGCCTGTCGCCAGGACAATACCGCGCCGGCTAGAGCAATGATCCAGCGCCGCCGCTTCGCGCTTGCGAAACCCGTCTTCGCCTTCGATCTCAAAGATGATCGGCACCCGTACCCCGCAACGGGCTTCGAGCTCATGGTCCAGATCGATGAATTCGCGTCCTAGCGCCCGGGCCAGTCCTCGGCCAATAGTCGTCTTGCCCGCCCCCATCATCCCCACGAGAAAGATGGGCAGATCGTGCGGCAAGCTCGTGCAAGGGCCGGTTTCTGCGGCGGCGCAGACGTTCTCGGCTGGTTCCGCGCCGGCGGCGGATGCTATATTGGCAGGGACGTTCATGCTGGCATTATCCCATTGCCAGCCGGTTGCTCGCTTACCACACTGAACGAATTTGTTACAGAAACCCAGTAACGGCCATCAAGCGGCGCCCCTGTTACCCGTAAAATCGCCGCGATGAGCAAGTCGCAAAACTCCTCCAAAAAAGCCCCTCCCCCAAAAAGCGGATCGCCTATTTTGCGTTTTTTCGTGAAATTGGGCATCTTCTGTGGCGGCATCGCCCTGTGCGGGATCCTGCTGGGCGGGATGGCGCTGGCGTTGGCATGGCCCAACCTGCCAGACCTGCACGCCATGACCGACTACCGGCCACGTGTACCACTGCGCATTTACACCAACGATCATGTCCTGATCGGCGAATTTGGCGAAGAACGCCGCAATGTGCTGCGTTTTGATGAAATTCCCGATGTCATGAAATCCGCGGTGCTAGCCGCCGAGGATGACCGGTTTTACGAGCATGGCGGTATCGACTGGATGGGCGTGGCCCGTGCCGGCCTGACGAACTTGGTCAGCATGTCCAAGTCACAGGGTGCCAGTACCATCACCATGCAGGTAGCGCGTAATTTCTATCTATCCTCGGAAAAGACGTATTCGCGCAAGTTTTACGAACTGCTACTGACGTTCAAGATCGAATCCGAGCTCACCAAGAATCAGATTCTTGAGCTCTACATGAACCAGATCTATCTCGGCCATCGGGCTTATGGCTTTGCCGCCGCATCGCGCACGTATTTCGGCAAGCCCCTGTCCGAGGTGACGGCAGCCGAGGCGGCCATGCTTGCCGGCATCCCGAAAGCCCCGTCGCGTTTCAATCCCATCGCCAATTTCAAGCGCTCGGAAATCCGGCAGCACTACGTATTGGGCCGCATGCACTCGCTGGGCTATCTGACCGACGCCGAGTACCAGCAGGCCAAGTCGCAGCAAATCGTGATGAAGGCTGCCGAAGGCACGCCCGCTGGCGGCTATGCCATCCACGGTGAATATGTGGCCGAGCTTGCACGTCAATTGCTTTACGGCGTGTACCAGGACGAGCTGTATTCGCGCGGGATCAACATCTACACGACGGTCAGCTCAAAAGACCAAGAGGCGGCGTACAACGCCGTACGCGACGGTGTCCTGCAATACACGCGCCGAGCCGTGTATCCAGGCCCCGAAGAACAACTCCAGATGCCCGACGGTATCGAGAACGATGCGCAGGCGCTGGACGATTTTCTGGACACGGCATTCGAAAAATACCCCGACAGCGGCGACCTGCTGACCGGCGTCATTCTGTCTGCCAGTCCTACCGAAATCAAGGTCATGCGCAGTGCCAGCGAGATCATCTCCATCACCGACAAAAAAGTCCTGAACGTCGTAGCGCGGTCGCTGAGCGCCAAAGCGCCCGAAGACAAACGCCTCAAGCGCGGCTCGGTCGTGTATATCCACAAGTTCGGCGATGGCTGGGAAGTCATCAATATGCCGGCGGTACAGGCCGCTTTTGTGGCGCTGTCGCCCCAGGACGGCGCAATTCGCGCCATGGTTGGCGGGTTTGATTTCTATCGCGGCAAATTCAATCGTGTCACGCAGGCGTGGCGCCAGCCGGGCTCAAATATCAAGCCCTTCGTCTACGCCGCCTCGCTGGAGCGCGGCTTGACGCCCGCGACGCAGATTTCTGATCAGCCGTTCCAATTGACCGCGGCGCAGACCGGCTCCAAGCCCTGGAACCCGAAGAACTACGGGAACACCTACGAGCCCATGCTGACGATGCGCCAGGGCCTGTATAAATCCAAGAACATGGTGTCGATCCGTATCCTGCAAGCTATCGGGCCGCAGTACGCACAGGACTACCTGACGCGTTTTGGCTTTGACAAGGCGCGCCAGCCGGCCGTTTTGCCGCTGGCGCTGGGCGCAGGTTCGGTGACCCCCCTGCAACTGGCGGGCGCTTTTGCCGTCTTTGCCAACGGCGGCTACCGCATCGCACCGTATTTGATCGAACGGGTGACCGACAGCAGCGGTAAAGTCCTCATGCAATCCAAGCCCATCGTGGCGGGCGATGAAGCAGCACGCGCGATTGATCCACGTACCGCCTTCGTCATGGATGACATGTTGCGCGGCGTGGCGACCAGCGGCACAGCGGCTCGTGCGCGCGCCATGCTCAAGCGTTCGGATATTGCCGGCAAGACCGGCACCACCAACGAATCGGTCGATGCCTGGTTCTCGGGCTATACCCCGTCACTGGTAGCGACGGCCTGGATGGGCTTCGATCAACCGAAATCGCTGGGCTCGCGCGAAACGGGCGGCGGTATCTCCATGCCTATCTGGGTGGAATACATGAGCGAAGCACTCAAGGGCGTGCCCGAGCAGAAAACGCGCCAACGCCCCGAGGGACTGATCGTGGATCGCGGCGAGTATTACTTCTCGGAATTCCCACCAGGCCAGGCCGTTGCGCGACTAGGCTTGTCTGAGCCCGCCCCGGTGGAAACGGACCAATTGGGCGACTTCTTGAACAATCTGACAGGAGGCAGAGACAACAGCATCCGTGTCTCGCCCAACATGAGTTCCGGCCAACAGGCCATGCCCTGGACAGAGAAGATTCCTTTCTGACGCCCGGGACGGTCGCTGGCCGGCCGTGCTGTGGCGGCTACAGACGGACGGCCACCGGAATCCCGGCCGCCTCGGAACAAATCTGGGACAGGGCGTCGGGCAATTGCGGGCCGCCGCGCGTGTTGATCCAGTTTCCACCCTCGTAGCGGTAATGAAATCCGCCGCTACGAGCAGCGACCCAGATCTCTTGCATCGCCGCCTGGCTATTGACGACGACGTGGGTGCCGTCCTCGAAAACCAGCGTCAGCACATTACCGCTGCGGCTGGTCTCGATATCGACATCCTGCGACGCCGCCCAGTCGTCTGCCTGACTTTCGATACTGTTGAGCACTTGGTCAACCAACGCAAGGAATTCGGTTTCAGTCATAATCGAGCCTGCAAGAATTACGGAGTTTCGAGTGTCCCACATGGCACATGGCCGCATGGTCTTACGCATTGTAGCCACGCTCGTCGCAGTCAGCCTGACCGCGGCCTGCGGCTTCAAGGGTCCCCTTTATCTGCCGCCGGAGCCGGCGCAGGACGAAGCGCCACCCCCACCCCAAACGCAGACCCAGCCGTCCGAGCGAAACAATACCTCTCCAGCTACCTCACCTCCATGACTTCCCTTTCAGCGCAGTCCGGCTTGGCCGGGCATCCGCATTTCCACTATCAGGACGGCGTTCTGCACGCCGAAAACGTCTCTCTAGCCGCTCTGGCCAGCCAATTCGGCACGCCGCTGTATGTATATTCGCGTGCGGCACTGGGCCAGGCCTGGCGTTCGTATCGCGACGCCATCGGCGATCGCCCGGTACTCGTTTGCTACGGCATGAAGGCCAATTCCAATTTGGCTGTCCTGAAAGAATTTGCGCGATTGGGCTCGGGGTTTGACATCGTGTCGGGCGGCGAGCTAAAGCGCGTCCTGGCCGCGGGCGGCGATCCCGCAAAAGTCGTGTTTTCCGGCGTGGGCAAACAGGCCTGGGAAATGCGCGCCGCGCTCGAAGCCGACGTCAAATGCTTTAACGTCGAATCGCAGGCGGAATTGCAATGCCTGTCGGATGTCGCGCAGTCCATAGGGCGGCGTGCCCGGGTATCGCTGCGCGTCAATCCTGACGTGGACGCGCAGACCCATCCCTACATTTCTACTGGCCTCAAAGAAAACAAATTCGGCATTGCGATCGAGTCGGCGCTGGACGCGTATCGCACGGCAGCCGCCCTGCCCGGCCTCGAAGTCGTAGGGGTGGATTGCCATATCGGCTCGCAACTCACCGATATCAGTCCGTATTTTGATGCGCTGGAAAAACTGCTGGATCTGATCCAGAAATTGGACGCTGCGGGCATTTCCATCAAGCATCTGGACCTGGGCGGTGGCCTGGGTATTCGCTATACCGACGAAATCCCGCCGTCCCCCAAGGCACTCCTGGATCAGGTATTCGAGCGCCTGCAGGCGCGCGGCCTCGCTCATTTGCATCTGGTCCTGGAGCCGGGCCGTTCGCTGGTAGGCAACGCAGGCGTGCTTTTGACCACGGTTCAGTATCTGAAACATGCGCCGGCGCGCAATTTCGCTATCGTGGATGCTGCCATGAACGATCTGCTGCGCCCGGCCCTGTACGACGCCTATCATGGGGTACAGCCCGTCGTGCCGCGCGACGGCCAGGCCGATGAGTACGACATTGTCGGCCCCGTCTGCGAGAGCGCAGACTGGCTGGCTCGCCAACGACGATTGGCCCTGCAGGCAGGCGACGTACTGGCGCTGGAGTCCGCCGGCGCCTACGCCATGGTCATGGCCAGCAACTACAACACGCGCGCTCGCGCCGCCGAAATCATGGTCGATGGCGATCAGTACCATGTCGTGCGTCAACGCGAAACACTGGACGATCTGCTGCGCGGCGAATCCATGCTGCCTGACTAGGGCACCCTACCGTCGTAGTGATCAGGCCGCCCCATGCTGAATGGGGCGGTTTTGTTTTGGGTCATTCCGGCGGTCTACGCCACAGAAGCCTGCACACGCCAATACCTGGCGCGCCGACACTCTGAATCCCTCGCTGCCTCATTTTCTAGCCATGACAGACGGCGAACGACACTGAGACGACTTGGGCACTACATGCCGAGTTTCTCAGAGATTCTCACCAGCTCCGCCAATGAATTTGCCTGCATCTTGCGCATGGCGTGTCCTCGACGAACCTTCACGGTAATCTCGCTGAGCGCCAATCGTGACGCGATTTGTTTGTTTAACAGCCCCTGCACGACCAAGCGCATGACGTCCTGCTCCCCGACGGTGAGGGAACTCCATCTAGCCTGCAATTCGGCAAGAGAAGCAGCACGCTTGCGTCGTTCGCGGTCCTCTTCAATACCCTGATGAATCGCATCGAGCAAACTCTGATCCCTGAACGGCTTGGTCAGAAACTCGATGGCGCCGCTCTTCATCGCTTGCACACCCATTGCGATGTCGCCGTGCCCAGTGATGAATACTACGGGCAGTGCAATCCCCAATTCGATCATTTGCCGATGAAAATCCATGCCGCTTTGCCCGGGCATACGGACATCCAGCACAAGGCATGCCGGCGCATCCTCCACCGTGTGCGCCAGAAACGCCTTGGTCGAGTCAAACGTCACCGCCCTCAGCCCGACCGAGGCCAGTAAGTCCTCGAGCGCGGCACGAACAGAACTATCATCGTCAACGATATAGACGACAGCGTTATCCGATGCCGATACCGAACCCGTTGTCATGCACGTCCCTCCTGCAAAATCGTAGGCACACTGAATCGGAACACCGCGCCACCGTGTTCATTGGATTCCGCCCATAGCTGTCCGCCATTGGATTCGATGATCGCCCTGCTGATGCTCAGGCCGACGCCGATACCTTCCTCTTTTGTCGTCCAAAATGCTTCGAACATATGTTCGTACACATCCGGCGAAATTCCGACACCGGAATCGAATACAGAAAGCACAATCATGTGATCCTTGGCTACTGAACTGACCCGCATCACACGGGCCTGTGTTGATATCTCGGCCATGGCTTCGACGGCATTCAATACCAGATTGCCAATGACTTGCTGTATTTGGATTCGATCAGCCAATGCGTACGCGAGACCGGGGTCGAGTTCTGTTGTCAGGGCAATGTTATTGCGTACGATCTCAGCGTTTGACAACGCCAATACATCCAGAACGGCCTCGTTGAACTCGAACTCACGCTTATGAGGCGGCTCTCCTCTGGTGAGGCTGCGCACCCGCGCGATAATGCTGCTGGCCCGTCCCGCATCGTTCAGTATGCGCTCGAGTGCGGAACGCGCCTTCTCGAGGTTCGGTGGCGTTTGTGCCAGCCAGCGTTGGCAGGCATTGCCGCTGGCGACGATCGCAGCAAGCGGCTGATTGACCTCGTGCGCGATAGAGGTTGTCAGCCCCTCCAGGCTTTTGACGCGCGAGATGCGCATCAATTGCGCTTGGGCATCATGAGCCGCCATCCTGGCAGCTTCCATTTTCAGAATCAGGTACGTAGTCATGAGGATCGCCGCGATACTGATGCCGGTATTGATCAGGCCGGCGCGAAAATCCCCATGCGGGGTGATTGCGACACTGAGCAGCGTCACGCCAACGCAGATCGCGCAGAGTACAACCAGGCCCCGCCGGCTCAAAACGTGCGCCGCCGTCACGATCACCACCGCATAGAACACGGCTGCAGCCACCTCATAGCTCGTGCCAGTATCCACCACAAAGATGGCCACCATGGCAACGACGATCAAGGCAAGTTTCAGTATAAACGGGCTGCGCAATGAGGAGCGTTTTCGAGATGACGACATGGCATTACCTATGTGGTACTTGGCGATAGTACGCCTGTTTTACGGTACCGACGAGGTATAGCTCAGCTGTCATCGCTCGCGTTCCAAAAGGCTTGTCGGACCCCGGGCAAGCCCTCCGCTTTTTGCACAGCGTCATCGAGTTCCTGAGCCTGGACAGCAGTCGCGTACAGCGTGAACTCAATCTCGACCTCGTCTGCGCCAAATGGATGATCATCAATCTGGCGAGGAGGATAGCTGGCGTCCTCCAGGATCTCGACCATATTGCCCCGGACCTCGGATTGCTGATCGCGCGAACAGATCGCATAGACCACGTAAGTCGCCTCGCCAGCCTCTTCACGAAACGGGCGGCGATTAATCTGATTCGCCACGGGACGCAGCAACGTATTGCTCGCCAGTACAAACAACGCGGCCAGAATGGCTTCGCCCAACAGTCCCGCGCCGGCGCAAGCACCCACCGCGCCCGCTCCCCACAAGGTCGCGGCGGTATTCAAACCAGTAATACTGGCCCCTTCCTTCATGATGGCGCCAGCACCGAGAAAACCCATACCCGAAACGACGTAGGCGACTACCGTGATCGTGGTCTGTGTCCCGCCGTTTATCTCGAACAACCGGGCACCGAGCGAGACGAATATAGCGGCGCCGACTGCTACCAGCGTATTGGTGCGCAGTCCTGCGGTGCGCTGACGCCACTGCCGTTCCAGACCGATCAATGCACCGAGAATAAAAGCGGCGGTCAGGTTCACAAGCGTCATGGACAACGCGTGCAGACTACTGAAATGAATGGCGTTCATCACTTTTCCATGTCCTGTCACTGCCAACCGAATCGACGGATATAGAGTTTTTTCATCATCGTCGTCAGCATCGCGTAGCTCAGCAGAATGCCTGCTAGCCACGGGAAATAACTCAATGGCAATGCCTGCAACCCGAAATAATCCGCCAACGGGCTCATCGGTAACAACACCCCGATGGCCATGATGAACATCGTCATGAGCATTAACGGCCAAGCGGCTCGGCTTTGAATAAACGGCAACTTCGGCGTGCGGATCATGTGGACAATCAATGTCTGTGTGAGCAGGCCAACCACGAACCAGCCAGATTGGAACAAGCTCTGATCCGCCACTGTGTTCGCACTGAAGACATGCCACATGATCACATAGGTCATGATGTCGAAAATCGAACTGATCGGCCCAAAGAAAATCATAAAGCGCCCGATGTCGGCAGGATTCCATTTCAACGGCTTCGCCACTAATTCCTGGTCCACATCGTCGAACGGGATCGCGATCTGCGAGATGTCATACAGCAGGTTCTGCACCAGCAATTGCAGCGGCAGCATGGGCAGAAACGGCAGGAACGCACTGCCCACCAGTACGGAAAACACATTGCCGAAGTTCGAACTGGCTGTCATACGAATGTACTTGAGCATATTGCTGAAGGTCTTGCGGCCTTCCACAACCCCCTCCTCGAGAATCATCAAGCTCTTTTCCAGCAAAATGATGTCGGCAGCCTCTTTGGCGATATCCACTCCCGAGTCCACCGAAATGCCGATGTCCGCCCTCCGTAATGCTGGAGCATCGTTGATGCCGTCACCCATAAAACCAACCACGTGGCCATTGCCGCGCAGCGTGCGCACAATGCGCTCCTTATCCTGCGGCGTGAGGCGGGCGAACAGTGAATAGGACTCGACCGCCTGCGCCAAGGCTTCGTCACTCATTTTTTCGATCTGAGATCCCAACAGATAACGCTCTTGCTCCAGACCCACCTGCCGGCATACGTGCGCCGCGATACGTTCGCTGTCGCCGGTCAACACTTTGACCTGGACCCCACGTTCTGCCAGTGCGCGCAGTGCAGGCCTGGTGGACTCCTTCGGCGGGTCGAGAAAGGCGATATAGCCAATCAACGTCAGCCCAGCCTCATCGGCAATTGAATATACGGATTGCGAGATGGGCAACGCCTTCGCTGCTACCGCGACGACCCGAAGACCTTGCCTGCCCAACTCATATGTGACCATACGTACACGGCTGAGCAATTCCTCATCGAGCGGTACATGTTGAGGCCCGTGAGCGGTCTCAACGCGAATCTGATCGCAGATGGACAGCATTTCCTCGACGGCGCCCTTGCAAATCAACTCGTGATGATCATCGCGCGCCGAGACCACCACGGACATGCGCCGCCGCTGGAAATCGAACGGGATTTCATCGACCTTGCGATAATCCTGCACCACGCGCAGCTCTCGTTGTAACTCAACGTGCTCGAGCACCGCGCGATCCAGCAGATTCTTCAAGCCGGTCTGGTAATAACTATTGAGATAGGCATATCGCAACACCTCGTCGCAAGGGGCGCCGAACGCATCGGTGTGTCGCTCCAAAGCGATCTTGTCTTGCGTGAGCGTCCCGGTTTTGTCGGTGCATAGTACGTCCATGGCGCCGAAATTCTGGATCGCGTCCAAACGTTTGACGATAACCTTCTTGCGCGACATCTTGACTGCGCCCTTGGCCAACGTCGACGTCACGATCATCGGCAGCATCTCGGGCGTGAGCCCCACCGCCACCGAGAGCGCAAACAAGGCCGCCTCTACCCAATCGCCCTTGGTAAAGCCATTGATGAACAAAACGATCGGCACCATTACCAACGCAAACCGTATCAGCAACCAGCTCACGCCATTCACGCCAGCCTCGAACGCCGTCGGCGTTCGGTCTGTGGCAGCGAGGCGCGCAGAAAGCCCACCGAAATAGGTGCGATTTCCGGTCTCGATGACCAACGCCGTTGCCGAGCCCGACACGACGTTCGTTCCCATGAAAACCAGGTTGGGGGCATCGAATATCGTCTCGAAGGGCTGAGCAACCTCTGCGAATTTCTCAACGGGCAGCGACTCTCCTGTCATCGAGGCCTGAGCGATGAACAGTTCCTTGGCCGTCAACAGGCGGCAATCCGCAGGGACCATGTCCCCCGCAGAAAGCGTGATGTGGTCACCTGGCACGAGATCCCGAATCGGCAGTTCGATCGGCCTGACGGCACGGCGTCCATGTCCATTCGCACTCACGCATTGCCTCTTGGTGTCGATATTCTGATCGTCAGCCGCCTGACGCCGAATTACCGTGACGGTATTGCTCACCATGGCGTTGAGTCGTTCGGCAGCACGGTTGGACCGGCCTTCCTGTACATATCGAATCAACGTGCTGAGCGCCACCATCGTCCCGATCACAGCAGTAGCCTTCAGATCATCCGTCACAAAGGAAACACTTGCCAACACGGTCAACAGCAGATTGAATGGATTCTTGTAGCAGAGCCAAAGATGCCACCACCACGGCAACGGTTTCTCGTGCGTCACCTCATTCGTGCCAAAACGGCCGCGACGATCATCGGCTTCGGCCGCCGTCAATCCGTCTGCATGAGACGACACGCGAATGATCGCGGCGGCCACATCATCGGACGCAATACGCCGCATGCTGCGAGACACACTCGCGGCAACGGCCTGCACGCTATTGCCTGCGCCCGCCTTGCGCCCGGTGTCATAGAGAAATTGACGCTTGAAATGGCGGTTCGCACGTCGCTGTTTGAGAAACCCGCTGAATAGATTTTTCAGCATGTTATCGATGATGTTCATCATATTTTCCGTAGTTCGAATGTGCGTTGCTGCGAGAACGGGAATACGTTTGTTCCAGGCACACGTCTCCGCGGCCGCGTCATCGCCCCTCCAGTCATCGAAGCAGAAACAGTGGCGATGCCGATTGCGTGTAGAGCGAATCGGGCACATGCCGTCCATCGATCTCGCGCCAACGGCGGCGAGCAGCGCGGGACAGGTGACATGACACCGCAGCGTGATCCCGCGCGGGCAGCATAGACAGCGCGTCTGCGATAACACGGCCGGAGAGATCAGAGAGCGCCCGCGCAAAAGCACGCTCGCCATGAGAGACCAACAGAGCGTGCAGAGCAGCGGGACGATGGGATGCGACGGCGGCGCGCAATGCGCGCTGGAAGGCGTCGTTGGGGCGGGGGTGTCGAAACAGCATGAGATCCTCCTTGGCATGCAGCCGCAGAGGCATCTCACGCGTTCAGGTGAGCGCGAGCCTCGGCGCTGCTATCCGATTTGGCGTTGTGTTCATAAGCTTGTTGGGCAGGGTGCCGGGCGCGTACAAGCGCCTGCTTGGGTCGGGATCCATATACTTCCTCCTGCGGACATAACGGCATGCGACACATGTCGCGATAGGCATTTCCAGCCTTCTTACCGTCGTGCCGATTCGACTCGACGACAGGACGAATTTTCCCATCATCGATTTATCGTTGCCAGCAGGCAATGGGATTTCTACGATATACCAACGTATATCTCTGCTTGGCCTCGCGACCTATCGCGACGAGGCATCGTTCTCATTGTCTCAAGCAGAGCCAGCGCGCACTCACTGGCTGGGGGGGTCACAGCTCACCGTACGAATGCAGGCCCGACAAGAACATATTCACGCCTAGAAAGGCAAAACCGGTAATCAACAGGCCCACCAGTGCCCAATACGCCGCGAGGTGGCCCCGCAGGCCTTTCATCAAGCGCATATGCAACCAGGCGGCGTAGTTCAACCAGACGATCAGCGCCCAGGTTTCCTTAGGATCCCATTGCCAATAAGCGCCCCATGCATCCGCGGCCCACAACGCCCCCAAAATCGTCGCCACCGTAAAGAACGCAAAACCGATCGCGATGGCGCGATACATGATGTCGTCCAGCACTTCCAGCGACGGCAAGGCCTGTGCAATACGGCGCCGCCCTAGCAGAATACCGCCGACGATCACGGCGCCCACGCCAAAATAAATCATCCACGTAGCCGACAAACCATCGGTGCGAAACACCATCGGTTCCGCGCACAGCAACACGCCCAACACAAACAAAGGCGCCAATTTGGCCCACGACGTCGTCGTGCCATGCTGCTTCACCAGGTAGGCAAAGCCCACCATGGCGGCCAACGAAAAGGTGCCGTAACCAATGAAGTTGGCCGGCACATGCAATTTCATCCACCAGCTCTTGAGCGCGGGCACCAGGGGCTGAATCTGGCCAGCATCACGCGTAAAGGCGTACCAAAGCAAAAACACGGTCGCCGACGAAATCACCAGCAACACAAAGCCGCCTAACGCACGCGTCGCGTATTTGCGTTCGTAATACAGATAAAACAGCGCAGTAATCAATGAAAACAGTACGAAAACCTCGTACAGATTGCTCACCGGGATGTGGCCCAGATCGGGCCCCATCAAATGACCTTCGCGCCAGCGGACCAGCAAACCCGTCAGGCCTGCAAACACCGCGCCCCACGTCAGCGCAGTACCCAACCACGCAGCGGTCGGGCTCAAAATGCCGATCCAATAGCAGATCGTAGCCAGGATGAACAGCGCGCTCATCCACAAGATGGCCGATTGCGATGAGAACAGATACTTCAGGAAAAACACCTGCTCCGCGCGGGCCAGATCCTGCTGATAAAGCAGCAAAGCGAATCCAGCCGCGAGGGCACAAGCGATCATTAAACGCCGCAACGGACGCCACAACCATCCCAGCCAGGTCAGCGCGAACACGGTGCCGCACAGGATGATTTTCTCGTAATAATCCATGGCGCTGCCATATGTGGTCAGCGCATAGCCAGCGCCCACCGCCAGCAGCAGAAAGAAAACAATATCGGTCCAGTCCGGTCTGCCGCGCAGCACGCGCGCATCACCGGTGGCGGACAAGGCCGGCTGCCACAAGGCATCGGCTGACTGGGAAGAAGTACTGACGGACATGGAAAAACCTCAAGACCTGTTGCGGCGCAACAACGCCTGTTTGAAGCGTTCGAACTCGTGATTGAAGTCGAGTGTACGCTTCTGCGACGTCATGGCGGCGTGAACATCACTGCCCGCACCATCGGCAGCGGGCTTTATCCATACCCACACACGCCGGTCACGGATATAAAACATCGAGAAGACACCCAGCACCAACAACAGGCAGCCAATATAGACGGCGGTCTTGCCCGGGGTTCGGCTGACCTGGAACACACTGGCCTGCACCTGCTTGAAATCGCTCAGCGTCAAGAAAACCGGTGCGGGATACACATTCAGATCGGACAACGCAGCCACTGCGAGGCGCGACCATTGCGCGGCCTGTTCAGCCTCGGAACCAGTCTCGGGTAGAACCGGCAGGCCCGCGCGCTCACGAGCCACGGCACGCAACTCCGCCATGGACACGCCGATCAAACGGATCACGACATCTGCCGCACGCTCCAGATCGGCTTGCGGTGTGTTGGCCTGCAAAAAGCCCGCAATGGCCTGCAGTCCACCAGTCGAAAACGTATCCAGAGCACGCTCGGCTGCCGTCTGCAGCGATGACCGCTCGGCGGCCGACGGGCTATTGCGCTCAGCAAAACGGCGAGCTGCCTCACGACGAGCCGCAGGGTCAGCCAAGGCGGCCCGTAACTGCATGAATTCAGCCATCGAGCTATCGGCGTCCGCCGGGATCCGTAAATAGCGGTAGTTTTCCGAGGCGTTGTTGCGCACACCCGCCAAAAAGACCGCCGCGCCATCCAGCTCGACCGGCAGCATGTAGTTCATGAACTCGTGCGCTTGCCCGGCCTGATCGATCAGGCGATATTCCACGCTGGGACCTACGTTGCGCAGATGCTCGTTTTTCTTGCCCGCTGCGCTGCCGGATACCGAAGCGACGTGCTCTCCCAACGTCATGGGTTTGCCGCTGGGCGTACCGCCGGTCAGGTCCTCGACATTGATCGGCCGCAGCGCGGTGATATCCACCTGCATCTCCCGGGCGCTGCCGTCACCGCTACGGGCGGTGATTTCGGCCGCCTTGCCCACCGTGCCATCGACCTCAAATGGCGTATTGCCAGCCCCGACCAAGGGGTAACCTTTGAGCTTCACGGTGCTGCCGCCATCATCAAAACTGGACTGATAAACCGTCACGCCCTTGTAGCGCAGCGGCTCATTGACCTCGATGGTGGAATCAAAAGTCTTGCCTGTATCGGGGTCAGTGACCTCGACCTCGCTGGCAAAGCGGCTGGGCATGCCGGTGGAGTAGTAGTCCACCAGGAATTTCTTGAGTTTGAGGGTAAACGGCAAAGGCTGTACCAGCGCACCATCACCCACCATCACCACTGCCGTGCTGGCCTGCCCGCCCTCTGGAATCAACACGCTCGCGCGAAAGCTGGGATTGGCCACCGAAAGCCGCCCGCTGGCCGGCACCTGCGAGATCAGCATGTTTTCGACAATGGGCTGCTTACCTGCCAGCATCACCTGCAAGCGCACCCCTAGCTCGCTGTCCAGCAGCCCGCCGATACAGATGATCACCATGGCGGAATGGGCGCAGATATATCCCAGGCGATTGGCGCTGCCTTTCTTGGCGGCCAACATGACACCATCGCCGTCGCGGCGCTCCCGTACGGCATAGCCTTGCTGGGTCAGCAGCCCCTTTACGCCCCCAGCAGCCTCATCCACTGCAGCCACATCACGGATCTCCACACGGTGAGGAAACGCCCGCAGACTGCTCGCACGCACATGCTCACGGAATGACCGTGCTTCGCGCAGCATCTTCGGTGTATTGCGAATCAAACATACCGAAGTTGAAACCACCAAAAAACCCATGATGGTCAGAAACCACCAACTGTTATACACGTGCCAGATCGAGAACTTATCGAACACTTCGAACCAGAAGGGCCCGAATTGATCGATGTACGTGTTCGATGGACGATTTTGCGCCAACACCGTACCCAGCAGGCTGGCAATACAGATGAACATCAACAGGCTCACCGCAAAGCGCATCGAACCGAGCAGTTCGAAGACATCGCGGGGCAGATTGCGAAGGGGATAGCGAGAGGGCTGGGTGCTTGAGTTCATGAAAAAAAGGGGAGCCGCATGACCGGCTTCCCCCTTATGGACAGCATCTCTGGAATCGGGTTCCAGAGATGCCTGTATTGCTGCGCAGACCGGCCGCGCGAGGATGGGCCAAGCGCGTAGCTTAGCGCAAGCCTGCGGCGTAATCCGACACCGCTTTGATATCGGCATCCGACATACGATCGGCAATGTCGTTCATCACGGCGTTGTTCGCCCGGTCTTTACTGCGGAAAAGCTTCAATTGTTCTTCGATATACGAAGGGAACTGTCCGGCCAGACGGGGGTATTGTCCCGGCAAACCAGCGCCATTTGCGGAGTGGCACGAGGCACAGGCAGGAACATTCCGATCCGGCAAGCCGCCACGCCAGATTTTTTCCCCATGGTCCACCAGATCTTTGTATCCCGCGGTCGCTGGCTGGGTCAGCGGCTGCTGCGCCAGATAAAGCGCCACGTTTTGCATGTCCTCGGGCGTGAGGTTTTGCGCCATCGCGGTCATCGGCGTGGGATTACCGCCCGCGCCGTTACGCGTCGGCTTGTCGGCACCCTGTTTGGTTTGAAAATCGGCGAGCTGTTTCGCCAGATATTCGTGAGGGTGTGCAGCCAAATTCGGGTTAGCAGGAATGCTGCTATTACCCCCTGGCCCGTGACAGGACGCACAGGCAACGATACCTCTGGAGGCATCACCTTGGTCATAAAGCTGGGCGCCTTTGGCGGCGTCCGGCTTGGCCGGTCCTGCCGCGCTCTCCGCGGCAATACTGGGAACTGCAAATACACCGAGCATCAGCCCGCTGGCTAGCAACATCCGGGACAGCACACGCATCATTGAATACCTCGACGATCGGACTGCGATCAAGGCGCCATCAAGCGCCTCATGCCTGCCCCATGCCGTGCCGGACCGAACATACATCCGCCCCGGAATTTCCATCTTTTTAACAGGCGGAAAGACCCGGCTAATGCAGGGGGTACCACTGCTGCAAACGCACGATTATACAATAGGGTTTTCAAGGGACGTCGGACCACCTCGTTCCTTGGCTCCCTCGCGAGGCGAGCAACGCTCTGCTCATGCCTCTTGGGCGCTCATAACCAACTATATCGGACTTCTCTCGTGTCCCTCCTCCACCGCGCCTCTTTCTTTATTTCGGCAGCCCGCCTCGACCAGCTGCCAGACCCCGGCGCGCCCGAGGTCTGTTTTGTCGGCCGCTCCAACGCGGGTAAATCTTCGGCCATCAATGTGCTGTGCAATCAACGTCGCCTGGCCTACTCCAGCAAGACACCTGGCCGCACGCGATTGATCAACCTGTTTGGCCTGCCCGATCCACTGGCGCCGGATGCGCCACTCGGCTTTCTCGTCGACTTGCCCGGCTACGGCTATGCCTCCGTCGCCTACAAAGAAAAAGAAAAATGGTCGGACATCCTGGGAGGATATCTGCGCGATCGTCCCTCCTTGGCCGGCATCGTGCTGTTGATCGATATTCGCCGTGGCGTCACCGAGCTTGATCGACGCCTGGCTGATTTCATTGCCCCCACGGGCCGGCCCGTGTTGGCCCTCTTGACCAAAGCCGACAAACTGCCCTACGGTCAGCGCCAGCGCGCTGTCTTCGCCGTGCGCAAACAGCTGGCCGACATCGGCGCGCTATACACCGTACCGTTCTCGGCAACCGAACGCATCGGCCTGGAAGAGGCCGCACAACACATCGAGAACTGGATATCACCGAAGGTAGTCCCATGACCCCCAAAATCATCACCCCTCCCTTCCCGACCTCGCGCCCACGCCGCCTGCGCCGTGACGACTTTACCCGTCGCCTGGTACGTGAAAACACCCTGACCGTCGACGACTTGATCTATCCCGTTTTCGTCGCCGAAGGCAAAGGCCTGCGCGAGCCCGTGGCCTCGCTGCCTGGCGTCGTGCGCTATTCGCCCGACACCTTGCTCACCGCAGCCGAAGAATGCGTAGAGCTCGGCATACCCGTGCTCTCGCTCTTTCCCGCCATCGACCCGGCACTGAAGACGCCCGACGGTATCGAAGCCACCAACCCCGACGGCCTGATTCCCCGCGTCGTCGCAGCGCTGAAACAGCGCTTCCCTGAATTGGGCATCCTGACCGATGTCGCTCTCGACCCCTACACGAGCCATGGCCAAGACGGCGTCATTGATGAAAACGGCTACGTCATCAACGAGCCCACCGTTGAGATCCTGATTCGCCAAGCGCTGGTCCAGGCCGACGCCGGCGTCGACATCGTCGCCCCCAGCGACATGATGGATGGCCGCATCGGCGCCATCCGCGAGGCCCTGGAATCCAAGCAGCACATCCATACCCGCATCATGGCGTACTCGGCCAAATACGCCAGCGCCTTCTATGGTCCCTTCCGCGACGCGGTAGGCTCGGCCAGCAATCTGGGCAAATCGAACAAGATGGCCTACCAAATGGATCCCGGCAACATCGACGAAGCCCTGCGCGAAGTCGCCGCCGACCTCCAGGAAGGCGCCGACATGGTCATGGTCAAACCGGGTATGCCCTATCTCGACGTAGTGCGCCGGGTCAAAGACGCGTTCCGCGTCCCGACCTTTGCCTACCAAGTCAGCGGCGAATACGCCATGATCAAAGCCGCCTCTGCCAATGGCTGGCTGGATCACGACAAAGTCATGATGGAAGCCCTGCTCGCCTTCAAGCGTGCAGGCGCCGACGGCATCCTGACTTACTTCGCCATCGACGCCGCCAAATTGCTGAAGCAGCAGTAATCCACCGGTCTTTTACAAACCGGTATGCGAACACGCCACGCGACGACGCCACGCATGTCACCACTGCGAGTCCCTGTCGTTCGCCTGCAAGCCGCACCGGGCCGTTGAGCCGCGATATAGCCCGCGCAGCGGGCCGAGGCCCCTGGTCATGGGCCGAGTCGCGGCGATAGGCCCGGTGCGGCTTGCAGGCGAATGACAGGGACGTCTCAATAGAGATAACAGTGTTCTTATGGACGTTGCTGCGGGGCATGCGCAGACTGTGGCGATGGCCTTCAATGGAAGATCTCTCTAGATAGGCCTTAGGTCAGCACGAGCTGCGACTCGCCTCTGCTAACGCAATACCCGATCCAACACGGCCCCAAACCGCGCCGCATCCTGAAACCCGACAACGCGAGCATCAGCAACAGGCGCGCCTCCCGGTTCAAAGAACAGAATCCCCGGCGGCCCAAACAACTTGAATCGCTTCAACAGCTCGCGATCATCCGCATTGTTCTGCGTCACATCTGCCTGCAGCAACAACATACGCGACATCTTGCTGGCCACAGCCGGATCGGAAAACGTAAATCGCTCCATTTCGCGGCACGACACGCACCAATCCGCATAAAAATCCAACATCACCGGCCGAGTACTTTGCGCCAACAACGCATCCAGCTCGGCCGTATTGCGCACGCGCGTGAATTCCACATGACCCGCAGCAGCAACAGCCTGCCCTGCACTCTCACGCTGCACCAAATGCGACAGCGGCTGCAATACATCACGGCCACCACTGGCCGCTCCCACCAGCCACGCCGCACCCGCCAACGCCAACAATAAACCGATGCCCTTTGCGAACATACGGGGAGCCCCGGCAGTACCAGGCAGCGCGTCAAAAGCGCGCAACATTACCGCGCCCACGATGGCAAGGAAGGCCCAGCCCGTCATCTGCAGCCACGTCGGCGTGATAGGAATCAACATCCACCATGCCGTCGCCAACAACAACATGCCAAACAAGCGCTTGACGCCATCCATCCATGGGCCGGCCTTGGGCAGTAATGCCCCCGACGACGCTCCCACCACCAGCAAAGGCACACCCATGCCCCATGCCAGCGCAAACAGCGCCGCTGCCCCCAACACCACATCACCGGTCTGGGAGATATACAACAAGGCGCCCGCCAGCGGCGCTGCCACGCAGGGGCCCACGATCAACGCCGATATTGCCCCCATCGCCAGCGCGCCCGTCACGCGACCGCCAGGGATCCGCGCCGAACGGGCGGTCAGCCAGCTTTGCACCGCGCCTGGCACTTGAAAATCAAAGGCACCAAACGTTGCGACAGCCAACAGAACCAGCACTGCAGCGAATATCGCCAAGATCCAGGGTGTCTGCAACCACGCAGCCAAACCCGCTCCGCTCAGGCCTGCCGCTACACCGAGCGCCGTATAGACCACCGACATACCCAACACATAAGCCGCTGCCAAACCCAACCCGCGCCAGCGCCAGCGCCCTGGACGCTCGTCACGATTTCCTCCGACCACAATCGAAGACAGGATAGGAATCATGGGCAATACGCATGGGGTCAATGCCAACAGCAGCCCGAGCACCCAGAACACGCCGGCCGTCTTTAACCAACCCAAGCCGCTGATGGCATCCGCCAATCCGGTATCACCCGCTGACAATAGCGCTCCCAAGCCCTCAGACGACCCTGAGCGGTCCTGGACGCCGTTTGAAAGGCCAACCGTGGCCGCACTACTGATGGCCAAACCTGGGCCCGATGCGCGCGCATCAGCGCTATCCAGTGCATATCCTCCAGCCACCGGCTTGAGCTGGACCGTATGATCTGCCGGGGGATAGCACAGCCCCGCGTCTGCGCACCCTTGGCTGGTGACTTTCAACACAAAGGGCTGATCGCCGGCAACAGGCACGGTGATCGTCACCTGACGGTGATAGACCTCCATGTTCTTTTCGAATGTGGGGTCGTATTTGACTTCCCCTTGGGGATAAACCGGCGCTCCCAGGGTAACCGCCTCCGAGGGGTCGGCCGACAGCGCAAACCGCTCGCGATACATGTAGTATCCCGGCGCGATTCGATATTGGAGTTGCAGCGTTTGCGGACTCGTCATGACGGCCGTGAATGCAAATGCTTGCTCAGGCGGCAGAAAATCGTCCTCCGACAACGCAGCAGCCGGACGCCACGCAAGCAATACCCAGATCGCCAGCGCGAGCAGGACACTCCACCCATACCGCCTTGCCGACGGTGCACGAACCATAAACTGATGCATCACATTCTCTTTGTTACCCAATCCGCGAGACCGCCCATTTACAAACCGGAATGGCCACTCACTCACCACAAGGAAGATCAAACAGAGCGGCTCATCATTCCATAGGCGTGCCATTGGCCTGCTCGCGCACCCAATCCAGATACGGCGCGCTGCCGCCAATCACCGGCACGACGATGATTTCAGGCACCTCATACGGATGTAGTTTAGCCAACGCCTGTACGACGGCATGCTGTTGGCCAGCGGTCGTCTTGATCCACATCGGGATCTCATCGGCCCCCTCGATCTGACCTTGCCAGCGATAGATGGACAAAATGGGAGCACCGAGGTTCACACAGGCTGCCAAGCCATCTTCGACGAGGACATGGGCGATACGTTTCGCCAGCAACATATCCGGGGCGTTACTGATGACCAATACGATATCGTCTTCGCGCAACATGACGGCTCCTGAATACGGCTTGCACCGCAGTGTCGATCAGGTATCTTACTTCGTATGCCGTGCTGCGCGACGCCAGGACTGATCGTTACTCCGCCTGATCGGGGTTCGAGAAAAGCTGGCTCCACGTGGCATTACCCTTTGTGAAAGGCCATATCGCCATGTCAGACTCATGTTTGTTTTGCCGCATCGCACAAGGTCAAATTCCCGCCCACGTAGTGCACGAAGACGACGACACGCTGGCATTCCTGGACATCCACCCTGTCCGGCCAGGCCATGTGCTCATCATTCCCAAACAACACCACCCGTACTTTGAGGATATCCCGCAAGAGCAGGCCAACCATATCCTGGCCCTGGGCCAGTCCCTGTCACGGGTGATGAAGGCCCTATACCAGGTAGAGCGCGTCGCCTTTGCGTTTACCGGGATACATGTCGCGCATGCTCACGCGCACCTCATCCCCATGCACGAACTGCAGGACGTCACCTCTACGCAGTACATCGCCCAGAAAGATCTGGAATTCATCATGCCGCCGCAGCCGCCAGCCGAACAATTAGCGGCAACAGCGGGCCAGCTACGCGAAGCCCTCAAACAAGATTCCTGATTGGTCTCTGCCAGGTCTTCGTATGGCCACGGCCCCGTCTGATTGCGATCCGCGTCAAACAGGGATGATTGGTGAGCCGCAAAAACAAAGGCGAGCTCGAAAGCTCGCCTTTGCGCTTATCCACTGACCGGATTATTCGGCAGCGTTGTCAGCCTCAGTTTCCTGGACTTCAGGACGATCAACCAATTCCATGTAAGCCATGGGAGCGTTGTCGCCTTGGCGGAAACCCATTTTCAGGATGCGGGTGTAGCCGCCGTTACGGGCCGCAAAGCGGGGGCCGATTTCAGCGAACAATTTCACCACTGCATCGCGATCGCGCAGACGGGCAAAAGCCAGACGCTTGTTCGCCAGAGTGGGTTCCTTGCCCAGGGTGATCAGGGGTTCAACGACGCGGCGCAGTTCTTTCGCCTTGGGCAGCGTGGTCTTGATCGCTTCGTGGGTCAACAACGAAACGGCCATGTTGCGAAACATGGCAAGACGGTGGCTGCTAGTACGATTGAGCTTACGCAAACCATTACCGTGACGCATGATAAGTTCCTTTTGAATCTAAAGGCGGCGCATGCACCGCCAGGTTATCCGAATCTTCTATCGGCCTGTCGCCAGGCCGCGGTCCGGTGGAAAATCGTTAAATGAAGCGAATGGCTTAGGGACGTTCCAGACCCAACGGCGGCCAGTTCTCGAGCTTCATGCCCAAGGTCAAGCCACGTGCAGCCAGGACTTCCTTGATTTCGTTGAGCGACTTGCGACCCAGGTTCGGGGTCTTGAGCAGCTCGTTTTCGGTACGCTGGATCAGATCGCCGATGTAGTAGATGTTTTCGGCCTTCAGGCAGTTGGCCGAACGCACCGTCAGCTCCAGGTCGTCGACCGGGCGCAACAGCACCGGATCGATCTGCGGCGTGCCGCGGACCGGGGCTTCGTACGAATCGCCAGCACCTTCCAGCGCGGCAAACACGGAGATCTGGTCCATCAGGATACGGGCCGATTGACGGACGGCTTCCTCGGGCGAGATCACGCCGTTGGTTTCGATGTCCAGCACCAGCTTGTCCAGGTCGGTACGCTGTTCAACACGAGCGCTCTCGACGGCGTAGCTGACACGGCGCACGGGGCTGAACGAAGCATCCAACACGATGCGGCCGATGGTGTGCGTGCGGTCTTCGGACAGCGCGCGCACGTTACCCGGCACATAGCCACGGCCCTTTTCGACCTTGATCTGCATTTCCACTTTACCGGCGTCGGTCAGGTTGCAGATAAGGTGATCGGGGTTGATGATCTCGACGTCGTGCGGCAGTTCGATGTCGCTGGCCAATACGGCGCCAACACCGTTCTTGCGCAGCACCAAGGTGACTTCGTCGCGATTATGCAGCTTGAACACCACGCCCTTCAGGTTCAGGAGGATGTCTACGACATCTTCGCGTACACCAGGGATGGTGGAATATTCGTGCACCACACCGGTCATTTGGACTTCGGTGGGCGCATAGCCCGTCATCGAAGACAGCAAAATACGGCGCAGGGCGTTACCCAGCGTGTGGCCGTAGCCACGCTCGAAGGGTTCCATCACGATCTTGGCATGGTGGGTGCCGACCGGTTGAACTTCAATGGAACGCGGCTTCAGAAAACCTTGAGTGGACATGTACAGTATTCCTTTTCAATACCCTCGGCTCGTTACACCGATAAGGCTGATGGAAACAACAACATCAAGCAACGTCGGATCACCCGGCGTGTCTTGAAAGCAGCAGCAAAAAGCTGTTTATAACAACCGCAAAACCCGCTTGCGTGAATTTCACGCCAAGCGGGTTGCTGCGGGACTTGCCATCGACGATCAAGGCAAACAGCGCAACATGACTGCCGCGCTGGCCATGATTAACGCGAGTACAGTTCGACGACCATCGATTCGTTGATATCGCGAGCGACATCAGCGCGATCGGGCATCGCCTTGAAAGTACCGGCCATCTTGTTCGTGTCGACTTCCACCCATTGGGGGATGCCGATGCTCGACGCCAGATCCAGCGCTTCGCGGATACGACCTTGCTTCTTGGCTTTTTCGCGAACGGTGATCACGTCACCCGCTTTGACGATCAGCGAAGCGATGTCAGCGGTGTGGCCGTTGATTTCGATAGCGCGGTGGCTGACCAGCTGGCGAGCCTCGGCACGCGTCGAGCCAAAGCCCATGCGATATACCACGTTGTCCAGACGCGATTCCAACAGTTGGATCAGCGTTTCGCCGGTGTTGCCACGACGGCGCTCGGCTTCAGCGAAGTACTTGCGGAATTGCTTTTCCAGCACGCCGTACATGCGCTTGAGCTTTTGCTTTTCACGCAGCTGCAGACCGTAGTCAGAGGTGCGGGCACCCGAAGTGCGGCCATGTTGGCCGGGCTTGGAATCCAGCTTGCACTTGGAATCCAGCGAGCGGCGAGCGCTCTTCAGGAACAGATCGGTACCCTCGCGGCGCGAGAGCTTGCATTTGGGTCCAGTATAACGAGCCATGTGGATTCCCTTTAGATACGACGACGCTTCGGCGGACGGCAGCCGTTATGCGGCACGGGCGTGATATCGGCAATGCTCGAGATCTTGATGCCCAGTGCATTCAGCGCACGCACGGACGATTCGCGACCAGGACCGGGGCCCTTGATACGCACTTCGAGAGTCTTGATGCCATATTCCAGCGCCACGCGGCCTGCCGTTTCGGCAGCCACCTGTGCGGCGAACGGCGTCGATTTACGCGAGCCCTTGAAGCCTGCGCCACCCGAAGTCGCCCACGACAGGGCATTGCCCTGACGGTCGGTGATGGTGATGATGGTGTTGTTGAACGACGCGTGAACGTGCGCAATGCCGTCCGAGACGTTCTTCTTGACCTTTTTGCGTACGCGCGAGGCGCCGCTGGTAGAAGCTTTCGCCATAATCTAGTTCCTCGATTATTTCTTCAGGGACGCAGCAGCACGACGCGGTCCCTTGCGGGTGCGAGCGTTGGTGCGAGTGCGCTGGCCGCGCACGGGCAAACCGCGCTTATGACGCATGCCGCGGTAGGTGCCCAAATCGATCAAACGCTTGATCGAGAGTTGCACTTCGCGACGCAGGTCGCCTTCGACCGTGAACACACCAACGTGTTCGCGGATGCGTTCCAGTTCAGCGTCGGTCAGATCCTTGACCTTTTTGGAAAGGGGTACATTTGCAGCTTCGCAGATCTTGCGAGCGCGCGTACGACCGATGCCAAAAATGGCGGTCAGGCCGATCTCGGCGTGCTGTTGCGGCGGAATGTTAATGCCAGCAATACGGGCCATGACTGTTCCTTGAATAAATCCGTTGCGTGTCGCTAACCAGGGTTAGCCTTGACGCTGCTTGTGACGCGGGTCGGTGCAGATAACACGCACCACGCCGTGACGTTTAATAACTTTGCAGTTGCGGCAAATCCGCTTAACCGATGCCATTACTTTCATGGTTGACTCCTAATTTTCCGTAATCCGGGTTGCTCATTTCGAGCGGAACACAATTCTTGCCCTTGTCAGGTCATAGGGCGTGAGCTCCACAGTGACCTTGTCGCCCGGCAGAATCCGGATGTAATGCATACGCATCTTGCCGGAAATATGGCCTAACACCACGTGGCCGTTTTCGAGCTTGACGCGAAAAGTCGCGTTGGGGAGGTTTTCTAGAACCTCGCCTTGCATCTGGATGACGTCGTCCTTAGACATTCTCTTTGCTACCGCATCGGCAAACCTGAGGAGCCCTTGAAGTTCGCCTTTTTAAGGAGCGAATCATACTGGTGTGACATCATGTAGGCCTGGACCTGGGACATGAAATCCATCGTCACCACTACGATGATCAACAAGGACGTGCCACCAAAATAAAACGGTACATTCCAACGCATCACCAAGAACTCTGGGAGCAGACACACGAGGGTGATATACAGCGCACCCACCAGCGTCAAGCGCATCAGAATCTTGTCGATGTAGCGCGCTGTTTGCTCGCCCGGGCGGATGCCAGGCACGAACGCACCACTTTTCTTCAGGTTATCTGCCGTTTCGCGGCTGTTAAACACCAAAGCCGTGTAGAAAAAGCAGAAGAAAATAATCGCAGCCGAGTACAACGTGATGTAGAGCGGTTGACGAGGCTCCAGAGCCGCCGCCAGGTCACGCAACCACAGCATACTGTCACCCGTCGAGAACCAGCTGGTAATCGTGGCCGGGAACAGAATGATCGACGATGCGAAGATCGGCGGAATCACCCCAGCCATGTTCAGCTTCAACGGCAAGTGCGAGCTTTGACCACCGTAGATCTTGTTGCCCACCTGACGCTTGGCGTAATTCACTGTGATCTTGCGTTGCCCGCGTTCCACGAACACCACAAAAGCAGTGACCAACACCACCAAGGCCACGATAAACAAGGCCGACACCACCGACATTGCGTTGGTACGAACCAGATCCAGCAATCCAGCCAGCGCCGAAGGCAGCCCGGCAACAATACCCGAGAAAATCAGAATCGAGATACCGTTACCCAGACCACGCTCGGTGATTTGCTCACCCAGCCACATGACAAACATGGTGCCGGTCAGCAACGTCACGACCGTCGTGAAGCGGAACAGCATGCCTGGATCAATGACCAGGCCAGGCTGCGACTCCAGCGCCACCGAAATACCCACCGCCTGCACCAGCGCCAGCACGACCGTGCCATAGCGAGTGTATTGGGTGATCTTGCGGCGGCCGGCCTCGCCCTCTTTTTTGAGGGCTTCCAGCGACGGAACCACGACAGACATCAACTGCATGATGATCGATGCAGAGATGTACGGCATGATCCCCAAGGCGAAGATCGAAAAGCGCGACAACGCGCCGCCCGAGAACATGTTGAACAGGCCCAGGATACCGCCCTGGTTCTGGCGGAACAGGTCCGCCAGTGCGTCCGGATTAATACCCGGCACGGGGATGTGAGTCCCCAGCCGGTAAACCACCAAGGCCAGGACCAGGAACACGAGACGGCGTTTCAAATCGCCGTACTTCGGTCCGGTTTTGCCCAGTGCCTGTGCGTTAGCCACGTATTACCTCGCAATCAAGCAAGCGAGCCGCCCGCGGCTTCGATGGCGGCGCGAGCGCCAGCCGTCGCGGTGATGCCCTTGAGCGTCACTTTGCGCGAGAGTTCACCCGACTTGATGACCTTGGCGTAGCGGACTTGTTGGCCCACGACTCCAGCAGCCTTCAGTGCTTGCACATCGATTTCGTCGATGGGCAGGGCTTGCAGTTCCGACAAGCGGACTTCGGCGTACAGGTGCTGACCCAGGGGCGTGAAACCACGCTTGGGCAGACGACGCTGCAGCGGCATTTGACCGCCTTCGAAGCCGACTTTGTGGAAGCCGCCCGAACGCGATTTTTGACCTTTGTGGCCACGGCCGGCGGTTTTACCCAGACCCGAACCGATACCACGGCCAACGCGGCGCTTGGCGTGCTTGGCGCCCTCAGCGGGCTTCAGCGAATTGAGTTGAATATCCGACATCGTGATTCCTTAGGCTTCCGAGACGGAGACGAGATAATCCACTTTACGGATCATCCCGCGCACCTCGGGCGTGTCGACCAGAATGCTGCTGCTGTTCAGGCGGCGCAGACCCAGGCCACGAACGGTGTCGCGGTGGGATTGCTTGGTGCCGATGACCGAGCGCACGAGGGTAACTTTGATCTGCTTCTGAGACATGATTTACCCCAGGATCTCTTCGACGGTCTTGCCGCGCTTGGCAGCGACTTCCGACGGAGTCAGGGAAGCGCGCAGCCCATTCAGCGTGGCACGGACCATGTTGTAGGGATTGCTCGAGCCGAGGCTCTTGGCAACAACGTTACGCACACCCATCACTTCGAAGATAGCGCGCATCGGGCCACCGGCGATCACGCCGGTACCTTCGGCTGCCGGGGAAATCAGCACGGTGGAAGCACCATGCTTGCCCACGACGGTGTGATGCAGCGTGCCGTTCTTCAGCGCAACCTTGAACATGCCGCGACGGGCCTGTTCCATGGCTTTCTGAACGGACACCGGCACTTCACGCGCCTTGCCCTTGCCCATGCCGATACGGCCATCGCCATCACCCACCACGGTCAGCGCGGCGAAGCTCATGGTGCGACCACCCTTGACCACCTTGCTGACGCGGTTGACCGCGATCATCTTTTCGCGCAGGCCGTCGTCGTTCTCTTTTTCCGCGGCGCCTTTGCCTTGTACTTTAGCCATTTGACAAATCCTCGCTTAGAACTTCAGACCGGCTTCACGCGCGGCATCGGCCAGCGCTTTCACGCGGCCATGGTAACGAAAGCCCGAGCGATCGAAAGCGACCAGTTCGATACCGGCAGCCTTTGCCTTTTCGGCTACGCGCTTGCCCACCAGCGTGGCAGCGGCAGTATTGCCGCCCTGACCGGTTTGGCCGGCCAGTTGCGCACGCACTTCGGGTTCCAGCGTCGAAGCGCTGACCAGCACGCGATCGCCTTCCGGCGAAATGATGTTGGCGTAAATGTGCAGGTTCGAGCGGAAAATCGAGAGGCGGTGAACGCGCAACTCGGTGATCTTCCGGCGGGTAGGAACCGCACGACGCAAACGGGAAACTTTTTTGTCCATGATTCGTCCTTGCGTGCGCCGTTATTTCTTCTTGGTTTCTTTAATGACGACGCGTTCGTCCGCATAGCGCACGCCCTTGCCCTTGTAGGGTTCAGGTTCGCGATAAGCGCGGATTTCAGCGGCCACTTGACCGACGACTTGCTTGTTGGAGCCCTTGATGACGATTTCCGTCTGGGTGGGGCACTCAGCCTTGATGCCGGCGGGCAGCTTGTGCACGACGTCGTGCGAGAAGCCCAGCTGCAGCTTGACAGCGTCGCCTTGGATCTGGGCACGATAACCCACACCCACCAGGTTCAGCTTGCGCTCAAAGCCCTTGCTCACACCGGTCACCATGTTGGCGACCAGAGCGCGCACGGTGCCCGACATGGCGCCAGCGTGGCGCGAGTCGTCAGCGGCGACGAACGTCAGCTTGCCGTTGTCTTGTGCAATCGTGACATGACCGGTCAGCTCTTGGCTCAAGGTGCCCAACGGGCCCTTGACGGTGATCTGATCCTGTTGGATGTTGGCTTCAACACCCTTGGGCAGTTCTACCGGATATTTAGCGATACGTGACATTAGAATTTCTCCTTAGGCCACGTAGCACAGGACTTCGCCGCCGACGCCGTTTGCACGGGCCTTGCGGTCGGTCATAACGCCGCGCGAGGTCGAAACGATGGCCACGCCCAGGCCGTTCATGACCTGAGGAATGCTGCTACGGCCCTTGTAGATACGCAGACCGGGGCGCGAAACGCGTTCGATGCGCTCGATAACCGGACGGCCAGCGTAGTACTTCAGGGTGATTTCCAACTCAGGCTTAGCCTGCGTGCCTTTGACTTCAAAGCTGTCGATGTAGCCTTCATCCTGCAGCACAGCGGCAATAGCCGCCTTCAGCTTCGAGGAGGGCATGCTCACCGTAACTTTGTCAACTTGCTGCGCATTGCGAATGCGAGTCAGCATATCGGCGATGGGATCGCTCATGCTCATGTTTTTTCTCCTACCAGCTGGCCTTGGTGATGCCGGGGATTTCACCCTTCATCGCCATTTCACGCAGTTTGTGGCGAGTCAGCCCAAACTTGCGGAAGACACCACGCGGACGACCCGTGACCACGCAGCGGTTACGCTGGCGAGTCGGGTTGGCATTGCGCGGCAGTTGTTGCAGCTTCAGCCGAGCTTGGTAACGTTCTTCGTCGGTCTTCGACTGATCGTCGATGATCGCTTTCAATTCGACACGGCGAGCGGCGAACTTGTCAGCCAGCTTGGCGCGCTTGATATCGCGATTGATGAGGGAAAGTTTAGCCACGTCATCAGCCCCTTAGTTACGGAACGGGAAGCTGAAGGCGGTCAACAGTGCCTTGGCTTCATCGTCGGTCTTGGCGGTGGTGGTGATGCTGATGTTCAGCCCACGCAACGCGTCGATCTTGTCGTACTCGATTTCGGGGAAAATGATTTGCTCTTTCACCCCGATGTTGTAATTGCCGCGACCGTCGAATGCACGACCGGAAATACCGCGGAAGTCGCGCACGCGAGGCAACGCAACCGCCACCAGGCGATCCAGGAATTCGTACATGCGCTGGCCACGCAACGTCACCATGCAACCGATCGGGTAGTTTTCGCGGATCTTGAAACCAGCGATAGCCTTACGGGTCTTGGTGATGACGGGCTTTTGGCCGGCGATCTTCGTGAGGTCAGCAACAGCGTGCTCGATGACCTTTTTGTCGGCGACGGCTTCCGAGACACCCATGTTCAGGGTGACCTTGGTGATGCGCGGCACTTCCATTTGGCTCTTGTAGCCAAACTTTTCTTTCAGGTCAGGAGCAACTTTGCTCTTGTAGAGTTCTTGCAAACGAGACATGTCTGTCGCCCCTTACGCCTTGGCGCCGACAACGGCACCATTGGAACGGAACACGCGGACCTTGCGGCCGTCGACTTCTTTCACGCCGACGCGATCGCCCTTGCCGGTGGCCGGGTTGAACAGCGCCACGTTGGAAATATGGATCGGCAAGGTCTTTTCGACGATACCGCCAGGGTTGTTGGCCATGGGATTGGCCTTGACGTGCTTTTTGACGACGTTAACGCCTTCGACCAGGACGTGGTCGGCATCAACGCGAGCCAGCACGGTGCCACGACGCTTTCTGTCGCGGCCGGTCAGGACGATGACTTCGTCGCCTTTACGGATGTTGTTCATCGTGGGCTCCTTACAGCACTTCGGGGGCCAACGACACGATCTTCATGAAACGCTCGGTACGCAATTCGCGCGTAACGGGTCCGAAGATGCGGGTGCCGATGGGCTCCAGCTTGGCATTGAGCAACACGGCGGCATTGCCACCGAAGCGGATCAGCGAACCGTCTTTGCGGCGCACACCCTTGGCGGTACGAACCACCACGGCGTTGTAAATTTCGCCTTTTTTGACGCGCCCGCGCGGAGCCGCATCTTTGACGCTCACCTTGATGATGTCGCCGATACCGGCATAACGGCGCTTGGAGCCACCGAGCACCTTGATGCACATAACAGCGCGCGCACCGGTGTTGTCGGCCACGTCCAGCGTGGTCTGCATTTGGATCATGATTTTTCCTGTTCCAACTTAACTGGAATTACGATTTCCCGACCAGGGGATAGCGCGATTCCTGCCAGTTTTGGTCCCGTCAGGTCCGCCGAACGCCTTGAAGACATCTTCAAAACACTGCAGCGACCCTGGGTTGAAATCCTGCGGATACTTTCCCCGGTACCCTTATCGGCCTACCTCAGCCATCGGGCTGTAGCACATCGCCGGTACAGGCAACTCGGGAAAGTCTGTAATTCTAGCCTGCCCCATGATGGGATGCAAGCCTTTTGTGTAAAAAGTGTGCAATACGGCCACACCAGTAAAAAAGCGGCAAGGACGGATCGCATCCTCACCGCTTTTTTCCAAGAAGGCAGGCAACCGGGCAACCCCTGTAGCCTACCTACCCGGTTTGCATCATTAGATGATGCGGACTGCTTCGATCAAGCGCACCACGCTCCAGGACTTCGAGCGGGAGATCGGACGACCTTCAGCGATTTCGACGGTGTCGCCTTCGTTGTACTGGTTCGACTCGTCGTGTGCTTTGTATTTAGCAGAGCGCATGACGATCTTGCCATAGATGGGGTGCTTGACGCGGCGTTCGACCAGAACGACGACCGTCTTGTCCATCTTGTTGCTGACGACCTTGCCGACCAGCGTACGCTGGCGCTTGGCGACTTGAGTGGTTTGAGTTTCGCTCATGATTATTTCCCTGCCTTCTCGGTCAGCAAGGTACGAACGCGAGCGATGTCGCGACGTACATTGCGCAGCTGGGTGGTATTGCCAAGCTGCTGCGTGGCTTTCTGCATACGCAGACCGAATTGTGCCTTCAGCAGGCTCTCGAGCTCGGTGGTGAGCTCGGCGGCGTCTTTCGAACGGAGTTCGCTAGCTTTCATTGTGTACTCCTTAAGCACCGATATGACGCGCGACGAACGTGGTCGAGATCGGCAGCTTGGCAGCGGCCAGGCGGAACGCCTCGCGCGCCAGCTCTTCGCTGACCCCTTCCATTTCGTAGAGCACCTTGCCGGGTTGGATCTCGGCGACCCAGTACTCCGGGTTACCTTTACCATTACCCATCCGGACTTCGGCAGGCTTTTGCGAGATCGGCTTATCCGGGAAAATACGAATCCAGATACGGCCGCCACGCTTGATGTGACGGTTGATAGCACGACGAGCGGCTTCGATCTGACGGGCGGTCAGACGGCCACGGCCGGTGGCCTTCAGACCGAACTCGCCGAACGACACATGCGTGCCGCGCGTGGCCAGACCGGTGTTGCGGCCCTTCTGCTCTTTGCGATATTTTCTGCGAGAGGGTTGCAGCATGGTTATTCTCCTTCAGGAGCCGGAGCCGCATCCGCCTTGCGGGGACCACGGCCACGACCACCCGGACGACCCGGACGATCGCCACCAGGACGATCGCCACGCGGCGCGCGACGCGGACGGCGCTCTTCTTCACGCGGGGCTGCGGTTTCCGGCGGCAATTCGCCGTTGGCCAGCATGTCGCCCTTATAGACCCAGACCTTGATGCCGATCACACCGTAGGTGGTGTGGGCCTCAGAAGTGCCATAGTCGATATTGGCTTTCAGCGTGTGCAGCGGCACACGGCCTTCGCGGTACCACTCGGTGCGAGCGATTTCGATACCGTTCAGACGGCCCGAGCTCATGATCTTGATGCCTTGGGCGCCCAAACGCATGGCGTTTTGCATGGCACGCTTCATGGCACGGCGGAACATGATGCGCTTTTCGAGCTGTTGCGAGATCGAATCAGCGATCAATTGAGCGTCGGTTTCCGGCTTGCGGATTTCCTCGATGTTGACGTGCACAGGCACGCCCATCAAACGCTGCAGATCCGCCTTCAAGTTTTCGATGTCTTCGCCGCGCTTGCCGATCACCACACCCGGACGGGCCGAGTAAACAGTGATGCGTGCATTCTTGGCGGGACGCTCGATGATGACGCGACCAACAGAAGCGCTCTTGAGCTTTTTCTTCAGGTATTCGCGGACGCGGATGTCTTCGGCCAACATCGTGCCGAAAGCTTTGTCGTCTGCGAACCAACGCGAAGACCAATTACGGGTGACCGCGAGACGGAACCCAGTGGGGTGAATTTTCTGACCCATCGTGACTCCTTAGGCTCCGACCTTGACCGTGATATGGCAGGTCTGCTTCTCGATGCGGTTGCCGCGGCCCTTGGCACGAGCCGAGAAACGCTTCATCGATTGCGCCTTGTCGACGAAAATCGTGGTGACTTTCAATTCGTCGATATCAGCGCCGTCGTTGTGTTCGGCATTGGCGATAGCGGACTCGACAGCCTTTTTCAGGATGCCAGCGGCTTTCTTGGGGGAAAAGGTGAGGATATTCAGCGCCTGAGCAACCGACTTGCCGCGGATCAAGTCCGCAACCAGACGGGTTTTCTGGGCCGAGATGTGAACCCCACGGATAATGGCAGTAGTTTCCATCGCTTACCTCTTCGCCTTCTTGTCCGCTGCGTGGCCCTTGAACGTACGGGTCAGCGCGAACTCGCCGAGCTTGTGACCGACCATGTTCTCGTTGATATAAACGGGAACGTGCTGGCGACCGTTGTGCACCGCGATCGTGAGACCGATGAACTCGGGCAGGATCGTGGAACGGCGCGACCAGGTCTTGATCGGCTTCTTGTCTTTGCCCGCGACAGCCTTGTCCACCTTGTTGATGAGGTGGGCGTCGACAAACGGGCCTTTCTTGATCGAACGTGACATAGTGTTCGCCTCTTACTTGCGCTTGCGCCGTTGGACGATCATATTGTTCGTCCGCTTGTTGCGACGGGTCTTGAAACCCTTCGAGGGCGTGCCCCACGGGCTGACCGGTTCGCGTGCTTCACCGGTACGGCCTTCGCCGCCACCGTGCGGGTGATCGACCGGGTTCATGGCAACACCACGAACCGTCGGACGCACACCGCGCCAACGCATTGCACCGGCCTTGCCGATTTGGCGCAGGCTGTGTTCTTCGTTACCGACTTCACCGATGGTGGCACGGCACTCAATGTGAACGCGACGGACTTCGCCCGAACGCAGACGCACTTGAGCGTAGGTGCCTTCACGGGCCAGCAACACCGCCGATGCGCCAGCCGAACGCGCCATTTGGGCGCCCTTGCCGGGGATCATTTCGATGCAGTGGATCGTGGTACCCACGGGGATGTTACGGATGGGCAGCGTGTTACCAGCACGGATCGGGGCTTCGATACCCGAAACCAGCGTGGCACCCACTTCCAGACCGCGCGGCGCAATGATGTAGCGACGCTCGCCGTCGGCGTAGCACAGCAAAGCAATGTGCGCCGTACGGTTGGGATCGTACTCGAGGCGTTCGACCTTGGCCGGAATGCCATCTTTGTTGCGACGGAAGTCGACGATACGGTAGTGCTGCTTGTGACCACCACCACGATGACGAATCGTGATGTGACCGTTGTTGTTACGGCCGGAACCACGGGTCTTCTTTTCGAGCAGCGCAGCGTGCGGCGCGCCTTTGTGCAGGTTCGGGCTGACAACCTTCACCATGCCACGGCGGCCTGCCGAGGTCGGTTTTACTTTGACGAGGGCCATTTACTTCACCTCCGCAAAGTCGATTTCCTGGCCTTCTTTGAGCGCAACATAAGCCTTGCGCTCGGTGCGACGACGGCCCATGAAACGGCCAAAGCGCTTGACTTTGCCCTTACGGTTGAGGACCTGCACGGACTCGACCTGCACTTTGAACAGCAGTTCGACGGCAGCCTTGATTTCCGGCTTGGTAGCGTCAGCCACAACACGGAAAGCGACTTGCTGATTTTTTTCGGCGACGAAGGTGGCCTTTTCGGTCACCACCGGAGCCAAGATGACTTGCATCAAGCGTTCGGCGTTCATCCCAGCATCTCCTCGAGTTGAGCGATGGCCGGCTTGGTGATCAGCACTTTCTTGTAGTGGATCAGCGACAACGGATCGGCATAACGGGGCTCGACCACGGCAACATGCGGCAGGTTGCGGGTGGCGAGATAAACATTTTCATCAACGTTGTCCGTGATGATCAACACCGAATCCAGACCCAGGGTCTTCAGCTTGGACACTGCAACCTTGGTCTTGGGGGATTCGAGGTCGAACGTGTCGACAACAGCGATGCGGTCTTCGCGAGCCAACTGGGACAGGATCGAACGGATACCCGCGCGATACATCTTCTTGTTGACTTTTTGGCTGAAGTTTTCTTCAGGCGAATTCGGGAAGGTGCGACCACCCCCACGCCACAACGGCGACGAGGTCATACCAGCGCGAGCGCGGCCGGTACCCTTTTGACGCCAGGGCTTTTTGGTGGTGTGCTTGACTTCGGCACGGTCTTTCTGAGCACGGTTGCCGCTGCGGGCGTTGGCCTGGTAGGCCACGACCACTTGGTGAACCAGCGCTTCGTTGAAGTCGCGACCGAAAATGGTGTCAGGCGCGCTAAACGTCGCGGCTTCACCTTGGTCATTCAGGAGCTTGAGATCCATGTTGCTTACGCCCCCTTCTTGGCCGGCGCCTTGATGGCCGGACGCACGACGACATCGCCGCCAGCGTGACCGGGGACAGCGCCCTTGACCAACAGCAGACCGCGTTCGGCGTCAACACGCACGACGTCGAGGTTTTGAACGGTACGGGTAACATCACCCAAGTGACCAGACATGCGCTTACCCGGGAAAATACGGCCCGGATCTTGTGCCTGACCGATCGAGCCCGGAACACGGTGCGAACGGGAGTTACCGTGCGACGCGCGCTGCGAACCGAAGTGGTGGCGCTTGATCGTACCGGCGAAACCCTTACCGATGGTGGTACCCGTGACATCGACTTGCTGGCCGGCTTCGAAAACCGATTCAACAGCGATGACGGCGCCCGGCGTGAACTCGGCCAGACGGGCCGGATCCAGACGGAACTCTTTCAGGATGCTGCCGGCTTCGGTGCCAGCTTTGGCGTAGTGACCAGTTTGAGGCTGGGCAACACGCGAGGCACGACGGGTGCCATAAGCCACTTGGACTGCGGCGTAGCCGTCAGCTTCCAGAGACTTGATCTGGGTCACACGGTTGTTCGACACGTCCAGCACAGTCACCGGGATGGATTCACCTTCCTCGGTAAAAATGCGGGTCATGCCGACCTTGCGACCCACCAGACCCAGCCGATGCGCGGCGGGCGTGGGCGTCGAATTCGACATTGTTTTCTCCATTCCCGACTGCGATTGGTCGGGGCTAATCAGGCGAAAGGTAAAGGCTTTCACCCTACAGGGCCAAGTAACCAAAACCGCTTGCTTTACTACTGCGCTATTGCTACTGCACTAGCATGCGGCCAGGGTTGCTGTTGCCACAAAATGGCAAGCTTGGCATATTAGCATGATTTTTCCTGACAGCACAAGTAGTTAGGCGTAGACCGCTGTGCAGTGAGGAGGCCGGCTGCCGCGTATATGCAACACAAAATTTGCCGGATACACCTCAGCCGGCGGGCGACGCCCAAAAGAAAAAAGCCACACTCCCGGGGAATGTGGCCATTTTCAATGCCAGGCAGTTGACAGACCTGGCAGAGGCCCGATCGGGCCAGACAGCTTATTGCAGTGCGATTTCCACGTCGACACCAGCCGGCAGATCCAGGCGCATCAAAGCGTCCACGGTCTTGTCGGTGGGATCCACGATGTCCATCAAGCGCTGATGAGTACGGATTTCGAACTGATCGCGCGACGACTTGTTCACGTGAGGCGAACGCAGCACATCGTAACGACGGATACGCGTGGGCAGGGGCACCGGACCACGAACCACGGCGCCAGTGCGCTTGGCGGTGTCGACGATCTCGGCGGCAGACTGATCGATCAGCTTGTAATCAAAGGCTTTCAAGCGGATGCGGATCTTCTGGTTTTTCATGGTGTTTCCTAAAGAACGAAAAGCGAAGGCAGTTCAGAGGATACTGCCTTCGCTGGTGGGGGGTCGCCTTAGGCGATGATCTTGGCGACGACGCCGGCGCCGACGGTACGGCCGCCTTCACGGATAGCGAAG